>NZ_JAJGSX010000030.1 GCF_021245725.1 Pseudonocardia sp. TRM90224 | reverse complement strand
TTCCCGACCGCCATGTCGATCACAGCGGTCGATCTTGGTCCACCCGCGGCTTACACCGTTCGCGTGACACGCCCTCGTCCGGTCGTTCGACCAGGACGGACCCGAACCCGACGACGGACCAGAGTCCGAGGTCAACGAACTGACCATCACCCGCCACCCCGACCGACCCGGCGGGACCATCAAGGGCCGGTTCGACAACCCCACCTTGTTCGCCACCATCGCCACGTTGATCGACGCGAAGTCGAAGCCAGCTACCGCGGATGACCAACGCAGCACCGGGCAACGCCAAGCCGAGGCGTTGGCCGATGTTTGTGGCTACGTCCTCGACCACGGCAACGTCCCCCGCGCCGGCGGGCACCGTCCGCACCTCAACGTGCACATCCCACTCACCGAGCTCGAAACCAGGGTCCGTACCGCTGTCCTCGACTTCGGTGGCGCCATCGCCACCAGGGATCTGCGGCTACTCGCCTCAACGCCGCAGTCATCCCCATCGTCATGAACGGCGACAGCCAACCCCTCGACATCGGCCGCGCAAACCACGTCATTCCCGACGGAATGCGACGAGCCGTCGCCGCCCGTGACCGCGGATGCGCTCGTTGTGGCCGCCCGGCGAGTTGGTGCGACATCCACCATATTGTCGAATGGCAGAACGGCGGTCCCACCGAGATCAACAACTTGGTGATGCTGTGCAAAATGCATCACCGGGAAATCCATGTCACGGAATGGATCGTCCGCATAGTTGATGGGCTGCCCGAATTCATTCCGCCGAGATGGGTCGATCCAGACCAAATACCACGACGGCAACCGCTCCACTCGCTATCGCCGCGGTGAGGCGAGCGGGTTCGGGCTGGTCGCTTTCAGCGTGCGCATCACCGGTGCCGTTTCCACCGTCCGGATCGCCTCCACCCCGCCCAGGCGGCGGGTCAGGTAGGTGTGCAGCGCGGGCGGGTCGACGCAGATGGCTTGCGCGAGCAGGTTGGTGGGGCCGGTGGTGGCGGCGACCACGGCGAGCTCCTGGTGGGTGGCCAGCTCGGTCGCGACCTCGTCGAGGTGCGCCGGAGCCACCGTCATCCAGAGCAGCGCCATCGTGCTGGCGCCGAGCATCGCCGGCTCCACATCGACGTCGTAGAACAGCGCGCCCGACGCTTCGAGCTCCAGCAACCGGCGCGCGACGGTCGCCGGGGTCCAGCCGGTCGCGACAGCCAGATCCGCCGTGCTCGTC
This sequence comes from Pseudonocardia sp. TRM90224, assembly GCF_021245725.1. Taxonomy (GTDB): domain Bacteria; phylum Actinomycetota; class Actinomycetes; order Mycobacteriales; family Pseudonocardiaceae; genus Pseudonocardia. The sequence goes on along the minus strand of NZ_JAJGSX010000030.1, from coordinate 117,668 downwards.
CGGCCGTCCCGCAACAACGCGGCAAGCAGGGCAGCGTCACTGTCCCGCGGGCCGCGAGCCCCGTCGAACGGCCGGCCGGGCCGTTCGAGCAGCTCACGCTGCCGGACGTCGAGGACGTCGGTGCGGCCGCGCCACGACGTCGGTCCACCGAGGTACGTGTGCAACATCAGGTGCGCCGAGACGGCAGTGATACCGGCCGTCCTCGGGATGTCGTGCAGCAACAACGTGTGCCCGTCGCCCGTGGCGGCGCTGACGATCGCAAAGATCTCCGTGCCGCCCGACGTCAGCTTCACCCAGGCCGTGTCCGGGCGGCGGGCCAGTGCCGCGCCGAGCTCACCGGCGACGTGCGGCGCCGCAGTCACCCGCACCATCCACTGCTGCACACCACGGTGCCGCGCCTCGACCAGCCCGACCACCCGCAGCCCCGCGCTGCCGCGCAACTGCCGGTACCGGCGGGCGACCGTCTGCGTCGACACCCCCAACGCGGCGCCGATCTGCGTGAACGTGGCCCGCCCGTTGATCTGCAACGCCTGGACGAGGCCGCGGTCGATGTCGTCGAGCACGTGCAAATCATGCACTTGCTGCCGGCTGCATGGAAGAAGTCGGCGGTCCTCGGCGTGCAGCTGGAATCCCGCTCGCCGCGCGTCGACGCTCGGCGCATGACAGAAGTTGTCCTCACCCAACACCGGTGGCGATGGTTGTCGCTCACCGCGCTGCTCATCGCCGAAGCGATGAACCTGCTCGACGCAACGATCGTGCAGGTCGCCGGGCCCACGATGCACGCCGACCTCGGCGGCCCGGTCGCGAGCATCCCCTGGTTCACTGCCGCCTACACGCTGCCGTTCGCGGTGTTGCTGATCGCCGGCGGCCGGCTCGGCGACATCGCCGGACGCCGCCGCGTGTTCCGGATCGGGACCACGACGTTCCTGCTCACGTCCCTGGCCTGCGCGCTTGCACCGTCGGTGCCCGCCCTGATCACGTTCCGGGCGTTGCAGGGCGCCGCCGCCGCGGTGATCATCCCGCAGACGATCGGGCTGATCACCGCGATGTTCAGCAGCGACGGCGAACGAGCGAAGGCGCTCGGCACGATCGGGCCGGTCATGGGACTCGCCGCAGTGTGCGGCCCGGTGCTCGGCGGCGTGCTCACCCACGCCGACCTGCTCGGCTCGTCGTGGCGCGCGGTGTTCCTCGTCAACGTCCCGCTGGCTCTCGCGGTGCTGGCACTCGCACCGCTGATGAAGGAGGACCGCGCTCCGCAGCGACCACGCGGGCTGATCGAGATGAGCCTCTTCACCCGGCGCTCCTTCCCGGCGGCGCTCGTCACGTCGGCGCTGTTCTTCGCCGCGACATCCGGCCTGACGCTCGTCGTCGTGCTGCACATGCAGCTTTCACTCGGCGTCGACGTGCTGGCCGCGGGGCTCACGCTGCTGCCGTGGTCGGTCGGCATGGGCGCGGCCTCGTTGCTGAGCGGCGGTCGCTTCGTGCCCCGCTACGGACCGCGGGTCATGACGGCCGGACTCGTGCTGCTGATCGCCGGCGTGCTCGCAGGTGTGGTCGCGCTCGCGACGGCGTCGGTTGCCGGGCTGCTCGCCGCGCTCGGCGTCGTCGGGGTCGGCGCCGGCGTGTTCACCCCGGCGTTCTTCACCTCGGCACTCAGCGCCGTCGCGCCCCAGGAGGTGGGGTCGGCCGCCGGCCTGCTCAACGCTGTGCAGCAGTTCGGCGCAACGCTCGGCGTCGCCGTCCTCGGTGGGATCCAGCTCGGCGCCGGCTCATCGGCGGCGTTCTGGGCGGCGGCCGCGCTGCTGGCAGCCTGCGCGTTCACCACACGGTCGGTGATACAGCGGTGAAACGCCTGTGCGACGGCGCGGCGGAACGCTCACGACATCGCGCCACGGAGCCGCGGGCGTGCGAACCGTCATCGGAGGCCCCACATGTCCATGCCACCCCCGTGGCCCACGCCGGGACAGCCCGGGAACCACCACCCCGGCTTTCCGCAGCCGGGTCAGGTGCCACCGCTGGCGGAGTGGTGGGAACGGCTGGTCGCCCGCATCATCGACAGCGCGATCTTCCTCGTGGTGAACGCGATCATCTCGGCGATCGTCTTCGCCGTGTTCGGGTTGCTGTTCGCGACGGCCGGCTTCGGGTTCTACAGCACGTTCTCGCTGGTCACGTTGATCTCGTGGCTGCTCATCGGGCTGGTCTGCGGCGGCTACGACTTCTTCATGCACGCCCGGTTCGGGCAGACGCTCGGCAAGATGGCGCTGAACCTGCGCATCACGACGATCGACGGCCGCCCGCTCTCGCAACAGACGCTCCTGCGCAGGGCGGCGCTCTATCCCGGCTCGTTCGCGGTCGTCGGGCTGCTCGCCGGCTTCAGCTGGTCGGCCGCGACCCTCGGGATCCTCCTCGTGATCGGCTGGAGCATCGCCGACGGCGTCACGGTCCTCACCGACGAGCGCACCCGCCAGGCACTGCACGACCGCTTCGCCGGCACCGTCGTCGTGAAGACGCCGCCCCGCTGACCCTTACATCAGAGGGCCCAAGATCAGAGGCCCAAGATCAGAGGCGCAGCCCCTGGCCCTGACGGCGCTGCGGGAGCGGCTGGGGTGCGCTGCCGTAGGCACCGACACCCTGGCCGACTCCCGCCATCGGTCCGCCGAACTGGGCCGGGGCCGACATGTCGACACCACCGAGCGGCGCGCGGGACACGGCGGCGATGCCCTCGGGCACCGGGCCGGTGAACCAGTTCTTCGCCGAGAGGAAGTACCAGCCGCCGAACAGGAGCAGCGCGCCGAACACGGTCAGCGGCGCGTAGTTCACGACGTTCCAGTCGAACTCGGAGTTGAACGGGACGCCCTTCGGCGAGATCGGCATCAGGAACAGGATGCACATCAGGCCGATCCAGCCGACCGACAGGTATCCGATCCACCGGTAGTGCGGCCCGAGGCTCCAGGCGCCGCGCTCGAAGTTGTCGCCGGCCCGCAGCCGCAGGATGATCGGGATCGCGAAGGCGATGTTCAGACCGATGACCGCGATCGACGTACCGACGCCGTAGCCGACCGCGCCGTTGGCGAGGGTCGGGACCATCAGCGCCCACGCGACGACGCAGATGGCGATGACCGAGTTGGCCGGCACCCGGTTGCCGTTCACCCGGCGCCATAGCCGCGATCCGGGGACCGCGTTGTCACGCGAGAACGCGAACATCATCCGCGACGCCGAGGTGATCGACGCCGTGCCGCAGAAGAACTGCGCGACGACCGCGATGAACAGCAGGAAGATCGCCCAGCTGTCGTTCATCGCATTGCGCCAGATGAAGACGACGGCCTGCTGGCCCGCCGCCTTCGTGCCTTCGACGTCGGTGGCGGCGAACGTGATCGCGACCAGCAGGACGAAGCCGAACACGACCGACAGGCCGACCGCGTAGACCATCCCCCACGCGGTGCTCCGCGACGCCGCCCGGGTCTCCTCGCTCATGTGCGCCGAGGCGTCGAACCCGGTGATCGTGTACTGCGCCATCAGCAGCCCGAGCCCGAAGACGAACCAGAACGCACCGTCGCTGAAGCCGGAGTTGTTGATCGTCTCGCTGAACACGAACGTCGCCGACTGGTGTTCGCGCGGCACGACGAGCAGCACCACGAGCAGCAGGGCGACACCGGTCATGTGCCACCACGCCGAGATGGTGTTCAGCTTCGCGAGCAGGTTGATGTTCAGCAGGTTGAGGCCGAGGTGGATCGCCATCAGCACCGAGAACGTGATGAAGATCGTCGTGGTGTCGTTCTCGACGGCCCCGTTGGTGAGTAGGTTGAGCAGCGCCGTGGTGAACACGGCCGCGCCGTACTCGATGGCCGCCGTCACCGCGATCTGGCCGAGCAGGTTGAACCACCCGGTGAACCAGCCCCACGCCGGACCACCGAGCCGCGACGCCCAGAAGTACAGCGCGCCGGCGGTGGGCATCGAGGAGGCGATCTCGCCCATGGACATGGCGACGAGCACGCTGAACGCGCCGACCAGCAACCAGCCCCACGTCGCGGCGATCGGGCCGCCGTTGTTGAAGGCCGTGGCGTACGAGGTCAGGCAGCCCGCGAGCACCGAGATGATGGTGAAGGAGATCGCGAAGTTCGAGAACCCGCCGAACTCGCGATACAGCACCTGCGCATAGCCGAGGCGCTGCAGGAGCGCCTCGTCGCTTTGCGCGATGTCATAGGCATTCCGTTCTGGGGCAGGCATACGTCACCTTCGGGTCGGGGAGATCCGGGCCGTCGCCGTGGCCCGATGGGGAGCGGTGCGGGGAGCAGCGGGAGTCATCGATTCGTGCCTCAGCGACGGATCAAGCCGATGTTGCGCCCTGCGTCGATCAGGGCGAGCGTGTGGGAGTGCCTGGGGCCGTGCGCCTCTTCCGCGTCGTTGATCGCGACGGTGAGGAGCGTGAAGGCGGATTCGAGCGCGCCGGCGGCCGCGCGGGCGACCGCGAGACCCATGCGTGAGGTGAGCGTGTCGGGGTGCGCGGGGCCGAGCGTCCTGGTGCGCTGCACCGTGACCCGCCCGGAGAGCACGACGGCGTCGTCGACGTTGCCGGCGAGCCGGTGCGCCACCGCCAGCGCGTCGATCGCGGTGAGGGTGCGCGTGTCCTCCTCGCCGAGCACGCGGATGCGGTCGTTCACGTTCGCGACCATGAGGTTGATGCCCTCACGCCGGCGACCCGAGACGACGCACGCGACTGCGAGGTTGCCCGCAACGGTGAGCGTTGCGGGGTGGTCGGGACCCAGCATCGCCCTGCAGTCGGTGAGGACCGCGACGAAGAGCGGGATGGCTTCCTTGTGGCGATCCGCGGCGCAGAGCGCAGCGGCATCGGCGTTGCGCGATGCGAGCTCGCGGACGTCGTCCGATGGTGCACGCGCGTCGGACATCGCCTGACCTTCGTTCCGTGACCACCGATCCATACCTGTCCCCCGACCAGCCCTTTCAGCGGGATGCGCTCCGTGACGAGGTGCTGAGCCGAAGTGGATCCTACTACCCGCTTCGGCCCAATGCGGCTCAGCCGAAGCACCGTAAGAGTAACCCGTCGTCACGGGCGACCCCCGATCGGGGGACACGGGCGTTGTCGCTGGTCACACCGCTCAGAAAGTGATCTACGACGGTTTCAGAGAAGTAAAGGGCTCGCTTTCATGCCTTGATTCGCTCCGCCTTCGGGTCGTAAAGCGGCAAACGGGTGACTTCCGCGTCGATCCACGAGCCATCGACCGCAACGGCGACCCGCGTACCCATGTCCCACGAACCCGCCGGGAGATATGCGTAGGCGATCGAACGGTCGACCGTGTAGCCGTACCCGCCCGACGTGACCTGACCGACCACCCGCTCACCCACCCGCACCGGCTCCCCGCCGAGCGCGACCGCACGCGGGTCGTCCAGCACGAGGCAGCGCAGCCTCCGGCCGACCCCTTCCGCGCGGGCGGAGAGCAGCGCGGTCCTGCCGACGAACTGCCCGTCGGAGCGGACGGCGAAGGCCAGCCCGGCCTCGTCCGGGGTCGTCTCGGGACCGATGTCGGCCCCCCAGACGCGGTAGCCCTTCTCCAGGCGGAGGCTCTCGATCGCGCGGTAGCCGCACGGCTGCGCACCGGTGGCGACGAGCGTCCGCCACAGCGCCGCGCCGTACTCGGTCGAGCAGTACAGCTCCCAGCCCAGCTCGCCGACGAACGTCACCCGCAACGCCCTGACCGGCACGTCCCCGACCGTGATCGCGCGCATCGACGGGTACGGGAACGCGGCGTTGTCCAGCTCCGCGGGGGTCAGCGGGGCGAGCAGCTCGCGCGCTTGCGGCCCCCAGAGCCCGAAGCACGCCCACGCACCGGTCACGTCGGCGATCCGGACCGACGAGCCGGTGAGCCGCGCCTGCCTGCGCAGCCATCCGATGTCGTGCTGACCGAACGCGGTTCCGGTGATGACGCTGAACTCGTCGGCCGCGACGCGCGTGACCGTCACGTCCATCTCGATGCCGCCGCGGTCGTTGAGCGCCTGGGTGTAGACGACGGCCCCGGGTGGCCGGTCCAGATCGCCCGCAAAGACGTGGGCGCAGAACGCTGCGGCGTCCGGCCCGGTGATCTCGATCTTCGAGAACGAGCTCTCGTCGAAGATGCCGGCCCGCTCGCGCACGGCGGTGTGCTCGGCCTCGACGCACGGCGACCAGTGCCGGGCGGCCCACCCGCGCGGGCGCAGCTCCTCCCCCGCCGCGCCGACCGTCGAATAGTGGTTGACCCGCTCCCAGCCCGACTTCTCGCCGAAGTGCGCGCCGTTGGCGGCGTGCCACGGATAGGCGGGCGAGGTCCGCAGCGGGCGCCCGGCCAGGCGTTCCGCGGCCGGGTAGCGGATGTCGTAGTAGCTCTCGTAGTTCTCGACGGTCCGCGCGAGCGTGTAGCCCGGCGAGCGGTAGTGCCGGCCGAAGCGGCGCACGTCCATGTGCCACAGGTCCATGCCCGGGTCGCCGTCGAGGATCCACGCGGCCATGACGTTGCCGATGCCGCCGGCGCCCGCGATGCCGTGCGCGCAGAAGCCCGCGGCCACGAAGAACCCGGCGACCTCGGTCTCGCCGAGGCAGAACTCGTTGTCGGGGGTGAACGCCTCCGGGCCGTTGATCATCGAAGCGACCCCGGTCTCGGCCAGCACCGGCACCCTGACCTGCGAGTTCTCCACGATCTCGGCGAACCGGTCCCAGTCGGGCGCCAGCAGCTTGCCGTTGAAGTCGGCCGGGACGGCGTCGTAGGCGTTGCTGCCGGCCGTCCACGCCTGCGACTGCCGCTCGTACCCGCCCATCACCAGCCCGTCGATCTCCTGGCGGTAGTAGACGAGCAGGTCGGGGTCGCGCAGCGACGGCAGCGGCCGAGCCGGCAGCGATCCCGCCGGCAGCGGCGCCGTGACGACGTACTGGTGCGACATCGGGACCACCGGGATCCGCACGTCGACCATCCGCGCGATCTCCGCGGCGAACATCCCTCCGCAATCGACGACGATCTCGCACTCGACGTCGCCCTTGTCGGTGCGCACCCTCGTGACCCGGCGGCCCTGCGGCCCCGCGGCCGTGTCGATGGCCGTGACCCGCGTGCGTTGCGCGACGGTCACACCGGCCGCCCTGGCCAGCGCGGCGAGCGCGTAACAGAGCCGCGCCGGGTCGACGTGCCCGTCGGTGGGTGTGTAGGCGGCGCCGAGCACGCCGTCGGTGCTCATCAAAGGGAAGAGCTCACGCGCCTCCTCTGCCGAGATCAGCTCCAGCGGGAGACCGGCCCGCTGCGCCCAACCGTGCTGCCGGCGGATCTCCTCGAGCCGCGCGGGCGAGGACGCGAGGCGCAGCGAGCCTGATTCCACCCATCCCGGAGCGTGTTCGCCCGCGGCCTCGAGCTTGCGGTAGAGGTCAGCCGAATGGACGTTCATGCGGGTGAGCGCGGGGTCGGATCGGAGCTGCCCGACCAACCCTGCAGAATGGAACGTCGAGCCGCTCGTCAGCTCGGAACGCTCGAGGAGCAGGACGTCGGTCTCGCCGCGTTCGGCGAGGTGGTGGGCGACACTGGCACCGCCGACGCCACCTCCAATGATCACGATTCGGGCACGGTCGGGCAGCTGGTCCACGTCAGCGACCCTACGGTCTAGACCGTTGGTGGTGCGAGCCCTACCATCCACCGGTGCCGTCACGGACCGCTACCCTCGACCCCTCGATCGAGGCATTGCTCGACTCCATACCCTGCACGTCACGGCGGCCGCGCACGGTCGAGGACCTCTCGGGCGGACTGACCAACCGCAACCTCAAGGTGACCAATGAGGACGGCACCTGCGTCGTCCGCATCCCGGCGGTCCTCGGCAAGCCCGGCAGTACCGAAGGCACCGGAGGCACCGGTGCCGGGCTGCTCGGGATCAACCGCGAGCACGAGTACCGCAACTCGCAGGCCGCCGAGGCGGCCGGGGTCGGCGCGCCGGTGCTGCACTACCGGGAGCACTACGGGCTGACCGTGGGGTTCCTGCCCGGCAGGGCGCTCACCGACGAGGACCTGCACGACCCCGCGGTGCTGGAGCGGGTCGCGGCGGCGTGCCGGGTGCTGCACGCCGGCCCGCGGTTCGTCAACGAATTCGACATGTTCGAGGTCCAGGCCGGATACCGCCGCATCGTCGCCGAGCACGGTTTCCGACTGCCCCCGCGCTACGACGAGTTCGCCCCCCTCGTCGAACGCATCAAGGAGGCGCTCGGCCCACGCACCACCGTCCCGTGCAACAACGATCTGCTCGCCGGCAACCTGATCGACGACGGCACGCAGGTGCGGATCATCGACTACGAGTACTCCGGCAACAACGATCCCTGTTTCGAGCTGGGCAACATCTGGAGCGAGGCGACGCTGCCGTTGCCCCTGCTCGACGTGCTCGTCACCGCGTACTTCGGCCGGCCCCGACCGGCCCAGGTGGCACGAGCACGGCTGTTCGGCCTCATGTCGAAGTACGGCTGGATGCTGTGGGCATCGATCCAGGACGGGTCCAGTCCGCTGGACTTCGACTTCTGGGAATGGGGAATGGAAAAGTACGACCGCGCTGTCGCGGAGTTCGACGGACCCGACCTCGAGCGGCTGCTCGCGGTGGCCCGGCAACCAGAATGAACTCAGGAGAAGGAATGGCCGAAACCGGCACCACCGCGAAACCCGATAGCGACGAGGCGATCCTGCATCGCCTCGGCTACGCCCAAGTGCTGTACCGGGAGATGGGCGGGTTCTCGAACTTCGCCATCTCCTTCACGATCATCTCGATCCTCGCCGGCTGCCTCACCTCCTACTACCTCGCGTGGAACTACGGCGGTCCCATCGCCGTCACGTGGGGCTGGCTGCTCGTCGGCGTGTTCTGCGTGCTCGTCGCGATGGCGATGGGTGAGATCGCCTCGGCGATGCCCACCGCGGGCGCGCTGTACTTCTGGGCCTCCAAGCTCGGCGGCCCGGCGTGGGGTTGGTTCACCGGCTGGTTCAACCTGGTCGGGCAGATCGCGGTGACGGCGGCGATCGACTACGGCGCCGCCCTGTTCACCACCGCCCTGCTGAATCTGCTGTTCCCGACGCTGGTCAGCCCGGCATCGGACTATCCGACGGTGTTCGCGACCTTCACGGTCATCGTCATCCTCCACATCGCGCTGAACCTGGCGAACGTCAACCTGCTCGCCAAGCTGAACACGATCTCCGCGTGGTGGCACATGATCGGTGTCGCGATCATCGTCGTGATCCTGTTCGCTGTGCCGGACTCGCACCAGTCGGCCGGGTTCGTGTTCGGCGAGTGGATCAACAACTCCGGGTTCGCCGATGGTGCGGTCATCTACATCTTCGGGCTCGGGCTGTTGATGGCGCAGTACACCGTCACCGGGTACGACGCGTCGGCACACATGAGCGAGGAGACCCGCCAGGCCTCCCGCACCGCTGCCATCGGCATGGTCATGGCCGTCGTCGCTTCAGTTGTCTTCGGCTTCATCCTGCTCGTCGCGGTCACGTTCGCGGTGCAGGACGTGGACGCCGTCTCGGCTGCGGGCGGACTCGCCCCCATCGTGATCTTCACCGGCGCGCTCGGCGAGGACGTGACCAAGCTCGTGCTGCTCATCGTGTGCGTCGCGCAGTTCTTCTGCGGCACCGCGTCGCTCACCTCGGCGTCGCGCATGCTCTTCGCGTTCTCCCGCGACCGGGCGGTGCCGTTCTCGGGGATCTGGCGCAAGGTCGCGGTCAACCGCGTGCCGGTGAACGCCGTGATCGTGATCGCCGTCATCGCGTGGGCACTGATGCTCCCGACCCTGCTCAACGGCGTGGTCGGGTACGCCGTCGGCACCTCGATCGCGGTCATCGGGCTCTACATCGCGTTCGGCCTGCCGATCCTGCTGCGCATCAAGGCGGGCGACAAGTTCCAGAAGGGTGCCTGGACGCTCGGCAACCACTACAAGTGGATCTCCACGATCTCGGTGGTCTGGATCGGGATCATCTGCATCCTGTTCCTCCTGCCGATCTCGCCGAAGGGCATCCCCGGCGCCGAGGACTTCAGCTGGGAGTCGGTCAACTACGCGCCGATCACGGTGCTCGGCGCGCTGATCCTGTTCGGCGGCTGGTTCTTCCTGTCGGCCAAGCACTGGTTCAAGGGTCCGGTCCGCGAGTTCGAGACCGAGGAGCAGCTGGAGGCGATCGAGCACCTCGAGACCGTCCCGGCGGCACCGAAGACCGAGGTCGCGGCCGTGGCCGTGGGTGCGACGACGACAGCAGCGGTGACCGCGCCCCTCGCGGCCACCGAGGCACCTGCCGAGGACGCAACGGTCGAGGTCACGAAGGTCGACGACGCAACGGCGGAGGACGCAACGGCAGAGGACGCCACCGTCGTGGAGACCCCGGCCGAGGACGCCATCACCGAGGTGAAGGCCGACGAGGACGCCACCGCGGTTGTGGACACCTCCGCGGATGACACTGCGGTCGTCGACGCCGAGCCCGAGGCGGCCGAGGCCCCGACGACCGAGGACGCGACGACCGAGGACGCCACCCCGGAGACCGTTTCCGAGGACAAGGCGGAGGACAAGGCCGACGAGAAGGCCGACGCCGAGCCGGTCGCGGACGCGGTGGCCGAGCCGGCCGCCGAGCCCGTTGTTGCCGAGCCCGTCGTTGCCGCGGACGAGCCGGCCGAGGAGCCGGCGAAGGATGCGGAGGCCCCGGCCGAGGAGCCCGAGGTCAAGCCGGAGAGCAACGGCAAGGCACCGGGCGGCGACACGGCGAAGGTCGACACCGACGCCAAGTAACAGCCCGGGTAGCAGTTCTGCAGCACGACGCACGTCCCCGAAGCGGACGCCGGTTCCACGGCGTCCGCTTCGGCGCGCGAGGATCAGGGTCAGAACCGGAGCGATGGAGGATCGTATGAAGGCGCAGCGCGGGATGCTCGAACTCGAACAGCTGCGCGTGCACGTGGACGACGGGAGCGTCGACACGGTGCTGCTGGCGTTCACCGACATGCAGGGCCGGTTGCAGGGCAAGCGCTGCGACGCCCGGTACTTCCTGAACGAGGTCGTCCCGCACGCGGCGGAGGCCTGCAACTACCTGCTCGCCGTCGACGTCGACATGAACACCGTCGACGGGTACGCGATGTCGAGCTGGGAACGCGGCTACGGCGACTTCGTGCTGAAGCCGGACATGTCGACGCTGCGGATGATCCCGTGGCACGAGGCGACCGCGCTGGTGCTGTGCGACATCGAGTGGGCCGACGGTTCGCCGGTGCCGCCGTCGCCGCGGCAGGTGCTGCGCGGGCAGCTGGAGCGGCTCGCGAAGCTGGGGCTCGTCGCCGATGTCGGCACGGAGCTCGAGTTCATGCTGTTCAACGACTCGTTCGACGCGGCGTGGCAGCAGAACTACCACGGGCTGCGGCCGGCGAACCTGTACAACGTCGACTACTCGATGATGGGCACCGCCCGCGTCGAGCCGCTGCTGCGACGCATCCGCAACGGCATGACCGGGGCCGGCATGGTCGTGGAGTCGGCGAAGGGCGAGTGCAACTACGGGCAGCACGAGATCGCGTTCCGCTACTCGGACGCGCTCACGACCTGCGACAACCACACGATCTACAAGACGGGCGCCAAGGAGATCGCCGACCAGGCGGGCACGGCGCTCACGTTCATGGCGAAGTACGACGAGCGGGAGGGCAACTCCTGCCACATCCACATCTCGCTGCGCTCCCCCGAGAAGGGCGCGGTGTTCGCGGGTGACGGCGAGCACGGCTTTTCGCCATTGTTCGAGCATTTCGTCGCCGGGCAGCAGGCATGTCTGCGCGAGCTGACGTACTTCTTCGCGCCGAACATCAACTCCTACAAGCGCTACGCCGAGGGCAGCTTCGCGCCGACGGCGGTGGCGTGGGGGCTGGACAACCGGACGTGCTCGCTGCGGGTCGTCGGGCACGGCCCGTCGCTGCGGGTGGAGAACCGCGTGCCCGGCGGGGACATGAACCCGTACCTCGGGGTGGCCGCGCTGATCGCCGCGGGCCTGCACGGCATCGAGAACGAGCTGCCGCTGCAGCCGCAGTTCGTCGGCAACGCCTACGGCTCGGACGCACCGAGGGTGCCCTCGACGCTGCGCGAGGCGGCGGAGCTGTTCACCACGTCGACGGTGGCGGAGAACGCGTTCGGGAAGGACGTCGTCGAGCACTACGCGAACGCGGCCCGGATCGAGCTGGCCGCGTTCGAGTCGACCGTCACGGACTGGGAGCGGCGGCGTGGCTTCGAACGCCTCTGATTCGACAGGCTCTGAACGGAACCGGCCCCTGGTCGGGGTCACCGCCTACGGCGAACGCACCCGCTACGGGGTGTGGGAGCACGAGGCGGTGCTCCTGCCCACGACGTACCCGGACATGGTCATCGACGGCGGCGGGGTGCCGGTGCTGCTCCCGCCGCGGCTGGAGTCGGCCGACGCGGTCGACCGGCTCGACGCGGTGGTGCTCGCCGGCGGCCCGGACGTCGAGCCGGCCCGGTACGGCGCCGAGCCGCACCCGCTCACCGGCGCACCGCGCCAGCTGCGTGACGCCGCCGAGACCGCGGTGCTGCAGCGCGCGCTGGAGCTGGGCATCCCGGTGCTCGCGGTCTGCAGGGGCGCGCAGCTGCTCAACGTGGCGCTCGGCGGCACGCTCGTGCAGCACGTCCCGGACGTCGTCGGGCACACCGGCCACAACCCGGAGCCGGGCGTCTTCGGCACGACGAAGGTGACGCTGGACACCGCCACCACGATCGGTGACGTGCTCGGGGCGAGCGTCGTCGCACAATGCCACCACCACCAGTCCATCGACCGGCTCGGCGACGGGCTGGCCGTCACCGGCTGGGCCGACGACGGCACGTTCGAGGCGGTGCAGCTCACCGCCGCGGGCCAGTGGGCGCTCGGCGTGCAGTGGCACCCCGAGCAGGACGATCCGCGGCTGTTCACCGCCCTGGTGACGGCCGCACGAGAACGACAGGAGAAGGCGTGACCCAGCGGTACGACGGCCGGACGGCCGTGATCACCGGCGGCGGCAGCGGGATCGGGCTCGCCGCGGCGCGCCGGCTCGCGTCCGAGGGCGCGAAGGTGGTGATCGCCGACATCGACCCCGACGCGGGCACGGCGGCGGCCAAGGAGGTCGACGGGCTGTTCGTGCGTACCGACGTCACGTCGGAGTTGGAGGTCGACGCGCTGTTCGACGCGGCCGCGAACGAGTACGGCTCCGTCGACGTCGCGTTCAACAACGCCGGCATCTCCCCGCCGGAGGACGACTCGATCCTCGACACCGGCATCGACGTGTGGCGTCGCGTGCAGGAGGTCAACCTGACCTCGGTGTACTACTGCTGCCGCTCGGCGATCCGGCACATGCAGCGCCAGGGCAAGGGCTCGATCATCAATACCGCGTCGTTCGTGGCCGTGATGGGCGCCGCGACCTCGCAGATCTCCTACACCGCCTCCAAGGGCGGGGTGCTGGCGATGTCGCGCGAGCTGGGCGTCCAGTTCGCCCGCGAGGGCATCCGGGTCAACGCGCTCTGCCCCGGCCCCGTGGACACCCCGCTGTTGCAGGAGCTCTTCGCGGCCGACGCCGAGCGGGCGCAGCGCCGCATGGTGCACATCCCGATGGGCCGGTTCGCGAAGCCGGAGGAGATCGCGGCGGCCGTCGCGTTCCTGGGCAGCGACGACGCCAGCTTCATCACGGCGTCGACGTTCCTCGTGGATGGCGGGATCTCGGGGGCGTACACCACGCCGCTCTGACCGCTCCGACCGCTTACCGGGGCGCGTTCCCGGGGGCAGGAAAGCCACTCTCAGGCCCTGTGAGGGCAGGAAAGTGGCTTTCCTGCCCTCACCCAGCAGCCAGCTACCCGCCCAGCCGGTGCAGCATCGCCGGCAGCGGCTTGGCGTGCACCACCGCGAGGCGTTGGGTGGCGCGCGTGAGCGCGACGTACAGGTCGTTGGCGCCGCGCGGGCTCTCGGCGAGCACCTCCGCGGGTTCGACGAGCACGACGGCGTCGAACTCGAGGCCCTTCGCGGCCGTGATCGGCAGCACCACGACGGGTGCTTCCAGGTCGACGTCCGGCGCCGGCCCGCCGTCCACCACCCGCTCGGTGACCAGACGTTCCCGCAGCTCGGCGATCCGGGCCGACGGCGCGAGGACGACCGTGCGGCCGTCGCCGACCGCGCCCGCCTCCTCCGCGACGACCTTCGCGACGGCGTCGTCCAGCTCACCGGCGGCCACGCCGACCGCCCGCGGCGGCACGCCGGTGCCGCGGACCGAACGCGGCGCGGTGAGCCCCGGCTCGATCACCGCGAGCACGTCGTCGGCGATGTCGGCGATCTCGGACGGCGTGCGGTAGTTGACGGTCAGCTGTTCGAGCCGCCACCGGTTCGCCACGTACGGGCCGAGCACGTCGTTCCACGACGACGCCCCGGCCAGGTCGCCGGTCTGCGCGATGTCGCCGACGACCGTCATCGACCGGCTGGGGCAGCGGCGCATCACCAGCCGCCACGCCATCGGCGAGAGCTCCTGCGCCTCGTCGACGATCACGTGCCCGTAGGTCCACTCGCGGTCGGCGGCGGCCCGGTCGGCCGTCGACTCGTAGCGGCGCACAGCCTGCCGCTCCGCGAGCCGGTCGGCGTCGACGACGTCGCCGGCGCGCAGCAGCTCGGGGTCGAGATCCTCTTCGAGGTCGAGCACGTCCAGCACGCCCTGCGCGTAGCTGACCTCCTCGCGCAGCGCCGCGGCCTCGCGCGCGGCCTGCTCGGAGCCGTCGTCGCCGAGCAGCTCGGCCGCTTCGTCCAGCAGCGGGACGTCGGCGGGCGACCAGTACTCCCCCGCGTCCGAACCCGCGACGAAAGCGGGACGGCGCAGCAGCTCGCGGTCGCCGGCCGGCAGCCGTCGGGCGACGGAGTTGAGCCGACTCGCGTCGGAGAACAGGTCCGACAGCAGCTGCTCGGCCGAGAGCGTCGGCCACAGCAGGTCGAGCTCCCGGGTGAGCTCGCGGCTCTCGGTGAGCTCCTCGCGGATGTCGCCGAGGTCGCCGGCGTCGAGCAGGCCGCGCCCGCCGAGCCCGCGGGCGACCTGGTCGGCGAGCAGCCGTACGGCCTCCTTCTGGAAGATCCGCTTGGCCTGGTTGTGCGGCTTGCGCGAGCGGCGGGCCCGCGTGCGCGCGGAGTTGACGAGGTCGCGGTCGAGCCGCACCTCCTGCTGCTCCACGACCAGCCGGATCGGGCGGCGCGGCACCTGCTGCCGGTCGCGCACCGCGGCGGCGATCACCGACGACATGTCGGCGCGGCCCTTGACCTCCGCGACGGCGACGGGCTCGACCCGCCGCGCGTCCAGGTTCGGGTGCAGTTGCCCGACGGTGCCCAGCACGACGCTCGTCTCGCCCAGCGACGGCAGGACCTGCCCGATGTAGCGCAGGAACGTCGGGTTCGGGCCGATCACCAGCACACCGCGGCGGGCGAGCCGGTCGCGGTGGGTGTAGAGCAGGTACGCGGCCCGGTGCAGCGCGACGGCCGTCTTGCCGGTGCCCGGCCCGCCCTGCACCACCAGCACACCGGACGGCTTCGAGCGGATGATCCGGTCCTGCTCGCCCTGGATGGTCGCGACGATGTCGGCCATGCGGCCGGTGCGGCTCGCGCCGACCGCGGCGAGCAGGGCCGCCTCGCTGGTCAGGCCGCTGGCCTGCTCGGTGGCACCGGCGGCGGCGATGTCGAGCACCTCGTCGTCGATCGCGACGACCTCACGCCGCTTCGTGCGCAGGTGCCGGCGGCGGCGGATGCCCTCGGGGGAAGCGGCGGTGGCGGTGTAGAACGGCTGCGCGGCGGGCGCGCGCCAGTCCATCAGCAGCGGCTCGTAGTCGTTGTCCTCGTCGAGCAGCCCGAGCCGGCCGATGTAGCGGCGCTCACCGTCGTCGGTGTCGAGCCGGCCGAACGCCAGCCCGTTCTCGGCGGCGCGAAGCGTCGCGAGCCGATCGGAGTACATCGCCGCGGCCACCTCACGCTCGGTGAGCGCCTGCGGGGTCCCGACGGTCTCGTCGTGCAGCACCCCGTGCAGCCTGCGGGCGGTCTCGGCACGGCGGGCATCGAGGCGACCGTAGAGCATGCCGACGTAGCGGCGCTCGTGGTCGATTCCATCCTCGGCCTCTTCGGTACGCACTGAGGACGTGCTGTTCGACACCGGTAGATCACCTTCACGCGTACGGGTTGCGGAGAAACGACTCATGAACGTACCAGCGGGAGTGTTTCCCTTCGCGCGGTAGCGGGTAGGGGATCTGAGTGCAGACCGTGCCGGATACCCTGAATGGGGACGACCCCGGCGGCGGATCCCGCTACGACCACCTCGCCCCGCTCCTCACCGAGCTGGCGGCGCTCCCTCCCGACAGCCCCCGCCGCGCGGTCCTGCGCACGAAGCTGATCACCGGCTACCTGCCGATCGTGCACCACATCGCCCGCCGGTACGCGGGCCGCGGCGAGCCGTCCGACGACCTCGAACAGGCCGGGACGCTGGGCCTGCTCGGCGCCGTCGACCGGTTCGAGCCCGGCCGCGGCTCCGACTTCCTCTCCTTCGCGGTACCGACGATCACCGGGGAGATCCGCCGCCACTTCCGCGACCGCACCTGGTCGATGCGGGTGCCGCGGCGGCTCAAGGACCTGCAGGCGGCCATCGCGGCGACCGTCGGACCACTCGCGCAGGAGCTCGGCAGGGCGCCGCGGCCCAGCGAGATCGCCGTGCGCATGGGACTCACGACCGAGGAGGTCGTCGACGGGCTCGACGCCCAGAACGCCTACCGCAACACCTCGCTCGACGAGATCGTCTCCGGCGCCGACACCCCGCTCGCCGACAGCCTCGGGCAGGCCGACGACGAGCTGGACAAGGTCGAGTACCGGCACACGCTCGGCCCGCTGCTCGACGAGCTGCCGCCGCGGGAACGGCGGATCCTGCTGCTGCGGTTCTTCGGCAACCTCACCCAGACCCAGATCGCCGACCAGGTCGGCATCTCCCAGATGCACGTCTCGCGCCTGCTCGCCTCGACGCTCGCGAAGCTCCGCCGCCGGATGCTGGACGACGAGTAGCGCGAAGGCACCCAACCCGGGGGACACCCACCCCGGGGGTTGCCTGGAAAGCCACTTTCCCGGCGCCTCGTGCTGGGAAAGTGGCTTTCCAGGCACCGTGTGCGGGACGCACGCGTCTTGCGAATCCTGGTTGCCGTCCGTTGCTCGATCTTGTGGGGTGTGGCTCATGCATCCGGCATTGGCGCGGCTCGCCCGTCCCGAGTACCCGCGGTCGTCCACCTACGACCCGGAGTGGCTGACCGCCTCCGACATGGGGCCGAACCCGTTGTGGCTGCTGGAGGACCTCGCGAAGGACCTCGACCTGCGCCCGGGGATGCGGGTGCTCGACCTCGGCTCCGGCAAGGGCGCGACCTCGGTGTTCCTGGCGCGTGAGTTCGGCGTGCAGGTGTGGGCCGCCGACCTGTGGGTGTCGCCGGAGGACGTGCTGCCGACGCTGGAGCGGTTCGACGTGACCTCGTCCGTCACGCCGATCAAGGCGGAGGCGCACGCGCTGCCGTTCGCCACCGGGTTCTTCGACGTGATCGTCTGCATCGACGCCTTCGAGTACTTCGGCACGGCCGACACCTACCTGCCCTACCTCGTGCGGTTCCTCCGTCCGGAGGGGCAGCTCGCGATCGCGACGCCCGCCTTGCGACGGGACCCGCGTGAGCTGGGCGGGATCCCCGCGCACATCCGCGAGTGCGTCCGGTGGGAGGCGCTGTCGTGGCACCCGGCCGACTGGTGGCGCTTCCACTGGGAGACGACCGAGCTGGTCACCGTGACGGCCGCGCGCATGCAGGAGTCCGGCTGGCAGGACTGGTTGACCTGGGCCGAGGTCGGCGACGCACTCCGCGGTGAGTCCGACGGCCTGAGCGTGACGATGCTGCGCGCCGACGCCGGGGAGCTGCTCACGTTCGCGCTCGTCACGGCCCGGAAGGTCGGGTAGCTAGTGCCCCGTCACGAAAGGTTCACCACGGAACTCGGGCGCCCAGTCGCCCGCTGGCGGCGTTGCCGCCCTTGCAAAGACGCCCGGTCTGAGCTGCGGGCGGCGCCTTGCCAGCAGACGACTGGATCACCCGATTCCCGCGCCAACCTTCCGTGACGGGGCACTAGCCGGTCACCCAGTCACTCGGGCTCGCCCAGCACCATCGTCAGCAGCGAGCCGATCAGCTCCCTCGCCGCCGCCTCGTCCAGCGCGTCGCCCGGCACGGTGAGCTGGTCGAAGAGGAGGCCGCGCAGCAGCCGCGACAGCAGGTGCACCTGCTCCGGGGTCGCCGGCACGCCGGCGCCGTCGAGCACCACCTGCGCGGTCCGCATCGCCGCCGCGTAGATGTCTTCCAGGCTCTGCCGCAGCTGCGGCCACCGCTTGCCCTCGAGGAACAGCTCGATGCGGGCGAGGTTGCGGGCGCGGGCCCGCGGGTCGGTAGAGACGAGCAGCTGGGCGAGCATCGCGGCCACGCCCGCCCGGCCCGCCGGGGGCGACGGCGACTCCTTCAGCGCCTCCTGCACCAGGGCGACGTGCTCCCAATGCAGCTCCGCCATCCGTAGCGTCGCTGCCTCCAGCAGGGCCAGCCGGGTGCGGTAGAAGTTCGACGTCGTGCCGGCGGGCAGGCCCGCGGCCGTGTCGACGACCCGGTGGGTGAGCCCGCCGGCCCCGGACAACGCGAGCACCTCGAGCGCCGTATCGGCGATGAGGACTCGACGTCCCGGGTTGGCTGCCATGGACAGCCACGCTACCGGTGATCGTCCCGGACGTCGGCGAGCGCCTTGCGCAGCAGCTCCTCCACGGCCGCAGGGTCGGCGTCGATCCGCCGGCACGGCACCGTGACGCGCGGCTCCCCCAGGTGCCGCCGCAGACGACGGCGCAGCGCCGAGGTTGCGGGGCGCTCCGACCGCAGGAGCAGCTCCAGGGTCGCACCCGACCGTCTGACCTGCGTGATCTCTCCCCACGGCACGACCGCCGGCGGTCCGGCACCGAGCAGCGTGGCGGCCGCGGCGTCGAGCCGGAGCTCGCCTGGGCGACGCACGCGCCGAGCCGTCGCCGCGCCGGCAACAGCGAGCACCCCACCCGCGAGCACGACCAGGGCGGCGACGACGGGCGCGGCGCGTTGCAGCGCGGCACCCGTAGCCAGCAACGCGATCCCGATCGCCACCGCGGCCAGCGCCGACAAGGCGGCGTGCGTGCCCGAGAACCGGATCCGCACCGTGCCAGCTGGGACGTCCGGATCCTCGTCCGGCTCGCGGGGCACCACGGCGGGCCGCCGCCGCAACGCCCGCCCCCCGAGCGCCAGCCCGCCCACGGCCAGCGCCACCAGCGCCGTCGTCGCACGCGGGTCGCCCAGCGGGTTGACCGCAACGCCCGCGCCGACGGCCCCGACGACGATCACCGCCGCCACCACACCGGCGACCCGCCCCACCCGCGTACCCACCGCGCGACGGTAGCGCCAGACTTCCCCACCGTTTTGCCAACCCGCACACCCCGGAGGCCGTGCAGGTTGGCAAAACGGTGGGCAAGTTCGGCTGGTGTGACCAGGGTCTACTTTCTCTGCCGTTTTTTTGCCGTTGGCTAACCTTCCGCGAACCACCCGGTTGCCCGCCCGCTCGTACCGTTCGTGACAGGCATTGCAGGGGGGTGCTCATGCCGTCGAACGGTCCGGCCGGACGCACAGCTCATGGGGCGTTGAACGCTGCCATCGGGCTCGTGACGTGGCTGGTCGCGCACGCGATCACCCACCTGCTCTGGTCGGGCGTCCACACCGAGCCCGATCACGCGGCGCACCTCGGCAGCGCCGCCACGTTCGTCGGCGTCGCCGTGCTCGGCGGCCTCCTCGCCACCCTCGGCGTCCTGCAGAAGCGCCGGCAGGCCACCGCCGGTGGCTCCGTGTGGATGGCGCTGCTCAGTCCGCTCACGTTCCTCATCGCCGAGCTGCTCACGCACGCCGGCTCGACGCACGGCGTGCCACCGGGCGAGCTGCTGGTCATCGGCATCGCCGTGCACACGGTCGTCGGCGCGGTCGCGCCCGCGATCCTGCGGCGGGTCGTCGAGCACGCCCGCGCCGGCATCGGCGCGCTCGAATGGGCTCCCGCCCAGGTCATCGAGCGTGCTGCCGCTGCTGTCGGCCTACCGCAGCGGACCTGGGTCGCGTCCACGGCCGTCGCCGGCTGGGGTTGCAGGGCGCCGCCGCCCGCACTCGCGCTCGCCGCCTGACCCAGTCATCACGGCTCCCAGTCATCACGACAACCAGTCACCTCCTCCGGTGACGACCGCGGGCCCCGCCCGCCGGTCTCCCAGCGCCCTTGCGTTCCACGCATCGCCGCGCGCCCAGCACGACCGCACCCCACGCCAGGAGTTCTTCGCGTGTCCCTCATCCACTACAAGCAGTCCGTCGCCGAGCGCGACCCCGCGACCCAGCCGATCCCGGTGGTCGCGCAGCGGCCGCCGGCCGGTCCGCCGAACCCGCCGGGCCCGCCCGCTCAGCGGGCGGCACAGGCTCCCGGCCCACTCCTGGGCGACCGGCTCGGGCAGTTCGCGATGCTCGTCGTCGCCGGGGTCGTCGTGCTCTCCGTGGTGCGGTCGCTGCTCCCGATGGAGCAGCTCGCCTACATCTGGCGCCCCGCCGACACCGCGACGATCGCGCACAACTTCTTCGTCGGCGGCATGAACCTGTTCTATCCGCAGATCAACTGGGGTGGCGCCGGCCCCGGCTACGTCGAGATGGAGCTCCCGCTGCTGCCGTGGCTGGCGGCGGCGCTCTACTTCGTGGTCGGCGAGCACGCGTGGGTCGGGCGGCTCGTCGCGCTCGCGTTCATGGTCGCCTCCATCGCCGCGTTCTGGGGCCTGGCCCGCCGCGTGCTGCCCGCAAACGCGGCCCGCTGGTCGCTGATCGCGTTCGCCGTCGCCCCGGTCGTCATGACGTACGGCAACGCCTACGGGCCCGACACCGTCGTGCTGGCGTTCTACGTGCTCACGCTGTTGTTCTTCCAGCGGTGGCTCACCGAGGACCGGACGGTGTGGCTGGTCGCCGCTGCCGCAGCGGCATCGGCCGCGGCGCTGGCGAAGCCGACGTCGCTGCACGTCTTCCTGATCCTGCTGATCTGGCTCCTGATCGCCGCCCGCGACCGGCTGCGCCGGCCCTCGCTCTACATCGCGGGTGTGCTGGCGCTGATCCCGCCCGCGCTGTGGCTGCTGCACGGGCGCAACCTCTTCCTCGAGTACGGCAACACGTTCGGCGTCGCGTCCGGTGGCGACAGCAAGTTCGGCACCATCGAGATCTGGACGTCCGCGGGGTTCTGGACGGGCAACGCCTCGTTCGAGTCGACGCTGATCTACGGCATCGTCGGGGTGCCGCTCGCGCTGCTCGGCGCGTGGCTGGCGTGGCGGGCCCGCGGGCCCGTCGTGCTCGCGGCCGGGCTGCCGGCGCTCTTCGTCTTCTACGTCGCCGTCGGGCGCTACAGCGCCGAGTTCGGCCCGCAGTACCACATCTTCTCGTTGCCGTTCGCCGCGATCATGGTCGCGCTCGGGGTGGTCGGGGTCGACGCCTGGCTGCGCGGGCGGGTCGGCAGGCCGGTGCGGCTCACGCTGGCCGTCGTGCTCACGGCGCTGCTGTTCGCGATGAGCGCCAACGTGTTCCGCGTCGCGTTCCAGGACCAGAGCTCGTCGGCCGTCGCCTGCGCTGCGCAGCTGACTTCGGTGACCGCACCGACCGACCTCGTCGTGATCGC
Organism: Pseudonocardia sp. TRM90224; assembly: GCF_021245725.1. Taxonomy (GTDB): domain Bacteria; phylum Actinomycetota; class Actinomycetes; order Mycobacteriales; family Pseudonocardiaceae; genus Pseudonocardia. The sequence goes on along the minus strand of NZ_JAJGSX010000030.1, from coordinate 95,898 downwards.
GTCGGACGAGAACGCCTACATCAACGGCACCCCGAACAACTTCGAGGACCCGCAGATCTTCTACCTGGCCGGACGGAAGGGCTGGGCGCTCGGCGCCGACCAGACCCTCCCGTCCTTCCTGGAGGAGTACACCCGCGACGGCGCCCGCTACTTCGTCGTCAACAACCCGGACCTGGTGCCCGCCGGCAGCCCCCTCGCGACCTGGCTCGACGGCAACGCCAAGCAGGTGGGCCCGACCGCGGGCGCGACCGAAGGGTGCAGCATCTGGGCGCTGCGTTAGCTCGGGGATGTGAGCAGCCGGAACTGGCCGGTCGCGCCGAGCACCAGAAGGAACGCGCCCATCGCGATCCAGCCCGGCCAGCCGTTGAGGCCGACGTGCAGCGGGTCCAGCTGCGCGCCGGCATCTGCACCGGCACCGGCGTCGGCGAGCGACCAGACCATCCGGACGTTCACGTGGCTGACGGCCAGGTGCGCGAACACCGGCGGCCACACCGAGCCGGTGCGGATGCGCAGCCAGCACAGGATCGGGACCAGCAGCGTCGCGCCGATCAGCATGTAGACGGCCGACTCGAGCAGCGTGTGCCCGGGGTACTGGCCGCCCATGGCGAGCGTCGGGAGGTGCCAGAGCGCCACGACGGCCGACGTGAGCACGAGCGCGCGCCACCGCCCGAGCGGGAGCAGCCGCGGGAACAGGTAGCCCTGCCAGCCGAGCTCCTCGCCGAAGAACATCGGCAGCCAGATGATCATGCCCACCACGAGTGCCCCGAGGAACGCCAGCACCGCGGCGACCGGCAGCCCGCTGCCCCCGACCGTCTCCGGCGCGAACTGCGACCGGAACCCGGAGAAGTCCACGAGGTCGAACTGGTACGTCCCGGCCGCGGCGGAGATCAGCAGCGCGACGAGCTGCAGCCCGACCGGGATCGCGAACGCCACGGCGCACCGGCCGGCCAGCCGCCCCCACGGCCGCGGCGGCGTCAACCCGACCGCCGCCAGCACGCTCCTGGGCCGGTGCACCCACTTGAGCATCCCGATCGCCGTGACCGCCGGGACGGCCATCATCACCGCGATGCAGATCTGCGTCAGAACCGTCTGCCCTACGCCGGTTCCCGTCCTTTCGAAGCCGCTGAGGAGCAGCGGCAGCATCGCCACCCAGGCCCCGCCGTAGGCGATGGCGGTGAAGATCCCCACTGCGCGCCACGGCACCCCCGTCCGCCGGGCGGACACGTCGATGTTCTCGGTCGTCATGCCCGGAAACGCTAGGAACGGCCGGCGCCCGGTTCGATGGTGCGCGCATCCGGACGGATGGTGGTACGGGCTACACCGCGCGCACCCGGTCGCGTCGGCAAGACTGTCCCGCATGGACATCGCCGCCGTACGGAGCCGCCTGCGGCCCGCGTGGTACCTGGCGCTGTCGCTGCCCATCGCGGCCGCCGCCGCGGTGAGCATGTTCCTGCTGGTCGCGACCGCCGCGACAACAGCGGCGGCCGGGCTCGGCCTGCTGCTCCTGCCGTTCGCGCTCAGCGCGCTGCGCCGCTTCACCGACACCCAGCGCCGCCGCGCGGCCGCGCTGCTCGGCGAGCCCGTCGAGCCGCGCTACCGGCCGCTGCCGGCCGGCGCCGGCGCGCGGCTGCGCCACGTCTTCCGCGACCCGACCACCGCGCGCGACGTCGGATGGCTCGTCGTCGCGGTGCTCACGGGCCTCCCGCTGGGTGCGATCGGGCTGTTCGCGCTGGCCGGTGTGCCGGTGGCCGTCGTGCAGACGGCGCTGTGGTGGCTGGCGTCGCCGGAGCAGCCGGTGACGCTGCTCGGCATCCCGGTCCGGGGTTGGGGCACGGCCCTCGCCGCCGGCGCGGCGCAGCTCGCCATCTGCCTCGCGGTGTTGCGTTGGGTGTTGCCACCGCTCGCGCGCGGGCACGCGCTGCTCACCCGTGCAGTGCTCACCCCCGCGCCGACCGGGGACCTGCAGGAGCGGGTCACGCAGCTCACCGCGACCCGCGCCGGCGCGCTCTCCGCGCACGCCGCGGAGCTGCAACGCATCGAACGCGACCTGCACGACGGCGCGCAGGCCCGGCTCGTCGCGCTGGCGATCCGGCTCGGGGTGGCCGAGCGGTCGCTCGCCGACGATCCCGAGACCGCCGCCCGGCTGCTGCGCGAGGCCCGCACCGGCGCGGAGGACGCCATGGCCGAGCTGCGCGACGTCGCCCGGACGATCTACCCGCCGATCCTCGCCGACCGCGGCCTCGCCGGCGCGGTGGCCGCGCTCGCCGCCCGCTGCCCCGTGCCGACCCGGATCGACGCCGGCGAGCTCGGCGAGCTGCCCGCTGCCGTCGAGACCGCGGCCTACTTCGTCATCGCGGAGGGGCTCACCAACATCGCCAAGTACTCCGACTCGGAGCACGCCGAGGTGCTGCTGCTCCACCTGGACGACCGGCTGCTCGTCAGCGTCACCGACGACGGGCGCGGCGGCGTCGACGAGACCCGCGGCACGGGTGTCGTCGGCATCCGGCGCAGGGTCGCGGCGCTGGACGGGACCACCGCTGTCAGCAGCCCGCCCGGTGGGCCGACCACGATCGCCGTGGAGCTGCCGTGCGGATCGTGATCGTCGAGGACAACGTCGTGCTCGCCGAGGGCATGGCGCTCCTGCTCGGCTCCGCCGGGCACGAGGTGGTCGCGACCACGGCCGACGTGGACACGTTCCGGGCCGCCGTGCGCGCCGACCGGCCCGACGTCGCGGTCGTCGACGTGCGCCTGCCGCCCACGTTCCGCGACGAGGGCATCCGGGCCGCCCTCGCGGTTCGCCAGGAGTTCCCGGGGCTGCCGCTGCTGGTGTTCTCCCAGCACGTCGAGCAGACCTACGCGACGGAGCTGCTCGCCGGCGGCGCGGACGGGCTCGGCTATCTCCTGAAGGACCGCGTGGCGCGGGTCGAGGAGTTCCTCGACGCGCTCGACCGGGTCGCCGCGGGCGGCACGGTGATCGATCCGGAGGTCATCGCGCAGCTGCTCGTCCGCAGGCCCGACCCGTTGGCCCGGCTCACCCCGCGGGAACGTGAGGTGCTCGGGCTGATGGCGGAAGGCCACGACAACGCGGGCATCGCCGCGCGGCTCGTCGTCACCGAGCGGGCCGTCCACAAGCACATCGGCGCGATCTTCACGAAGCTCGACCTCGGCCAGGACGAATCAGGGCACCGCAGGGTGCGTGCAGTACTTACGTTCTTGGGTGCCTGAAATGCTTGCGCACCAGCTCGAACACGCGCTGGTTGTGCGAGAACTCGACGACGTTGCCGTCCGGGTCCTGCAGCGCGCAGATGTAGCCGACGGGACCGGGCATGTCCCGCGGCTCCCAGTGCAGGCAGCCCAGCTCGCGGGCGCGGTCGGCGACCGCGTCGACGTCGCCGCGGCTCGGCATCTCGATCCCGATGTGCGCGAACGGGCGCAGCAGCCCCAGCCGCCCGCCCTTGTCGGCGTCGAACGAGACGAGCACGAGCACCATCGGTGTCTCCGACTGGCTGTCGTTGGAGAGCCACGCGCTCTCGCCCATGTCGTCGGAGAACCGCTCGACCACCACCAGCGGCGTGTGCGTGGTGTAGAAGGCGATCGACCGGTCGAGGTCGCCGGTGGGCAGCGCGACGTGCGTCCACCGGGGCTGGTCGGGCCCGCTCATCGGTGGAAAGTACCCCCAACCGATCGCCGGCGCCGGGGCTCTTCCCGGGTATGAGGCTTTCGAGGGTGGTGGCAGGGGCACTGGGTCTGCTCCTGCTCGGCGGCTGCAGCGCGACCGTCCAGGGCACGGCGACACCCGATCCCGTCGCGCTCACGACGACACCGGTCGTGACGCTCGTCCCCGCCCCGCCGGTGTCGGTCGGCACCGCGATCGAGGGGCGCCGGCTCGCCGGCGCGACGACGCTGCCGCGCAGCGTGCTGCCCGATCGCACCGACTCGTGCCCGTCGGGTCCGTTCACCGAGCCCGAGCGAGTGCAGTCGTCGGCGCTGTTCAACGGGCGGGCGGTCAAGCCCGTGCTCGACCGCTACGAGTTCGTCACCGCGTGGGCGCAGTGCTCGCGCATCCCGAACGGTCTCTCGACGACGGCGCTGGTCATGGAGGTGTCCGATCCCGAGTCCGCGAAGAAGGCCGCCGCCGAGCTGGACGCCGCCACCACCGCGACCGACGCCATGCCCGTCCAGCTGCCCAGCGGGTTGACCGCTCGCCTGCGGGTGGGGGTGGACCGGGAGTCCGTGCAGGTCTGGACGTCGGTCGGGCGCATGGTGGCGTACCTGGTGCACGACACCGCGGTCGGGCGGGGCGCCGAGGAGGCCGAGCAGCTCATGGCCGACCAGACCGCGCTCCTGCAGAAGTTCACGCCCACCCCGCAGGCGGAGGTGCCGACGCTGCCGATCGACCCGTACGGGCTGCAGAACCTCGTGGTCAACGCGCCCGGGCAGCGCTCGCCGCTCTCGGGCTCCTACGACCTGGAGGGCTACCTGCGGTTCGCGCTCGACCCGGCGTTGGAGCGGACCGCGTTGGCGGCCAACGGCTTCGAGGGGATGTACGGCAAGTACTCCTACGAGCCTCCGTCGGGGCGCAGCTACCAGGCCGCGGTGTGGCGCTTCCCGTCCTCGGCGCAGACGAACGCCGTGCACATCGCGTTCGCCCAGGCCGAGAGCGCCGGCTTCGAACGGCGCCCGTTCACGCTGCCCGCGATCCCCGAGGCGCCGTGCTTCTCCTTCCCCACCGCGACGACGAGCGGCCCGCAGTACATCCAGCGCTGCTACGTGGGCTACGGGCAGTACCTCGCGTTCATCGACGTCGGCGGGCTCGCCAGCCCCGACGACACCAAGATCATGAACGACCTCCTGCCCCGGCAGCGCGACCTGATCGACGGGTGACAGGGGGAACCGTGCTCCGCACGCGAGGGCAGGAAAGCCACTTTCAGGCCCTGTGAGGGCAGGAAAGTGGCTTTCCTGCCCTCCCCGGGCGCCCACGAGTGCCCAGCCGGCTATGAGTCGAACCCCAGCCCCAGCCGGTCGAGCGTGCGCAGCCACAGGTTGCGACGCCCGGCGTTGCGGTCGGCGTGCTGCAGCGACCAGCGGGTGAGATGCACGCCGGCCCAGCGCAGCGGCTCGCCCGGCAGCGGGAACGGCTTGGTGTTCATCATCTCCAGGCGGGAGCGGTCGGTCAGCCGGCCGTACAGCTTGTCGAGCGCGACGCCGGCGACGAACCGGGTGGCGCCGACACCGAGGCCGGTGAACCCCGCCGCGTACGCGACCCGGCCACCGAGCGCCATGCCGACGAACGGGCAGAACCGGCTGCAGGTGTCGATCACCCCGCCCCATTTGTGCGTGAACCGCACGTCGGCGAGCTGCGGGAACGTCTCCGCGAAGTGCCGGGCGAGCAGCGCGAACGTCTCCGGCCGCTCGGTCAGCTCCGGGCGCACCGGGCCGCCGTAGAAGTAGACGGCGTCGTAGCCGCCCCAGATGATCCGGTTGTCCGCGGTGAGGCGGTAGTAGTGGAACTGGTTGGCCGAGTCGCCGACGCCCTGCCTGCGCGCCCACCCGATCGACGCCAGCTGCGCCGCGGTGAGCGGCTCGGTCGCTAGCACGTAGTCGTAGACCGGGAAGACGTAGTGCCGCAGCCGGCGCAGCAACGGCGGGAACGCGTTGGTCGCCAGCAGCACGCGTGCGGCGCGCACCACGCCGTGCGGGGCGTGCACGGCGACGGCGGCGCGCTCGTCGTTGAGGCGCAGCGCCGGCGTCCACTCGTGGATCCGCACACCCAGCTGCAGGCACGCCCTGCGCAGCCCCAGCGCGAGCCCGGCGGGGTCGAGCATCGCGACCGCGCGCGGCATCTCCACGCCGCCGAGGTAGGTCGGCGAGTCGAGCTCGGCGCGCGTCTCGTCGGCCGAGAGGAGGCGCACGTCGTGGCCGAGCCGGGCGGCCTGCTCGGCGGATCGGGCCAGCTCCGGCAGCTGCCACTCCTCCGTCGCGACGTCCAGCTCGCCGGTGCGCTCCATGGCGCACTCGATCCCGTAGCGGTCCAGGGTCTCGTCGATCGCGTCGAGATTGGCGAGGCCGTACGCCTCCAGCTGCGGCATCTCCGACGGGAAGCGGTCCATCCCGTTGGCGATGCCGTGGGTGAGGCTCGACGCGCAGAACCCGCCGTTGCGGCCCGAAGCCGCCCCGCCGCACTGCTCGGCGTCGAGCACGACGACGTCGAGCGTGGGGTCCTGCTCCTTCGCCTGCAACGCGGCCCACAAGCCGGTGTAACCACCCCCGACGATCACGAGGTCGGCCGTGGCCTGCCCCGTCAGCGGTGGGCAGGGCTCGACGGCGCCGTGCAGGTCGAGCCAGTACGGGCGCGGGAGCGCGTCGACGAGCGTGTCGGGAAGGGCGGTGGTCGGCATGACCGGGGTGCCTCGCAGTCGGAGTCGCGTCAACGGTGTTGACAACGGCACTGACGGTACCATGCGCGGGAGCGCCGTGGAGGGCAGGAAAGCCACTTTCAGACCCTGTGAGGGCAGGAAAGTGGCTTTCCTGCCCTCACCGCGAACCTGATGCGGCGTGGGTCACCCGAGTGCCCGGCTACCCGCGCACGACCCCCGCACGGCCACCGGAGAAGTGGCGCAGGCCGTAGTCGATGGCGTCGAGCGGCTGGTCGAGCAGCGCGACGCCCAGCCGATCAACACCGAGCCGCGCGATGGGCGGCGCAGCAGCACCGGGCGCGATCACCGGCTCGAGCACCGGCCTGCCGAACGTCGAGCGCAGCCGAAAGCCGTCGAACTGCGCCCACGGCAACACGACCGGCGTCCCGTCGGAGCCGCGAAGCTCGATCCCGTCGCCGGTCATCCGCATCGCAAAGGGCGGTCGCCCCGTCGGCGCGAGCCCGCGCGCCCGCCACCGCCCCCGCAGCGTGGGCGCCGCCTCGAAGCCGACGACGAAGGATGAGAGCCTGCGCTCCACCATGGTCCTGCCCGTCATTTCGCCCCCTGCTGGGTCCTGGCGAGCCGGATCAGCGGCGCGAGCATGTCGCGGGTCCTGGCCATGGCCGTCGAGTCACCGACGTTGGCCGGCTCGGTCGCGGAGCCGCGCGTGATCAGCGCGCAGCCGCGCATCACCACGGCGTCGACCCGCGCGAAGTCGCAGGCGACGACCTGTGGCGGGAAGTGCGCGAAGTCCTTGTCCACCGGCAGGTCGGCGATGAACCCGACGATCTCGTCGGCGCCCGCCACGGTGTTGTTGCTGAACCGCACGGCGGTGTACTGCGGCGGCACCTTGGTGCGGCACTCGCCGATGCGGCCGCGCAGCTGCGTGAGGACGTCCGCCCGACCGGCCGGGTCGAGGTACATCACGTTGTAGAAGTAGCGGTCGCGGAAGCGGTTGGGCAGCTCCCCCACGTCCTCCATGAACGTCACCCCCGTCGCGGCGGTCATGGCGCTCTCCGCCGGCAACGGCGGGTCGGCCTGCACGTCACACGCGAACTGGGATCCCGACCGGTTGATCACGGTCGGATCGCCCGTCGCGGGCGGCTCCAGCCGGAACCCGACCGGCGGCTTGTCGGGCGACGGCCGGATCGCCGTGACGATCGCCGCAGCATCCTGCGCGGTCACCGCCGCAGCCGACGACGGCACCGAAGGCGACACAACCGGCACCCCGGGCGTCGCGACCGGCTGCCCGAAGTACGTCACCGCGCCCACGGTCGCCGCCGCGACCAGCACGAGCGCGGTGCCGGCCAGCACCAGCGGCCGGCGGCTGCGCCGGGCGACCGACGCCGGCCCAGCGGGAGGCGGGGGCGAGGTCACCTCACGCGGCTGTGAATGCAGCTGGGACCGGGGCTGGGACTGGGGCTGCCGCAGTGCCTGCGAAGGCTGAAGAGGCCGCATCGGCTCGTGGGGCGGCGGTGGGGTCGTCTCCCGCTGATGCCGCGGCTGTGCCGGAGACAACACCGCCGGAGCGAAAGCCGCCGGCGGCACCGGCGTCGTGGCCTGGGGCCGGGGCCTGCTGGGCCGGGGCGCCGGCGGGGGCATCGGCGGGGGCGGGGTCACCTCACGCTGGTGCCTGGGAGCCGGGGGCGGCGGCGGAGTCGTCCGCGACCGTCGCACCGGCACCGTCTCCCGGCTGCGCTCCGTCACCGCGGGCGCCGCAGCGACGACAGGCGCGGGGGCGGGCACGCCGGCCAGCCGGGCCGCGGTCGTACCGGCGGTGTCGATCATGCGTCGGACGGGTTCCGGCAGCCAGTTCGGGTCGGGGCTCAGCGCACCGACGAGGTGCAGGATGTCGTCGACGCTGGGCCGTCGCGCCGGGTTCTTGCTCAGGCACGCCGCGACCAGCGGTCGCATCCGCGACGGCAGCCGCGAGATGTCCGGCTCGACCGCGACCACCCGGTAGATCAGCTCGTGGGAGAGCCCGTGGCCGAACGGGCCGACCCCGGACGCCGCGTAGGTCAGCACGCCGCCGAGGGTGAAGAAGTCGCTCGCCGGCCCGACGTCCTCGCCCTCCACCTGCTCCGGCGACATGTACGACGGCGACCCGACGACGGCGCCGGCCTGCGTCAGCCGCTCGGCGCTGCTCTCGCTGTTCAGCGCGATGCCGAAGTCGATCACGCGCGGGCCGTCGGCGGTGAGCAGGACGTTGCTCGGCTTCAGGTCGCGGTGCACCAGCCCGACGCGGTGGATCTCGGCGAGCGCCAGCGCCAGCCCGCCGGCCAGCCGCCACAGCGCCGGCTCGGGAAGCGGGCCGTGCTCGACGACGGCGTCCTCGAGGCTCGGGCCCGGCACGAACACCGACGCCAGCCACGGCATGTCACCGGACGTGTCGGCGTCGAGCACCGCGGCGGCGAAGGCCCCGGACACCATCCGCGATGCCGCCACCTCCTGCGCGAACCGGGCGTGGAAACGCTTGTCGCTCGCCAACGACGCATGCACCTGCTTGACCGCGGCGAGCCGTCCGTCCGGCCCCACCCCGAGGAACACCTTGCCCATGCCGCCGCTGCCGATGACACCCACGACCCGGAAGCGCCCGATCCTGCGGGGCTCGCCCTCCAACAGCGCGCGCATCGTCGCCGTCCGGCCTGTCACCTCGTGCTGGTACATCGTGTCGGCCCCTTCCCTTCACCGACTACGACGCGAGTGGGCGGCGATCGGTTGGGGTCTTCACCAAATCCACACCAAGTCGTGGCCGGACGCCGGTCTCCGGTCAGCTCGGCCTGATCTGGTCCGCCGGCGGTGGGCTGATGTCGACCGGAACTCCGAAGTCGTAGTAGGTGTCGGTTCTCTGGAGCAGGCCGTTGATCTTCGTGTCGTATCGCACCAGCTGCTTCTTCGCGTTCAGGTAGAACGTGGTGTGGCCGAGGTTCGAGTCTTTGTTCAGCCCCTCGGAGATGAACCGGTAGCCGACGACCGGTTGGCCGAGGATGCGCTCGCCTTCGATGACCTCGTCGATCTCGCCGAGGTCGGTGGGGATCAACCACGACCCGGTCGGTACCGAGTCCGGCGGAACCGGACGACGGCCAGGCCCCTCAAGCCCTCCATGACCGGACAGTCGCTGCCCCGACTGGAGCATAGAAGGGGCGCGTCACCGGCCGGAGCTCAGTCGTCCTCCACCGTGACGATCTGCGTCGGCCGCCCCGACGCGCAGGAGAGCTGCATCTGGACCTTGATGTCGTCGGCCTCGAACCGGACGCGGTCGCGGTGGCTGTCGCCGTCATCGTCGTCGCTGCCCGAGTCGTGCGAGCTGTAGCCCTGCGCCGGGGTCACGGACATGATCTCGGGGACGCCGCCGACGCACCGCACGAGCACCGTGCCGCCCTGCGACGCCAGCACCTCCGGCTGGGCACCTGCCGGGGCGGGCGCCGCGGCGGCCGGAACGGAATGCGGTGGCGCCGCGAGCCGCGACTCGACCTCGGCCGCGCTGAGCGTCCGGTCGCCGCCGGGCCCGGCGATGCCGTCGCCGATCGCGCCGACCGCCAGCAGCCCGATCGTGGTGGCCCCGACGACCGCCACCAGCCAGGCCAGCACCCCGGTGATCGTCGCTCTGGACATGGCACCAGCATGCACTCCGCCGGGATAACGGCAGCCTAAGGCGTGGTTAGGGCGAGCGCGCCGGGCGCCATCCCCGCGGATCATGACCTACCGTGCCCTGGTGGCCCAGGTGCTTCTCGTCGAGGACGATCCGGCGATCCGCGGTGCGCTCCTGCGTGGTCTCGGTGAGCGCGGGCACGCCGTCGACTCCGCCCCGACCGCGTTGGCCGGTCTCGAGCAGGCCGTGCAGAACCGGCCCGACCTCGTCGTGCTCGACCTCGGCCTGCCCGACGTCGACGGCACGACCATGCTGCGGATGCTGCGCGGCGCCAGCCGCGTGCCGGTGATCGTCGCGACGGCCCGCGACGACGAGCAGGAGATCATCGCCGTGCTCGACGCCGGCGCGGACGACTACATCGTCAAGCCGTTCAGCGCCGCACAGCTCGACGCGCGGATCAGAGCGGTGCTGCGCAGGGTCGACGGGCCGCCCGGCGAGGTCACGGTCGAGGTCGGCGGGCTGCGGGTCGACCCGCGGTCGCGCCGGGCCAGCCTCGACGGCGCCGAGCTCGACCTCACGCCGCGCGAGTTCACGCTGCTGCACTACCTCGCCGCCCGCGCCGACCGGGTCGTCAGCAAGCGGGAGCTGCTCACCGAGGTGTGGCAGCTGCCCTACGGCGGCGCCGACAAGACCGTCGACGTGCACCTGTCGTGGCTGCGCCGCAAGCTCGGCGAGACCGCGCAGCAGCCGCGGTACCTGCACGCCGTCCGCGGGGTGGGCGTCCGCATCTCCGCGCCGGGGCAGGGCTGACCCGTGCGCAGGCGCGTGCTGGTGCTGGTCGCGGCGACGACGTCGCTCGTGCTGGTGGCGTTCCTCGTGCCGCTCGCGCTGCTGTTGCGCACGGTTGCCGCCGACCGGGCCGTGCAGGGTGCCACGCTGCAGGCTCAGACGCTCAGCTCGCTCGTCGCGACCGCGAGCCGGCCCGATCTCACGCTGACCGTCCAGCAGCTCGACGCGACCTCCGCGGCCGACGTCACGATCTTCCTGCCGGACGGCGCGGTGCTGGGCGCGCCGGCGGAACGCACCAACCTCGTGCGGCTCGCGGAGCGCGGCACGAGCGCCTCCAGCGACGTCCCCGGCGGGCGGGAGATCGTCTTCGCCGTCCAGGACAGCACGGGCGCCGCCGCGGTGATCCGGACGTTCGTCCCGAACGCCGAGCTGACCAGCGGCGTCGGTCAGGCCTGGCTGCTGCTCGTCGCGCTCGGCGCCGGCCTGCTCGCGATCAGTCTGCTCGTCGCCGACCAGCTGGCGCGCACGCTCGTGCGCGCCACCGCCGACCTGGAAGGCGTGTCGCACCGGCTGGCGCGCGGCGACCTCGACGCCCGCGCCAGCACGGACGCGCCCGGCGAGCTCGCCGTCGTCGCGTCGGCGCTGAACGGGCTGGCCGGCCGGATCGCCGACCTGCTGCGGGAGGAACGCGAGACCGTCGCCGACCTCGCCCACCGGGTCCGGACCCCGCTGATGGCGCTGCGCCTCGACGCCGAAGCGCTCCCCGACCCGGCTGCCGCCGAGCGGATCGGGGCCGGTGTCGACGGCGTGCACCGCGCCGTCACCCAGGCCATCGAGCACGCCCGCAGGCGCAGCGGCGGCCCGTCGGGGTGCGACGCCGCCGTCGCGGTCCGGGAACGCATCGCGTTCTGGGCCGTGCTCGCCGAGGACACCGAGCGCGAGCTGGCCACCGACATCGCCCCGGGTCCAGTCCCGGTGCCGATCGGGCGCGCCGACCTCGACGCCGCCGTCGACGCGCTGCTCGGCAACGTCTTCGCGCACACCCCCGACGGCACCGCGTTCGCCGTCCGCCTCACCCCCGCAGCCGTGCTCACCGTCTCCGATGCCGGGCCGGGGCTGCCCGCCGGAGCCCCGGTCCTGCACCGCGGCGCCAGCGGCGCCGGCTCCACCGGGCTGGGCCTCGACATCGCCCGCCGCGCCGCCGAACAGGCCGGCGGCGCGCTCGCGCTGCGCCGATCAAGGGCGGGCGGGCTGGAGGTCGAGCTGCGCCTGCGCCCACCCGCTCCTTAGGAGCGCGTTAGGCCGCGCGCAGCGCGACGCTAGTGCCGATCATCAGAACCTGGTCCTCGACGCGGACGCCACCCGGCGCCGCAGCACAGGAGGAGGATCATGATGGCTCGCCGGATCATCGTCGTCGGAGCGGTCGCCGCAGCAGCAGCACTCGCGATCGGCGGGGTAGCGCTCGCCGACGGGTTCGACGACAGCTTCGAGGGCAGCTTCAACGGCGGCGACGACAACCGCTCCACAGCGGTCAGCGCGCCGCGCGTCCCGGCCGCCCTGCCCGCCCAGCCGGCACCACCCGCAGCGCCGACGATCACGTCGGAACAGGCCACCACCGCCGCACTCCAGCACCTCGGCGGCGGGCAGGCCAGGGAGGTCGAGCTCGAACGCGAGCACGGCCGCCTCGAATGGGACGTCGACGTGATCAAGGACGGCACCCGGCACGACGTCCGCGTCGACGCCACCAGCGGCCAGGTCACCCGACAGGACGTCGATGACGATGGCCGGGACGACGACCGCTACGACGACTGACGCATCGAGAACGACGTCATGGCTGTCCGGACGCCCGCGGAACAGCCATGACGTCGTGCTCGACGGCCGGCTCGGCGGGGGTGCGGGCGCCGGAGCGTTCCGCCCCGATCCCCGCGATCACGACGAGCACGATCCCCACGACCGGGCCGAACCCGGGCAGCTGGTGCAGCGCGACGATGCCGACGATGAGTGCGAACGCCGGTTCGAGGCACATCAGGGTGCCGAAGGCGGCGGTGGTGAGCCGGCGCAGTGCGAGCATCTCCAACGTGAAGGGGACCACCGGCAGCAGGATCGCGAGCCCGAGCCCGGCCAGCACGACGTCCCAGGTCAGGCTGCCGAACACGGACGGCCCGACGACGAGCGTCGCGACGATCCCGGCCACCGGCATCGACACCGCGAGCCCCCGGATGCCGGCCACCTCGTCGCCCACCCGCTGGGTCAGCAGGATGTACGCGGCCCAGCACACGGCGGCAGCCAGCGCGAACGCCACCCCGACCAGGTCGACACCGCCGTGCCACGGCTCGGTCAGCAGCAGCACGCCGACGGCCGCGATCGCCGGCCACAACCGCTTGCCGCCCGCGCCGCGCACGACGGCGACGCCGAGCGGGCCGAGGAACTCCAGCGCGCTCGCCGTCCCGAGCGGCAGCCGCGCGACCGCGGCCATGAAGAAGATCGTGAGCCCGGCCGTCGTCACCCCGAGCGCGAGGCAGGCCAGCAGCCCGGAGCGGGTGAACGTCCACGGCCGCGGCCGGACCAGCACGAGCAGCAGCAACCCCGCCCACGCCAGCCGCAGGAACGCCGCGCCCTCCGGGCCGACGCGGTCGAACAGCCCGACCGACGCCGCCAGGCCCAGCTGCACGCACAGCATCGCCGCAACCGCCATCGACGCCCCGACCCGGGAAGTAGCACCCATGCCGTCAAGTAGAACGGCCGCACATCGTTCGTGTCCACGTGTCATTCATCGACATACCGTTCATGAATCCTGAATGATGTGCTCGTGGAGACGCGCCGCCTGCAGCTTCTGCTCGACCTGTCCCGCCTCGGCTCGATGCGCGCCGTCGCCGATGAGATGGGCATCACCACCTCGACCGTCTCGCAGCAGATCGCCGCGCTCGCAAAGGAGACCGGCGCGGTGCTGCTCGAACCCGACGGCCGGCGGGTCCGGCTCACCCCGGCGGGCCGGCGGCTGGCCGAGCACGCCGTCGTGATCCTCGCCGCCGTCGACGCCGCCCGGCTCGACCTCGACCCCGCCGCCGACCCGACCGGGACGCTGCGGGTGGCGGGCTTCGCGACGGCCGTGCGCCGCGCGTTGCTGCCGATCGTCGAGACGCTCGCCGGCTCGACCCCCAACGTGCGGCTGCTGATCCACGAGCACGAGCCCGCCGAGGCGTTCGAGCTGCTCGCGACCGACGACATCGACCTCGCGCTCACCTACGACTTCAACCTCGCCCCGGCCCATTTCGTGGATACCGTCGAGTGGCGCCCGCTCTGGTCGACGCCGTGGAGCCTGGGTGTGCCGGCGACAGCGGTCGTGCCGGCCGACGGCTCCCCCGAGGTCGTCGGCACGTTCCGCGACGTCGACTGGATCGTCAACTCGCGCAACACAGCCGACGAGGAGGTGATCCGGACGATCGCCGCCATGGCCGGCTTCGAACCACGCATTTCGCACCGCGTCGACAGCTTGGAGCTGGTGCAGGACCTCGTCGTCGCCGGGTTCGGTGTCGGGTTGTTGCCGGCCGACCAGCCGGTCCGGCCGGGGGTCGCGCTGCTCGCGCTGAGCGGCCCGGACGTCCGGCTGCGCGCGTACGCCGTCACCCGCCGCGGCCGGGCGACATGGTCACCGCTCGCCCTGGTGCTCGACCTGCTTGCCGGACGGTGAGGAAACCCTTGCCCTCCCGCACCGGTAGCTGTCCTGCGGGCGGGTACCCCAGCAACACCGGATCGAGAAGGCTGATGGTCGACGAAAGGGGCCCGTCGTGATCGCAACAGCAGTGTGGTTCGTGGTTCTCGCCGCCGCCGTGCCGCTGGTGGTGATGTTCGGCGCGATCGCCATGGAGCGGCTGCAGTCGACCGTGGTCGACCGTCCCGGAAAGGGAGAGCCGGCCCGCGACGCTCAGCCCGCGGTGCGCGACAGCGTGTAGCGCAGGTGCGTGACCAGCGCCGTCTGCCGCACACCGGCCGGCGTGAGCTCGGTGCGCCCGACCCCGTCGAAGAGCCGCTCACCCTGCCCGAGCAGCACCGGCGCGACGTGCAGGCGCAGCTCGTCGACCAGCCCCGCGGCCAGCGCCTGGTTCACCGTCGCGGCGCCGCCTGCGATCGAGACATCGCGCTCCCCCGCGGCCGCCCGCGCACGGGTGACCGCTTCCTCGATGCCACCGGTCACGAAATGGAACGTGGTGCCGCCCTCCATCTGGACGGGCGACCGCTCGTGGTGGGTCAGCACGAACACCGGTGCGTGGTACGGCGGCTCCGGCCCCCACCAGCCCGTCCAGTCCAGGTCCCACTCGCCGCGGCCGGGCCCGAACATGTTGCGGCCCATGACGAAGGCGCCGGCGTCCGTGATCGCCGCGATCTCGGCGGCGTTCTCCTCCGCAGCCTCGAACATCCACTGGTGCAGGCTGTCGCCCACCCCGTCGCCGAACGGCGCGTCGGCGCGCTGGTTCGGACCGGCCACGTAGCCGTCGATCGACACCGCCATGTCGCAGGTGATCATCGTGTGCTCCTCGGGTCGTCAGGGCCCCGGTGGCCCGTTCTGCCCTCCGGTCGGAGCCGGTTCGACGTCCTCGACATCCCCACGCGCAAGAACCGGAAAAATCTTCCTCGGCCCCGATCGGGGGTGTTACGGTCCGGAGACCAGACACGGGAGCCCGGGCGCGGGCTGAGAGGGCGGACGATCCCCGCCGACCGTCGAACCTGATCCGGATCACACCGGCGTAGGGAGTCGCCCGATGAGGCAGTCCGACGCGACGTTGCCGGTGTGCCGTCCCACCATCACCACCTGATCACGGGAGCGGAGCACCCATGTCCTTCACCGCTGAGCTGCGCGCGCAGAACGACGACCTGTTCACCGAGTTCTGGGAGCACCCGTTCCTGCGCGGCCTGCACGACGGCACCCTCGGCGCGGAGCAGGTGACCCACTACGTCGGGCAGGACCACCAGTACCTCAACGCGTTCCTGCGCTGCTACGGCCACGGCATCACCCGCTCGCCCGACCGGGCGTGGGTGGCGTGGTTCAACGACCAGATCCGCTTCCTGCTCGAGGACGAGCAGCACCCGCACCACGTGCTTTGCGACGCCGTCGGCATCCGCTACGACGAGGTGCTGCAGAAGGAGCTCGCGCCCTCGGCGCAGGCGTACGTGAACCACATGGAGTCGGCCGCGCACGACAGCCTCCCCGTGCTGCTCTCCGCGCTGCTGCCGTGCGTGTGGACCTACATCTGGGCCGGCACGCGCGCGATGACCGAGGAGCCGCCAGCCGCCGACAACCCGTTCCGCGGCTGGTGGGAGTTCTACGCCTCCCCGACGTGCCGGCTGACGCTGGAGAACTTCCGCTCCCGCATCGACCAGCTCGCCGAGGAGGCCGGGCCGGCTGAGCGGGCCCGCATGGCGAAGGCGTTCACCCTCGGGTGCCGCCACGAGGTGCGGTTCTGGGAGATGGCGTGGTCGCTGGAGAGCTGGACGTCGCCGCGACGGGAGCCGCTGCCGGCTGCCTAGCGCGAAACACCAACTGCACGCACTCCTCGTCCTCGACCAGCCGGACGCCCACGCGGTAGACCGGTTCGAGCACCTCGGGACGCAGGACGTCGGCCACCGGGCCGGCCCGCGCCACCCGCCCGGCGTCGAGCAGCACGAGCTCGTCGCAGTAGCGGGCGGCGAGGTTCAGGTCGTGCAGCACGACGACGGTGGTCACGCCCAGCGTCCGCACCAGCGCGAGGATCTCGTGCTGGTAGTGGATGTCGAGGTGGTTGGTCGGCTCGTCGAGCAGCAGGTGGCCGGTCTCCTGCGCCAGCGCGCGGGCGATCAGCACCCGCTGCTTCTCCCCGCCGGAGAGCGTCGCGAAGCCGCGCTCGGCGTGCTCCCGCATGCCGACGCGGCGCAGCGCCGTCGCGGCGATCCGGTGGTCGGCTGCGGTGTAGGCCTGGAAGGTGCCGCGGTGGGGCGAGCGGCCGAGCAGCACCATCTCGGCCACCGTGATCGGCAGCTCCGGCGGGTGCTCCTGCGCCACGACGGCGACCCGGCGGGCCAGCTCACCCCCCGGCAGTGCGGCGACGGACTCGCCGTCGAGCAGCACCGCCCCGCCCGACGGAGCGAGCGCGGCGTAGAGGGTGCGCAGCAGCGTCGACTTCCCGCTGCCGTTGGGCCCGATCAGCCCGACGACGGCGCCGTCTCCCGCGGCCAGCCCGACCCCGGCGAGCACGGGCGTCCCGGCGTAGCCCGCGACGATGTCCTGCGCGGTGATCACGGCAGCGCGGCCAGCTGGTCGGCGAGCCGCTCCAGCCCGTCGACGGCGAGCAGGCCGTTGCCCGCGTAGAAGTAGTCCAGCGGCAGCACCGACCCCTTCGCCAGCGCCGGCACCCCGGCCAGCTCGGCGCGCGCGGCCAGCGACGACCGGACGGTCTGCTCGGTGGACCCGCTCGCCTGGTAGAGCGCGACGACGACCTCGGGCGCCGCGCTGATCACCTGCTCGGTGCCGGGTTCGAAGTGCCGCTTCGCGACCTCGTCGAAGACGTTGCGGAACCCGAGCGCCTCCAGCTGCTGGTGCGCGGTGCTGAGCCGCCCGTACGCCCCGAGCGGGCTGTCGGGCGCGCCGACGAAGAGCGCGGCCGCCCCTCTGCCTGCCCCGATCCCGGCCACCCGCCGGCCGGCCGCGGCGACCCGCTCGCGCAGCTGCGCGACGGCGGCCGTCGCCTGCGGCCGGGTGCCGAACACCCGGCCGTAGGTCTCGATGTCGGCGTACATCGCCTCCAGGCCACGCGGGCCCGGGTCGCCGGGGCAGCGGCCGGCGAGCTGCAGCGCCGGGATGCCGGCGGCGGCGAGGTCCTCCGGGGTGGTCTCGTTGAGGCCGAACGTGATCACGACGTCGGGCTGCTGGGCGATGATCACCTCCCGGGCGACCGCGCCGGATCCCGGCACGGGCAGCTGCGCGCGGGCCCCGAGATCAGCCTGTGCGGCGCCGAGCGGTTCGCCGTCGATCGCGCCGAACGTGGCGATGCGCTCGACCGCGCCGGCGGCTCTGACCAGCGAACCGGCCTCGCCGCCGAGCACGAGCGCCCGCCGCGGCGGGGCGTCGAACGT
Organism: Pseudonocardia sp. TRM90224; assembly: GCF_021245725.1. Classification (GTDB taxonomy): domain Bacteria; phylum Actinomycetota; class Actinomycetes; order Mycobacteriales; family Pseudonocardiaceae; genus Pseudonocardia. The sequence continues at coordinate 77,994 of NZ_JAJGSX010000030.1, read as the reverse complement.
CACCTGCCGGCCGCAGTTCTCGACGGTGACGGGGAAGCCCTCCCCGGAGGGCGGTGAAGGGGCCGGGGCGGGGGTGGCGCAGGCGGTGAGGCAGCCCGCCGCGGCCAGCGCGACGAGCAGGCGTGGGAAACGCACGTGGGTTCTCCGAAGACGATCAGGCCGCACGCATGCGGCGGACGAGCAGGATCAGGAAGGGCGCGCCGACGAGCGCGGTGACGATGCCGAGCGGCAGCTCGCGCGGGCTGAACACGAGCCGCGCGGCCACATCGGCCCAGACGAGGAAGAGCGCACCGATCAGTGCGGCGACCGGCAGCAACCTGCGGTGGGCCCCGCCCACGCACAGCCTCGCGACGTGCGGCACGACCAGCCCGACGAACCCGATGCCGCCGGAGACCGCGACCACGGCGCCGACGAGCAGCGCGACCACGCCGAGCGCCCAGGCGCGCAACCGGGCCGGGTCGGTGCCGAGCGACCGCGCGGTCTCGTCGCCGATCGCCATCGCGTCGAACCGCCGTGCCATCGCCATCAGCACGACACCGCTCACGGCCGCCACGCCCGCGCTGACGGCCACCGCCGACCAGCGGGCCTGCGCGAGCGAGCCGAGCAGCCAGAACAGGACGTCCCGGGCGCCTTCCGGGGCGTCCGACCAGAAGATCAGGAAGCTGGTGACCGCCTGCAGGACGTACCCGACCGATACCCCGGCCAGCAGCAGCCGCACCGACGTCACCGAGCCGCGCACCCCGGCAAGCAGGAACACGACCCCGGTCGCCAGCACCGCACCCAGGAACGCGCTGCCCGTCAACGCCCCGCCCCCGGCCGCAGCCCCGGCACCGAAGAGGATCACGACCGCGGCACCGGTCGACGCCCCCGACGTGACCCCGAGCAGGTACGGCTCGGCGAGCACGTTCCGCACGAGGGTCTGCAGCACCACGCCCGCGGCGGCGAGCGCCGCGCCGACCACCACCCCGAGCAGCGCCCGCGGCACCCGCACCAGCCGGACGATGCTGTCCTCCGACGCGCTCCACGTGACCTCGGTGGGGAAGCCGACCAGGTGGTGTCCGACGATCGCGGCGACGGTCGACGGCGCGATCGGCACCGGTCCGAGCCCGATCACCACCGGCACGCTCGCGACGAGCGCCACCAGCAGCCCGCCGACCCAGAGCGCGGTGCGCCGGCTCCGCCGGGATCTGCCGAGGTCATCGGCGGGCGCCGCCTTCTCCAGCATCTGGGTCACGCGGCCCGTCCGTACAGGTAGAGCGCGGTCTCGTCGGCGCTGAACTGGGAGAACGGGAACGGTTCCGCGGAGAGCGCAGTCACGCCCGCGCCCAGGAACGCGCGCGCCACAGCGCTTCCGCTCTGCGCGTAGACGACCAGCGGCAGGTCCCGGCGGCGGCAGCGTTCGAGGATGACGTCGAACGTGCCATTGCCGAGCGTCATCCCGGTCGCCACGACGGCGTCGGCGGCGTCGAGCACGCCGTCCATCTCGGGGGTGACCGGGTCGCCCCACTGGGTCTCGCGCAGGTTCAGATCGCACGGCAGCGGCACGGCTCCGCGCTCCCGGATCGCCGCGACCAGCGGGTTCACCACGCCGATCAGCGCCACCTTCGCGCCGGCCGCGACGTCGAGCAGGCCGGCGACCGCGGCGTCCCGGGCGCGGGCGCGGACCTCGGGCGCCCCGGCCGGCAGCAGCACCCGCCGGTCGGCGGCATCGGCGTGCGGTCGCGCCGCCGCGAGGTATGCGTCGAGCGCGGCCGCCCGCAGCGCGGACGGGCCGGATGTGAGCAGCACGTCGAGCGTCCGCCCGGACGCGCCCGCGCACAGGTCCGGGTCGACCTCCCCCGGCTCGAACGCGCACGCCCCGAACGCCGCGCCGACCCTGACCAACAGGTACTGGTTGCGGTACGTCGTGGGGGCGCCGGCGAGGCGGGTGCCGTGGTGCACCCAGAACACGCTGGTGGCGACAACGTCGGCCGGGTGCGGCCCGTGCTCCCCGGCCAGCACCTCCGCCGTGAGCCCGTCGACCGCCCTCACGCCAGCGCCCCGGCCGGGACCCGACCGGGCACGTTCTCCGTCATCGACCACGGCAGCTGCAGCTCGGTGACGTCGTCGACGTCGAGCGGGCTCAGCGACTCGACCGGCGCGACCGTCTCGTGCCCGGCGAACGCCGCGTCGACGTAACGGTGTCCCGTGTCCGGCGCCAGGAACACCACGGTGCGACGGGGAGCGCGGCGCCGCTCGTGGCGCGCGACAGCGTAGGCGGCGCCCGCGGAGAGCCCGGCGAAGATCCCCGTGTCGCGCAGCATCGCGACCGCACCGGAACGTGCGACCGGGAACGCCGTCCAGTGCACGCGGTCGTACAGCTCGTGCCGGACGTTGCGGAACGGGATGGCGCTCCCGATCCCGGCGATGATCATGTCTGGGTCCGCGGTGTGCCCGGCGTCGAACGTGACGCTGCCGAACGGCTGGATCCCGACCAGCTCGACGTCGCGCCCCGCCCGGCGCAGGTACGTCGCGAGCGCGCCCGTCGAGGCGCCGGTGCCGACCCCGCCGACGACGGTCAGCGGACGCTCCGGCAGCGCGCGGTCGATCCGCTCGGCGATCTCCCGATAGCCGGCGTAGTGCACGTCGTCGTGGTACTGGCGCATCCAGTGGTAGCTCGGGTTGGCCAGCAGCAGCTCGCCGATGCGCTGCACGCGCAGGCTCTGGTCGAGCTTGAGGTCGGCCGACGGGCGGACCTGCTCCAGCGTCGCGCCGAGGATCTCCAGCTGGATGCGCAGCACGCGGTCGACGGTGGTCGAGCCGACGATGTGACAGCGCATCCCGTAGCGGTGGCAGGCGAGCGCGAGCGCGTGGGCGTAGATGCCGCTGGAGCTGTCGACGAGCGTGTCGCCGGGGCGCACCCGGCCCTCCGCGAGCAGCCTGCGCACCGCCCCCAGCGCCGAACGCACCTTCATGATCTCGAATCGGAGGCAGACCAGCCCGTCGGCCACCTGGACGGGAGCGGGGTCGGCGAGCGCGTCGGCGATGTGGTCGTGGATCGGCTCACTCGAGCGGGTGACGGTCACAGCCACATCTTAATGACAATCGTTTTCAGTTCAACCGTCCGGGTTGACCGGTTCGCGCCGGAACCCCCGCGCCGACGGGACCAGCATCGCCAGCGCGGGCGCCGCGAAGCAGACCGCCGCGCAGACCGCGAGCACCGGCGCGAGCCCGAACGCGCCGATGGCCGGCGCGATCAGCGCGAGCCCGACCGGGGCCAGGCCGTACGAGAACAGGAAGTCGATCGAGGAGACCCTGGCCAGCAGGTGCGGCGGCACCTCGCGCTGGGTCGCGGTGAACCACGGGACGTTGAACAGCTCGATCCCGAACCCGGCCATGACGTAGGCCGCGACGACCACCGCGGGAGGCACCGGGAGCAGCAGCGCGAGCGGCGCGAACCCGTACACCGCAAGGCCGGCCAGCGCCCACCGGCCCTGCGTCGACGGGCGCCAGCGCGCGAGCAGCAGCGCACCGATCAGCGCCCCGACGACGTACGCCGTCGCAGCGGAGGCCAGCACTGCCTCACTGCCGTAGCGGTCGCGGCTGACCAGCGGCAGCGCCACGCCGGTCACCGAGTAGCCGGTGAGGATCACAGCCGTCAGCGCGCCGAGCCCCGCCACGAACCACGGATGGCGGCGCGCCTCGCGCAGGCCGTCGCCGAACTCGCGCCAGATGGAGTCGCGACGCGCAGACCTCGTCGATACCGGCGCGCCGCCAGGGGGAATGAGCGCTGCCGCGAGCCACAGCGCGGCGACGACGAGCAGCGTCACGCGCACGCCGGCGACCACTGCGAGCAGCGCGGCCAGCGTCGGCCCGACGAGGGTCGTGACCCGGACCGCCAGGGTCGTCATCACGTTCGCCGACTGTCGCCGCGGCTCGTCCACCACCTCCGCGGTCAGCGCCTGGAACGCCGGCCGGCAGGCGCCCTGGCCAGCGCCCGCGACGGCCGCCGCCACGGCCATGAGCAGCACGGACCGGCCGAGCCCGTACGCGATCAGCGGCGTGGCCAGTGCGGCCGCCAGTCCCGCGACCGCGACGACGGGGCGGCGCGCGTAGCGATCGGCGAGCACCCCGGCCAGCGGCACCGCGAGCAGGAACCCCACGGTCCGCGTCGCGAGCACGACGCCGAGCCCGACGGCGTCGAGCGCGCCTTCGAAGACCGCGAGGCCGAGCACGAACGGCAGCGCCCACGTCGCGAGGCCGGACGCGGTCGTGCCCACCCACAACCGGAGGAAGCGCCCGTCCCGCAGCACCGAACGTGGGCGGGTGGAGCTGTCGGTTTCGATCACACACCCAAGCCTAGACGCAAATCGTTTTCATTAAGACGGGCCCGTCGATCACGCGCGGTACGGTCGGCGGGTGTTCGACGAATTCGAGCGATCGCAGATCGACACCGGCACGGCGACCATCTCGGTGCGGCACGGCGGCAGCGGCCCGCCCGTCCTGCTGCTGCACGGCTTCCCGCAGAGCTCCGCCATGTGGCACCCGATCGCGCCGCAGCTGGCCGAGCACCACACCGTCGTCGCGCCCGACCTGCGCGGCTACGGGTCGTCGTCGCGCCCGCCGGAGGGCGACGACCACTCCGGTTTCTCGTTCCGGGCGATGGCGCAGGACCAGGTCACGGTGATGCGCGAGCTCGGACACGAGCGGTTCGCCGTGGTCGGGCACGACCGCGGCGCGCGGGTCGGGCACCGGATGGCGCTCGACCACCCCGACGCCGTCGAGCGGCTCGCCGTGCTCGACATCCTCCCGACGCTGCACGTCTACTCGAACGTCGACCGCGACCTCGCAACCGGCTACTACCACTGGTTCTTCTTCATCCAGCCGTTCGACCTGCCCGAGCGGCTGATCAGCGCGGAGCCGATGTACTACCTGCACAAGCTGCTCGGCGGCTGGGGCGGCAGCCTCGACGTCTTCGCGCCGGACGCGCTCGCGGAGTACGAGCGGGCGTTCGCCGACCCGGCCGTTCGGCACGCGATGCTGGAGGACTACCGGGCCGGCGCGTCGATCGACCTGGAGCACGACCGGGCCGACGAGGGCCGCCTGCTCGACATGCCTGTGCTCTCGATGTGGGGGTCGCGCGGGATCGTGGGCCGCAACGGCGGCGACGAGGTCCTCGCCGTCTGGCGAACCCGCGCCGCAGACGTGCGCGGAGCGTCCGTCGACACCGGCCACTTCCTCGTCGAGGAGGCCCCGGAGGCCACCCTGGCGCACCTCCGCCCGTTCCTCTCCGGCGCATGAGATGACGATCAGGCTGGTCAGCGCATGCCTGGCCGGCATGCACTGCCGCTACGACGGGCAGTCGCGGACGAACGCCGAGGTCGTCGCGGCCGTCGATGCCGGCACCGCCGTGCCGGCCTGCCCCGAGATGCTCGGTGGACTGACCACCCCGCGGCAGCCTGCGGAGATCGTCGGCGGCGACGGGGACGACGTCCTCGACGGCATCGCCACCGTCCGCACCGACGACGGTGAGGACGTCACGGCGCAGTACGTGGTGGGCGCCCGCCGCGCGCTGGCGATCGCGACGGCCGTCGGCGCCGAACACGCGACGCTCCACCAGCGCAGCCCGTCGTGCGGTTGCGGGCAGCGCTACGACGGCACCTTCACCGGCTCGGTCACCGCCGGCGCCGGCGTCACGGCAGCCCTGCTGCGCCGCAACGGGATCACTGTGACACCAGCAGACCGCGACCCGGACACCTGACATGGTCGTCTGAGCTACAGACCATCTCGACTGGTATCGTCTGTCGTGCAGACGTTTGAGAGGGTGGCGATGGCCGACTACGGGCACGACATGATGTTCGGGACGTTCCTGACCCCGACCGCGGCCGACCCCGCGCAGGTGGTCGAGCTCGCGCAGCTCACCGAGCGCTCCGGGCTCGACCTGGTCACCGTGCAGGACCACCCCTACCAGCACGCCTTCCTCGACACCTGGACCTTGCTCTCGGTCATCGCCGCGCGCACCAGCTCCGTGCACGTCTCACCGAACGTCGCCAACCTGCCCCTTCGCGACCCCGCGATCCTCGCCCGCAGCGTCGCGAGCCTCGACCTGCTCACCGGCGGCCGCGTCGAGCTCGGCCTCGGCGCCGGGGCGTTCTGGAACGGCATCGTCGCGCTCGGGCACGAGCGGCTGACCACCGCGGAGAGCATCGAGGCGCTCGCGGAAGGCATCGACGTCATCCGCGCGCTCTGGGGCACCGGCGAGCGCGGGGTGCGGGCCGGCGGGCGCCACCACCATGTCCAAGGCGCTCGACCGGGCCCGGCCCCGGCGCACAACGTCGGGATCTGGGTCGGCGCCTACAAGCCCAAGATGCTGGCGCTCACCGGCCGGCTCGCCGACGGCTGGCTTCCCAGCAGCGCCTACGCCGGGCCGGACACGTTGCCGGACATGAACGCACGCGTCGACGACGCCGCCTTCGCCGCGGGCCGCAAGCCGTCGGACGTCCGCAGGCTCTACAACATCTCCGGCGCGTTCGACCGCGGTGCGGGATTCCTGCAGGGCACCGCGGCCGCGTGGGCCGAGCAGCTCGCCGACCTCGCGCTCGCGCAAGGCATGAGCGGCTTCGTGCTGGCCTCCGACGACCCCGACATGATCCGCCGGTTCGCCGCCGAGGTGGCGCCGGCCGTGCGCGAGCTGGTCGACCTGGAGCGGCGCGGCGAGCTGCCCGACCTCCCGCCCCGCCCCGTCGAGAGACCGGTTGCCACAGCGACCGGCGGCTTCCCGGTGCGACCGACACCCGACGACGGCGTGCGTCACAGTCTCGAACAGGCGTGGGACGAGGCCGAGCGACCGACCGGGCCGGCGCACGACCCCGACCGGGCCTACCGCCCGGCCGACATCGCGGGGTCGCAGCACCTCGTCGCCGTGCACGACCAGCTCCGCGAGGAGCTCCGACAGCTGCGCGACCTGGTCGAGCAGGTCACCACCGGCGACGTCGCCCCCGCGACCGCGCGCAACCACATCGCCGAGATGACGATCCGCCAGAACAGCTGGACGGTAGGCGCCTACTGCGCCTCCTACTGCCGGATCGTCACAACCCACCACACCATCGAGGACATGAGCCTCTTCCCGCACCTGCGCCGCGCCGACCCGCGGCTCACGCCGGTCGTCGACCGGCTCCAGCAGGAGCACGGGGTGATCCACGAGGTGCTCGAGCGGGTCGACCGGTCGCTCGTCGCGTTCGTCGGCTCCGCCGACACCCCCGCGCTGCGCGGCGCCGTCGACCTGCTCACCGACGCACTGCTCTCCCACCTCTCCTACGAGGAGCGCGAGCTGCTGGAGCCGCTCGCCCGGCTCGGTATGCAGTGACCTTCTGATGACCAGGCCAGGGTGTCTTCGCGTGCTAGCGTCGGTTCCGGAGCACGGGAGCCCGGGCGCGGGCTGAGAGGGCGGACGACCCCCGCCGACCGGAGAACCTGATCCGGCTCGTACCGGCGTAGGGAGTTCACGAGATGACAGGCACGACCAGCAGCGCCATCCCCAATGTCCTGACGATCGCGGGTACCGACCCCAGCGGCGGCGCCGGCATCCAGGCCGACCTCAAGACGTTCTCGGCGCTCGGGACGTACGGCACATCGGTGATCACCGCGCTCGTCGCCCAGAACACGCAGGGTGTCGTCGCGATCCAGCAGGTGCCGGCGGAGTTCGTCACCACCCAGATCGACGTGCTGTTCGACGACGTCCGCGTCGACGCCGTCAAGATCGGCATGCTGGACCGGGCCGAGGTCGTCGTCGCCGTCGCCGACGCGATGCGCCGCCACCGCCCGCCCGTGCTGGTGGTCGACCCCGTGATGGTGGCGAAGAGCGGCGACCGGCTGCTCGCCGCCGAGGCCGTCGCGGCGCTGCGCAGCGAGCTGCTACCGCTCGCCGACCTCATCACCCCGAACCTCCCGGAGGCCGCCGACCTGCTCGGCGAGAAGGAAGCGACCGACGAGCTCGAGATGCGCGCCCAGCTGGAGCGGCTCGGCGCCATGTGCGACGGCGTGCTGCTCAAGGGCGGCCACCTGGAGTCGGCGCAGTGCCCCGACCTGCTGCTGATGGACGGCGCGATCACCGAGCTGACCGCCGAGCGGATCGACACCCGCAACACCCACGGCACCGGCTGCACGCTCTCCGCGGCGATCACGGCGCTGCGGCCGCAGCGCGCCAGCTGGGTGAGCACCGTCGCCGACGCGAAGACGTACCTCACGCAGGCGCTCATCGCGAGCGAGCGGCTCGACGTCGGCAGCGGGCACGGGCCGCAGCACCACTTCCATGCCTGGTGGAGCTAGTGAATCCAGACTGTTGCGGTTGACGCAACGGCATGCGCCAGACGCTTGACCGGCGCGTTCCGGCGGGGTTTAGTGGCGCGCGTCACGTCATCGTGGATGGAGGCGGCATGCCCGAGCACGCGAACCAGCCGACCGTCGACCAGTCCGACCGCTCCGTACCCATCAACCTCCGGCAGTCCGGGCGCACGCCCGTGCAGATGCTGATCTCCACCCGCATCCGCAAGTCGCCGTACTGGCACCTCTCGGTGGAGGCCGGCTGCTGGCGGGCGGAGGTCTACAACCGCGTCTACCACCCCCGCGGCTACGTCCGGAACGACGCCGGCGGAGCGATGGTGGAGTACGACTCGCTGGTCAACCACGTCACGCTGTGGGACGTCTCGGTCGAGCGGCAGATCCGCGTGAAGGGGCCCGACGCCGAGGCGTTCGTCGACTTCGTCATCACGCGCGACGCCACCAAGATCCCCAGCATGCGCGCCCGGTACGTGATCCTCTGCAACGAGAAGGGCGGCATCCTCAACGACCCGGTGCTGCTGCGGCTGTCCGACGACGAGTTCTGGTTCAGCCTCTCCGACAGCGACCTGCGGTTCTGGCTGGAGGGCATCAACGTCGGCCGGCGGTTCGACGTCGACATCACCGAGATCGACGTCTGCCCCATGCAGATCCAAGGGCCCAAGTCGATCGACCTCATGACCGACCTCATCGGGCCCGCCGCGCAGGAGATCCCGTCCTACGGGCTGTGGGCGGGCCAGATCGCCGGCTGCGACGTCGTCGTCTCGCAGACCGGGTTCACGGGCGAGAAGGGCTACGAGATCTACCTGCGGGACGCCACGCTGCACGCCGAGAAGCTGTGGCGGCGGGTGCGCGAAGCGGGTGTCGCGCACAACCTCGCGGTGATCGCGCCCGCCCACCACCGCAGGGTCGCGGCGGGCATCCTGTCGTGGGGGCAGGACATGGACGTCGAGACGCTGCCGTTCCAGGTCAACCTCGGCTACCAGGTGCCGCGCACCAAACCGGGCGACTACGTCGGGAAGGCCGCGCTGGAGGCGGCCCGCTCGGCGATGGAGGCCGGCACACCGCCGTGGACGCACCGCCTGGTCGGTCTCGTGCTGGGCGGCAAGCCGATCGACGACTACGCGCCCGACTTCTGGCTCGTGCTGCCCGAGACCGGCGACGACCCGGTCGGCTACGTGACCTCGCCCTGGTTCTCCCCCGAGCTGGAGACGAACATCGCGATGGCGTTCGTCCCGAACGCGCTGGCCGAGCTGGGCACCCACCTGCGGGTCGCGCTGCCCGACGAGTACGCCGCGGTGGCGGGCGAGGCAGTGCCGGCCCAGGTCGTGGACATGCCGTTCCGCGAATCGGTCAACCCCAACACCCGCGAGCGGCTCAAGCAGCAGGGCCTCGACGCAGCCGTTTGAGCGTCTCACCGTGTGGAACTGCGCCGCGTGACCGGATGTCCGATTTGGTCACGCGGCGCAGTCACGGTAGAGAGACGCCATGGCATTCAGATTGTCCCCTCACGAGCGCGGGTTCTACCCGCTGTTCACCCAGGCCGCGCAGAACATCGCGGCCGGCGCGGACCTGCTCGCAGAGCTCGTCGCTGCCGACCCCGCGGACCGCGCTGCGTTCGCGACGCAGGTCAAGGACGCCGAGCACGCGGGTGACACGCTGACCCACGACATCATGATCAAGCTCAACTCGACCTTCGTCACACCGTTCGACCGCGAGGACATCTACCGTCTCGCGTCCTCGCTCGACGACGTGATGGACAAGATCGAGGAGGCGGCGGACCGGATCGTGCTCTACCGCCTCGACACGCTCCCCTCCGGCATCGCGGTCCAGTGCCGGCTGCTGCAGCGCTGCGCGGCCGCGACGGCGGAGGCGATGCCGCGCTTGGAGAAGCTGGCGCAGCTCAAGGAGTACTGGATCAACGTCAACTCGATCGAGGAGGAGGCCGACGACGTGTACCGCACGCTGCTGGCCGACCTGCTCGCCCCGGCCGACGCGAGCCCGCCGACCGCCGTGCTGACCGTGCTGAAACTGAAGGAGGTGGTCGAGATCCTCGAGGACGCCGCTGACGCCTTCGAGACGGTGGCGAACACCGTCGAGAGCATCGCCGTCAAGGAGTCCTGATGGAGCTCGCCGCGATCATCCTGGTGATCGTCGTCGCGCTCGCGTTCGACTACACCAACGGTTTCCACGACGCCGCCAACGCCATCGCCACGTCGGTGGCGACACGGGCGCTCGCCCCGCGGACGGCGCTCATCATGGCCGCCGTCATGAACCTGATCGGCGCCTTCCTCGGCACGGAGGTCGCCTCCACCGTCGGCAAGGGCATCATCGCCCCGCCGCAGGGTGATGCCGGGCTGCTGGTCGTCCTCGCCGCGCTGATCGGCGCGATCGTCTGGAACCTCGTCACGTGGTACTTCGGGCTTCCCTCGTCTTCGTCGCACGCGCTCATCGGCGGGCTCGTCGGGGCGGCCCTCGCGGCCGCGGGCGGGGTGCAGTGGGCCGGGGTGATCGACAAGGTCGTGATCCCGATGGTCCTCTCCCCGATCGTCGGGTTCGTGCTGGCCGGCCTGGTCATGACGGCGCTGCTGTGGATCTTCCGGAAGGGGCGGCCGGCGCAGCTGACCCGAGGATTCCGGCACGCGCAGACCGTCTCGGCCGCGGCGATGGCGCTCGGCCACGGGTTGCAGGACGCGCAGAAGACGATGGGCGTGATCGTGCTCGCGCTCGTCGTCGGCGGCTACCACGAGGGCTTCGAAGTGCCGTGGTGGGTGGTGCTGCTGTCGGCCGGCGCTCTGTCGGCCGGCACGTACGCCGGCGGGTGGCGGATCATGCGGACGCTGGGGCGGCGGATCATCGACCTCGACCCACCCCGCGGGTTCGCCGCCGAGATGACCGCCTCGGCCGTCCTGTACACAACGGCCTTCGCCTTCGCCGCCCCGATCTCGACGACCCAGACGATCACCTCGTCGATCCTCGGGGTCGGCGCGACCAAACGCCTCTCCGCCGTCAGGTGGAACGTCGCCGGCAACATCGCCGTGGCCTGGGTGCTCACGCTGCCCATGGCGGCGCTGGTGGCCGCGCTCGCGTACTGGGCCCTGTCGTTCCTGCTACCCGGGTGAGAGTTTGCTGAAGCGGCAACTGGAGTTGTCAGTTCGGCCGCGTTGCGCGGAGAGTCGGTCGCATGGACACCCGCCACGAGCCGTTCTCCGCGTCGGCCGAAGCAACCAATGCCGCCCGCCCCAGCTTCGCCCGCGAGTACTGGGACGCCCGCTACTCCGAGGCCGACCGGATGTGGAGCGGCAAGCCGAACGCCGCGCTCGTCGAGGAGGTCGAGGGGCTCACGCCCGGTAGCGCCCTCGATCTGGGTTGCGGGGAGGGCGGCGACGCGATCTGGCTGGCCAGGCGGGGATGGCAGGTCACCGCGGTCGACGTCTCCGGGGTCGCGCTGCGCAGGGCCGCCGCGCACGCCGAGGACGCCAAGGTCGTCGGGCGCATCACGTTCGAGCGGCACGACTTCGCCGAGTCGTTCCCCGCCGGCGCGTACGACCTGGTCAGCGCCGCGTTCCTGCACGCGCACACCGGCCTGGCCCGCGACGACGTCCTGCGCGCCGCGGTCGCCGCCGTCGCGCCGGGTGGAGTGCTGCTGGTGCTCAGCCACAGCGGCGAGGGGCACTGGGAGGGCGAGCACGTCGTGCTGCCGACCCCGCAGGAGACGCTCGCCGCGCTGCAGCTGCCCGACACCGGGTGGGAGGTGCTGGTGTGCGACGAGCACGTCGCACACCAGGTGCTGCCCGACGGCGGGCACGGGCCACGCGCCAACAACACCGTCAAGGTGCGCCGGACGACGTGAAGCGTTTCCTCGTGATCGACGCGGGGCACGTCGACGTATGTTCGACACCTTCGCGTTGGAGCGGATCGACGTCGGCCCGGTGCGGCTGCGGGTTCGCCACGGCGGGTCCGGGCCGCCCGTCGTCCTCCTGCACGGTCACCCGCGCACCCACACCACCTGGTACGACGTGGCGCCACGGCTCGCGCAGCGGCACACCGTGGTGTGCCCGGACCTGCGCGGGTACGGCGAGTCGTCCAAGCCGCCCACCACGGCCGACCACGAGCCGTACTCGAAGCGGGCGATGGCCGCCGACGTCGTCGCGCTGATGCGCGCGCTCGGGCACGAGCGGTTCGACGTGGTCGGGCACGACCGCGGCGCGTACGTCGCCTACCGCACCGCACTCGACCACCCCGACGCCGTGCGGCGGCTCGTCGTGCTCGACGCGGTGCCGCTGCTGGAGGCGCTGGAGCGCTGCGGCGAGAAGTTCGCCGCAGCGTGGTGGCACTGGTGGTTCTTCGCCCAGCAGGAGAAGCCCGCCGAGCGGGTGATCTGCGCCGACCCGCAGACCTGGTACAACGCCTGGACCAGCAACGGGCCCGCCCGGCTCGGCCCGCAGAACCACGCCGACTTCCTCGCCGCGATCGGCAACCCGGCGACCGTCCACGCCATGGTGGAGGACTACCGCGCCGGCCTCGGCATCGACCGGGCCGCCGACGCCGCCGACCGTGACGCGGGCCGCACCATCACCTGCCCGACGATGATGCTCTGGTCGACGCGCGACGACATGGAGGAGCTGTACGGCGACCCGCTCGCCGTCTGGCGCCCGTGGTGCCCGCAGATCGTCGGGCACGGGATCGACTCGGGCCACCACGTCGCCGAGCAGGCACCCGGCCCCCTGGCCGCCACCCTCCTGGAGTTCCTCGCCGACTGACGCGCGCAACACCGGAACTTCCCCACCGTTTTGCCAACCTGCAGACCTCAGAGGGCGTGCAAGTTGGCAAAACGGTGGGCAACTTCCCCATCGTTTTGGGTGGATGCGCGCCCTGGGAGCGCGCAGGTGCCCAAAACGGTGGGGAGGTTGCGGTCAGTACGGGTTCGCGACGAACAGCTCCTGGGCCGGGAAGCGGGTGAGGATCTCGACCCCGCTGTCGGTCACGACGACCTCCTCCTCGATCCGCGCCGCGGAGAACCCGTCGGTCGCGGGGCAGTACGTCTCCAGCGCGAAGACCATGCCCGCCTGGATCTCCACCGGGTGCTCGAGGCTGTTCAGGCGGGAGATGATCGGCCGCTCGTGCAGGCCGAGCCCGAGGCCGTGCCCGAACTGGAGCCCGAACGCCGCCATTTCGTCGGCGAACCCGAACTCGGTCGCCGCCGGCCAGACCAGCGCCACCTCATCGGTGCCGACCCCGGGTTTGACCATCTCGATCGACGCGTCCATCCACTCCCGCGCCTTCGTGTACGCGTCGCGCTGCGCGCCCGTCGCGCTGCCGACGCCGAACGTGCGGTAGTAGCAGGTGCGATAGCCGTTGTAGCTCTGGATGATGTCGAAGAACGCCTGGTCACCCGGCCGGATGAGGCGGTCGGAGAAGTTGTGCGGGTGCGGGTTGCACCGCTCGCCCGACACCGCGTTGATCGCCTCGACCTGGTCGGAACCCATCTCGTAGAGCCGTTTGCTGGCCAGCGCGACGATCTCGTTCTCCCGGATGCCGGGCTTCAACGCCTCGACGATGTCCTGGTAGACGCCGTCGACCATCGCGGCCGCCTGCGACAGCAGCACGATCTCGTCGGGCGACTTGATCTGGCGCGCGTCGAGCATCAGCTGCTGCGCGTCGACGACGTGCAGCCCCTGCCGTTGCATCTCGAACAGGAACGGCGGCTCGACGATGTCGACCCCCACCGGCGCGTCGGCAACCCCGGCCTGGGTGAGCAGGTCCTTGATCTGCGTGACGGCCTCGCGCATGAGCCCAGCCTCGGGCGCGATCGCCCCACGCAGCCCGAGCATCCCGGCGCGGCAGTTCTCCGGCGCGAGCCACGGCGAGTACAGCTGGTGGTGGCGTGCCGCCGACCCGAAGTCCCACAGCATCGGCTCGCCGCCGCGGGTGAGCAGCGCGTAGCGGGTCATCTTGTCGCCGAGCGCACCCCCGATCCACGTCGAGGTGGTGTAGCGGATGTTGTAGAAATCGAACAGCAGGAACGCGCCGCACTCGCTCGCGTCGAGCGACGCCCTGGCCCTGGTCAGCCGGTACTCGCGCAGCCGGTCGAAGTCGACCCGCATCTCGAAATCGACACTGCCGTGTCCAGGCGCGGCGATCGGCCTGGTCATGCCTCGTCCGCGCCGGCGCGTCCCGCCAACCCGTCGTCGACCGGCACGTCCTCCGCCTCCAGCGCCATGCCCGAGCGGCGGGCCTGCTCCAGCAGCAACGTCGCGAAGTCCTCCTCGGTGTAGCCGGCCCCGATCGCGGACGACACCAGCTCCGCCGCGGTGGCCGCGACCGGCATCGGCACGCCCAGCTCGCGCCCGGCCGCGAGCCCGAGGTCGAAGTCCTTGCGCAGCAGCGGGTTGGTGAACGTCGGTGCGAAGTCGAGGTTCACGAACGCCGGCGACTTGTAGCGGGTGAACACCGAGCCCATCACCGAGTCGTTCAGGAACTCCAGGAACGCCGCGCGGCTCGTGCCGCCCTTCTCGGCGAGCACCGTGATCTCCGCGAGGGATTGGGTGACCACCCCGAGGAACACGTTGTGGCAGATCTTCACCAGCCGCGCGACCTCGTCCTCGCCGACGTAGGTGACACCCCGCCCCAGCTCGCGCAGCAGCGGCTCCGTCCGGTCGAAGACCGCACGCGGACCCGACACCGCGAGCGTCAGCATCCCGGCGGTGACGACCTTCGGGTTGCCACTGACCGGCGCGGCGAGGAACTCCGCCCCGCGCTTGCCGGCCTCTCGCCGCGCGGCGGCCGACGCCTCGCTCGACACCGTCGAGCAGTCGACGACGACACCCGGCGCACGACCGGGCGCGGTGAGCAGGCCGCCCTCGCCCACCAACACCTCGTCGAGGTCGGCCGAAGCCGAGACCATCACGAACACCACGTCGCGGTCGGCGAGGTCCACCGGTCGGTCGACGACGGTCGCGCCCAGCTCCGCCAGCGGCTCCGCCTTCGCGCGCGTGCGATTCTGCACGGCGACGTCGTGCCCCGCGGCGAGCAACCGCCGCACGAGCGCCGCCCCCATCCGGCCGGCGCCGATCCACCCGATGGTTGTCGCCATGCATCGACTCCGCTTCTCCATGGGCCGCGAATGCAACCGGTTGCAGTCAACGATGTGCCACATCAGCGCCCCTGTCAACCACCTCGATCAGGCACGTCCGGTGCGGATCGGTTGCTGCGGCAAGAGGGAATGCGTACGGTGCTCCACATGGACAAGCGGCCGACCATGTCCGACGTTGCGCGGCTCGCCGGCGTGCACAAGGCGACCGCGTCGCGCGCACTGAACCCCGCCACGAGCGGCCAGGTCAACCCCGCCACCGCTCGTCGCATCCTCGCCGTGGCCAAGCAGCTCGGCTACACGCCCAACACCACCGCACGGAGCCTGCGCACCAGCCGCACCCTCACGGTGGGCGTGCTCATCCCCGACCTGACCAACCCGCTGTTCCCGCCGATCGTCCGCGGCATCGAGAACGTGCTCTTCCCCCGCGGCTACACCGCGCTCGTCGCGAACACCGACAACGACGCCGAGCGTGAGGCCGCCCACTTCGACACCCTGCTCGGCCGCCAGGTCGACGGGTTCATCCTCGCCACCGGCCGCCGGACCCACCCGCTGGTCCAGTCGGCCCACGACCGCGGCATCGCGACGGTGCTGGTCAACCGCGGCACGGATCCGCCGATGTTCCCGCTCGTCACCGGCGACGACACGGCGGGCATCACGGCCGTCGTCGACCACCTCGCCGAGCTCGGCCACCGCCGCATCGCCCACCTCGCCGGCCCGGTCACGCTCTCGACCGGGCACGCCCGCACGAAGGCCTACCTGAACGCGGTCGCAGCCCACGGCATCCCGCCATCCGTCGTCGAGACCAGCACCTACTCCGCGCCCGCCGGGTTCGACGCCATGCGGAAGGTGCTCGACGCCGCCGACCCGTTGCCGACCGCCGTCGTCGCCGCGAACGACCTCATCGCGCTCGGTGCTCTGCGGGCGATCCGCGCGCATGGCCTCTCCTGCCCCGACGACATCTCGCTCACCGGTTTCAACGACATGCCGTTCCTCGACGAGCTGAGCCCGCCGCTGACCAGCGTCCGGGTGCCGCAGTACGAGCTCGGCACGGAGTCGGCCCGGCTCCTGCTGGAGCAGATGGACGGCGGCCCGGCCGTCGCGAAGACACTCACCCTGCCCGTTCGGCTGGTGCTGCGGGGGTCGACGGCACCGCCGTCACGCTGAAGGCGCGCCGCCGAGATAGAGCGTAGCGATCTCCGGGTTGGCGGTGACCTCCGCGGCCGGCCCGTGCAGGCGCACCGTGCCACCCTCCATCACGACGCCGTGGGTGGCGAGCCCCAGCCCGAGCCGGACGTTCTGCTCCACCAGCAACACGGTCGCGCCGTCGGCGTTGAGCTGCTTGATCAGCGCCGCGACCGCGGCGAGGCTGCGCGGGTCGAGGCCGAGCGACGGCTCGTCGAGCAGGATCAGCGACGGGTCGAGCATGAGGCAGCGCGCGATCTCGACCATCCGCCGCTGCCCGCCGGAGAGGTTGCCGGCCGGGTCGGCGGCCCGTTCCGCGACCACCGGGATGCGCTCGACGACCTCCGCGTAGCGCCGGCGCAGCAGCTGCCGCTGCCGGCGGATCAGGTAGCCGCCCATCAGCACGTTCTCCCGCACCGACATCGACGCGAAGAGCGCGTTCGACTGCGGCACCTGCGCGACGCCGCGGCGCAGGATCTCCTCCGGGTCGCGGCCGCCGATCGGCTCGCCCGCCAGGGTCACCGTGCCGGCCCGGGGCCGCAGCAGCCCCGAGACGACCCGCAGCACCGTCGACTTGCCGGCGCCATTGGGCCCGACGATGCAGGTGACGGTCGCCGGATGGCACACCAGCTCGACGCCCTGCAGCACGTCGCCGCCGCCGTAGCCCGCGACCACCCCGGACAGCTCCAGCGCCGGGCTCACTTCAGCACCTCCGCGACCGCGGGCGAGGCTCCGTCGGACCAGTCCTCGCCGAGGTACGCGTCGAGGACGACCGGGTCGTTGCGGACGATGTCGGGCGGGCCGTGGGCGATCACGCTGCCCCTGGAGAAGACGACGACCGGGTCGCACAGCTCCAGCACCATCGGGATGTTGTGCTCCACCACCAGGAACCCGACCCCTTGAGCGTTCAGATCGCGCACGATCTGCGACAGGCGGGCGACGAGGCTGGGGTTCACGCCGCCCGCCGGCTCGTCGAGCAGCACCAGCTTCGGTTCGGTCATCAGCACCTGCGCGAGCTCGACCAGCTTCTGCTGGCCGTAGGAGAGCGCACCGGCCGGGGTGTCGGCGAACCGCGCCATGCCGACGAACGCCAGCAGCTCGCGGGCACGCTCCGCCTCCCGGCCGTCCCGCGCGTCCGCGACCATCGTGCGCCACCTGCCGTCGGGCATCGGCGCCACCATGTTCTCCAGCACCGTCATGGAGCGGAACAGGCGGGTGAGCTGGAACGTCCGGCCGAGCCCGAGGTGGCCCCGCTGCCAAGGCGGGAGCCGGTCGATGCGGGTGCCGTCGAACCGCACCTCGCCGGCGTCGGCCCGCATCGTCCCGGTGACCAGGTTGAACAGCGTGGTCTTCCCGGAGCCGTTGGGGCCGATCAGCGCCGTGATACTGCCGCGCGGCACCGTCAGGTCGGCGTTGTCGACGGCGACGAGCCCGCCGAACCGCTTCGTCACCCCGCGCACCTCCAGCAGCGGGACGTCGTGCTGGACGGGCCCTGGCTCGACGGGCACGGGCTCGACGCGGGGACGCAGCTCGTACCGACCGGCGGAGAGCGCGCCGCCCTGGTCGGTGTACTCGATCGCGACGGGGTGGCGCCGTCGCCACCACGCCTGCACGACGGGCAGCAGCCCGGCAGGCAGGAAGAGCACGACCACGACGAGCGCGCCGCCGAACAGCAGCACCCGGCTCTGCGCGCCGCCGCCGTAGACGGTCGCCAGCTCGGCGCTGATGCTGACGACGAACGCCCCGATCACCGGCCCCCACAGCGTGCCCCGGCCCCCGACCAGCGCCGCGAGCACGATCATGACGCTGCCGAGCACGTTGAAGGCGCCGACGGGGTTGAGGAACGTCAGGAAGTACGCGTAGACCGCGCCGGCCATGCCTGGGAAGAACGCGCTCGCGGCGTACGCGGTGATCTTGAATCGGGTGGTGTCGACGCCGATCGACGCCGCCTTCCCCTCGTCCTCGCGGATCGCCACGAGCCCGGTGCCGAACCGGGTGCGCCGGATCCACGCGCTGAACGCGACGCCGGCCAGCATCAGCACCAGGAACGCGACGTAGAAGGGCACGTTCTGGATGTCGCGCGACCAGGGCGGCAGGGGCAGCGTGATCCCGTCGGAACCGTTGGTCAGGGCGTCCCAGTTCACCGCGATCACCTGTGTGGCCAGCAGCAGCGCGATCGTGATGATCACGAACGCGTGCCCGCGGGTGCGCAGCACCACGGCGCCGGCGAGCACCGCCGCCACCACGGCGACGATGCCGCCCAGCGGCGCCGCCAGCAGCGGGTTGAGCCCGATCCGGACGCTCAGGACGCCCGCGGTGTACGACCCGAGCCCGACGAACACGCTGTGCCCCAGCGAGACGTAGCCCGCGTACCCGGAGATGATGTTCCACCCGACCGCCTGGATCGCCAGTAGGAACGCCAGCAGCAGCACGGTCTGCGGGTAGATGTCGTACGGGCGGATCACGGGGTAGAGCGCCAACCCGGCCCCGAAGAGCACCGGCAGCAGCCACGGCCGCCGGGCGAACGCGGAGAACACGCTCACGTCGCCACGTCCTCGCGCAGCCGGGTCCCGAAGATCCCCTGCGGCCGCACCAGCAGCACCCCCATGATCACGACGTAGAACACGAGCGTCGACCACTGCAGGCCCAGGTAGGTCGCCGTCAACGTCTCCGCGAGGCCCAGCACCAGCGCCCCGACAAGCGCGCCCGGCAGGCTGCCCATCCCGCCGAGCACGATGATCCCGAGCAGCCGGGAGATCCAGTCGTAGTGCGAGGCCGGGAAGAAC
Organism: Pseudonocardia sp. TRM90224; assembly: GCF_021245725.1. GTDB lineage: Bacteria > Actinomycetota > Actinomycetes > Mycobacteriales > Pseudonocardiaceae > Pseudonocardia. The sequence continues at coordinate 58,614 of NZ_JAJGSX010000030.1, read as the reverse complement.
GGGTACAGCACCGAGAGCACCGAGCCCCCGACGCCGGTCGTCGCGATGCCGATGGCGAAGGCGAGCGCCGCGGTCGACGCAGCGCTCACCCCCACCAGCGCCGCACCCGTGTGGTTCTGCGACGTCGCCCGGATCGCCCGGCCCGTCCACGTCCTGGTCAGCACGACGTGCAGCAGGCCGAGCACGACCACCGCCGTCAGGAACCCGAAGACGTGCGGCTTGGGCAGTGCCATCCCGGCGATCACGAACGACTCGTCGAAGTACTCCGGTGTGGCCGAGCGGAACACGTTGCCGCCCGTCACGTTGAGCACGCCCTCGACGACCAGCGCGATCCCGAACGTCAGCAGCACCGACATCGAGACCGAGGAGCCGCGGATCCGCGAGAGCACGGTCCGGTGCAGCACCCACCCGAGCCCGAACATGAGCGGCGTCATGATCAGCGCCGCGAGGATCGGGTCGAGCCCCGTGCGCGACCACAGCCACCACGTCAGCGTGGCCACCATGATCAGGAAGGCGCCGTGCGCGACGTTGACGACGTGCATGACCCCGAAGATCAGGGTCAGGCCCGAGGCCATCAGCGCGTACACCCCGCCGACCAGCACGCCGAGCACGAGTGCCTGCACCAGCTGCGTCACGTGAGTCCTACTTCCATCCCGGCTTCGGGTGCACGATCGTCGTCGTGGTCGCCCGGTCGGCGGGCGCGACGATCTCGACCCTGCCGTTCTGCCATTGCGCGAGCAGGAACTGCGACTGCGGCGCGCCCGTGGCGTCCCAGCTGAGATCACCGAGGATGGTCGTCACCTTGTTGGCGTGCAACCAGTCGGCCAGCGCCTTCTGGTCGATCCGCCCGACGGCCTCGACGGCGGCCTGCAGCACCTGCGCGGCCGCGAACGCGTCGGCCGCGTCCTCGGCCGGAGCCTCGTTGTTGTAGAGCTCGGTGTAGCGCCGGACGAAGTCGGCGTTGAGCGGCGTCTCCGCCCGCTCGTTCCAGCTCACGGTGTAGAAGACGCCCTCGGTGTTGGCCTCGCCGACGCTGCTGCTGTACTGCCCGGCGAAGCTGGGCGCGTTGCTCTGGAAGAGCATCTTCGGCGAGAAGCCCAGCTGCTGCAGCGAGCGGGCGAGCCCGATGCCGTCCTCGAACTGCGAGCCCTGCGCCACCAGGTCGGGCGCGGCCTGGGCGATCGCGCTCGCGACCGGCTGGAAGTTGGTCGTCTCCGGCGGGTAGATCGCCGAGTACACAGTCCGCACGCCGAGCGCTTCGAGATCGTGCTGCATCGTCTCGATGATCGGGGTCGTGAACGGGTCGTCGAGGAGCGGGTAGGCCGCCGTCGCCGGCCGCTGGTCGGCCGGCAGCGACTCGATCCACTTGACGAACACCTCGGCCTGCCGCGGCGCGGTGGCGGGCTGCGCGAAGAACAGGTAGTGGAAGCCCTGCTCGAACATCCTCGGTGCCCCGCCGGCCGGCTCGACGAAGAGCATGCCGTTCTTCTCCGCGACCGCGGAGGCCGGGTAGTTCAGCAGCGAGGAGAACGTGCCGAGCAGCAGGTCGACGCGGTCCTGCGTGATCAGGCGCGTGTAGTTGGCGACCACCGTGTCCTGACTGCTGGCATCGTCGACGATCGACAGCTGCACCTGCCGGCCGAGCAGCCCACCCTTGGCGTTGATCATGTCCTGCCACACCTTGTAGCCGCGCTCGGCCTGCTTGCCCGGCTGCGAGAACTCCCCGGTGAGCGGGAGCGAGACGCCGATCGTGATCGGCCCGGTGCCGCCACCCGCCGACGGCGGGGTGCCGCACGCCGCGAGCGACGCGGCGATCAGCGCTCCGATCAGGCCTAACAGGGTGCAACGGAGTCGGTTGAGCACAGAACCTCCTTGGTCCGGAGGACCGCGGCCGCAATCGGTTGCGGTCTCTGGAATGATGGGACCCTCGGTGAGGGGTGTCAAGACAGCAAAGCCGGTAGGTGTTTATGCAGATCAGAGCAGTCGAACAGGATGTCGAAGGCGAAGGTAGCGGAAGGCAACCGGTTGCGGATAGCCTTCGAGTTCGGGAGGTCGGCCAATGACACAGAAGATCCGGGTCGGGACGTTCAGCCCCTCCGTGCTGCTGTCCGTCGCGGCGGAGAGCGGAGCGCTCGCCGCCGCGGAGCTCGAAGTGGAGGAGGTCGCGGCGACGTCATCCCCCGCGCACTTCCGCGAGCTCGTCGCCGGCACCATCGACGTGTCGCTGACCAGTCCCGACAACCTCCTCGCCTACCGCTACGTCGACGCGAACCCGCTCGGCGGCACGTTCGACGTGAGGATCCTCGCGGCCGTCGACGGCGGGCTGGGGCTCTCCCTGTTCGCCGGGCCCGGCCACGAGGACGTCGACGACCTGATGGGGCTCCCGCTGGGCGTCGACGTCTCCGTCTCCGGCTTCGCCTTCGTGGCCTACGAGCTGCTCGCCGGGCAGGGCCTGCACGCCGGCATGGACTGCCCGGTAGTCCCGCTCGGGGCCACCCCGCGACGCGCGGAGGCGCTGCTCGCCGGCCGCTGCGCGGCCACCGTCCTCAACGCCGGGAGCGACCTGCGCGCCGAAGGGCAGGGCGCGCGGCGGCTGGCCAGGGCGTCGTCGCTCGGCCCGTACCTCGGCACCGTCCTCGCGGCGCACGGTCCCGTCGTCGATGCCGACACCGGGCGCCTGTGGCGCTTCACCCAGGTCCTGGTGGCGACCGCCGCGCGGCTCGCCGCGGGCCAGCTGCGCGAGGAGGCCACCCGCAGCGCGATCAGCCGCCTCGGGCTCGACGACCTCGCCGCGCGGCGCTACGTCGAAACGATCGTCGACCCGGTCGAGGGGCTCGTGCCCGACGGGAAGGTCGCCAGGGAGTCGATCGACACGATCGTCGGGCTGCGCAACCGCTACTCCAGGTCCGACAGTTCGCTCACCACCGAGAAGGCGCTGGCCGGCGGGCTCGTCGACGACCGGTTCCTCGGGCCGGGGCTCGCCTTCCGCGTCAACGGCGACCCGGTGGTCTCCCCCGCTCCCGGGGCCACGGCGCTGATCCACGTGCTGCGCAACGACCTCGGGCTGGTCGGCACCCGTTTCGGCTGCGGCAGCGGGCTCTGCGGGGCGTGCCTCGTGCTCGTCGACGGGCAACCGACGCCGGCGTGCGACACCCCGCTGTGGTCCGTGCGCGAGAAGGACGTCGTCACCGTCGAGGGGTTGGCGCCGCACCCGGTGCAACAGGCGCTGGTCGACGAGCAGGCCGCGCAGTGCGGCTACTGCATGAGCGGGATCGTCGTGAACGCCGCGGCGCTGCTCGCGGCCGAACCCGCGCCGAGCGAGGGTGCGATCCGGCGCCACCTCGACCGCAACCTGTGCCGGTGCGGCGCCCAGAACCGGGTGGTGCGCGCGGTGCGGCGGGCCGTGGAGATGACGTGATCTCCGCGCCCCTCTCGCGCACCCTGCGCGCGAACCCCAACATCTCGACGTGGCTCGGGTTCGCGGAGGCCGGCACGGTCGAGGTGCGCTCCGGCAAGGTCGAGCTGGGCCAGGGCATCCTCAGCGCGCTCGCCCGGATCGTCGCCGACGAGCTCGACGTCGCGATCGACCAGGTGCTGATGGCACCGGCGAGTACCGACGCCGGGCCCGACGAAGGCCTCACCGCGGGCAGCCTCTCGGTGCAGGACTCCGGTGAGGCGTTGCGGCAGGTCTGCGCCGAGGCACGGGCTGCGCTGCTCGACGCCGTTGCGGCGAAGCTGGCCGTCGCCGTCGACGACCTCACGGTCGCAGAGGGCACCGTCACCGCGGGCGACGGGCGCTCGATGACGTACTGGGACATCGATCCGGACGTGCTCGATCGCGACGTCGAGGGGCTCGTGGAGCCGAAGCCGCCGAAGCCGCCGGAGCCCGGCGCAACGACGGCCCGGCTGGATCTCCCCGACAAGGTGTACGGGCGGCCGCGGTTCATCCACGACCTGCGGCTCCCCCGCCTGCTGCACGGCCGGGTCGTGCGCGCACCCGCGCGCGGCGCCGTGCTGGCCGGTCTCGAACCGGTCGAGCTGCCGTTCGGGGTCACGGCGGTCCGCGACGGCAGCTTCCTCGGCGTCGTCGCCGCACGCGAAGAGGTGGCGATCGACGCCGCGGCAACAGTGGCCGACGCCGCGCACTGGCAGCTCCCCGTGGAGCCGTTGCCCGATGAGGACGACCTGCCGACGTGGCTGCGCGCCGGTGCGGCGGTCACCACGACACTCAATGGGCCCGCCACCGACGGCCGGCCGCCCGTCGCCGAGGTGCGCACGTCCTACAGCCGCCCCTACCTCGCGCACGGCTCGATCGCCCCGAGCTGCGGGATCGCCGTGTGGGAGGGCGACTCCGTCCGGGTCTGGAGCCACACGCAGGGCATCCACCCGTTGCGGGGCGCGATCGCCGCCGCGCTCGGGCTGGAGCGTTCCGCGGTTGCCGTGGAGCACGTGGAGGGCGCCGGGGCGTACGGGCACAACGGCGCCGACGACGCCGCGTTCGACGCCGTGCTGCTCGCGAAAGCGGTGCCGGGCCGGCCGGTGCGGGTGCTCTGGAGCCGGGCCGACGAGCTGGCGGCCGGCCCGCTCGGGCCCGCAATGGTCGTCGACGTGACGGCCGGGGTCGACGCCGCGGGTGACGTCGTGTCGTGGCGGCACGAGACCTGGAGCCAGGGCCACACCGCCCGGCCGGGTTACGCCGGCACCCCCGGCCTGCTGGCGGCTGCGGCGATGACGGGCGGGATGCCGCCGGTGCCGTCGGTCGACCCGCCGGCGCCCGCGCACGGCGCGCTGCGCAACGCCGAGCCGATCTACGCCTTCCCCGACCGCACGGTGCTGGGCCATCGGGTGCTCGCGACCGAGCCGCGGGCGTCGGCGATCCGCGGGCTGGGCGCGTTCCTGAACGTCGTCGCGATCGAGGGCACGATGGACGAGCTCGCGGCGCGCGCCGGCTGCGACCCCGTCGCGTACCGGCTGCGGCACCTCGACGACCAGCGGGCACGTGACGTGCTCGAACGTGCCGCTGCGAACGCGGGATGGGCGGACCGGCAGGGCGGCGACGAGGTCGGGCACGGCATCGCAGTCGCCCGCTACAAGGGCACCGGGGCCTACTGCGCGGTGGTCGCGGAGGTGGAGGCCGTGCACGAGGTGGTGGTGCGGCGGCTCGTCGTCGCGGTCGACGTCGGGCGGGTGGTGAGCCTCGACGGCGTCGTCAACCAGATCGAGGGCGGAGCGGTGCAGGCCACCAGCTGGACGCTGCGCGAGCGGGTCCGCTTCGACCGCAGCACGATCACCAGCACCGACTGGGAGACCTACCCGATCCTGCGGTTCAGCGAGGTGCCGCCGGTGTCGGTCGAGGTGATCGACCAGCTCCTGTTGCCGAGCCTCGGTGCCGGCGAGGCCGCGCAGGGCCCGACGGCCGCCGCGATCGTCAACGCGTTGCGCGACGTCCTCGGCGTCGCGGTCCGCGATCTTCCGCTCACCGCCGAGCGGGTGGCCGGGGCGCTTTCCTGACCCGTCTGGGGGTTCGCCCTACCGGGCATCGGGGGCCTTCCGGGTGGCCGCGCGCAACCCGTTCGGGCCAGTATCGATGCCATGACCACCCCGCTCGCGCCGCGGCTGGCCGCCATCTCGCCCGCCCACCTCGCCACCGCAGGCTTCGCCGTGGCCGGCGTCATCATCGTCATGCTGGACGTGCAGCAGCCCGCGGAGGCGGTCACGAACACGATCAGCGCCTACGCGACGAGCGCCGTCAAAGCGCTCTACGTGGCCGCGCTGCTGGCGACGTGCGTCGGCGTGACGGCCGCCGTGGCCAGGGCGGGCCGAGCGGTGATCGCCAGCCGCCCCGCCGACCTGCTGCTGCTCACGCTCTGGCCGCTCGGCATCGCGGTGGCGACGGTGTTCGACGAGCAGGTCAACACGCTCCCGGGCACGATCCACAACGTCGCGGTCGGCACCGCAATCGTCGCCGTCCACCTCGCCGCGGTCCGGATGGGCCGCCGCTTCATGTCGTGGCTGCTGCTGCCCACCGCGGCCGCGGGCTTCGCCTGCATGGGCGTGCTGCTCGGGCTGATCATCGTCGGCACCGTGACAGGCGCTGACCTCCCCGTCGGCGTCGCCGAACGGGTGCTGGTCGCGGTCAGCGGAGTGCTCGTGATCGGCACGCTCTACGGCCTCCAGCGCCATGCGGCGCCGTGGCGCGTGTAGGGATCTTCGAACCACCCATCGCAGGCTCCGGAACACGGGATACGCCCGCCGAAACGCGGGACTCGCCCACTGAAACGTGGGACTCGCGCGCTGGAACGTGGGACTCGCCGTGCCGGAGGTGGCGACTCACCGTGCCGGAAGTGTCGACTCACCCGCTGGCGGGAGCCCCCACGCCGGCCCCCCAGCCGGCGCGGGCTCCCCCCACGATCGGCGCCGCGTCCACCGCTGTTGTCAGCGGCGGCGCGGCACCGGCCGCGTCCCCCTACTTCTTCTTGCTCCCCCACGCGAAGAAGCTTCCCCCATCCCACCCCTGCGCGGCACTGCCCGGCCGATGACAAGGGCGCGCCGGTCCGGCAAGCGTTTCCTTACGGTTCGGCAACCCCGCCGTCGGGGCCACGGCCTACGGTGATCCGGACCGAGAAGGAGCGCACATGCCCAAGTTCATCCTGCTGACCAGGCACACCGCCGCCGACGTCGACCTGCCGCCGATGACGGAGTGGGATCCCGCCGACGCCGCGAAGCACATGGAGCGGCTGATCGCGATCAACAACGCCCTCGCGGAGAACGGGGAGCTGGTCGAGGCGCTGGCGCTGGTCTCGCCGGAGCTGGCGAAGGTGGTGCGGGCGGGTACCCCGAGCGCGCCCGTGGTCACCGACGGGCCGTTCCCGGAGGCCAAGGAGATGCTCGCCGGCTACCAGATGATCGACGTCGAGTCGGAGGAGCGCGCGCTGGAGATCGCCGCGATGGTGTCGTCGGCGCCCGGCCCCGGCGGCGTCCCCATCGGGCAGCCCATCGAGGTGCGGCAGGTGATGGGCATCGTCGGCGAGGACCTGTGACGCAACCGGTCGAGCACCTGCTGCGCGAGCTCGCGCCGCAGGTGCTCGGCCCGCTCGCACGCCGCAGCGGCGATTTCGCCGCGGCCGAGGACGCCGTGCAGGAGGCGTTGATCGTCGCCGCGGAGCACTGGACACGCCACGGAGTCCCGGAGCACCCGCGCGCGTGGCTGTACCGGACCGCGGAGCGCAAGCTGACCGACCTGTTCCGCAGCGAGCAGGCCCGGCGGCGCCGCGAGGAGCTGGTGGCGCTGGAGCCGCCCGCGCCGCCGGTCGACGACCACGACGACACGCTCGACCTGCTGTTCCTCTGCTGCCATCCGACGCTCACGCCGGCGTCCGCGATCGCTTTGACGCTGCGCGCGGTCGGCGGGCTGACGACGGCCGAGATCGCCCGGGCCTTCCTCGTGCCGGAGGCGACGATGGCGCAGCGGATCAGCAGGTCGAAGGCCCGGATCAAGGCCGCGACCGCCGAGCTGCGCGCCCCTGGCGAGCGCCTCGAACCCGTGCTGCGGGTGCTGTACCTGATGTTCAACGAGGGCTACGCCGCCAGCGCGGGCGACGACCTGCAGCGCGTCGACCTCGCCGCCGAGGCGATCCGCCTGACCAGGACCGCCCACGCCCTGCGTCCGGACGACGGTGAGGTGGCCGGCCTGCTCGCGCTGATGCTGCTCACCCACGCCCGGCGCGCCGCCCGCACCGGCCCCCTCGGCGAGCTGGTGCCGCTGACCGAGCAGGACCGCTCCCGCTGGGACGGCACGATGATCGCGGAGGGCGTCGCGCTGATCACCGAGACGATGGCGCGCGGCGTCGTCGGCGAGTACCAGCTGCAGGCGTCGATCGCCGCCGTCCACGACACCGCCACCAGCACCGACACGACCGACTGGACGCAGATCCGGATGCTCTACGGGCTGCTCGCGCAGCTCACCGACAGCCCGATGGTGACGCTCAACCTCGCGATCGCCGAGGCCATGCTGCACGGCCCCGAGGCCGGGTTGCGGCTGCTGGAGCCGCTCGACGAGCAGCTGCCCGGCCACCACCGGCTCGACGCCGTGCGCGGCCACCTCCACGAAATGCGAGGCGACACCACCACAGCCGCGAAGCACTACACAGCGGCCGCAAAAGCCACCACGAACCTCCCGGAGCAGCAGTACCTGACAGCCAAAGCCGCGCACGCCCGCCGCGTCGACAACGACGTTCTGGCTGATGTGAGCGCTAACAAACAGCCATAACGTCGTTGTCGACGGTGACCTCCCAGGCCGGCCGGCCGTCCGCGCCCAGTTCGGCGGGGGTGCCGGACAGGTCCGCGGACGTGCCCAGCATCGGCTCGATCCCGATCGAGCGGTACGGCGCGCCGGCCGGCCAGCCGCGCAGGTTGCGCCACACCAGCAACGAGCAGGTCGCCTCGCCGTGCGTCACCCGCCAGCGGAACCGGAGCCGGTCCCTGGCGTCGGGGCCGTCGACCACCGTCACCTGCGAGCACCCCGGCAGGAGGGCGGCCACGGCGGTCCCGTCGTCGGGGCCGAGCCGGTCGAGGCCCGACGGCCACGCAACGGTGCCGCCCGGCCCGTCCAGCAGCACCGCCGACTCCACGCCGGGCGCCTCCACCCACGACGACGGCGAGACGTCCAGCAGCGCATGCACCGCATGCACGAACGGCGTGCCCGGCGGGCCGGTCACCTCGTAGGCCACCCGGCCGCCGTCGATCTCGCGCGCCAACCGCAGCGATCCCGTGCGCACGGTGCCGCCGTACCACGGCCGCGTCCACACGTCACCGTGGTCGGGCACGCCCCGCACGGTCGGGAAGCACTCCTCGACTCCCCCGGCGTCGACGAACTCCGCGCCCGGCGCCACCAGCAGCCGCGCCCGCGCGACCGCCGGGTCGGGGTGGCGCCACAGCCACTCCCGCCCGTCGAGCAGCAGCGACGTCCACCGGCCGCCGTGCGCGGGATCGGTGACGATCATGCGAGCCGGTCGAGCACGACGACGTCGCAGTCCGGCGCCAGCGCGAACGGCACGGTCAGCCCGCCGACCCGCAACGCCGCACCGTGCAGCACCTCCTCGCCGAACCGGTACTGCGCGCCCGGCTCCAGCCCGGCGAGCCGCACCCGCACCGGCCCATCACCGGGCCGCCGCCACACCAGCACGACCACCCGTGAGCCCGCGGTGTACTGGACGGCGTAGTGCGCCTCGCCCGGTTCGCCGAGCCGTGTCACGTCGCCGGCGTGGATCACCGGCCGGAGCTCCCGGTACAGCGCGACCAGCTCACGCGCACGATCGCTCGTCGCGGTGTCCCAGGCGAGCAGGTCGCTGCCGATGCCCAGCACACCGGCCATCGCGACGACGAACCGGAACTCGAGGCTCGCGGGCGCGGTGTCGAGCCGGTCCGGCTCGTCGGTGACCCACGAGCTCATCACCGAGGGCGGGTAGGCGGAGAGGAAGCCGTGCTGGATCGCGAGCCGGCCGCGCGGCCCGGTCTCGTCGCTCGGCCAGACGACGTCGCTGAGCGCGAGCACGGCGTTGTCGATCCGCCCGCCGCCGCCCGCGCACGCCTCGACGGTGACGTGCGGGAACTCGTCGCGCAGCAGCCGCATCAGCCGGTAGTACGCGCGGGTGTGCGCGATCGTCCACTCCCGACCGTGCGGGCCGCCGGGGCGGCCGCCGTCGGTGACGGCCCGGTTCATGTCCCACTTCAGGTAGCTGATCGGGTGCTCGGTGAGCAGCCGGCGCAGCATCGCCGCGGCCCACGCCTCCACCTCGGGACGGCCGAGGTCGAGCACGTACTGGTTCCGCATGGTCGTCAGCGGCCGGTCGCCGGCCCGGTACACCCACTCCGGGTGGGCCCGGTACAGGTCGCTGTCGGGGTTGACGGCCTCCGGCTCCACCCACAGCCCGAACCGCATGCCGCGCTCCAGCACGCCCGCGACCAGCGGTTTCAGCCCGTCGGGGAACTTCTCGGGGTCGACGTGCCAGTCGCCGAGCCCGGCGCGGTCGCTGGTGCGCCCGGCGAACCACCCGTCGTCGACGACGAACACCTCGGCGCCGATCCCGGCCGCGACGTCGGCCAGGGCGAGCTGGTGCTCCACCCGCACGTCGAACCCGGTCGCGTACCAGGAGTTGTAGACGACAGGCCGGTCCCCGGGCCGCGCGAGCGTCCCGCGCTGGTAGTCGTGCCACGCGTTCGCGAGCCCGGCCGCCCCGTCGGCGCTCCAGACACCCAGCATCCGCGGCGTCTCGTAGCCATCGCCGGGCCCGAGCGTGATCACCGTCGACTCGTCGTCGACACCGGCGCTCACCCGCACGACGTCGCGGAACGGCACCGCGTCGACCTGCATCCGCCACGAGCCGCTCCAGGCGAGCGCGACGCCGTACGCCTCGCCGGGATCGGCGCGCGAGCGCAGCGCGACGACCGGCGAGTACTCGTGCGACGTGACACCCTGCCGGCTGCCCAGCCGCAGCTGCCCGGCCGGCAGGTCGACCTCGGCGGGGGTGAACTCCCGCGACCACGTCCCCACCAGCTGCGTGACCCGCGCGCCCGGCCCGACCGGAACATTCCACCCAGCGGTGAACGCCCTGGTCAGCGCCACCTCGTGACGGGTCGAGCGGATCCGCGCCCAGCGCTCGACGACGTCGTGCTCCAGTGAGGTGCGCCAGTGCAGCACCACCTCGATGCCGGTGTCGTCGTCGGCGAGCTCGGCGCGCAGCGACCCGTCAGCGTGGGTGACGGACCGCAGCTGCAGCCGGGCCCCGTCGACCGGGCCCTCGACCAGCAGCTCGCTGGTCTGGGTGTACCGCGTCCCGGCCGCGGCGTACTCGAGCGGCGCGACGTCGGCCGCGGTCTCGAACGATGCCCGCCGCACCGACGGCCGCTCCGGCACCCGCGCGGGATCGCCCCAGTGCTCCAGCACGAGCCCTTCGGGCGCCTCCGCGACGACGTAGACCGACCGCGCCGTCCGCAGCTCGTAGCGGCTCACTTGTTCGACCCCACCAGCAGCCCGGAGACGAACTGCTTCTGGAACACGAAGAACACGATCGCCGTCGGGATCGCCGCGACCAGCGAGCCGGACGCGATGACGTTCCACGCGCTGGAGAACCCGCCCTGCAGGTTCAGCAGCGCGGCGGTCACAGGGAACTTCGTCTCGGTGCGGAGCACGGTCATCGCCCAGATCAGGTCGTTGAAGATCCATGTCGTGGCGAGCGCGGCCAGCGCCGCGAGTGCCGGCCGGCACAGCGGCAGCACGATGCTCCAGAACGTGCGGCCCGCGCCGGCGCCGTCGAGCACCGTCGCTTCGAACACCTCCGCCGGCAGCGAGCGCATGAACCCGTGCAGGACGAACGTGTAGAAGCCGAGCCCGAACCCGACCTGCACGACGATCACCGCGAACAGCGTGTCGTAGATCCCGAGCGACTGCGTGATCCTGGAGACCGGGATCAGCAGGATCTGCGGCGGCAGCAGGTTGCCGGCCAGCATGACCAGCAGGATCGTGCGCCGGAACGGGATCCGGAACCGCGAGAGCGCGAACGCCGCGACCGCTGCCAGCGCCAGCGAGGCGATCACCGCGAACACGGTGACGATCGCGCTGTTCACCAGCGCGGCGCCCAACCGCCCGCCCGCGAACGCGGTCACCAGCCCTTCCAGCGAGAAGCTCGCGGGCAACGCACCGAGGCCGCGCGCGGCGATGTCGTCGAAGCTGCGGACGGCGACGAAAACGACGAACACGATCGGCGCGAGCCAGAGCAGCGTGAACGGCACCATGATCACGTGGAACCAGGCCGGGCGCGGCCGGTTGATCACGCTCACGTCAGGCCTCCTCGCGCGACTGGCGGACCAGGTAGGTGATGATGAACGCCACCGCGAGCACGAAGATCACCACGGCGATCGCGGAGCCGTAGCCGAGGTTCACCAGCGTGAACCCCTGCTGGAACATGTACGTCGAGAGCAGCTGCGTCATGTTGTACGGGCCGCCACGGGTCATCGCCCACACGATGTCGAACGTGCGCAGCGAGTCGATCACGGTGACGGCGAAGATCACCGTGTTCACCCCGCGCAGTTGCGGCATCACCACGCGCCAGAACCGCTGCCACGCGTTCGCGCCGTCGACGGCCGCCGCCTCCTCGAGCGACGGATCGACGCCCTTCAAGCCCGCGAGGTAGAGCACCATGATGTAGCCGACCTGCCGCCAGACCGCCGCGATCAGCACGGCGTAGAGCGCGGTGTCGGGGTCGGCGAGCCACTGCCTCGACCAGGCGTCGAGCCCGAGCACCCCGAGCCCCGCGTCGATCGGGCCGTCGGGCTGGTACATGACCCGCCAGAGCAGGCCCGTGACGGCCAGCGAGACGACCATCGGCAGGTAGATCGCGCTGCGGTAGATCGAGATGCCCCGACCGGGCCGGTTGAGCGCGACGGCGAGCGCGAGCCCGCCCGCCACCGAGAGCCCGCCGAACCCGACCACCCAGATGGCGTTGTTGCGCAACGCCGTCATGAACACCGGGTCGGCGAAGAGACGCTCGTAGTTGGCGAACCCGACCGGTTGCGCGGGGCCGACTCCCTTCCAGCTGGTGAACGAGAGCGAGAAGCTGTTGAAAGCGGGCCAGAACACCCAGAACAGCTCCACCGCGAGCGGCACCGCGAGGAACACCCAGACCAGCACGGGCACCCGGCCCAGGACCCCGCGCCGCTTCCGGACGCCGGGGGCCGAGCCGCCGGTCCGCGGCCGGGCACGCAGAGCCGTCGCGCCGGTCATGACGTGAAGACCTGCTTCGCGGCCGCCTGCCATTCCCGCTGCGCAGCGGGGATGTCCGCCGGGTTGGCCAGGAACTTCGTGAGCGCGGCGTCGGCGGTCGCCTGCAGGGCGTCGCTGGAGTCGCGGTTGAAGAACTGCGTGATCTCCTGGGTGCTGTTCAGCAGCGCGATGCCCTTCTGCACCAGCGGGCTGAACGTCGTCGTGTCGACCTCCGGCGAGGTCGGCATGTTCGACGAGCCGGACTTCTGGATGTAGGTCTGCTGCGCCTTGGCCGAGGCCAGGTAGGACAACAGGTCCTTCGCACCCTGCGGGTTCTTGCTCCCCGCGGCGGCGAAGAACCCGTCGGTGGGCGCCTCCTCGGCGGTCGGGACGCCGGGGTTGATCGTCGGGACGGAGAAGAAGTCCAGGTCGTCCTGCTGCTCCTTCGGGAAGTACTGCGTGCAGAACGCGCCGACGAGGTACATCGCCGCCTCGTTGTTGACCATCGGCGTGACGGCCTGCTGCGCGTCCCACGACGTCTGGTTGGGGTGGAAGTACGGGATCAGCCGGCGGTACTGGTCGAGGACGTCGGCCACCTGCTTGTCCTCGAACGAGTGCTTCCCGGCGAGCAGCTCACGGTGGTAGGTCGCACCGTTGATGCGCAGGTTCAGGTAGTCGAACCAGCCCGATGTCATCCACGCGGTCGAACCGATGCCGTTGGTCAGCGGGTGGATGCCGCGCGCCTTCAGCTGGTCGCACAAGGCGATGAAGCCGTCCCAGGTCGTCGGCGGCTCGATGCCCCACTGCGCGAACGCCGACTTCTTGTAGAAGATCGACCACCAGTAGTAGCTGGTCGGCACGAAGATCGCCTTGCCGTCGCTCGACGTGGACAGCGCGCGCAGCGCCGGCGAGAAGTTCGCGCACGCCCCGCCGGGCCCCCAGAGGTCCGAGACGTCCAGCAGCAGCCCCTGCTGGGCATAGGAGTTGGCGACCGAGCCCGCGTACCAGGCCAGCACGTCGGGCGGGGTGGAGCTGGACAGGTACGTCGAGAGCTGCGCGCGGAACTGCTCGGTCGCGACGGAGTTGAGAGTGGTCTGCTGGCCGGTGTAGGCCGCGACGACCTCCTGCAGCGCGGCCTTCGGCCCGGTGTCCTGGATCGACGACTGCAGGGTGAGCGTCGTCGCGCCGCCGGCGGGGGTGCCGGCGTCCGAGCCCGAGCCCACGCAGCTCGCGAGCAGCGGGACGGCGCCGATGCTCGCGGCGCCGACGAGGAACCGGCGCCGGGACAACCCGGTGGATGACGTGCTCATGACGACCTCCCGTGCGCCGCCGTTGGCGCAGCTGCGGTGAACGAAGAGTTGCATTCCTGCTGGAGCGCGATGTCGTCCCACATCGGGTGCTGGGGTGCGGCGTTGGAGCAGACGACGGTGCCCCACGCCCCCCGCGCCGCCGCCTCGCGGACGGCGAACCGGCAGATCTCGGCCCCGACGGGCCCTTCCTCGAACATGCCGTGCAGCGGCGTGTAGCCGACCCAGCCCTCGCCGAGCACGAGCGGGACGCCGTGCGCGGCCGCCCAGTCGGCGGCGACGTCCAGCCACATCGTGAGCTTCTCGGCCATCGCGACGCGGTGCTCGCCGTAGTGGTCGTAGAGCCAGCGGTCGAACGCGCCCGCATCGGTCCAGTCGTGCACATATACCTCGGCCTGGCGGATGATCGTGGCCTGCATCCGCCAGGCGTGCTCGGCGGGGACCGTCCACTGCGCGGCCGGCGGCGCGCCCGGCCGCAGGATCGCCGAGGCCGCCTCCTGCGGGAACTCCTCGACGGGGCGGCGCAGCCCGAACTCCTCGATCAGCGCGCCGAGCACGCCGTAGACGTATGGGTGCACGGCGAGCACGTCGATGTTGGTCGGGATGCCGCGCATCGAGGCGTGCGGCACACCGCCGTAGTTGACGGTGATCGGTCGCCCGGGGTGCCGCGCGCGGAACCGCTCGACGGCCTTCTCCAGCGACGGGCCCAGCTCGACGACCCGGTCGGCGCCGGCCGGTTGTCCCTCGGTGAGGTGCCCGGTCTGCACCTCGTTGTGGATCTCGGTGTAGGCGACGGCGTCGGCGAGGTCCTCGGCGACGAGCAGGTCCATCAGGTCGGCGTGGGCGTCGGCGAGCCGGTCGGGGCGCTCGGCCGGCGGCACCGCACGCAGCGCGTCCCACCAGTCGGAGGTGGCGGCGAACGCCGAGCTCTGCTGGTACTCCCACGAGGAGACGATCACCCGGACTCCGTGCCGGCGGGCTGCGCGGAAGAACGCGAGCAGGTGCGCGCGGGCGTCGATGGTGGTCTCGGCCTGCACGTCGTACCAGCGCAGCCCCTGGCCGTACCCGCCGCCCAGCGGGCCGAGCCGCAGCGCGGAGGTATCAAGCCCGGAGCCGAACAGGAGGAACGGCATCGCGCAGATCCGCACGGTGTTGTAGCCGCGTTCGACGGCCTGCGCGAACGCGGCGTCGAGGTCGGCGAACGGCTCCCCGGGACCCGTTCGGACGTACCAGGAGAAGTCCCAGAGCGTGATCGTCAGCTTGTCGGGGGCGGGCGTCATTGCACCTCCAGCGGTTCACGGGCGAGGTCGCTTGCGAGATCGATTGCGGGGACGTGGTGCGGGTCGAGTTCCAGCAGCGCACGGAGCCGTCCCCGCGCCTGTTCGTGGTCGCCGTCGAGCACGTCGAGCTGGGCGCGCAGGAACAGCAGCCGCCGGTCCTGCGCGTCCGCCGGGTCCTCGGTGAACAGCAGCATCGACGGCAGCGAGGTGGCGAAGAAGTCGACACGCGCAGGGGTGGCGGCCAGCTCGTCGCAGAACGCGCGGAGCGCGTCGGTCACCGCTGCCGCGTCCGCGTCGCGGCCCAGCCGGCGCAGAGCCAGCACCGAGGAGTAGGTGGCCTCGGAGTGGGTCTGCGCGCTCATCCCGAGGAAATCGCCCTGCTCGGCAGCCGCCAATTCCCATGCCTGCGCGGCGCCGGGGTGGTCCCCGGCCGCGGCGAGCAGGTCACCGCGCTGCAGGTGCAGCGCCGCGGTGCTGGCCAGCGGGTGACGTGCCTCGCCGAGCGTCCGTGGCGGGTCGAGCGCGGCGTCCGGGTCCTGCGACAGTCGGCACAGCCGGTCCCACACCCGCACCACCTCTCCCTCGCCGCCCTCCCACGGCTGGAACGTCCGCCCGAGCAGCAGCGCGCGGGCGTCGTCGAGCCGCCGGGCGGTGAGCAGCAGGTCGGCGAGCGCGACGGTGGCATCGTCGCGGGTCTCGACAAGTGTCCTGACCTGCAACAACCGTTCCAGTCGCCGTTCTGGACGCACTCCGCGGCGCGCGTCGAGCCGGTCGCTCTCGACGACCAGCCGGGCGTCCGGACCGGCGACGGCGAGCGCCCGGTCGTACGCGCCGCGCGCGGCCGCGGCGTCGCCGAGGTGGTTGTACGCGGCGAGGCCGATGTTGCGCCAGACGACGGGGTCCGACGGGTCGGCGGCGGCGCTCGCCCGCCAGGCCGCGAGGGCGTCGTCGGGACGGCCGGCCGCGTAGAGCCAGTGCCCACGAAGGGCAGCCGCCACCGGATCGGCCGGATCGGCGGCCGCCAGCGCCGCGACGTCGTCGAGCCGCGAGGGGAAGCACCAGGTCGGGTCCGGCGGGTTCGCCGCGCGGCCGGTGATCGCAGCGCGGTGATAGGCGATCATCGCACCGGCCGCCGTCTGGCCGATCGCCTGCCGCCCGATCACCCTGCGGCGTTCCCGCTGGTCGGCGAGGTCGAGCAGGCGCAGCGCGGCCTCGGGCTCGCCGACACCGCGGTACTCGATGGCGACGTCGACGCACGCCTGGGCGTCGCCGGACGCCGGCCGGCCGGCGAGGTCGCGGGTCCAGCAGTCGAGCGGGTCCAGTGCCAGCGTCGCGCGCAGCTGCTCCCCGGCGTCGGTATCGCGGCCGAGCCTGCGCAGCACGAGCACCCGCAGCGCCCGTGCCTGCAGGTGCTCCGGTTCGGTGCGCAGCACGTCGCCGAGCCGGCCGAGAGCGGCGGCGTCACGCGCGGCGGCTGCGTCGATGCGGGCCATCCGGTAGCCGGCGGCCGCGCGCCACTCACGCGTCCACGACGCCTTGCCGAGGACGTCGTAGGCCTCGTCCGCGCGTCCGGTCCGCTCCAGCACCAGCCCGAGCAGGTAGAACGCGGTGGTGTCGGCCGGGTTGGCGTTCAGCACGGTCTGGCGGGCGATCGCCGCACGAAGGTGCGTCTCGGCGGCGTCGAAGTCGCCGCTGCGGTACGCCCGGCCGGCGAGACCGACGTTGCTGGCCACGTGCCCGGGGTCGCGGCGCAGCGCCTCGCGCCAGTAGGGCTCGGGGCAACGGGTGGCGTGGCGGTACTGCTGCAGGTGCGCGCCGATCACCGCCAGCTCCTCGACCGACGGGACGTCGGCGGGCGCGGCCGGCTCGCGCGCGGGCACGATCTTCGTGCTGGTGGCGGGCACCTCGGCCGACCAGCTCACCAGCTCGGCACCGTCGTGCAACACCCGCAGCCCGACGGGCGCCGTGGCCAGCGTGAGCAGGCACGGGCGGCCCGGCGCGATGTCGACGGTCGTCTCGGTCGCCGTGCCGTCGGCGTCGACAACGCGCAGCACGCACCCCGGCCGCGCCGTGGTGACCGCGACCCCGAGCTCGGTACCGTCCACCCGCACCGCGGCGTCGACGGTGGCGGCCTGCGCCGGCCCGATCTCCTGGATCGGGTACCAGACCTGCGAGAACACCTTCGTCTCACCGGGCGCGATGTGTGCGAAGTCGGGCTGGTTGTCGGTGAACACGCCCGCCATCAGCTCGACGTAGTGCGCGCCGTCGTCGCTCAGGTTGGCATCCCACGCGTGCCCGAACGCGGCGGTGCCCCACGTCCACTGCTTCTTCCCGACGGCGATCTGCCGGTCGGCGACGTGCACGAACCCGGCCCGTGCGGCGTGGTCGTACCCGCCGAAGAAGCCCTCCCGGCTGCCGACGCACATGTAGGAGGTCGGCACGGGGATGTTGCGGTACCAGTCGAGCCGGTCGCCGCCGTGCTCGGCGCGGGCGGGGTAGTCGACGCCGTAGTAGGGCCGGTCGGCCGCGGGGAAGGCCGTGACCGCGCGCCGGGCGTGGTCGGCCACCATCCGCACGTCCCGCGGGAAGAACGACTGGTAGTGCTCGTCGACGCGGGCAGCGACGTTCGCCCACCACAGGAACGTCTGGGGCAGCTCGCTGCGGTTGTAGAGCCGCACCCGCAGCTCCAGCGTCGCGTGCCCGGGCCGCAGCCGCACACCGTGCATGCCCTTCATGCGCGTGAACGGGTCGTGGTCGGAGCACCACACCGTCACCGCGCCGTCGGGTTCGCGCTCGATCTCGACGTCGGTGGGCAGGAACGTGGCCGGCCGGTGGTGCTGCGGCCAGTTCAGCTCGACCCCGCCGGCGATCCACGGGCCGGCCAGCCCGACGAGGGCCGGCTTGATCACCGGGTTGCGGTAGAAGAAGTCGTAGCCGCTCGCGCGGTCGTGCCCGACGTGGATGCGCCCGCCCAGCTCGGGCAGCACCATCACACGCAGCCACTCGTTCTCCAGGTGCACCGCCGCCCACTCGACGGGCCGGCGCTGCTGGCTGATCCGGTCGTGGAACGGAAGCGGGTACACCCGCCCCGACGAGCCCTGGTAGACGCGGCGGTCGAGGTAGGCGGGGTAGCGGTCGGGCTGCTCCGGCAGGTAGCTGTCGATCGTCACCGGCTCGTGCCATGCGGCCACCGCGGCGGCGGTCTGGTCGACCGGGCGGTTCGGCAGCTCGTGCATGGGGAGACGCTAAGAGCGGGAGGTCTGCGACCCCATGGGCAAATCGACCGAGTTGCCTGGACGATTCGCGGATTCCGGGCACCGACGACGTACCGTGGGGGCGTGCTGCTCCCCGACGGCTTCCCCGGCCAGCGGCTGCGCGTGCTCCCCCGGCCGCTCGTCGCAGCGGCGCTGCGCAGACCGCCGACGGCCGCGCTGCTCGTCACCGACGCCGGCTACTTCCCCCACGCGGCGAACCACGGTCGACGCCGTCCGGAGGGCACGCCGGAGGTCGTGGTGATCGTCTGCGTCGACGGGATCGGGCACTGCGAGGCCGGCGGGCGGAGCAGCGTCGTGCACCCGCACCACGCGCTCGTCCTGCCGCCGGACCAGCCGCACGTCTACTGGGCCGACCCGAAACGGCCATGGACGATCTGGTGGTTGCATGCCGCCGGGACCCAGGTTGCGCAGCTGCTGTCGGTGATCGCTCCCGACGGTCGCGAGCAGGTCGTCGAGCTGCACGACGTCTACCGCGCCGTCTCGACGATCGACGACACGATCGGCTTCCTGGAGCGCGACGAGACCGTCCCGAGCCTGATCTCCGCCTCCGGCTCGGGCTGGGCGCTGCTCGCCCAGGTCGCCGCCGACACCGTCGGGGGCGGGCTGCGGCGCACCGAACCGGTCCGCCAGGCGCACGACTACCTGCGCCGCAACTTCGCCAAGCCGGTCAGCGTCAGCGAGCTGGCCAGGACGGCCGGCCTGTCGACGTCCCACTTCGCCGCGCTCTTCCGCGCCGCCACCGGCAGCGGCGTCGTCGAGTACACCAAGCGGCTGCGGATGGCCCGGGCCCGCGAGCTGCTCATCACGTCATCGCGCGACATCGCCGACGTCGCCGTCGCGGTCGGCTACCCGGACCCGTTCTACTTCTCCCGCCAGTTCCGCACGGTGCACGGCTGCAGCCCGAGCGAGTACCGCAGCACGCACCGGGGATAGGTCCGGCAGAATCCGGTTCGTGTTCGCCGGCCTCGACGAGATCGACTGGGCGTCGATGACGCACGCGTACGGCCCCGCCGACGAGGTTCCCGACCTGGTGCGGCAGCTCGTCAGCGCCGATCCCGACGACCGGGAGATGGCGCTCGACGGCTTCTACGGTTCCGTGCACCACCAGGGCGATGTGTACGAATGCACGCTCGCCGCGATCCCGTTCCTGCTGGAAGCCGCAACGAGCCCGGCGCTGCCCGGTCGAGGTCCGATCGTCGAGCTCCTGGCCAGCATCGGCGCGCCCTTCATCGATGAGCTCGAAATGGGTGAGCCCGGCAGCGGTTGGCAGGACCCGGCACGACCGGTGATCGTCGAGCGGTACCCCGACTTCCTCGACCTGCTGGCCGACGACGATCCGGAGGTCCGGCGCGCGGCACCGAAGGCGCTGCGGGTATGTGGTTCCCGGGCGAGCGCAGCGCTGCGGGCACGGTTCCCCGATGAGACCGACCGCCAGGCCCGCATCGCGATCGTCGCGGCTGTGGGCCGGTTGGGGGGTGCCGAGGCCTGGCTCGGCGAGCTGTTGACGACCTGCCCCGACCCGGAGCTGCGGTTCGCTGTACTCACCGAACTCGCGGCGGGTTCACCCACCACCGAGGTCGTGCCGATGGCCGTTCGGCTGCTGCGTGAGCTCTATGCCGCCCCCGCGCCGCCCCGCGAACCGGCACGACCGGCCACGAATACTCTGATCGGTCAGCTCCGGGAGCAGGCGGAGCTGGACGCGGCCGGTCGCGCCACCCCGGACCCGGCTCAGCTGGTCAGAGACTTCAGCAGGGCCCTCGACGACCGCGTCGAGGAGCGGATCGCCCTGCTGACTCACCTGATCGGGGAGCCGGCCTGGGAGGCCCGCTACGACGCGATCGGACCGGCGTCGTACCTCATCAAAGGATGGCGTGGCGACTACGGCGACCTGGTTCGGCTGATCGGCGACCGGCTCGCGGACCCGCACCCGCGCGTACCCGCTGTCGCAGCCGAAGCGTTGGCACCGCTCGACGCGCTGGCAGCGCCCGCGGCGGATGCGCTCGCGCGGGCCCTGGATGCCGCGCCGCAGGACGGGATGCACCCGCAGCGCGAGGGCCTGCCACCGTGGGTCCTCTCCTTCCAGGACGGGTCGTCGACCATCGGCCCGTTGCCACGCGCGCTGGCGAGGCTCGGTGATCGGCGAGCGCTTCCGGCGATCCGGTGGGCGCTGGAACGCCCGCGCATCCCGAGCGGTGTCCACGCGGCGGTCGGGAAACTCGGGTCGGCTGCCGCGGACCTCGTGCCGCTGATCCGAGAGCGCCTGCGCCCCGGCGGGAACCGTATCGCCGATGTCGACCGGAGCTGGTCGGAGCTGGTCGGGGCGCTCGGCCGGCTCGGCCCGGCCGCCGCCGACGCGATCCCCGAGCTGCGGGAGCTGCTGGGGCAGCCCCCGTCGCTGACGGAGCAGGTGGTGACGACGCTGGGGCTGATCGGCCCTGCCGCGGCCGAGACGATCCCGACCGTCCGTCACCTGCTCCAGCACGGCGAGCCGAAGGTCGAGATCGCCGCCGCACTCGGACTGTGGCGCATCACCGGTGATCCGACCTCGGCGCTGCCTGTTCTGACGGCGCACCTGGACGGCGGCGTCTACGACGTGCCACGGGCTGCGGAGGCCTTGGCCGAACTCGGCCCGGTGGCCGCCGACGCGGTGCCGAAGCTGCACGAGCTGCTGCGCGCCGAAAGCCCGTGGACACGTGCGGGTGCGGCGCAGGCGCTGTGGCGGACCGCCGGCCGGACCGAGATCTCCACGCTGACCGCGGTGTGGGCGGAGAACAAGTACACCCGGCTGCACGTCGCGCGATGCCTTGCCGAGATGGGTGCCGAGATGGATGCTGCCGCTGCCGACGCGGCGCCGCTGATGCGGGCGGAACTGGGCCGGCGACAACGCGTGCAGAACTCGATCGTCGACGACCTCGCGCTGCTGGCGGCGTGCGCCGCCGTCCTCAACCCGACGGCGTCATAGCCGCGACTGTCCCGCAGGCTCGATCCCGACCACGTCGAACGTCACCCTGCCCGACCGCGCCCCGTTCACCTGCACCTCGACGGCGTGCTCGCCGGGGTAGTGCCGGCGGGTCGTCACCGGCCGGAACGAGTGGCGCTTCGCCAGCACCACCCGCTCCCCCGGCGCGAGCGTCCGGCTCGTGAGCTTGAAGACCTTCGGCGCCAGCGAACCGGCGGCCTTGCGGTAGTGCACCACGTAGTCGACGACCAACCGTGCCTCGGCCGCGCCGTTGTTCACCAGCTCCACCGAGAACTCCAGCTCGTCGCCCAGCGCCACCACCCCGGCCACCAGCTGCGGCGCTCCGACGGCGACGTCGGGCGCGGGCGGGAACCCGAGCAGCGCGAGCGCACCGGGGTCGGCCTTCTTGACCAGGGTGCGCATCGCGTGGCGGACGACCCGCGGGGTCGACTCCGCCGGCCTGGCCAGCCACCCGTCGGCCACCGCGACGGCGAGCGCCGGGTCGAGCCTGCTCAGGTCGTTCAGGTGGTTGGCGACCGAGCGTCGCACGTACTCCGCCGGGTCGGCGTACAACGCCTCCAGGATCGGGAGCGTCGCGTCGGGCCGCCGGTTGAGCTCCGGCACCTGCCGTGCCCACGGCAGGCGGGTGCGGGTGCCCTCGCTCGCGAGCCTGCGCACGTGCTCGTCGGGGTGCGCCACCCACTTCTCGACGACGGCGAGCGTCCGATCCAGGTCGGCGTTCAGGAACGTGCGCAACGCGAACTCGGCCGTGAGCCGCGGCGTGAGCTCGGCGAGCAGTGCGAGGCCGTCGTCGAACGCCGGACCGTCGTCCGCCGCAGCCTCCACCACCGCCGCGGTGGCGACCGCCTCGGTGACCGGCCAGATCATCCAGCCCGTGAACGACGGGTCGGGCAACGCCGCCCGGACGACGGCAGCCACCGCGGCGAACCCCTCACCGCAGTCGGCCACCAGGGCGTCGGCGGCGAGCCGCACGCGCGCCCCGAGCGCCAACGGGGACAGGGCCGCGGCGCTCGCCGCCACCCCGTCCCACCGGCGCCCGGGATCGGCGGCGTGCAGGCAGCTCGCGAGCGCCTCGATCGTCCCCCTGCCGACCAGCTCGTCCGCGAACGGCATGACACTCCCCTCCGAAACCGACGGGGAGGACGCTAGCGAGCGGCACCGACAGTCTCGGGGCGCCGGGCGCCGAGCGCGCCGTCGACGCTGAACCGGCCGGCCCCGGTCGCCGCGAGCGCGAGCGCACCGGCCGCGATCACCCCGACCAGCTCCCAGCCACCGTCCGACGCGAACACGCCGTTGGGCAGGTGGACGATCACCGCGGCCCCGACCATGTCGAGCACGACCAGCACCCCGACCAGCGCCGTTGCGGCACCGGCAATCAGCAGCGCGCCACCGACCAGCTCGACGACGGCCGCGAACGTCGCCGAGACGCCCGGCATCGGCACGCCCATGCCCTCGAAGGCCTGGCTGGTGCCGCCGATGCCGTTGGTGACGAACTTCTGCCAGCCGTGTGCGATCAGGACGACGCCGAGCACGAGCCGGGCGACGAGGAGCGCAATGTCGCGAACGGAGCTGGGGAGCGCGCGGATCATGGGTCTTCTCTCCTTGTTGTTGAACATTCAACTCAGCAGAAGAGACCCTAACCGCCCAACATTTCCGTTTCGTGTGAATCCGGGCTCTCAGCGGATGGCGCCCGTCACAAGATCGATCCGCCAGTGCCGCTGCAGCGAGAGGAACAGCGCGACCACCGGGATGATCGAGAGCAACGTCCCGGCAATCACGAGCGAGTACAGCGACGCCTCCGCGGCGCCGTGCCGCAGCAGGCCGTACAGCCCGACGGTGAGCGGGAACTTCTCCTCGCTGGTCAGCATCACGAACGGCAGCAGGAAGTTGTTCCAGATCGCGATGAACTGCAGGAGGAACACCGTCACCAGGCCCGGGCCCATCAGCCGCAGCCCGACCGTGCGGAACAGCTGGAACTCCGATGCGCCGTCGAGCCGCCCGGCCTCCAGCAGCGTGTCCGGCACCGCGGCGGCCGCGTAGATGCGGCAGAGGTAGATGCCGTACGGGTTGAACAGCTGCGGCAGGAGCACCCCGAGGTAGCTGTCGGTCAGCCCGACGGACGAGAGCAGCAGGTACTGCGGGATGGCCAGCACGATCTGCGGCAGCAGGACGCCGGCGAGGATCGTGTTGAACAGCAGCTCCCGCCCGCGGAACGCGTACTTCGCCAACGCGTACCCCGTCGCGGCCGAGATCGCCGACGCGACCACTCCCCCGACCGCGGCGTAGAGGAAGCTGTTCAGCATCCAGCGCCAGAAGATCCCCGACTGGTACTGCGACAGCTCGACGACGTTCTCCGCGAGCCCCAGCGACGGCAGGTACGTCGCCGTCGAGAACAGCTCCGTCTTCGTCTTCGTCGACGCGATGAGGATCCAGAGCGTCGGGATGATGCAGTAAGCGGCCCCTACCAGCAGCGCGACGGTCGGCACCCACGCCGTCCCGCCGCGCCGCGCGACCGCCGGCGCGCCCGCCTCCGGCCGCGCGAGCACGGCCGTCATCCCGCCACCCGCCGCTGGATGAGGCGCGCCGCGACGAACGAGACGCCCAACGCGATCACCGTGAACACCACCGACGTCGCCGCCGCGCGAGGCAGGTCGGCGTCGACGAAGGCGTCGTTGTAGATCTTCATCAGCGGCACCCACGTCGAGGAGATCGCGTTCGACAGCGGCCGCAGCGTGTTGGGCTCGTTGAACAGCTGCAACGCCGCGAGCGCCGAGAACAGCGAGCACATCACGACCGCCGGCCGCACCAGCGGCACCTTGATCCGCAACGCCATCTGCAGCTCGGAGCAGCCGTCGAGGCGCGCGGCCTCGTAGATCTCGGGCGGCAGCGCGCGCAGCGCCGTGAAGATGACGATCATGTTGAAGCCGGCCGCGCCCCAGACGGCGATGTTGGCGACCGAGCCGAACACCCCGACCGGGGAGAAGAAGTCGATGCTGTCGCCCCCGATCGGACTGGTCGCCGGCAGGTAGAGGAAGCCCCACATGAGCGTCGCGATCACGCCGGGCACGGCGTACGGTACGAAGATCGCGAGCCGGCTGAACCGCGCCAGCCGGGTGCGGGGGACGTCGAGCATCAACGCGAACAGCAGCGCCAGCCCGACCGTCCCCGGGATCGCGATCGCCGCCACCAGCAGCATCCGCAGCGCGCTGCGCCACAGCTCGACGTCGCCGAGCACGGCCTGGTAGTTCGCGAGCCCCGAGAACACCATGGTCGTTCCCGTGCCGAGCAGGCCGCCGCTCACCTTGCGCGACTGCACCGAGAGCACCAGCGCGTACCCGGCCGGGGCCACCACGAACCCGAGGAACAGCAGCACCGCCGGCGCCACCAGCACGTACGGCAGCGCCGAGCCCCGGCGCCGTGGCGCCCCCGCCGGTACCCCCCTCGCCGGTGCCACTGCCATCAGCCGACCGTGAAGCCGAGCTTGGTGATGTCGGCCAGCGTCGCCGACTGCATCGTGTCGAGCGCGCCCGCGAACGGGCTGCCCTGCTGCAGCGCCGCGCCGAACGAGTTCGTGTACGAGCTGAACGTCACGGTGACGTTCGGTCCCCACATCGAGAAGCTGCGCGCCCCGGGCGCCACCTGCTTCACGATGCCGTAGAACTCCGGCTGGTTCGGGAAGAACGGTGGCGCGTCGGCCAGCACCGGCAGCGAGCGCCCGGCCGTCGACGCCGGGTAGATGTTGATCTGCTTCACCTGCTCCGAGACGGCGTCCGGGTCGGTGTTGAGCCACGACGCGAACCGCGCCGCCTCGGCCGGGTGCTTCGAGTCGGTGGTGACGGTCGTGGCCGAGCCGCCCCAGATCCCGGTCTGCTGGTCACCCGCCGTCCAGGCCGGCAGCGGCGCGACCGCCCACTTGCCCTTCGTCGAGGGCGCGATCCCGCCGAGCTGCGCCGGCGCCCACGCCCCGGAGATCCAGGTGGCGAGCGTGCCGTCGTTCATCTCCTTGTTCCATTGCGGGGAGAACGACGGGTTCTTCGCGACGAGCCCCTTCGCGACCAGGTCCTCCCAGTAGGCGGCGACCTTCTTCGTCTCGGCGCCGTTGATGTCGACGTGCCACGTCGTGCCCGTCGAGCTCCACCAGTCGGCGCCGGCCTGCTGCGCGAGGCCGGCGAACCAGCCCGGGTCGGCGGCGTCGAAGTTGGTGATGCTGACCCCGGGCGCCTTCTGCGCGAGCTCGGCCGCGGTGCGCGCGTACTCGTCCCACGTCGTCGGCACGGTCAGCCCGTGCTGCTGGAACAGGTCCTGCCGGTAGAAGAGCATCAGCGGCGCGACGTCCTGCGGGATGCCGTAGACCTTGCCTTCGAACCGCACCGGCGCGAGCGTCGCGTCGTCGAACTGGCCGACGGCCTCGGCGGTGTGCTCGGTGATGTCCGCGACCACACCGCCCGCCACCAGCGACGGCAGCGACTGGTACTCGACCTTCGCGATGTCCGGGCCGTTGCCCGCCTGGTGGGCGGTGATCAGCTTGCTGACCAGCTGGTCGCCGCCGGCCGGGTTGGTGAGCGTCACGTGGACGTCCGGGTTGGCCGCGTTCCACTTCTCGACGACCTTGTCCATGTTGGGGTCCCAGCCCCAGTAGGTGAGCTCGACGGGCCCACCGGACGGCGCCGCCGCGCCACCACCAGCGCCGCCGCAGGCGGTCACCACCAGCGCGGCCGCAACGGCCAGCGCGAGCCGGAGTCGACGTTGACTCGTGAACATGCTCGGGTCCTCCCTGCAGGGATTTCTCGCAACGGAACTTCAGGGGGTCGTGCGTGCTGCCCATGCCATGCCGCGGCGCGTGAGCTCCCGCACCGGCGGCACCTCGAGATCCGCGACGCGATGGCCGATCGCGGAGACGAAGACCTTGCCCGCGCCCCACAGGCGCGTCCAGACGACCGGCATCCGGACGTCCCCCGACCCTTGCCCGCCCGTCTCCGGGGTGATGACGGTGTGCGCGAGCACGTCGTTGCGGTCGTCGCCGAGCAGCCAGTACTGCTCGCTGTGCACGTCGAAGTCGGCTATCCCGTGCATGATCGGGTGTTCCGGGCGGTCGACGCGCACGGTGTAGGTGTGGAAGTGCTCGGGGTGGTGCAGGAAGCGGCCGCCGACCATGCGTAGGTACTCGGTGTTGCCGGTGAACGTCGCGACGACCCCGCCGTGCCACCCGGCGAAACCCGTCCCGGCGTGCACCGCGGCGGTGAGCCCACGCTCCTGCTCGGTGGTCAGCGTGCCCTCCGACCAGCACTGGACGATCAGATCGGTGCGCGCGAGCCGCTCGGTGTCGAGGTAGACGTCCAGGTCGTCCGCGATGTCCACGGTGAACCCGGCGGCGGCGAGGTCGGGGAGGAACAGCTCGGTCGCGGGCACGGGCACGTGCCCTTCCCAGCCGCCCCGCACGACGAGCGCGTCCATCATCCGCAAACCCCTTTGTTCACGACTTAAGCTAAGTCGTGAACTAGGGACGCGTCAACGGCCTCCTGCGGAGAGCACCTCCACCACCGGCAGCGTCGCGGCGCCGAGCGCCACCCCGGGCGGGCCGAGCGTGCCCAGCTCGACCTCGGTCTTGCCGACCATGTACGAGAGCGCGAACCGGTCGACGGCCGCGCGCACGCCGGGCAGGATCGCGACGCCGAGCGTCTCCCCCGCCCAGCCGGAGAGCACGATGCGGTCGGGCGCGAGCAGGTTGACCAGGTTCGCGATCCCGATGCCGAGGTACTCGGCCGCGTTGTCCAGCGCGTCGGCCGCCGGTCCGGGCGTCGCGGCCCGGGCCACCAGCTCGGCGAGCACGCCCTCGGTCCCGTCGGCGGTGAACGGCTGCGCCCCGGCGCGCCGCCGGTAGTCGTCGATGATCGCCTCGGCGCCCACGTACGCCTCCAGGCAGCCGCGCGAGCCGCAGCGGCACGGCGCACCGCCGGCCTGGATGATCGTGTGCCCCCACTCGCTCGTCGTGCTCGTGACACCACGCCCGGAGTCGGCGGCGACGGCAGCGCCGATACCCACGCCCATCAGCGCGATGATCGCCCGCTCCGCGCCGCGGCCGGCGCCGAGCCACATCTCGGCCTGGCCGAGCGTCCGCGCGCAGTTGTCGACGTGCACCGGCGCCTGCGTGACGGCCGCGAGCATCCCGGCGAACGCGACACCCGACCAGCCCAGCGTCGGCGCGTGCACGAGCCCGTCGGGCTTGACCGCGCCGGGCACGCCGACGCCGATGCCGAGCAGCTCGCCGGTGACCCCGGCGGTCACCTCTTTCACCCCGGCGCTCGCGAGCGCAACGACGCGCTCCGGGTCGAGCCGGGTGTCGGCGATCGGGTAGGTCACGGTGGCGACGGCGGCGAGCGTGAAATCGAAGAGGCCCGCCCGCAGGTGCGTCTCGCCGACGTCGATGCCGACGACGTACCCGACGTCGGGGCGCACCCGCAGCAACGTGCGGGGCCGGCCGCCGTCGGACCCGACCGAGCCGGCCTCGCCGACCAGCCCGTCGCCGATCAGGTCGGAGACGACGTTGCTCACCGTCGCCGAGCTCAGCCCCGATGCCTGCACCAGCTCCAACCTGCTCGCGGGGCCGTTCAGGAACAGCTGTGACAACAACGCCGCCCGGTTCTGGCGGCGCAGATCGCGCGTCGTGCGTTTCGTGCCGGATGCCACATACGCAGTGTGTCAGGCGTACCACCCTCGGGTACCCCGGTGACCGGGAACACGACCTCACCGTCAGGAGTCGGCATGACCGCCACACCGAAGTCAGAACCTGTCAGCGAGCCCGAGCAGACCACGGTGATCACCCCTACCCGGCGGACCGTCGTCGCCGAGCAACGCCGCCACCACGGCGGCATCAAGTGGGGTGCGGCATTCTTCGGTTGGCTGGCCGCCACCGGCACCGCGGTGCTCCTCACCGCCATCGCGGCGATGATCGGCACGGCCACCGGCATCACCCTGACCCCGGGCACTCTGACGGCGTACGGCGTCACCACCGCGATCGTCCTGCTCGCCGTGCTGTTCGTCGCCTACTACGCGGGCGGGTACGTCGCCGGGCGGATGGCCCGCTTCGACGGGTTCAAGCAGGGCCTCGGCGTGTGGCTCTGGTCGCTGCTGATCGCCGCGGCACTGACCGCCTTCGGGCTCGCCACCGGCCCGCGCTTCGCCGACTTCACGGCCCCGATCGCCGGGCTCGACGGCCTGCCCCCACTCCCGACCACCCCCGAGATGCTCAGCACCTCGGGCGTCCTCGCCGCACTGATCGCGCTGGCCGCCGCACTCGTCGGCGCAGTCCTCGGCGGGCTCGCGGGCATGCACTACCACCGCCGCATCGACCGCACGGGGCTCGACAGCTAGCGCAGCCCGCGGCCGGTCGGTGAACGAACGGCACTTTCGTCCACACCTATTGGACGAGAGTGCCGTTCGTTCGAACCGTTCCGGTCCGGCACCTGCGGCAGGTGGGTGCCGGGCGGTGACTTTCCCGGCATCGTGTGCGTCCCGCGCGCAAGGGCAGGAAAGCCACTTTCCGGCCCTCACGGGGCAGGAAAGTGGCTTTCCTGCCCCGTCCCAGCACCGACCATCCGGTGCACCCCGGGGCCGGCCGCGGTGGTGCCGGGAATGTGGCTTTCCCGGCGTTCTGCCGCCCGCGCGTGCGGCGCGCACGCATCTGGCCGTGGGCCACGCCGCCGAGCGGGATCAATCGCCGTTGCGCCGTTCCAGCTCCTCCACCCGGTCGGCCAGCTCCTTGATCCCCTCGACCAGGGCGCCGACCAGCCCGTTGTAGTCGACCGCGAGGTTGCCCCGGCGGTCGGTGACGACGGCCTCCGGGAACGCGGCCTGCACGTCC
Organism: Pseudonocardia sp. TRM90224; assembly: GCF_021245725.1. Lineage (GTDB taxonomy): Bacteria > Actinomycetota > Actinomycetes > Mycobacteriales > Pseudonocardiaceae > Pseudonocardia. Next base: position 29,151 of record NZ_JAJGSX010000030.1, on the reverse strand, counting down.
TGCGCGATCAGGCCGATCGAGCGCGGCCTGGTGTCCCGCCGGTAGCGGCGGTCCTTCCACTCCCAGGTCACGCCGTGCAGCAGGCGGATCCGCTCGATCACCGAGCGACCGTCGGGCGACGGGCCGACCGGCTCCTCCTCGGCCGGCACGCTCAGATGGACCTGATGGCGCGCTTGAGCCGGCGATCGGAGCCGGTCGTGTTGGGGATGCCGCCGGCGATGGCCATCGCGGTGTCGCTGACGATGATCGCGACGGCGAGCGCGCTCGCGCCCGCGGTGACGCGCACCCATCGCGCCTTCGCCGCGGCTCGGATCCTGTTCATGGTTCCTCCTTCGTCCTACCTGGGTAGGTTGTCGGCGTGGATCTTCAAGACAGGCGGGTGCTCATCACAGGTGCGTCGTCGGGCATCGGCGCCGCCGTCGCCCGCGCGGCGGCAGGCTCCGGCGCGAAGGTCGCCCTGCTCGCCCGGCGCAAAGGCCCGCTCGACGAGCTCGCGGCCGAGCTGGGTGGCACCGCCGTCGTCGCCGACATCACCGACGACGCGGCCGCCGAAGCGGCCGTCGACACCGCGGCCGAGGCGCTCGGTGGGCTCGACGCGCTGGTGAACTCGGCCGGCGCGTTCACCCCCGGCCCGGTCGGTGCGACCGACCCGGCCGTTTGGCGCTCGATGATCGACCTCAACGTCGTCGCGCTGCTCGTGCTGACGAGGGCGGCGATCCCGCACCTGCGCGCCGGGACCTCGCCGACGATCGTGAACCTCTCCTCGATGTCGGGCCGGCGCGTGCCCAACGCCCTCGCCGGCGTCTACGCGGCCACCAAGCACGCAGTGCACGCCGCGAGCGAGGGGCTGCGCCAGGAGCTCGGGCCGGCGGGCATCCGGGTGACGACGGTCGCGCCCGGCTTCGTCGACACCCCGATCGCGGCGTCGTGGCCCGACGGCCCCGTCCGCGAGCACTTCGAGGAGCGGCTGCGCAACGCCGGCCTCGACCCCGCCGCCGTTGCGGCCGCAGTGGTGCACGTGCTCGCCCTCCCGCCCGACGTCCAGGTCGTCGAGTACGCGGTGACATCGATCCGGCAGTGAGAGTAGGTCCCACCCAGGTCCCGGACCAGGCAGGACAGCAGGCAAATCGTGCGATCATGACCGGGTGCCGGACGATGTCGCGCTCGTGGTGGTCGACGTCATCGACGCGTTCTTCGAGCCCGGCCGGCCGGCCTACTACCCCGCCTCCGCCGACGTGCTCGAACCGCTGCGCGAGCTGCTGGCGGCGGCGCGGGCGGCGGACCGGCTGGTGGTGCACGCGGTCGAGCGGCACCGGCCGGGCCTGCCCGACTTCGAGCACCACAAGATCCCCGTTCACTGCGAGATCGGCGACGACCAGTCGTCCTTCGTCGAAGGGTTCGCGCCGAACGGCCGCCCGCGCGAGGTCGAGCTGCCCAAACGCCGGTACTCCGCCTTCCACTCCACCGACCTCGACCTGTTGCTGCGGGAGCAGGGCGTGCGCACGCTCGTCGTCGCAGGGGTGAAGACGAACGTCTGCGTGCGCGCGACCGTGCAGGACGCGTTCGCCGCGGGCTACGAGGTGCTCGTCCCCCGCGAGGCCACCAACTCCAACCGGCCGCACCTCGCCGAGGCGTCGCTGGAGGACATCGACCGCTACTTCGGCTCGGTGGTGCCGCTCGACGAGGCACTCACACGCCTGGCACCGACTTCAGGAGAACCATGACCGCACGCACGCTGCCGGCCCCCGAGCTGACCGAGGTCGCGCCGGGCGCGTTCGCCTACGTCCAGCCCGACGGCAGCTGGATGATCAACAACACCGGCGTCGTCCGCGGCACCGGCGGCGCGTACCTGCTGGTCGACACCACCTCCACGGAGGCGCGCAACCGGGCGTTGCTGGAGGCCGTCGCGCGGATCGCGCCCGGCGCACCACGAGCGCTGATCAACACCCACCACCACGGCGACCACACGTTCGGCAACTGGTTGATGCCACCGCAGACGCCGATCGTCGCCCACGTCACCTGCCGCGAGGACGTGATCGCCGCCGGCCTGATCGCCAGCCAGGTGCTGATCGGGCCCGACTACGGGCACCAGGAGCTGCGCCCGCCGGACACCACCTTCACCGACCGGATGACGCTGCACCTCGGCGACCGGCGCGTCGAGCTGGAGCACGTCGGGCCCGCGCACACCCGCAGCGACGTCATCGTCCACCTGCCGGACGAGAAGGCCATGTTCGCGGGCGACCTCGCCTTCGCCGGCGGCCAGCCGTTCCTCGCCGAAGGCAGCATCGCCGGCTACCCGCGCGCGCTCGCCCGGATCCGCGAGCTGGCGCCGGACGTTCTCGTCCCGGGGCACGGGCCGGTGTGCCGGGGCGACGAGGTGCCCCGCCTCCTCGACGACCTCGCGGAGTACGTCGGGTTCGTCGCCGAGGTCGCCGCCAGGGCGAAGGCCGCCGGGTGGACGCCGCTGGAGGCGGCCGAGCGCGAGCGCGACAACCGCTTCGCCCACTGGCAGGAGAGCGAGCGGCTGGTCGGCAACTTGCACCGCGCCTACTCCGAGCTGGACGGGGAGCCGCTCGGCACCCGCATCCCGCTCGCCAAGATCTGGCCGGACATGGTCGCGTTCCACGGCGGACCCATCGGCTGCTTCGCCTGACGGATCAGGCTGAACATCAGAAGGTCACCAGCGGCTCCCCGAAGAAGTCGGCGACGAAGTTGATGAAGAAGAAGCCGAAGAACAGGAAGTTGAGGATCAGGATCACGTAGTGCCACGGCCGCGGCCGCGCGGCCCGCGGCAGCCTGCTGTTGAGGTAGATCAGCAGGAACGGGTAGATGAGGGCGCCGAGGTTGGACATGTTCGCGGAGAACTGCACGAGCGCCACCGGCAGTGCGAGGTGCAGGATGATCGCGATCGCGATCAGCAGCGCGATCATGAACGGGTAGTAGAACCGGCGCGGGTCGCCCTCGATCAGCGCGCGCAGGCGCGGGCTCAGCGCCGGCGCGGCGTCGGTGACGACCCTGACCATCGCCTCGAAGATGCCCAGCTGCGTGGAGAAGAGGATCAGCACCCCGACCGCCAGCATCAGGTAGAACATCCCCGAGCCGTACTCGGCGGCCAGCGCGCTCGCCACGAACGTCGGCACGTTCGCGGTCGTCGGCTGCTCACCCGAGAGCGCGACCGCGTGCGACATGAGCACCGTCGGCAGCAGCATGCCGAGCATCGCGCCGACGAAGAACACACCCCACATGTCGACCATCAGCAGCCGGTACCAGCGCCGCCACATGCTCGCGTTGCGCTCGTCGTCGGGGAACGTGACACCGACCGACTGCACACCCTGCTTGCCACCGCGCAGCCCGGCGATGAAGCCGGTGCGATGGCCCATTCCGTACCCCTTGTCGCGATAGTGGCCCATCACGTACCAGTTCAGGCCGGAGGCCAGTGCGGTGAACCCGGCGAGCCCCCCGATCTGCGTCGCGGTGATCCCCGGCGGCGGCGCGGCCGGGGTGACGAACCCGCGGATGCCCTCCCACCAGATGCTCCAGGGCACGACGGCGAGGTTGACCACCACGAGGACGGCGAGGATGAGCCCGACCATCACCCAGTTCGAGAGCTCCAGCGCACGGCTCACCCGCCGCGCCGCCGCCGTGATCACGAAGACGACGACGAGCAGCCCGATCGCGTACCAGCGGGTCTGCTGGATCTCCGACGCCTCCGCGACTCGACCGTTGACCAGCGCGAACAGCCCCTGCCCGGCGGAACCGGCCCAGCCGCCCGCGATGAACGAGAAGATCACGACGAACACCGAGAGCGGGATCCACAGCATCGCGCCCGGCGGCACCCGGCCCCATCCGACGACGGGCGCCTCGCCGGTCGCGACGATGTAGCGGGCGCACTCCACGTTGTAGAAGGTCTGCAGCAGCGCCGACACGACGATCACCCAGCCGATGCCGACGAACCCGAACTGCCCGACGGCCTGCGGCCCGAGCAGCCACTCCCCGCTGCCGATCGAGATGCCCAGGGCGATCAGACTGGGCCCGATCACGTACATCACGAGCTCGCGCGCGCCGATCCGGGAGACCCCGAAGACCTCTTCGGGCGCCGGCAGATCGGCGACGCCGAGGTCGGGACGGCTGACGCCGAGTCGGTAGGTCCGGCCACGCTCTACCTCGGTCATGGCAACCCCCGCGCTCACGTCCTTGTGACTCAGGTCACCGACAGGATCGGATGTATCGCCCACACGGGTCAAGAAGGATCACCCACGTGGCCGCCGCGGCCTGCTTCCGGCTGCCACGAGTAGCGTTCTGGCGGCACGGAAGGAGGGTCTCGTGGCAATCATCGTCGACCCGAGCAACGCCGCCGCCGCACAGGGCTGGGACGGGCCCAACGGCGACTTCTGGACCGAGAACGCCGACATGTTCGACGCCGGGGTCGCCCGCTACACGGCGCCGTTCTTCGCCGCCGCGGCGATCGAGCCGGGCTCGCGCGTGCTCGACGTGGGCTGCGGCAACGGCCAGACCACGCGCGACGCGGCCCGCCTCGCCCACGACGGCACCGCGACCGGCCTCGACCTCTCCAGCCGGATGCTCGCGCTCGCGCGCGAACGGGCCGCGGTGGAGGGCGTCGCGAACGTCCGGTTCGAGCAGGCCGACGCGCAGATCGCCGACCTCGGCGAGAACTCCTACGACCGGATCATCAGCCGCACCGGCGTGATGTTCTTCGGCGACCCGGTCGCCGCCTTCCGCAACCTGGCGCGCTCGCTCGCGCCGGGTGGCCGGATGGCGCTCGCGGTGTGGCAGGACATCAGGGAGAACGAGTGGCTCAGCTCGTTCTTCGCCGCTGCCGCCGCCGGGCGGGACATCGCGCCCCCGCCGCCCGACCGGCCAGGGCCGTTCGGGCTGAGCAATCCCGACACCGTGCGCAGCGTCCTGACCGCGGCCGGGTTCGCCGAACCGCAGCTCACCGCGGTGCACGAGCTCATGTACTACGGGGCGGACGTCGCGACCGCCGAGCGGTTCGCACTCGGCACCATCGCCGGGTTGCTCGCCGAGCTCGACGACGCCACCCGAGCCTCCGCGCTTGGTGAGTTGCGCGCGTCGTTGCAGGCGCACATGGGCCCCGACGGCGTCACGTACCGCTCCGGGATGTGGATCATCACGGCGCGCCCGGCTTGACCGGTCCAAGGCCGTGTTGAGGAAGTCAGGGTCGATGCTCTTCGTGATCCAGATCGTCGCTGGCAAGGCGCCGCTACGAGCCGCCGTACTTGACGTACCCGGTCGTGGCGGCAACGCCGCCAGCGGCGGTCTGGGCGCGAAGAGCGCGATCAGGACTTTCTCAACACGGCCTAGAAGGCCAGCGGTCGCGGGATCACTGCGCACCAGGGATGCTGCAACGATGCTCCCGCCGATGCAGACGCCGTCGGACTTCTACCGGATCCAGTTCACCGCCGACCCGGTGCAGCTGGTCTTCTTCCGGGCCGGACTCGGGGCCTGGTTGGAAGGCCTGCAGTGGCCGACGGCCGACCGGATCGACGCGTTGCTCGCGATCAGCGAGGCCTGCACGAACTCCGTGCAGCACGCCTACCGGATCGGTGACGCCGTCGACACCGAGGGCGAGATCGACGTGACGGGCCGGGTCGTCGCGGGCCCCGACAGCAGGCGGATCGTCGTCACCGTTCGCGACAGCGGCGTGTGGCGAGGCAGCGGCGACAGCGACGGGGTGGCCGGCTACGGGCTCACCGCGATCAGGGCGTGCATGGAGCGGGTCAAGATCCAGCACGACGAGCGCGGCACCGTCGTCACGATGACGAGCCGGGCGGTACCGCTCGCCGCGCGCCGCGGGGAGACCGCCCCCGGGGCGACCGCCACCGAGCGAGCGACCAGCAGCGATGCGCCGCACGAGGACCCCCCGGCCTCGCAGGTGCAGCAGTACCGGTAGCGGATCGCGCCAGCCCGCAGCCAGCGGGGCTAAGCGGGCTTGGCGTTGCGGGCGATCCGCGTGGTCTCTTCGGCGATCTCCCACAGGCGGCACGGCCACACCGGCGCCGCCGTCGTGGGGTAGCGGCACCCGCGGCAGTGGCCGGTGGAGTCGGCGGTGTGCTGGGCGAGGATCCGGTCGACCGCTGACGGCGACGACATCACGGCGAGGATCTCCGCGACACTGCGTATCTGATCGGTCGCCTCGCGGGCCATCGCACGTCTCCGATCAGTTCGGGTACAGGATCCTCGCGCCCTGCGCTGACTCTCAGCCAGCGGTCGAGCACACAGAGCAGTCTTGCTGCTGCGGCCTGCAGATGCAAGCGACACGTGCAGCCACAAACGCGCCTTGCATCTGCAAACGACACTTGGCACCCGACCACGCACAGCGGCAACAGCCTTGGGTACCAGCCACGACGCTCCCGACCTCCCCCTTGACCTGCAGTGTTACCGACGGTCGCGTCGCCGGTGGCGTGCAGGGGCGACAGCCCGCCAGCGGTCCCGGTCCCCCGAAATTCGCCTGCGGCTTGCATATGCACGTGCATATGCAACTGCTATCGTCCTGAGGATGGGCACGACGTTCCTGACGCTGCAGATGCAGGGGTTGAGCACATGAAGAACATCGATCGCAACGGCTGGTCGGCTGAACTCTTCACCGACGCCGAGTGGAAGAAGAGCAGTCTCAGCGGCAACCTGGGCAACTGCGTCGAGGTGGCCAAGCTGGAGTCGGGCGAGATCGCGATGCGCAACTCGCGCCACCCCAGCGGCGCCGCGCTCGTCTTCACCCCGGCCGAGTGGACAGCCTTCATCGGCGGCGTGACGCAGGGCGAGTTCGACTAGCACAAAAGATAGGACGTCGAGCACGACGTCGGTGCTGCCGGGCCGTCCCGCGGGCAGCAACGACGCCGTGCTCGACGTGCGTGCTAGGTGCGACGCCCGGATGGACAGCCGCGGTTGGGGTCGGTGAACGAACGGCACTTTCGTCCATACCTAGTGGACGAAAGTGCCGTTCGTTCGCTTCCGGCCCGGCGGGCGGGGCGGACGTGTGCGTTCCGCACGCGAAGGGCAGCAAAGCCACTTTCCGGCCCCCACAGGGCAGGAAAGTGGCTTTCCTGCCCTCCCCAACCCTTGGGTGAGCGGCGACTCACCTGCCGCGCGAGCCACGGAACGTCGGCCTTCACCCGCCGCCCGGCCCGCCCGGGATCAGAACTCCGCGAGCGCCTTCGAGATCATCTGCCGGGTGCGGTCGGGCGTCTCGGCGTCGACCATGAGCCGGTCGAGCGCGCGGCTGTAGAGCTCGATGTCGCGCCGGTTGTCGAGGTAGAGCGCGCCGGCGAGGTGCTCGACGTAGATGACGTCGGGCAGCTCCTGCTCGGCGAACCGCAGCACGGTGAACGGCGCCTCCGCCGCGTAGCCGCTGAGGTGGAACGGCACGATCTGCAGCGTGACGTTCGGCAGCGCCGACATCTCCATGAGGTGTTCGAGCTGCTTGCGCAGCACCCGCCGGCCACCGATCGGCCGGTGCAGGATCGACTCGTCGACGACCGCCCACAGGCGGGTCGGGTTGATCCCGGTGAGGATCCGCTGCCTGCGCATGCGCAGGTTGATGCGGCGCTCGGCGTCGGGCGGCGTGTAGTCGGGCCGGCCGCGGGTGGCGATCGCGCGGGCGTACGCCTCGATCTGCAGCAGCCCGGGCACGAACTGCAGCTCGTAGGTCTGGATCCGGGCCGCCGACTCCTCCAGCCCGACGAAGTCCTGGAACCAGCCCGGCATGACGTCGCCGTAGCGGCGCCACCAGCCCGGCTCGTTGGCGTGGCGGACCATCTCGAGGAACGCCTCGCGCTCGGCCGCGTCGGTCACGCCGTAGGTGACGAGCAGGTCGGCGACGTCGCGTTCCTTGAACGCGACCCGGCCCAGCTCCATGCGGGAGACCTTCGAGTCGGACGCGCGGATCACGTAGCCCGCGTCGACCCTGGAGATCCCGGCGCCCTCACGGAGGCGCCGCAGCTGCGAGCCCAGCACGATGCGCCGCGCGGTGACACCACGGGCCATCTCACCGTCGCTGTGGACGGCTGGCGCATCGGGGTGACCACCCTCGGTCATGGACACCTCCCCCTGACCCATCGGGCCGCTTCCACCTCCAGTACTGGATGGCCGTTCGGGCTGCTGAACATGAACGTTACACGTCACCGACGGTCATCAGGAGATCGCTCCCTGGGTTCATCCTGGACGATCGTTGCCTTACACTCGCCAGGCGCCGCCTTGCAGCTGCATCCCGTGATCGACCGTGTAGCGAGGAGAGTATGCCGCCCCACGCCGAGGCTCCCGAGTCCGCAGAACACATCCCTCCGTACATCGACGTGAGCAAAGCCAGCGTCGCCCGCGTGTACGACGCCTTCCTCAACGGCAAGGACAACTACGAGATCGACCGCGAGGTCCTGCGCCGCATCCAGCAGGTCGCACCTGAGGCGACGCAGCTCGGCTGGGACAACCGCGAGTTCCTGATCAGGGCCTCCCGGTTCATCGCGAGCCAGACCGGGATCACCCAGTACCTCGACTGCGGGTCGGGGTTGCCCACCGCCGAGAACACCCACCAGGTGGTGCAGCGCATCCAGCCGGACGCGCGGGTCGTCTACGTCGACAACGACCCGGTCGTGCTGGCGCACGGGCGGGCACTGCTCGAGGAGAACGACCAGACCCACCTCATCGGCGCGGACATCTTCGCGCCGCAGGAGGTGCTGCAGAACGAGGTCGTGCGCAAGCACCTCGACTTCACCGAGCCGATCGCGCTCTACCACTGCGGCACGATGCACCACTACACCGGCGACAAATACGCCGAGATCATGGCGGAGTACATCGAGGCGCTCCCGTCGGGCTCCTACGTCGCATTGAGCCACTTCTACGACCCGGAGACGACGGAGTTCAGCGCGCTCGCCCGCAAGATGGAGGAGATCTTCATCCACAGCCCGATGGGCAGCGGCAGCTTCCGGACCCGCGCGCAGATCGAGAGCATGCTCGCCGGGCTCGAGCTGGTCGACCCCGGGTTGGTGCTCTGCGCCGACTGGTGGCCGGACGGGCCGAGCGTCAAGCCGCGCGTCTCGGTGCAGTACTGCATCGCGGGGGCGGTCGGGCGCAAGCCGTAAGGGACGCACGACCTCGCACGCGGCCCCGCGCACGGCCGCGCACACGGGAAACGGCCCGCCGGTTGAGCAACCGGCGGGCCGTTCCGCGTTCGAGGGCTTCCAGGGGCTAGAGCCAGCCCTGTTCCTCGGCCATCGCAACCGCTTCCGCCCTGGTCGCGACCTCCAGCTTCGCCACGACCGCCGCGAGGTAGTTCCGGACGGTTCCGGTCGACAGGTGCGCCTGCCGCGCGATCGTCGCGACCGGGACGTCGGTGCCGGCCAGGCGCAGGACGTCCAGCTCGCGCGGGGTGAGCGGGCACTCCGGCGCCAGCAGCGCCTCGGCAGCGAGCGCGGGGTCGACGTACCGCCCGCCGTCGTGCACGCGCCGGATCACGTCGGCCAGCACGCTCGCCGGCGAACCTTTCGGGACGAACCCGCGCGCGCCGCTCTGCAAAGCGCGCCGCAGCAGCGCGGGGCGGCTGTGCCCGGTCAGGATCACGACGGCGCAGGCCGGGTGCACGGTCACGATCTCCGCAGCCACCTCGAGGCCGGTCATGCCGGGCATCTGCAGGTCGACGACCGCCACGTCGGGCCGGTGCGCGGCGACCAGCTCGACCGCGGCGGGGCCGTCCCCCGCCTCGCCGACGATCGAGAGATCGGGCTCCAGGCCGAGCAGCGCCGCGACCGCGCCGCGGATCAGCGCCTCGTCGTCGGCGAGCACCACTCTGATCATCACCTTGATCATCGAGGCAGGACCGTCACCAGCGTGAACGTGCCAGCGGCAACGTGCGTGGTCAGCGTGCCGCCGACCTCGGCGAGCCGCTCGGTGAGCCCGCGCAGCCCCGAGCTGCGCTCGTCGGGCGCAGCCGGCAGGACCCCGTCGTTCGTCACGGTCATCCGCACGTGCTCGGTCGTCGCGTCCACATCGATCGTGCAGCTTACGGCGCGGCTGTGGCGCAGCATGTTCGTCACGGCCTCGCGCAGCACGGGCGAGAGGTGGGCCGACTCCGCCGGCAGCTCGCCCTCGGTGACGCGGATGGTGCACCGCACCCCGGCCGAGGAGAGCACCCGCTCCGCGGTCTTCAGCTGTTCCCGCAGCTCGACGGTGCGGTAGCCGTGCACGGCCTGCCGGACGTGCCCGAGCGCGGCGGCGGCGAGCTGCTGGATCTCGGCGGCCTCGGCGCCGGCCCGCTCGACGTCGATCGGGCAGAGGCGCGCCACCAGCTCGGCCTTGAGCGCGATCACCGAGAGGTCGTGGCCGAGCACGTCGTGCACGTCGCGGGCGAAGCGCAGCCGCTCCTCGGTCGCGGTGAGCCGCGCGATCGCGTCCTGCCCGTCGCGGGCCTGCACGACGAGCCGCCACAGCCAGATCTGCAGGCCGTTGACCAGCGCCAACCCCAGTCCGATGCCGCCGGTGATCACGACGTAGCGCAGCAGCGGCCCGCCGTTCAACCAGCCGATCGCCGCCGAGACGCCGACCGCCAGCACGATGACCGCCACGGCTGCCACGACCGGGAACGCAAAGCGCACCAGCAACGGCATCGCGCCGACGATCGCCGCGCCCACCCACGCCCAGCTCTCCCACTCGTCGGCCACCGCGCCGAGCGGCCCGACCAGCGGCACCGACAAGACGGCGCCGAGCACGAACGCCGGCACCGCGAACCGCTGCCCGCGGTGGCGCGGCACGAACTCCCCCACCATCGCGAACCCGAGGCCCGCGGCGAACAGCACGATGCCCAGCGCACCGAGCACCAGCCACGCGGGGCGCTCCTCCTCGATCAGCCCGATCGCCGGCATCGCGACGCTGGTCAGCAGCATGACCGCGAGCGCGACCGACGTCACGAACCGGGCCCGCCGGTACCCGGCCTCGACCCCGACCTCCGCCCAGCCCACCGGCGGCAGCGGCCGGCCCGCGGTGTCACCCCCGCCACCTCCCATGCGGGCACGATGACACACCGCCGACCTGTGCCGGAAACCGAGCGCGCGACGGGTGGGACCACGGTCAGGGCGTCAGAAACACATCGACTTCGGCGATAGGTTCCTGCGGTGAGCGAGCAACTGCCCAGCGGCGGCACCGAGTTGTCACCCGACGACATCGAGGCCCTCCACGTCAGGTGGTCATCCTGCTGGACCCCGCACGAGGTCGCGCAGCGGCTGGCCGGGATCGACGCCCCGTGGTACGTGGCCGCCGGCTGGGCGCTGGACCTGTTCCACGGCAGGCAGACGCGCGCTCATGGAGACATCGAGATCGCGATCCCGGCCGCGGGGTTCCCAGAACTGCGTCACCGCTTGCCCGGATACGTCTTCGACGCGGCCGGCAGCGGTCGGATCTGGGCGGACCCCACACCGGAGGTGCTGTCGGCCGTGCACCAGACGTGGCTGCGCGACCCGGCCACCGGGAACTACCTGCTCGACGTGTTCCGCGAACCGCACGACGGCGACACCTGGATCTGCCGGCGCGATGAGGGGATCCGGCTCCCCTACAGCGAGATCATCCATCACACCCGCGACGGCATCCCGTACCTGGCACCCGAGCTGGTCCTGCTGTTCAAGGCCAAGAACGACCGGCAGAAGGACCAAGCAGACTTCGAGGCGACGGTCCCCCGCCTGACCTCGGCGCAGCGCGCGACCCTGACCGAGCTGCTCGCCCGCGTACACCCGGGACACCGCTGGATCGCGGCCCTGTAGCGGCTCACGGCCACCCGACCCCGGGCGACGGCGCGTCGATGGCTAGCACCTGCCCGGTGCGGCGGTCCCCGAACGGATCTTCCGGATGCCATTCGGCGGCCATCACGTAGAGGGTCGAGCGGTCGGGCCCGCCGAGCATGCAGGCGAACGGGCTGCGGTCGAGCTCGAACCGATCCAGCACCTCCCCGCCCTCCCGGATCCGCACGCAGTCGCTCTGCATCGAATCCGACGACGTCCAGATCGCGCCCTCGGCGTCGATCGTGATGCCGTCGGGCCCGATGCCGTCGGCCCACACCCGACGGCCCGAGAGCCCGCCGTCGGCGGCGATGTCGAACGCGCTCAGCCTGCGGCCGAACGACTCCGCGACGATCAGCGTCGTGTTGTCCGGTGTCACCACCATGCCGTTGCCGAACTCGATGCCCTCCGCCACTTGGCGCACCTCGCCGTCCGCGGTGACCAGCGCGATGACGCCCGGCACGAACTCCACCTCCCCTTCAGGAACCCGAGGAAGTCGAAGTCGCTGCCGTTCACGTAGACGTTGCCGCGGCCGTCGACGACGATCTCGTTCCACCCGGCCGCGATCGGGCGCAGGTCGGCGTGCACGGCGATCCCGCCGTCGGGCTCGACCCGCAGCAGGAGCCCCTGGTGCTCGGGGTCCTTGGGGACGACCAGCATCCGGCCGTCCGGGAGCCACTCGATCGAGTGCGGGCGCACCGAGGGATCGAGCGCGACCACCTCGTGCTCGCCGTCAGGAGTCATCGCGACCAGCTCGTCGGGCCCCCAGTTGCAGAACCACAGCCTGCCGTCGTGCCAGCGCGGCGACTCCCCGATCGCCAGCCCGTCCAGAACCACCTTCATCACGCCTCCGCTCGTCGGTTACCTACCTGAACGAACGCACCACCCCCACATCGACAAAACTTCCCCACCGTTTTGCCAACTTGCAGACCTCCGAGGCCGTGCAGGTTGGCAAAACGGTGGGGAAGTTCGTGGTTAGGGTGGCGCTGTGGGCGTCGGGGCCGCGGAGACGGCGGGGATCGTGGTGGCGGGCGGTCGGTCGTCTCGGATGGGTACGGCGAAGGCCGGGTTGGCGTGGCACGGATCAACGCTGCTGTACCGGACGGCGGCGTTGCTGCGTCGCACGCTGGGCGGCCCGGTGCTGGTGGTGGGCGCGCCCGGCCAGCTCCTCCCGCGGCTCCCGGCCGGGGTCGAGGTCGTCGCCGACCCCGTCGAAGGGTTGGGTCCGATGCAGGGCCTCGCCGCGGGTCTGACTGCGGTGGGTGACCAGTGGCCGGCGGCGTTCGTCTGCTCGACGGACATGCCGTTCCTGCATCCCGCGTTCGTCCGCAGGGTGCTGCGCGGCTTCGCGGAGGCGGATCCGCCGCCGGACATCGTGCTCCCGGTGACAGGCGGGTTCCGGCAACCGCTCGCTGCGGCCTACCGCACGTCGCTCGCGCTGACCGTCACGCAGCTGCTGGCCGCCGGCAACCTCCGTCCCGGCATGCTCTACGAGCACTGCGCGGTCGCCCGCCTGGACGACGCCGCACTGCTGCAGGACGCCGAGCTGGCGCGGCTCGACCCGGCGCTCGACTCGGTCGTCAACGTCAACACCGCCGACGACTACGCGGCAGCGCTCGCCCGCCCGGCACCCGAGGTGCTCGTCGGCGGGCAGCACGTGCGGGCGGCAACGCTCGCGGAAGCGGTCGCTGCCGCCGGCCTCGCACTGGACGGGACGACCACCGTCACGCTGAACGGCGACCAGGTGCCCGCCGACCCGCACCTGCCCCTGGCCGCGGGCGACAGGGTCGACGGGGTCGACGGGCTGCCGTCCGTCAGCTGACGAGATGCTCCTCGCGGTGCACGACCGTGCACCCTTCGATGCCGCACGCGATCCCCGTCGGCTCGATCACGCCGGGGTCGTCGGCGAACTGCGTGTCGGCGAATTGGGTGTGGTACAGATCGGCGTAGCGTCCGCCCGCGGCGAGCAGCTCGTCGTGCCTCCCGCGCTCGACGACGTCGCCGTGCTCGATCACCGCGATCGTGTCGGCCGCCCTGATCGTGGAGAGCCGGTGCGCGATCACGATCGCCGTCCGCCCTGAGAGGGCTTCCACCAGCGCCGCCTGCACCGCAGCCTCGCTCTCGGAGTCGAGGTGCGCGGTGGCCTCGTCGAGGATCACCACCCGCGGCTTCGCCAGCAGCAGCCGCGCGATCGTCAGCCGCTGGCGTTCCCCGCCGGAGAGCCGGTAGCCGCGCTCGCCCACCACGGTGTCCAGCCCGTCGGGCAGCGACGCGAGCAGCTCACCGAGCCGGGCCCGCTGCAACGCGTCCACCAGCTCCGCATCGGTCGCCTCCGGCGCCGCGTAGCGCAGGTTGGCGCGGATCGTGTCGTGGAACAGGTGCCCGTCCTGGGTGACCACCCCGACGGCACCGCGCAGCGCCGCGAACTTCAGGTCGCGCACGTCGACCCCGGCCAGCTCGACGGCGCCGCCGTCCACGTCGTAGAGCCGCGGCACCAGCGCCGCGATCGTCGACTTCCCTGCTCCGGACGACCCGACGAGCGCGAGCAGCTGCCCGCCGCCCACCTCCAGGTCGATCCCGTGCAGCACCTCGTCGTTGGACCGCTGGTCGAGCACGGCGACGTCCTCCAGCGACGCCAGCGACACCTGCTCGGCACTCGGGTAGCCGAACCGGACGTCCCGCAGCCGCACCGAGACCGGACCGGCGGGCAGCTCGCGCGCCCCGGGCCGCTCGGCGATCATCGGTTCCAGGTCGAGCACCTCGAAGACCCGCTCGAACGACACCAGCGCGGTCATCACGTCGACACGCGCGTTCGCCAGCGCTGTCATCGGGGTGTACAGGCGCGTCAGCAGGAGCGCGAGCGTGACGACCGTGCCCGGCTCGAGCACGCCCGTCACGGCGAGATAGCCGCCCAGCCCGTACACGAGCGCCTGGGCCAGCGCCGAGACCAGCGACAACGCCGTCACGAACACGCGGGAGACCATCGCGGTACGCACCCCGATGTCGCGGACGCGCACCGCGCGCTCGCCGAACTCCGCGGCCTCCTCGTCGGGCCGCCCGAAGAGCTTCACGAGCGTCGCGCCGGGCGCGGAGAACCGCTCGGTCATCTGGGTGCTCATGCCGGCGTTCAGGTCGGCCGACTCGCGGCGCAGGTCGGCGATCGTCCGGCCCATCCGGCGGGCCGGCAGCACGAAGATCGGCAACAGCAGCAGTGCGAGCAGCGTGACCTGCCACGCCAGCCCGATCATCACCGCGAGCGCGAGCGTCAGCTGGATCGAGTTGCTCAGCACTGTTGCGAGCGTCGAGGTGATCGCCGACTGCGCGCCGATCACGTCGTTGTTCAGCCGGCTGACCAGCGCGCCGGTGCGGGTGCGGGTGAAGAACGCCACCGGCATCCGCTGGACGTGCTCGAACACCGCGCGCCGCAGGTCGACGATCAGGCCCTCGCCGATGCGCGAGGAGAACCAGCGCGAGCAGAGCCCGACGATCGCTTCCAGGACGGCCAACGCCGCGATCGACGCCGCCAACCCGATCACCACACCGGCCGCGGCGGAGACGTCGCCGCCGGCGACGATCGTGTTGACCACGCGGCCGGCGAGCACGGGCGTCAGCACACCGACTGTCGCGGAGACGACCGTGAGCAGCAGGAACGCGAGCAGCCACCCGCGGTAGGGACGCGCGAACGTCCAGATGCGCGGGATGGTGCCCTTCTTGACCGACGTCGGGGCGTCGGCCCCGCGCAGGACACCCCGCATGATCCCGATGGGTCGCTCCACGGCAGGCCCCTCCCACTTACACCGTTGCAATCGGTACGCAACAACGCGCGAGAAGGGTCGAAAAGTCCTGCCGGCCAGGTCGTGTTTAGGAAGTCAGGGTCGATGCTCTTCGTGATCCAGATCGTCGCTGGCAAGGCGCCGCCACGAGCCGTCGTACTTGACGTACCCGGTCGTGGCGGCAACGCCGCCAGCGTCGATCTGGGCGCGAAGAGCGCGATCAGGACTTCCTAAACGCGGCCTGGGTTTCCGGTGATCGCCTTCAGGAGCTGCACCTGTGCGGCCCGCTCAGCGGCCAGCGCCGCGGCCGGGTCGCGACCCTCCGCGATGCCGTTGAGCAGCCCGAGCATCGCGATCGACGCCGCAGCAGGCAGCGCGACGACGGAGCGCACGAGCTCCTCGACGGCGGCGTCCAGCTCGGCCCGCGGCACGGCGCGCAGCGCGAGCCCTGTCGAGACGGCCTCGTCGGCACCGACGCGGCGCCCGGTGAGGCAGATCTCGACGGCGCGCGCGTACCCCACGGCCTGCACCAGCGGGTACGTGCCACCGAGGTCGGGCACGATGCCCAGGCTCGGCTCGGCCATGCAGAACTGCACGTCGTCGGCGACGACGCGCAGGTCACAGGCCAGCGCGAGCTGGAACCCGCCACCGATCGCGTGGCCCTGCACCGCGGCCACGGTGAGCCGGGACGGGTGCCGGAGCCACGAGAACCCGGACTGGAACCCCGCGATCGCGGTGTCCACGTCCGCCTCGGGGCGGCTCGCGATGCTGGCGAGCCCTGGCGAACCGTCCACCTCGGTCGCGGTGAAGAACCGCTTGTCGAGACCCGCGGAGAAGGCACGTCCCTCTCCGCGGACCACGACGACTCTGACCTCGTCCGGCAGCCCTTCACCGATCGCACGCAACGCGTCCCACGTGGTGGGCGTCTGCGCGTTCAGCACCTCCGGACGCGCAAGCGAGATGGTCGCCACCGCGCCGTCCACGGCGAGCGTGAGCCCACCGCGCTGCAGGAGGTCCTGGTCGATCGATGCCGTCGTCACTCGACGAGGCTACCGCCCGGTAATCACACCGGCTGTCGGGCTACTTCTTCTTGGTGCGGGTCGCGCCGCCGCGGCCGCGAAGGGTCACCCCCGTCTCGCTGAGCACGCGGTGCACGAACCCGTAGGACCGTCCCGTCTGCTCGGCGAGCGCCCGGATGCTCGCGCCCTTCTCGTACTTCTTCTTCAGATCGGTCGCGAGCTTGTCCCGTTGGGTGCCGGTGATGCGGGCGCCCTTCTTCAGGTCGGCCATGCTGACCTCCTCCAAGCCGTCGCGGCGGACCGCGAACCGGGGCCGGTCGGCTCCTCGGTGCGGCAATGATCGTCCACGCTGGTAGGCGCGATCCAGGAGATCCACTCGATGATCGGTGAGCGGTTCGCCCGAATGGATCACGCGGACGGGTGATCATTCGCACGCCGCGATCATCCGCTCGTCACCCCGACGCCATCGGCTGGTCACCCCAGAAGTGGATCGAGTCGCCGTGATCGACCCGCGCGGACGATGCGGGAGGGCATAGCGCTGCGCCGCGCGTGTCCGATCGGGTGGTCATCATCCCGTTCGGATCATCCGATCAGGCCACCCCGACGTGTCAGGGCCGGGACCTGCGACGACCGTTCCTCAGGCGAGTTGGACGAGCTCGAGGTACTCCGCCGACCAGAGATCCTCCGTGCCGTCGGGCAGCACGATGACCTTGTCGGGCTCCAGCGCCTCGACCGCTCCGGGGTCGTGCGTGACGAGCACGACGGCCCCCGCGAAGCGCCGCAGCGCGTCGAGCACCTGCTCGCGACTGGCCGGGTCGAGGTTGTTCGTCGGCTCGTCGAGCAGCAGCACGTTGGCCGAGCTCGACA
The DNA here is from genome assembly GCF_021245725.1 of Pseudonocardia sp. TRM90224. GTDB lineage: Bacteria > Actinomycetota > Actinomycetes > Mycobacteriales > Pseudonocardiaceae > Pseudonocardia. Next base: position 11,697 of record NZ_JAJGSX010000030.1, on the reverse strand, counting down.
CCAGGCCAGCGAGTGCGAGCCTGGTGCGCTCGCCACCGGAGAGCGTGCCGGCGAGCTGCGAGAGCTGCTCGCCGGAGAACATGAACGAGCCGAGCAGCGTGCGCAGCTGCTGCTCCGGGGTGTCCGGGGAGGCGTGGCGCACGTTCTCCCAGACGCTCGCGTTCATGTCGAGCGTGTCGTGCTCCTGCGCGAAGTAGCCGGTACGCAGGCCGTGGCCGGGCACAACGCGGCCGGCGTCGGGCTGCTCGGTGCCGGCGAGCAGCCGCAGCAGGGTGGTCTTGCCGGAGCCGTTGAGCCCGAGCACGACGACCTTGGCCCCGCGGTCGACGGCGAGGTCGACGCCGGTGAACACCTCGAGCGAGCCGAACGCCTTCGAGAGCCCTTCTGCCGTGAGCGGGGTGCGCCCGCACGGGGCCGGCGCGGGGAACCGGATCTTGGCGACCCGGTCGTTCTTCCGTTCCGGCTCCAGCGCGGCCAGCATCTGGTCGGCGCGGCGGGCCATGTTCTTGGCCGCGACCGCCTTGGTGGCCTTCGCGCCCATCTTCAACGCCTGCGTGTGCAGGACGGCGGCCTTCTTCTCGGCGTTGGCCCGCTCTCGGCGACGGCGCTTCTCGTCGGTGGCGCGCGCCTCCTGGTAGCGCTTCCAGTCCATGTTGTAGATGTCGACCTCGCCGCGCGTCGCGTCGAGGAACCACACCTTGTTCACAACGGCCGCGAGCAGGTCGGTGTCGTGGCTGATCACCACGAGCCCGCCGTCGTGCGCCATCAGGAAGGAACGCAGCCACGTGATCGAATCGGCGTCGAGGTGGTTGGTGGGCTCGTCGAGCAGCAGCGTGGTGGCGCTCGGCGCGCCGCCACCACCACCGTCGGACGCCGCGAACAGGATGCGGGCCAGCTCGACGCGGCGGCGCTGGCCGCCCGAGAGCGTCGACATCTCCTGGTTGAGCACGCGCTCCGGCAGGCCGAGGTGGGCGCAGATCCGGGCGGCGTCGCTCTCGGCCGCGTAGCCGCCGAGCGCGGAGAAACGCTCCTCGATCCGCCCGTACTCGCGGACGGCCTTGTCGTTCTGCGTGCCGTCGACCAGCTCGGCCATCGCCGTCTGGGCCTTCTCCATCTTGCGCAGCATCTCGTCGAGCCCGCGCGCGGAGAGCACGCGGTCTTTCGCGCTGATCCCGAGGTCGCCCTCGCGCGGGTCCTGCGGGAGGTAGCCGACCGGGCTGTTGGCCCCGACCGCGCCGCCGTAGGGCTCGCCCTCACCCGCCAGCACGCGCATCGACGTGGTCTTGCCGGCGCCGTTACGCCCGACGAGGCCGATGCGGTCGCCCGGCTGGACGCGCAGGGTGGCACCGGACAGCAGGATCCGGGACCCGGCACGCAGTTCCAGGTCGGTTGCGGTGATCACGAGAAAGCTCCAGAAGTGGTGTCCGGCGGGCGTACGAGGGCCAAGGAAGGGCCACTACTCGATCCGGATCACGCCATCAGGTTACCGGCATGGTCGACCGGTTTCGGGACGTAGGGTGCCCGGCATGACTGATCTCACCGGGAGAGCCGCGCTCGTGACCGGCGCAAGCCGCGGCATCGGGTTCGCCATCGCCACCGAGCTGCTGTCCCGCGGCGCGTCGGTGACGATCACCGCGCGCAAGCCCGACGAGCTCGCGGCTGCCGCGGAGAAGCTGGTCAGCGACGCCGCCGGCGGCGACGAGGGCCGTGTGCTCGCCGTGCCCGGCAACGCCGGATCGGCCGACTCCCGCGCCGAGGCGGTCGAGCGCACGGTCGAGAAGTTCGGCGGGCTGGGCATCCTGGTCAACAACACGGGGATCAACCCCAGCTACGGATTCCTGATGGACGCCGACCTCGACGCCGTCCGCAAGATCTTCGACGTCAACGTCGTCGCGGCGCTCGGGTACGTGCAGCTCGCGTACCGGGCGTGGATGGCCGAGCACGGCGGCGCGATCGTGAACCTCGCGTCGGTCGCGGGCCTGCGCTCGTCGGGCGTGATCTCGGCGTACGGCGCGTCGAAGGCGGCCCTGATCCGGCTCACCGAGGAGCTCGCCTGGCAGCTCGGCCCCGGGATCAGGGTCAACGCCGTCGCCCCCGCCGTCGTGAAGACGAGGTTCGCCACCGCCCTCTACGCCCAGGGCGAGGAGAAGGCCAGCGCCGGCTACCCGATGAAGCGCCTGGGCACCCCCGAGGACGTCGCGGCGCTCGTCGGGTTCCTCGTCTCCGACGAGGCCTCGTGGATCACCGGCGAGACCGTCCGCGTCGACGGCGGCCTCCTCGCCACCGGCGCCCTCTGACCCCGAAACGCAGAACTCACCCGCCCGAACGTGCCACTCGCCCGCCAGAACGTGCCACTCGCGCGCCGAAACGCGGGACACGCGCACCGAAACGCGGGACTCGCCGCGGACACGCGAGTCCCACGTTTCCGCGGGCGAGTCCCACGTTTCCGCGGGCGAGTCGCGCGTTTCGGCGGGCGAGTTGCACGTTCAGAGCACGGCGGCGTCGGTCCAGAGCCGGCCGGAGCGGCCGACGAGCACGTCGAGGAGCGCGACGGCCTGGCCGTCGGTGAGCGACGCGACGTAGTCGACGACGGCACGCGTGCGCGCCATCGCGTCGACGTCGGCCAGCCGGTCCGCCGACGCCAGCGCCGCGAACTCGCCGCGGGCCAGCTCGACGAGGTCGTGCAGTCGCGGCGGCAGGCGCGGCCCGTCGCCCGCCTCGGCCAGCCAGTCGTGCAGCGCGTCGACCAGCCCGGTCAGCACCGTGGCCTGCCCGCGCTGGTGGGAGGCGAGGTCGGCCCGCAGCAGGACGAACCGCTGGTGCACGAACTTCAGCACCGCCACCTCGTGCCACTGCGCGACGTCGAGCGCGACGTGCCCGGACCGCACGGGCGGGTCGGCGAGCACCCGCACGCCGCCGACCAGCCGGGCCGTCCACCGGGCCGAGAACTCCGCGACCGCGCGCTCGGCGGCCATCGAACCGTCGAACGACACCGCGAGCAGGCCGTCGGCCAGCTCGGTGCGCACGCGGTCGACGGCCGCGGCGAACGCGTCGTCGTCGAACGCCCACGCGTCCTTCTGCCGCATCCGCTGCCGCAGCCGCTCCAGGTCCGACCCCGGCCCCGACGCCGGACGGGCCCGCCGCCATCCGTTCAGCTCCGCGGCCACGCCCGCCTGCTGCAGGACGCCGACGCGGTGGAAGTCCTCGAGGTCGTGGATCGCATAGGCGATGTCGTCGGCGGTATCCATCACCGCCGCCTCGACGGTCTGCTGCCACGGCTCGATCGCCGGGAACGCCGTCCTGCTGTCGGTGAGGTCGTCCAGCTCCGTCGAGTAGCAGGAGAACTTCGACGAGCCGGCCTCGGGCGCGCCCGGCAGCAACCCGGCGCCGCGCGGTGGGACGGCGGCCGTGCTCGGGTGCGGCTGCGGGAACCCGAACCGCGCCCACGGGTACTTGAGCACCGCGGCGCGCACGGCGGCGGTGAGGTCGAGACCGGTCCCGCCCGGGCCGTGCAGGTCGATGGTCGTGATGATGCGGAACGTCTGCGCGTTGCCCTCGAACCCGTCGGCCAGCCCGCGCTCGCGGGCGAGCCGGTCGAGCACCTGCTCGCCGAGGTGCCCGAACGGCGGGTGCCCGAGGTCGTGCGCGAGCGCCGCCGCCTCGACGACGTCGGTGTCGAGACCGCCGAGCCGCTCCAGGTCGGCGTCGGGGTCGGGGTCGCCGGCCAACCGCTCCGCGATCGCCCTGGCCACCTGCGCCACCTGCAGGCTGTGCGTCAGCCGGTTGTGCACCAGCAGCCCGGAGCCCGCGGGGCTGACCACCTGCGTCACCCCGGCGAGCCGGGCGAAGAACGGCGATGCCGCGATCCGGTCGCGATCCACCCGGAACGGGCTCGCGGCGAGCCCCGCCCCGCTCTCGGCCGCCCACGAGCGCCGGGCCGCCCGTTTCGCACGATCACTCACAGCCCGGAAGACTAGGCCGGGTGGACGTGCTGGTGGTCGGCGGCGGGCCTGCCGGGCGGGTGCTCGCCGTGGAGTGCGCGCGGCGCGGGCTGGCCACGCGGCTCGTCGACCGCGCACCTGACGCGCCCTGGCGCGCGACGTACGGCGCGTGGGCCGAGCAGTTGCCCAGCTGGGTGCCGGTCGCGGCTCGCGCCCGCGGCCGGGTGGTCGCGGTGACCGAGCACGTCCTCGACACCGACTACGCCGTGATCGACGTCCCGGCCCTGCGCGCGCACCTCGACGCCGAGCTCGCGGCCCACGGCGTCGACGTCGTCGCGGGTAGCGCCACCGGTCTCGCCGGGCCCGGCGCCATCGGGCTGGCTGACGGGACGGTGCTGCGCGCCCGGACGCTCGTCGACGCCGGAGGCTGGCGGCAACCTCTTCGTGCTGGTCGGCGGGCCGTGCCGGCCGAGCAGACGGCGTTCGGGCTCGTCGTGCCCGATGCGACACCGCTGGTGCCGCCGGGCGAGGCGCTGTTCATGGACTGGCGCGCCGACCACGGCGAGCCCGGCTGGCCCACGTTCCTCTACGGCGTCCCGCTCGGCGACGGCCGGACGATGCTCGAGGAGACTTCGCTGGCCTGCCGCCCCGGGCTCCCGTTGCCGGTGCTGGAGCGGCGGCTGCGCGCGCGTCTCGCCCACCACGGCGTCGAGATCGCCGCCGGCGCGGCCGTCGAGCGCGTCCGCTTCCCGGTCGACTCGCCCCGCCACCGCACCCCCGGCGTCCTCGGCTTCGGCGCCGCCGCCCCGCTGGTGCACCCCGCGACCGGGTTCAGCCTCGCCGCGGCGTTCCGGCTGGCCCCGGCGCTCGCGGCGGCGCTCGCGGCGGGAAGACCTGCCGATCCTGTCGTCTGGTCGTGGAAGGCCGTCGCGGTGCATCGCCTGCGCCGGATCGGACTGGAGGCGTTGCTGCGGATGCCGGCGGCCGAGGTGCCGGCGTTCTTCGAGGTGTTCTTCCGCCTGCCCGCGCACCACCGCACGGCCTACCTGGACGGCCGCGACGACCTCGCCGGCGTCCTGGCGACGATGGGTGCGCTCGGCCGCGCGGCCGACGGACGCCTCCGCTACCGCTTGATCAGCCCGGCCGTCCTGCCGGCCCACGGTAACCGTCGACAACGACGTCGTGGCTGAATGTGAGCGCTCACAACAGCCATTACGTCGTTGTCGACGCAGCTGTTGCCATTGCTGAGCTATGCGATCTAGATTCCGCGGATGACGCTGGTGGCCCGGTTGGACCGTCTTCCGCTCAGCCGTCCGCACTACCTCCTGCTGCTCATCGGCGGCCTCGGCTACACGTTCGACGGCATGGACGCCGCGGTCGTCGCGTTCCTGCTGCCCAGCGCGCAGGCGGAGTGGGGGCTCGACAACGCGCAGCTCGGCCTGATCGGCTCGGCCACGCCGTTCGGGTTCCTGTTCGGCGCGGTCGCGGCGGGCCTGCTGGGCGACCGGGTCGGCCGCAAGAAGGTCATGATGTGGGCGCTGGCGTTCTACGCGGTGTTCTCCGTGGTCGCGGCCTTCTCCCCCAACTACGAGTGGTTCCTCGTCTCGCGCGTGCTCGCCGGCGCGGGCACCGGGGCCGAGAGCGCGATCATCGCGCCGTTCCTGGCGGAGTTCGTGCCAGCGCACCGGCGCGGCTGGTTCATCGGGGCGCTCGCCGGCTTCTTCTCCTTCGGGTTCGTGGCCGCCGCGCTGATCGGCCGGTTCGTCGTGCCGCTCGGGCCGGAGGGCTGGCGCGCTGCGCAGCTGATCACCGCCGTGCCGATCGTGATGCTGCTGTGGTGGCGCCGCGCGTTGCCGGAGTCGCCGCGCTACCTGCTCACCACCGGGCGCGTCGACGAGGCCGAGGCCGTGGTCGCCGAGATCGAGCGCAAGGTTCAACTGGCGACCGGCGAGCCGCTGCCGCCCGTGCCGGAGGCGGCGGCCGTGCCGATCGCGCGAACCCCCACCGTCACGCTGCCCAGCGCCCTGCGGTTCCTCTGGAGCCGTTCGATGCGCAGGCGCACGGCGGTGACCTGGCTGATCTGGTTCGTGATCACGTTCTCGTACTACGGGTTCTTCTCCTGGATCCCGACGCTGCTCGTGCAGCGCGGAATCACGGTGACGAAGAGCTTCGAGTTCTCGATCATCATCTACGCGGCGCAGATCCCGGGCTACTACTCCGCGGCGTGGCTCTCCGAGCGCCTCGACCGCAAGAACACGATCGCGCTCTACCTCGCGGGGTCCGCGGTCAGCGCGTTCTGGCTGAGCCAGACCGAGACGCCGGTCATGATCACCGTCGCCGGCGCGGTGCTCTCGTTCTTCCTCAACGGCACCTACGCCGGCGTCTACTCCTACACCCCCGAGGTGTTCCCGACCTGGATCCGCGCGACCGGGACGGGCCTGTCCAGCGCGTTCGGCCGGGTCGGGAGCATCCTGGCGCCGACGATCATCGGCGTGTCCGCGGCCTCGCTCGGCTTCGCCGGGGTGTTCGGGCTGACGACGGCCGTGCTCACCGTCGGCGTGGTGTGCGTCGTGCTGCTCGGGTTGTCGACGGCCGGCCGCTCGCTGGAGGACCTCACCGAGACCGGCGGGCCTGCCGCGACCACGAAGGACATGACGGCATGAGCGACCTCCTCGTCCGCAACGCGCTGCTGCTGGACGTCACGACCGGCACGTTCACCGAGGGCGACCTGCGGTGCGTCGACGGGCGCATCGCCGAGGTCGGCAGCGGCCTGTCCGCGCCGGACGTCCAGGTGCTGGACGTGCGCGGCGCCGTCGTCATGCCGGGGCTGGTCGACGCGCACGTGCACGTCATGGCCCTCACCGCCGACCTCGCCGCGATCGACACGATGGCGCCCTCGTACGTCGCCGCGCACACCGCGCGGATCATGGGCCAGATGCTCGACCGCGGCTTCACCACCGTCCGCGACGCGGCGGGTGCCGACTTCGGCCTCGCCGACGCACAGGCGGAAGGTCTGATCAGGGGCCCGCGGTTGCGGTTCTGCGGGCGCGCGCTCAGTCAGACCGGCGGCCACGGCGACGGCCGGAGTCGCGGCACGCACCTGCGCGACGACCACCCGTGCTGCGCCGGACTGAGCCGGATCGCCGACGGCGTCGACGCCGTGCGCGCCGCCGCGCGCGACGAGCTGCGCAAAGGCGCCCACCACATCAAGGTGATGGCGTCCGGCGGCGTCGCATCACCCACCGACCGGATCGACTCCACGCAGTACTCCGACGACGAGCTCCGCGCCGCAGTCGAGGAGGCGCGGGCCGCGAACCGGTACGTCGCCGCGCACGCCTACACCGCGCGGGCCGTCAACCGGGCGTTGGAGCTGGGCGTGCGCTCCATCGAGCACGGCAACCTGATCGACGACCGCAGCGTCGAGCTCTTCCGCGAGCACGACGCCGTGCTCGTGCCCACGCTCGTGACGTACTGGGCGCTGCAGGAGGAGGGCCGCGAGTTCGGCCTGCCGGAAGGCAGCTGGCGCAAGGTCGCCGAGGTGCTCGACGCCGGGCTCGCCGCGCTGGAACGCGCCGACCGCGGCGGCGTCACGATCGCGTACGGCACCGACCTGCTCGGCGGGATGCAGCGCCACCAGAACCGCGAGTTCCGCATCCGCGCGCAAGTGCAGCGCCCGCTCGCCGTCGTCCAGGCCGCCACCTGCACCGCGGCCCGGCTGCTAGGCATGGAGGGCGAGATCGGCACGCTCGACGTCGGGGCCCACGCCGACCTGCTCGTGCTCGACGGCGACCCGCTGGCCGACATCGGCGTGCTCGCCGAGCCGCAGCGCATCACGCACGTCGTTCAGGCCGGATCGCTCGTCCGATCGAGTGAACGGGCCGCGAGCACGGGCGGGGGCTACTGACGGTAGCCTTCGGGCGTTCCCCAACGCCGGAGGCCACCATGTCCGCCTACCGCACGATCGTCGTCGGCACCGACGGCTCCTCCACCTCGCTCGCAGCGGTCGACAGGGCGGCGGCCGTCGCCGCCGACAGCGCCGCCGAGCTCCTGATCGTCTGCGCCTACACGCCGGCGTCGCGCGAGTCGACCGCCGGCGCGGAGGACGCGCTGAAGGACGAGGCCTACCTCGTGGTCGGGTGGACGCCCGCCGAGGAGACGCTGCGCACGGCGGAGGACCGCGCGGTCGCCGCCGGTGCGTCCAAGGTGCGCACCCTCGCCGCCGACGGCCCGCCCGTCGACGTGCTGCGCAACGCCGTCCGCGAGTCCGGCGCCGACCTGCTCGTCGTCGGCAACAAGGGGCTCAACACGCTCAGCGGGCGGCTGCTCGGGTCGGTGCCGTCCGACGTCGCGCGCCGCTCCGGCGTCGACGTGCTCATCGTGCACACCACGTCCTGACCGGGGCCGGCCATCGCGATGCGGGGCCGCGCGGCCGGGTGGCTCGCGGCGCTCGACCGGATGCTCGGCAGCAGCGCGGTCAGCAGCGCGGGCAGCAGCGCAGTGCGGCACGTCGCCGGTGACGCGCCGCTCGACGAGGCGCTCGAAGAGGTCGTGCTGGGTGGGCCGCGCCGCTACACCCGGCTGGAGCTCGCCGAGGAGGCCGGCATCACGCCGGAGGAGGGCCACCGGCTGTGGCGCTCGCTCGGCTTCGCCGAGGTCCCCGACGACGAGGTGCTCTTCACCGACCGCGACCTCGCCGCAGCCCGGCTCATGGTCGGGCTGACCGAGGCCGGTGTGCTGGATCCTGATGTGCGCGAGGCCGTCGCGCGGGCGACGGCGCAGTCGATGTCGCGGCTGGCCGAATGGCAGGTCGGGATGCTGATGCGGCTCATCGACGGCGTCGAGCCGGGCCCGGAGCAGTCGCTGCGGATCGCCGGGACGGTCCTGCCGGCGCTGGAGGAGCTTCAGTCCTACGTCTGGCGCCGGCACCTCGCCGCGACGATCAGCCGGCTGCTCGTCGCGGCCGAGCACACCGACGAGGACGGCACCGCGCCACTCGTCGTCGGGTTCGCCGACATGGTCGGCTTCACGCGCACCACCCGCCGCCGCTCCCCGGGCGAGCTCGCCGAGATGATCGAGCGGTTCGGGTCGAGCACCACCGAGGTGATCGCCGCCAGGCGGGGCAGGGTCGTCAAGACCGTCGGCGACGAGGTGCTGTTCGTGGCCGACGACGCCGCGACCGCCGCGCTGATCGCGCTCGACCTGCAGGAGCGGGTCCGGGACGAGCCCGTGCTGCCGGAGCTGCGGATCGGGCTCGCGGCCGGGCGGGTGCTCGTGCGCTACGGCGACGTCTACGGCGAGGCGGTGAACATCGCGTCGCGGCTCACCGCGCACGCGCGCCCCGACTCGGTGCTCGTCGACCGCGAGCTCGCCGCCGCGCTGGAGGCGGACGACCGGTTCTCCCTGCGCCCCCTCCGCACGCTCGCCGTGCGCGGGTACCGACACCTGCACCCGTGGCTCCTCGAGCGCACCTGACCCAACCTCCTACGGCCGGTAGAGCGCGGCCAGCCGACGACGGGTAGAAGGTCCCCACCGTTTTGCCCATTCACACGGCGTTTTGGGTGTGCAGGTTGGCAAAACGGTGGGGAAGTTCGGGGTTGGACCCAACCTCGGGGGGCTCTCAGGAGTCAGTACAGGTAGCGCTACGGAGGCGCGCGGCCCGGGGCAGGCGTCAGGCTGACCGGGGACGGACAAGGGGGACCCAGGATGCGATCACCGATTCCCGTGGCCGGGCTGCTGCTGGCGGCGGCATTGCTCACGGGCGGGTGCACCACGGCGGTCGTCGGGACGCCCACCGCCGCCGAAGCCCCCGGGCCGGCCGCTCCGCCCACCACCGCGTCGACCACCGGGCCGACGCCGAGCGTCGACGCCTCGGGCCGGTTCCCCGCCGTGCTCTCGACGATGCGGGCCGACACGGCCAAGCCGGTCACCGCGGACGAGCTGACCGGCAAGCTGCTCACCGGCCAGAAGAAGGCGGACGGGTTCATCGGCTACGACGTCGTCGTCGCCAGCGGGCTCGGCAGCTTCCGGATCGCGACGCCGGGCTCGTACACGCAGCTGTGGCGCGCCGGCACGCCGTCCGCCGAGTTCCTCGCCGCGGTGCGCCAGGCCGACCCTGCGGTGGCCGACCGCCTGGATCGCAGCCTCTCCGGCAACCCGAACGGGTCGCTGCGCGCGGTGCTGGCCGACGTCTCCACGCCCGGCCGGGCCGACCTCGTGCTGGTCACGCTCGGCCCGATCGGCGACCTCTCCGGCGAGTCGCTGGCCGCTGCGATGCGCCAGGAGTTCAGCGACGACGGGCACGTGGTCGACGAGTCGCACGCCGTGCAGGTGAACGGCGGCGGCGGTGCCTACCTCGAGTTCACCCAACCGGTCGGCCCCGGCGACACCGAGCCGCGGGTGGGCATGCAGGTCCGCATCCTCGACCCGGGCAACGAGGCGAGCTGGGCCGTGACCTGCGACGCGACCGAGAGCCGACGCGCCGACATCGAGCCGCTCTGCGCGGACGTCGCCCGCTCGTTCGTCCCGCTGCCGCGGATCGCCGCCTGAACTCGGCGGCGACATGACAGGCGTCATCGGGAAAAGTGCACATCGCCAGTACTTTCATGCGCTCGTGCACTGCCGCGCAGGCGCCCGCGACGGCACCGTAGAGGCATGAGCACGGACGACCGCCCAGCCGCGACCATCGCGACTCCCACGCCACCGGCCGCCCCACCACGCCGCGGGCCGCAGCCCGTCCCGGACGGTGTGCCGTACCACCGCGTCCTGGCCGGCGAGAAGCGCCGGATCGTGCGCGGAATCGTGGCGATCGTGCTGCTGGTCGGCGGGCTGTTCGCCTTCAGCATCGGGTTCAGCTTCCTCGGCGCCTTGATCGACACGATGCTCGGCCGATCGAACCCGGTGCTCGGCGGCACCGTGTACACGCCCGTGACGCACGCGTCGACGCTGTTCGCGATCGCGCTGCTCATCCCGTGGAGCATGGTGCTGCAGCGCTGGCTCTACGGCGTGCGGGGCGCCTCACTGCACTCCGTCCGGTCGCTGTTCCGGATGGACGTGTTCGGCCGCTCGTTGCTGATCATCCTGCCGATCTGGACGATCTACCTCACCTACCTCAGCGTCCTGCAGCCCGTCGCGGAGGTGCTGTGGCTGGTGCCCGACCTCTTCGCGATGTTCGCCGTGACCGTGCTGCTCACGCCCTTGCAGTCGGCCGGGGAGGAGTACGGCCTGCGCGGGCTCACCTTCCGGATCGCGGCCAGCTGGAGCCGGGGGCCGCGCACCGCGCTCGTCATCGGTGTGCTGGTTTCGAGCCTGGTGTTCATGGTGATCCACGTGGCGGCCGACCCGTGGCTCAACCTGTACTACTTCACGTTCGGCGTGACGCTGGCGCTCATCACGTGGCGCACCGGAGGGCTGGAGCTGGGCGTCGTGATCCACGCGGTCAACAACACCCTGGCGTTCCTGCTCCTGATCGTCGTGCGCGGTGACGTACTCGCCGGGTTCGACCGATCGGCCGGCGTGGGGTCGGCCATCATGCTGGTGCCGTGCGCGCTGCTGATCGCGGTCACGGTCGTGGTGTGGCTGCGCACCCGGCGGACGGGGCCGGCGCTGACTCCCGCCTCGACGCAGCCGGCAGCGCTGCAGGGCTCGGCTCCGTGAGGGCACGGGGCGCGGGTGCACGGAAGGTCAGGAAAGTCCGCCATGACCCTCCGGGCCGCCACGAGGGATGTGAATCCGTGCTGGGCGCGGCCCGGCCCGCCGG
>NZ_JAJGSX010000003.1 GCF_021245725.1 Pseudonocardia sp. TRM90224 | reverse complement strand
GGACACGGCCCGCACCACTACTACACCGCCGTGCACGCCCTCGACGTCGAAAGCCTCGAGATCCCCCCGACCGCCACGCCCGCGTTCCTCGGCTTCAACCTCTTCAGCCACACCCTCGCCCGCGCCGTCGTCGTCAACACGTACGAACGCTGAGCGCGCGCACCGGGTGGTCACGGTGGTGCCAGGAAAGTGGCTTTCCTGGCACTACAGGACAGGAAAGTGGCTTTCCTGGCAACCCGTGCGACGCGCGAGCACGCCCGCCCCGGCAAGCGCCGGGATGTGTGCGTTCCGCACGCGAGGGCAGGAAAGCCACTTTCAGGCCCCCTGAGGGCAGGAAAGTGGCTTTCCTGCCCTCACCCAGCTCCCGTTCGGCCGTCAGGCCGCAACCTCCGAGGCCCGCTTGCGCAGGCTCTCCGGCACCTCGAACCGGTCGCCGTACTTCGCCTTGAACTCGTCGGCCCGTGCGACGAAGCCCGCGGGACCGCCCGGGTAGCCCTCGACGTACTGCACGACCCCGCCGGTCCAGGCCGGGAAGCCGATGCCGAAGATCGAGCCGATGTTCGCGTCGGGGATGCTGGTCAGCACGCCCTCGTCGAAGCACTTCTGGGTCTCGATCGCCTCGACGAAGAGCATCCGCTCCGAGAGCTCGTGCAGGTCGACGTCGTGGTTGGTGGCGCCGAAGTGCTCGCGCAGCCCCGGCCACAGCCGCACGCGCTTGCCGTCGGCGTACTCGTAGAAGCCCGCGCCGCTGCTCTTGCCCTTGCGGTCGAACTCCTCGACGAGCCGGTCGATGATCGCCTCCGACGGGTGCGCCTCCCACGTCCCGCCGGCCGCCTCGAGGGCCGCCCGCGACTCCTTGCGGATCTTCTGCGGCAGCGTGAGGGTCAGCTCGTCCATCAGCTGGAGCACCGGCGCCGGGTACCCGGCCTGCGATGACGCCTGCTCGACGGTCTGCGGGTCGATGCCCTCTGCGACCATCGCGACACCCTCGTTGATGAAGGTGCCGATCACCCGGCTGGTGAAGAAGCCGCGGCTGTCGTTCACGACGATGGGGGTCTTCCGCATGCCGAGCGTCACGTCGAACGCCTTGGCCAGCGTCGCGTCGGAGGTCCGCTCACCGCGGATGATCTCCACGAGCGGCATCTTGTCGACCGGCGAGAAGAAGTGCAGTCCGATGAAGTCGCCCGGCCGGTCCAGGCCCGCGGCCAGCTCGGTGATCGGGAGGGTGGAGGTGTTCGAGCAGAGCAGCGCGTCGGGCTCGATCACCTTCATCGCCTCGCGGAAGACCTCCTGCTTGAGCGCGACCGACTCGAACACCGCCTCGATGACGATGTCGCAGCCGGCGAGGTCGTTGTAGTCGCCGGTCGGCGTGATGCGCTCGAGCAGCGCCTCACCCTTCTCGACGGTCGTCCTGCCGCGCTTGACGCCCTTCGCGACCAGGCCTTCCGAGTAGGTCTTGCCCTTCTCGGCCGCCTCCAGCGAGACGTCCTTGAGCACAACCTCCCAGCCCGACAGCGCGCAGGTGTAGGCGATGCCGGCGCCCATCATCCCGGCGCCGAGCACGGCCACCTTGCGCGGCGTGTACTGCTCGAACCCGTCGGGCCGCGAGCCGCCGTTGTTGATGTGCTGCAGGTCGAAGAAGAACGCCTTGGTCATGTTCTTCGAGGTCTGGCCGCAGATCAGCTCGGTGAAGTACCGGCCTTCGATGCGCAACGCCGTGTCGATGTCGACCTGCGCGCCCTCGACGGCCGCGGAGAGGATGTTGCGCGGCGCCGGCATCGGGGCACCCTTGAGCTGCTTGCGCAGGTTGGCCGGGAACGCCGGCAGGAAGGCCGCGAGCTTCGGGTTCGACGGGGTGCCGCCGGGCATCTTGTAGCCGGGCTTGTCCCACGGCTGCGCCGCCTCGGGGTTCGCCGCGATCCACGCGCGCGCCTTCTCCAGCATCTCCTCGTGCGACGAGGCCAGCTCGTCGATGATGCCGGTCTCCAGCGCGGCCGCCGGCTTGTGCCGCTGCCCCTGGGCGAGGACCTTCATGAACCCGTCGGCGATGCCGAGCATGCGCGTGATGCGGGTGACGCCGCCGCTGCCGGGCAGCAGGCCGAGCGTGACCTCCGGCAGCCCGTAGACGACACCCTTCGCGTCGAGCCCGATGCGATGGTGGCAGGCGAGGCCGATCTCCAGCCCGCCGCCTAGCGCGGTGCCGTTCATGGCCGCGACCACCGGCTTGCCCAGCGTCTCCAGCTTGCGCAGCTGGGCCTTGATCGCCGTCACGCGCTCCATGATCTGCGGAGCGTCCGCGGGCGTGGCCTTGATCATCGTGTCGAGGTCGCCGCCGGCGAAGAACGTCTTCTTGGCCGACGTGATGATCACACCGACGATGTTCTCCTTGTCGGCGGCGATCGCGTCGAGCGTCTCGCCCATCGCGGCCGCGTAGCGCTCGTTCATCGTGTTGGCGCTGCGGCCGGGGTCGTCGAGCGTGACGACGGCGATGCCGTCGGCACCCTTTTCCCAGCGCACTGCCTTCTCGTTCGCACTCATGGTTCAGACACGCTCCACAATCGTCGCGATCCCCATGCCGCCGCCCACGCAGAGCGTGGCGAGGCCGTAGCGCAGGTCACGCCGTTCCAGTTCGTCGATGAGGGTGCCGAGGATCATCGCCCCGGTGGCGCCGAGCGGGTGGCCCATGGCGATCGCGCCGCCGTTGACGTTGACCTTCTCGTGGTCGAGCCCGAGGTCGCGCATGTACCGCAGCGCGACGGCCGCGAACGCCTCGTTGATCTCGAAGAGGTCGATGTCGTCGACCGTGAGGCCGGCCTTGGCCAGCGCCTTGCGGCTGGCGGGCGCCGGGCCGGTGAGCATGATCGTCGGGTCGGCGCCGGACAGTGCGGTGGAGACGATGCGGGCGCGCGGGGTCAGCCCCTGCGCCTTGCCCGCCGCCTCGGAGCCGATCAGGCAGAGCGCGGCGCCGTCGACGATGCCCGACGAGTTGCCGGCGTGGTGCACGTGGTCGATCTTCTCGACCCAGTGGTAGCGCTGCAGCGCGACGGCGTCGAAGCCGCCCGCCTCGCCCATCATCGCGAACGACGGCTGCAGCCCGGCGAGGCTGTCGAGCGTCGAGCCGGCCCGGACGTGCTCGTCGCGGTCGAGGATCGGCAGGCCGTTGCGGTCCTTCACCGGCACGACCGACTTCGCGAAGTAGCCGTTGGCCCACGCCTTCGCGGCGCGGGTCTGCGACTCGACGGCGAACGTGTCGACGTCCTGGCGCGAGTAGCCCTCCAGCGTCGCGATCAGGTCGGCGCCGATGCCCTGCGGCACGAAACCGGTGGTGTAGGCGGTGTCCGGGTCCATCGCCCACGCGCCGCCGTCGGAGCCCATCGGCACGCGCGACATCGCCTCGACGCCGCCGGCGAGGACCATCTCCTCCATCCCGGAGCGCACTTTCTGCGTCGCGACGTTCACGGCCTCCAGGCCCGAGGCGCAGAAGCGGTTGAGCTGCACGCCCGCCACGGTGTCGGGCAGGCCCGCGGCGATGGCGGCTGTCTTGGCGATGTCGCCGCCCTGGTCGCCGATCGGCGAGACGACGCCGAGCACGACGTCGTCGATGATGTTGGTGTCCAGCTCGGGGAAGCGGGCGCGCAGCTCGTCGATCAGCCCGACGACCAGCGAGACCGGCTTGACCTCGTGCAGCGAACCGGAGGCCTTGCCCCGGCCGCGCGGCGTGCGGATGGCGTCGTAGACAAATGCCTCGGGTATCTCGGTCATGGGTCTTTGTTACAGCAGCACTGTCACATAGGTCAAGGTGTGACGTAACCTGCCATCCATGGCCGCACCATCCGTACCCGACCAGGGGCTTCTCACGATCGACCAGCTCGCGGAACGCAGCGGCATGACCGTCCGCACGATCCGGTTCTACGCCGGCAAGGGCCTGCTCCCGCCGCCGCAGCTGCGCGGCCGCACGGGCCTGTACGGGCCGGGCCACCTCGCCCGGCTGGAGCTGGTCGGCGAGCTCACCGCGCTCGGGTTCTCGCTCGCGGCCATCGAGGCGCAGCTGGAGAAGCTGCCCGACACCGTCGGCGCCGAGGAGCTGGCGCTGCACCGGGCACTGCTCACACCGTGGGTCCCCGAGCAGCTCGAGGAGCTCACGTCCGACGAGCTGGAACGCCGCGCCGGCCGGCCCCTCGCGGCGGCCGACCTCGACGTGCTCGAAGGGCTCGGCGTGCTGCGCCGGCTCGACGACGGACGAGTGCGGGTGCACGGCGCGGCGACCCTGTCCGAAGGGCTGGCCATCATCGACTCGGACCTGCCGGCCGAGGCGTGGAAGCGCGCGCACTCGATCATCGAGATGCACACGACCGCACTGGCCGAGGACCTCATGACGATGTTCCAGCAGGAGGTCCTGCAGCCCTACCGCGATCGCGGACGCAGGTCGGAGGAGCGCCACCGGCTCGCCGCAGCGCTCACCCAGCTCAAGCCGCTGACCGTGCGCGGGGTCGTCACGGCGTTCGGACGTGCGATGAACCGCACCATCAGGGACCGCGTCGAGTAGGCCAGTATCGGCGCATGAGCGTCCCGATCATCCACCCGCTGACGGTCCGCTACATGGAGGTCGACGCGCAGAACGTCGTCTTCAACGGGTGGTACTTCACCTACTTCGACGAGGCGATGGGCACGTTCCTGCGCGAACGCGGGCTCAGCTACCCCGGCATGATCGCGTCCGGCTACGACGTGCAGGTCGTGCACAGCGAGATGGACTGGAAGTCGGGCGTGCGCTGGACCGACGACGTCGCCGTGGCCGTCTCGACCGCACGCATCGGGCGGACTAGCTTCGCGCTCGACTTCGAGCTGCGCCGCAACGGCAGCGAGGTCACCTGCTCGGCCCGCAACGTCTACGTCGTCATCGCGGCCGACGGGAGCGGGAAGCGCGAGATCCCGCCCTCCATCGCGGCCGTGCTGGGCGCCCCGTCACCCCTCCGCCCAGCCTGACCCCAACTTCCCCACCGTTTTGGGTGGATGCGCGCCGAAAACGCGCGCAGGTGCACAAAACGGTGGGGACCTTCTACGGCAGGTCGTAGGTGAAGGTGTAGGTGTGCTCGCCCTCGTCGGATCGGACGATGTCGAGGGTGCCGGTCAGGCCGTGCAGGTCGCCCGTTCCCGAGTTCGGGACGACGTCGACCTGCATGGTGCCCTCGGTACCGTCGTGGTAGGCGGAGTGGCGCAGCACGAACGTGCCCTTCCGCCCGTCGATCTCCGCGGTCACCCGCTCGATCCCGACGTAGGCCGCCGAGTCCTGCGGCGCGACGGCCAGCAGCAGGTCGGCGACGCTCGTGCCGTTGATCCCGCCCTCGAAGGACTTCGTGTTGCGGACGCGCTGCAGCGTCGCGCCTTCGGCCTCGTCGTACGTCTCGTCGTCCCAGCTGGTGAGGTCGAAACGGCCGGTCGCTGTCGTCATACCGCGATCGTCGCCGCTCCCGGGCCACGGCCATAGGACAAACGCGACACCTATCGCCGCGTCACCGCCTTGAGGTAGCCGTCGGTCCACCCGTCGCCCGACCTGACGTCCCAGAGCTTCGTGACCTCCAGCTCCTCGTCGGCGTAGCGCTCCATCCGCTCGACGTGGTCGCGGCGCAGCTGCGCCTTCGTGGTCGCGAACGTGTCGCCGGGCACGTCGTCGGCCAGCGCCAGCGCCTCGGCCACCGCACGGGCCTGCAGCACCTCGGGCGCGACGATCTCGTCGACGATCCCGAGCGCCGCCGCTGCCTCCGGCCGGTGCGTCGCCGCCCCGATGATCAGCTTGCGCGCGGTGACGTCGCCGACGGCGTACCGCACGATCTCCAGCGGCACACGCGGGAACGGCACCCCCACCTTGATCTCCGGCACGCCGATCCGACCAGGACCTTCCGCCGCCAGCCGGACGTCGGCGCACATCGCGAGCACGCAGCCGCCGGCGATCGCGTGCCCGTTGACGGCAGCGACCAGCGGCTTCGGGAACTCGAACGCCGCGCGCAGCATCGCGCTGAGCGCCGGGAGGAACGCCGCGACGTAGGACGGCCCGCCGTCGAGATATCTGCGCAGATCCACCCCTGCCGAAAAGGTGGGGCCCGTACCGGTCAGCACGACTGCACGGACGGGCTCCGACGCGAGCGCGTGGAACGTCGCGTCGATCTCGCGGCAGAGCTCGATGTCCATGGCGCTGACCGGCCCGTGCGCCAGCCGCAAGACAGCGACGTAGCCGTCGTCCTCGCGTTCGATCACAGCCGCAAGCTACCCCGGTGCGCCCTCAACACGGCACCCGTTCCCATGGCAGGCTGCGCATGAAAAGGACTCAGCGTCGAGGGAGAGCAGTCAGCATGCCGCAACAGGTCCGCGGGGTCGTCGCGCACGGCAAGGGCAAGCCCGTCTCGCTGGAGACGATCACCGTGCCGGATCCCGGCCCCGGCGAGGCGGTCGTCGCGGTGCAGGCGTGCGGGGTGTGCCACACCGACCTGCACTACCGCGAGGGCGGGATCAACGACGAGTTCCCGTTCCTGCTCGGCCACGAGGCCGCCGGGATCGTCGAGTCGGTCGGCGAAGGCGTCACCGACGTCGCGCCGGGCGACTTCGTGATCCTCAACTGGCGCGCCGTCGACGGGACGTGCCGCGCGTGCCGTCGTGGTGAGCCCTGGTACTGCTTCTCCACCCACAACGCCACGCAGAAGATGACCCTGGAGTCGGGCCAGGAGCTCTCGCCCGCGCTCGGGATCGGCGCGTTCATCGAGAAGACGCTCGTGCACTCCGGGCAGTGCACGAAGGTCGACCCGGCGGCGAAGCCCGAGGTGGCGGGCCTGCTCGGGTGCGGCGTGATGGCCGGCATCGGCGCTGCGATGAACACCGGCGGCATCCGGCGCGGCGACTCCATCGCGGTGATCGGCTGCGGCGGGGTCGGCAACGCCGCCATCGCGGGCGCCAAGCTCGCCGGCGCGACGACGATCATCGGGATCGACATCGACGACCGGAAGCTGCAGTGGGCCACCGAGTTCGGCGCCACCCACACGATCAACTCGCGCGAGCAGGACCCCATCGAGGCGGTCAAGGCGCTGACCGGCGACAACGGCGCGAACGTCGTCGTCGACGCGGTCGGGCGGCCGGAGACGTTCAAGCAGGCGTTCTACGCCCGCGACCTCGCCGGCACCGTCGTGCTGGTGGGCGTCCCGACCCCGGACATGACGGTCGACCTCCCGCTCATCGACGTGTTCGGCCGCGGCGGCGCCACGAAGTCGTCCTGGTACGGCGACTGCCTGCCGAGCCGCGACTTCCCGATGCTGATCGACCTGCACCTGCAGGGCCGGCTGCCGCTGGAGAAGTTCGTCAGCGAGACGATCGGGCTCGGCGACGTCGAGGAGGCGTTCCACCGCATGGAGCGCGGCGAGGTGCTGCGGTCGGTGGTCCTGCTGTGATCGACCACGTCGTCACGTCCGGCACGTTCTCGCTCGACGGCGGGACGTGGGACGTCGACAACAACGTCTGGATCGTCGGCGGCGAGCGCGAGGTGCTCGTCGTCGACGCCGCCCACGACGCGGAGAAGATCGCGGCGGCGGTCGGCGACCGGCGGGTGGTCGCCGTGGTGTGCACGCACGCGCACGACGACCACGTGAACCAGGCGCCCGCGCTGGCCGACCGGTTCGGCGCGCCGATCCTGCTGAACCCGGCCGAGGCGCCGCTCTGGGAGCTGACCCATCCCGACCGCAAGCCCGACGCCGAGCTGTCCGACGGCGACGTGCTGACCGCGGGCGGGGTGACGCTGCGCGTGCTGGCGACGCCGGGGCACTCCCCCGGCTCGTCCTGCCTCTATGCCCCCGACCTCGGGACGGTCTTCACCGGCGACACCCTGTTCCAGGGCGGCCCCGGCGCGACCGGCCGATCGTTCTCGTCGTTCGACACGATCATCGAGTCGATCAAGGGCAAGCTGCTCACGCTGCCGGGCGACACGACCGTCCGCACAGGCCACGGCGACTCCACAAGCATCGGGGCGGAGCTGCCACACCTGGAGGAGTGGATCACGCGCGGCCACTAGGAGAGAGCGTCGACAACGACGTTCTGGCTGTTTGTTAGCGCTAACATCAGCCAAAACGTCGTTGTCGACGTACTCACCGCCGGCGCAGGGCGGCCGCCGCGCAGAGCACCGCCGACGTCGCGAACGCCGCGCCGTACCCGAACGGCTCCGCGACCGCGCCGAGCCCGACGGCGCCGACCCCGGTGCCCGCGTCGTAGGCGACGTTCCACGCCGCGCTGGCCGCGCCGTAGCGGGCGCTGCCGAACACGCCGAAGAGGCCTGTCAGCGCGTCGTTCTGGACCAGGCCGAACCCGATCCCGACGACGGCGGCGCCGGCGACGAGCAGCACTCCGTGGCCGGTCGCCGTCGCCACGATCTCGATGCCCATCCCCGCGGCGGCGGCGAGCACGCCGGGGCGTTGCAGCCGCCCGCCCCAGCCCAGCCGATCCACCAGCTCGCCCGCCAGCACCCGGCCGCCCATCGCGCCGCCCGCCGTCGCGAAGAGGGCCAGCGCCACGAGCAGCCCGGCGTCGGGCACGGCCAGCGGGAGGAACGTGACGAGCCCGCCTTGCGCGATCGAGCAGACGAGCATCGCCAGCACCGGCGGCACCGCCGCGCGAGCGACCGGCGCCGAGCTCCACGTCCCGGGCTCGACGGCGGCGCCGCGCGCCATCTTGATGGCGAGCACGACCACGGCCCCGAGCATCGGCGCGACGCCCGCCGCCACGAAGATCGCCGTGAACCCCCAGGTCTCCACCATCGCGACGCCCGCGGCGAGCAGCACCACCTGCGGCCCTCCGGTGGCTATGCCGTAGCGGGCGCCGGCCCGTCCGTGCTGCTCACGCGGCACGAGCTCGGCCACCAGCGCGCTCCCGGCGACCGTCGCCAGCCCGAACCCGACACCCCGCACCGCCGAGAGTGCGAGCACCGGCCCGAGCTCGGCCGACAGCGCGTACAGCGGGGCGGGCGCGCCGAGCAGCACGCTACCGATCCCGAGCACCCACCGGTGCCCGATCGTGCTCAGCAACCACGGCGCCGCCGGCTGCGCCAGCACGGTCGTGAGCATCAGCACGCCCGTCGTCGCGCCCGCCCCGAACGCGCCGGTGCCGCCGCGCGCCACCCACAACGGCACGACGGGCAGCAGCAACGCGTACCCGCTCGCCATCAGCGCGACGGAAACCAGCATCAAGCGGAACGGCGCACCCGCGATGCCGGCGGCCGGGCACGGCCGGGGATCGGGGAGCCTCGACACGATCCCGACGGTAACCCGCCGCCGGGGAGTACCGGCAAGCCGGAAACGTTCTACGGTCGGCGTGTGCAGTGGCCCGACTCGGACTTCCCGGAGGATCCGTATCCCGGCGCGGCGCCGCCGTCGTCGTTCGTGCACGTCGACGGCGTCTCGCACGCGACGATCCCCGGCTCGCACGGCTGGACGGTCGACGGAACCGACCTCGACGAATGGCTGGCCACGCGCGGTGCCCCACCGTCGGCGGGGCGCGTCCCGGTGCTGTCCTACGGCTCGAACAAATGCCCCTCCAAGATCACTTGGCTGCGGGCGGCGCTGGGGCTCGGCGCCGATCCCGTGGTCGTCCTGCGGGCCGCGACGACCGACGTCGCCGCGGTGTGGGCGGCCGGCCTGCGCTACCGCGACGGGCAGCGGCCCGCGGTGCTCGCCGCGTCGCCGGGGGCCGCCGAGCAGCACGCGGTGTGGCTCGCGACGCCCGCGCAGGTGGAGGTGCTCGACCGCTGCGAGGGCCGCGGCGACCGGTTCCGGCTGGCCAGGCTGCGCAGCGGCACCGTCCGCGTCGAGGACGGCACCCTCGTCGAAGCGCCCTGGTGTTACCTCGGGCACGGCAAGATCCGCAAACCGCTGCTGGTCGACGGGCAGCTGGTGCGCTGCGCGGACGTCCCCCAGCTGCGGGCACTCGCGCTCCAGGGCGAGCCCGCACCGGACGACGGGCTGAGCGCCACGACCGTCACGAGCGCGCCGGACCCCGACGAGTGGCCGGCCGCGCTGTTCACGTACGGCCTGCTGCAGCCGGGCCAGCCGTCGTGGGAGCTGGTCGCGCCGTACGCGGCCGGCGAGCCGCGCCGGACCTGGTTGCCGGGACAGGTCGCCGACACCGGGAAGGGCTACCCGGCGTGGCTCGCCGGCCGGCGCGGATCGACGCCGGGGTTCGTGGTGCCGCTGCGCGACCCCGTCGGGATGTTCCCCGCGCTGGACGAGTACGAGGGCGACGAGTACCGGCGGATCAGGGTCGCGCTGCCGGACGGCACGGTGTGCTGGGCCTACGCATGGCAGGGCGCAACGACAGGGCTCATTCCACTGCCGGCCGGCTGGCCCCCTGCCTGAACAGGACGAACGCGGCGACCCCGCTGGCCAGCGCGAGCAAGGCCCACAGCACCGGCAGCGCCCACGCCACCCGCTCGCCGCCGGTGTCGAGCACGTACCCGGTGAGTGCCTGGCCGGCCGCCGACCCGACCGGGCCACCCGCGCTGAGCAGCGCGATCGTGAACACGAACCCGTTGCGGGTCGACACCGTCTCGGCCAGCGTGACCTGCGAGATCATGAACGGCGCGATCGCGCAGCCGGCCAGCACGATCCCCACCAGCACCGCACCGCCCCATGCGCAGATCAGGAGCACGGCCATGGCGACCCCGAGCGCGGCGCAGAACACCAGGTAGCGCGCCCGCGGCGAGAACGTCTTCGGCAGCCAGGCATAGCAGATCCCGGCCACCGTGCTGCCGACGGCGAGCCCCGCGTAGAGGATGCCCGCAGGCACGCTGCCCTGGTCGGCCGTCACCGCGGTCTGGATCGTGCCGAAGATCGCGCCCATCGCGATGCTGCCCACGACGAGCACACCGACCGCCGGCCGGAACTCCCGACGCCGGGGGCCGGCCACCCGCGGACGCTCCACGTACATGGTCGCGAACGGCACTGCAGCGCCGACCAGCAGTACCGCCGACGCCGTCAGCGGGTTCGCGCCCGGCACCAGCGCCGGCACCGCCGTGAGCAACCCGACCAGCACCGGGCCGACGATGAACGCCGCCTCGTCCGCCGCCGTCTCGTACGAGAACGCGGTCGCCGTGTCACGGTCGAGCAGGGCCGCCCAGTGCACCCGGACCAGCGGCCCGACCTGCGGCTGGGTGAATCCGACGGCGATCGCGGTGAGCAGCATGCCCGTCGTCGAGTGCGCCGCGGCCGTCAGGATCAGCAGCGCGGTGGTCAGCGCGCACGCGACCGCCGCCGTGACCCCGACCCGGCGGGCGCCGAACCGTGAGACGAGCGAACCGATGGCAACACCGCCGGCCGCGGTCGAGAGGCTCTGCGCCCCGACCGCTATCCCGGCGAACGAGTAGCTGCCGGTCGCGCCCTGGATGAGGAGCAACGAGCCGAGCGGGGTGATCGCGTAGGGGACGCGGGCGAGGAACCCGAGCGGGAGGAAGGAGCGCGGCACCGCACGCACCAGCAAGCCGTAGGACACGAGCGTCTCCAGAGCACGTCGAGGAGACGCGCCTACCCTGCCGCCTAGCGCGTGCCTGTCCCGCTTGCTGTCACAGCCTAACCACCGTGATCGACGACCGGGGAGCGATCAGGCGGCCGTCGACTTCAGCACCGATGCCGGCGCTCCGGGGAGCGGCTGGCGCGCGCTCTCCCGCAGGACGATCACCGCGGCCAGCGAGACCAGCGCGGCGATCGCGACGTACGCGCCGGGGATCGCATTGTTGCCCGTGCTGTCGACCAGCAGCGCGAGGATCGCGGGGGCCGTGCCGCCGAAGATCGACGTCGAGACGTTGTAGCCGATCGAGAAGCCGCCGTAGCGGACGTCGGTGTCGAACAGCGCCGGCAGCGTGGCCGACATCGTGCCCATCAGCAGCACGAGCAGCAGCCCGAGGATCGCCAGCCCCGCGACCGTGCCCAGCGCGGTGCCGGAGTCGAGCAGCATGAACGCGGGGTAGGAGAGCACGATGAAGCCGACGCACGACGTCATGATCAGCGGTTTCCGGCCGATCCGGTCGGAGAGCGCGCCGATCGGGATGATCACGATCATGATCACGACCATCATGCCGAGGATGTAGAGCAGCGCGGGGGTCGCCTCGAGCCCGGACGTCGTCTGCAGGTAGGTCGGCATGTAGAAGAGCACCGTGTAGACGGCCACGTTGTAGAACAGCACCAGCCCGATGCAGACCAGCACCGGACGCCAGTGCTTGGTGAGCACGTCGCGCAGCGGCGAGTCGGAGACCTCGTGCTGCTGCTCCAGCGCGAGGAACGCCGGGGTGTCCTCCAGCTTGGTGCGCAGGTAGAGCCCGACGAGCCCGAGCGGGCCGGCGATCAGGAACGGCACGCGCCAGCCCCACGCCGCCATGTCCGCCTCGGACAGCCCGGTCTGCAACGCCGTCACCAAGGCGGCGGCGAGCACGAACCCGCCGGTCGTGCCGAACTCCAGGAAGCTGCAGTAGAAGCCGCGTCGCTTGTCGGGGGCGTACTCGGCGATGAACGCCGCCGCGCCGCCGTACTCACCTCCGGTGGCGAAGCCCTGCACGAGCCTCGCCAGCACCAGCAGGATCGGCGCGAGCCAGCCGACCAGCCCGAACGTCGGCAGCAGGCCGATCGCGAAGCTCGCGGCCGACATCGTCACGATCGTCAGCGCCAGCACCCGCTTGCGCCCGATCCGGTCGCCGAGCGGGCCGAGGATCGCGCCGCCGAGCGGCCGCACGAGGTAGGCGACGGCGAACAGCGCGAGCACGAGCGCGATGTGCGAGTCGTCGCTGTCGTTGGGGAAGAAGTTCGCCGCGATGTAGATCGTGACGTAGCTGTAGATGCCGTAGTCGAACCACTCGACGAGGTTGCCCATGGCCGCGGCGCCGACCGCCTTGCGCACGGTCGGTTCGTCGACCTCGACCGACTCCTTCGCGCTCTTCTCCTGGTCCATCTACCCGGCCTTTCCCCCGAAGTGTGCCGCCACGCTAGGACGGGCCCGGTACCCCGGCAACCGCTGGCGCAACCACAACTTCCCCACCGTTTTGCCAACCTGCACGCCGTTCTGCCTGTGCAGGTTGGCAAAACGGTGGGGACCTCGGGCCCGATCTCCCCACCGTTTTGGGTGGATGCGCGCCTGCGGAGCGCGCAAGTGCCCAAAACGGTGGGGAAGTTCTAGGAGGGTCCTGAACGACTGGGGCCGTAGCGAGCGGCGTCCAGGTGGTGTCATCGAAAGGCGCGCGGATGCGGCGATACCGCTGTTGTATCGACGTATCCGCGCAACGCCGCGAGGGCGCCGCCTGGGCGCCGCGCAGCAGGTCCCAGTTGTTCAGGGCGCTCCTAGGCCCCGGCGGCCGCAGCGGCGACGACGGACGGCGCCGCGGCGGGCGCGATCCGGTAGAGCCGCGCCGCGTTCCCGCCCAGCACGGCCCGGACGGCCGCGGCGTCGAAGCGGTAGCGGTGCCCCACCTCGGGCGGGAACCGGTAGGCCGCGAGCTCGCGGACCAGCCGGCCCGGCCGCATCATCGGGTAGCCGCTGCCGAAGAGCAGCCGTTCCGGCCCGAACGCCTCCAGCAGCCCGCCGAACGCGTGCGCGAAGTCGAGCGAGCCCAGCCACGGCAGGATCTCCGTGAGCATGACGTGCACGTTCGGCAGCGCTGCCAGCCGCAGCAGCTGCGAGCCGGGCAGGCAGCCCGCGCCGAGCACGAACCGGATCTCCGGCAGCGCCTCCGCCAGCTCGCGGAACTGCCTGGCGTCGGGCACGGGCGGCGCCACCCGCGCCGCCTCCCCGGCCCGCACCGGCTGGGCCGACCCCGCCTTGACGGGCTCGGCCCAGCGCGGCACCCGCGGGGGTCGGCGCGTGGCGACGGGTGGTGGGTGGTCACGCCGCCACGGCGCCGGACGGGTCGACGGCCCCACCCCGATGTGGACGACGTCGGCGCCGGCCTGCCCGCACCGGGCGAGCGTCTTGCGCAGCCACGGGTCGCCGAGCCGCAGCCATCCCGTCGGTCTGCGCCGCTCGCACAGCGTCAGCCCTCGCAGGTCGAACCGGCGCACCCGCGGGGTCATCCCGCGGGCGCCCGGCTGCCCGCCGTCCGGGTCGAGCTCGCCGCTCAGCACGAACCGGTCGGGCATCCACCCGGCCATCTCCGCGTGCCATTCGAGCGGGCTGAACCCGAGCACGAACAGGTCCCCCAGCACGACGGGTTGCAGCACAGCCCGGTCGACGTATCCCTCTTCGAACACGTCACGGGTCAGGCTGTGCTCCGAGACGCGCTCCACCTCATGTCTCGGTACGCCGGCACCGTCGAGCTCGCGGTGCCGGCGCAACAGGTCCGTCGCGTACAGCTCACCGTCGGGGATCGCCTGGTTGTGCGGGCTGGCGTCCCAGACGTGCACCTGCGCGTCGACGACGAACGTCTGCCTGCCACCGACGGTGAACACGGGTCTAGCCCACCTGCGGGCCGAGGCCGAGCGACTGCGGCGTGCTGGAGTCGGGCGACGGCTGCGGGATGCCGTCGTCGAGCGACCCGAACTCGGTCATGAGCGACTTGTTCCACGGCGTCTGCTCCTCGGCCACCAGCGAGTTGGTGGTGAGGATCAGCCCGGCGACGGACGCGCCGTTCTGCAACGCGGAGCGCACGACCCGCAGCGGGTCGATGATGCCCATCTCGACCATGTTCCCGAAGCGGCCCTCCAGCGCGTCGAACCCTTCGTCGACGCCCATCTCGGTGAGCTGCTTGATCACCTCGTGGCCCTGGTAGCCGGCGTTGTGGGCGATCAGGTACGCCGGTTCGGTCAGCGACCGCCGGACGATCTCTACGCCGATCTCGTAGTCGCCCTGCACCTCGAGCTTGTCGAGCGCCTGCTCGGCGTGCAGGAGCGCAGCGCCACCACCTGCGACGATGCCTTCTGCCATCGCGGCGCGGGTGGCCTGCAGCGAGTCGTCGACGCGGTGGCGGACCTCCTTGAGCTCCGCGTTGGTCGGCGCGCCGACCCAGATGATCGCGGCCTTGCCCGAGAGCTTGGCGATGCGGTCGTTGAGGAAGTCCTCGTCGGTGCCGATGCTCGCGCGTTCCAGCTCGGCGCGCAGCGACGTGAGCCGCAGCTCCAGCGCGTCGGGTTCGCCGCCGCCGCCGATGATCGTCGTGTGGTCGTTGGTCGCGCGGACCTGCGACGCCCGACCGAGGTGCTCGATGCCCACCTGTTCCAGCGAGAACGACGACGCCTTGCTCAGCACCTTGCCGCCGGTCAGCGCGGCCATGTCCTCCAGGAGGTGCACACGCTTCTCACCGAAGCCGGGCGCCTGGATCGCGGTGCACCTGAACGTCCCGTTGACGTGGTTGTGCACCAGCATCTGCAGCGCCGTGCCTTCGACCTTCTCCGCGATGATCACCAGCGGCCGCGGGTCGCGCATGATCTTGTCGAGCATCGGCATCAGCGACTGCACCTTGGTGATCTTCTCGGCGCAGAGCAGGATGTACGGGTCGTCGAGCACCGCTTCGAGGCGCCCGGGGTCGGTCACCAGGTAGGGCGAGACGTACCCGTTGTCGAACTCGAAGTCCTCGACGAAGTTCACCGAGAGCCCGTTCACCGGCGCGTCCTCGACCGTGACGACCCCGTCGTCGCCGACGGTGTGCAGGGTGCGGGCCACGACGGCGCCGATCGTGTCGTCGTCGTTGGACGAGATCGCCGCCACGCGGGCCAGCTCTGCCTCGCTGTCGACGGGGTGCGCGACACCGGCGAGGTGCTCGACGAGCGCGGCGACGGCGAGGTCGATACCCCGCTTGACCAGCACCGGGTTGCCGCCCGACGTGATCGCCTTCATGCCCTCGCGGACGATCGCCTGCGCGATGACGGTGGCGGTCGTGGTGCCGTCGCCGACCATGTCGTTGGTCTTGATCGCGGCTTCCTTGAGGATCTGCGCGCCCATGTTCTCGAACGAGTCGCGCAGGAAGATCTCGCGGGCGATCGTCACGCCGTCGTTGG
Organism: Pseudonocardia sp. TRM90224; assembly: GCF_021245725.1. Classification (GTDB taxonomy): domain Bacteria; phylum Actinomycetota; class Actinomycetes; order Mycobacteriales; family Pseudonocardiaceae; genus Pseudonocardia. The sequence continues at coordinate 870,417 of NZ_JAJGSX010000003.1, read as the reverse complement.
TGACCTCCGGCGTGCCGGTGATCTTCTCGAGGATGACGTTGCGCCCCTTTGGCCCCAACGTCGACTTCACCGCTTCCGCCAGCTGGTCGACACCAGCTTGCAGCAGGTCACGGGCTTCTTGACCGAACTTCAGTTCCTTCGCCATTGATCCTTCTCCTGGTCGTGCGGGCGCGGGCCGTAACGACGTACGGGTCGCCGCCCGCGGCATTGCGGGCGACGACCCGGAGTCACTGGAACTACTTGACGGTCGAGGGCAGGTCGAAGCCGATGTACTCGGCGGCGTCCTCCGGGTTGGCGAACATGATCGTTCGGTCGTCCTCGTGGACCATCCGTCCGTAGTGCGTCGACATGTTCTCCTCGAACTCGGCGGCGTCGTAGAAGCCAGGCTCCTCACCGAGTGCTTCGGAGATCTCGTCGTAGACGAAGTCCATCCGGTTCACCGCATCGACGCGGATCATCGAGGGCAGGTGCGTGATGGTGACCTGCTCCTGCCGGTCCATCACCTCGGCCACCACCGCGCCGACCTGGTTGTTCATCAAGGTCACGCCGCAGAGGTTCGACGAGGTGTTGTTCGACTTGAACGGGCTTTCGGATGTCTTGAAAGCGGTCACTGCTTCAGCTCCTCGGGTGCGTCGAGTCCAAGATCGGAAAGGATTCCGGCGAACCTGTTCTTCGCGCGGTCGAGCGCGTCCTCGAACCGCGGCGGCTTCTGGTCGGGCTGCGACCAGAGCGGCTGCAACGTGCGGGCCGCGTCGAGGCACTGCGGCACCCAGTGCGAGAGCCAGCCCTGCATGAGCGCCTTGTTGTGGTCGGCGAACTCGCGGTCCGACGTCAGCGGGCCGAAGCACGCCTGCGTCCAGCGCAGGTCGCGTTGTGCGTAGTCGTACTCGCCGGCACCCATGACGGTCGGGGTGACGAAGTCGCCGTTGGCGGCCGCGCACTGCTGCACGAGGTTGCTGCGGAACAGCTCGCCGAGCAGCGGCTCGAAGACGACGTTCGTGGCGAAGATCGACTCGCCCCAGTCGTCGTCGACGGCGGTGAGCGCCTCGGTCACCTTCCGCACGCCCTGCCACTCGGCGTCGGAGTTCCAGGCCTCGACGTGCGCAGCACCGTCGAAGCTCTCGATCTCTTCGGAGAGCGTCAGGTTGTAGAGCGCGAGGTCCTGCGCGAACCGGATCTTGTGCATGCTGTTCACCGCCATGGCGGTGTTGTGCATGTTGGTCGGGCCGGACCGGTTGCACGCGGCGAACACGTAGAGCCCGAGGATGTGCTCGATGTGCATCCACGCGCCGACGTTGCGCTCGACGAAGTTGATCCAGTTCGGCGTCCACTGATCGAACGCCTTCGCCTGCTTCGCGTTCTCGATGTTCTGGTTCACCTGCCGGACGACGTTGGCGTTGTACCGGTAGAAGGTGAGCTCCCACTCCTCGTTGGGGTCGCGGAACTCGTGCCAGCCGTGCGCGGGCCATTCGAGGTCCTTGCCGCCGCCACCGGTGCCCGGGCCGCGCTCGGGTTCGGGCAGGTCGACGCCCCACGCCTTCAACTTCGTCCAGTGCAGCGGGTAGCCCGCGTCGCCGTTGGCGAAGCCGTAGATCCAGCCCTGCGACAGGTAGTGCCGCGGGTCGGGCTGGACGTCGACGGTCACGTCCTCGTAGTGCGTCTGCTTGCGCTTGGCCGGCTTGTAATAGTTGTAGCGCCGTGCGCTGGCACCCGAGTCCGGAAACTCCCGAGCACCGGCCTCAGCATCGGTGAACTGTGGTTTGGGAACGCTGCGTTCTGGGCGCTCTGTGGTCGTCTCGGTAGTCACTGACCGTCCTCGCCTTCTCCTTGTTCACCAGTGGTGGTGAACTTGTCGTAGAAGATGTTCTCCTCGCGCACGCCAAGTTCTGTGAGCATCGGAATTGCCGCGTCCACCATGGGCGGCGGTCCGCAGACGTAGGCGTCCATTCCTTTCAGATCGGTGCACTTGCTTTTCACGACCTCGGTGATGAGACCGACGTCGCCGTCCCACTCGTCGCCGTCGGACGGCTCGGAGAGTGCCGGGACGTAGGTGAACCCGGGCAGCTCCTCCTCGAGCGCCTGCAGCTCCTTCTCGAAGCACAGGTCGCGCTTGGTGCGTGCGCCGTAGAAGAAGGTCGCCTTGCGCTCCACGCCGCGTTCGGCCATCGAGCGCAGCAGGCCGAGCACGGGCGCCATGCCCGCGCCGCCCCCCACGAACACGATCTCCGACGTCCTGCTCTCGCGGAGCGTGAAGGTGCCGAACGGCCCCTCGACGTCGAGCCGGTCGCCGACGGCCAGCGTGTTCGCCAGGAACTCCGAGAACAGGCCGTTCGGGTAGACCTTGATGACGAACTCGAACCGACCCTCCCGACCGGGGGTGTTGGCCATCGAGAACGAGCGCGACTCGTCCGTGCCCGGCACGGTGAGGTCGAGGTACTGCCCGGGGAAGAACTTGATCTCCTCGGGCTCGACGAGCCGCAGCACCAGATGCCGCATGTCGTGCGTCACCGGCTCGTTCGAGACGACCTCGGCCACGCCTTTCCGCAGCGGCAGCCCGGATCGGATGATCTCCTCGTCGTAATTGAGGAGCTCGATCACCAGATCCTCATAGGCATGCGCCCTGCAGAGCAGCGTCGACCCTTCCTCCTTTTCGTAATCGGGCAGCGCGAACGTCGAGTACTTGTCGAGTTCGATGTCCTCGCCTTCGAGCACGAACGACTTGCACGCCGCGCATTGCCCTTCCTTGCAGCCGTGCATGAGCTGCACGCCCTGCTCGGCCGCGGCGCGCAGGATCGTCTGGTCCTCGTCGACCTCGATCTCGATGCCGACAGGCTCGAACCGCACTATGTGCTTCTCGCCCATGGGGAACCTTCGGACCCTTTCCGATTGTGACGACAGGACAACCTGGTGCGGGCATGGCAGGGAGAGGACCGGCGGAACGCACCGCCGGCCTCTCCCCTCGCCTGACCCGCGCTCAGGCGCTGGCGGGCGCCGGTCGGCCTGCCGGCCCCTGACGCCGGTAGTCCTCGACGAATGCCGTGCGCTGCTCATCGGTCATCTCGTTGAACAGCACGTTCGGGCTCTGCAGCGGCGGGCAGCGCCGCAGGTGGTCCAGCGTCCACATCTTCTTGGGGTCCAAGTTGAGGTGGGGCTGTGCCGTCATCGTCTTGCCGTCGTCACGGACGTAGCCCATGTCGGCGACCACATCGGCCCAGTTCCAGCCGTGGTAGAGCGTCTCCCATTCCCGCTTGCCGACGAGCCGGCCCATGTTCGGGGTTTCCCGGCCCATGTACGTGGGGCGGAACGCCTCGACGTCGGTCCAGCGGCAGACCTCGTGGCAGTACGTGCGGTGCACGCCGTCCACTTCGGCCGTGACGATGTCCTCACGGACCAGACACGGCACCATGCAGGTCCAGCAGCGGTTCGGGTAGACGTAGTCGACGGGCTCGAAAACGATCGGGTTGTGCCCGTTCGGCGTGGCGAGCCGGTTGTAGTTCTCCCACCACGCACCGTACTTGTCGTACCAACCCGGGTACTTGTACTCGAACCACTCGAAGTCCGTGTCGGTCATGCCGTCCATGCGCCAGTAGTTGGCGAGCCAACCGGTGCAGAAGAACTGCGCGACCTCGTGGACGTAGCCCTTCTCCCAGATCTGCTTCCACGACTCTTCGATCAGGTCGTGCGGGATGACCAGGCCGTACTTCTCGAGCGGTACCAGGTACGAGCGGTAGTAGTCGTCGTAGATCCAACGGCGCCACATCTCGGCGTAGGACTCGCGGTCCTTGCGCCGGTCCTTGGTGCCGTACTCGATGAACGTGCCGATCGCGGCGTCGACCACGCGGTGGTTGTTCCACCACGCGTAGCGCAGGTCGCGCTCCAGCAGCTGGCGGTTGTCCTCGTCGGACAGTGCCATCAGCAGCGTCGCGTAGCCGTTCGAGATGTGTCGCGACTCGTCCGACTGCACCGAGTGGAACACGGTGGGCAGCAGGTAGTCACCGTTTGCGGCCGCCTCGGCCGGCATGGCCACGAACAGGGTGTTCGTGAACGCCGTCTCGGCGACGATCGTCAGGTAGATGCTCGCCGCGGTGATCGCGTCACCGGTGATGAATCCTTCGGCGAACTGCCGGCCGATGGTGCCGCAGTAGTCGTTGTGGAAGTTGCGCAGGCTGTTGTTGAAGCCCGCTGGGTCGATGTAGTTGTTCATGTAAAGGCGCTTGAGGTTCTGCTGGATCGTCGAGTGCCGAACCTCATCGATCATCTGGATCGCCTGGCCGTTGTGCAGCTCCGGGTTCGGAACCACGTGGAACAGCATCGGCATCGAACGCGCTGCCGATACCTCCGGCAACGGGATGATCGACAGGAAGAGCTTCTGCCACTCCAGCCAACGCTCTTGGACCTGCCGGAACATGTTGCCGCGAATAGCGCCGTCGGAAGCGCCGTAAACGCGGTGGTCCTTTTCTTCCTGCATCGGGAAGTAGGACCGAAGAACCTGCTTGAGCGGATCCTTCTTGGAGGCCTTCCGGAAGGTGTAGTCGGTGCCGTACTTCATGTACGGCTCGTGATACTGCGGCTCCCAGGCGAGTTCCTGGATCTTCTGGTGAGCCTTAGCCAGACTCTGCCGACTCACGGTGTCTCCTCACGTGGTGGTGGGCCGGGAGACGCGTCCGTGCTGCGCGGTGCGCGGGACGTCCCCCGTGGTCTGCCCCCGTCCGCGGTGCCGGACCGTGGCGCGGGTGGCGCCGGCAGCGGAGGTGACCCGAGACCTCGACGCAGATTCCGAACGCGCGCCGTTGCCTCGTGCTGGGAATCACACCGCCCCGGATGAGGCGCCGAGGTCTCAATATGAGACTGTGCGCAGTTGGCTGTGCCTCTGCGCGGCCGTACCCGGTACCTTCCAATGGCGCAGGCTCCGCATTGCAGCGGAGTCCCACCACTGCGCCGAGGAGGGCATCGCTTGGCACTCGCCAACCAAGGCCCAGTACTTCGACGGCCCGACGGGACCGCCGAGAGTCTCGTGCGCGCCCGTACGTCCTTCATCGTCGAGAACAAGATCGAAGCCGGCGTCGTCCGCGACTCCATTCTCGCGTCCTGGACGCGATCGCGAGAATGGCACGTCACATCAGACAACATCGAGCTCTCGAACGACTTCGATCTCGAACCGGACTCGCCGCTGTCGCGGGCCGCTTCGCCGATTCTCTCCGACGTGGCCGACCAAATGGCGACCGAGCCCGTCAGCGTCATCCTCACCGATGCCGACGGCGTGGTGCTCGACCGCCGCACCGGCGACTCGGCGTTGCACCAGCACCTGGACAAGGTGTGGCTGGCGCCCGGGTTCAGCTATGCGGAGAAGTTCATCGGCACCAACGGCATCGGCACCGCGCTGGAGGGCCGCGGGCCCGCCCAGGTGTTCGGCCACGAGCACTACGTCGAGAACCTCGCCGACCTCGCCTGTGCCGGCGCCCCGATCTGGCACCCGGTCAGCGGCAAGCTGCTCGGCGTCGTCGACCTGACGTGCTGGCGTCGCGACGCCGGCCGGTTCATGTCCACTGCGGTCGCCCGGATCGCCCGCCAGATCGAGGGCGCACTGCTCGACCAGTCGGGGCCGCGTGAGCTGGCGCTGCTGCACGACTACCTCACGGCGTGCCGGCGGCACCGCGGCGCCGTCTTCGGCATCAGCCCCGACCTGGTGATGATGAACGACAAGGCGCGGGAGCTGATCGACCCCGCCGACCAGGTCGCGCTCATCGCCGGCGCCAGCGAGGCCATGAACACCGGGCGCCGCCTGCTGATGCTCGACCTGCCCAGCGGGGCCGTCGCGCGCGTGCAGGTGCGGCCGAGCTGGATCCGGCAGGGCATCGCGGGCGGCGTGCTGCACGTCCAGCTCGCGCCCCCGGAGATCGCCCAGAAGCCCCGCAGCCTCGCCGGCGGGCACGCCTCGCCGCTGTCGGCCGCCGTCGGCTCCAGCATGCTGTGGGCGAAGTGCTGCCAGGCGATCGACCGGCACTTCCAGAGCCGCGAGTGGCTGGTGCTGGAGGGCGAAGCGGGCACCGGCAAGACGACGGTCGCCAAGGCCACCCACCAGATGCGTTCGCCGGCCGCCCACCTGCGGATACTTGACGCCGACGACTACGGCCCACGCTGGATCGCCGACGTCATCGAGGAGCTGGAGACCGGTGGCGGCACGCTGGTGCTCACCCACGTCGACCGGTTGACGACGGAGGGCATGCAGACGCTGGCCGACGCGCTCGAGCCGCACCGCGAGTCGACCGACCCCGATCGGCCGTGGGTCGTCGCGACCGTCAGCAGCGGCGGTCTCGCCGGCGGCGAGGCCGCCAACCTGCTGGAGTCGTTCCCGCGGACGGTCGAGGTGCCACCGCTGCGCCACCACGTCGAGGACGTCGCGGAGCTGGTGCCGCACCTGATCGCCCGGCTCACCCGCGGTTCGGAGCTGACCTGCTCGCCCGAAGCGCTGCGGGTGCTGATGCGCAACCGCTGGCCCGGCAACGTCGAGCAGCTCTACCAGGTGCTGCGCAAGGTCGTGGCGCGCCGCCGCGCCGGCGTCGTCGTGCCGGCCGACCTGCCACCGGAGACGCACGCGATCACCCGCCGGGTGCTCACGCCCCTGGAGGCGATCGAGTGCGACGCGATCGTCGACGCGCTGCTGGACAACAACGGCAACAAGGCCGAGGCGGCCCGCCACCTGGGCATGTCCCGCGCGACGATCTACCGCAAGATCCGCGGGTACGGCATAACCACCGGCGCGGGCACCGGCTGACGATCAGGGCCGTCGACGATCAGGGCCGTCGACGATCGCCCGCGCGGCACCGGCTGCCTGCGCGGCGACGCCCGGGATGCTGGACGTGATGAACGACCCGCCCCCGGCGAGGTCGCCGACCACGTGCAGGCGCGGATCGAGCGCCACCAGCCCGCCCGACGGGTGCGGCTCGGCCGCGCCGTCGGCCAGCAGCGAGTCGACCAGCTGCCGCGCCCCCTGTGGCACCGACCGCGGTGGCGGGTTCACGGCGTTGACGACGACGTCGGTGGTGCTGCTGATGCGGGAGCCGCGCACCCGGAACCGGCCGTCCACCGCCTCGATCCGGTGCGCGCCCGCGGCGAGGACGAGCTGCCCGGAGTCCAGCAGCCGCATCACGACGGTGGCGTTCACCGGGACCATCGGTGAGGCGACGCTGGTCGCCACACGGAAGTGCTGCCGCAACCGCTCGCGGTCGGCTTCGGGCAGCAGCCGCCACGCGAACGGGCCGACGCTGTGCGCCGTCTCCTGGAGCACCCGCCGGCCGATGCGCGGGTCGTCGACGGCAGCCAGCTGCGCCCGCAGGCGCCGGGCCGGGTCGTCGGTCGAGGTCGCCAGCAGCTCGGCCGCGAACTCGTCGAACGACTCGCCCGCCTCGGCCAGCTCGGCGCGCAGCAGCCCGACCAGGTCGTCGAGGGTGACGACGCCGTGCTCGCGGTGCAGCGCCGCCACGCGCTCGGCGGTGACGTGCCGCGGCCGGTGGCCCGTCGGACGCTGCCAGACGTGGGGCAGCACGCCGCTGCGGGACAGCAGCGTGATCCGCCCGCTGTGGCCTCGCGCAGCGAGCGTCACGACGACGTCGACGGCGGTCAGGCCGCTGCCGATGACGGTGACGTCGGCGCCGGGCGGGACCTCGTCGAGCGTCGTGGCCAGCGGGTACGGGTCGGCGATGAAGCCGGCGGCTCCGCTCAGGCCGTAGTGGTCGTGGGGCGTCCCGCCGCCCACGCACAGCGCAAGATGATCGGTTTCGAGAGCACGGCCGTCGCGGGTGCGCAGCGACCAGCGGGCTCCCGATCTGCTCGCCGCAGTCAGGCCGGCGGGGACGACCCGCACGTCCCGGCCGTTCTCGCGCAGCATGGCCATCGCCTTCTCGGCGGTGTCGACGAGGTACTCGCCGTAGAGCGCGCGTGGGACCAGCGGCTGTCCGAGCAGGTCGTCCATGTGGGCGGCGCCGCGGGCGCCCAGCCACGACGCGTAGTGCGCCATGTCGCCGCCCCGGATCGACATGATCGCCGGTGGCACGTTGACCAGCACCGAGTCCGAATCGGGGCCGTACGGGCGGCCCTTCCACAGGTGCGGGGACGGCTCGACGACCGTGATGGTGCCGGGGCCGCTCGCGGAAGCGGCGAGCGCGTCCAGCAGACCGACCGCGGCGGCGCCCGCTCCGACGATGGTGATGTCCATGGGTCCGAGCCTGTTCGACACCGGAGCCGCCGCCCATCCCCCGCATGCGGTGAGCGGCCGGGAATCACCCCCTCAAACGGGGGGTTGGGGCCGAACAGGGGGCCGGGCACCCTGACGGGTGGGGAGGTAGCCGGATGTCCGTGATGAGAGGCCGCGCCGAGGTGCTGTCGAGCGCCGGCCGCGCCACCGACGCGCTCGGGCTCTTCAGCCGGACGTCCGCCCGGCTGCGGCGGCTCGTGCCGTTCGACTCGGCGGTGTGGGCGGCAACCGATCCGGAGACCGGTCTCATCACCGCGCCGATGCTGGTGCAGGACCTCGGCTCGCGCGAGGACTGCGCTGCCTACTGGGCGAGCGAGCTGCTGGAGGAGAACGTCGTCCCGTTCCGCGACCTCGCCCGCGCCGACGTCCCGGCGGCCGGCCTGCGCGCGGCCACCCGCGACCTGCCCGCACGCAGCGCCCGCTTCCGACGGTTGCTGGAGCGCCAGGGCGTCGACGACGAGCTGCGGGCGGTGCTGCGGATCGGCGACCGGCCGTGGGCCGTGGTGAGCCTGTTCCGCATGCACGGTGGTCGTGGTGGTGGCGCCGCGTTCGTCCCGGCCGAGACGGCGCTGCTCGCCGAGCTGTCCGGTCCGCTCGCGACGCTGCTGCGCGGCTTCGCCCGGCCGTCCACGACCGGCGGTCCCGACGGCTCGCAGGCACCCGGGCTGGTGCTCTTCGATCCCGCCGGCGAGCCGACGTCGATCAACGAGGAGGCGCGGCGGTTCCTCGCGCTGCTCCCGGCCGGCCCGTCCGTGCCGTCCCCGCTGGGCCTGCGGCTGCCGATCTGGGTGGTCGCCACGGCGCTGCAGGCCCGGGCCGTCGCCACCGGACGCGAGCGCGATGGCGCGAAGATGCGCATCCGGACCGTCGACGGCCGGTGGCTGACCTGCCACGCGTCCTGCCTCAGCGGGCCGGACGGACGGCCCGGCCCGGTGGCGCTCGTCATCGAGCAGGCGCCGGCCGCCGACCTGGCAGTGCTCATCGCGGAGGCCGACGGGCTGACGCCGCGCGAGCTGGAGATCACCCGGCTCGTCGCGCGCGGGCTGGCCACCGCCGAGATCGCGGCGGCGCTGTCCATCTCACCGCACACCGTGCGCGACCACCTCAAGACGATCTTCGCCAAGGCCGACGTCTCCAGCCGCGGCGAGCTGGTCGCGCGCCTGTTCGCGTCCTGAGCGGACACCGTCGACAACGACGTAATGGCTGTTTGTGAGCGCTAACAACAGCCAGAACGTCGTTGTCGACGGTCACTCGGTCCGGCCTGCGCGGCGTCGCGGCCGGGATGGTCGGGCCTACTAGGGTCGCTGGCGTGCTCGACATCGACGGCGTGTCCAAGCGCTTCGGCGACCGGCAGGCGTTGGACGGCGTCACGTTCTCCGTGCGGCCCGGTGAGTTGTTCGGTTTCGTCGGCGGCAACGGCGCCGGCAAGACGACGACCATGCGGATCGTGCTGGGAGTGCTGGCCGCCGACGCAGGCGAGGTGCGGTGGAACGGCAAGCCCGTCGACGCCGAGCTGCGCAGGCGCATCGGCTACATGCCGGAGGAGCGCGGGCTCTACCCGAAGATGAAGGTCGGCTCGCAGCTGCGCTACCTCGCCAGGCTGCACGGGCTGTCCGCCGCGCAGGCCAGGGCGTCGATCGAGCACTGGACGGAGCGGCTCGGCATCGCCGCGCGCACCGGCGACGAGGTGCAGAAGCTCTCGCTCGGCAACCAGCAGCGCGTGCAGCTGTGTGCGGCGCTCGCGCACGACCCCGAGGTGCTGGTGCTCGACGAGCCGTTCTCCGGTCTCGACCCGACCGCCGTCGAGGTGATGAGCGGGGTACTGCGGGAGAAGGCCGACGCCGGCGTCCCGGTGATCTTCTCCAGCCACCAGCTGGAGCTGGTCGAGCGGCTGTGCGACCGGATCGGGATCATCGCGACGGGCCGGATGGTCGCCACCGGCAGCGTCGAGGAGCTGCGGGCACGCGACGGCTCCACCGTCGTCGACGTGCACGGGCCGCCTTCCGGCTGGGCCGAGACCACCACGGGTGTCGACGTGCTGGAGAGCAACGGCACCCGCACACGCATCAAGCTCGCCGACGGCACCGACGACCAGGACGTGCTGCGCGCCGCGCTGGCGGCCGGGCCCGTGCACGAGTTCCGGCGCTGGCGACCACCGCTCACCGAGCTCTACCGCGACGTCGTGCAGGACGCGCACACCGAGGAGGCGCCGGCATGAGCACCGCCGTCCGGTCCGGGCCCATCAGCGCCAACCAGGCTGTGCTGCTGGTCGCGCGTCGGGAGTTCGTCAGCCAGGTCAGGTCGCGCAGCTTCGTGATCGGGCTGGTGATCACGCTGGCGCTGTTCGCCGGCGGCGCGCTGCTGGGCGGCTTCCTCGCGAGCCAGAGCTCCAGCAAGTCGCTCGGCATCGTCGCGGCGGCCGCCCCGCTGCGGGCGGGCATCGAGGAGGCGGCCCGCACGCAGGGCCTGGACCTGCAGATCACGGAGGTCGACGAGGCCACCGGACGGGCCGACGTCCAAGGCGACCGGCGCTCCGCGCTGCTGGTCGGCACCGCAGGCAGCTACGAGCTGGTCGGACGCGACACCGTCGACTCCGGCCTGGAGGCGATCGTCGCGACAGCGGTACAGCAGCAGGCGCTGCGCACCGCGCTGGCCAGCGCCGGCGTCGACCCCGCCCAGCTGGCGGCCGGCTCACAGGTGGCGACAACGACGACCGAACCGGTCGACCCGCACCGCGGGGAGCAGCTCGTGCTCGCCATCGTCGGCACGATCCTGCTCTTCATCTCCTTCAGCGGCTACGGCCAGCTCGTCGCAACCGGCGTCGTCGAGGAGAAGCAGAGCCGGGTCGTCGAGCTGCTGCTGGCGACGATCAAGCCGTGGCAGCTGCTCGGCGGCAAGATCCTCGGGCTGGGCGCGGTCGGGCTGCTGCAGCTGGTGATCCTCGGGGCGATCGGGGTGGTCGGCGCGTCGCTGACCGGGATGCTGACGGTGCCCGGCGCGGCGTTCGGCATGTTCGTGATGGTGATCGTCTGGTACCTGCTCGGGTTCTTCCTGTTCGCGGCGCTGTACGCGGCGATCGGCTCGACGGTCTCGCGCCAGGAGGAGCTGAACTCCGTCATCGCCCCGATGATCTTCGTGATCATCATCCCGTTCATCCTCACGCTGAACCTGCTGCCGAACGACCCGCGCAACCAGGTCGCGACCGTGCTCTCCTACGTGCCGTTCTTCTCCCAGACCGTCATGCCGGCCCGCTACGCGCTCGGCGTCGCGTCGGTCTGGGAGGTCGTGGTGTCGGCCGTGCTCGCGCTGATCGCGATCGCCGTCGTCGTGCGGCTGGCCGGGCGGGTGTACCGCAACTCGATCCTGCGCACCGGCGCGCGCGTGAGCCTGCGGGACGCGCTGCGCGGCAGCTGAGTCGGCGTTCCCCGGGATGTGTGCGGCCCGCACGCGAGGGCAGGAAAGCCACTTTCCTGCCCTGTGAGGGCCGGAAAGTGGCTTTCCTGCCCTCCCAGCCGACCGGACGGAGCAGCCCCGCCCCTATGGCCGGTCCAGGAACGCGGTTGTGGTCGCCACGACCGCGTCGCTGCGCTCGGTGAGCACGCCGAGGTGCCCGGTTGCGGGGAGCACGGTCAGCTGCGCGTCGGGCAGGCCCTTGTGGTCGCCCGGAGTCCCGCCGCCCAGCAGCTCGAAGAGCCGAGCGGCGTGGGCGATGCTGACGTCGTCCGAGTCGCCGACGATGACGAGCGTGGCGGCGGCGATCGAGGCGATCTGCTCCGGCGGCACACCTTGGAACTGCAGGTCGAGCTGCTTGACCTTCTCCACGAGCCCGGTCCAGGCGCCGGGGTCGGGCGCGACGCTCGCGTAGATCTCGGGCAGCCCCGAGCCCGCGAAGTTGTCGGGGCTCATGGCGGCGATCCCTTCGAGCACGCCCGGGTAGTACCCGGCCTTGTCGAAGGCCGCGGAGGCGACCACCAGCTTCCGGACGAGGTCCGGGTGCTGGATCCCCAGCTTCAGCGCGGTCACGCCGCCCATGCTGTAGCCGAACACGTCGGCCCGGCCGACCCCGAGGTGCCTGAGCACGGCCACGGTGTCCGCGGCCATCCGGTCGTAGCTGAGCGGGCCGCTGCGGTCGGCCGTGTGGCCGTGGCCCTGCTGCTCGATCGCGATGACCTGGCGGTCCGCGGCCAGCCGGGGGATCATCCCGCCGAACGACATGTCGATCGCGACGAGCCCGCCGTGCAGCAGCACCAGCGGGGCCTTGCCCTCGCGCGCAGCTCCGTGCACCTCGTAGTAGACGTCGATCCCGTCGACGGGCAGGTAGCCGGTGGTGCGCGGCGCCGAGCCCGGTGCCGGTTCCGGGCCCGGTGGTGCCGGGCTCGGCGTCGCGCACGCGGCCAGCAGGATCCCGAGCGCGGCGATCCCCGCCGAGGACGCCAGAAGACCTCGCCGGCTGCCCTTCAGGGCTGGAACCGTCCTGACCATGTCGAATCTCCCCTCCGCTGCTGCGCCGTTCCAGCGCGGCGGCGACGTTATGGGAGGGAAGGAGCTGCTCGAATCGGTATCGCTACCGTCGGTACCGCTGTGCCGTATCGGACGAACGACGTAGCCGCGTTTGTTAGCGTCCTCGGATGATGCTGGGCCGGGTCGCGGAGCGCGCCCGTCTCGACGAGCTGCTCGCCGGAGCGCGCGCCGGCAAGGGCGGCTCGCTGCTCGTGCACGGTGAGGCGGGCATCGGCAAGACCGCGCTGCTCGGGCACGTCGCGGAGGCCGCCGATGTGCGGGTGCTGCGGGGCGTCGGGATCGAGTCCGAGGCCGAGGTGCCCTATGCGGGGCTGCACCTCCTGCTGTATCCGCATCTCGATCTCATCGACGCCTTGCCCGCGCCGCAGGCGGCCGCGCTGCGGATCGCGTTCGGCCTGGTCGGCGGCCCGGCCGGAGAGCGGTTCCTCGTCGGCGCCGCGACCTTGTCGTTGCTCTCCGAGCTGGCCAAGGAAGGGCCGCTCGCCTGCCTCATCGACGACGCACAGTGGTTCGACCAGGCGTCGGCCGAGGCGTTGCTGTTTGCCGGGCGCCGGCTGGAGGCCGAACCGATCGCGATGGTGTTCGCCGCCCGCGACGACACCGGACGGTTCCCCGCCCGCGGGATCGAGGCACTCCCGTTGCGCCGCCTCGACGGGGAGAGCTGCGCCGACCTGCTGAACCAGCACGCGAGCGGGCTGGCCGAGCACCTCAGGGCAAGGATCCTGAGCGAGGCGCGGGGCAACCCGCTCGCCATCGTGGAGCTCACGACGGCCGCCACCGAGCAGCGCACCGACCGCACCTGGTCGGTGCCGTACGAACCGCTGCCGGTGGCCGAACGTGTGCAGAACACGTTCCAGGCCCAGGTCAACGCCCTGCCCGAGGCGACCCAGCGGATGCTTCTCATCGCGGCGGCGGACGGCACCGCCAGCGTCGAGCTGATCATGGAGGCGGCCCGGCGGCTCGGGCTGGCGGCCGGCGACCTGGAGCCTGCCGAGCGGGCGCGCCTCGTCCGGGTCACCGGCGACGCGCTGAGCTTCCGGCACCCGCTGATCCGGGCCGCCGTCTACCAGGGCGCGCCACGCGCGTGGACGGCCGACGTGCACAGGGCACTGGCCGATTCGACGACCGGTGGCCAGGAGGACGATCGGCGTGCCTGGCACCTCGCCGCCGCTTCGGCCGAGCCGGACGAGGCCGTCGCCCGCGAGCTCGACCGGGCAGCACGACGCGCCCGGCAGCGCGGCGGGTCCGCGGCCGTCGCCGCCGCGCTCGAGGGTGCCGCCCGCCTCAGCACCGACACCGCGCTCCGCGCCGAGCGGCTGGTCGGCGCGGCCCGCGCGGCCTTCGACGCCGGCCGGCTGGACCGCGCCGCGGAGTTCGCCGCGGAGGGCGGCCGGCTGACCAGCGACACCCGGCTCGTGGCCGAAGCCGTCTGGATCCGGGCCCAGATCGCCTACGAGCGGGAGTCGCCGGCGGCCTGCGCCGCGCTGTGCTTGCAGGCCGCCGAGCCGATCGTCGAATCGCACCCTGAGCTCGCCGTCTCGATCCTCACCGACGCCATCGGATGCGCGAAGGACGCCGGTGCCCACGACATCGCCCGCGACGCGAGCCGGTTGCTGGCGGCGGTGGCTCTCCCGCGCAGCTCCGCGCAGGCGCCCGTCCTCGCCGGCATGATCGCAGTGGGCGAGCTGATCGACGGCCGGGCCACCCCGCAGGCCGTCACCGCGACCCAGGAGCTCGTGGACGCGGCACAGGCCGGACGGGTCACGGGATTCGTCGAGCGCGTCCTGGCCGCCTACCTCGCGCTGATGATCGCCGCCGACGACGACGCCACCCAGCTGATGGAGGCGCTCGTCGCCGAGACCCGCCAGCAGGGGTCGCTCAGCTGGCTGCCGTACGCGCAGGAACCGCTCGCGATCGCCCAGCTGCTGCGCGGCGAGTTGCGCGACGCCGAGACGACGATCGCCGAGGCCATCGCGCTGGCCACCGAGCTGGGGCAGGACACCCAGGTCGGCATCATGAACGCCATCCCGGCCTGGCTGGCCGCCGTCGCCGGCGACGCGCCCGGATGCGCGAGCCAGGCGGGCACCGCGCTGCAGGCCCGCGACTCGCACCCCACGAACGCAGCGCTGGCCTCGTGGGCCCTCGGCCTGCTCGACCTCGCCGAGGGCCGGTACGAGTCGGCGGCCGAGGACCTCGACGGCGTGTGCGGCGGGCCGGCCGCGAACGACTTCCCGATCCGGGCAGTGCCCGACCACGTCGAGGCGACGATCCGGAACCGGCAGCCGGAACAGGCCGAACGGCATCTGGCCGCCTTCCGCGAATGGGCACACCGGACGGCGCAGCCGCACTCGATCGCGCTCCTGCACCGCTGCGACGCGATGCTCGCGAACAGCGAGGACGCCGAGAAGCACTACGTCGCCGCCCTGGAGATGCACCGCCGCGGCACCCGCTTGTACGACCTCGCGCGGACGTCCTTGCTGTACGGCGAGTGGCTCCGACGCCAGCGGCGCCGCACGGACGCGCGGGCGCGGCTCACCGAGGCCCTCGCCGCGTTCGACCAGCTCGGCGCGGCCACATGGGCCGAACGCGCGCGGACCGAGCTGGCCGCGCTGGGCGACCGACCGGTGGCGCGGAGTCTCGACGCGGATCCCGTCGCCCGGCTCACGCCCCAGGAACGGCAGGTCGCGCGGCTGGCCGCCGCCGGGTTCAGCAACAGCGACATCGCCGCGCAGCTCTTCCTCAGCCCGCGGACGGTCGGCCACCACCTGTACCGGGCCTACCCGAAGCTCGGCATCACGAAGCGGATGGAGCTGTCCCGCTTCACCATCTGACTCCCGTAGGGTCCGGTCGTGCTTTGGTTGATCGTCGGGCTGCCGGGTGCCGGCAAGACGTCCAGGGCACGGGAGATCGCCCAGGCCCACGGGGCGCTGCGGTTGTGCCCCGACGACTGGGCCGCACCGCTGCTCGGCACGCTGCACATCGGCGACCTGCGCGACACCCTCGAGGGACTGCTGCTCGACCTCGGGATCACGGCCTTGCGGGCCGGGGCGCCGGTCGTCGTCGAGTTCGGGCTCTGGAGCCGCGACGAGCGCACGGCGCTGCGCTGGCTCGCGGCGCAGGCCGGGGTCGAGTGCCACGTCGAGTACCTGGCCGTCGACGAGCAGGAGCAGCGGCGCCGCGTGCGCGCCAGGGCGCTCACCGGCGCCGGCCCCGACCTCACCGACGCCGAGCTGGCCGAGGGCCGGATGCTCTTCGAGGAACCGAAGCCGGACGAGGTCGACGGCGCGCCGCTCGACGAGCCACCACCGCCGCACCCGGACTGGGGGCGGTGGGCGGCGGATCGCTGGCCCGGCCTGCGGGTCGGGCACGCCTGACGACCGGTTCAGCCCGTGCGGCGCGATCGGGCCACGGCGAGCCGGCCGAGCACGACGGCGACCAGCCCGATCCCCAGCGCGACGATGGCTCCGGCCCGCCCGTTGCCGGTCCCTATGCCACCGGTGGAGGTCGCCAGGTGCAGGCCGGCGAGCGCCATCCCGATCGGACCCACGACGAACGCCACGGCGGCGCCGGACCGGCCGGAACCGATCCGCCCCCAGGCTCGGGCCAGCGCCAGCCCGCCGGCGACCACGCCGACCAACCCGACGAGCCCGGCCGCAATGGCCCCGAGTCGCCCGGAGCCCCCGCCCACCGCAGGGGCGGCGAGCTGCGCTTCGAGCAGGACGGCCCCGGTGGCAGCGACCATGTGATCGATGAACATGACGATCCCTTCGTCGGCGGAACGATGGCAGCGATCGTGCGCGGCGGGACGGGCCGGCGCGTCGGGCCGCGGAGGTGTCTTCGGGCTGACGCGCTCGGCGTACCGTCCGCCGCTGGTGGTATCCACCTGCTACCGGCGCGGTAGTGGAGGGCCACGCCCGTCAGTGGATGCGGTGCCGCCGGTCGGCCGCGACGATGGGTCCGTGAACACCACGCGTGAGCCGGCCCGCCGCGGCGCGCTGCGGCCGGCCGCCGCCGACGCGGCACTCGGCGGGGTGGTGGCGCTCGCGATCCTCGTCGCCGCGTCCGTCGGTGTCGGGCCGGTGGTGACGGCGGCCCCTCGCCCGCTGGACGGCGGGGCGGTCGCCCTCGCCGTCGTGGTGGTGGCCGCGGTCGCGGTGCGCCGCCGGTACCAGGTCGCAGCGCTGATCCTGCTCAATGCCGTCCCGGTCGCCTGGTTCCTCGCTGCCTATCCCGGGCGGCTGATCACGGTGGCCCCGCTGATCAGCTGCTACACGCTCGCTGCGCACCGGGGCTGGCGGTGGGGGCTCGCGGCCGCCGTGCCCACCGCGACGATCGCGGTACTCACGATCCGGGTGGTGGCCGGCGACACCACGACCGCCGGCGTAGTCCCCGAGGCCGTGCTGCTGGTCGCCACCGCGGCCAGCGCCGGCGCGGCCGTCGGCTACCACCGAGCGGTGCTCGCGGCCACCCGGACCCGGCTGCTGAGGGAGACCCAGAACCGCGAGGACCGGGCGGGCCGGCTCGCAGCGGAGGAGCGGCTGCGCATCGCGCGCGAACTGCATGACGTGTTCGGGCACACCATGGCCACGATCAGCGTGCAGGCCGGGGTGGGCCTGCACGTCGTCGAGGAGCGCCCCGAGCAGGCTCGCGAGGCGCTGACCACGATCAAGAAGGTCTGCGACGAGGGCCTGATCGACGTCCGGACCATCCTCGGCGTCCTGCGCACCGACGTGACGAGCGAGGAGCCCGAGCACCCGCGCGAGCCCCGCAACGGGCTGCACCGGCTCGCCGATCTGATCGACACCGCGGCGGCCGCGGGGCTGCGGGTCGACCTGGACGTCGAGGGCGATCCCCGGCGCCTGCCCGCGCCGGTCGACCTCGCCGCCTACCGGATCATCCAGGAGGCGCTCACCAACGTGCTGCGCCACGCTGACGCGCGCACCGTGCGGCTCGCGGTGACGCACGAGCCCTCGCGACTGCTCATCCAGATCCTCGACGACGGCCCCGGCGTGAGCGGCGCCGACGGGCACGGCACCGACGGGCACGGCATCGACGGGATGCGCGAGCGCGCCCGCGCGTTGTCGGGTCGGCTCACCGCGGCCCCGCACCCGGACGGCGGATTCGAAGTGCGCGCCGAGCTGCCGGTGCCGCCCCGGCGATGATGTCCGCATGCACCCACCCGGCTCGGCGACCGAGCCCATCCGCGTGCTGATCGCCGACGACGAGGCCCTCGTCCGCGGCGGCTTCCGCGTGCTCATCGACACCGAGCCCGGCATGGTCGTGGTCGGCGAGGCGGCCGACGGGGCCGCCGCGGTGCGGCTGGCCAAGGAGACCCGCCCCGACGTCGTGCTCATGGACATCCGGATGCCCGGCGTCGACGGGTTGAGCGCCACCCAGCAGATCGCGGCCGACCCCGAGCTGGCCGGTGTCCACGTGCTCATCCTGACCACGTTCGACCACGACGAGTACGTCATCGAGGCGCTCGGCGCCGGCGCCGCCGGTTTCCTGATCAAGAACACCGAACCCCGGCAGCTCCTGGCCGGGATCCGCGTCGTCAGCGGCGGCGAAGCGCTGCTGTCGCCGGGCCTGACCCGGCGGCTGATCGCCCGGCTCGTCGAGCGGACGCCCCCACGCCTCGACCCCCGCGCGCTGGAGCAGCTCACCACCCGCGAGAGGCAGGTCGTCGGGCTCGTCGCCCAGGGCATGAGCAACTCCGACATCGCCGCAGCTCTCACCATCAGCCACGCCACCGCGAAGACCCACGTCAGCCGTGCCATGACCAAGCTCGGCGCCCGCGACAGGGCGCAGCTCGTCGCGCTGGCCTATCAGCACCGGCTCGTCGAGCCTTCCTGACGACGGCCCGGCGCGCCCGCTACTTGCTCGCGCGCTTCTTCGGCGTCCATTCCGTGAAGCCGGCGGCGGTGGCCTCCTCCGGGGTGCGGAACCACACCTCCGCCTTCGTGCGCTTGTAGTACGGGCTGCTCGGCGGGTGGAAGAGCATCGAGCCCGCGTTGCCCTTGATCGTGTACTCAGGGCCGGGGGCGGCACCGTCCGGACCGGCCGGAGCGCCACCCTCGGGTGTCGCGGCGATCGGCTGGGGCTTCGGCTCGCTCTTGGCCTTCGGCTCCGCCTTGGGCCGCGGTCTCGGCGAGGGCTTCGGGGTCGCTGCCGGCACGGGCTCGGCGGCGGGCCGCGCCTCGGTCCGCACAGCGCCGTTCGTCGATGCACCCGTCGACCCAGCCGGCGGGACCACGCGGACGGGCTCCCGTTCCGGCCACGGGCTGACGTCGGCCGCGGCGGTCCGGCGCGACCACAGGTACCACCCGCCGGCGCCCGCCACCACCAGGAGGACGGCCCACCCGCGACGGCGGCGACGGGGCGTCGAGTCCTCAGCCATGACCCATCCCTCTCCCTCGAAGTCACCGAAAGTATTCCCGACCCGCACAGGGAGCAATCGCCCACCCGTCAACTACGTGCGGATTTGACGGCCTCGTAGCGCGCGAGCGCTTCGAGGCGTTCCGCCTTGTGATCGACGATCGGCTCGGGATATCCGTCGGGAATGCCGTCGGGCAGGTTCCAGGGCTGGTGCACGGCCTTGCCCTGGACGCCAGCGAGCTCCGGGACGAACCGCCGGACGTACGCGCCGTCGGGATCGAACTTCTCGCCCTGGGTGATCGGGTTGAACACCCGGAAGTACGGCGACGCGTCGGTGCCGCTGCCGGCCGTCCACTGCCATCCGTGCTGGTTGGAGGCCAGGTCGCCGTCGACGAGCAGCTGCATGAAGTGGTGGGCGCCCCACCACCACGGCAGGTGCAGATCCTTCACGAGGAAGCTGGCGACGATCATCCGGACGCGGTTGTGCATCCACGCCTGCGCACGCAGCTGGCGCATTCCGGCGTCGACGATCGGGAATCCGGTGCGGCCCTCGCACCACGCCTCGAAGTGCGCGTCCGCGGCCTTCCCGGAAGCGAGCGGCAGCGCGTCGAAGGCGGTGTCGTAGTTCTTCCGGGCGGAGTCGGGGCGCTGGAACAGGATGTCGGCGTAGAACTCCCGCCACGCGATCTCGGTGCGGTAGACCTGCGCCGATCCGGAGCGGCGCCGCACGAGGTCGGCGAGCATCGTCCTGGGGTGGATCAGGCCGAACTTGAGGTACACCGACATCCGCGAGGTGCCGTCGCGGTCGGGTCGGTTCCGCTCGTCGCCGTAGTGGGCGACGCCGTCGTCGACGAACTCCTGCCACCGCTCGTGCGCGGCCTCCTCGGTGGCCTCCGGGAGGTCGGCGGCGACGGGCACGTCGTCCGGGATGGCCACGCCGCCGTTGTGGTCGAGCCACTCGACGGTGCCGGTGTCGGTCTGCGCCGGCCCGCGCCAGCCGTGCTCGTCCCACGCCCTGCGGTACGGGGTGAACACGCGGAACGCGCCGCCGTCGGTCTTGCGCACCCGTCCCGGCGCGACGGCGTAGGGCGAGCCGGTGCGGACCAGCTCGCGGCCGTCGTCGGCGAGCGCCTGCTCTACCGCCTCGTCCCGACGGGTGCCGTACGGGCCGTAGTCGGCGGCGACGTGCACCGTCGCCGCCCCGACCGCACGCGCGACCGCCGGCACCACCTCGGCCGGGTCACCCTCGACGACGTGCAGCTTGCCGCCGAGCGCGGCGTCGAGCGAGCGCAGCGTGCGGTACAGGAACGTCAGCCTGGCCCCACCCGCCGGCCCGAGCAGCGCGGGATCCAGCACGAACAGCGCAACCGCGGAGTCCGCCGCATCGGCGGCGGCGAGGAAGATCGGCTGATCGCGCACCCGGAGATCACGCCTGAACCAGACGACAGCGGTCGTACCCATCGCCCGAAGCTAGCCGCGCCTCCACCACCCCGCAGCACGGCGCGCCCACGAAACTTCCCCACCGTTTTGCCTACTTGCACACCCTGAAAGGCGTGCAAGTTGGCAAAACGGTGGGGAAGTTCGTCAGCGGTTCGACATCGACACGTACTCGCGCTCGGTGGCGCCGATGTACAGCTGCCGCGGGCGGCCGATCTTCGTGGTCGGGTCGTTGATCATCTCGCGCCACTGCGCGATCCAGCCGGGCAGCCGGCCGAGCGCGAACAGCACCGTGAACATCTTGGTCGGGAAGCCCATCGCCCGGTAGATGACGCCGGTGTAGAAGTCGACGTTCGGGTAGAGCTTGCGCTCGATGAAGTAGTCGTCGGCGAGCGCCTTCTCCTCCAGCTGCTTCGCGATGTCGAGCAGCGGGTCGGTCACGCCGAGCTTCTTGAGGATCTCGTCGGCGCTCTGCTTGACGATCTTCGCGCGCGGGTCGTAGTTCTTGTAGACCCGGTGCCCGAAGCCCATCAGGCGGGCGCCCTTCTCCTTGTTCTTCACGCGCTCGACGAACTTCTCGACGTCGCCGTTCTCCTCGTCGCGGATGCGCTGCAGCATCTCCAGCACCGCCTGGTTCGCGCCGCCGTGCAGCGGCCCGAAGAGGGCATTTATCCCAGCGGAGATGCTCGCGAAGAGGTTGGCGTGCGACGAGCCGACCAGCCGGACCGTCGAGGTCGAGCAGTTCTGCTCGTGATCGGCGTGCAGGATCAGCAGCACGTCGAGCGCACGGACGAAATCGGGATCGACCTCGTACGGCTCGGCCGGGAACCCGAACGTCAGCCGCAGGAAGTTCTCCACCAGCCCGATCGAGTTGTCGGGGTAGAGGAACGGCTGGCCGACCGACTTCTTGTAGGCGTACGCCGCGATCGTCGGGACCTTGGCGAGAAGGCGGACGGTGGACAGCTCGACGGCGTCGGAGTCGAAGGGGTCGAGGCTGTCCTGGTAGAAGGTCGACAACGCGCTGACGGCGCTGGAGAGCACCGGCATCGGGTGCGCGTCACGCGGGAAGCCGTCGAAGAACCGTTTCAGGTCCTCGTGCAGCAGCGTGTGCCGGCTGATCTTCGTGGTGAACGCCTCGAGCTCCGATTTCGACGGCAGCTCCCCGTAGATCAGCAGGTAGCTCGTCTCGAGGAACGTGGAGTTCTCGGCGAGCTGGTCGATCGGGTACCCGCGGTAACGCAGGATCCCCGCGTCGCCGTCGATGTAGGTGATCGCGGAAGAGCACGAGGCGGTGTTCCCGTAGCCGGAATCGAGTGTGACAAGCCCTGTCGAGGGCAGCAGCTTCGAGATGTCGAAGGCGGACGCTCCCTCGGCGGCGCTGCTGATCTGCATCTCGTGCTCACCGCCGGGGTGGTGCAGGACAGCGGTGGTTTTCTCGTCGGCCATGTGGAGGTTCCCTCACACTCAGGTTTGTGCGTTTGTTGCGCACAACGCTAGTGCTCAGCGGGCGTGTCGCGCCCGCTGGAGCCTGTGATGTCGCTGATGTCGCCAGGGTTTGCCTGACTACTCCGGCTCGGCGCTCGAGAGCTTGGCCGGGTCGACGTTCACCTTGCCGACGACGAAGTAGTTGATCACCCAGAGCACGACGCCGACACCGAGCAGGATGATCGCGATGAGGTAGCGGTCCCACGGGACACCGGCGAACGGGGTCACGAGGTAGCCGCACAGGACGATGCCCACCCACGGCGTCCACTTCGGCGCCTTGAAGTGGTCGTGCTCGACCTTGTCCTTGCGCAGCACCAGCACCGCGATGTTGACGATCGTGAACACCGCGAGCAGCAGCAACGCCGTCGTGCCGCCGAGCAGGGAGATGTCGGCGCTCGCCACGAGGATGATCGCGATGACGCTGGTGAACACGATCGCGACCCACGGGGTGCGCCGGCCCTCGTGCACCCGCCCGAAGATCGTCGGGATGATCCGCTCGTTCGACATGCCGTACAGCAGCCGGCTCGCCATCAGCATGTTGATCAGCGCCGAGTTGACGACGGCGAACAGCCCGATCACGGCGAAGACCGCCAGCGGGAAGCCGGGGGCCCCGACCTGCAGCACGCGGAAGAGGGCATCGCTCTTGGCGGCGGCGAGGTCGGCCGTCGGCACGAGCATCGACGACAGGATCGCCACGGCCACGTAGATCGTCGCGGCAGCGGTCATCCCCCAGAGCATCGCTTTCGGGAAGATCCGCACCGGGTCGTGGCACTCCTCGGCCATGTTGACGGAGTCCTCGAACCCGACCATCGCGAAGAAGGCGAGCGAGGTCGCCGCGGTGATCGCGAAGAACGCCGGCTGGGTGCCGGTGTTGATCTCGATGAGGCGCGAGGGCTCACCCTGGCCGCGTGCGACCGCGTAGAGCCCGACGCCGATGATCAGCAGCAGGCCGGAGAGCTCGATGCAGGTCAGCACGACGTTCGCCTTGACCGACTCGCCGACACCGCGGAAGTTGATCAGTGCGAGGCCGAGGATGAAGACAGCGGCCACGGCCCACGTCGGCAGCACGATGAACTGCTTCAGGTAGGTGTCGCCGAACGCCTTCGCCGCCGAGGCCGCCGACGTGATCCCCGACGACATCACGGTGAACGTGACCATGAACGTCAGGAAGTTGATGCCGAACGCCTTGTGCGTGTAGAGCGCGGCGCCCGCAGCACGTGGGTACTTGCCCACCAGCTCCAGATAGCTGAACGCCGTGATGAAGGCGACGATGAACGCCAACAGGAACGGGATCCACAGCGCGCCGCCGATGACGCCGGCCACCGAGCCGGTCAGCGCGTAGATGCCGGTACCGAGGATGTCCCCCACCACGAAGAACAGCAGCAACTTCGGCCCGATAGCCCGCTTGAGCGGAGGCTGGCCGGTGACTGTGCTCACATCCGTCATCCCCCGATGGTGACGGACGCGGTGACGCCCGTCACCCGCTGGGAGGGTGCTGATTCCCGATCGAAACAATCATGAACCGGTCGGTGCGCGGTACCTCCAGAACAGGGGGAAGACCAGCACCACCACCACGGCCAGCACGATCACCAGCACACCACCGACCGCGGACGCCGGCCCGGGCCCGATCGCGGCGGCCGCCGGGCCGTGCCAGAGGTCGGCGAGCCGCGGCCCGCCCGCCACGACCACGATGAACACGCCCTGCATCCGACCCTGCATCTCGTCGGTCGCGACGGACTGCAGCATCGAGGAGCGGAAGACCCCGCTGACCATGTCGCCGGCCCCGGCGAGCGCCAGGAAGACCACGGCGAGGAACAGCGAGTTGGTCAGCCCGAACAGCGTGATGCCGACGCCCCAGGTGCAGATCGCGATCGTGACGGCGACACCTTGGCGCTGCACGCGGTGCAGCCAACCCGAGAGCAGCCCGGCGGCGACCATGCCGATGGGGATCGCGGCGAACAGCAGCCCGAGCGCGATGCCGCCGCTCGGCGGATCGCCGTAGACGGTGTGCGAGATCTCGGGGAAGACGACGCGCGGCATGCCGAGCATCGCAACCACGTCCATCAGGAACGACACGAGCAGCACGGTGTGCGTTGCGGCGTAGCGGAACCCGGCGGCGACCTCGCGGACGCCGGCCTTCCGCCGTCCCGTCGGGTTGCGCTCCGGCGGCACCGACGGCAGCCGCCACGTCGCCCACAACGTCGCGAGCAGCGCGACGGCGTCGATCAGGTACAGCGTCGGCAGCCCGATCACCGGTATCAGGACGCCGGCCAGCAGCGGGCCGGCGATCGCGCCGACCTGCAGGACCGTCATGTTCAGCGCGTTCGCCGCCGGCAGCTGCTCGACGGGCAGCAGGCGCGGGATGACGGCGCTGCGCGTCGGCTGGTTCACGGCGAGGAACGCCGTCTGCACCGAGTACAGGCCGAGGATCGTCCACACCCCGCCGACGCCGCTCGCGGCCGTCACCCACAGTGCGAGCGACGTCGCCGCGATGCCGGCACCGGTGACGAGCAGCAGCACCCTGCGGTCGACGACGTCGGCGATGGCGCCGCCCCACAGGCCGAACACGACGAGCGGGACCAGCCCGAAGAGCCCGGTCAGCCCGACGTACGCGGACGAACCGGTGAGGTCGTAGATCTGCGTCGGGACGGCGACGACGGAGAGCTGCGAGCCGATCACGGTCACGATGCCGGCGAGCCACAGCCGCCGGTACGAGTCGGTGCGCAGCGGGCGCGTGTCGGCCAGCGCCCCGCGCAGGCGGCGGCGGGCGCCGGCGAGCATGCGCGTGGGCGCGTCCGGGCCGGCCGCGATCGCTCCCGTCCGCGGATCCTGGGCGGGGTTGGGCCGCGTGGGATCGTCGGGACCGGGAGGCGTCACACGTCCAGACCTACCACCTCTAGGAGGGTCCGGAACAACTGGGGGCCGTAGCGAGCGGCGTCCAGGTGGTGTCCTCGCAAGGCGCGCGGATTCGGCGATACCGCTGTTGTATCGACGTATTCGCGCAACGCCGCGAGGGCGCCGCCTGGGCGCCGCGCAGTAGGTTCCAGTTGTTCCGGGCGCTCCTAGGAAGTCATGGGGTGCTCGGGTGAGGCGATTCGCAGGTCACGGCGCCAGCCTGCGCACCTTCCACGTCCGCGTGATCTGGTCGACCTCGAAGCGCAGGCGGTCGTGCATGCGGTCCTCGCTGCCCTGCCAGAACTCGACCCGCTCCGGCGCGATGCGCCAACCACCCCAATGGTGGGGAAGCGGGACCGGCTCGTCGGCGGGGAACCGCTGCTCGATGTTGGCGAGCGCGTCGTCGAGCACCCTGCGGTCGCGCACCACCGTCGACTGCGCCGACGCCCACGCCCCCAGCTGCGACCCGCGAGGGCGGGTGGCCCAGTAGGCGCGGGTCTCCTCGGACGCCACGAGCTCGACCGTCCCGCGGATGTGCACCTGCCGGTGCACGCCGTACCAGGGGAACGTGACCGACGCGAACCGCGTGACCCGCAGGTCGCGGCTCTTCGCCGACGTGTAGTTGGTGTAGAAGACGACCCCGCGCTCGTCGAGCCCCTTGCACAGAACCGTGCGCGACGACACCCGCCCGTCGGCATCGGCCGTGGCGAGCACCATGGCGTTCGCCTCCGCGACACCGGCCGCCTCGGCCTCACCGAGCCACTTCGACAGCTGCTCGTGCCATGTCGGAGCAAGTGCATCGACGTCGAATCGTTCCGTGCGGTAGTCGACCCGCATCCCGGCCAACCGCTGCTCCGTCATGGACCCCCCATCTGCCCGGCCCGCAGCCGCGTATAGCGGCCGACGGACCTGCCGACAACACCGGTGACCGATGCCACCCGGCTGCACCGTTGCCTACCGCGGGTGGCGGAGGCAGGGTGACGCCAACCACGTTAGCCGTCACGGGCGGTCGTGGTCAGCACGCGATCCGGGCTGATTCGGCTCGGCACGTGGGCGATCCTGATCGGGCGGCGCCGCACCGGCCCGCCGGGCAGGTGCCGACAATCGGGGACCACGACGAGGAGGACGCGGTGACGACCGTGTCGACGCAATCGGGTACATCCGCACCGGGCGACGGGGCGGTACCCCCGCCCCCACCGGGATTCAAGTCAGGGCTCGAAGGACACGTCGCCTTCCGCACGGAGATCGCGGAGCCGGACAAGGACGGCGGTGCGCTGCGCTACCGCGGCGTCGACATCGAGGATCTGGTCGGCAAGGTCACCTTCGGCAACGTCTGGGCGTTGCTGGTCGACGGCCGGTTCGGCCCGGGGCTGCCGCCGGCCGACCCGTTCCCGATCCCGGTGCACACCGGCGACGTCCGGGTCGACGTGCAGGCCGCGCTCGCGATGCTCGCGCCGTACTGGGGCTACCGGCCGCTGCTCGACATCACGCTGGAGGAGGCGCGCGACCAGCTCGCGCGCGCGTCGGTGATGGCGCTGTCCTACGTCGCGCAGTCGGCGCGCGGGATCGGCGTGCCCGCCGTCCCGCAGAAACGCATCGACGAGTGCACGACGATCACCGAGCGGTTCATGGTCCGCTGGCGCGGCGAGCCCGACCCGGCGCACGTGCGTGCCGTCGACGCCTACTGGGTGTCGG
Organism: Pseudonocardia sp. TRM90224; assembly: GCF_021245725.1. Taxonomy (GTDB): domain Bacteria; phylum Actinomycetota; class Actinomycetes; order Mycobacteriales; family Pseudonocardiaceae; genus Pseudonocardia. Next base: position 843,755 of record NZ_JAJGSX010000003.1, on the reverse strand, counting down.
CCGCCGAGCACGGCATGAACGCCTCGACGTTCACCGCGCGCGTGATCGCTTCCACCGGTGCCGATGTCGCCGCGTCGCTCTCCGGCGCGATCGGCGCCATGTCCGGCCCGCTGCACGGCGGCGCACCCGCGCGCGTGCTGCCGATGCTGGAGGAGGTCGAGCGCACCGACGACCCGAAGGCGCTGGTCACCGGCATCCTGGACCGTCGCGAGAAGCTCATGGGCTTCGGGCACAGGGTCTACCGGGCCGAGGACCCCCGCGCGCGCGTGCTGCGGCGCACCTGCAAGGAGCTGAACGCCCCGCGCTACGAGGTGGCAGCGTCGTTGGAGCAGGCGGCGCTCGCGATCCTGCGCGAACGCCGTCCCGACCACCCGATCGAGACGAACGTCGAGTTCTGGGCCGCGGTCATCCTCGACTTCGCCCAGGTGCCGCCGCACATGATGCCGGCGATGTTCACCAGCGCCCGCACGGCCGGTTGGTCGGCGCACGTCATGGAGCAGAAGCGCGAGAACAAGCTCGTCCGCCCGTCGGCGCAGTACATCGGCCCTGGCCCGCGCAAGCCCGAGGACGTCGAGGGCTGGTCCGACATCCAGCACGGCTGAAACCTCCCCACCGTTTTGCCAACCTGCACACCCTGGAACGTGTGCAAGTAGGCAAAACGGTGGGGAAGTTCGGGTCAGATCGCCGGCGCGGCGGGGTTGGCGGCCGCTTTGGGGGCGCGCCGGATCATGAGCGAGAGCAGGCCGGCCACCACCGCGAGCGCGCCGCCGATGTACCAGGCGGAGTCGTACGCGCCGAGCTCGTCGCGGACGATGCCGGCGCCGAGCGCCATCAGCGCCGCGCCCACTTGGTGGGAGGCGAACACCCACCCGAACACGACGGGCGCGGTCGCCGGGAACAGCTCCCGGCACAACGCCATCGTCGGCGGGATCGTGGCCACCCAGTCGAGGCCGTAGAAGATGATGAACGCCAGCATGTTGGCCTGGATGTCCGGCCCGAACAGCGCCGGCAGCGCGAGCAGCGAGAGCCCGCGCAGCACGTAGTAGGCCAGCAGCAGGTACCTCGGGTCGATCCGGTCGGTCAGCCAGCCCGACGCGATCGTGCCGGCGACGTCGAAGATCCCGACGAGCGCAAGCAGCCCGGCCGCGACGGTGTGCGGCATGCCGTGGTCGTGCGCCGCGGGGATGAAGTGCGGCTGGATCAGGCCCATCGTGGTCGCGCCGCAGATCATCATGCCGGCGGCGAGGTACCAGAACGGGGCCGTGCGCGCGGCGTCGAACAGCACCTTGACCGCGAGCCGCGCGGCACCCGTGCGCACCGGCTCGGGGTCGTCGGCGGCGGTGCCACCGTAGGGGACGACGCCGAGGTCGTGCGGGCGGTCGCGCAGCAGCCACATCACCAGCGGGGCGACGGCGAGCGCAGCCGCGGCGACACCGAGCGCGGCCGGGCGCCACCCGAACCGCTCCGAGACGATCGCGACCAGCGGCAGGAACACCAGTGCCCCGGCCGCCCCGCCCGCAGTGAGCACGCCGGAGACCAGGCCGCGCCGAGCCACGAACCAGCGCCCGGTCACCGTCGCGACCAGCGCCAACGCCATCGAGCCGGTGCCGAGCCCGACGAGCACGCCCCAGCACAGGACCAGCTGCCAGCTCGCCGTCATGAACACGGTTAGCCCGCTGCCGGCCGCGACGACGAGCAGCGCGGCGCTGACGACCTTGCGGATCCCGAACCGCTCCATCAGCGCGGCCGCGAACGGCGCGGTCAGCCCGTAGAGCGCCATGTTCACCGCGACAGCACCGGAGATCGTCGCGACCGACCAGCCGTACTCCTGCTGGAGCGGGTCCATCAGCACACCGGGCACCGCCCGGAACCCGGCCGCGCCGACCAGCGCCAGGAACGTCACTGCTGCGACCCACCACGCCGGGTGGATCCGGCGCACGCGCGGCGCCCTTTCCGGGGAACGGAGCTCTGTCACGGGTCCAGGTTCGGTGACGCCGCAGACCGACACCAGTGGCCGGAAGGCCATCATGTGCAAGAATTCGGCCATGGTCGACGTCCATGAAGTGGCGGTGCTGGGCCTCCCCGAGGTGATGGCGTTCGAGATCGGGCTGCCGCACAAGCTGATGGGCAACGCCGTCGACGACGAGGGCAACCGGCTCTACCGCGTGCGAACCTGCACGCTCGACGGCGGCCCGATCCGCACGTCCGCCGGCTACCGCGTGCTCCCGGACTACGACGGCTCGATCCTGTACGAGGCCGACACCGTCGTGATCCCGGGCATCTACCGCGACCGGGTCGTCGACGAGGGAGTGCTCGACCCGGCCGTCGCCGAGGTGCTGACCAGCCTCGACGCCCGCCTGATGTCGATCTGCACAGGCGCGTTCGCGCTCGCCGCCGCCGGGCTGCTGGACGGTCGGCCGGCCACGACGCACTGGATGCACGCCGAGCGGCTCGCCCGGCTGTTCCCCGCGGTGAAGGTCGACCCGGACGTGCTCTACGTCGACGACGGCGACGTGCTCACCTCGGCGGGCAACGCCGCGGGGATCGACCTGTGCCTGCACGTCGTGCGCCGCGACCACGGCGCCTCGGTGGCGAACCGGGTGGCTCGGCGCAGCGTCGTCGCACCGTGGCGCGACGGCGGGCAGTCGCAGTTCATCGAGCCGCCGCCGGACCCGGCGGGGCCCGGCACCGACCCGACCCGGGCCTGGGCGTTGCAGCGCCTCGACGAGCCGCTCACGCTGGCCGAGCTGGCGGCGCACGCGTCGATGAGCGTCCGGACATTCACGCGGCGCTTCCGCGACGAGACGGGCCAGAGCCCCGCACGTTGGCTCATCGCCCAGCGGGTGCACCTCGCCCGACGGTTGCTGGAGACGACCGACCTGCCGGTGGAGCGGATCGCCGTCGACGCCGGCTTCGGCACCACGGCGTCGCTGCGCCAGCACCTGCACGCGGCGATCGGCGTCGCACCGATCGCCTACCGGCGCACCTACCGCGGCGCGAACGACCCCTTCGGCGCGAGGGCGAAGGCGCCCGCGTAGAGCAGCGCTGCCACGATCAGCAGCCCGGGGAAGCCGACGAGCAACGCGAGGTACTCCAGGCAGCCGCCGACCATCGCGCCGAGCAGGTTCGCGCCGAACGCGGCCGTGCCGTCCTCGGTGTCGGTGAACCGCTTCGCGAACACGACGTTCGCCGCGAAGACCGGCAGGAACGCGAGCACGACGGCGGTGAGCGCGCGCAGCGGCACCGGCATCGCGAGCAGCCACGCGTCAGGCACGAGCCAGCTCAGCAGCAGCCCCGCGAAGAGCACCACGTACATCGTCTTCAGCGGGGGCGTGCGGAACCGTCTCGTCACCTCGACCGCCGCCAGCACGGCCAGCAGCACTCCGGCGAACACGATCGCGTTGACCACCCACGTCGTGCCGAAGAGCAGCGCGAACCCGGCGATGCTCTTCGTCTGCAGCAGCAGGAAACCGGCGCCGAGCAGGAACAGATCGGCGTACGGGCGCATCCGCCGGTACGAGCCGCCCCCGACCACACCCACCGCCACCACGCTGACCAGCAGGATCAGCCCGATCGTCACGAGGTACAGCGACGGGATCGTCGCGCCGTACAGGTAGAGGAACGGGCGCTGGTCGGTTGCGGGGTCGGGCGTGCCGGGAGCGGGGCCGGCCCACGTCGACGCGCAGGTCTGGTCGGCCGGCGCGAGCCCGGAGGTGATCACGGCCTGGCCGAGCGCGCCGCCGACCACGTCGACGCACGGACGATGGCCGAAGACGGTGGACGCGGTGTTCGCGAGGCGCTCGATCAGCCACGTCTCGCGGTAGTAGTTGTACATCGAGAACGCCCCACCCGGCGCGAGGTGCTCGCGCGCCGAGGCGAACGCCTGCTCGGTGAACAGGTAGCTCTCCAGCCGCAGCGAGCTCGCGCCCTGCACGAGCGTCAGTGAGTCCGGCAGCGCGAAGAGGATCAGGTCGTACTTCGTGTCGGTGCGGGAGAGGAACGCGCGGCCGTCGTCGACGTGCACGTCGACGCGCGGGTCGGCGTAGGGCCGGTCGGGGTGTCGCTCGCGCCCGATGGCGAGCAGCTCGGGGTCGATCTCGACGGCGTCGACGTGCTGGGCACCGTTGCGCAGCGCGATCGCCACATCGGTGCCGCTGCCGGCGCCGACGATCAACACGTTGCGCAGCTCGTTGCCCGGTGTGCGCTGGTAAGGCAGCCCGTACTGGGGTTCGAACCGCACCCGCGCCTCGGCCGGGATCGCCTGCTGGTGCGGCACGCCGTTGGCCGAGATGTCGACGATCGGGGTGCCCTGCCAGTCCCACGGCGTCGTCTTGATCTTGTAGTAGGGCGACCACGTGACGCCCTCGGCCGTCGACTCCAGCTGCAGCGCGCTCACCATCAGCGCCGAGGGCACCCCGATGAGCAGCACGCCGACCAGCACCGCGATCCGTTCCGGCGCCGGCACGAGCAGCACGGCGAACGCGAGCGTGACGATCACGCCCCACCACACCGGCGGCGCGCCGATGAACGAGAGCGCCGTGAACGACACGATCCCGATCAGGCTGCCGACCAGGTCGAACCGGTATGCCGTGAGCCGCGGCAGCTGTGCGAAGCACTGGCCGGTGAGCTCGGCGGGCCCGGCCGTCACGACCGCGGCGGCGACGAACACGATCGGCAGCACGACCCACGTCGGCGGCCCGGTCGTCGAGAGGCTCGTGAAGTAGATGACGGTCGGGTCGTGGCCGCGGTCGACCGTCACCGGGAAGGCCTCGACGAACAGCACGAGCGCCGCGAGCGTGATCGGCGAGTAGAACGGCCGGTGCCACGCACGTCCGGCGCGGAGGAAGCCGAGCCCGATCCCGAGGAACGAGCCGAGCAGCACGAAGTTCGAGAAGTACGAGAGGTGCACGACGTTCGACCCGGCCCACCGGATCAGCGCCAGCTCGACGAACAGCATCAACGCGCTCGCGACGACGAGCTTCGCCCGCAGCCCGAGCACGGTGTTCCCGGATGCGGCGGTGCTCGGCAGCATCGCCCGACCCTACGGGCGCCCGCCGCACCCCGCCGGGACCGCACCCGCCGCGGCGCGTCCCGACTTCCCCACCGTTTTGGGTGGATGCGCGCCTGCGGAGCGCGCAAGTGCACAAAACGGTGGGGAAGTTCGCGCTGCTTGTGATCCTTCCCATGGGCGACGGCCGGGCGCTGGCCGAGCGCCGCTCGGCTGCGACACTGGGGGCGTGACGGCATCGACCTCCACAGACCCGCGGATCCCCGCCGACCTCCTGCCTGCCGACGGTCGGTTCGGCTGCGGCCCCTCCAAGGTGCGCCCCGAGCAGCTGGCCGCGCTGGCCGGCGCCGGCGCCGCTCTGATGGGCACCTCGCACCGCCAGAAGCCGGTGAAGTCGCTGGTCGGACGGCTGCGGGCGGGGCTCGCCGAGCTGTTCTCGCTCCCCGAGGGCTACGAGGTCGTGCTCGGCAACGGCGGCTCGACGGCGTTCTGGGACGCCGCGGCGTTCGGCCTCGTGCGCGAGCGCGCGCTGCACCTGACCTACGGCGAGTTCTCGGCCAAGTTCGCCGATTCGACGCGCGGCGCCCCGTTCCTCGCCGACCCGGTCGTGGTGAAAGCGGATCCGGGCAGCGCGCCGGCGCCGACCACCGACCCGAGCTGCGACGTGCTCGCCTGGGCCCACAACGAGACCTCGACGGGTGTCTCGGTGCCCGTCGTCCGCCCCGAGGGCACCACGGCCGACCAGCTCGTGCTGATCGACGCGACCTCCGGCGCGGGTGGGCTCCCCGTCGACGTCAGCAACGCCGACGCGTACTACTTCGCGCCGCAGAAGGGCTTCGCCGCGGACGGCGGCCTGTGGACAGCCCTGTTGAGCCCTGCGGCGCTCGCCAGGATCGCCGAGGTCGCAGCGTCGGACCGCTGGATCCCGCCGTTCCTCTCGTTGTCCACAGCTGTGGACAACTCCGTCAAGGAACAGACGTACAACACGCCCGCGATCGCCACGCTCTTCCTGATGGCCGAGCAGGTCGAGTGGATGCTCGCGCTCGGCGGCCTCGACGGGTGCGTCGCCCGCACCGCGCAGTCGTCCGGCCACCTCTACGCGTGGGCCGAGAAGTCGGATTTCGCCACCCCGTTCGTCGTCGACCCCGCGCACCGCTCGCAGGTGGTCGGCACGATCGACTTCGCCGACGAGGTCGACGCCGCGGCCATCGCCAAGACCCTGCGCGCGAACGGCGTCGTCGACACCGAGCCCTACCGCAAGCTCGGCCGCAACCAGCTGCGGATCGGGATGTTCCCGGCCGTCGAACCGGCCGACGTCGAGGCGCTGACCGCCTGCGTCGACTGGGTTGTCGCGCACCAACAGTGACTGCCGCCATCCCTCTGTAGTCACACCGGTAACATCCGCATCAGCTTTATCTGACGACACGGTCATGGAACGCTGCGTGCACGAAAGCACGCGGTGCGCAGTTATCCGACGTCGGGCGGGGTGCGAAAGCCCCGGCGCGCCTCCGACGGCGGAGCTGCGGTGGCAACTACCGTCACCCGGACGGGGAGAAGAGAGCGGGGAGGCCGCCGATGCGGGCGCTGCGGGTCGTCGGGATCACCGAGGGCGGCGGAGAGATCTCCGTCATCCTCGAGGACCCGGACCGTCGCGAGCGCTTCACCGTGCCGGCCGACGAGCAGCTGCGCGCTGCCGCACGGGGAGACCGGACCCGGCTGGGACAGATCTCGATCGAGTTGGAGAGCCAGTTGCGCCCACGTGAGATCCAGGCACGCATCCGCGCCGGAGCGTCCGTGGAGCAGGTCGCGTCGATGGCGGGCGTCCCGCTGCAGAAGATCGAACGGTTCGCGTACCCGGTGCTGCTGGAACGATCCCGCACGGCCGAGGTCGCGCAGCGAGCCCATCCGATGCGCGCCGACGGCCCCGATTCACGCATGCTCGGCGACGTCGTCGCGCACACGTTCGGCCTGCGCGGCCAGGAGTACACCGAAGCCGAGTGGGACTCCTGGAAGGGCGAGGACGGCCGCTGGGTCGTCGCGCTGTCGTGGCGCGCGGGCCGCTCGGACAACCGGGCGCACTGGACGTTCCAGCCCGGCGCGCACGGCGGGACCGTCACCGCGGTCGACGAGCACGCCAGCGACCTCGTCGAAGGCCTGCCGGCGCGGCCGCTGCGCACCGTCGGCCCGGTGATCGACATCGCCCGGCAGGAGGAGCCGGCGCCGGCGCCCGAGCCGGACGCGCGCGAGGAGCTGCGAGCCACCGGCTCCGGCGCCGCGCCCGTCGTCGAGCAGGCGCGGGCGACCGCCCCCGCCGAGACCGCCCGGCCACCCCGGATCGAGCAGCCCCGCGAGGCGCCCGCCGAGCCGCCGCCCGCGCGCCGAGCCGCACCACCCGCGCAGCGCAAGGCCGAGCCGCGCACGGAGCCGCGCAAGCCGGCGCGGCCCGAGGCCCGCCCAGAAACGCGCGCCGAGACCCGCCCGGAACCACGTACGGAAACCCGTGCGGAACCGCGCAAGGAACCTCGCCGCGAGCCGGCCCCGCCGCCGCGCGAGGAGCCGGTCGCGGAGCAGGCGCCCGCGCCCGAGCCGCAGGACGAACCGGCCGCCGAGCAGCCCACCGAGCAGCCGGAGACCGCCCCCGCCGCCAACCGCCGCACCAAGAAGGGCAAGCCCGTCATGCCCTCGTGGGACGAGGTGCTGCTCGGGGTGCGCGGCCAACGCTGACAAACTTCCCCACCGTTTTGCCAACCTGCACACCTTCCAGGGCATGCAGGTTGGCAAAACGGTGGGGAACTTCTACGGGTGGCGGGAATGCCTCTCGCACCCATCCCGCGCACGGCCAAGGCATATGGCGGGGAGACCGCCCGGGCTTACTGGCTCGCCCCACCCGGCCACCGGGTGCGACGGGCGCGGAAGGTCAGCGCGGCGACGGCCGGGTCGACCGTGAACGTGCGGTGCACCGTGGAGCCGATGGCTGCCGCGATTCACTCCACTCCCGACCCGGTGGCTCAGCCCAGCATCCCGAGCAGCAGGACGACCCACCCGACGCCGAGCCCGACGGCGGTGCCGAGCGCGGGCCACCGCCAGAACGGCATGTCGTGCACCAGCCAGAGGGTGGGGGCGAGCCCGAACCCGACGAGCAGGTTCGCGGGTATCCACAGCAGCCCGAACGCCTCGGCGAACCCGTTGCTCAGCACGATGTCGGTGAACCCGACGAGCACGGCAACGAAGGCGGCGACGGTCAGCCCGGTCGTCCAGGGCACCGGGCCGGGGGTCTCGACGGCGAGCCGCGGGATGGGGCCGACGGGGCTCACCCGGACGGTCTCGATCGCGCCCGTGACCGGGTCGACGAACTCCACCGGCCGGCCCAGCACATCGGCGACGCGGGAGGCGAGCTGGCGGCCGCGGCGGCGGAGCAGGTCGACGTCCTCGGGCCGCCCACCGCCCGCGACGGCCGTGGAGAAGGCGCTCCATTCGTCGAGCGCGGCGCGCAGTTCGGCCGGCAGGGGTGGATCACCTGGCAGCCGTTCCCCGAGCTCCACACGATCTCCCGTCCGACCGGATAGCGGGCTAGCGTAGCCGCAAGACACCCACCGCATGCCTTCATGGCGTGGCGACCGCGTGGAACGCGACGGCGGCGGCCGTCGCGACGTTGAGCGAGTCGACGCCCGACGCCATCGGGATGCGCACGCGCAGATCGGCCGCCGCCAGCGCCTCCGCCGTCAGCCCCGGGCCTTCCGCGCCGAGCAGCAACGCGACCCGCTGCCCGTCGAGGCCCGCCCGACCGATCGGGACGGCGTCGGCAGCCGGCGTGAGCGCCGCAACACGCAGCCCGGCCGCACGCAGCACGTCGAGCGAGGCGGGCCATTCGCCGGGCAGCTCCGCGAACGGGACCCGCAGCACGTGCCCCATCGACACGCGGACGCTGCGGCGGTAGAGCGGGTCGGCGCACCGCGGCCCGAGCAGCACACCGTCGACGCCGAGCGCAGCGGCGTTGCGGAAGACCGACCCGAGGTTCTCGTGGTCGTTCACGCCCTCCAGCACGGCCAGCGTCCCGGCGGTGCGGGCGAGCTCGGCGGCCGCGGGCTGGACGGCCCGGTCGGCGACCGCGAGCACCCCTCGGTTCAGGTGGAACCCGACCACCGTCGCCATCGTGTCGGCGTCGAGGGCGAACGCCGGCACGTCCAGCGGCGCAAGATCGTCAGCCAGGTCGGCGAGGCGCCGCGGGACGCCGAGCACCGACCGCACCGGGAACGGCGAGTCGATGAGCCGGCGCACCACGACGACACCCTCCGCGATGACGAGCCCACGCCCGCCGGGCCGATCCGGACGGCGGTCCGCTGCCGTCAGGTCGCGGTAGTCGTCCACCAGCGGGTCCGCCGGGTCGTCGATCGTCGTCTCGAACGCCACAGGTCGAATCGTTCCAGGTTGTGATCAGCGCGATGTACCCGTCATCCGGACAGCCGTAGCGGCAAGGTCGACCGTGTGTCACGGTGGACAACCCCGACCGAAGGCCACCGCTCGTCACCACGAGCGTGGGCAGCCATGGTCCGGGTCAGGCCCGGGTCAGGGAGGCAGCACACGCATGGGCCAGGACGTCGACCGGACCACGTTCAGTCGGCGGGATCGCCAGAACTATCGGGCGAAGGTCCAGCGGTGCCTCGACGCGCTGGCCGTGATGTTGCGCGAGCACCCGTTCGCCAAGGACGAGCCGATGACCGGCATCGAGGTCGAGCTCAACCTCGTCGGTGACGATCTCGAACCCGCCCTCACCGGCCCGGACGTGCTCGCGGCCATCGGCAGCGACGAGTTCCAGTCGGAGCTGGGCCGGTGGAACCTCGAGCTGAACCTCCCGCCGCGGCCGCTGCCGGGCGAGCAGTGGCGGCACCTGGAGAACCAGCTGGTCGACGAGCTCCGGCTGGCTCGGCACGCCGCAGCCGAGTGCGGCTCGCGGCTCGCCGTCATCGGCATCCTGCCGACCATCGAGCGCCGCCACCTCGTCTTCGAGTCGCTGTCGTCCGACCAGCGCTACGCCCTGCTCAACGAGCAGATGCTCAACCTGCGCGGCGAGCCGATCCGGCTCGACATCACCGGCGACGACGCCTCCGGCCGGCATTCGGTCTCGCCCGACCGGCTCATCGCCGACTTCGACTCGATCGCGCCGGAAGCGGCGTGCACGTCCATGCAGCTGCACCTGCAGGTCCACCCCGACTCGTTCGCCGCCTACTGGAACGCCGCGCAGGTGCTCACCGGCGTGCAGCTGGCCGTCGGCGCCAACTCGCCGTTCCTGCTCGGGTCGCGGCTGTGGGCCGAGACGCGCATCCCCCTCTTCGAGCAGTCGTGCGACGTCCGCTCGGTCGAGCTGCGCAACCAGGGCGTCCGGCCACGGGTGTGGTTCGGCGAGCGCTGGATCACCTCGATCCTGGACCTCTTCTCCGAGAACGGGCGCTACTTCCCAGGCCTGATGCCCGTCACCGAGGACACCGACCCGATGGCGGACCTCGACGCCGGCCGGGTGCCGGAGCTGGACGAGCTGAAGCTGCACAACGGGACGATCTGGCGGTGGAACCGCCCCGTCTACGACATCGCGGGCGGGGTCCCGCACGTCCGCGTCGAGAACCGGGTGCTGCCGGCCGGACCGACGGCCGTCGACATGGTCGCCAACGCGCTCTTCTTCTACGGCCTGCTGCGGGTGCTCGTCGAGGCCGAGCGGCCGCTCTGGAGCTCGATGTCGTTCGAGGCCGCCGAGGAGAACTTCACCACCGCCGCGAAGCACGGGATGGACGGCCCGCTCTACTGGCCGGGCAGCGGCTGGATCCGGCCCGACGAGCTCGTGCTGCGCAAGCTCCTGCCACAGGCCGCCGAGGGGCTCGCGACCTGGGGCGTCGCGTCCGGCGTGATCAACCGGTACCTCTCGATCATCGAGCGGCGGTGCGTCACGCGCCGCACCGGCTCGGCGTGGCAGCTCGACGCCGTCGCCGCGCTGGAGGACCGCGGCGCCGACCGCGAGAAGGCGCTGGCCGGGATGCTGCAGCGCTACCTCCACCACTCCGAGGCGAACGAGCCCGTGCACACCTGGAAGCTGCCGTAGCGCGAGGCGCCCCGAGGGTTGCCTGGAAAGCCACTTTCCAGGCGCCTGAGGCCGGGAAGGTGGCTTTCCAGGCACACCCCGTGCGGACCTTCTGACGGCACCCGTTCGCTATCGCAAACGCTGTTCCCGTTTCCGGCACACGGCCTCCTAGCGCGTTCCTACGGTCGAGCCGTTCGCGGTGGCTACCGCCACCGCACCGGCATCCGGGGGAGCCCATGTCCGCACATCGCATCCGGCACCGGCGATGATCGCCGTGCCACGATTCCGCCTCTTCGGCCGCGCGCAGGCGGAACCGCCCGCGCCGCCACCGGGCTTCCCGGTTCGCGTCGGCCCACCCGGCCCGCCCCCACACCGACCGCCGCCGCCCCCGCCCGGCAGCGGCCCGGCAGTCCGCCCCACGAGGCCTGCCACACCGCACAACCCCTACGCCGACCCGCCGACCGACCCCACCGGCTTCCCACCCATCCCCGCGCCGCGCATGCCCGACGGGGTGGCGCCGAGGCCCGACCCCGCCGAGGCCGCCGCGCTCGCCGGTGCGTTCGCCGTCGACTACCTCTCGTGGGACGAGGAGGATCCGCAGCGCCGGGGCCGGGTGCTCACCGACCACCTCTCCGCACCCGGCAGCGACCCCGCCCGGCTGGGCTGGTCGGGCACCGGCCGGCAGCGGGCCGATTTTGCGCTCACCGGGCTGGTCCGCCCCGACGGTGACGGGCGGGTGCTCGTCGACGTGCGGGTGCGCGTCACGCCGTACCGCCTCGTCGGGAAGCGCGCGGAGCCCCCTGCCGAGCCGGAGCGCGAACCGGACATCGCGGGCGTCCCCGCCGTCGCGCCGCCGCCGACCGGACGTGGGTGGCGCAGCCTCGCGGCGTACTGGATCCGGCTGAGCGTCCCGGTGGTGCTCAGCGGCGGCCGGCTCGTCGTCGACGCCTGGGAGGAGACCCTCGGCGAGGAACCGGACCCGCCTCCCGCACCCGGCCGGAGCGACCACGCCCTGGCCGACGACGACCCGATCGCCGAGCAGCAGCTCGCCGGAGGCCCGTGGTGACGAGGATCCCGCAGGTGACCGGCCTCAGCAGGGGTTCCGGCGCCAGCACGCTCGCGGCCGCCCTGCACGCCGTCGACGCAGGCCATCGCGACCAGCACGCCGACGTGCTGGCCTGTGGCGCGCACCCGGAGGCGCTGCGCCTCGCCCGTGTGGTGGCTTTCCCACCGTCGGGACCGCGTCCTGTGCTGGCCGTCGTGCCGGTCCGCGGTGCCGAGGAGCCGTCGCTGGAGACGCTCAGCCACCGCTTCGGCGCCGTTGTGCTGCTGCCCCACATTCCCGAGTGGGCCCGGGCGAGCGGGCCGCCCGCGGACGCCGCGCTCGTCCTCGGCCGCGACGTCGCGACGCTCACCCCGCAGCTGCGGGTGCTGGCCGACGCGCTGCGCCGGATCGTCGCGGCTGTGCTCGGCTCCGGCCAGCTGGAGAGCGCCGTTCCGCCGATGGTGATCCGGCCACGCCCCGCGGTGCTTTGGCGAGGGCTGCAACCGGTCGAGCGCGAGCAGCCGGGACGGGCCGGGTGAGCGGCCGGTGCGTGTGCTCGCGGCCCTGGTCGCAGCTCTGGTCGCCACTGTGACCGGCCTGATGCCGCCCGGACCGGGCGGCACGGGCGTGGCGGCATCGGGCGTCGACTCCCCGAAGGTGCCGGCACTGGCCCGCGAGATGCTGCCGCTGATCGTCGAGCTGACCTCCGACGGGTGTCCCGAGCTGCCGCCGGTGTGGGTGGTGTCGCACGTGCAGGCCGAGTCGGGCTGGGACCCCGGCCTGCACGGCGACGCCGCAGGTCGACCGGCGGGGCTCTTCCAGTTCGGGCAGCGCACCTGGCAGGCCGCCGGGGGTACGCCGTGGGCGAGCGATCCGCCCGCGGCCGGCTCCGACGTGCTCACCACCGAGGCGCACCTGCGGGTCGCCGTGCCGTGGATCTGCGCGAACCTGCGCGCCGCCGCCGCGCACCTCACCGCTACGGGCAAGCCGGCCGACCCGCTCGACGCGATGCTCGTCTGCCACATCGCCGGCTGCGGCCGGGTCACCGGCAGCGCGACGGGCGTGCCGGTGGCCGGCGAGGCCGGGTGCTCCGCGCGCTGCGCCGCCGTGATCGCCCGGTACATCGGCGCGGTGCGGGCCAACGTCGAGCGGTTCACCGCCGCCACGGCACCCGCGCTGCATGCGCCATCGCTCGCCGCGCCGGCCGCCTGGACCGGCGGGGCGACGGGTTGCCAGCCGCCCGACCCCACCGGCGACGGGTGCCTCACCGGCGCGACGCGCCACGGTCTCGAAGCGGCCGAGGCCGCGTTCGGCAGCTGGAGCGGCGGCCCGGTGATCCGTTCGGCGGGGTGCTGGGACGAGCACGCGTGGAACCCGAGGAGCGACCACTCCCGGGGCCGCGCCTGCGACCTCTTCGCCACCGCGCCGGGAACGTTCGCGAAGGGTGCCGAGCTGGAGGCGGGGTGGCGGGTCGTCGGCTGGTTCCGGGAGCACGCCGAACCGCTCCGCGTCGGATACCTGATCTGGCAGGGCCGCTACTGGGACCCCGGCGTCGCGGACGACGACGGCGCGTGGGGCCGCCGCTACACCGGCGGCGGGGTCTACGACACCTCGAACGCCACCGGCGGACACTTCGACCACGTCCACGTGAGCTTCCGGGAGTGACGCCATGAGCCGACCCGTGCTCGCCGCGCTGACGGCCCTCGCCGTCACGATCGCGGCACTCGCGCTGCTCGGCGGCGCAGGTCCGGCCGAGCGGCCGCCGGTGGTGAGCAACGAGGACCGCGACGCCATCGCGGCGATCCCCGTCGAGCGCGGTGCCGATCCGCCGCAAGCCGACCCGGACGTCGACATGTCCGATCCCGAGGCGGTCGGGCGGGCGTTCCTCGCAGCAGCGCACACGGTCGAAGCCGCGGACCGCGGCCGTACCCATCTGCGCGGCGCCCCGTACGCCGAGCCGGGCAGCGCCGCCGGGACGGTCGGCACGGTAGTGCTCGACCCGCCGCCGCCAGGGACGCAACGCACCGCCACCGTCACCGCGATGCGGCTGGTCGCGAGCGACCCCGACGGCCTGTGTCGCGGCTACCGCGCCGAGCTCGGCACGGCCACCGGGCCGCCGGGCGGGCCCTACGCGTTCACGACGGCGGCCCGCCACGTCGTGCTCGTCCGGCAGCCGGACGGGCGCTGGCTCGTTGCCGTCGACTCCGCCGCCACCACCGACCTACCAGCAGGGGAAGGCTGACGATGACGTTCGACGAGATCGAGGAGCTGGTCAAGAAGTACCTCGCGACCGGGGTCGCCGTCGTGGTCGTGTTCGCCGGCGACGGGACGACGAACGAGGCCGGCGCGCCGTCGGTGGTGACGATCACCCCAGAACCATCGACAAGTCCATCCACAGGTCCATCCACAACGCCGACTTCACGTGGGAAGAAGCCTGATCGGTCGGAGCCGCCCGTCCGCAGCGGACCGCCGTCCCCCACGGCAGAACCGGAGCAGGACCACACCGGCGCCGCCGACACCGATCCCGCCGCCGCGCCGTCACCCAGCGGGGAGGAAGGTTCCACCGCAGCGGCGAAGCTCGGCTGGGGCGCGCCCTCCCGCGAGGAGACCTTCGACGCGGACGGCGGCGACTGGCGCCTCTACGACGGCACGGGGCACGCCGGGAAGGGCAAGCGGTCGCCGGCCGCGGTGTCGCGCGAGGGCGGGATCCTCACGATCACCGGCGACGCGCAGGGCACGACGGGCGGTATGGCGTGGATGCCGGGCCAGAAGTACGGCCGGTGGGAGGGTCGGGTGCGGGCGCCCGCGGCCGACCCCTCCTACAACGCGCTGCTCCTGCTCTGGCCCGACGCCGACGACTTCCCCTCCGGCGGCGAGATCGACTTCATGGAGATGCAGGATCCCGCCCGCCGCACGACGAAGGCCTTCGTGCACTACGGCGAGAAGAACGCGCAGGTCGACGGCTCGGTCGAGGTCGATGCGAGCACCTGGCACAACTGGGCCGTCGAGTGGGGGCCCGATGCGATCGTCACCTACCTCGACGGCGAGGAGTGGTTCCGCACCACCGACAAGGCGATCATCCCCAGCGGCCCGATGCACCTGTGCGTCCAGCTCGACTGGTTCCCCGGGGACGGCACCGCGGCCGTCAAGGAGTCGAGCATGCAGGTCGACTGGGTCCGGCAGTACCCGTTCGAGCCCGGCCAGGCGGCGCGGCCGGAGCCGACCCGGACCCCGCAACCTGAGACGACCGAACCCGGAACGACGGAGAGCGAGGCCTCCGATACCCCCGAGACCGAGGCCCCGGACGCCGAACCGGCGGAAGAGGCGGACGACGACGTCAGCGACACCGTGCGTCGCATCTTCTCGTGGCGCTAGCTGGCTACTGGGCGCGCGTCATGGGCAGCCGGGATACGTGCCCGCGTGCGAGGGCAGGAAAGCCACTTTCCGGCCCTCACAGGGCCGGAAAGTGGCTTTCCTGCCCTCCCCAACACCCTCGCGGTTCCGGCCCTCGACGCAGGTTCGTCCTAGCCCTTCCAGGCGCCCGCGACCTGGCGGGTGGCGGCGTTGAGCCGGTTCCACACGTTGACGGCGGCAACCGAGAGGATCAGGCCCGCGACCGACTCCTCGTCGAAGTGCTTGCGGGCTTCCAGCCACACGTCCTCGGAGACCGCGTCGCTGCGGCCGGCGAGCACCGTCACCTCCTCGGTCAGCGCGAGCGCCGCGCGCTCGGCTTCGGTGAAGAACGGCGCGTCGCGCCACGCGCTGATCGTGTCGATGCGCTCGGCCGGCTCCCCGGCCTGCCGCAGCTCGGCCGCGTGCATGTGGACGCACACGCTGCAGCCGTTGATCTGGCTGGCGCGCAGGTGCGCCATCTTGTGGATCACGTGCGGCACGTCACCGGCCTTCTCGGCCGACTTGGCCAGCGCGAGCAGTGCCTGCATCGCGCCGGGAACGACCATCGCCGGGTTCTGCATCCGAGCTTCCATGGTTCCTGTCCTCCCGTTGGGCCGGTCGATCCGGCCGTTACTGGTCTGACGGAACGCACGACGGAGATGTGACAGGCGCCGGAAACGCGGATCGGGGCCCTGGCCCGTAGGCCAGGACCCCGATACCGTTTCCCGAACTGACGCGCCGCTCCCACCACGAAGCGACGAGCAAAGGTTAGCCTAACCTCTCTTCTGATGGCAAGGGCTACGCGAAGAGAGCTTGGATCGGGCCGATCGCGAAGTACCCGACGAAGGCCACCGAGATCACCCACATCAGCGGGTGGATGGTGCGCGCCCGGCCCGTCGCGGCGGCGATCACGACGTAGGAGACGAAGCCCGCGCCGATGCCGTTGGCGATCGAGTACGTGAACGGCATCACCACGATCGTCAGGAACGCCGGCAGCGCGATGCGCAGCTCCGAGAAGTCGATCTCGGTGATCTGCCGCATCATCAGCGCGCCGACCACCACCAGCGCCGGGGCGGCCGCCTCGATCGGGACGATCGTGTAGAGCGGCGTGAAGAACATCGCGAGCAGGAACAGCACGCCGGTCAGCACGTTCGCGAGGCCGGTGCGCGCGCCCTCGGCGATGCCGGAGGCCGACTCGATGTAGACGGTGTTCGACGAGCTCGACGCGGCGCCGCCGGCGACGGCTGCCGCCGCGTCGACCATCAGCACCTTGCCGATGCCCGGCAGCTGCCCGTCCTTCGACATGAGCTCGGCCTGCTTGCCGAGGCCGGTGACGGTGCCCATCGTGTCGAAGAAGTCGGCGAGCACGAGCGTGAACACGAGCAGCAGCACCGTCAGCAGGTCGACGTGGATGAACGCGCCGAAGGAGAACGAGCCGACGAGCGAGAGGTCGGGCAGGCCGATGATGCTCTCCGGCAGCGTCGGCACCGAGAGCGACCAGCCCTGCGGGTCGGTCCCGCGCGACGGCCCGACCTGCACGATCGCTTCGACGACGATCGCGAGCACGGTCGTGATCGCGACCCCGATGAGCAGGCCGGCACGGACGCCGCGGGCGACCAGCAGCCCCGTGACCAGCAGCCCGACGCAGAAGACGAAGGTCGGCCACGACGCGATCGAGTTGGCGATGCCCAGCCCCACCGGGACCGTCGTGTTGGCGGCGTCGGCGATGCGGCGGACGAACCCGGCGTCGACGAACCCGATGAACGCGATGAAAAGGCCGATCCCGACCGCGATCGCGGCCTTCAGCGAGGGCGGGATCACGTTGAACACCGCGGTGCGGAAGCCGGTCGCGGCGAGCGCGAAGACGATGATGCCGTCGACGACGACCAGGCCCATCGCCTCCGGCCAGCTCATCAGCGGCGCGATCGTGAAGACGACGAACGCGTTGATGCCCAGGCCGGTGGCGATCGCGAACGGGTAGTTGGCGATGAGACCCATCAGGATCGTCATCACGCCCGCCACCAGCGCCGTGACGGCCGCCACCTGCGACACACCCAGGACGTTGCCGAGCGCGTCCGTCTTCGCGCCCGGGCCCGACGGGGCGAAGCTGCCGACGATCAGCGGGTTCAGCACGACGATGTAGGCCATCGTGACGAAGGTGACGAGCCCACCGCGCAGCTCGCGCCCCACGCTCGACCCGCGCTCGGACACCCGGAACAGTCTCTCGATCACGCGCACACCGTAAGGGCTGATCAGCGCCATAGACTCGAGTCGTGATCGAACCTCCACCACTGCCGGCCCGGTTCAGCCGCGTGAGCACCGTCATCGCCATCGGTACGACGGTGTGGCTGGTCGGCGCGGTGGTGCTGCTGGTGGCGTGGCTGGTGGGGGCGTGGCCGCTCGACATCTGGTTCACCACGTGCGTCGCCGGGGCCGGGCTCGGTGCGTTCGGCTGGGGTGTCTTCACATGGCAGCGGGCGGCGGCGCGGCGCGGGTCCCGGACGGCGCAACAGGGCGTGGAGTAGCGATCGATCTAGGCTGGTCGCATGACTGAGCGCCCCACCGCTGTCGTGACCGGAGCCAGTTCGGGCATCGGCGCCGCCACCGCCCGAGCGCTCGCGAAGTCCGGGTTCCACGTCGTGCTCGGGGCCCGCAGGGTCGACCGCTGCGCCGAGATCGCCGCCGAGATCGACGGCACGGCGGTGCGGCTCGACGTCACCGACAACGAGTCGGTCGACGCCTTCGCTGCGGCCGTCCCCGACGCGAAGCTGCTGGTCAACAACGCCGGCGGGGCGAAGGGTCTCGAACCGGTGGCGCAGGCCGACGAGGACGACTGGCGGTGGATGTTCGAGACGAACGTGCTGGGCACGCTGCGGGTCACAAAGGCGCTGCTGCCGGCCCTGATCGCCTCCGGCGACGGCCACATCGTCACCGTCACGTCGATCGCGGGCGTCGAGATCTACGACAACGGCGCCGGCTACACCGGCGCGAAGCATGCGCAGGGCGTTCTGCACCGCACTCTGCGCGGCGAGCTGCTCGGGCAGCCCGTCCGGCTGACGGAGATCCTGCCGGGGATGGTGGAGACCGACTTCTCGCTGGTCAGGTTCGACGGCGACGCGCAACGCGCGGCGGATGTCTACAAGGGCATCACGCCGCTGACCGCCGACGACATCGCCGACGTCATCGCGTTCGCCGCCACCCGCCCCAGCAACGTCAACCTCGACCAGATCGTCGTGAAGCCCCGCGCGCAGGCCAGCGCCACCCGCGCCTACCGGGAGGCCTGAGGCTCAGGCGCAACTTCCCCACCGTTTTGGGTGGATGCGCGCTCCGCAGGCGCGCAAGTGCCCAAAACGATGGGGAACTCCGTGGCCGGCCCCCAACTTCCCCACCGTTTTGCCAACCTGCACGGCCTTGCGGGTGTGCAGGTTGGCAAAACGGTGGGCAACTTCTGCGCTCCGGCGTGCTTGCGGTCACCCCACTGGGTCGAGCCGGCCCGAACTTCCCCACCGTTTTGGGCGGATGCGCGCCGTACGGGCGCGCAGGTGCACAAAACGGTGGGGAAGTTCTACGGGGGTGGGGTGGTTTCCGCGCTGCTGCGCGACTCGTCGGCCGCGTCGCCGGGCGTCGGGGCGTCGACGGCCTCCTCGACCCGCTCCTCCGAGTCGCGCAGGATCTCCGCCGCCTCCGCGCGGCGGTCCTCGTCGCCGTGCTCGGCCGCTCGTTCCTCCGGCAGCGGTTCGGCACGGCTGTTGATCTGCTGTCCCAGCTCGTCGGGTCGCATGCCAGATCCGTACCCGCCCGCGCCCCGGTTCAGTCGAGCGCGGAGAGCGCCTTCCACTGCTCCCAGCTCAACGTCCAGTCCCAGATGTCGCCGTCGCGCGCCGAGAGCGCGATCGGGGTGCCCGTGACCTCGACGGGGTCGCCGTACTGCGCCATGTTGTAGTACGCCTCGGCGTCCTCGATCGAGAGGTTGACGCACCCGTGCGTGACGTTCGCGGAGCCCTGCGCGCCGGCCGAGGCCGGGTTGGCGTGGATGAACTCGCCGTTGTTGCTGATCCGGACGGCCCACTTCTCGATCAGGTCGTAGTCGTAGCGCTCGCTCACCATGCGCTTGTCGGTGAACTTCTCGCTGACCACGTGGATGCCGGAGCGGGTGTTGCGCTCGGGGTCGGACGCCAGGCCGTAGCTGGCGGGGAAGTCGGCGACCTGCACGCCGTCCCGCATGACGATCATGCGGTGGCTGTTCACGTCGGCCTTCACGACCTGCGCGGAGCCGATGCGGAACGTCGAGGAGATGTCAGCGGCACCCGCAGCGTCGTCGCCGTAATTGACGCCGCGCAGCTTCGCGGTGACCGTCACCTTCGTCCCCGTGGGCCAGTACTCCTTGGGCCGGTAGTCGACCCGGGAGCCGCCGCCCTCGTCGGGGAGCCAGCCCCACGAGCCCTCGACCGGCACCGACGTGGTGATGGTCAGCGCGCGCTCGACGGCCGCCCGGTCGGTGACGTGGGAGTTGAACTGGATGCGGATCGGGGCCGCGACCCCGACCGTGCGCCCGTCGCCGATGTTGAGCGTGCCCCGCACGAGCCTCGACGGCGCCTTCGTCGCGAACGAGCCCTGCAACGGCACGGTGTTGCCGTCGCGGCCCTTGACGGTGCCGCCCCAGGTGTAGGACGTGCCGGCGGCGAGCGGCGCCGTACTGCTCCACTGCGTGCGCTCGGCGTTGAGGGCGCCTTCGGCGGGTGCGCCCTCGGCGGTGAGCGTGACCTCCTCGAAGGTCCCCTCCTGAACCGTGACCGACGCCGGCGCGGCGGCATCGACGTCGGCGGCACCCGCGGCCGGCGTGTAGGTCACCACCGCGGGCGGGACGGGCGGTGGCAGCACCTGCGGGAGACCGCTGCCGCCGGCGGCGGCCACGGCGGTGACCACGCCGACCGATCCCACGAGGATCACGGCGAGCAGTAGCAGGATGCGGCGCATCGTTGGTCGTCCCCTTTCGCCCGAAGGCTCTCTTCGAGGCTACCGACGCCGCGAGGCCACCATCGTTGTCAAAGATCACAGCCGATCAGCACCGGTTCGGGGCGCAGCTCGATGCCCGTCTCGCGGCGGGCGCCGTCCCGGACCTCCGTCGCGAGGGCCAACAGGTCGGCCGTCGTGCCGGCACCGCGGTTCGTGAGCGCAAGCACATGCCGCCCGGACAGCGCAACCCGTCCACCAGGGCCGGGATGGCCGCGGCGGAACCCCGAGCGCTCGATGAGCCACGCCGCGGGCAGCTTCACCAGGCCCGCGCCGGCCGGCCACCGCGGGGCGCCCTCCGGCGCCTGCGACTCGGGAACGATCGGGTTGGTGAAGAACGAGCCGGCGCTCCACGTGTCGTGGTCGGCGGCGTCGAGCACCATGCCCTTCCCCTGGCGCAGGCCGAGCACCGCTTCCCGGGCGACGTGCGTCGGTACCGTCGCGCCGGTCTCGACGCCGAGCGTGCGCGCCAGTTCCGCATACGCGATCGGGGCGCTCCGCGCGCCGCCGGGCAGCGCGAACCGCACCCGCAGGACGATCGCGTCGGACCGACCCTTCAACGTGCTCGTGCGGTAGCCGAGGCCCAGCTCGGCGGCGGGGACGTGGGAGCGGACGACGTCGGCGCGCCGGTCGTAGAGGTCGACGTCGACGAGCAGCTCCGACACCTCGACGCCGTACGCGCCGACGTTCTGCACCGGCGTCGCGCCCGTCCGCCCGGGAATGCCGGAAAGGCATTCCAGCCCGCCGACGCCGTCGGCGACGCAGCCCGCGACGACCTCGTCCCAGTCCTCGCCCGCCTCGACGGTGAGCAGCAGCCCACCGTCGGGGTTGCGGTCGATCCGGCGGCCCGTGCTCGCGACCCGGACGACCGTGCCGGGCCAGCCGGAATCGGCGATCACGACGTTGGAGCCGCCGCCGAGCAGCAGCACCGGCTCCTGCGCGGCGTCGGCGGCCCGGATCTCCTCGACGACGGCCTCCGCGGTGGTCGCCTCGACGAACCGGCGCGCCGGGCCGCCCATCCGCAGCGTCGTCAGCGGCGCGAGCGGCACGGCGGCGAGGTCGGAAGCAGGCACGCCATGCACCGTAGCCGGGCCGTCCGCACCCGTCGGCGGCGGTCAGCAGCTGGTACCTGGTGGTCAAGTATGGTCTGCGCCCATGGCCAGTCCGCTCGACTTCCGGTCGTCGTTCCCCAAGCCGGCCGACGCCGCCTACGCGACCTTGGTCGATCCCGCCTATCTCAACGCCCGCCTCGCGCAGCTCGGCGGCAAGAACGCGGCGCTGCTCGAGCACCAGGCCGATGAGCAGAGCGCCCGCTACCGGCTGCGGCACGGCATCGACTCGCGTGACGTCCCGTCGGCGCTGCGCAGCTTCCTGCCGGGCGACCTGGAGATCGAACGGTCGGAGACCTGGAGCCGCCGCGGGCCGGGCAGCTACGCCGGCACCGTCGAGGTCTCGGTGCGGGCGATGCCGGGTTCGGCGTCGGGCGGGATGGAGCTGGTGGACGCCCCGGGCGGCTCGGACTTCCGGGTGAACGTCGCGGTCTCGGTCAACGTGCCCATCTTCGGGGGCCGGATCGAGGGATTCGTCGCCGAGCAGATCAAGAACCTGCTGGTGGCCGAGGTCAAGTTCGCGACCGAATGGATGTCGAAGGAGCACTGACGCCCGTGGACGCAGCACCGGAACGGCAGTACGTCATCACGCTGGCCTGCCCCGACACCACCGGCATCGTCGCGAGGATCTCCGGGTTCCTCGCCGAAGCCGGCGGCTGGATCGTCGAGGCCGGTTACCACTCCGACCCCGCGACGGGCTGGTTCTTCACGCGGCAGGTCGTGCGCGCCGACTCGCTGTCGTTCGACGCGACGGAGCTGCGGCAGCGGTTCGCCGAGGTCGCGGCGGAGCTGGGCGGCAACGCCGACTGGCGGGTGACCGACACCGGCGAACCGAAGCGGGCCGTCGTGCTGGTCAGCAAGGAGTCGCACTGCCTCCACGACCTGCTGGGCCGGGTGACGGCGGGTGAGCTGCCCGTCGAGCTCGACGCCGTGATCGGCAACCACGACTCGCTAGGCGACATCGTGCGCGCCCACGACGTGCCGTTCCACCACGTCGACTTCCCGTTGCCGGGCAACGGCAGCAGAGCGGCGGCGAAGGCGAAGGCGTTCGCCGAGCTCACCGACCTCGTCGAGAAGCACAGCCCGGACGCGATCGTGCTGGCGCGGTTCATGCAGATCCTGCCGCCGCAGCTGTGCGAGCGGTGGGCCCGCCGGGCGATCAACATCCACCACAGCTTCCTGCCGTCGTTCGTCGGCGCCCGGCCGTACCACCAGGCGTACGCGCGCGGCGTCAAGCTGATCGGCGCGACCTGCCACTACGTGACGCCCGACCTGGACGCCGGCCCGATCATCGAGCAGGACGTGATCCGGGTCGACCACGGCGACACGGCCGCCGACATGGTGCGCCGCGGGCGCGACATCGAACGGCTCGTGCTCAGCCGCGGCCTGCGCTGGCACCTGGAGGACCGGGTGCTCGTCCACGGCAACAAGACCGTCGTCTTCCGCTGAAGTTCCCCACCGTTTTGCCAACCTGCACGGGCGAAACGGCGTGCAGGTTGGCAAAACGGTGGGGAAGTCGGCGTCCGCACCCGCAAGTTCAGAAGCCGCGCACGCGGGTGGGGCGGAAGCGCAGCGGCACCGAGTAGATCGACCCGAACTGCTCCGCCGTCCCCCAGCCCTTGGTGATCCGCTCGCCGTACTTGGCGAGGTAGGTCGGGTTCTCGGGGATGGCCGGGTCGTCGGGGCTCTCGGCGATCTCGCCGGTCAGCACGACGACGTCGTCGCCGTCGGCGCTGTCGAGGTTCAGCGAGACCCGTGGGTTGGTGCGCATGTGCACGAGCCGCTTCGCGTCGGCGCGGCTGTACAGCAGGGCCGTCTCCCCGTCCCACACGAACCAGATCGGTCCCGGCTGCGGCGTACCGGACGAGTCGACGACCGTCAGCCACACGACGACGTCGTCGCTGAGGCGCTTCGCGACGCGGGTGCCGAACTCGGTGGCCGGATCAGGCAGCTCGAAGGTCATGCACCGACAATGCCCGGGCCGGCACACCGCATGCCCGGCGGTCGCGCTCAGGCCGGCTTGATGTTGGCGTTCAGGTGGAGGAGGTTTCCGGGGTCGTACTCGCCCTTGATCCGGGCGAGCCGCTCGTACTTGGCGTTGCCGTACGTCGCGCGCATCCGCTCCTCGCCGTACTGGTCCAGCATGTTGACGTACCCCTCGCCGTTGCCGATGGCGTGCGGTCGCAAGGCGTCCCACACCTCCCGCACCCAGTTGCGGTCGAGCGCGAGCAGGTCCGGGTCGGGCGCCATCCCGACGATCGCGACGGAGTAGCGCGGGGACCGGCCGCCGCCGAACGCCGTCTCGTCGTCGCCGACACGGCTGTAGGCACCGTCGAGGCGCGTCAACTGCATGAGGGAGAGCGGCGAGTTCTTGCGCCGGCCGTGCTCGACGATCACGTCGATGACGTCGTCCGTCAGGTCCTCCACGTAGGTGGCCTTCTCGTAGACGTGGAACCCCCACGCCGTGGCCTCGTCGATCAGCTGCTGCAGCGCGACGTACGGCATCGGCGTGACCAGCTCGAACAGCGGCGGCAGTGCGTCGCGGATGGCGGCCACGATCTCCGCGTGGGCCTGCGACGCCCCGAAGCCGGGAAGGACCAACGCGTACCCGGCGGCGAAGTGGTGCTGTTCGGGGACGAACGGCGCCGGCGGGGCGTTCATCAGCAGGATCGCCGACGAGATGTCCTCCGGGAGCCCCGCCACGACGTCCCGCACGTGCGTGAGCACGTCGGCGCCCTTTTCGAGGCTCCAGAACAGCAGCGCGAAGTCGATCATCGGGCCGACCTCGTGCAGGCGGAACTCGAACCGGGTGACCACGCCGAAGTTCCCGCCGCCGCCGCGCAGCGCCCAGAACAGGTCGGGGTGCTCGTCCGCGGCCGCACGCACCACCCGCCCGTCGGCCAGGACGACCTCCGCCGAGAGCAGGTTGTCGATCGTCAGCCCGAGCTTGGGCGTCAGCCAGCCCATGCCGCCGCCGAGCGTGAGCCCGCCGACGCCGGTATGGCTGACGACGCCGGCCGGGACGGCGAGACCGTGCGCCTGGCAGGCCGCGTCGACGTCGCCGAGCAAAGCGCCGCCGCCGACGAGCGCCGTGCGCGCTCCCGGGTCGACGGTCACCGCGTTCAGCCGGCTCAGGTCGATCATGAGGCCGCCGTCGCAGACCGCGGTGCCGGACGTGTTGTGCGCGCCGCCGCGCACGGCCAGTTCGAGGTTGTACTCCCGCGCGAAGTCGACAGCCGCCACGACGTCGGCCGTCGAGGCGCAGCGCGCGATGACGCCGGGACGCCGGTCGATGCCGCCGTTCCACACCCGCCTGCCGTCGTCGTACGCGTCGCCGTCGCCGGGGATCAGCACGATCCCCTCCATCGCCGATCGCAGTGCCGCGAGCCCGTCGCCGATCGTCTGGGTCATGTCTCCTCCTCAGGACGTCCGGGGTGACGTCGCTGCTGGAAGGAGCAGCATTAACCGGCCCGCGATACGCAAACGGGTGGTCGCGTGGAGAACCACGCGACCACCCGTCAGGCGGTGATCAGGATCAGGCGGCCACGGCCACCTTCGCCGGCTCGAGAGCCAGCTCCAGCACCTCCGCCACATCGGCCACGGGGTGCACCCGCAGCTCGTTGCGCACCGACTCCGGCAGGTCGTCGAGGTCGGGCTCGTTGCGCTTCGGGATGATCACGTCGGTCAGGCCCGCCCGGTGCGCGGCCAGCAGCTTCTGCTTGACCCCCCCGATCGGGAGCACCTTGCCCTGCAGCGTGACCTCGCCCGTCATGCCGACGGTCGCCTTCACGGGCCGTCCCGACGCGAGCGACGCGAGCGCCGTCGTCATCGTGATGCCTGCGCTCGGGCCGTCCTTCGGGACCGCGCCGGCCGGCACGTGGACGTGCAGCTTGCGCGAGGCCAGGTCGCCGGCCAGCCCCTTCGACCGCAGGTAGCTCAGCGCGATCGAGACGGACTCCTTCATGACGTCGCCGAGCTGTCCGGTCAACGTCAGGCCCGGGTCACCCGCCATCGAGGTGGCCTCGATGAACAGGACGTCACCACCGGCGCCGGTGACCGCGAGCCCGGTCGCGACGCCCGGCACCGACGTCCGCTCCGCCGATTCCGGCGTGAACTTCGGCCGGCCGAGGTAGGTGACCAGCGCGTCGGCGTCTACGTGGACGGGCGATTCGGTGCCCGAGTCGAGCGCCACGGCGACCTTGCGCAGGACCTTCGCGAGGCCCTGCTCCAGCTGCCGCACGCCGGCCTCCCGCGTGTACTCCGCGGCGATCATGCCGAGGGCCACGTCGGAGAAGTCGACGTCGGACGGCTCCAGCCCGGCCTTCTCGACCTGGCGCGGCAGCAGGTGGTCGCGCGCGATGGCGACCTTCTCCGCCTCGGTGTAGCCGTCGAGCGTCACGACCTCCATGCGGTCCAGCAGCGGGCCGGGGATGGTGTCGTAGGCGTTGGCCGTCGCCAGGAACAGCACGTCGGACAGGTCGAGGTCGACCTCGAGGTAGTGGTCGCGGAACGTGTGGTTCTGCGCGGGGTCGAGCACCTCGAGCAGCGCCGCGGTCGGGTCGCCCCGGAAGTCGCTGCCGACCTTGTCGATCTCGTCGAGCAGCACGACCGGGTTCATCGAGCCCGCCTCGCGGATGGCCCGGACGATCCGGCCGGGCAGCGCACCGACGTAGGTGCGCCGGTGGCCGCGGATCTCGGCCTCGTCGCGCACACCGCCGAGGGCGACACGGACGAACTTGCGGCCGAGCGCCCGCGCGACGGACTCGCCGAGCGAGGTCTTACCCACCCCGGGCGGACCGACCAGCGACAGCACGGCACCGGAGCCGCGGCCGCCGACCTTCTCCATGCCCTTGCGCTCGCGCCGCGAGCGGACGGCCAGGAACTCGATCAGCCGCTCCTTGACGTCGTCCAGGCCGGCGTGGTCGGAATCGAGGATCGCGCGGGCGGCGACGAGGTCGTCGGAGTCGTCGGTGGTGGTCTTCCACGGGATGTCGAGCACGGTGTCGAGCCACGTGCGGATCCAGCCCGATTCGGGACTCTGGTCCGACGCCCGCTCCAGCTTGCCGACCTCGGTCAGCGCAGCCTTGCGGACGTGGTCGGGCAGGTCGGCGGCCTCGACGCGGGTGCGGTAGTCGTCGGCGCCCTCGGGCTCGTCCTCGCCGAGCTCCTTGCGGATCGCGGCCAGCTGCTGGCGCAGCAGGAACTCCCGCTGTGTCTTCTCCATGCCCTCGCGGACGTCGCTGGCGATCTTCTCGGAGACCTCCTGCTCGGCGACGTGCTCGCGGGTCCACTCGATCAGCAGCTCCAGCCGCTTGACCACGTCGGTCTCTGCGAGCAGCTGCGCCTTGTGCTCGAGGTCGAGGTAGGACGCCCAACCTGCGGTGTCGGCGAGCTGGCCGGGGTCGGTGATCTGCTGCACCGAATCGACGACCTGCCACGCGCCGCGCTGCTGCAGGATCCCGACGACCAGCGCCTTGTACTCCTTGGCCAGCTCGGTGGCCTTGCCCGTCACGGGCTGCTCGGGCACCGGGGTGGCCTCGACCCACAGTGCGGCGCCGGGGCCGGTCACGCCGGACCCGATCTGCGCGCGGCCTTCGCCGCGGACGACAGCGGCCTTCTCACCGCTGGGGAGCCTGCCGACCTGCTCGAGGACGGCGATCGTGCCGACGGCGGCGTACTTGCCGTCGAGCCGTGGAACGATGAGCACCTGGCGATCGACGCTCTGAGCTGCGTCGACCGCTGCCTGGATGTCCGGCTGGTCGAGCCGGACGGGAACCACCATGCCGGGCAGCACCACCGAGTCGGCGAGCGGAAGCACCGGCAGCTTCAGCGTCTCTGTCATGCCCCGTCCAACAGTTACACCGTTGAACTTGTTCCAGCGCTCAAGCAAGTCCGCTGCGAGTGAACGCAGGAACTTTGAGCCTACTCGGCTCAATACCCGCCGGACGCCCTGTCAGACGCCCTGTCACCTGCTGATCCGGCGGACGATCACGATGAGCAGCACCGCGGCGCCGATCTCCAAGAGGGCCGACACCGTGCTCAACAACCCGAGCGCCGCGGGCGATCCCGGCACCCGGGCGGAGATCCAGCTGACGGCCCACGACCCGAGCCAGCACGCCCACCACCAGCCGACCCTCGGGTCGGTCGGCTGACGGGACAGCTCGGCGGCCTCCAGGCCGAGGCCGGGCCTGCTGGCCGTCCACACCTCGCCGACGATCTTGAAGGGGACGACCAGGTTCATGATCGGGACGAACCAGGAACCGATCGCCCAGCCGGCGCCGTACCGGAAGTGCCCGGCCGGGTAGAGCTGCTCGGCGTTCGCCCTCGCCCTGCGCAGCCACACGATGACGGCGACGCCGGCAACCACGTGCAGGCCCAGCCCGACCAGCCAAGCGGCTGCGATGTAACTGATCGCGCTGACCGTCCAGGCGGCCGTCGCTGCGTCCAGCTCCAGCGGTGTCCGCGCCGTATCGAAGAGTCCCGTGACGAAGTGGGCGAACGCCCCGGATCCCCAGGCCGTGTTCCAACCGATCATCGGCGGCGACACCCCGGCCGGCGCCCATCGCGCGAGAACACGCCACATGTCGTGCAGGTCCGCTGGCGGGAACCTTGTCCAGACCACCCAATCAGGGCTGGTCCGCAAGGCTCCGAGCGAGTTGGTGCGCGCTTCCCCGCACCATGTGACGAACATCAGGTCGGCGGCGATGAAGGCGAACGTGCAGCCCAAGGTGAGGGCTGCGACCAGGCTCCCGCAACGACCAGGTCCGTGCTGGGCTCCTACTCACGGGCCGGGACGGACCCAAGAAGGTCAGCCCTCCACACGAGTGGCATGGCTGAGGCGAGATCGATCGCGGCGATGAGCGCGACCAGCACGATCACCACGGTGCCGGTGACGCTCATCCTGAAGCAAGGACCAGGGTTGGGTAATCCCACGATGCGCCTCCGCCATCTCCGATGCAGGCGGAGCGTGGCGGTGACGCGCGGTAGGACTCCCGATCAGCGGGCGAGGCCCTCGATCACCTCGGCGCCCGGGAGGGCGGCGGCCAGCGAGCCGGGCAGCGCCAGCTTCGAGTGCCGCACGCCGCTGCCGATGACGACGGCGGGCGCGGCCGCAACGGCGGCGTCGACCAGCACCGGCCACCCCTCGGGCAGCCCGACGGGCGTGATGCCGCCGTACTCCATGCCGGAGAGCGCGACGGCGTCGTCCATCGGCGCGAACGACGCCTTGCGGGCGTTGAGCCGCTTGCGGACCAGCCCGTTCACGTCGGCGCGGGTGCTCGCGAGCACCAGGCACGCCGCGTAGCGGGTGTCCTCGCCGCGACGGCCGGCGACGACGACGCAGTTGGCCGAGCCGTCCATCGGGGAGCCGTACGCCTCGCAGAACTGCGCGGTATCGGCGAGACCGGGGTCGATCTCGGCGACGCCGACGCGTGCGGCGTCGGCGGGGTCGAGCAGCTTCAGAGCATGCGCAACGGGGTCGGCGAGCAGGTCAGGACGATCGAGAGCGGGCACCGCGACGAGGGTGCCGAGCACGGACCATTCGTTCACCAGCGCTGGCCGCCGCCCTGTACGCCGACGACTGCCGGCTTGACGTCGACGATGTAGACGAGCACGGCGACGAGCGCGGCGAGCCAGAAGAGGGTGCCGCTGCCACCGGGGCCGTCGCGGAAGACGATGAGCACGAGCAGGCTCGCGCCGGTGATCCCGAGCCACGCCGGTTTGGTCAACTTGTCGGCTGCCGTGAAGGCCTCGGCTCGCTGCATGAGTGCGTGGATGAACGCGTAGGCCCCCACCGGCATCGCGAGTATCCAGAGCCCGTACAGCACGTAGTCGTCGAGGTCGTACAGCAGATTCACGCCTTCAGACTACGTGCAAGGGCCGTATCCGGACAGGGCAGCGCCCCCGAGGCGCGGGAGACCTCGGGGGCGCATGGTATTGCGGAACCAGCTCAGCTGGTGGTCTTGCTCCCGTTCGCGGCACCCGTCGAGCGGGTGGCCGGCTTGCGGGCTGCCGGCTTGGCCGGCGCCTTGGCCTCGGTCTTCGGCGCGGTCTTCGGCGCGGTCTTCGGCGCGGTGCGGCTGGCGGCCTTGCGGGTGGCGCTGCGGGTCTCGTGCGCCGCCTCGTCACCGGCCTCTTCGATGTTCTCGGCGACGGTCTTGCCCGCCTCCGTCACGGCCTCGGCGGCCTGGCCGCTGAAGCGCTGGGTCGCACGGGCGACACGCTCGCCGGTGGAGCGGGTCTGGGTGGTGACGGCGGCAAGCGCCTTCTCGGCGGCGTCGTGCGCGTCGTCCACCAGGACGTCGACGCGGGCGTCGAGCTTCTCGCTGTAGCCCTCGAGCGTCTCGATGGCCTGCTTGACCTGCGGCTGCGTGCGGATCTTGCCCCACGCCTTCTCGCCGCGCTCCGCGAAGTCGACGTAGGCCTGCTCGGCCTGCGTGCGCAGCTCCGCGACGATCTTGCGCAGCTCGTCGGCGGTGAAGCGCTGCGGCAGCTCGGCGACACGCGCCTGCACACCCTCGGCCTGCGCGGTGGCGCGGGCCCGGGCCTCGATGACGGCCTTGGACACGGACGTGACCGCGAGGTCACCGGCGCCCAGGACGGCCAGCAGCGGGGTGCGGGCGATCTCGGCACGCTCTGCGGCGTTCTTGGCAGCCTGCTCACGGACCTTGCGGACGTCAGCGGCGGTCGGCAGCGATACGGCCATGATGGTCACTCCTTCTCTGTAGCTTCTGCACCGCCAGGGACGACGTTCGCGTCGTTCTCCTTGCGGAATGACTGGTAGATGTCGAGGAGCACCTGCTTCTGGCGCTCCGTCAGGGTCGGATCGGCGAGCACGGCGTCCGTGACGACGCTCGCCGGCCTCTCGTCGAGGATCCCGGCCTTCACGTACAGGGCTTCCGCGGAGATCCGCAGGCCCCTCGCGATCTGCTGGAGGATCTCGGCCGACGGCTTGCGCAACCCGCGCTCGATCTGGCTGAGGTAGGGGTTGCTGACACCGGCCGTTTTGGCGAGCTGGCGCAGGGAGACCTGCGCACCTTCCCGCTGGCTGCGGATGTAGCTACCGATGTCGTCGACCGCTTGCCCGACGGCGTGACCGGCCTGCTCGACCACCTGGCCCACCTGCTCGACCCTGTGCACGACGCGTTCGGCCTGCTTCTCGGCCATCGACTGCGATTTGCCGGACTCTGTCACTGCCGCTCACCTCCGTCCCTTGCGAAAACCACGCTACCTCCGTGTGCTAGCTCTTGCAAGCACCCTGCTTGCGCTGGTGGGGTGGCCTCACTCACACACCGCATGCACGTGATCACCAGCCGCTCCGCTGTGTTAGACCTACGTCATGGTGCCGAGCGGGCAGTGGCGCGTCTTCGCCGCGGTGGCCGCGGGCGGCGCGACCGGCGCGCTCGCCCGCTACGGCGTGGGCTTGTCGCTGCCCTGGCCGATGGCCACGTTCGCGATCAACGTCGCCGGCTGCTTCCTGATCGGGGTTGTGATCGTCCTGCTCGGCGAGCGGCATCCGCTCGCGCGGCCGTTCCTCACGACCGGTGTGCTCGGCGGCTTCACGACGTTCTCCACTTACTCGGTCGACGCTCAGCAGCTCCTGCTCGCTGGCCGGTACGTGGAAGCGGGCGGCTACGTCGCCGGCACGCTGCTCGCCGCCGTGCTCGCGACCTGGCTCGGCATCCGGGTGGCGGAGAGGGGCCGGGCGTGATCGCGCTGATGGTCGTGCTCGGCGCCGCCGTCGGGGCACCGCTGCGCTACCTGACCGACCTGGTGCTGCGACGGCGGCTCGGCGACGCCTTCCCCTGGGGGACGTTCGTGGTGAACGTCGTGGGCTCGTTCGTGCTCGGGGTGGTGCTCGGCGCGGGCTCGTCGCCCGTCGTCGCGGCGTTGCTGGGCACCGGCTTCTGCGGCGCGCTGACCACGTACTCGACGTTCGGCTACGAGACCGTGCAGCTCATTTCGCGTGGTCGGAGGTGGACGGCGCTGGTCAACGCCATGGGATCGGTGCTGGCCGGCCTGGCCGCGGCCGGGCTGGGCCTGGCGGCCGGGGCTGCGGCGGCCTGGAGCTGACCGCGAATCCGCGCATGCCCCCGACTGTAGTGCGGCGGCCCGACAGCCCCGACCCGGTCACGTCACACCCGGTCATATCCGGGTGGCCGGCGGGGTGCCAGGAAAGCCACTTTCCTGTCCTGTGGTGCCAGGAAAGCCACTTTCCTGGCACCACCCGCGCGTGCCGCCCGCGCCGGCTCAGGCTGCGACCACGCCGCGCTGGCCCACCGCGCCGCGCAGGCCGACGCACCCGACGCAGCCGATGCACCCGACGCAGTCCACGCACCCGACGCACGCGATGCAGCCGCGGCAGTTGATGCACGCCACCGTAGCGATGCAGGCGCGGATCGCGACCCCGAGCAGCGTCACGACGCTCCCGGCCACCCCGGCGCTGCCCGCCGTCGCCACGCTCCCGGCCACCGCGACGCTGCCCGCCACCGCGACGGACCCCGCGACGCCGGCGCTGCCCGCGACGGCGATGGACCCGGCCACCCCCGCACTGCCCGCAACGGCGACGCTGCCCGCGACGCCGACGCTGTCGACGACGGAGCCGGTGTCCCCGCCCGCCCCGTCGAAGGGACGGTCGCGGCGGAGCTCGGTCACGTTCCTGGATGTCGACGACTTCTGCACGGTGCCGAGCTTTCCGGATACGGCGGGCGGTGACCAGTCCCGCGCCGGGATCATGGTGACGTGGACCAGCACACGCGATTCCTCGATGCCGTCCGCCGGAACCCGATCAACGTCGCGGTCCTCGGAAGGGCCCCGGACCTCGCCCTCCCAGACTGGTGGTTGACGGCAGGGGCGGTGTTCCAGACCGTGTGGAACGTCCTCGACGGGCGTGATCCCCGCGCCGGGATCTCGGACTACGACTTCTTCTACTTCGACGACTCGGACCTCTCCTGGGACGCCGAGGACGCGGTGATCCGAAAGGCCGCGGCGCTGTTCGCGGACCTCGACGCGACGATCGAGGTGCGCAACGAGGCACGGGTGCACCTCTGGTACGAGGAGAAGTTCGGAGTGCCCGCCGCTCCGTTCACCGGCTCGCGGGACGCCATCGACCACTTCGCCTCGACGACGTGCTGCTTCGGCATCGGAGCGAAGGAGGAGGTCTACGCGCCGCACGGCTTCGACGACCTCTTCGCCATGCGCGTGCGGCCCAACCCCGTGCTCGCGCCGCGGGAGGTGTACGAGCGCAAGGCGCGGAGGTGGCGGTCGGAGTGGCCTCGGCTCGTCGTGGATCCGTGGCCCCTGTGACGAGGAGTTGCAGGGCCGCGCGGCCACCTGAACCCGGGCCGCCGCCCGGGCGGAGGTGCCGAAACGGCCACGGCTGGCGGTAGAGGCAGCCCCGACCCGGCGCGCGAGGATCAGCCCCATGCGTCCATCGCCCGGCGAGGTGCTGCATTTCTCCGAGGACCCCACGATCACCGGGTTCGCCCCGCACGTCGCGGCCACGGCTCGAAAGGAGACGGCGTACGTGTGGGCCGTCGACGCCGAGCGGGCGCCCGGCTACTGGTTCCCGCGGCAGTGCCCGCGCGTGATGGCGTGGACCACCGGCACGACCATCGCGGCCGACGCGGCGCACGTCATCGGCCCCGGCGGCGGGAGCAGGGTGCACGCCGTCGAGTACGGGTGGCTCGATCGGATCCGCACCACCTCGGTGTTCGCCTACCGCCTGCCGGCCGGACCGTTCGAGCCGCTCGGCGAGCCCGAGCCGCACGCGCACGTCTCGACGCAGGTCGTCCGGCCGCTCGGGCCACCCGAGCGTGTCGGCGACCTGCTCGCGCTGCACGACGAGGCGGGGATCCAGCTGCGGGTGCTCCCCCGCCTGCAGGAGTTCTGGGCGGCGGTGGTGGACAGCACGCTGGGGTTCGGCGGGATCCGCCTGCGCAACGCGGCCGGCACGCCGCCGTTCACGTGATCGAGCGCAGCGTTCGGCACGCTGACGTGCTGTGGACCTTCGTGAGCTGACCGACCGGGTCGAGGCGATCTCGCAGCGCTACGCCGCCGGATTCGGGTTCGACCGCACCGCCGACTGGCACGTGATGAAGCTGCACGAGGAGGTCGGTGAGCTCACGCAGGCGCACCTGATGCGGACGGCCCAGGCGCGCGCGAAGGGCATGGGCCAGGCGGAGCTGGACGCGCTGTTCGCGGCGGAGCTCGCCGACGTCCTCTGCCACACCCTGCTCATCGCCCGCCACCACGACGTCGACCTGCGGGCCGAGGTCGAACGGAAGTGGCTGTCCTACGAACTCGGGAGCGCCGACGACGGTCCCGATGACAAGATCCGGTAGTGCCGGCATCCCGCCTCGAA
This sequence comes from Pseudonocardia sp. TRM90224, assembly GCF_021245725.1. Taxonomy (GTDB): domain Bacteria; phylum Actinomycetota; class Actinomycetes; order Mycobacteriales; family Pseudonocardiaceae; genus Pseudonocardia. The sequence continues at coordinate 809,756 of NZ_JAJGSX010000003.1, read as the reverse complement.
CTGCTGCGGTGGCAGTTCGACCTGACCTGGTCGCTCTTCGAGTTCCACCTCGACCGGCTCGACGCAGAGGATCCGCTGTGGCCGCCCGCGCCGCTGCACTGGACCGTCCACCCCGCTGCCGACGGGAGCTGGGTGCCGGACTGGTCGGAGGAGGACCTCGACCCGATCCCGGTGCCGACGATCGCCTGGACCACCTGGCACATCGGCTGGTGGTGGTCGGTGACCATCGATCACCTGCGCGGACGCACGCCCCGCGAGCGGAGGGAGGTCGGGTGGCCCGGCGATGCCGTCCAGACGGTGGAGTGGCTCCGCGAGCTGCGGAAGGACTGGGTCGACGTCCTCGACGGGCTGAGCGACGCCGACCTCGACGCGGTCGCGACGTTCCCGTGGCAGGGCGACCCCGCATTCACGCTCGGGCACACGCTCGCATGGGTGAACACGGAGCTGACCAAGAACGTGGCCGAGATCGGGCAGCTCCGCCTGGTGCGCGCCGCCACCTGATGCCTGAGATGGGCTGCGCCCCTGCCGCGGTTGCAGCAGAACGAAGTCCCGAACCCGAGGAGCCGACATGCCGCTGGTCAGGATCGATGCCGTCGCCGCCGACCCGGAGCGCCTGCGCGCGCTCGGCGACGCCGTGCACAACGCGCTGGTCGAGTCGATCGGCATCCCGCCGGACGACCGCTTCCAGGTGCTCCGCGGCAGTGGCGGCGAGGTCGTCTACGACCCCGGCTTCCTCGGCGTCTCCCGCGACGACGGCGTGGTGTTCGTGCAGGTCTTCCTGCGGCAGGGGCGCGGCGACGAGCTGAAGCGCGCCTTCTACAGCGCGCTGGCGAAGCACGTGGCCGCAGCCGGGACCGACCCGCGCAACCTCGTCGTCGCGCTCGTCGAGAACGGGCTGGGCGACTGGTCGTTCGGCAACGGCGAGGCGCAGTACCTGGACAACCCGCCGCGGTGAACAAGCCGAACGTCCGCCTCGCCACCGAGGCCGACGGCGCAGCGATCTTCGCGATGCGCCGAGCGCGTGAGGACTGGCTGGCCGCGCGCGGGATCCGGCAATGGCCGATCGGCATGGTCGATGTCGAGCACGTCGCCGCGCAGGTGCTGGCCGGGCAGTGGTGGCTGCTCGCGCCCGGCGGTGAGCTGCAGGCGGCGATGCGCGTGCTCTGGTCGGACGAGGCGTTCTGGGACGACACCCCGGGCACGGCGGTGTACGTGCACGGCCTGATGGTCGGGCCGGGCCACAGCGGGAAGGGACTGGGCCGGCGGATGCTCGACGCGGCCGGGCGGATGGGGCTCGACGCCGGCGCCGAATTCTTCCGACTCGACTGCGCGGCGGACAACGAGCGGCTCAAGACGATCTACCGGAGCTACGGGTTCACCGAGGTGGGCCGCAAGGAGCTGCCGGGGTTCAGCGCCGCGCTCATGCAGCTCCCGCTGACGACGCCGGACCCCCGTCACCCTCCGTCGCCCCCGCGAGGAGTCAGGAAAGCCACTTTCCTGCAATGACGTTGCATGAAAGTGGCTTTCCTGAACCTCCCGCGGCCGCGGGTGGTTGCGGAGGGTGAGCGGAGGCGCTCAGCCCGGCTGCGTCTCCCGCGCCCGCAGGTCCTTGCGCAGGATCTTGCCCGACGCCGACTTGGGGATCTGGTCGATGAACTCGACCACGCGCACCTTCTTGTGCGGCGCGATCCGCTCGGCCACGAACGTCATAACCTCGTCGGCGGAGAGGTCGGCCGCCGACTCCTGGCGCACGACGAACGCCTTGGGCACCTCCTCGCCCTCCGCGTCGCGCACGCCGATGACGGCGGCGTCGGCGATCTTGTCGTTCGTCAGGAGCAGCGCCTCCAGCTCGGCCGGCGGCACCTGGTAGCCCTTGTACTTGATCAGTTCCTTGACCCTGTCGACGATCGTGAAGATGCCGTCGTCGGTGACCGTCGCGACGTCGCCGGTGTGCAGGTAGCCGTCCTCGTCGAGGGTGATCGCGGTGGCCTCCGGGTTGTTCAGGTACCCGACCATCACGTTCGGGCCCTTCACCCACAGCTCGCCGCGGCCGCCCGGCTCGATCTCCTCACCGGTCTCGGGGTCGACGAGCTTGCACACCACGTTGGGGATGGCCACGCCGACGCTGTTGAGGTCGGTGTCGGGGCGGTCGGCCGGGATCACGTGGCTCACCGGCGAGAGCTCGGTCATGCCGTAGCCCTGCAGCACCCGGCAGCCGAGCCGCTTCGCGACCGCGTGCCCGAGCTCGGCGTCGAGCGGGGCGGCGCCGGAGAAGACGGTCTCGATGCACGAGAGGTCGTACTGGTCGACGATCGGGTGCTTCGCCAGCGCGACGGCGACGGGCGGGGCGATGTAGACGTTCCCGACCTCGTACTCGGCGATGATCCGCAGGAACTCGGGGAGGTCGAACTTCGGCATCGTGACGACGGTCGCCCGGTTGTGCAGGCCGTTGTTCATCATCACGGTCATCCCGTAGATGTGGAAGAACGGCAGCACCGCGAGGAGCTTCTTCTCGGGTGTGACGTCGAAGACGGGCTCCACCTGGCACAGGTTCGCCACCAGGTTGCGATGGGTGAGCACTACCCCTTTGGCTAGGCCCGTCGTACCGGACGAATAGGGCAGAACAGCGACGTCGCCCGGAGCCACGTCCGGGGCGGGCGGCTGCGCAGTCGTGGCGAGCAGATCGCGCAGCGACGTGTACCCCTCCGCGGGGTCGAGCGTGATGATCGCGTCCTCACCCAGCCCCACCTCCTTCGCCGCCGCGACGGCGCGGTCGAGGAACGGCGAGACGGTGATCAGCATCTTGGCGCCGGAGTCGCGCAGCTGATGGGCCAGCTCACCGGGGGTGTAGAGGGAGTTCGCACTGGTCACGACGCCGTTCGCGCGCAACACGCCCTGGAACGCAGCCACCCAGTACGGGTTGTTCGGCGCGAAGATGCCCACGACATCGCCCTTGCCGACACCCCGCTCGGCCAGCGCCGCCGCGATCTTCAGCACAGCGCCCTTGAGCTCGGTGAACGTCACCGACGCCCCCGTGCTCCCGTCGATGAGCGCCGGAGCGTCCGCGCGGTCACCGAAGTCGGTGAACAGGAAGTCGAAGAGCGACACGTCGGGGATCTCGACATCCGGATACGGGCTGCGAACGGGCATGGCGGGCTCCCTTGCGTGCGTCTGTGCCAGCCGACGGATCATGCCAGTGCAACCCCGGCGGCATCGACAACTCGACACCCCTTGATCGCACTGATCGTCCACGGCCCGTCACAAACTACGGCCGAAACACCCGAACGGGGTAGCTCGAAACGCTTGTCGATCGCCGTCACCGACTGTCATCGTTGGGCTCCGTCCGCAGGCGAGCCCCACTCGCCGGGACGGACCGGCCATGGCGTCCCCTCGCCACAGCCGGTGCCCAGACCGTCCGATGCCCCCGATCGCACGGTTTCTGTGGCGGCACTACACGGAGTGGCCCGAGTTCATGACTCCCCCTCAGATCCCGGGCCACTCCGTCCCGCCCCCCGGCTGGCCTGGCCCTATGGCGCCCCGTCAGGTCCCGGGCCACTCGGTGCAGCGCCACTAGGTGCGGCTCCACCCGGTGCAGATCCACTCGGTGCAGATCCACTCGGTGCCGATCCACTCGGTGCAGCACCCGCCCCGGCCAGCGCAGGCGTCGGCGCCGGACGTGCCTTGATCGTCCGCCGCAGGTACCAGACGATCGCGCCGATCACCAGCAGGACCGGCAGGAACGGCAGCACGAAGCCGGCGACCGCGCCGATGATCGTGCCGAGCGCCATCAGACCGCGCCACCCGGCGTCGATCCCGGCCAGGAAGCCCGTCGGGCCAGGCTCCTCGGCGTCCGGCTTCGCGCCGTCCTTCTGGCGGAGGTCGACGGTCAGCGTGGAAAGCTCGACCTGACCCTGCAGCGCGGCGAGGCGGCCGGTGAGCGAGTCGAGGTCGGCCTCCCTGCGCGCCAGCTCCGACTCGATCGACACGACGTCGCCGATCGTGGTGGCCTGCGCGAGCAGCGTGCGCACCCGCGCGACGCTGGCCTGCTGGGTCGCGACCCTCGCGCCGAGGTCGACGACCTGCTCGGTGACGTCGCTGACCTGTGTCGACCGGCTGGTCGGCGTGCCGAGGGCCGAGACGTCGTCGGTCACCTTGTCGAGCGTGGCGGCCGGCACCCGCAGCACCATCGACGCGTTGGTGCGGTACGTCTGCTCCTCGGCGATGTACCCGCCGGCGGCGACGACGGCGGTGCGCACCTGGCTGTGCGCGATCGTGACGTCGTCCACCTCGACGGCGAGCTGGGCCGTGCGGATCAGCGAGCGCCCGACCGGCGTGATCGGCTGGTCCGGGGAGGGCGCCGGCGCCTTCTGCGGCGATCCCGCGGTGCCCGCGGGTGGGGCGGCCGGAGCGGACCCCGCCAGCTCGCTCGGGCTCGAGAGCGAATCACCGTCGCGGGCGACAGCGGGCGACGGCGCGCTGCTGTCGCCGCCGCCCGAGTTGCTGGCGCCGCACGCGCCGAGCGCCATCGCGGTGGCGCACACGACCACCACCGCACCCGCGGCTCGAATCGACCGCTTCCGCCAACGCAACCACCGCGGCATCTCCACAGCTACCCCCTCCAGGTCGGGTCCTCAGGAGGGATGACGAGGTGCAGCGCCGTTCGGTTGGTCGCCGCTAGTCACGATCGGGTGACGGACTCAGTGCCCTCCGGCGTTGGGCTCTCCGGCGTCGGCGAACAGGTGCTCGAAGGCCCGCAGGTTCGCGATCGACTCGCCGCGATCGGTCCGCCAGGCGTACTCCCGCCGGATCGACGAGGCGAAGCCCAGCTCCAGCAGCGTGTTGAAGTCGCCGTCGGCGGCCTCCAGCACCTGGCCGAGCACCTTGTCGAGCTCCGCGGCAGAGACGGCGTCGAGCCCGATCCGGCCGATGAGGTGGATGTCGCCGATCCGGTCGATGGCGTAGTGCACGCCGTAGAGCCGCGCGTTGCGCTGCAGCAGGAACCGGTAGACGACCTCGTGGTCCTCGTCGGGCTGCCGGCACACGAACGCCTGCACGAAAACGGAGTGCTCGCCGACCACCAGCCAGCAGTGCGTCTGCAGGCGGTTCGTCCCGGGCAGCGTGACGAGGAACTGGCCCTGCTCACGGGCGTGGTGGTCGACCTCCAGCTCGGCGAGGCCGGCGGCCACCGTCGAGATCACGTGCTCGCGGTCCATCGTCAGATCATGCCGCCGAGCACCGGAGAGGACATCTTGAGGAACTCCACCTTCGCGTCGGCGTAGGTGCGCAGCAACGCGTCGGTGGTCCGCTCCCACGAGAAGTCGCGCGCGTGCTCCGTCGCGGCTGCGGCGTACCGCTCGTGGCGCGCGCGGTCGAGCGCCACGGCGGCGAGCGCGTCGGCCCACTGCGCGGCGCCGTGGCCGTCGACGAGCAACCCCGTCCGCCCGTCCCGCACGGCGACGGGCAGACCGCCGACCGCCGCGGCGACGACGGGCGTCCCACAGGCCTGCGCCTCCATCGCCACCAGGCCGAACGACTCGTTGTGGCTCGGCACGGCGACGACGTCGGCGGCGCGGTAGAGCGCCACGAGGTCGGCGCCCGCGAGCGGCGGCAGGAACCGCACGACGTCGGTGATGCCCAGCGACGTTCCCAGCTCGTGCAGCGCCATCGGCTCCTGCAGGCCGCTGCCGGAGGGCCCACCGGCGACGAGCACCACCAGCCGCGAGCGCAACGACGGGTCGCGCTCGATCATCTCCGCCGCGGCGCGCAGCAGCACGTCGGGCGCCTTGAGCGGCTGGATCCGGCCAACGAAGGCGAGCACGACGGCGTCGGCGGGCACCCCGAGAGCGCGCCGGGCGGCGGCGCGGTCGCCCGGGGCGAACCGGTCGAGGTCGACGCCGGGCGGGATCGTGACGGTGCGCCGGGGATCGGCGCCGTACAGCTCGACGAGCTGGCCGGCCTCCTCCTCGGTGTTGGCGACGAGCCGGTCGGCCTCAGCCACGACCTGGTCCTCCCCGATCACGCGCACATGCGGCTCCGGGGTGTCGCCCTCGGCGAGCGCGGCGTTCTTGACCCGCGCCAGCGTGTGCGCGCTGTGCACGAGCGGGACACCCCACCGGTCCCTCGCCAGCCAGCCGACCTGCCCGGAGAGCCAGTAGTGCGAGTGCACGACGTCGTAGTAGCCCGGCTCGTGGCGGGCTTCGGTGCGCAGCACACCCGCCGTGAACGCGCAGAGCTGGCTGGGCAAATCGTCCTTGCCGAGCCCCTCGAACGGCCCGGCCTGCACGTGCCGGACGGACACCCCCGGCATCAACTCCACGACCGAGGGCAGGTCGGACGACGTCGCGCGCGTGAAGATCTCCACCTGCACGCCGCGCCGCGCCATCCACCGCGCGGTGTTCGCGACGTAGACGTTCATGCCGCCCGCATCGCCCGTCCCCGGCTGTTCGAGGGGGGACGTGTGGACGGACAGCACGCAGACCCGACGTGGGGTCGCGGTGCCGTTGTGGGGTGTCACGACCTGTGTGTAGCACGCACGGCGCGGCGCGTCGTGCCCGACTGCTTCACATGCGAATCACTCGACGGCGAGCAGGGCGAGCAGCGCGCGCAAGGGATCCTCCGCATGCCACGTCCCGCGCTCGTCGACCCAGGTGGGGACGCGGTGCCTGCCCAGCTCTGGGCGGGTGACGGCGATCCACAGCTCGTCGTGCAGGCGCAGCGCCCCCTCCGGGACGGGCACACCGAGGGCGTGGCACGCGACGACGACCTCGGCGATCGCGGCCCACCGCACCAGCTCGCCGGCGCTCTCCACTGTGCCGGCGACGACCTCCGTGGCCAGCGGTAGGTCGAGCAGCTCCGCGAGCGCCACCGGGTCGTCGCCGCCGATCACGAGCTCACCGGCGGGCAGCACGGCCGCCGGCCACGGCGCGTCCAGCACGACGGCGACCTCGACGTCGACGACCGTCCCGTCGAGCGCACGCACCTCGGCCGGCAGGTCGAGGTCCTCTGCATCGACCCGGCCCTCCGCCACGGCGGCTGCCAGCGCGGCGTGCGCGTCGGCGACCACCGCCGACTCGGGGTGCCGCTGCGGGTCGGAGAGCCGATCGAGGAGGTCTGCGGCCGACCGGACGTCGGCGACGACCAGGTCGGCACGCAGGCCGAGCGCGGCAAGCACCTGCTCGTCGGGCAGCGCTTGCTCGTCGGGCGCCGAGCCGACGGGTGGCGGGTCGAAGAGGCTGGCCAGCGCGGTCGCGGAGGGCAACCGCCAGTGCTCCGGCGGGTGACCGCCGATCCGGGAGTGCCGGCGCAGCCACCATGCGGTGTACCCGCCGGGCTCGGTGACGGCCGCTCTGGTGTCGCGGTCGGCAGCCAGCGCGACCAGCGCGGCGGGCCAGCGCCCCTCGTCGACCAGGTCGAGGTCGCGCACGGCGGTCATCCGCCGCGGCGGCTCGGGCAGCGCGTCCCACCAGCCGTCCTCGTCGTCGAGGTCGTGGTCGGGCGAGCGCGGCTCCTCGTCGACGATCACGGTGAACCCGTCGAGCACCCCGACGGCGACGAGCGCGGCGCGCGGGAACCGGGCCGCCCACGCGGGGTCGAGCACGTCGAGCGGGGCGTCGGCGGCCAGCAGCGGGCGCAGCGCGGCGTCGGGCAGCATCAGCTCGTCGGCCCGCGCGGGCCGGCCGGCGTCATCGGGCAGCGCGAGCGCGCGCAGCTCCGCCGGCGCGCTCCCGTGCTCGCCGACCAGCGCGAGCACCGCCTCGGCGAGCGCGGTGGGGTCGAGCCCGGCGTCGGCGTCGTCGACCGAGCGGGCGACGGCCTCGGCCAGCGCGGGGTGCTCCAGCAGCACGGCGTCGTCGGCGGCGCCCGCGCCGAGCCGCGAGAGCAGCGGGTGCACGGCCTCGGCGTGCGCGATGTACAGGCCGGGCAGCGCCAGCTCGGCGATGAGCGTGACGGCCGGCGCGGCACCGGACGGGAGCAGGGCCGTTGCCGGGCCCGCGGCCGTCCGGCCGTCGGCGAGCGGCACCGGGAGCGCACGCAGCTCGTCCAGCAGGCCGGGCACGGTCTCGGCGAGCGGTGCCAGCTCGGCGTAGAGCGCGTGCCACCACGCCGGCGGCCGCTCGACGCCGAACAGCCGCGCGACCAGCTCCGCCGCCGGCACCCGGTGCACACCCAGCCTGGCCAGCGCGGTCGGATCGCCGTCGACGGTCACCAGGCGCTCGAACCCGGCCTCCGCGAGCAGCCCGGCGAGGCGCGGGCCGGCGCCGGGCACGTCCAGCAGCTCGGCGCGGCCGGGAGCGACCTCACCGCCGCCTGCCGCCGGCAGCCACACCGCGCCGCGCAAGGCGTCGACGAGCAGCTCGTGCAGCCGCCCGTCCAGCTCCGAGCGCGGGAAGCCCGGCTCCGGCACGAGCGCCGTGCGGTGCGCGGGCTCGACGGCGAGCACGAGATCGACGTACGCCGCCGTCGCGCCGCTGAGCACCTGCTCGGTCGCGGGGCCCTTGCGGATGCGCCTGCGGTCGGGCTCCAGCGGGAACGTCGCGAGCAGCCTGGCGGGCAGCGCCAGCCGCTCGGCGGTGGCCGTCGGCGCGTGCGCGACGTCGTCGCCGTGCGGCGCCGGCCGGCCCTCGTCGTCGAGCGGCAGCGCCCAGGTGGCCGCCCAGTCGCGGCGGCCGCGCTGCTCGGCGGCCTCGTCGAGGGCGTCGTCGGCGAGCGTGCCCGCGCGGCGCGCGAGCAGCCAGGAGCGATCCCCGATCGTCACCCGGCCGGCAGGCCCGTCGGTGCGGCGCACGACCCGGCCGTCGACCTCGATCTCCACCAGCGCGGGCAGCGCGAGCAGCAGGTCGGGCGCGGCGTCGCGAGCGTGCGTGAGCAGCGCCTGCGGGTCGACGCCGGCGCGCAGCGGGAGCCGCACCTCCGTGGCGTAGCCGGGTGGCGGCTCCTCGTCGGCCGGCCACACGAGCCGCAGCACCGGCGGCTCACCTCGACGGGCCAGCTCGGCAGCGGCCACCGGGAGCTCCGCGACGGCCTCCGCGGTGCGTTGGGCCGAGAATGCGACGCCGCCACCGGTGCTGATCACCCGCGGCGCCGAGCAGATCGCCAGCACCGCAGCGAACCCGACGCCGAACCGGCCCACCGAGCCGAGCTCGTCGCGCTTGGCCGAGGCACGCAGCGACGCCAGCGCGGCCACCCCCGCCGCGTCGAGCGGACGGCCGGTGTTCGCAACCCGCAGCTCACCGCCGACCAGCGAGATCCGCAGCGTGCCCGGCCCTTCGGCGGCATCGGCGGCGTTTTGCGCCAGCTCGACGAACCACGCATCGGCATAGCCACCGAGGCGCAGGTCCTCCTCGGCGTTGGCGTCCTCGCGGAACCGGGTGGGCGACGACGCCCATGAGTCGATGACGGCGGCGCGCAGCACCGCTGTCCCGAATGGATCGTGCACGAGGGGGCCTTCCGGTCGGCAGGCTTGGCCCACTCGTCAGGAGGAAGCGGGCTCCAGATCGACGCCGTCGTCGTAGACCAGCTCGGCGACCGCCACCGGGGAGATCTGCTCCGGCTGGACGTCGGAGTGGGCGCCGCAGCCGAACTCGACCTGGACGACGGCGCCGTCGGCGGGAGCGTACTCGTTGCCGCACACCCCGTACGCGGCGCGCAGCGTGCCCGCGAGCGGCAGGTAGAAGCCGCAGGTGCCGCAGTGCGCGGGCGCGGCGCGGGCCATGTCGGCACCCGGCCCGAACTGCCCGTCGTGCCAGCGCTGCGCGGCGGTCTCGCGGCCGAACCGGGAGAGCACACGCGTGCGGCCCAGCCCGATCTCGATCGCGACCTCCTCGACGGCGGGGTCGTCGGACGCGACGTAGGCGGGCACGAGCCGCTCGTCGTCGGGCGGGGTGGGCAGCAGGTCGCCGACGCCGAGGTCACCCGGCCGGATCCGCTCCTCCCACGGCACCCAGGTCGGCGCGACCAGCGCCTCCTTGCCGGGCAGGAGCACGACCTCGCTGACGGTCACGGGCTCGTCGTCGCCGCCGGTGGCGAGCGTGACCGACCAGCGCCAGCCGCGGTAACCGCCGCGGGTGCAGTCGAAGAAGTGGGTGGCGGCGCCGTCTTCGCCGACGACCTCGAGGTGCTCACCGACGGCGGCTTCCGCCTCGTCCGCACCGAGGTCGAAGGCGGCCTCTTCGACAGCCGCCGCCCGCGCTTCGGCCGCGGCGTCCACGAGCCGGGCCGGCAGGTCGAGTGTCGGAAGGGCGCTCACCGGTGGCATTGTGCCACCCTCTGCCACGTGGCAGACCTGTGCCCGCCCGCGGTGCGCGCGCTGGCGGCGGCCCTCGTGCTGGTGATCGCCGGTTGCGGTGCCGGATCGGTGCGGTTCGAAGAGCTGCGGCCCGAGGTGCTGGAACAGGTCCCGCACGACGCGACCGCGTTCACACAAGGCCTCGAGCTGCGCGACGGCGGGCTCTACGAGACCACCGGGGTCTACGGCAGCTCGCAGCTTCGTGAGCTGGACCCGGCGACGGGCGGCGTGCGCCGGGCGGTGCCGCTGCCGCCGACCGCGTTCGGCGAGGGCATGACCGTCGTCGACTCCCGGATCTGGCAGGTGACCTGGAAGGAGGGCGTCGCGTACGAGTGGGACCGCGCGACCTTCGGGCTGCTGCGAGAGGTCCCGATCACCGGCGAGGGCTGGGGGCTTTGCTACGACGGCGGCAGGCTGGTCCGCAGCGACGGCACCAACCGGCTGCGCTTCCACGACCCCACGACGTTCGACGAGCAGGGCTCCGTCGAGGTGACGTTGCGCGGCGAGGCCGTGCCCGGGCTGAACGAGCTGGAGTGCGTCGACGGCGCGGTGTGGGCGAACGTGTGGCCGACCGAACGGATCGTCCGCATCGACCCCGGCAGCGGCGAGGTCACCGGCCTCGTGCAGGCCGCGTCGCTCGTGCCACCCGGCCCGCTCACACCGGGCGCGCTGCTCAACGGCATCGCGGCGGCAGGGGACGGCGAGTTCTGGATCACGGGGAAGTACTGGCCGACGATGTACCGGGTGCGGTTCGAGCCGGCGGCGTAGCGGGTCCCGGGGAGGGCAGGAAAGCCACTTTCCTGCCCCCACAGGGCCTGAAAGTGGCTTTCCTGCCCGAACCCAGCGCCGGACCCCGACGTCAGTGGGTGATCCTCCGACGGGCCCGCGGCAAACCCGGACGGCTGCGGAGGCGATGGGACAGAATGAAGGCGTGTCCCGCTCCGACCCTCCCCAGCCGCGCCGCGGGCGTTGGGGCGGCCGGCGGACGGGGGTCCCGGACGCCGGGGACGGCACCGCGCACTCCTCGCCGGCCCCACCTGGGCAGCAGCCGCGCCCGACCAAGCGCCTGCCCGTGCCGACCGAGCACGACTACACGCCGCGGCGCCGCTACCCCTGGCACGACGACCCCGACTACGACCCCACCGCCCACCGGCGCGTCCAGCCACCGCAGTCGTGGAACCCGCCGCCTGCCCCGCCTCCCGTACAGCCCCCGACACCCCCGCCCCAGCCGCAACAGCAGCAGCGGGGCCCGCGCGACGAGCAGCCCACCGACCCCGTCGAGCAGCCGACCCCGCGCATGCCGCGCAAGCTCACCGTCACCAGGGTGGCCGCGCTGCGCAGCAAGCAGCTGACGCAGAACGGCATCCGCGCGTTCAAGCGCGCGGCGACGGCCGACGGTGCCGACCGCTCCGGCCTCACGGCGCTCACCTACGCGACGATGATGACCTACGCGGTCGACGCCGCGGTCGCCGTCGCGCTGGCCAACACGCTCTTCTTCGCTGCCGCCACGGCGGAGAGCAAGGCGAACGTCGCGCTCTACCTCGCGATCACCGTAGCCCCGTTCGCGGTGGTCGCACCGGTGATCGGGCCGTTGCTCGACCGGTTGCAGCGCGGCCGGCGCGCGGCGCTCGCGTTCTCGTTCGCCGGACGTGCGGTGCTGGCGGTCGTCATGGCGTTCAACTACGAGACGTGGCTGCTCTACCCGGCCGCGCTCGGTTCGCTGGTGCTCAGCAAGACGTTCGTCGTGCTCAAGGCGGCGATCACGCCGAGGGTGCTGCCCGCGGCGATCACGCTCGTCACGACGAACTCGCGACTCACGACGTTCGGGCTGGTCGCGGGCGGCGTGTTCGGTGCGCTCGCGGCCGGGATCGTGCCGCTCTTCGGCTCCCCCGGCGCGCTGTTCTACACCGCGGTGCTCGGCATCGGCGGCACGTTGCTCTGCCTGCGCATCCCGAGGTGGGTCGAGTCGACCGCGGGTGAGGTGCCGGCCGCGATGCGCAGCACCGCGCGCGGCAAGCGCAGGCCGATGGGCCGAGCCGTCGTCGTCGCGCTCTGGGGCAACATCTCGATCAAGATCCTGACCGGCTTCCTGACGCTCTTCGTCGCGTTCGTGGTGAAGGCGCAGACCGGCACCGACGCCACCCGCCAGCTCGCGCTGATCGGCATCGTCGGCGCCGCGGCCGGCCTCGGCACGTTCATCGGCAACGCCGTCGGCTCCCGGCAGCGGTTCGCGCGGTCCGACACGGTGATCGTCTCCTGCATCGTGGCCTCAGTGCTCGTCGCAGTGGTCGCGGCGGTCATCCCGGGCATCGCGACGGCCGCCGTGGTCGGGCTGGTCGGCGCGACGGCCAGCGCCCTGGTCAAGGTGTGCCTCGACGCCGTGATCCAGCGCGACCTGCCGGAGGAGTCGCGCGCCTCGGCGTTCGGGCGGTCGGAGACCGTGCTCCAGCTCGCGTGGGTGTTCGGCGGCGCCCTCGGCGTGCTGCTGCCGCACGACACGTACTGGATCGGGTTCACCGTGGTCGCGGCGCTCGTCGCGCTCTCCGGCGCGCAGACGACGCTGCTCAGCAAGGGCCGCAGCCTCCTGCCCTTCCTGCACCGGCGGCCCGCCCGCGTCACTCCCTGAGCCGTCATCCGTATGGTGGTCGGGTGCGCCGCCTGCTCCTCGTGCTCCCCGTCCTGCTGCTGGTCGGGGCGTGTGGCGGGGAGACGCAGCCGCTGGTGACGTTCGCGACGGGCGCCGCCAGCATCGTCGCGAAGCCCGCGCAGTTCTGCGACCTCAAGGTCACCGACTGCCAGAAGGACGACACCGCACCCGTCGAGCTGGCGGTGCCGCCCGGCACGCCGTTGACGATCACGGTGCCGGCCGACGTCGCGTCGACACCGTGGATCGTGGTGTTCGCCTACCGCGACGCCACCGGCCAGCAGGTGGAGGGCCGCGGCCCGCTGCTGGGCGCCGGCAAGCCGAACGAGTACGCGCTCGAACTGCCCGCGCCCACCGACCGCCTGCTGGGGGCGCAGGTGCAGCAGTTCGGCGCGCTGCCGACCGCGAACGAGGGCACCACCGAGATCAGCTTCCCGATCCGCGCGACCTGGGTGCTGACGGCGGCACCGGCGTAGGCCACCCACTCGCCGGTCCACAGGCGGGATGCGTGCGTTCCGCACGCGTTGCCAGGAAAGTGGCTTTCCTGGCGCCACAGGACAGGAGAGTGGCTTTCCTGGCACTGACTCCCGGCCGGCCGCCGCTTATCCGCGCCGGCCAGGTCGGTTCAGCCGTCCAGGTCGCGCGCTACGGCGCGGACGACCTCGGCGGCGAGCTTCGACGTGCGGCGGTCGGGGTAGCGGCCGCGGCGCAGGTCGGGCTGCACCTTCGTCTCCAGCAGCCGGATCATGTCCTCGATCAGGCTGTGCAGGTCCTCGGCCGGGCGGCGGACCGCCTCGACGACGGACGGCGGTGCGTCGACGAGCCGGACCGAGAGCGCCTGCGGGCCGCGGCGACCCTCCGCCATCCCGAACTCGACGCGCTGCCCCGGTTTCAGCGCCGTGAGCCCCGCCGGCAGCGCGGCCTTGCGGACATAGACGTCCTCGCCGCCGTCCTGAGCGAGGAAACCGAAGCCCTTGTCCGCGTCGTACCACTTGACCCTGCCGGTCGGCACCTTGCTCACCCGTTCCTCGATTCGACCCACGCCGTGCCCCACCACGTGCCACACGACGAACGCGCCCCGGAGCGACACCGGGACGCGTGCGACCACCCTACTGCGCACAACCGTTTGTGCGTAGCGATTCTTGCGAGGAGAAGGGGTCTTGGAGCCGTCGCTCAGGCGTTGCGGGCGGCGGCCGCATTTCCCAGGTCGAGCAGCTCGACGCTCTTCTCCCGCATCTCCACCTTTCGCACCTTTCCCGTCACTGTCATCGGGAATTCCTCCACGACGAGCACGTACCGGGGGATCTTGTAGTGCGCGAGCTTGCCGGTGGAGAACTCGCGGACAGATTCGGCGGTGAGCGGTTCAGCTCCTTCCCGCATGGTCACCCACGCGCACAGCTCCTCGCCGTACTTCGCATCGGGAACGCCGATGACCTGCGCGTCCAGCACATCCGGGTGGGTGTAGAGGAACTCCTCGATCTCGCGCGGATAGATGTTCTCGCCGCCGCGGATCACCATGTCCTTGATCCGGCCGGTAATGTTGACATACCCGTCGGAATCCATGACGCCGATGTCGCCGGTGTGCATCCAGCGGGCCCGGTCGATCGATTCCGCGGTCTTCTCCGGCTCGTTCCAATAGCCGAGCATCACCGAATATCCGCGCGTGCACAGCTCGCCGGGCTCGCCGCGGGGCAGCGTCAGCCCGGTCTCCGGGTCGACGACCTTGACCTCGACGTGCGGGTGCACCCGCCCCACCGTCGAGACGCGCAGCTCCAGCGAGTCGTCGGCGCGGGTCTGCGTGGAGACCGGCGACGTCTCGGTCATGCCGTAGCAGATCGTCACCTCGGTCATGCCCATCCGGTCGACGACCTGCTTCATCACCTCGACCGGGCACGGCGAGCCGGCCATGATCCCGGTGCGCAGGCTGGACAGGTCGTACGACTCGAACTCGGGGTCGTTCAGCTCGGCGATGAACATCGTCGGCACGCCGTACAGCGACGTGCAGCGCTCCGACGCGACGGCGTGCAGCGTGGCCTTCGGGTCGAACCCGGGCCCCGGGATGACCATCGTCGCGCCGTTCGTCGTGCAGCCGAGGTTGCCCATCACCATGCCGAAGCAGTGGTAGAAGGGCACGGGGATGCAGACGCGGTCGGCGGGGGTGTAGCCGCAGATCCGGCCGACGAAGTAGCCGTTGTTGAGGATGTTGTGGTGGCTGAGCGTCGCGCCCTTCGGGAAGCCCGTGGTGCCCGACGTGTACTGGATGTTGATCGGGTCGTCGGGGCTCAGCGCGGCCTGCAGTTCGGTGAGGCGCGCCCGGTCGCCGTCGCGGCCGGCGGCCACCAGCTCGTCCCAGCCGGACGTCCCGATGAGGACGACCGCCCGCAGCCCCGCGCACCGCGGCCGGACCTGCTCGATCATCCCCGCGTAGTCGGAGGTCTTGAAGCTCGTCGCCGCGACCAGCAGCGAGATCTCGGCCTGGTTGAGCACGAACTCCAGCTCGTGCGTCCGGTAGGCCGGGTTGATGTTGACGAGGATCGCGCCGATCTTCGCGGTGGCGTACTGCACGAGCGTCCACTCGGCGAGGTTCGGCGCCCAGATGCCGACCCGGTCGCCCTTCGCCACGCCGTTCGCCAGCAGCCCGAGCGCGACGGTGTCGACGTCGTCGCGCAGCTGCTGGTACGTCCACCGCCGGCCGGTCGGGACCTCGACCAGCGCCTCCGCGTCGGGCTGCGCGGCGACGGTCCGGTCGAAGTTGTCGCCGATGGTGTCGCCGAGCAGCGGGACGTCCGAGATCCCGGACGCGTACGAAGGCACAACGAGTGCGGACACAGCACGGCCTCTCCGTCTATGAGTGGTGCGCCCCACATCGTGCGACGCAGCGTGCGGGGCACAACACCTCCGGATGGGGAGGCGGCCCGAAATCCGCTTCTCCCTCGCCGATACCCTGGGGCGATGCACGACCCTCGCGTCCTGCTCGACCCCGCCACCGATGCCGTCCGCAAGCTTGCGCGGCGCGGCTTCTCCCTCGACGTCACCGCGCTGGAGAAGCTGCTTTCCAGCCGCAACTCCGCGATCCAACGCGGGGACGATGCGCGCGGCGAGTCGAAGCGCGTCGCCACCTCCGTCAAGGGCGCGGCACCCGAGGAGCGGGCGCAGCTGGTGGAGCGGGCGCGCGAGCTGAAGGGCGTGGTCGCCGCCGCGGAGGAGGAGCACCGCACGCTGGAGGCGGAGCTGCAGGACCTCCTGCTGGGCATCCCGAACCTGCCGCTCGACGAGCTGCCCGACGGCGCCTCGGAGGACGACGCCCAGCTGGTGCGCACGTGGGGCGAGCCGCCCACGTTCGACTTCGCGCCGCTCGATCACGTCGACCTGGGCGAAAGGTTGGGGATCCTCGACCTGCCGCGCGCGACGAAGCTGTCCGGGCCCCGTTTTGCGGTGCTCAAGGGAAAGGGTGCCGCGCTGGAGCGCGCGATCGCGCGCTTCCTGCTCGAGCTGCACACGGAGCACAACGGCTACACCGAGTTCTCGGTGCCGACGCTCGTCAACAGGGTCTCGATGACCGGCACGGGCCAGCTGCCGAAGTTCGAGCACGACCTGTTCAAGACCGGCGTCGGCGAGACCGAGCTGTACCTCATCCCGACGGCCGAGGTGCCGCTGACGAACCTGCACGCCAAGGAGACCCTCGCCACCGAGGAGCTCCCGCTCGCCTACACCGCGCACACGCCGTGCTTCCGCTCCGAGGCCGGCTCGTACGGCCGCGACACCCGGGGGCTGGTGCGGCTGCACGAGTTCTCGAAGGTCGAGCTGGTGCGGGTGGTCGAGGCCGAGCGGTCGCGCGCCGAGCTGGAGGTGCTGCTCGGGCACGCCGAGGCGGCGATGCAGGCGCTCGGGCTCGCGTACCGCGTGATCAAGCTGCCGGCCGGCGACATCGGCTTCTCCGCGCAGATCACCTACGACATCGAGGTGTGGCTGCCGGGGCAGCAGAAGTACCGCGAGATCTCGTCCTGCTCCGACTTCGGCACGTTCCAGGCCCGCCGGGCCGGCATCCGAACGAAGAGCAAGGAGGGGGCACGCGGCTTCGCCGCCACCCTCAACGGCTCCGGTCTCCCCATCGGCCGCACCCTCGTCGCGATCCTGGAGCAGGGGCAGCAGGCCGACGGGTCGGTGCAGATCCCGGACGTCCTGGTGCCGTACACGGGCTTCGACAAGCTCAGCTGAACCGCCACCGGAAGCACCGGACGGCCCGCGGTAGGTGTGCCCTTTTGGCGGTCAGAGGCCGCCGGTGTTGAGGAGGCGGTTGGGGGTGCCGCCCACGTCACCGCCGATCACGACGCCCGGCGTCGCGTTGTCGATGATCCACTGCTCGATGGTGCGGCTCGACGCGTCGCCGTGCACCTGCTTGTACATCGCGGCGACGCCCGCGGCGAACGGCGCGGCCATCGACGTGCCGGTGTAGGAGGCCGTCTTCCCGCCGGGGACGGGCGCGACGATGCTCGTTCCCGGCGCGTAGATGTCGACGCACGGACCGGTCGAGGACGTCTCGTTTCGCTTGTCGTCGATCCGCGAGTTGGCGACCACGAGCACGCCGTCGGCTGCACGCGGCGCGGCGCCGCAGTCGTTGCCGCCGGTGTTGCCGGCCGAGGAGGCGATGAAGACGCCCTTGCCGATCAGCTGCGTGATCGCCGTGAGCAGGAGGTCGGACGCCCCGTAGGCCCAAGACATCACCGCGACCGACGGGCCCGCGATGTCGCCCGCGACGAACTCGATGCCCGCGAGCAGCGAGGAGAGCGTCCCGGCACCGGTGCAGTCGAGCACCTTCACCGAGCGGACCCGCGCCTCCTTGGCCACCCCGTAGTCCTGCGACGCCGCGATGCCGGCGACGACCGTGCCGTGGCCGTCGCAGTCGCCGGCGAGGTCGTCGATCGTGTTCACCGCGGTGCTGGCGCGCCCGCCGAACTGCGGGTGCCCGATGTCGACGCCGGTGTCCAGCACGAAGATCGTCACGCCGGCGCCGGTCGCGTTGGCCGTGTAGGACTTGTCGAGCGGGAGGTTGCGCTGGTCGATCCGGTCGAGGCCCCAGTTGCGCGGATCGGCCTGCACGCCCTCGCTCAGCCGGACGCTCTTCGGCCCGAGCGGGTTGATCGTGCGGTCCTCCTCGACCTCGACCACGCCGGACCGGCCGCGCAGCTGCGAGAGCTGCCTCGCGGTCAGCGGCGCGGCGAAGCCGGCGAAGGCGCGCTCGTAGGTCGTGGTCGGGTGGATGCCGAGCTCCTTCGCGGCTGCGGCGGCGGTCGCGGGGGAGTCGGTGCGCACGACGTAGGCGGACGTCGCCGTCGCCGCAGCGGCCATCGCGCTGCCCTGGCCCGCGAGCAGCACGACGAGCTGCAGGGTGATCACCACCAAGGCGATCCGCAGTAGCCGGGACGTCACGTGTAGCAACGCTACGGATCTGCAACTGGAGCGACCAGAGACACGATCGTGGCTGGTGTGACTCCTGTGCACTATGGGGTGACCGTGGGTTGCCGCCCCTCCGGACCGGCAACGAACCTGCCCACCGTTTTGCCAACCTGCACACGCTGGAGCCCGTGCAGGTTGGCAAAACGGTGGGGAACTTCAGCCCGCGGCGTGCACCTGCACCTCGGTGGCCTTCACCGCGAACCAGAGCTCGACGCCCGGCTCGGCGCCGAGATCGGCGACGGCGGCCGGGGTGACGTCGGCAGCGAGCCCGTCGACCCAGGCCGGCCCGCCGGCGACCGCCGCGGCGCGCAGCCGCACGACGTCGCCGTGCGGCTCGATCGCCGCGAGCCGGACGGGCACCACGTTGCGCGGGCTGCCCTCGGGGCGGCTGTTGTAGACGGCCACCGCGGACGGCGGGAACACCGCGACGGCGGACTCGCCATCCCGCAGCCCGGCGGAGAGCCCGGCGACGACCAGCCCGTCGGCCGTGCGCAGGCCGTCGGCGCAGGCCTCACCGGGCACGAGGTCGAGCCCGGCGATCCGCGCGGTGAACGGGCTGCGCGGCCGCGCGAGCACCTCACGCGCCGGCCCCGACTCGACGACGGATCCGCCGGTCAGCACCACCACCCTGTCGGCCAGCACCAGCGCGTCCAGCGCCGAGTGCGTCACCAGCACCGCCGTCTGCTTGCGGTCCTTCACCACCCGCCGCAGCAGGGAACGCATCGCGGGCGCCGAGTCGACGTCGAGCGCGGCGAGCGGCTCGTCGAGCAGCAGCAGCTCCGGACCCGGGGCGAGCGCGCGGGCGAGCGCCACCCGCTGCTGCTGGCCACCCGACATCTGCGCGGGCCTGCGGTCGGCGAGCTCGGCGACGTCGACCGCGGCGAGCAGCTCGCGGGCCCGCTCCTCGGCCTCCTGCCGGGCGACGCCCTGCGCCCGCGGGCCGAATGCGACGTTCGCCAGCGCCGTGAGGTGCGGGAACAGCATGGCCTGCTGGGCGAGCAGCCCGACCCCGCGCCGGTGCGGCGGCACGTGCACGCCGTCGCCGGTGACGATGCGGTCGCCCAGGCGGACCGTGCCGTCGTCGGGCCGCAGCAGCCCGGCGAGCACGCCGAGCAGCGTCGACTTGCCGGCGCCGTTCGGCCCGAGCACGGCGAGCACCTCCCCGGGCTGCGCCGCCACGTCGACCTCGAGCGTGAACGACGGCCTGCGCACGACGATCCGCGCCGCGAGACCGCTCATCGCAGCCCCTCCACACCCCGCGGCCGCGCCACCGCGATCACCACGACCGCGACGACGACCAGCAGCAACGAGAGCGCGACAGCGGCGTCGACGTCGCTCTCCCGCTCCAGGTAGACCAGCAGCGGCAGCGTCCGTGTGGTGCCCTGCAGGCTGCCGGCGAACGCGATCGTCGCCCCGAACTCGCCGAGGCAACGCGCGAACGCGAGCACCGCACCGGACGCCAACCCCGGCAGCACGAGCGGCACCGTGACCCTGCGGAAGGCGTAGGACGGCGATGCGCCGAGCGTCGCCGCGACCGCCTCGTACCGCTGCCCCGCGGTGCGCAGCGCGCCTTCCATGCTCACCACGAGGAACGGCAGCGCGACGAACGTCTGCGCGAGCACGACCGCCGCCGTCGTGAACGGGATGGTCACGCCGAACCACACGTCGATGCCACGGCCGAGCAGCCCGGTACGGCCGAGCAGGAACAGCAGCGCGAGCCCACCGACGACGGGCGGGAGCACGAGCGGCAGCAGCACGACCGAGCGCAGCAGCCGCAGCCCGCCGAGCCGGCCGCGGGCCAGCACCGTCGCGAGCGGCCCACCGAGCAGGATGCACAGCGTGGTCGAGATGGCCGCGGTCTCCAGCGAGAGCCGCAGCGCGTCCAGCGCCGATGTGCTGAGCAGCAGTTCGGGCAGCCGCAGCCAGTCGGCCCGGACGGCCAGGCCGACGACGGGCAGCGCGATCAGCGCGAACGCGAACCCCGCCGGCACCCAGAGCAGCGCGGGGAGCGCTACGCCCGTCTCGTGCGTGTGCGACCTGCTGCGCGTCACGTCGTCCCGAAACCGGCCGCCCCCAAGACCTTCTTCCCGTCCTCGCCGGTCACGAGCTGCTGGAACGACGCCGCGAGCTCGGCCTGCGGCGCGTTCTTCACCACCGCGATCGGGTAGTTGGTGGTCGCCTGCGCCGCGTCGGGGAACGGGACGCCCTGCACGGTGTCCTTGGCCGCGGCGACGTCGGTGACGTAGACGAGCCCGGCGTCGGCGTCGCCGGAGGCCACCTTGCCGAGCGTCGACTTGACGTCCGGCTCCTCGCTGACCGGGGTGAGCGTCACGCCGGTCGCTTTCTCGATCTTCTCGGCGGCCGCGCCGCAGGGCACCTGCGGCGCGCAGACGACGACCTTCAGGCCCGGCTTCGCCAGGTCGGCGAACGCCGCGATGCCCTTCGGGTTGCCGGGCACGGTGGCGATCTGCAGCACGTTCGTCGCGAAGATCGTCGGCGCGGCGGTGGTCAGCGAGGCGTCGGTGACCGTCTTCATGGTGGCGTCGCTGGCGGCGGCGAACACGTCGGCCGGGGCGCCGTTGACGATCTGCTGGGCGAGGTCGGAGGAACCGGCGAAGTTGAACGTCACCGTGACGCCGGGGTGGTCCGTCTCGAACCGCTTGCCGAGCTCGGTGAAGGTGTCCTTCAGCGACGCGGCCGCGAAGACGGTGACCGTCCGCGGGTCGGGCTGGGAGGTCGCTGGAGGAGCGCTCGCGCAACCCGCGGTCAGCAACAAGGCGCCGGCGATGAGAGCGCGGACCTTCACGAGGCTCCCCCGGGGGTCTCCACCACGACGGTGGTGGACTTGATCACGGCGACGGCCAGCACGCCGGGTTCGAGGCCCAGCTCGTGCACCGCCTCCGTCGACATCAGCGAGACGACACGATGTGGGCCGCACTGCATCTCGACCTGCGCCATCACCTTGTCCGTGACGACTGACGTCACCAGCCCGACCAGCCGGTTGCGCGCGGAGCGCTGCACGTCGGACGGGTCGGGCGCGGAGCTGGCGTGCTCGCGCGCGAACGCGGCGAGCGCGGCGCCGTCGATGACCTTGCGGTTGGATGCGTCGTTCGTCACAGGCAGCGTGCCGGCGTCCACCCAGCGCCGGACGGTGTCGTCGCTGACGCCGAGCAACCGCGCTGCGTCGGAAATCCTGAAATGCGGCACAACGCGGATCCTAAGTCCGCGATTGCAATTTTGACCAGCTCACGTGACCTCAGCGACCACGCTCACCCCGGAGCCTTCTCGGGACTCCCACGCCCACGTCTCGTGCATCTCCAGGTTGCCGTCGGCGCGCTCGACGATCTGCGAGACACAACGCCCGCTCGCCGTCTCGCCGGCCGTGTCGATGTGGACGTATCGAAAGGTCAGCTCGGCGCCGAACCTGGTCCCGACCAGGTATCCGCGGGCGACCGCGCCGCCGGCGTACTCGGCCCAGATGGTGGCGCCGTCCTGGTGGTAGTGGAATCGCGTGGCCGCACCGACATCGCCGTCGGCGGTGTTCGAGACGCCCGCGAAGATCTTGCCGTCGAGAACCGGGTCCATGGGCGAATGGAACACGACTCGCCTTTCGGGCAGCTCGGCCAGGGCGGCCCCACTGCAGCTGCGGCGGGTTGCCCCGATCTTCGCCGCGGATGCGGACCTGCGGATTTCCGCAGTTCCCGGCCCGGGTTGGAGATCGTCGACGGCGGTTACGCTCGTGATGTGACGGCTACCGAGCTCGGTCTTCCCGCTGTGCGGCGGGGCGCCACCACCGACCCCGCCCGCCCGGCCGACCCCCGACTCGTCGACTCGTTCGGACGGGTCGCAACCGACCTGCGCGTATCGCTGACCGACCGCTGCAACCTGCGCTGCACGTACTGCATGCCGGCAGAGGGCCTCGACTGGATGCCCCGCGACGAGCAGCTCACCGACGACGAGCTGATGCGGCTGATCCGGATCGCGGTCCGCGACCTCGGCATCACGGAGCTGCGGTTCACCGGCGGCGAGCCGCTGCTGCGCAGGGGCCTCGAGGGCCTCGTCGCCGCCTCGGCTGCGCTGGAACCTCGCCCCGACATCTCGCTCACCACCAACGGCATCGGGCTCGCCCGCCGGGCGGCATCCCTCGCTGAGGCGGGGGTGAACCGGCTCAACGTCTCGATGGACACGCTGCGCCCGGAGCGGTTCGCCACCATCACCCGCCGCGACCGGCTCTCCGACGTGCTCGACGGCCTGGCCGCGGCCCGCGAGGCCGGACTGGACCCCGTCAAGATCAACAGTGTGCTGCTGCGCGGCGTGAACGACGACGAGGCGGCCGACCTGCTGCGCTTCGCCGTCGAGAACCGCTACGAGCTGCGGTTCATCGAGCAGATGCCGCTCGACGCACAGCACGGCTGGGAACGCTCGGAGATGATCACGGCCGGCGAGATCATGCAGTCGCTGCAGCGGGAGTTCACGCTCACGCCCGACCCGACCGAGCGCGGCGGCGCGCCCGCCGAGCGCTGGGTCGTCGACGGCGGGCCGTCGGTCGTCGGTGTCATCGCCTCGGTCACGCGCCCGTTCTGCGGCGCTTGCGACCGCACGCGGCTCACCGCCGACGGACAGATCCGCTCGTGCCTCTTCGCGCGGACGGAGACCGACCTGCGCGCCATGCTGCGCGACGGGGCCGACGACGGCGCGATCGCCGACGCGTGGCGGCAGGCCATGTGGGCGAAGCTCGCCGGCCACGGCATCGACGACCCCGGCTTCCTGCAACCCGACCGTCCGATGAGCGCCATCGGCGGATGAGGACGATGAACGCATGAGCACCACCACGACCACGCTCGTGACCGTCCGGTACTTCGCCGCGGCCCGCGCCGCCGCGGGTGTCGAGAGCGAACCGGTCGAGCTGGCCGCGGAGAGCACGGTCGACGACCTGCTCGACGCCCTGCGCGCCCGGCACGAGCCCGCGTTCGCGCGGGTGCTGCAGCGCTGCAGCTTCCTCCTCGACGAGGTCGCCGTCCGCGACCGCACGACCGTGCTCCCCCACGCCGCGACCGTCGACGTCCTGCCCCCGTTCGCCGGCGGCTGACCCCAAATCTCCCCACCGTTTTGCCTATCTGCACGCCGTTTGGGTGTGCAGGTTGGCAAAACGGTGGGGAAGTTCGGTCAGGTGGTGGCGAGGTCGTAGTCCGGTAGGTCGATCGTGCTGCTGACCCGGTGCCCTTCCTTGATCATCGCCGCCATCAGGAGCGGCACGTTCAGCAGGCGGTTGCGCAGGGTGATGCCGAGGCGGGTGCGCGGGGCGAGGAGCGACGCCGTGCTCTTGCCGCCCTTCTGGCATTCGCGGGCGTAGCCGCGAACGGTGCGCTCGTACCGCTCGAAGGCGCCGCGGTGGTCGCCCCTTGCGGCCGCGAGCTCGCCGGCCAGCACGTACGCCGAGACGACGGCGGTGCCGGTGCCCATCCCGCCGACCGTCGCGCCGCACGCCGCGTCCCCGATCAGCCCGATCCGGCCGCTCGACCAGTGGTCGACGTCCACCCTGCTGATCGAGTCGAAGTAGAGGTCGGACGCCTCGTCGAGGTGCTCCAGCAAGGCGGGCACCTTCCAGCCGACCTCGGCGTAGGTGCTGGCGATGATCCGCTTCTGCTGTTCGTCGTCGTGCCGGTCGTACTCCAGCCGCTTCGACGCGAAGACGACCAGCGCGTCCGCCCGTCCCGGCTCGCGGGGGTCGCCGCCGAGCGCGGCCATCCGCCCGGGGACGTTGTACATCAACGCCTCGGCACCGGCGCCGAAGACGTTGGGGACATCCCATCCCGCAACGTAGTAGCCGAGGTGGGTGACCTCCTGCGCCTCCGCCGGGAACGCCAGCCGGCGCACGGCGGAATGCATGCCGTCGGCGCCGATCACGAGGTCGAAGGTGCGGGGTTCGCCGCGGTCGAACGTCACGTCGACGCCGCTGCCGGTCTCGTCGAGCGCAACGACCGTGTCGCCGAAGACGTACTCGACGTCGTCCCGGCTGCGCTCCTGCAGCACCCTCGTGAGATCGGCGCGGCGCACCTCGATCTCCCCGCCGCCGACCTCACCGGGCAGCAGCAGGAGCGTGCGGTCGTGTTCGTCGACGACGCGGATCGGGCTGCCGCCGGTCTGCAGCGCCCGCAGCTCGTCCACAACGCCGAGGTGCTCCAGCGCAGCGAGGTGCGTCGGGCCGCGGAAGTCGACCGCGTAGCCGCCGGCCCGCAGCGCCGGCGCGATCTCGACGACCGTCACCGCGAAGCCCGCCCGCGCGAGGAAGCAGGCCAGCGCCGGGCCGGCGACGCTCGCCCCGGAGATCAAGACGTTCGGACGGCGCATGTTCGAACCCCCTTCTGTGTCCGCCGGAAACTGTTGCGTGTATGGTAGACACAGTTCCGTGACGGAGGCAACGGGCATCGCGGACGCGCTCTGGGGCGGACGCTCGCGGCCCACCAGAGGACCGAAGCCGGCGATGAGCGTCGAGCGCATCGCCATCACGGCAGTCGCCGTCGCCGACGCGGAAGGGCTCGACGCCGTCTCCATGCAGCGGGTGGCCGGCGAGCTCGGGTTCACCAAGATGGCGCTCTACCGCTACGTCCGCGGCAAGGACGAGCTCGTCGCGATCATGACCGATCTGGCGATCGGCGAGGCCCCGCAGCTGGACGTGACCGCCGGCTGGCGGCGGCAGCTGGAACAGCTCGCCCACGCGCTCTTCGCCGTCTTCCGCCGCCACCCGTGGCTGCTCGTCACGACGGTCGGGCAGCGTGTGCTGGGACCGCGCGAGCTGGGCTGGACGGAGTGCGCGCTGGCCGCCCTCACCACCACCGGGCTCACCGGGGCGGAACGCCTCGACAGCGTCGCCGTGCTGGCCGGCCACGTCCGCGTGATCGCGGAGCAGAGCCGCGACGGCGACACCCCCGAAGCCGCCATGGGCGACGGGCTCACGTCCGTGATGCGCGAGCACGGTGACCGCTTTCCGGCGCTCGCCGCGGCGCTCGCCGACACCACGGCCCGCGGCGGCCAGGACAACGCCCTCGACTTCGGCCTCCACCGCATCCTCGACGGCGTCGAAGCCCACATGGCCCGCTGACCCCGAACTTCCCCACCGTTTTGCCAACTTGCACGCCCGCAGGGCCGTGCAGATTGGCAAAACGGTGGGGAAGTTGGTTACGGGGTCCAGGTGGCGTGGAGTGTGGGTGGTTTGCGGAACACCAGGCCCGCCGGCGGGGGGACGTCCGCGGCCGCCAGCCCGGGCAGCTCGGTCAGCAGCACCCGGGTGCCGATCACCGTCTCCAGCCGGGCGAGGTCCATCGCCGGGCAGAAGTGCGGGCCGTGCGCGAACGCGAGGTGCTGGCGGGCGTTGGGTCGGTGCAGGTCGAAGGTGTCGGGGTCGGGGAACGTCGCGGGGTCGCGGTTCGCGCCCGCGATCGAGACGGTCACCGGGTCGCCGCGGCGGATCGACGCGCCGGCCAGCTCGACGTCGGCCGTCGCGTACCGGTCGACGACGGCGGCGGCCGGTTCCAGCCGCAGCGACTCCTCGACTGCAGCGGTCAGCAGGTTCGGATCGGCCTGGACGGTGGCCAGCTGGTCGGGCCGGGCGAGCAGGTGCCGCAGCAGGTTGACGATCATGCCCTCGGTCGTCTCGATGCCGCCGAAGAGCAGGATCGCGGCGTTGGAGACGGTCTCGTCCCGACCCAGCCCGCCCGCCACGGCATCGGCGAGCAGCGACCGGCCGTCGATCCCGGCGTGCACCCGCTCGGCGAGCGCGGCGAACGCGTCGGCGGCCTCCGGCGGCACCTCCCCGCCGGCGGTGACGTCGGAAACCGCGGCGACGAACGTCCCGTACCAGCGCAGCAGCGTCGCCGGCTCCACGCCGTGCATGCCCAGGATGTCCGCGACGACCTGCACGGCGAGCGGCCCCGCGAACGCGCTGCGCAGCTCGGCGCGACCGGCCGCGCGGAAGCCCGCGACCAGCTCCTCGGCGTGCTCGGCGATCGGCCCGGAGAACCGGGCGGCCACCTCGGCCGGGCGGAACGGGCCCACGAACGGCTTGCGCACGCGGGTGTGCGCCGGACCGTCCAGCGAGAGCATGCTCGGCCCGACCACCTGCGCGGTGGAGAAGCGCGGGTCGTCGACGGTGAACGTCGCGGGATCGCGCAACACGCGCAGCGCGAGCTCGCGGCTGGTCACGAGCCAGGCGTCGAGCGCAGGCAGCCAGGCGACGGGCTCGGTCGCGCGCAACGCAGCCAGCGCCGGGTGCGGGTCGCCCGCGAGCTCCTCGCGCGTGATCGTCTGCGCCGCGGGGGTCACGAGCGCGCCGCATCGCGGTAGGCGATCCACGTGCCCGCCGGCGTGGTCACCGTCGACGCCGCGAGCAGCGCGTGCACGATGGCGCGCGTCATGACGTCCGCCGCGACGGCCTGCAGCTCCACCAGCTCCACGATGTCGGGCACCGGCCGCGCCGCCGTGGAGAGCCCGAACGCGGTGTCGCCGTCCATCGCCGTGTGAGCCGGCGAGATCGCCCTGGCCAGCCCGTCGTGTGCCATCCCGGCCAGCCGGGCGCAACCCGCCTTGTCGAGCGTGACGTCGGTGGCCACGACGGCGAGCGTGGTCGCCGTGCCCAACGTCGGTGGGGGTGCGACGAGCTTCGCCTTGAGCACCTCCGGGTCGATGTCCAGCACCGGGAACTCGCCGGGGAGGCCGACCCGGGCGCCGTAGGGCTCGCCGGTGTCGAGGTCGGCGGCCGACCCGCGCGCGTTGAGCACAACCAGTGCGGCGACGGTGGCGCCGCTGTCGAGCACCGCGCTCGCCGACCCGATGCCGCCCTTCAGCCCGCCGACGGCGGCACCGGTGCCGGCCCCGACCACACCTTGCTCAACGGGTCCGCCGCGGGCCGCGGCGAGTGCGGCGACGCCGGTGGCGGCCACCGGGCGGGCCCCGAACGAGCCGCCGCGGCCGAGGTCGAACACCACCGCCGCCGGCACGATCGGCACCACCCCGCCCGGCACCGCGACGCCGACACCCTCGGCCTCCAGCGCGGCCATCACGCCGTCGGCCGCCGCGAGCCCGTACGCGCTGCCGCCGCTGAACACGAGCGCGTGCACCCGTTGCACGGTGTTGCGCGGGTCGAGCAGGTCGGTCTCGCGGGTGCCGGGGGCGGCGCCGCGGACGTCCACGCCTCCGACCGCACCGCCCTCCGGCGCGCGCACGACGGTGGTGCCGCTCAGCCCGTCCGTGATCGCGGCATGGCCGACGAGCAGCCCGGGAACGTCGGTCAGCGCGTTGTGCGGTCCGGCTTTCATACGATCATCCTGCCTCTCCCGAGGGCGGCGGCGCGGTGTCCGATTCCCGCCAGCATGCCTCCTGGTCGCGCGCGATGGTGGATGTCATGAGCACCGTTACGTTCCCTCGACTGGACTGGCCGGCCCTGCAGGAGCGGCTCGACGCCGACGGCGTCGCGACCACGGAACCGCTGCTCACCCCAGAGCAGTGCGCCGACGTCGTGGCGATGTACGACGAGGACGAGCGATTCCGCAGCACCGTCGTCATGGCGCGGCACGCGTTCGGCGAGGGCAGCTACCGGTACTTCGCCGATCCGCTCCCGCCGCTGGTGCAGGCGCTGCGCGAGCAGCTCTACCCGCACATGGCCGCGATCGCGAACCGGTGGGCGGAGCGTCTCGGCGAGCCGACGTTCCCAGAGCGCCTCGACGACCTGCTCGCCGAGTGCGCCGAGCTCGGCCAGTACCGCCCCACTCCGCTGGTGCTGCGCTACGGCGAGGGCGGCTACAACTGCCTCCATCAGGACGTCTACGGCGACCTGACGTTCCCGCTGCAGTTCCTGGTGATGCTGAGCCGGCCCGACGAGGACTTCACCGGTGGCGAGAGCGTCTTCGTCGAGCAGCGCCCGCGGCAGCAGTCGCGGCCCGTGGTGCTGCGCCCGCAGCAGGGCGAGGCGGTGATCTTCCCGGTGCGCAACCGGCCCGTCCGCGGCTCCCGCGGCGACCACCGCGTGCAGATGCGGCACGGCGTCAGCGCTGTCCGGTCGGGCAACCGGCACGTACTGGGGATCATCTTCCACAACGCCCGCTGAGCTGCAACGGAACGTCTCGGGATGGGGTTTCAGAGGTCATGGTCGACGACATCGACGGCGGGCTGCGGACGGCACTCGTCGCCGACCTCGACGTGGGGTTCGCGGACGTCGTCCGCGCGCACGAACGCACGCTCTACTCGGTGGCGTTGCAGCTGACACACCGTCCGGCCGACGCGGAGGACCTCGCGGCCGACACGCTGCTGCGCGCCTACCGGGCGCTGCGCGGGTACGACGCGCAGCGGGTGATGGCGTTGCGGGTGCGGCCGTGGCTGCTCACGATCCTGCGCAACACCGCACGCAACGCGGCGCGGGACGCGAGCAGGCGCCCGGCGCCGCCGCCGGGATTCGAGACGGCGGAGGAACCGAGCGCGCAACCCAGCGTCGAGGAGCAGGCGGAGCACGGCGAGGCACAACGGGTGCTGGGGGCCGCGTTGCGGCAGCTCCCGGACGTCCAGCGGCTCGCCGTGACGCTGCGGCACGTCGTCGACCTGCCGATCTCCGAGGTGGCCGAGGTGCTCGGCTGCCCAGAGGGCACGGCGAAGTCCCACATCTCGCGCGGGTTGCAACGATTGCGGTCCGTCCTACCCGCCGCGGAGCCTTCGGGAAGGGGTGTCCGATGACGGATCCGATCGAATCTTCGATGGTGTCGTCGCTCATGGGTTTGGCCGCGCAGCTGGGCGGGCTCGCCGAGCGCGTGTTCGCGAGCTGGACGGCGGCGCCGAGCCGGGCGGGTGCGGTGTTCGTGGCGTTCACCGACGTCGGGGTGGGTTTCGTGCGCACGGCCGAGTCGGTCGGCGACGACCCCGCACGGTTCCTCGACGCCTATCGCGCCAGGTTCGGCCGCCCGCTGCGGGAAGCCGGCAAGCCGCCGCGCGGGCTGCTGCCCGCGCTGCGCGGCACCGGCCGGCCGCCGGAGCTCGACCTGCGCGGCCTCACCGCGTTCGAGCAGGCCGTGCTCGCCGCGACGGCACGCGTCCCGGCCGGGCAGACCAGGCCGTACGGGTGGGTCGCGCGGGAGGCCGGCAACCCCGGCGCCGTGCGCGCGGCGGCGTCGGTGCTGGCGCGCAACCCGGTGCCGTTGCTGGTGCCGTGCCACCGGGTCGTCAGGGCCGACGGGCAGGTCGGCGAATACCTGTTCGGCGGCGAGCGCAAGAAGCAGCTGCTGCGGGCGGAGTCGGTGAACCTCGACGAGGTCGCCGCGTTCGCGCGCGCGGGCGTGCACTTCATCGGCAGCGACACCACGGGTGTGGTGTGCTTCCCGACGTGCCACAACGCCCGGCGGATCACCCCGGCGCACCGGCACGGGTTCCGGACGCTCGCGACGGCCGTCCGCGACGGCTACCGGCCCTGCAAGCGCTGCCGGCCGGGGGTGGCGGCGTGAACGCCGAGCTCGCGACGGTCCTGCGGCGGGTCGAGGCGCTGCAACCCGGGGTGGTTGCTGTCGGGCACGGGCGCGACCCGCGCTCCGTCGCGCAGGCCGAAGCGTTCGCCGAGGCATGGCCGGGCGAGATCGGCGACGTGGTCTCGTGGCCGGCGCAGGCGGCGTCGTGGCTGCGGCCCGCGACCCGGCTGGCCGCGGCAGGTGACGTCTGGGTCGTCGCGGACGCGACGGGCGGGTGGCGCGGGATGCTGCCCCGGCTCGTGGAGACGTCGTGGCGGGCCGACCGGACGGTGGTGTTCCTGCCGTGAGCGGCGGCGCGCTCATCCCGCGGGCCCGGCGGACGCTCTCCCCCGGCGCCGTGCACCTGCCCGACTGGCTCGACCTCGCTGAGCAGCGCAGGCTCGTCGAGGCCTGCCGGGAGTGGGCGCGGGAGGGCCCGGGGATCCGCGCGGCGAAGCTGCCGAACGGCGGGCAGATGTCGGTGCGCTCCTTCTGCCTCGGCTGGCACTGGTACCCGTACCGGTACTCGCGCACCCGCGACGACCAGGACGGATCACCCGTCGCGCCGTTCCCGGAGTGGCTGGGCGCGCTCGGCAGGCGGGCCGTCGGCGACGCGTACGGCGACCCGGCGCGGGCGGCCGCGTACCGGCCGGACATCGCGCTGGTCAACCACTACACGGCCGACGCGCGGATGGGCCTGCACCAGGACAAGGACGAGGTGTCGCTCGACCCGGTCGTGTCGTTCTCCATCGGCGCGCCGTGCGTGTTCCGCCTCGGCAACACGCAGACGCGCGGCAAGCCGTGGACCGACGTCGAGCTGCACTCCGGCGACCTGGTCGTCTTCGGCGACGAGAGCCGGCTCGCCTACCACGGCGTCCCGAAGCTCCTGCCCGCCGACGACACGCCCGACACCGGCCTGGCCGACGGCCGCCTCAACATCACCCTCCGGGTCTCCGGCTTCACGACAGGCGAGTCGCGCGTTCCGGAGCGGTGAGTCGTCACTTCTGGCACGGTGAGTCGTCACTTCTGGCACGGTGAGTTGCCACTTCCGGAGCGGTGAGTTGCGCGTTCCGGACGTCAGAACCCCGAGCCGGACGCCCCATCGCCCAGCAGCGCGAACGCGTCGGCGGCCTCCGCGGCGGCCTCGTCGTGCACGTCGGCGGCCGGCCGACCGTCGGCCAGCCGCGCCCAGTTGGCCCTGGCCAGCGCCAGGTGCACGGCGATCACCTGCACGGCCAGCAGCCGCGGTCGCGCGGCGGAAGCGCCGGGCACGGCCTCCGCGAACGCCGCCGCAAGCGACCCGACGTCCTGCAACCCGATGTCGGCGACCCTGCTCGCGAGGCTCGGCGTCTCGAAAACCAGACGGTGGAACGCGAGCACCGCCGGCTCGTCGCAGAGCCCGGTGACCGGCTCGCGCCGCGCCAGCCCTTCCCGGAAGTGCCGGTGCAGCGCCGCCAGCGGCCGCTCGCCGCCGGCCCGGGCGCGCACCACCCGCGCGTGCTCGCCGATGTGGTCGGCGAACCGGTGCACGACCAGGTCCTCCTTGGTCGGGAAGTAGCGGAAGAGCGTCGGCTTCGACACCTCGACGGAAGCGGCGACGTCGGCCGTCGAGACCTGCTCGAAGCCTCGCGCCAGGAACATCGAGATGGCGGCATCGGCGATCGCCTGCCGTGTCCGTTCCTTCTTGCGCTCCCGCAGACTCTCCACTGGACGAGACTATCACCAGGACAAATTTGTGACTGAGTTGCATTTGTGGCTGAGTTGTAGTTCCATCGTCGTCATGACCACCGTCTTGATCGTGGGCTCCGGCCCGACCGGACTGACGCTCGCCTGCGACCTCGCCCGCCGCGGCGTCGCCGTGCGGATCATCGAGAAAACGCCCGCGTTCCCGCGCTCGTCGCGGGCGAAGGGCCCCAACCAGCGCAGCCTCGAGGTGTTGGACGACCTCGGCATCGCGGACCGGATCGTCGCCGCGGGGCGGTCCGGGATCGTGATGCGCAAGTACTGGAACGGGCAGCACACCGGCGACACCGACCCCTTCGCCGGCATCATCACGACCCCCGACGTCCCCTTCGACCGCACGTACCTGATCGCGCAGTGGGAGCTGGAGGCGATCATGCGCGAGCGGCTCGCCGGGTACGGGGTGTCGGTCGAGCTGGGCGTCGAGTTGACCGGCTTCACCCAGCACGACGGCGGCGTGACGGCCGAGATCGCGGGCGGCGACCGGATCGAGGCCGCCTACCTGGTCGGCTGCGACGGCGCGCACTCCACGGTCCGCAAGCTCACCGGCAGCTCGCTCACCGGCACGACCAACGAGGAACAGGCGATGGTCTGCGGCGACGTCGACATCGACGGCCTCGACCGCGAGGTCTGGCACCAGTGGTTCGACGAGACCGGCGGCGTGATGCTCTGCCCGATCCCCAACACGGCCGCGTCCTGGTGGTTCCAGGCGGGCCCGGAGCGCGACGCCGCCGGCTTGCCCGTCCCGCCGTCGCTCGAGAGCTTCCAGCGGCTGTTCGACCGGCATGCACGGATGCCGGGGATCACGATCACCGACGCGACGCTGCTCTCGACCTACCGCGTCAACGTGCGGATGGTCGCCGAGTACCGCTTCGGCAGGGTGTTCCTCGCGGGCGACGCCGCGCACGTGCACCCCATTGCCGGCGGGCTCGGCATGAACACCGGCATCCAGGACGCGTTCAACCTGGGCTGGAAGCTCGGGATGGTGGCGAGCGGACAGGCCTCCGACAAGCTGCTCGACACGTACGAGGAGGAGCGGCTGCCCGTCGCGGCGCACACGCTGGACATCACGTCCGGGCGGCTGCGGGCGGCGCTGGAGTCGGTGCGAACGCCCGGCGGCGGGCTGGAGGTGGTGGTCACGAAGGACACCAGCAACCTCGGCGTCGCGTACGGGTGGAGCTCGCTCTCGCACCACGACGGCGACGGCGTGCTGGAGGCGGGCGACCGGGCCCCCGACGCGCCCTGCCATGACGCCGCGGGCGCGCCGGTGCGGCTGTTCGAGGTCTTCGCGGGCCCGCACTTCACGGTGCTGGCGTTCGGTGCCGCGGTAGCGATCGACGACGAGCGCGTCCGGACGTGCGTCATCGGCGAGGGCGGCCTCGTCGACGACGGCGGCCACGCCCGGCGCGCGTACGGGATCACGGGCGACGCGCTGGTGCTGGTGCGGCCCGACAACCACATCGCGCTGATCACCTCGACGCCGGCCGAGATCACCGGCTACCTCGACGCACTAGCGGCCTGAAGTTCCCCACCGTTTTGCCTACCTACACACCCCAGAAGGGGTGCAGGTTGGCAAAACGGTGGGGAAGTTGCAACGGGGGGTGGGGCGGTGGGGTTCTGCTGGGCATGGATACCCGCGTACAGCTGGACACCCCGCTCGGCCCGATGGGGCTCGCGGCGTCGGCACTCGGGCTGGTCCGCTGCTCGTTCCGGGCGGCGGCCAGGCCGGCGCCGGTCGATCCGCAGGCCCGCCGCTGGCTCGACGTCGCCGACGAGGAGCTGACGGCCTACTTCGCCGGCGAGCTGACCACGTTCACGGTGCCGGTCGACCTGCGCAGGCTCGACCCGCTGCACCGCCTGATCCTCGACGGGCCGCGCAGCGTCCCGTACGGGACGACCACCACGTACGGCGAGCTGGCCGCGGCCGTCGGGCTCACCGAGGACGGCCCGCGCCAGGTCGGCGTCGCGATGGCGCGCAACCCCGTGCTCGTCGTCGTGCCGTGCCACCGCGTGCTCGGCGCGGGCGGCACGCTGACCGGCTACTCGGGCGGCCTGCCGCGCAAGCGCACGCTCCTCGACATGGAGTCGAAGGTCCCCGCGCTCTGGTAGGCGGGGACCTTCGACCCGCACGGCTCAGCTGGAGCGGCCGCGGCGGACGAGCAGGATGATCAGCAGGAGCAGCGCGCCGCCGAGGACCGGCGCGAGGCGCTTGAGCACCGGGGCGCCGGCGGTGTCGAGCAGGTCGATCGCGTCGATCTCGCTCTTCATCGGCGCGCTGACGGTCGGGCTCGGCTTCGCCGGGCTGATCGGCTTGACCTGCGCGGTCGTCGCACCTGGCGAGACCCCGTTGGACGAAGGCGTCGAGGAGGGCGAACCCGACGTCTCGGCGGGCGCCTCCTCGGCCGCGGGTGCCGCCTCCGCGCTCGCCGGCGCCTCGGTCAGCTTCGACGCGACACACGACGAGAACTGGCCGATGATCTTGTCGGCGACATCGGAGATCACCCCGCGGCCGAACTGCGCGGGTCGGCCGGTGATCGTCATGTCGGTGACCATCGTCACCGTCGTCTTGTCGGGGCCGTCGGCCACCATCGTGCCGGTGACGGTCGCGCTGGCGGTGCCGTTGCCGCGCGAGTCGCGCCCGTTGGCCTCGATCACCACGCGGTGGGCGTCGTCGTCGCGGTCGACGTAGGTGCCCTTGCCCTTGTACGTGAGCGAGATGGGGCCGAGCTTGACCTTGACGGTTCCTTCGAAGGTGTTGCCCTCGTACGAGGTCAACGTCGCGCCGGGGAAGCAGGGAGCAACCGTCTCAGGGGTGTTCAGTGCCTCCCATGCCTTCTCGATCGGCGCTTCGATGCTGAACTGGTTCTCCAACTGCATGAGATCGATCTCCTAACGGCGCGGACGCCTGCCCGGTGCACGGGCAGGCGTCCGCTACGGGAACTCCTCGTCAGCCGGCGGCGGCCATAACCGCACGTCCGGTGAGCACCTTGGCCAGATGCTCACGGTAGTCCGAGGCGGCGTCGGCGTCACTCGGTGCTGCTGTCCCCTCTGTCGCGTGTTCCGCGGCGGCCCGCACGGCATCGGCCGTGGCAGGCTGCCCGACGAGGGCCTGCTCGACGCCCCGGGCGCGGATCGGCGTCGCGCCCATGTTCGTCAGCCCGACCCGCGCCTCGGCGATCGTGCCGCCGTCGACCCGGATCGCCGCGGCCACCGCGCACATCGACCACGCCTGCGCGGTGCGGTTGAACTTCTCGTAGTGGCTGCCCCATCCCGTGTAGCGGGGGAAGCTGATCTGGGTGAGGATCTCCGTCTCCCCGATCACCGTGGTGAACAGGCCCTCGAAGAACTCCGACGCCGGCACCGTGCGGGTGCCACCGGGTCCCGCGATCGTCAGCTCGGCGTCGAGCGCGAGCGCGACGGCGCCGAGGTCACCGGCGGGATCGGCGTGCGCGAGCGAGCCGCCGAGCGTGCCCCGGTGGCGCACCTGGCCGTCGGCGACGGTCTCGGTGGCCTGCGCGAGCAGCGTGACGTGTTCCTTGACGAGGTCGTCGCGGAGGACGTCGTAGTACGTCGTCATCGCACCGATCGTCACGCGGTCGCCGTCCTCGCGGATGCCGCGCAGCTCCGCGATCCCGCCGAGGTCGACCAGCAGCGTCGGCGCAGCGAGCCGCAGCCGCAGCACCGGGATGAGGCTGTGCCCGCCCGCGAGGATCTTGGCGTCCTCACCGCCCTGCTCCAGCGCGGCGACGGCGTCGGCGACCGAAGCCGGCTTGACGTAGTCGAACTTGGACGGGATCACTGGACCTCTCCTTGCGGGTTGTTCGGGTCGATCGAGCCGAGGCCCGCCCCTGGTGAGTGGGTGTCGATGGGCGTCTCCTGCGTCGAGCGGCCCTTCGCGTCCTGGATGGCCCGCCACACGCGCTGAGACGTGCACGGCATCTCGACCTCCGCGACGCCGAGGTGGCGCAGCGCGTCGATCACGCCGTTCACGATGGCCGGGGTCGAGGCGATCGTGCCGGCCTCGCCGACACCCTTGACGCCGAGCGGGTTGGACGTCGACGGCGTGCTGACCGCGCGGGTGTCGAAGCTGGGCAGGTCGGCGGCCGAGGGCAGCGTGTAGTCGACGAACGTGCCGTTGACCAGCGTGCCCTGGTCGTCGTAGTTGGCCTCCTCGAACAGGGCCTGCGCGATGCCCTGCGCGAGCCCGCCGTGCACCTGGCCCTCGACGATCAGCGGGTTGATCACCGTGCCGATGTCGTCGACGCAGACGTACTTGCGCAGCTCGACGCGCCCGGTCTCGGTGTCGATCTCGACGGCGGCGAGGTGCGTGCCGTGCGGGAACGAGAAGTTCTCCGGGTCGTAGACGGCGTCGGAGTCGAGCGACGGCTCCATGCCCTCCGGGTAGTCGTGCGCCATGAACGCGGCGAAGGCGATCTCCTGGATGGCCTTGCCCTTGTCGGTGCCCCGCACGCTGAAGGTGCCGTTGGAGAACTCGATGTCGTCCTCGGACGCCTCCAGCAGGTGTGCCGCGATCTTCTTCGCCTTGGCGACGACCTTCTCCGCGGCCTTGACCAGCGCGATGCCACCGACGGCGAGCGAGCGCGACCCGTAGGTGTCCAGGCCCTTCGGCGCGACCTGGGTGTCGCCGTGCAGGATCTCGACGTCCTCGAACGGCACACCGAGCTGGTCGGCGACGATCTGGCTGAACGCCGTCTCGAGCCCCTGGCCGTGCGGCGACGTGCCGGTGATCACCTCGACCTTGCCGGTGGCCAGCATCCTGATGCCGGCCGCCTCCCAGCCACCCGCGCCGTAGGAGAGCGAGCCGAGCACCCGCGAGGGCGCGAGACCGCACATCTCCGTGAACGTCGAGATGCCGATGCCCAGCTGGACCGGGTCACCGCTGGCGCGGCGCTGCTCCTGCTCGCGACGCAGCCCCGCGTAGTCGAACAGCTCCATGGCCTGCTGGGTGGCCTGCTCGTAGTTGCCGGTGTCGTAGGTGAGCCCGCACACCGTGGTGAACGGGAACTCCTCGTGCTTGATCCAGTTCTGTTCGCGCAGCTCCATCGGGTCGCGGCCGAGCTCGACGGCGAGCTCGTCCATGATCCGCTCGATGGCGAACGTGGCCTCCGGGCGGCCGGCGCCGCGGTAGGCGTCGGTCAGCGTCTTCGTGGTGAAGACGTTGGTGCAGGTGAACTTGTAGGCAGGGATCTTGTAGATCGCGTTGAACATGAACGCGCCGAGGATCGGCACGCCCGGCCCGACCAGGCCGAGATAGGCACCCATGTCGGCGAGCAGCTTGACGTCCAGGCCGGTGACCGTGCCGTCCTTCTTGGCGGTGATCGTGATGTCCTGGATCTGGTCGCGGCCGTGGTGCGCGGCCAGCAACGACTCCGAGCGCGTCTCGGTCCACTTCACCGGGCGGCGCAGCTTCTGCGCCAGCACGACGCAGAGCATCTCCTCCGGCAGCACGCCGACCTTGCCGCCGAAGCCACCGCCCACGTCGGGCGCGACCACCCGCAGCTTGCTCTCCGGGACGCCGAGCACGACGGTGGTCATCGTGCGCAGGATGTGCGGGATCTGCGTCGCCGAGTAGATGGTCATCTGCTCGCCGGTGGGGTCGACGACGCAGGCGCGCGGCTCCATGAACGCCGGGATCAGCCGCTGCTGGCGGAACCGGCGCCGGACGACGATCGAGTCGGCGTCGGACTCGGCCGCCGAGATCGCGTCGTCGACGCTGCCGCCGGTGCCGGCGCCCGCCGAGTCGAAGACCCAGGTGGCGCTCTGGTTGGTGCCGAGGTCGGGGTGGACGAGCGTGGCACCATCCGCCGCGGCCGCCTCCATGTCGAGCACAGGCTCCAGCGGGTTGTAGTCGACCTCGACCAGGTCGGCGGCGTCGCGCGCGTGTGCGGCGGATCGGGCCACGACGACCGCGACGCCCTCGCCGGCGAAGTGCACGGTGCTCGACGCCAGCACCGGGCGCTGCGGCGACTTCTGGTCGGGCGTGATCGGCCAGGCGTTGGGCAACCCGACGGCTTCGACACCCAGGTCGGCCGCTGTGTAGACGCCGATGACGCCGGGCGCGGACTCGGCCGCCGACTTGTCGATCCCGGTGATCTTCGCGTGCGCCAGTGGCGAGCGGACGACGAAGATGTGCAGGGTGCCCTGCGGGGTGATCGCGTCGGTGTAGCGGCTGCGGCCCGTGATCAGGCGCGCGTCCTCCTTGCGCGTGCGGGCCTTGCCGATCTCGTTCGTGGTGGGTTCGGCGGTGGCGGTCATCTCTACTCGCCACCTCCGGCGACCCCGACGGGGGTCTCCGTGTCGGCCGGCGCGCCGGGCTTCATCTTCTGCGCTGCGCCCTGCACCGCGCGGACGATGTTCTGGTAGCCGGTGCAGCGGCAGAGGTTGCCCTCGATGCCTTCGCGCACCTCGCGCTCGTCGGGGTCGGGGTTGTCCCCGAGCAGGTCGATCGCCTGCATGATCATCCCCGGCGTGCAGTAGCCGCACTGCAGCGCGTGGAACTCGTTGAACGCCTCCTGCACGGGGTGCAGCTGCCCGTCCCGCGCGATGCCCTCGATGGTCGTCACCTCGGCGCCGTCGGCCTGCACCGCCAGCACCGTGCACGACTTCACGCTCTGCCCGTTCAGGTGGACGGTGCAGGCACCGCAGTTGCTGGTGTCGCAGCCGACGAGCGTGCCGGTCTTGCCGAGACGTTCCCTCAGGTGGTGGACAAGCAATGTGCGGGGCTCGACGTCGTCGGTGTAGTTCACACCGTCGACGGTGACCCGGACCTCTGCCATGTGAGTCTCTCCTCTGGCGCGACATCGATGTCGGACTGCGTAGGGCGGACTCTGCGGACCCCCGGACGCATGCTCCGGTGCCGCACACGCCGTTGTGTGGCGGCGAGCACATCACACCTCTGTTGATCGGGGCGTGCAAGACACCCGCCGCAAGCGGCCTTCCCGCAGGTACCGGCCGCGCAGCATGATCATCGGCAGCTCCCGCATCAGCGGCGGGAACACGCGAACTGTGCCGCAGGCGCGGCGTTCCGACGGGCGGCGCTCTACCCGTTCGGACTAGCCCTGAGGGACGGTCCCGATCATCATCCGCGGACCGGGCGGAGCGGCTCGACGGTGCGGTGGCGCACCGCTCCCCACCACAACCCGCTGCCGTAGGCGAGATCGTCCAGCCGCCGGGCGAGGAGGTACCCGGGCAGGCCGGGGCGGACGCGCGGATCGCGGTTGCGGTGGCGCCACCAGTCGACGACGCCGGCCGCGACCGCGACCACCGCGACGTGCCGACGGGCGCGTCGCGACACGAGGCAGGCCGCCGCGGCGAGCGGCCAGTAGTGCCGGGTGACGGCGTCGGCGGTCTGGAAGGCGGCGCCGACGGCCCCGAACGCCGTCATGCGGGCCGCGGTGGCGTGCGGGCGGGGGAGCATCGTGAGCTTGCCCGCGAGTCGCTGCGCGGCGAACGCCGTCACGGCCGCCGCCGGGACCGGCCGGCCGGCCAGCAACAACGCGCCGACGGCCGCCGACCACGGGCTCAGCACCATCGGCGGCACGGCGCCGTGGTGGCGCAGAGCGAGCGGCGCGGCACCCGTCCCGTAGTAGGCCTTGCGCAGCCACCAGGCGCGCAGCGTCGTGCGGTGATCGTGCGCGACACGTGCGGTGGGCTCGTAGCGCATCCGCCAGCCGGCTTCGTGCAGCCGCAGCTCGAGGTCGACGTCCTCGGCGACGTGCATCCGCTCGTCGAACCCCGCCCCGACGGCGGCGCGGCGCACGAGCAGCGCGGCGCTCGGCACGTACGCCACCCAGGACCGCGGGACGACGATCGCGCGGTCGGGGCCGAGGTCGAGCGACGAGCGAACCGCCTCGTAGGTCGCGAGCCAGCCCTCGATCGGCGCCAGCGCGACGATCCGCGGCGCCGCCAGCGCGACGGCGGGGTCGACGAACGCCGCGAGCAGCGGCTCCAGCCAACCCTTCTCGGGGACGACGTCGGAGTCGAGGAACGCAACAAGATCCGTGGTGGCCGTCGCCAGCCCGGCGTTGCGGGCCGCGGCCGGCCCACGCGGGTGGTCGTGCCGGACGAGCGTGGCACCGTGCCGCTCGGCGACCGCGCGGATCGCGGCAGGATCGGCCGAGCCGTCGTCGACGACGACCAGCGCGCCGACGCCCGGTTCGATCGCGGCGAGCAGCCTGCGCAGGCCGTCCGTCCGGTCCTTCACCGGCACCACGACCGTCACGTCGGCCGGGCCGGCGAGCGCCGGGACGCCGTCCGGATGGGCGACGCCGGCGTCGAGCAGCTTGCGGGCCAGCTCGGCCGACGTCGCGTCGGTGACCGTGAAGCGGCCGCCATCGGCCAACAGGGCCCGCGCCGGCTCCGCCAGCCGCATCATCCGTGGCGGGGCGCCGCCGAGCAGCACCGTGCCGCCGTCGAGCGTGGTGGTCTTGGGATCGAGCGCCACGGCGAACCCGGCCGGGAGCGCCGTCTCGGCGGGTGGGGCGATCACGCGAGCAGCCTATGCCGCCGATCTGGCAGGCTCGGTCCGTGCTGGACGAGATGCTGGTTCCGCGGTACGGACAGGCGGCGTTGTCCGACCTCCTCCCGGCGGTGCTGGCGGCGCTGGGCGAACCGGGACACAGCATGGGCCTGCCGCCCGTGCGGGCCGCAGCGGTGCTGCTGATCGACGGGCTCGGCCACGAGCTGCTGCGGCAGTACGCCGCCGACGCGCCCTTCCTCGCCGGGCTGCCGGACTCGGGCCCGCTGACCGTCGGGTTCCCCTCGACGACCCCGATCAGCCTCGCGTCGCTCGGTACCGGGATGCCGCCGGGGGCGCACGGGATGCTCGGCCTCTCCTTCCGGATCGGCGACCGCCTGCTGGACACGCTCAAGTGGACGCCACTGGGCGGATCGACCGACCTGCGCGACGAGCTCGTGCCGGAGGAGGTGCAGCCGTCCGCCACGGCGTTGGAACGCGCCCAGGCCGCCGGCATCGAGGTCACGGTCGTCTCGAAGAAGGAGTTCGGGGGATCGGGCCTGACGCGGGCGGTGCTGCGCGGTGGCCGGTACCGCGGGACCTACGCGCTCGGCGATCTGGCCGCGGGCGTCATCTCCGCCGTCACCGGGCCGGGGCGGCGGCTCTGCTACGGCTACCACGCCGACCTCGACGGGCTCGGCCACCTGCACGGCCCCGGCACGCTGCCGTGGCGGATGCAGCTCGCGCAGGTGGACCGGCTGGCGTCGCTGATCGCGGAGCACCTGCCGACCGACACCGTGCTGGTCATCACCGGCGACCACGGCATGGTCTCCGCCGACCTGACCTTCGACGTCGACACCCACGACGACCTGCAACGCGACGTCCTGCTCGTCGGCGGCGACCCGCGGGCCCGGCACGTCTACACGCGCGACGGCGCCGTCGACGAGGTGCTGGCGACGTGGCGCGCGGTGCTGGGCGAGAACGCCTGGGTCGTTTCGGGCGAGGAGGCCGTCGCCAACGGCTGGTTCGGGCCGGTCGCGGTGCCGATGCGCAGCCGGATCGGCGACGTCGTCGTGGCCGCACGAGGCGGCACGAAGATCATCCGCCCGGGCGCGGAGCCGTTCATCTCCTGGATGAACGGGCAGCACGGCTCGCTGACGTCGGCGGAACAGCTGGTGCCGCTCCTCGTCGTGCACGGGGGCTGAGCGGCGAGTCGGGGCGGCTCTGCGCGCTACTCGGGGCGGACGCGCAGCACGGCCGCGGTCGCGTCGGCGGCGACGACGTCGACCACGACGCGGTTGAGCGTGGCGTTGCCGCCGGGCGGCATCGTGACCGAGAAGGTGCCAGGCCCCGTGGCCGACGGACCGACGATGCTCAACGTGCCCGAAGTGCCGACATGCCCGCCGGAGAAGGTGCCGCTGAGCTCGACCTCGGCGGCGCTCACCGCGGAGACGGTCGCCTTCTTGAGCGACGGGCCGGGGAGCGGGACGACAACGCCGACGACCACGCGCACCTCACACGTGCCGTCCACGCACGACTTCACGTTCTCGCCGTCCGCAGCCGGTGGCAGCGCGACCGGGGTCGGGGACGGGGTCGGGGTTGTCGTCGGGGCCGTCGTCGTCAGGACGACAGGCGGTGGCGGTGGACCCGGCTGCGTCGGCTGCGCCCCGCACGCAGCCGCTCCGACCACCAGCAGGACGGCAACCCCTAGGCATCTCGTTCGGCTCATGCCCGCGGACGGTAGGAAGGCGGGCCGGGAGACCTCCCGGGCCTCGCCCGCCGGTCCGGGAGGGTAGGAAAGCCACTTTCCTGCCCTGTGAGGGCAGGAAAGTGGCTTTGCTGCCCTTGTGTGCTCACCCGCAGGGCCCGACTCGCGGTCAGGCGGTGGGGTCCGGGTGGAGGAGGGAGAGCACGATGCGTTCGGCGTCGAGGAGGTAGCGCTGCAGCCCCGCCTGCGCCC
Organism: Pseudonocardia sp. TRM90224; assembly: GCF_021245725.1. Lineage (GTDB taxonomy): Bacteria > Actinomycetota > Actinomycetes > Mycobacteriales > Pseudonocardiaceae > Pseudonocardia. The sequence continues at coordinate 767,711 of NZ_JAJGSX010000003.1, read as the reverse complement.
CGTCGCGGTCGCCGGCCGCCAGCAGCGCCAGGAGCTGGTGGTTCGCCCCGACGAACGGGGCGTGCAGACCCTTGTGGTCGGTGGTGAGCAGGAACGCGAGCCGCAGCTCGGCCAGCACCTGCTCGAACATCGCCGTGACGTGGTCGCTGCCGCAGCCGGCCATCATCACGCGGTGGAAGTCGATGTTGGCGGTGCCGGCGGCGTCCCAGTCGTCCTCGGCAGCGGCGGTCGCACCCGCCTCGACCCGCTCACCCAGCGCCGCGACGCAATCCGGGTCGCGCAGCGCGGCGTCGATGCCGAGCGGCTGGACGAGTCGCCGTGTCGCGTACAGCTCGCGCACCTCCGCGGCGCTGACCTCGCGCACGTAGACGCCGCGGTGCAGCGCGTGCTCGACGAGCCGCTTGTGCGCTAGCAACCGGAACGCCTCCCGCACGGTATTGCGCGAGATCGAGAAGGCCGTGGCGATGGCCCCCTCGCGCAGCTGCGTGCCGGGCCGCAGCTTGCCGTCGGCGATCTGGCGCCGCAGGGTCTCCGCGGCGTACTCCGCCGTGCTCGCCCGCTTGGGCAGAGCCGGGAGGTCGGAGAGCGCGTCTTCGTCAGGTTCGGCCGAGACCACGTGGAGAGCGTACCGTCCCCACGTTGCCGAGTTCGCTCACTCAACTGCTCTCTTGTGAGATTGCTCAACAATCCGTACCGTTCGGGAACCCCTTCCGGGAACGGACGCTGAGGAGCGACCCATGCCTGCAGCCACGCCCGTACGTCGTGTCGTCATCGCGAGCCTCGTCGGGACCTCGCTGGAGTGGTACGACTTCTTCGTCTTCGGCACCGCCGCGGCGGTCGCGTTCAACACGCTGTTCTTCCCCGAGTTCGACCCGCTCGTCGGGACGCTCCTCGCGTTCATGACGGCCGCGGTCGGGTTCGTCGCCCGGCCGCTCGGCGGGATCGTCTTCGGCCACTACGGCGACCGGATCGGCCGCAAGAACGTCCTGGTCACGACGTTGCTCCTGATGGGGATCACGACGTTCGCGATCGGGCTCGTCCCGACGTACGGGTCGATCGGGATCTGGGCGCCCCTGCTGCTGGTGGCGCTGCGCTTCCTCCAAGGCATCGGCCTCGGCGGCGAGTGGGGCGGCGCCGTGCTCATGACGCTGGAGACCGGCGACGACCGCAAGCGCGGCCTCAACGCCAGCTGGCCGCAGATCGGCGTGCCGATCGGCCTGCTGCTCGCCAACGGCGTGCTCTGGCTGATGCAGGCCGTCACCGACGACGCGGCGTTCCTCAGCTGGGGATGGCGGGTCCCGTTCCTGCTCAGCGGCGTTCTCGTGCTGGTGGGGCTGTGGATCAGGCTCTCGATCGCGGAGAGCCCGCTGTTCGCCGAGGTCGAGCAGCAGGCCGAGACGGTGCGCACTCCGATCGTCGACGTGGTGCGCTACTACTGGCGCGAGCTGCTGCTGGCGCTGGGCGCCCGCATCGGCGTCGACGTGGCGTTCTACGTGTTCATCCTGTTCATCACGACCTACGTCACGAAGCAGCTGGGCCTGCCGAGCTCGCTCGCGCTCGGCGCCGTGCTGATCGCCGCGGCCGTGCAGATCGTGCTCATCCCGGTGGCCGGTGCGCTCTCGGACCGCTACGGGCGGCGTCCCGTCTACATCATCGGCGCGGTCGGTGCGGCCGTCTGGACATTCATGTTCTTCCTGCTGCTCGACACGCGGGAGTTCGGGATGATGGTGCTCGCGACCGTGGTCGCGCTGGTGTTCCACGCGCTGATGTACGGCCCGCAGGCGTCGTTCATCGCGGAGATGTTCCCGACGAAGGTCCGCTACAGCGGCGCGTCCATGGGCTACCAGCTCGCCGGCATCTTCGGCGGAGCGCTCGCACCGATCATCGCAACGGCCCTGCTCGGCGCGACCGGCTCGGCCCTGCTGATCTCGGTGTACGTCGCGGCGATGCTGGCGCTGGCGGTCGTCTGCGTCGTGATCGCCAAGGAGACGTCCCGGGTCGACCTCGCCGCGGCGGACGCGGCGTACCTCACCAGGACGACCTGAGCGCCGTCGTGGAGACGCTCTGGATCGTCCTCGGAGCGCTGGCGGGCGTCGCGGTGGCGGCCGCGATCGTCCTGCTCACGACGGGCCGCGCGCTCGCCGGCGCGCAGCGGAGGATCGAGCAGGCACGCCGGGGGCGAAGGGGCTGAGCAGGAGGGCAGGAAAGCCACTTTCAGGCCCCCACAGGGCAGGAAAGTGGCTTTCCTGCCCTCCCCCGGACCACCGGCGGTCGGCTAGACGAGCCGGCCCTCGTCGTCCGAGGTCCAGCGGGCGATGCGTTTCTTGAGCGTCCCGGCCAGCGCGGCCAGGAGCCGCTCGCCGTCCTCCGCCGTCGCGCCGCGGGGGTCGCCGAGCACGCCGTTGGGGCTGGCTGCCGCCACCCCGCCGCCCATCAGCGTCGGCAGCAGCTCGCGCAGCGGGGTCGTGTTGCCCACTTCCAGCGCCGACATCCGGACCAGCCCGGCGTCCAGCGCGAGCATCATCGACGTCTCCGTGCGGCCGGCGTGCGCGTCGCCGTCGGGCACGGCGCAGCCGAACCACGCGGCGTCGCGGCCCTCGTACCGCAGCTGCGCGACCGCCTCGGGCACCGTCGGGAGGTTGCCGCCGTGCCCGTTGACGAACAGGATCCGCGACGCCCACGCGCTCGCCGAGCGTCCCAGCTCGACCATCAGGCTCCGCAGCGCCTCGTGGCCGATCGACAGGGTTCCGGGGAAGCCCTCGTGCTCCCCGGACGCCCCGTAGGCGACGGGCGGCGCGAGCAGCATCGCAGGGTCATCCCCGACGGCCGCGCGGGCGACGGCCGCGGCGATCCGGGCGTCGGTGTCGAGCGGGAGGTGCGGGCCGTGCTGCTCGAGCGATCCGACCGGGATGACGACGGTGCGCGGCGCCGGGCCGTCCAGCTCCGTCCACGTGGACTCGCCGAGGCGGACAGCGCGCATCATCGGACCGCCGTCCCCGCCGCGAAGCCCTCGCGGATCGCGGCGTCGGCACGTCGGGGCGCCACGCAGTCGCCCACCCGCCGCACGGGCACCCCGCTGTCGCGCAGCTCGTGCCACAGCTCGTCGGCCGGCTCGGGCGGCACCGCGCACACGACCCAGTCGTGCCGGACGCGGGCAGTCGAACCGACGGTGTGGTGCAGCACGTCCAGCATGATTCCTGCCGGGCCGCCGCTACTACCGACGATCACCCGATCGGTCCTGAACCGGATGCCCGCGGCGAACGCCCGCCGGTGGAACAGCTCCACGTCGAGCGTCAGCCCCAGATCCTGCGCGACGACCATCGCCGGCGTCATGAGCTCCACGGCGCAGCCGCGCGCGGCGAGCAGCTCCGCGACGGACGATCCCTGGTGGAAGCCCAGCTCGTCGTACACCAGCACCGAGCCTGCCGGCTTCGCCGTCCCGTCCAGCACATCGCGCACGTCGACCACCCCCGGATGAGTGCCTGCCCATCCCGGACGCGACGGCCGGGAGCCGGTGGCGAGCATGACGACATCGGGCCGTTCCCGCCGAATGAAGTAACTTGAGGCAACAACACCCGTGCGGACCTCCACTCCACTCCGATCGCAGGCCTCCTGCAACATCCGGGTGATTTCCGCCAGCTCGGCGCGGCCCGGCGCGGTGGCCGCCAGCGCGAGCTGGCCACCCGTCCACCGCTCCTTCTCGATCAGCACGACGCGGTGGCCGCGCTCCGCCGCGGCCGCCGCGGCCTGCAGTCCCGCGGGTCCGCCGCCGATCACGAGCACGTTCCGCGACGTCACCGGCGCAGCCAGCACGATGCCTTCCCGCCCGGCCAGCGGGTTGACGACGCAGCCGAGGCTCCGGTTGAGCCCGACCCGTCCGGCGCATTCCTGGTTGCACGCCACGCAGCGCCGCGTCGGCTTCCCGCCGGCGAGCGCGGGCTCGGCGATCTGCCCGCGCACGATCCCGACCAGGTCGCAGTGCCCGTCGGCGATCGCCCGCCCGGCGGCGTCCAGATCGGTGAACCGCCCGACCCCGACCACCGGGATCCGCACGGCCTGCCGGATCGCCGACGCGACCGGCAAGGCGTAGCCGGCGGGCACCGACATGGGCGGCTCGACCATCCGCAACGTCGCCGTCGCGACCCCGATCGTCGTGTTGACGTAATCGATGTTCCCCGCGCGGTCCAGCAGCCTGGCCGTCTCGACGGCCTCGGCGAGCGCGACACCGCCGGGCAGGCCCTCGTCGCCGCAGAGCCGCACTCCGACGGCGCGGTCGGGCCCCACCGCGGCCCGGACGGCAGCCGCCACCTCCGCGACGATCCGGACGCGGTGGGTGAGCGGCCCGCCGTACCCGTCCGTGCGGAGGTTGGTGAGCGGCGAGAGGAACTGGCGCAGCAGCGACGCCTGGGAGCACTGGATCTCGACGCCGTCGAACCCGCCCTCGACGCAGCGTGCGGCCACCTCCGCGTAGGTCGCGACGAGCTCCGCGATGCCGGCTGGCGAAAGCTCGTAGGGCACCTCGCGGAACATCGGGTCGGCGACCGGCGACGGCGCGGCCACCGGCTGCCGCGAGTACATCCCGGACGACTGCCCACCGTTGTGGTTGAGCTGCGCGAACACCGCGGCGCCGCGCTCGTGCACCGCTGCGGTGAGCCGCCGGTACGCGGGCAGGACGGCCGGGTCGCTGCCGCGGATCACCTTCTCGTACGGGCGGTCCGCCGGGTGCACCGAGTGCTCCTCGGTGATCACCAACCCGGCCCCGCCCGCGGCCCGTTCCGCGTAGTAGGCGATGTGCCGCTCGGTCGGCAGCCCTTCGACGGCGAAGTTGGTGAGGTGAGCGGCGAAGACGATCCGGTTGCGCAGGCGCACCGGGCCGAGCCGCAGCGGCGAGTGGATCACTGCCTTGATCCGTACGGCGCTGCGCCGATCGCGAGTGCCGCCCTGCGGGCGTCCAGCACGGCCTCGTGGACGGTCCGCGGTGCGAGGCAGTCGCCGATCCGCACGAGGTCGGGTCGTGCGGCCGGCAGCGTGCGGTCGGGGAGCCGGAAGCCGCAGTCGATCAGCAGGTCGCAGCCGACCTCGTGCCGCTCCCCCGTCCAGACGTGGCCCAGCACCGCCCGGCTCGCGGCCACCTCACGCACCTCGGCGAGCACGTGCCGCGCCACGCCCGCCCGGTCCAGCAGCGTGTTGAGCGGTGCTGCCCCAACGCCCAGCCCGGCCGCGACCACGGGATCCGGGGTCACCAGCCCGACCGGTCGCCCCGCGGCCGCGACCTGCAGTGCGATGTCGGCGGCGAGCCCGTCACCGACGGCGTCGACGACGAGCACCGGCCCGTCGGGCAGCACCGGATCCGCCGCGAACCGCACCGCCGTGGTCCCTTCCCCGGATGCGGCGCCGGTGGCCAGCAGGACGTGCTGCGCAGCGTCCAGATCGGCCGGCCCGACGTCCGTGCGGGTCGAGACCGTGACGCCCAGCCGCGCCAGCTCGCGCTTCCACCAGGCGACGAGCAGGCCGAGCCGCTCCCGGCCGCGCACGCGCGATGCCGCGACGAGCGCACCGCCCAGCACGCCGCTCCGCTCGGCCAGCCGCACCCGGTGCCCGCGCATCGCGAGCACCCTGGCCGCCTCCATCCCCGCCGGCCCGCCGCCGACCACGAGCACCTCGTGCGCGACGGGGTCGCGGCCCTCGACGGGCGGATCGTCCGTCTCGTGCCCGGAACGCGGCTCCGCGTCGTCGGAGACGATCGGGTTGCGCGGGTCTCGCACGTCGAAGCGGCTGTTGGAGAGCACGCACGGGCGCACCCGCTCCGGCCGGCCGGCGCGGACGTGCCGACCGAGGTCGGGGTCGGCGATCTGCGCGCGGGTCATCTCGACCAGGTCGGCCACGCCGTCGTCGAGCGCACGCTGGGCGTACCCGGGGTCGACGACGCTGCCCTGCAGCACCAGCGGCACGCCGCAACGGAAGCCCGCGCAGAGGTCGCGGTTGAAGCCCTGCGCGGTGTGCCGGTCGGGTCGGGTGGCGGCGACCGACATCGCCGAGCCGCGCACGACGACGAGCAGGTCGAGCAGGTGCGCGACCTCCAGCGCGACCGCGCGGGCGGCGTCCGGTGTGATGCCCGCCCACGGCGCCAGCTCGTCGCCGCACAGCCGCAGGCAGAGCACGGCGTCACCGATCGCGGCACGCACCGTCGCGAGCACCTCGCGCAGCAGCAGCGACCGGTCGCGCCCGTAGCCGTCGGTGCGCTGGTTGGTGAGCCCCGAGAGGAACTGCCGCAGCAGCGAGTGCTGCCCCGCGTTGATCTCCACACCGTCCAGACCGGCGCGCACGGCCAGCTCGGCGGCTTGCCCGAAGCCCGCGACCAGCGCGTCGACCTCCGGCTGCTCCATCACCATCGGCACCTCACGGGTGGCGGGGTCGGCGATGCGCGACGGACCCCAGAGCGCGTCGCGGTTGTACGCGGTGCTGCCTTGGGAGCCGGCGTGGCCGAGACCGGCGAGCACCAACGTCCCGTGCGGTTGGCAGGCACGTGCGACGTCGGCCCAGCCGGCAGCGGCATCGGTCCCGAGCGGCGCGCGCTCGTACGGCCGATCGGACGGGTGCACCGACGCGACCTCGGTGACGATCACGCCCGCCCCGCCCTCGGCCCGCCGCGCGTAGTAGGCGACGTGCCGGTCGGAGATGTCGCGCCGGCGCGCCAGGTTGGTCTCGTGCGGCCCGAACACCAGCCGGCTCTGCGCGCGGCGCCCGCGCACGACGAACGGGGCGGTCAGATCCCGACCCGGCGCTGGCTGCACTGGCAACGCCGGGCCGGAGGTCAACTGCCCCCTACGGCAACCCGCAGCCGCGAGTCGGAGCCGTCGTCGGCCAGGCCGGCGAGCGGGCTGGTCTCACAAGCCTTGTCCGGGCGACGGCCCAGCGTGAGCGGCACGGGACCGCGGGAGTTGCGCGGTGCCGACCGGGAGTGGTCGACGTCGGAGCGCGGGATCGTGGTGGAGCCGTCGCGGGCCGCGAGGGCCTGCTCGCCGAACCCCCGGACGCACTCGGGGTCGGGTCCGTCGAGCGGGAGGCCGGTGAAGAACTTCGCCGCCATGCAGCCGCCCTGGCAGGAGTCGTAGAAGCCGCAGCTGCGGCATGCGCCGCCGGTCTGCGGCTGCCGCAGCTGCGCGAACAGCTCCGACCCCCGCCAGACCTGCTCGAACCCGCCCGGCGACCGGACGTTGCCGGCGAGGAAGTTGTCGTGGATCGCGAACGGGCACGCGTAGACGTCGCCGACCGGGTCGATCAGGCAGACCACCCGGCCGGCCCCGCACAGGTTGAGCCCCGGCAGCGCCTCCCCGTAGGCGGAGAGGTGGAAGAAGGAGTCGCCGGTGAGCACGTTGTCGCCGTGCGCCACCAGCCAGTCGTACAGCTGCCGCTGCTGCGCCGCAGTGGGGTGCAGCTCGTCCCACACGTCGGCGCCGCGGCCCGACGGGCGCAGCCGGGTGATGCGCAGCTGCGCGCCGAACCGGTCGGCGATGGCCTTGAAGTCGTCGAGCTGATCGACGTTCTGCCGCGTCATCACCACGCTGATCTTGGGCTGCCCGAAGCCGGCATCGGCGAGGTTGGCGAGCGCGCGCACCGCCGTGTCGTACGAGCCGGGGCCGCGGACCTGGTCGTTGACCTCGGCCGTCGCGCCGTCGAGCGAGATCTGCACGTCGACGTAGTCGGAGGCGGCGAGCTGCGCGGCCCGCTTCTCGTCGATCTTGATGCCGTTCGTGGAGAACTTGACGCCGACGTCGTGCGAGACGGCGTAGTCGAGCAGCTCCCAGAAGTCCGGGCGCACTGTCGGCTCGCCGCCGCCGATGTTGACGTAGAAGACCTGCATCTTCTGCAGCTCGTCGACGACGCCCTTCGCCTCTTCCGTGGTCAGCTCGCGCGGGTCGCGCCTGCCCGACGACGAGAGGCAGTGCACGCACGCGAGGTTGCAGGCGTAGGTGAGCTCCCAGGTGAGGCAGATCGGGGAGTTCAGGCCGTACTGGAAGTGGTCGACCAGCTTCACACGCGCTCCTCGATCGTCCCGCTCGCGGCCAGCCCGGCGAGCGCACGCAGGTAGGCGGGCCGCTGCGCCTCCGCGACCCCGGCCGCCTCGACGGCCGCGTGCACGTCGGGGTGGTCCGCCAGCCCCGAGACGACCTGGAGCAGCTCGGGGGTCTTCAGGAACGACAGCTTGCGCGTGCCGAAGTGGTAGACGAGCGCCCCGAACGGCTCCGGGCGCAACGCGACACTCGGACTGCACCGATAGGGCAGGCCCGGGTCGAACTGGTTAATAGACACCGCACATGCCGTCGATCGAGACCTCTTCGACGAGGGTCTCCTCGACGAGCGGCTCCTCGACGGCCTGCCCTGATTCCGTCTGCACTGACTCGCTCGTGGGGGCCATGGTGGTCTCCGTTCGTCGCGCGGTCGGGTGCGGCAGACGATATTGGCACCGGGTGCCAAAGACAAGGACGGCTGCCGCGAACGTCCGATCGGACCAGTGCAGACTGACCGAATGGCCGGGACCCTGTTGCACCTGATCAGCCCGTCCGAGTGGCGCGCCGCGCTGGCGGTGGGCGCTGTTGCACCGCCGTCGCTGGCCGAGGTGGGCTTCGTCCACCTGTCGACGCCGGAGCAGGTGATGCTGCCGGCCGAGCGGCTGTTCGCGGGCCGGTCCGACCTGATGCTGCTGGTGCTCGACCCGGAGCGGATCGGGGTCGAGGTCCGGTGGGAGCCGGGAGTGCCGTCCGACCCGGCCTCCATGACGTTCCCGCACGCGTACGGGCCGGTGCCGACGTCGGCCGTGCTGGCGGTGCTGCCCTACCGGCCGGGGCCGACCGGCTTCGAGCCGCCGCGCGACGTGCCGACCGACCTCGCGGGGCGGGCGCGCCTCACCGAGCCGTCCCTGCTGCGCAGGGTGGCGTCGCGCGAGGTGCGGGTCGCGGGCGGGGTCGGTGTGCTGCTCGCCGGGGCGCCCGAGTCCTACCAGCACAACCAGGTGCTGTTCGACGAGCCGGTCGACGCCGGCACCGCCGCGGCCGAGGCCGATCGGGTGCTCGGCAGCGCGGGCCTGAAGCACCGGTGGATGACGCTCTCGCACCCGACCGCCGTCGACGGCTTGCGCGAGCTCGGCTGGGACGTGCAGGAGGTCGCCGTTCTCACGAAGCCGACCGGCGGAGCGGGCAGCAACACCCTCGGCAGCATCGTCGACGTGGTGGACGTCGACGCGGCGCGGCCGATGTGGCGGCGCATGTGGCGGCGCGGCATCCCGGACGTCGCCGAGGCCGTGGTCGACCAGCTCGCCGACCGGTACCTGCTGGAAGCGGAGGTCGTCGACCTGCGGGTGCTCGGCATCCGCAGCGCCGGCAGCGGCAGCGACGACGAGGTGGTCGCGTCCGCTCTGCTCAAGATCGACGGTGCGACGGCCGAGCTGGACATGGTCAACACCGATCCGGAGCACCGGGGCCGCGGCCACGGCGACGCGTTGCTCGCCGAGGCGCTCTCGCTCACGGGAGCGGCGGGCTGCGATGTGCTGGCGCTGCGCGCAACGGTCGCCGACTGGCCGCGCGAGTGGTACCTGCGGCGCGGGTTCACCGAGGTCACCCGGGTGTGGAGCGCCGGGCGGGACTGAGACGGAAGTCTCTTGCCGGTAGGTCGGGAGGAGCCTACAGTCCGCGATGACCAGATGAACACATTTGGTCATCCCGACCAGAGCTGTCGAAGGAACCGACATGAGCTCGCCGACCGTCCTCCCCCTCGACGACGCAGCAGCCGATCTCGCGCTCGTGGGCGGCAAGGGCGCATCGCTCGCCGTACTCAGCCGCGCCGGCATCCCGGTGCCGCCGGGATTCCACATCACGACGGCGGCGTACCGCGCGTTCGTCGAGGCGCACGGGTTGCAGGAGCGGATCCTCGCCGCAGCCGGAGAGGCGAACGCGCAAGCGCGGATGTTCGAGCTGTTCGCGGCTCACGAGATCCCCGAGGAGCTCGCGGCGCCGATCCGCAAGGCGTACGCGGCGATGGGGGCACCCGCCGTCGCGGTGCGGTCGTCGGCCACCGCGGAGGACCTGCCGGGCGCGTCCTTCGCCGGGCAGCAGGACACCTACCTCGACATCAGCGGCGAGGAAGCCGTGCTGGAGGCCGTGCGGCGCTGCTGGGCATCGCTCTGGACGGACCGGGCGATCGAGTACCGCCGCCGCGAGCGCATCGAGCCCGGTGACGTCGCGCTCGCCGTCGTGGTGCAGGAGCTCGTCGACGCCGACGCCGCGGGCGTGCTGTTCACCGCCGACCCCGTCTCCGGCATGACCGACCGCATGGTCGTCAACGCGACGTGGGGGCTCGGCGAGTCGCTGGTCGGGGGGCACGTGACCCCCGACGAGCTGGTGCTCGACGCTGCGACCGGCGCCGTTCGGGAGCGCCGGACCGGCGACAAGACCGTCATGACGGTGCGCACCGAGGTGGGCGCCGTCGAGCGGCCCGTCCCCGCGGAGCGCCGGGCGCTCGCGGTGCTCGACGACCGGTCGGCCGCCGAGCTCGCGGAGCTGGGCAGGCGGATCGCCGCACGCTACGGCCGCCCGATGGACGTCGAGTGGGCGCTCGCCGCCGGCCGGTTCGCGATCGTGCAGGCGCGCCCGATCACCGGGCTGCGCGACCCGTGGAACGACAGCCTCGCCGGCGACTTCCTCTGGACGAGCACGAACCTCGGCGAGGCCATCCCGGACGTCATGACGCCCAGCACGTGGTCGCTCGTGCGGATCTTCATGGACCACGCGATGCCGACGACGTCGCTGCCCGACCGCAGGGCGTACGGGATCGTCGGCGGGCGGTTCTACATGAACCTGAGCCTCGCCGCCGCGCTGTCCGGGCTGGTCGGCGTGAGCGAGAAGCGCTTCCGCTCGCTCACCGTGAACACCTTCGGCCGCCTGCCCGACGCCACGGCGATCCCGCCCGTCCCGCTGCGCAGGCTCGCCGTGCTCCGCCAGCTCCTCCCGAAGATCGTCACGACGCTGCGGCTGATCAGGGCGGACGGGAAGGCACTGCCCGCGTACATCGCCGGCAACCCGGCGCGCTGCGCGGGGCTGGTCGAGCGGATCTCCGCGACCGCCGACGCGCGGCAGCTCGCCGCGATGTGGGACGCCGAGCTGCGCCCGCTGCTCGAGAAGGCCTCGGACATGCTCTCCGCGGCGGGGCGCAGCGACCCGGTGGCACTGCTGACCGCCCAGAAGCGGCTGCGCAAGCTGGTCGGCGAGGCCGATGCAACCGCGCTGACGTCGGGCCTGACCATTGACGGCGACGTGCTGGCCAGCCTCGGCCCCGTCGTCGGGCTGGCGCTGCTGGAACGCGGGGAGATCGACGCCGCCACGTACGCGAGCCGGTACGGGCACCGTGGCCCGCACGAGTTCGAGGTGTCGCTGCCGCGCCCGACCGAACGTCCTGGCTGGCTCGACGCGCAGCTCACCGCCTTGCGCGCCGCCGGCGCCGACCCGCTCCAGCTGCTGGAGAAGCAGGAGCGGGCGAACCGGGAGGCGTGGGACCGGCTCGTCGCCGCGCACCCGCGCAAGGTCGCGGCGACGCGCAAGCGACTCGACCGGTGGGCCCGCGCCGAGCGGGGCCGCGAGATGGCGCGCACCGAGCTGATCAGGGTCTTCGCCGTGCTGCGCAGCTACCTGCTGCGGGCCGGGGAGCTCACCGGGCTCGGCGACGACGTCTTCATGCTGACGATCGACGAGGTGCCGGGCGTGCTGCGCGGCGAGGAGGTGCCCGACACCGGCGACCGGCGCGCGGCCTACGAGCGCTACCGCGAGCTGCCGCCGTACCCGTCGCTGATCCGCGGGCACTTCGACCCGTTCGCGTGGGCGGCCGACCCCGACCGGCGCGGGGACGTCTTCGACGAGTCTCTCGCGGCGACGGCGCCGGTCGAGGGTGTGATCAGCGGTTTCCCCGGCGCGAAGGGGGTCGTCGAGGGAACCGTGCGGGTGCTGCGCAGCGCCGACGAGGGCGAGGCGCTCGAACCCGGCGAGGTGCTGGTGACGACGGTGACGAACGTCGGGTGGACGCCGCTCTTCCCGCGGGTCGCCGCCGTCGTCACCGATGTGGGCGCGCCGCTCTCACACGCCGCGATCGTCGCGCGGGAGCTGGGCATCCCCGCCGTCGTCGGCTGCGGCAACGCGACCAGCCGCCTGCACACCGGCGACCGGGTGCGGGTGAACGGGACGCAAGGAACCGTCGAGCTGGTGGCGGCGGGCGGCGCTCACCCGGAGTAGCCACGTGGCGGCCGGGGTGGTTCAGGAAAGCCACTTTCCGGTCCCCACAGGGCAGGAAAGTGGCTTTCCTGCCCTCCCCGCCAGCTACGGACGGTCACCACTCCGCGTGGCTGCCGTCCGCGTGCCGCCACGTCGGCGTGCGCCAGCGGTGGCCGTGCTCCGCGGCCGCACGGACGGCGGCCTCGTCGATCTCGATGCCGAGCCCGGGCGCCGTGAGCCGCTCGACGTGGCCGTCGTGCAGCGCGAACACCGACTTGTCGACGATGTGGTCGAGGGTGTCGCCGCCGACGTTGTAGTGGATGCCGAGGCTCGTCTCCTGGATCAGCGCGTTCGGGCTGGCCAGGTCGACCTGCAGGCACGAGGCCAGCGCGATCGGGCCGAGCGGGCAGTGCGGCGCGAGCGCAACGCCGTGCGTCTCGGCTTGCGCCGCGATCCGGCGGCACTCGGAGATGCCGCCGGCGTGGGAGAGGTCGGGCTGCGCGATGGCGATCCCGGAGGAGAGCACGCCCTGGAAGTCCCATCGGGAGTAGAGGCGCTCGCCCGTCGCGATCGGGATCGTCGTCGAGGCGCAGATCCGCGCCAGCTCGCCCGACAGTTCCGGGACGACCGGTTCCTCGACGAACATCGGGAACAGCGGCTCCAGCTCGCGGCAGAGCACCCGCGCAAGGGCCGGCGAGACGCGGCCGTGGAAGTCGATCGCCACGTCCCGGTCCGGCCCGAGCACCTCACGTGCGGCGGCGACCCGCGCGACGGCGGCGCCGACCTCGCGCATCGACTCCAGAGTCCGCATCCGCCCGCCGACGTTCATCTTGACGGCGGTGTAGCCGGCCTCGATCCGCTGCGCGGCGCGCTCGGCGATCTCGGCCGGCTCGTCGCCGCCGATCCAGCCGTACATCCGGACGCGGTCGCGCACCGGGCCGCCGAGCAGCTCGTGCACGGGCACCCCGAGCACCTTGCCCTTGATGTCCCACAGTGCCTGGTCGACGCCGCTGACCGCGCTGGAGAGCACCGGGCCGCCGCGGTAGAAGTTGCCGCGGGTCATCGTCTGCCACAGGTCCTCGATGCGCGCGGGGTCGGCGCCGATCAGCAGGTCGGACAGCTCGTCGACGGCAGCGGCGACGGTGTGCGCCCGCCCCTCGACCACCGGCTCGCCCCACCCGGCGACCCCGCTGTCCGTCGTGATCTTGAGGAAGAGCCAGCGCGGCGGAACCAGGAACGTCTCTACGCCTACGATCTTCACGCACCCCAGACTCGCACCTGGAGGATCGGTGACCCACAGCAGCCGCCCGGATCCCGGCCACCAGCTGGTGCGCACCCGGATAATCGCGATACTCCGCTCCGCGGAAGGTTCGCGGGTCGCCGAGGCCCTGGACGTGCTCGTCGACGCCGGCATCACCTGCCTGGAGATCACGATGAACACGCCGGGCGCGCTCGCCGCCGTCACCGCCGCCCGGGAACGACACGGCGATGCCGTCGAGGTCGGGGTGGGCACCGTGCGCACCGCGGAGCAGGCGCGCGCCGCAGCCGAGGCGGGCGCGCAGTTCGTCGTCGCGCCGGGGACGTCGGCAGCGGTCGCGGAGGCGGCGCACGCCGCGGGGCTCCGCTGGTACCCCGGCGCGTTCACCGCGACGGAGGCCGAGCGGGCGTGGGAGCTCGGGGCCGCCGCGGTCAAGCTCTTCCCGGCCAGCCTCGGCGGGCCGCGTTACCTGCGTGAGGTGCGGGCGCCGCTGGACGACATCCCGTTCGTCCCGACCGGCGGGGTCGCGCTCGACGACATCCCCGCCTACCTGGAGGCCGGCGCCATCGCGGTCGGGCTGGGCAGCCCGCTGCTGGGCGACGCGCTGCTCGACGGCCCGCTCGACGCGCTGCGCGAGCGGGCCGAGAAGGCGATCTCGGCCGCGCGGCGCGTTCCATGACCGCCCAGCTGGTCACCCTCGGCGAGGCGATGGCCGTGCTCGCGACACCGGGCATCGGGCTGCTGCGTCAGAGCCGTTCGCTCGACCTGCGCGTGGCGGGTGCCGAGGCGAACGTGGCGATCGGCGCGGCCAGGCTCGGCGTGCCGTCGGCGTGGATCGGACGGCTCGGTGACGACGAGTTCGGCGCACTTGTGCGCCAGACGCTCGCCGGGCAGCAGGTCGACGTCAGCGGGGTGCGGACCGATCCTGCCGCGCCGACCGGGTTGATGGTCAAGGAGCGGCGCACGAGCACCGTCACGCGTGTGACGTACCGCCGAGCCGGCAGCGCCGGATCGCGCCTCTCCGCCGCCGATCTCGACCACGACGTGCTCGACAACGCCGAGATCCTGCACGTCACCGGCATCACGCCGGCGCTGAGCGCCTCGGCGCGGGAGGCCGTGCACGCGGCCGTCGAGGGGGCCCGCGAGGCCGGGGTGCTGGTGTCGGTCGACGTCAACCACCGTGAACGGCTCTGGAGCGGCGCCGAGGCCGCCGCCGAGTACCGGTGGCTGGCCGAACGCGCCGACATCCTGTTCGTCACGGAAGCAGAGGCGCGGCTGCTCGTCGACGGAGACGACGCCCCTGCTCTCGCGAGCGCGCTCACCGCGCTCGGCACCCACGAGGTGCTGGTGAAACGGGGCGGCGACGGCGCCATCGCGATGATCGAGGGCGAGCTGGTGGACGTCCCGCTGTTCGAGGTGGCGACGCTCGACCCGGTCGGCGCGGGCGACGCCTTCGCGTCCGGCTACCTCGTCGAGCGCATCCGCGGTGCCGAACCCGCGCAGCGTGTCCGGACCGCCGCGGCCGCGGGCGCCTTCGCCGTCACCGTCGACGGCGACTGGGAAGGCCTCCCGACCTACGCCGAGCTCGACCTGCTCACCTCGGCCGACGTGCACCGGTAGGCCGCATTGCACCTCATCGGGAGCATGATCGGCGCCGAGGCGGCGCTGCGGCTGCGGCGGCTGGGCACCGTCGACATCCAGCACGGGCTGACGGACGCCGAGTTCGACGAGATCGAGCTGCAGTACGGGTTCGAGTTCGCGATCGATCACCGTGCTTTCCTCGCCGAAGGCCTCCCGGTGTGGACGAAAGGCGACGACCATCCCGACAAGGCGAGCTGGGGTTGGCCGAACTGGCGCGACGGCGACCGGGAAGAATTGCAGGCCCAGGCCGACCACCCCGAGACCGTCATCCTCCGCGCCGTCCGGGACGGTCACTGGCCGGATGGGTGGAAGAGGCGTCCCGCTGATCCCGAGCTGGCGGTGGCCGAGGCCCGATCACGCCTGGCGGACGTGCCTCGGATGATCCCGGTGTACGCCCACCGGTACCTGCCGGCCGGTCGCGACACATCCGGGCGTTCCGTGCTGTCGATCCACGCGCTGCACGACATCCTCGTCTACGGACTGGACCTCGCCGACTACGTGGACCAGGAATTCCGGACACGACAACAGGTCGACGTGCCGTTCTGGCGCGACTACCTGTAGTCCCCGGCTCAAGCGGCCTTGCGCTGCTTCCGCGACCGCTCGCCGATCCCGGCGATCACGAACCCGGCGACGGCGAGCGCGGCGCTGGCGGGCAGCTCGAATCCGTTGAGTGCCGGGATGTAGTTCACGAGGAACCAGCTCGGGCTGCCGTCCACCCAGTTGTTGATGAATCCCCCGATGCCTTGCACGATCATCAGGATTCCGAGCACTTCCAGCATGGTGTTCAGCCTTTCAATTGGGCCGCGGGTGCCCGCGGCGGCGCGATGGTGGTCCAGAGGGGCCAGCCGACGAACCAGATGCCGACCGCGATGCTGATGCGGAAGGCCCAGTTCCACATCGGGTCGGACGGGATGGCCGGCAGTGCCGGGATTCCGGTGCCGGCGACGACCGCCGTCAACGCGATCACCGCGACCGAGATGACCCACGCCACCGCGGCCTTGCCCCATTCCTTCCATTCGTGGGCGACCCTGGCCGCCCCGTACCGCGGCGGCTTCACCGGCGCAGGGCCACCGGCGAACCGGTGCGCGAACCGGGCGTCCGCCCACTTGATCAACGAGTGCCCGAAGGCGACCGTGAAGCCGAGGTAGACCGCGGCCAGCCCGTGTGTCAGGCCGGGTGGTGAACCACCGGCGACGTCCGCCAGCGACGCCGTGACGAGCACGATGTCGAGCACCGGCACGAGCAAGAGGAGGACGCTGCTCAGCCGGCGGGCGCGCAGCAGGTACCGCGCGGCGAGGCCGAGCCCGAGCAGCACCCAGAACCCGACTTCACAGGCGCCGATGAGGATCACCAGCGGGTTCTGGGCGAGGAAGTCGTTCACGCCGAGAATCCTGCAGGGAACGCACCCGGCCGGTCGTCACTCCTCGGACCGATCTTCCCGCCCGGCCGTGTACCACCTTCGATCGACGCGTGCGGCGCATGGGCGTGCTGCAATGTGCGGGTGATCGCACGGTTGACGGCGCGGGAGTGGCGTGAGGACCTCCTCATGGCCGCAGGCTTCCTGGGCGTCGGCACGTTGCTGCTCGTCGTGGCACCCGAGGTCGCAATCACGTGGACGCGCGACTTCGACCAGGCGTCGCCGCTCTGGCCGCGGTTCGGCGTCATCGCCGTCGCGTCGCTCGGCGTCGTCCTGCGCAGGGCCAGCCCGATCGTCGGGTTGCTGATCCTGGGCGGCGCCATGCTGACGAGCGTCGTCGTCATCGAGAACACCCCGCTCGGCGTGATGCTGGTGTTCGGCGACCTCCTCTACTGCGCGGTGCGGTTCACCTCGCGCGCCGCCAGCTGGGCCGTCGCGGGGGCGTCGACGGCCGTCATCGGCGTGGCCTCCGTCGTCAGCCTGATCTCCGACGGCGGCCGCGCGGCGCTGCTCGTCTCGCTCAACCTGGTGCTGGCCCTCGCGGTGCCCGTGATGTGGGGGCGCGAGGTGCGCCGGCACAGCGAGCTGGCCGACATCCAGCGCGACCGCGCCGAGCAGGCCAAGCGGATGAGCGAGCTGGACCGCAAGGCAGCGGTGGCGGAGGAGCGCTCCCGGATGGCGCGCGACCTGCACGACGTCATCGCGGGGCAGCTCTCCGCGATCGCGATCCAGTCCGAGGCCGCACTGAGCATCCCCGACGTCGACAACGCGACCCTGCGCAAGGTGCTCACGTCGGTGCGCCGCAACAGCGTCGCGTCGCTCTCCGAGATGCGGACGATGATCGGGCTGCTGCGGGCCGACGGCTCCGGCGACGCCGACCCGCGCACCTCACCCGCGGGGCTCGACCGGATCGACACGCTCCTCGACGCCGGCCGCGAGACCGGGCTGACGATCACGGTGGCGGACCGCCGCCCGCCCGACGTCGAGATCCCGGCCGCCGTCGACCTCGCGGCGTACCGGATCGTGCAGGAGTCGCTGACCAACGCCGCGAAGCACGCTCCGGGTAGCGCGGTGCGGCTCACGCTTGAGCACGCGGCGGGGGCCCTCGTGGTCACGGTCGCCAACGACCTCGTGCCCGACGCGCCCGCCGGCGGCGGCACCGGGACCGGCCTGCTCGGCCTCCGCGAACGCGCCGGAGCGGTCGGCGGCAGCGTCGACGCCCGCGCCGACGGTGGAACATGGACAACACGGGCGGTTCTGCCCGTCGAGACGAAGGTGGCGGCAGGACGATGACGATCAGGGTGGTGGTCGCGGACGACCAGGCCGCGATCCGCACAGGACTCGTCATGATCCTCGGGTCGGCCCCGGACATCGAGGTGGTCGGCGAGGTCGGCGACGGGCTCGCCGCGGTGCACCTCGCCGTCGAGCTCAAACCCGACGTCGTGCTGATGGACATCCGGATGCCCGGGATCGACGGCATCGAGGCGACCCGGCGGCTGATCGCCGACGCCGTCTGCGACGTGCTCGTGCTGACGACGTTCGACCTCGACGACTACGTCGATTCCGCGCTTGCGGCCGGCGCCGCCGGGTTCCTGCTGAAGTCGGTCGACGCGCCGTCGCTGCTGGAGGCGGTGCGTGCGGTCGCGCGCGGCGACGGCGTGCTCGCCCCGGAGATCACCCGCCGGGTGATCTCGCGGCTCTCGGCGCCGGTGCGCAAGCCGGATCCGCCGCGAGGCCTGTCCGAACTCACCCCCCGCGAGCTCGACGTACTCGCCTGCCTCGGCCGCGGCCTCTCCAACGCCGAGATCGCCACCGACCTGGTGATCACGGAAGCGACCACCAAGACGCACGTCAGCCGCGTCCTCACGAAGCTGGGCCTGCGCTCCCGCGTCCAAGCCGCTATAGCGGCGCAAGACGCCGGCCTCGTGCCCTAGCGGGCGAACCCTTCGCCCCAACACGCGAGTCCCCCGCCCCCGCGGGCGTGTCCCACGTTCCAGCGCGCGAGTCCCACGTCTCCGCAGGCGAGTCCCCCGTCTCGGCGCGCGAGTCCCCCGCCTCGGCCGGCGAGTCCCACGTCCCGGCGCGCGAGTCCCACGTCCCGGCGCGCGAGTCGCACGTCCCGGCGCGACCGGTGCCAGGAGGTAGGTAGCTGCCGGCACCAGATGGGCATCTTTCACGGATGTGGCAGGCCGGGGCCGTGGCCTTCACTGCTGGTCGATCCCTCCGATCCCGACTCCGATGGACGTGCCTCGAATGATCGATCTCAGCGAGCCGGCAGCGGCTACGGTCTGCCCGCCCGGCCAGGTCCAGCTCACGGCAACCGCCTTTCCCCTCGGCACCCAGAACGGTTGGCGAGCCACCGTCGACGGGATCGCCGTCGACGACCGCTACGTCTACGCGACACACGCCTTCGCCGGCCTCGTCAACTCCCACGACTCGCCCGGTCCGGGTCACCTCGTCGTGTTCGAACGGTCGGCACTGGCCGGCGACATCGCGCCCGGTGAGGTGCCGCCGCACCGCCGGATCCAGGTCGGCTGGCAGCCCCGCAGCGTCGCCTCCCTGGTCCGGCCGGAGTACGAGCGGGTGTTCGTGGCCAACTACCACCAGCAGAGCTACAGCGTCACGACCCTCGACCGCAGCACCTGGAAGCCGGTCGCGACCACCTCGGTCGGCATGGCGCCGATCGACCTCGCGGTGCACACCGGCCGCGGCCGGGCGTACCTCAGCCACGGCCCGGGCATCCGCGTCATCGACGCCAGGACCGGGCTGGAGCTCCCCGACGAGCGGATCGAGACCGGCCGGACGACCGGCTGCATCGCCGTCGACGAGGCGACCGACACGCTGTTCGTCACCCGCGGTCTGCACGACGTGACGCCGATGATCGACGAGCTCGTGGTGATCGACCTGGTGTCGCGGGCAGTGGTGGCGAGGATCGCGCTACCGGCCGGTTCCGGGCCGCTCGACGTCGCCGTCGATCCCGTCGCCGGCCGGGTCCACGTGGCGGCGTTCGGCAAGGTCGACGACGAGTGCGGTGTGCTGGTGCTGGACCGGTCCGCGATGTCCGCACCCGCAACCGTCGTCCCGACCAGCGGCGTGGTGCGGGCCGTCACCATCGGCGGCGGCCACGTGTACGCCGCGGTGAACAACCGGCTCGAGGTGCTGGATGTAACCCGCCTGGAACCGGTGGGCGGGGTCGCGTTGAACCACGTGACCGGCGGGGTCGCCGTGGACCCGCAAACCGGCGAGGTCTACGCCGGCGATCTCCACACCGGTCAGCTGTTCCGTGTCGCCCCGGTCATGCTGGGCACCCCGATCGGTCAGCACCCGCACGTCGCGGGCGGGCTGGTCGGCGCGCCGCTGGGAGCGCCCCGGCCGACACCCGACGGCGACGGCAGCATGCAGCCCTTCGAGCACGCCACCGTCGTGGCCACCGCCGACCACGGTGCGGTGCGGGTGTCCCGGCCGCACGCGACGACCTGGCTCGGCCCCGACGCGGCCGGGCGGGCGCCGGCCGACTCACGGGTGGCTCACCCGGAGCTCGGCAACCCGGTCGGCGAGACCGTCTTCACCGGCGGCGCGCAGGTCAGCTACTTCACCGACGGCATCGTCGCCGACGCCGTCATCGCCGGGCAGGCCACGTACACCGTGGTGACCGGCCGGATCTGGGACGCCTACCGCGCCGGCGGGGACGTCACCGGCAGCTACGGCTGGCCGACCTCGCACAGGACGTCCGGGCCCGCCGGAGCCAGCCGCATCCAGCACTTCGAGCACGCCTCGATCTACCAGAGCATGTCCACCGCCACCGGAGGCGCTGTGGTGGTGCAGCACGGGCGGATCTACGACGCCTGGTACGCCGAGCACGGCGGCCCCGCCGGCCCGCTCGGGCTGCCCACCGCGCCGGTCCACCTCGAGCTGCATCCCGACACCGGGACCGTGATCACGGGCTGGCTGCTGCTGGAGCGCGGCGCGCTCGTCTGGAACAACACCGCGGACGTCGTGGTCGCGCTGGACGGCACGTTCTGGCAGAGCTGGCAGCTCAACCGCGGCCACACCGGCGAGCTGGGCCTGCCGGTGAGCGGCGTCCGGACCAGCCCGCACGACCCGGCGTCCCCGGTCCGCTTCATCGACTTCGAGCGTGGCTGCCTGGTCTGGTTTCCCGAGGAACACCCGCTGGCCCGACCCGACGGCACCGCCCACGCGATGCGCACCCTGGAGCTGTACCTGAGCGGCTTCCACGCCACCCAGACCGATGAGAACATCCCCGGCAACCCGCCCGACATCTACGTGGACCACTGGCTGTTCGCCCGCTACGGCACCGCCGAGCCCTTCCTGCGCTGGGACGGCCGGCTGGCGGGGCCCGGCGGCGACTGGAGCGACCAGAACCACGTCACCCTCGACCCGCCGGTGCAGCTGGCGCTGACCGACCGCGTGCAGGGCGACCTGCTCGTCGCGTTCGCGCTGCACGGCCACGACGCCGACTCGCCCGACGGCGACGACCTGCTGGGAGCGCTCGACACCCACTACACGGTGGACAACCTCTGGGGGATGAAGGACCTCGACACCCACCACGCCGAGGGCGACGGCACGTTCGACGCCTACTACGTGCTGAAACCGCAGGACGTGCCGACCGACCTGAACGGGCCGTTCCGGTCGCGGTTCTTCTGGCAGTTCGACAACTTCGACACCGAGCGGATGAACCCGCAGACGTACGGCCGCACGTTCTCCGACGTCGAGCCCGGGTTCCAGTTCCACGTCAACCCGCTGAAGTACCTGGACGAGGGCTGGGAGCACTTCTTCTACCACCAGATCTACAAGGGGGTCGGGAAGAACGGCAATTGCTTCGGAATGTCGCTGGAGGCGATCAACGCGTTCCACGACCGGTCGCCGCTCCCCCAGCCGATCTACGACCTGCCGCGCGACGAGATCGTGACCCAGCGGATCAACATCGTGCACGGCTACCAGCTCGGCGCCGACTCGGTGGCCTGGGTGGCGACGCACATCGCGGCCGGCCTCTTCGGGCTCGGCGGCATCAACAACGGCAACGAGGTGTTCGACGCGAGCAAGGCCGCGTTCGACCGCGGGGACCGGCCGGTGCTGAACATGGTGCGTTCTTGGAAGCAGTCAGGGCACTCCATCCTGCCGATCCGCTGGGTGGAGGCGACGGCGAGCAGCCCGCGAGAGATCTGGATCGCCGACCCGAGCCTGCCGCCGACGGGCCCCGCGGACATCGAGGACGGCTTCCGCAAGATGATCATCGAGGGCGACGGTCGGTGGCACTACGGCGACTACAGCTCCCAGGACCCGCGCTGGCTGTTCCAGGTTCCGTACTCGGTGCTCCGCCGCCAGCCACGGCTGCCGTCCCCCGCCAGCCTCGGCGGCGACTCGCTGTTCCTGCTCGGCGGCGACGCCGCGACCCACCAGGTGACCGACTCCGCGGGGCGCACGCTGTACCGGACCGGCCTGCCGGGCGCACCGGGGTCGCCCACCGACCTGAACACGGGCGATGGCGCCATCCCCGGTCTGCACCGGCTTCCGCTGTTCGGAGCCGACGAGGGTCCGGTGGACGTCGAGCTGCACCTGGCCCGCGGTCGGCACGACCGGTTGACCCACGAGGTCGTGGGCCGGACGGGCAGCGCCTACGGCTGGGTGGCCCGCACCGGATCCACCGCGACCATCGCGACAGTCCCCGGCGATGGTGTCGCCGACCGGTTCGACACCTTGGCCGTCGGCACGGGGCGGCGGGCCGTCGCGTTCGGCCGGGCCAAGAACACCGCGGCGAAGACCATCTCCCTGATGCTGGAGGCCATGCCGGCCGACCACCTGCCGCGGACCACCTCGATGCGGCAGTACCTGCTCGACGAGCTGACCGTGACCGGCGGGCAGCAGGTGCAGACACGGCTCGATGACGGCGGACGCGACCTGCTCGTCTCGGTCGCCGGCGGCAGCGCGCTCACCTGCCGGCTGCGCATGCGCGGCACGCCGGGAACCGAGCCGTCCCGGCCGCGCCACCTGACCGTGCCGGCGGGCCGGACCGTCCGGCTGCGGCCGTCGGACTGGTCGACCGGCGGGCTCGACGGCGCACCGGTCCAGGTGCAGCTGCGCGAGACCCCGGACGGCCCGCCCGTGCAGTGCTACGACCTGCTGCCGGACGACCCGCCGATCGGGTGACCCGCGGCTCCAGCCCGTGGCTCCACGCTCAGCCCGCGTGCAGGACCTCCCGGTCCCACGCGTCACGCGGCTGGGTGTGGAGCCACCAGTAGTGCTCGGCGATCACGTCCGGGTCGAACGCCGTGCCGGGCTCGACGGCACCCGCCACCGTCACGCTCGCGACGTGGATGCCGTGCGGCCCGTGCTGCTCGGCGAGCGCGTCCACCGCGGCCCGGACGCCGGCCTTGCCGATCGAGAGGCTCGTGTAGGCCGCCTTCACCTCCGGCATCCCACCGGTCACGATGATCGTCCCGCTGCCGCGCTCCCGCATCGACGGCGCCACGTGCGCGGCGGTGGTCAGCACACCACCCACGTTCGCGGAGAACGTCGCCAGCAGCTGCTCCCTCGTCAGCTCGCCGGGTTCGTCCGCGCGCACCACACCCACGTTGTAGACGACGGCCTCCGGCGGTCCGAGCTCCGCCGCCGCGGCGTCGAGCGCGGCCCGCAGGCTCAGCTCGTCGGCGACGTCGGCCGTCAGCTCGACGGTCCGCACCCCCGCCATCGACGCGGCCGCGGCACGGACCGTCTCTGCCTTCCGCGCGATCAGCGCGACGGGCAAGCCTTCCTTCGCGAACCGCGCCGCCACTGCCCGGCCGATGCCCGGACCCACCCCGATCACGACGATTCCCGGCATCGACGCCACCTCCACTGCTGCTCGGTGACACCGACGCTATGACCCTCACACCGGTGTCACGGCCAGCCGGCGTGACGCACACCACCCGCGAGTCGGCCCGCCCAGTGCGCGAGTCGCCCCGAACGCGCGACTCGCCCTGCCAAGCGTGACGACTCACCGTGCCGAAAGCGGCGACTCACCGTGCCAAAAGTGACGACTCACCGCTCCAGAACGCGGGACTCGCGCGCCGAGGCGGGGACTCGTGGGTTGGGGTGGGGGCTCGCGGTCAGCCGGCGGCGGTCGTCAGTGCTCGCTTCGTGAGGATGCGGGCGAGGTGGCGCCGGTAGTCGGCGGTGGCGGTGAGGTCCGCGGGCGGGTCGGTGCGCTGGTCGGCGAGGGCGGCGGCGTCGGCGATCGAGGCGCCGTCGGCGAGCGCGGCCTCGGTCGTCGACGCCCGCAGCGGGGTCGAGCCCATGTTGACCAGCCCGACCCTGCCGTCGACGACGGCCACCCCGACGATCGCCCAGTCGTTGGCACGCCGGTTGAACTTCTCGTACGCCCACCCGGCGGTGCCGGTCCGCGGCACCCGGATCTCGACGATGAGCTCGTCGGGCTCCTTCACCGTCGAGAACACGCCGGTGTAGAAGCTGGTGATCGGCACCTTCCGCTCGCCGCGCGTGCTGCGCAGCACGACGTCGCCGCCGAGCGCGAGCACCGCCGCCGGCAGGTCGGACGCCGGGTCGGCGTGCGCGAGCGACCCGCCGAGCGTTCCGCGGTGGCGCACCTGCGGGTCGCCGACGGTCGCGGCGACGGCCGGCAGCAGCGGGCACTCCGTCGCCAGCACCGAGGACGTCTCCACGGTGGAGTGCCGGGTGCCGGCGCCGATCGCGACCTCGTCGCCGTCGACGGTGATGTACGACAGCTCCGGCAACCGGCCGATGTCGATCACCAGCTCGGGCGCGGCGAGCCGCAGCTTCATCACCGGGAGCAGCGAGTGCCCGCCGGCCAGCACGGTCGCGTCCTCGCCGTGCTCGGTGAGCAGCGCGAGCGCCTCGTCGACCGAGCCGGGCCGCGCGTACTCGAATCCGACGGGGATCATGCGCCGCTCCTGCTCGGGTGGGCCGTCGCGGCCTGCGGGTCCTGCCCGCTCGCGGCGAGCACGGCTCGGACGATGTTGTGGTAGCCGGTGCAGCGGCAGAGGTTGCCCTCCAGGCCCTCGCGCACCTCGCGCTCGGTCGGCGTCGGGTTCTCCGAGAGCAGCCCGACGCTCGCCATCACCATGCCGGGGGTGCAGAACCCGCACTGCAGGCCGTGCTCGGCGCGGAACGCCGCGGTGACGGGGTGCGCTTCCTCCAGCCCTTCCATCGTGGTCACCGACGTGCCGTCGGCCTGCACCGCGAGCACGGTGCACGACTTGACCGACTCGCCGTCGACGAGCACCGTGCACGCCCCGCACGACGTCGTGTCGCACCCGATGTTGGTCGCCTTCAGCCCGACGACGTCTCGCAGGTAGTGCGCGAGCAGCAGCCGCGGCTCGACGTCCGCGCTGGTCCCGGTGCCGTTGACCGTCATGTCGACCTTGACCGTGGCACTCATGACTGCCCTCCGGTTGCGGTGTTGATGGCCTCCCAGACCCGCAGCGGGCTGGTCGGCATGTCGATGTGGCGCACCCCGAGGTGGGCGACGGCGTCGATCACCGCGCTCTGCACCGCGGGGGTGGCGCCGATGGTGCCCGCCTCGCCTATCCCCTTCGCGCCGATCGGGTTGAGCGGGGTGGGCGTCTCCATCTCGATGAGGGAGAAGCTCGGCATCTCGGCCGCCGACGGGAACGCGTAATCGGCGAACGTCGCGGTCAGCGGGTTGCCGTCGGCGTCCCAGACGACCTCTTCCAGCAGCGCCTGCGCGATGCCTTGCGCGATGCCGCCGTGCCGCTGGCCCTCCGCGAGCAGCGGGTTCAGCACCGGCCCTGCGTCGTCGACGGTGAAGATCCGGTCGACGACGGCCTTGCCCGACTCGACGTCGAGCTCGACGACGGCGACGTGCGCACCGAACGGGAAGCTGGCCGCGCCGCTGTCGAACACGGTGTCGACGCGCAGCTGCTCGCGCTGCGCCAGCTCGCCCAGCGTCACGCCCTTGTCGGTGCCCTTCACGGTGACGGCGCCGTCGGCGACCACCAGGTCGTCGACACTCGCCTCCAGCAGGTCCGCGGCGCGGGTCCTGGCCAGCTCGGCCAGCTCGCTAGACGCGTTGTACACCGCGACGCCGCCGGTCTGCAGGCTGCGCGAGCCCATCGTGCCGGCTCCGCGCGGGATGAGGTCGGTGTCGCCGTGCTTCACGGTGATCTTCTCGATCGGGACGCCGAGGTGCTCGCTGGCGAGCATCGCCCACGCCGTCGCATGACCCTGTCCGTGTGGTGAGGTTCCGGTCAGCACGGTGACGCTGCCGTCGCCGTGCACCTCGACGGACGCGTCCTCGCTGAACGCGCCACCGCCGGTGATCTCGACGTACGCGGAGACGCCGATCCCGAGCTGCACGACGTCGCCGCGCTCGCGCCGGGCGGCCTGCTCGGCGCGCAGGCCGGCGTACCCGCTGGCTTCCAGCACGGTGTCGATGGCCTTGGCGTACTCGCCGGAGTCGTAGACGACCCCGCCCTTGTTGGTGAAGGGGAACTTGTCGGGGGCCACGACGTTGCGCTTGCGCACTTCGGCCGGGTCCATGCCGATCTCGGCCGCGAAGAGGTCCATCGCACGCTCGACCGCCGCGGTCGCTTCCGGACGGCCCGCGCCGCGGTAGGCGCCGGTCGACGTCGTGGTGGTCACGACCATCCGCGCCCGCGACTCGACCTTGGGGATGTCGTAGACGCCCGGCGCCATCTGGCGGGTGAAGAACGGCAGGAACATGCCCAGGCGCGGGTACGCGCCGGCGTCGGCGATCACGTCGATGCGGTAGGCGAGCACGTCGCCGTCGCGGTTGCCGCCGATCGTGACCGTCTGCAGCTGGCCGCGGCCCTGCACCATCCCCGTCATGTTCTCCGAGCGGGTCTCGGTCCACTTGACTGGCCGGTCCAGGCGCTTGGCCAGCCAGGTGACCAGCGCGAACTCCGGGTCGGCCCCGATCTTCGCGCCGAACCCGCCCCCGACGTCGGGTGCGATGAGGTGGATCTGGGCGGGGTCGATGCCGAGCCAGCCGGCGATCTCGTCGCGCGCGGCCTGGGCGTTCTGGGTGGAGCACCAGAGCGTCACGCGCCCGTCGTCGCCCCACGCCGCCGCGGCGGCCCGGCCCTCCAGCGGCGCCGCGGCCAGGCGCTGGTTGACCATCTCCTGCGTCACGACGACCTCGCAGTCGTCGAAGAGGTGCTCGTCGAACTCCGCGTCCTGCAGCGCGCCGGCCAGGTTCGACCCGGCCTCCTCGAACAGCAGGACGTCGCCGTCGAGCGCCGTGTTCATGTCGACGACGGCCGGCAGCGGGTCGTAGTCGACCTCGACGAGGTCGGCGGCGTCCTGGCCCTGGTAGGCCTCCTCGGTGAGGACGGCCGCGACCGGCTCCCCGACGAACCGCACCTTGTCGGCGGCGAGGAACGGCCTGGCCATCGTCTTCGGCGCCATGGCGAACAGCACCGCGGGCGTGATGTCCAGGTCGGCGTTGGTGATCACGGCGACGACACCGGGCGACTCGCTCGCCGCCGAGGTGTCGATGTTCGTGATGCGAGCGTGCGCGATCGGGGACCGCACAAGTGTCAGGTGCAGTGCGCCGGTCAGCCGCTCGTCGGTGAGGTCGTCTGTGTACGTGGCGCCCCGGGAGAGAAACACCGGGTCCTCAATGCGGACCACGCGCGTGCCCATGATGCTCATCAGCACGCACATTAGATCCCGTCTTGCGGAAGCACACCTCCGACCACCGGAAGCGGCCTCACCACCACTGCGGAGTCGCCCACAACGGTGAGACGGGACCGTGCCCCGAGCCGAGCGAGTAGGAGGCGCGCACCGCGTTCACGATGAACCGCTTGCCGAACGCCACGGCGTCGGGCACGGACATCCCCCTGGCCAGCGCCGACGCCGTCGCCGCCGCCATGTTGTCGCCGCTGCCGTGGGTGTTGCCGGTTTCGAACCGCGGCCCGGGCAGCTCGGTGAACGTCGTGCCGTCGTAGAGGAGGTCGACGCAGACATCGGTGTCCTCGACGAGGTGCCCGCCCTTCACGACGACGTAGCGCGCGCCGAAGCCGTGCAGCATCTTGGCGGCGTCGTACTGGGCGCTGCGGTCGTGCACGTCGATCCCGACGAGCAGCCGCACCTCGTCGAGGTTGGGCATGATCACGGTGGCCCGCGGGAACAGGATCGTCCGGTAGACGTCGAGCGCCTCGTCGGCGAGCAGCTGGTCGCCGCCCATCGAGGCCGCAACCGGGTCGACGACCAGCGGGGTGGGCCCGTCCGCGCCGATGCCGGCCCGGTCGCAGGCCCACGCGACCGCTTCGATGATCGCCGGGGTGGCCAGCATGCCGGTCTTCACGGCATCCAGCCCGATGTCGGTGGCGACCGCCTCGATCTGCGCGGCGACCGTCTCGGGCGGCACGGTGTGCACACCCGTCACGGCCACCGTGTTCTGCACCGTCACGGCCGTCACCGCGAGGCACCCGTGCACCCCGCAGGCCGCGAACGCCCTCAGGTCGGCGACCGCTCCCGCGCCGCCGCCGGAATCGGTGCCGGCGACGGCCATCACCCGCGGCGGTGTCGTACCCACCGTGCGCTCCCTCATCGTCTGCCCTCCGGAACCGACCGTAGACCGGGCGGGTGACCGCGGGAAGATCCACGATGATCGATCCGTTGTGGAGGTCATGCCACTGCAAGGTGAATTCGAGTTGAGCCCCACCGGCTGGGTCCGCGAGCAGACCGAGAAGATCCTCGCGAACGGCACGACCGACGGCATCGAGATCATGGGACGCCCGATCGTGCTCATCACCACGCTGGGGGTGAAGTCCGGCAAGCTGCGCAAGGTGCCGCTGATGCGCGTCGAGCACGACGGCACCTACGCGATCGTCGCCTCGCTCGGCGGCGCGCCGAAGCACCCGGTCTGGTACCACAACGTCAAGGCCGAGCCGCTCGTCGAGCTGCAGGACGGCACCGAGACGCGCGACTTCCGCGCCCGCGAGGTCACCGGCGACGAGAAGGCCGTCTGGTGGGAGCGCGCCGTGGCGGCGTACCCCGAGTACGCCAACTACCAGAAGAAGACCGACCGCCAGATCCCCGTCTTCGTGCTGGAACCCACTGCCTGACCTCCCTCTCCGCCTCTACCCGCGGTAGAACTTCCCCACCGTTTTGTGCACTTGCACGCCTGCAGAGCGCGCAGGTGCACAAAACGGTGGGGAAATTCGGGGGCCGTGGCGCCCACTGTGTACACACAGGGTCGTGGGACACTTCGCGGGAGCGAGGAGGCGAGATGACGATGCAGCCGGTGGCACCGCCGCATCTCCTGACCGTCGCTGAATACCTGGCGATCGGGGAGATCGAGTTCGGGTACTCCGAACTCGCCGAAGGGCGGTTGGTGATGTCGCCGAGTCCGACTGCGGATCACAACCGCGCAGCCTTCCGCTTAGGTTGCCAGTTGGAGCCACAGTGCCCACCCGGCACCGAGGTCAACTTCGACCTGGACATCGACCTGCAGCTTGCGCCTGCAGACGCACCGGGGACGGTCCGCCAACCGGACATGATCGTGGTGCGACATGACGCGCGGCAGCGCCTCCGCCGAGAGGGTGGCGTGGTCCGAGCCTCGGAACTCCTCCTCGTCGTAGAGATCCTCTCCCCGGGTTCGCGTCGCATCGACTGCGAGTCCAAGCGCTTCGAGTACGCCGACGCCGGCATCCAGCACTACTGGCTCATCGAGCCGACCGAGCCGGTGTCGCTGACCGCCTGCCACCTCGCCGGCGAGTTCGGCTACCAGGACGCCGGGCCGGTGACCGGCACGTTCACGACGGCGGAGCCGTTCCCCGCCGTGATCCACCTCGACGAGCTGATCTGACGCTCAGTCGTCCCGCGCCGGCCCGGTGGCCACCGAGCAGAGCAGGGGCCGGCTCGCGGCCGACGCCAGCAGCACCAGCACGATCCCGCCCACCAGCACGCTGCCCAGCAGGATCAGGCCCGACGGCGCGAGCGCGTAGGTTGCTGCGACGAAGGGCGATGCGCACAGCAGCCCGAGCGCCAGCGCGATCCCGCCGACGACGAGCAGCGGCCGGACGGTCTCGGCGCGCCTGGCGGCGTCGAACACCGCCAGCGGGGTGCCGGCCAGGCGCAGCAGCCGCAGCCGTCGGCGCTGGTCGAGCACCCTGGCCGCCGCAGTGGTCCCGGTTGCCGTCGCCGCGACGAGGAACGTCCCGACCAGCACGATCAGCGCGCCGCGCAGGAGATCACCCAGCAGCACGACGCCGTACTCGTCCTGCTCCCGCTCGGTCAGCACCGCGCGGCCGTCCACGAGCGGGGCCAGCGCGGTCCGCACCCGGTCGCGTTCGACGCCAGGTGGCGGTACGAGCGCGATCCGGTCCTCCTCGGCCGTGACGGTGGCGGCGATGCCGATCGCGTCGAGCCGCTGCGTGGCCTCCTGCGCGATCGTCACGGCCGGGACGTCGCGGGTGCGCAGGTACAGCCGGCTGTCGTCCAGGTCGAGCGCCGCGGTCGCGGTTGCGGTGAGCGGCGCGAGGAACCCCGCGACGAACACCGCCATGGCCAGCCCGGCCAGCGGGCGGAACGCACCCTTCGGGTCGTCCAGCAGCCGGCGCCCGGCGAGCAGCAGCGGCACGGACCGCGCCGTGCGCGTCATGCCCGCCCCGACCAGCCGGACGACGAGCGGCCCGATCAGCGAGACCGTGCCGAAGAGCGCGAGCACGCCGAGCCCGAAGAAGATCCCGCCGAACGCCGCGGGGCCGGAGCGCATCGCGATGTTCGCCCCCGCGAACACCGCGATGCCCGCCACCAACCCCAGCAGCCGGACCAGTCCTGCCCCACCGGGCCGTGCCCTGCGCGCCACCCCGAGCGGGCTGACGATCACCTGGCGCATCCCGCCGACGGCCGCGATCATCGCGAGCACCCCGACCCCGGCCACAACAGCGGCCCCGACCAGCGGTGCCGGCCGCAGGTCCGCCGCGTACCAGCCGGAGCCGGCCAGCTCGATCGTCGCCAGCGCCGGCGCCAGCAGCCACTGCGCGCCGACCCCCACCGCCGCTGCGAGCGTCGCAACGACCGTCACCTCGGTGACCGACACGACCGTCACCTGCCGGGTCGACGCGCCGAGCAGCCGCAACGTGGCCAGCCGCTCGCCCCTGCGCGCCGCCGTGAGCCGGGCCGACGCGCCGAGCATGCTCACCACCGGCACGACCAGCAGCGCAACCGCAACGAACGTCAGCTGCCGGTAGATCTCGATCGGGCCGATCCCGCCCGCGCGGTCGAACCCCTCGACCGGCGTCGCGCCCGCGACCGGCCCCGACCGGCCGACGACCGCGACGAGCTCGCCGGGGTCACGAAGGCCGGCCGGTTCGATGATCCCGACCGGCGCCGGCAGCCGTTGCGCCAGCTGGTCGGGAGGCAGCTGGGCGCGCAGCGCCGCGAGCGCGGGCGAGAGGAACACCTCGCCCGGCGCCGGCACCCGCGCGAGCCCTGGTGGTGGCGCAACGCCCGGCCGCGGGTCGACGAGGTCGACGATCTGCATCGGCTGCCCGGCGACCCGGTCGTCGATCACCCGGACCGAGGCGACGGGAGCGGCGGTCGAGCCCTCGGCAGCCCCGCTGCGCCAGCCGATCCGCGATTCGCGCGCGTCCCAACCGTTCAGCGCGCCGATCGCGACGGCGAGCAGCATGGCTCCGACCGCCACGCCGGCCCCGACGAGCCCAGCCGAGAACCACGCCCTGCGCCCGCCGAGCCGCAACAACCGCAGGCTCAGCCCGGCCGTCCGTCCGATCACGGGTGCGCGCCCGTCAACGGCGCCCCGAGCGGGGGCGTGCGACCGTCGCGCAGCTCGACCACACGGTGGCAGCGGCCCGCGACGTCGGCGTCGTGCGTGACGACGACTAGGCCGGCGCCGGTGCGCGCGACCAGCGCGGCGAGCAGCTCCATGATCCGGTGGCCGCTCTCGGTGTCGAGCGCGCCGGTCGGCTCGTCGGCGAACACCACCTCCGGCTCGGTGACCAGCGCGCGGGCGATCGCCACCCGCTGCTCCTGCCCGCCGGAGAGCTGTCCCGGCCGGCGCTGCTCGAACCCCTCGAGACCGAGCGGCGGGAACCACGAGGCCGCCTTCGCGACGGCGTCGGCGCGCCGCATCCCGCCCAGCATCAGCGGCAGCGCGACGTTCTCGACGGCCGGCAGCTCCGGGAGCAGCTGCCCGAACTGGAAGACGAACCCGAACCGCGCGCCGCGAAGCGCCGTGCGGCGCGCCTCCGACCAGGTATCGATGCGGTCGGAGCCGAGCCACACCTCCCCCTCGGCCGGCACGAGGATCCCGGCCAGGCAGTGCAGCAACGTCGACTTCCCCGAGCCGGACGGCCCGGTCACCGCGACCACCTCGCCGCGGTGCACCACGAGGTCGGCCGAGTGCAGGACGGTCGACGCGCCATACCGGAACGTCAGGCCGAGCCCGCTCAGCGCCCTCTCGCCCGCCCTCTCGCCCGCCCTGTCGCTCATCGGTCGTCCCGCGCGGTGCCGAGGCCCTCCAGCAGCGGCAGCCCTGCCATCACGAGCAGCAGCGCCATGCCCAGCCCCCATGCCCCGTACCCGAGCACGGCCTCGATCATCTCCGTCATGCCGTAGACGATCTCCTGCGGAGGCGGTCGCGCACCTCGGCCGGACGTTCGAACCAAATGCGACACGCTCGTACTTCCGGATGAGGGTGGCGCACCAACGGTCGCATCTACGCTGGTCAGCGTGATCAGGACGTTGAGGTGGATCCGCCAGCACCTCGTTCTGTTCGCCGAGCTGGCCGGCTACGTCTTCTGGTTCCTCATCGACCTGGTCTTCGCCGCCAACGCCAGCAGCGGGCTGAACCTGGTGGCGGGCGTGACCGTCGCAGGCATCGTGCTGATGCGCCACCGGCCGGGGGTGGGCCTCGCCCCGGTCGCCACGATCGCGATCTCGGTGTCGCTGACGTTCTCCGTGCTGGCCGGGGTGTCGTCGTTGGGCGGCCGGTTCGCGGGGCTGTGGGGCAACGCCAGCCTCACCGATCTGTCCTTCACCGAGCAGCTGGCGCTGGCCGTCGTGGTCGTGCAGGTGCTGCGCAGGCTGCCGCTGCGCACCGCCCTGACGCTCGCCGCGTTCGGCGCCGTCGCGATCGTCGCCTCCCCGCTCGCCAGGAGCGCCGAGGTCGGCATCGGCACGTTCGTGCTGCTCTCCTCGCTCGGCTGGGGTGGGGCGGCCGCGATCGGGCTCGTGCTGCGCGAGATCGACACGCGCAGGCGCGCCGCGCTGGACGACGTGCGCACCGCCGAGCGGATGGAGCTGGCCCGCGAGCTGCACGACGTCGTCGCGCACCACGTCACCGGCATCGTCGTGGCGGCGCAGGCGGCCGGGGTGGTGGCGCGCAAGTCGCCGGAGGAGGTCGACAAGGCGCTCGCCGCGATCGAGACCGCGGGCACGGACGCGCTCGCCGCGATGCGCCGGATGGTCGGCGTGCTGCGCGGCCAGGACAACGACGGGGCCCGCACGCCCGGCGCCGAGCTGGCCGGCGTCGAGACCCTCATCGAGCGCTTCGACCCCGACGAGCGGCTGGTCCGGCTCACCACCGACCCGGGGCTGACCAGCGCCGTGCTCCCCGCGGGGGTCGCCGCAACGGGGTACCGGGTGGTGCAGGAGGCTTTGACGAACGTCCGCAGGCACGCTCCGGAGGCCGCGGTCGTCGAGGTCGACATCCGGATCCGCGAGGAGGCGCTGCACGTGCACGTGCGCAACGACGGGGTGCCCACCGTGCCCCACCAGCCACGCGGCGGTTCGGGTGGGTTCGGACTGGTCGGCATGTCCGAGCGGGTGGCGGCGCTTGGCGGCGGGCTCACCGCGGGACCGACGGCGCAAGGCGTCTGGACGGTCGCGGCGCGGCTGCCGCTCGGGAGGGCCCGATGACCACCGTCCTGCTCGCCGACGACCAGGAGATGGTCCGCACCGGCTTCCGGCTGATCCTCACGGCGGAGGACGGGATCGAGGTGGTCGGCGAGGCCAGCACCGGCGTCGACGCCGTCGCGCTCGCCAGGAGGCTGCGCCCCGACGTGGTGCTGATGGACATCCGCATGCCCGAGCTGGACGGGCTGGAGGCCACCAGGGCGCTGATGGCCGACCCCACGCCGCCGCGGATCGTCGTGGTCACCACGTTCGACCTCGACGAGTACGTCTACGGCGCGCTGCGCGCCGGCGCGTGCGGATTCCTGCTGAAGGACGCCGGACCGCGGCTGCTCGTCGAGGCCGTCCGGGCGGCCGCGAACGGCGACGCGCTGGTCTCACCGTCGGTCACGGTGCGGCTGCTGCAGCACCTGGCCGCGCGGCCGGCCGGCAACGGCGCACGTCCGGTGCCGGAGCAGATCTCCCCCCGCGAGCTGGACGTCGTGCGGGCCGTCGCGCGCGGGCGCACCAACGCCGAGATCGCCGCCGAGCTGTTCGTCTCGCTCTCGACGGTCAAGACGCACCTCACGAACATCCAGGCGAAGCTCGGCCTGCGCAATCGCGTCGAGACCGCGGCGTGGGCGTGGGAGAACGGGCACGTCGGCTGAGCAACTTCCCCACCGTTTTGCCAAGTTGCACACGCAGAACGGCGTGCAGGTTGGCAAACGGTGGGCAACTTCCCCACCGTTTTGGGTGGATGCGCGCCGTTTTCGCGCAAGTGTGCCCAAAACGGTGGGGAACTTCAGCCCAGCTCCGTCGGCACCGCGACGACGTCGACCATGGCGCCGTTGCGCAGCACCGTGACCGGCAGCGGCACCCCGATCGCCTCGCCGAAGAGCAGACGCTGCACGCCGTGCGCGTCCTCGACGGGCCGGCGCCCGACGTCGAGCACGAGGTCGCCGACCCGCAGCCCGGCCTGCGCCGCCGGGCTCCCGCCGATGACGTCGGCGAGCCGCAGGCCGTTGCGCCGCCCGTACCGGTCGGCGACGGCGGCCGGGACCGGCGCCGGGCTGCCGACCACCCCGAGGTAGGCGCGGCGCACCCGGCCGTCCTCCAGCAGCGCCCTGATGATCCGCCGGGTCGTGGTGTTGACCGGCACGGCGAGCCCGAGCCCGATCCCCGCGACGGCCGTGTTGATCCCGACGACCCGCGCGCGCGAGTCGGCGAGCGCGCCGCCGGAGTTGCCCGGGTTCAGCGCGGCGTCGGTCTGGATCACGTCCTCGACGACCCGCCCGGCGCTGCCGCTGCGGGTGGGCAGCGCCCGGCCGAGCGCGCTCACCACCCCGGCCGTGACGGAGCCGGCCAGCCCGAGCGGGTTGCCGACGGCCACGACGAGCTGCCCGACGACGAGTTCCTCCGCATCGCCGAGCTGCACGGGCGCCGGCAGCTCGTCCGGCGCCGCCGCG
Organism: Pseudonocardia sp. TRM90224; assembly: GCF_021245725.1. GTDB lineage: Bacteria > Actinomycetota > Actinomycetes > Mycobacteriales > Pseudonocardiaceae > Pseudonocardia. Next base: position 732,791 of record NZ_JAJGSX010000003.1, on the reverse strand, counting down.
CGGAGCACGGCGAGGTCGGAGAGCGGATCGGTGCCCACCACCCGGACGTCGACCTGGGTGCCGTCGACGAAGTCGGCACGCCCTCGACGGGACTCGCCGACGACGTGCGCGTTGGTGATGAGCACACCGCTGCTGTCGACGACCACGGCCGACCCGCTGCCGCGGCCCATCCGGACTGCCGCAACCTTGCCGGTGATCTCCGCGGCAACGGTGCTGACCGTGCGCGAGTAGGAATCGAGCTCGTCCACAGCCAAACCCTCCTGCGGCTGATTACACAGTTGCAGGATTAACAGTACGCGGTTCAGACGTCCTCGGCCTCGAGCTTCGAGGGGTCCCACGCGAGCCCGGGAACACCCCAGCCGTTGCGCTTCACGGCCTTGCGCGCGGCGCGGAGGTTGCGCCCGATCAGGCGGTCGACGTAGATGATCCCGTCGAGGTGGTCGGTCTCGTGCTGCAGGCAACGGGCCAGGAAGCCCCGGCCCTCGACCTCGACCGGGTTGCCCTCGGCGTCGAATCCGGTAACGCGGGCCCATTCCGCCCGGCCGGTCGGGAACACCTCCGCCGGAACGGACAGACAGCCCTCGTCGTCATCCTCCGGATCGGGCATCGTCTCCGGCCGATCGGACGTCTCCAAGATCGGATTGACGACAACTCCGCGAACCCTGGCGCGCAATTGCTCGTCAGGACAGTCGTACACGAAGAGGCGAAGATCAACACCGATCTGGTTCGCCGCAAGACCGACGCCGTGCGCCGCCGCCATCGTGTCGAACATGTCGACTACCAGCGCGCGGAGCTCGTCGTCGTAGGTCTCGACGGGTCGGGTCGGCTTGTGCAGAACGGGATCGCCGATGATGCGAATAGGACGGACGGCCACGTTTCGGAGCCTAAAGCGCGCCTCCGCCACCCGATCGGATGGGTATGGCAGGCTGTGGATCCACTCCACTGAGTGGCGCGTCCCCGACCAGTGCTGTCGGCGCACCGTGGTTGAATGTCGCCTCGAATGACATGCATGTCATTTGCGAGTAGCGAGGCCGCGAGGAGCATGATGGTGTCCGCAACCGAACCCGGCGCGATGACGTCCGCCGGTCGTGCAGTCCGGGAGCTGGACCGCAGGGAACGCGAGATCCTCGCCTTCGAGGGGCAGTGGTGGAAGTACGCCGGCGCCAAGGAACAGGCGATCCGCGAACTCTTCGACATGTCCGCCACGCGGTACTACCAGGTGCTCAACGCGCTCGTCGACAAGCCGGAGGCGCTCGCGGCCGATCCGCTGTTGGTGAAGCGCTTGCGCAGGCTCCGCACCAGCCGGCAGCGCACCCGTGCGGCGCGTCGGCTGGGCATCGAGCCCTGGTGACGACACGATGATCGTGGACGTGCCCGGTCGCTGATCGGGAACCTGCGGCAGTGGAGGTCATCGTGGCGGAGCCGATCGGCCGGCCGACGCTCGCGGTCGAAGGAGCGGCGGCATGACCGCCCCGGGCTCGCCGAGCGGGACGTCTCCGCTGCGCATCGCAGGGCTCGCCCTGCTCGGCCTCGGTGCCGTCGCGGGCCTCGTCGGCATCGCGACCGTCGCCACCAGCGGCAGCACCCAACAAGGTGCGGCCCCACCGACTTCCGTGTCGAGCGAACCGACTGCCGGCGCGGAGCCGCCCGTTGGACCCACCCCCACCAGCGCCGGCTCCGTGCCGGTCCCTGAGTTCACGCCGACGCCCACCAACGCGATCGCCGCGCCTCAGCCCACCGCGCCACCCGCCGTCCCGCCGGGGACGCCGCCGCCCGCAGCAGGACAACCGGCACCGGCGCCCAACGCGGCCCCGGCCCCCAACGCGGCGCCGGCCACCACCCCGCCGCCCCCACCGCCGGCCGTCGCACCGCCGGCCGTCGCCGCTGCCCCCGACGACGGCAAGGGAGCGGCACGGGCGCCGCTGCGCGTCTACAACAACAGCACCATCCACGGGCTCGCCGCGCGCGCCGCGGAGGACTTCCGCAACGCGGGCTGGCAGGTCACCGACGTCTCCAACTACCCGTCGGGGATCATCCCGACCAGCACGGTCTACTACCGCCCCGGCACGGACGAGCAGGCCGCCGCGACGGCACTCGGCAACCAGTTCGGCATGCGCGTCGAACCACGCTTCTCGGGGCTGAACGCCGCCGCACCCGGCGTCATCGTGATCGTCACGAACGACTACCAGCGGCGCTGACCCCGGCGCCCTCGCTCGGCGGCCCGCGCCGGCTGGGGAGGGCAGGAAAGTGGCTTTCCTGCCCTCGCGTACTCAACCGCAACCTACGGCGCGCCGCGCCGCCGCTCCGCGTACGACTCCAGCTCCGCGAGCTGCGCGGGGTCGAGCGAGGCCGGCACCTTCGCCCGTGCGGCCGCGATGTGCGCCGCGCACACCTCGGCGGCGTCGAGCGACTCCCGCATCGCCGTCAGCGCGGCCTCGCGCAGGACGGCGGCGCAGTCGGCGGCCGAGTAGCCCTCCAGCTCGGCGCCGAGCGCCGCCAGGTCGACGTCGTCGGCGAGCGGGGTGTTGCGCCCTGCCGCGCGCAGGATCTCCGTGCGGGCCTCGGCGTCCGGCGGTGGGACGTAGACGAGCCGTTCCAGCCGTCCCGGGCGCAGCAGCGCGGGGTCGATGAGCTCGGGCCGGTTGGTCGCGCCGACGACGATCACGTTGCGCAGCGGCTCCGCCCCGTCCAGCTCCGTGAGCAGCGCGGCGACGACCCGGTCAGCCACCCCTGAGTCGGACGACTGGCCGCGCCGCGGCGCGAGTGCGTCGACCTCGTCGAGGAACACCAGCGCGGGCGCGGCGTCGGCGGCCTTGCGGAACAGCTCCCGCACGGCCCGCTCGGACTCGCCGACGTACTTGTCCAGCAGCTCGGCGCCCTTCACCGAGAGCACGTTCAGCTGGCCCGTGCCCGCGAGCGCCCGCAGCAGGAACGTCTTGCCGCACCCGGGCGGGCCGTAGACGAGCACGCCGCGCGGTGCGTCGACGCCGAGCCGCGCGAACGAGTCGGGGTACTGCAGCGGCCAGAGCACGGCCTCGGTGAGGGCCTGCTTGACCTCGGCCATGTCGCCGACCTGGTCGAGCGTGATCCCGCCGGTCTGCAACGTGTCGGAGGACGACATCGAGATCGGGCGCACCGACCCGACGGCGTCGAGGAGGTCCTGCTGCCCGATCCGGGCCTCGCCGTCGCCGGTGTGCCGCAGCGCCGCCTGCACGGCCGCCTCGCGCCGGACGGCCACCAGGTCGGCCACGACGAACCCGGGCGCACGTTCCGCGACGGCCTTCAGCTCCACACCGTCGGCGAGCGGCACTGCGGCAAGCAGCCTGCGCAGCAGCTCGGTGCGGGTGCGCAGGTCGGGGAGGGCGAGGCCGAGCGCACGGTCGACGAGGTCGGGCGCCCGCAGCCGCGGGTCGACCGACTCCGGGGCCGACGTCGTCGCGACCATCGCGAGATTCGGTGTGGCGACGGCGTCACGCAGGACGTCGAGCACCAGCGTGGCGAGCGGCGGCGGCGTGGCGGCCGGCAGCAACGCCTCCACGTCGGTCACGACCAGCACCGTGCGGGTGCCGGCGCGGGCTGCGTCGCGGGCCGCACCGATCGCTTCGTGCACACGCTGGGACGCCGCCGCGGCCTCCAGCGCCGCCGTCCCGGGACCGGCCAGCTCGACGCACTGGGCGTCGACGGCCGCGGCGGTGCTGCGCGCCAACGTCAGCTTGCCGACGCCTTCGGGCCCGGTGAGCAGCACGCCGAGCCGCGCCGAGCCGCCGAGCCGCGCCAGCAGTTCCGGCCGGTCGAACGTCAGCTCGAGCCATTCGACGAGCTTGCGGGCGGCGTCGGTGTTGCCGATCAGGTCCTCGGGGGCGACGGCGGGCTCGGCGACCGCAGGGACTGCCGTTGTGACGAGCTGCGGCCGTGCGGTCGTAGTCGCAGGTGCCGGGGCCGTTCCCGCTGCCACGGTCTCGCCCGTCACCGGGCCGCCCTCCCAGCCGACGACCGTGCTCGGACGCACCGCGACCGCGCCCTTCGGCTCGACGCCCGCCACCGTCAGCAGCTCCGTGGTCCACGCGCTGCCCAGCGCGCCCGCCACCCGCTGGCGCGCTGCCGGCGCGTCCATCCCGGGCGCCGGCTCGACGTCCTGCGGGAGGAGGGAGACGGCGTCGCCGCCGGTCACGACCTTGCCGAGCAGCGCGAGCCGCACCGTCTCCGGCGTGAGCGCCGCCCTGGCCAGCCGCGATCCCGTCAGCCGCACCAGCCTTGCCGGCTCCACCGCGGCCGGGGCGACGACCACCGCCGCGCCGTCGGTCAGCCCGGCGTTGGAGAGCGTGACGTCGTCCAGCGTCGCCTGGCCCGGCGCGCCGTCGCCCGGCGCGACCAGCGCCGTCGTCACCCGGGCGCCGGTCAGCGTGACGGCGTCCCACGAGCGCAGCCCGAGCGCATCGAGCACCTCGGGGTGCAGCCGCACGACGCCGCGGCGGGCGTCGGCGGGCGAGGCGGCGAGCCGGGCGACGAGGGTGATCGAAGGTGGCACGCCCGGAACGTTATCGGCCCGGCAGGCACGCGAGTCGGGGCCGGCCCGTGGGCGAGTCGGGCCCAGCGGGCGCGAGTCGGGGTCAGCGCGGGCGACGCACCCGGCGCAGCCCGAGCCGGAGCCGGTTGCGCTGCGGGTTCTGCGCCGGCCCTGGCGCGTTGTTGCGGAGCTGGCGGTTGTTCATCCGGCTGCGCTGCGCGGCAGCGGCGTCGTCACTCAGCCTCCGCATGGCGCGCGCGACAGCGCTCGCGCCGCCCGCGACCCGGCGCCGCAGCGGCGGGCGCAGCCCGAGCCGCCGGGCCGAGCGGGCGGCCCGCGCCACCGCGCGCCGCTCCCGCACCGGGACGTTCCACGCCTCGGGGTGGCGCGACAACCAGCGGTGCCGGTAGGCCGTGTACGGGATCATGAGCAGGTAGATGCCGGCGACGATGGCCATCCCGAGGAACGGCACGGTGATCAGCACGGCCGCCGCGAGCCCGACGAGCACGAGCAGCGGGGCGACGTAGTTCGGCGAAACCCGCACGGTCTTGAACGACAGCGTCGGCAGCCTGCTGACCATCAGCCCTGCGACGACCAGCGCCCACAGCCCCACCACAACGGGCTCCGCCCACCAGCCCTTCTCACCGTTGAAGTGCAGCGAGACGTAGAGCGGGATGCCGGCGGAGAGCGCCGCGGCCGGTGCCGGGACGCCGACGAAGAACTCCTTGGTGAACGGGTACTCGTCCACGACGTCGATCAGCGTGTTGAACCGCGCCAGCCGCAGCGCCATGCAGACGGCGAAGACCAGCGCGACCACCCAGCCGAACTGGGAGCCCTGGAACACCCAGATGTAGAGGACGAGCGCCGGCGCCACGCCGAACGAGACGAGGTCGGCGAGCGAGTCGAGCTCGGCGCCGATCCTGGTGCTGGCGTCGAGCAGCCTGGCGAGCCGGCCGTCGAGCGCGTCGCACAGCGCGGCCGCGCCGACCGCCGCGACGCAGAGGTCGAACCGCCCCTGCAACGCGAAGTACACCGCGGACAGGCCCGAGCACAGCGCGAGCACGGTGACGGCGTTGGGCAGGAGGCGGATCCCCGCCGCGTACGCGGGCGGCATCGCCATCAGCTCGCCCCGCCCGTCGCCGGCAGCTCGGCGAGCACGGTCTCGCCGCCGATGGTCCGCTGCCCGACGGCGACGGTCACGCGCGAGCCGCGCGGGAGGTAGGTGTCGACCCGCGAGCCGAACCGGATCAGGCCGTAGGTCTCGCCGGCCGCGACCTCGTCGCCCGGCGCGACGTCGCAGACGATGCGCCGCGCGAGCAGGCCGGCGATCTGCACGACGCCGATCTTCGCGCCGCCGGTCGTCTCCAGCAACATCGCGTTGCGCTCGTTGTCCTCGCTGGCCTTGTCGAGGTCGGCCGAGAGGAAGACTCCCGGCCGGTACTCGACGGCGAGCACGCGCCCGTCGGCGGGGATGCGCTGCACGTGCACGTCGAGCACGGAGAGGAAGACGCTCACCCGGGGCGCCAGCACGGGGGGCAGGCCCAGCTCCGGCGGCGGAACGACGTCGGAGACCGTCGCGACGGTGCCGTCGGCGGCGGCGAGCACGACCCCGGTGAGCGGGGGCGGCACTCGGCGGGGGTCGCGGAAGAACGCGGCCGTCGCGGCTGTGGCGAGCACGCCGACGAGCGTCCCCCGGCCGGTCACGGCACGGAACAGCCCGGCTGCGACGGCGACCCCGGCCACGAGCGGGCGACCGCCGGGGTGCATCGGCGGGATCGCGGCCCTGACCAGGCCGGCGATGTGGGGGACCGAGAATCCAGACGGGGATGCCTGGGACTTTTCGGACATGAGCGGCGGTCGGCTCCTCCGGCGTGGCGTCGCTGGGCGATCCCAGCGGCCGATACGGTACGCGACCGCCGTCACCGCTCCGCCGGTACTCTGATCATCGGGCCCGAGAACGCAAAGGGCCGGGGCCGTCATCCCCCGAGACGACGACCCCGGCCGTGGAACCGCTCGTCCGCTCCCCAGCGACGGGCGGTAGGTTCTTTGCCCACCTACGCGGTTACCCGCGTGGTGCCGAAAGTATCCATGAGCAGTCGATCGATCGTCCAGGTCGTAAAGCCACAAGGCCCACGATCAGAACCGTTCGGCCGAACACTCACTACTAAGACGCTCTTGGCGCGCCCAGTGTTGCATCACTTGGCTGTGACGTACACCACGTTTACCCGGTCGGCTCACCCATCGAGTAGCCAGACCTCCACGGGTGACCCCTCGGGGAGTTCCGTTGCGGCCTCCGGCACGATGATGAAGCACTCGGCTACAGCGAGTGATCCGAGCAGGTGAGAGGCCGGAGAACCCACCTCGGCGACCGTTCCGCGGACCGCGTCGAGCACCCCGCGACGGAACTGCCGCTTGCCCTCCGGCGAGACGAATGACTGCCCGAGCTTGGCGTTGACGATGGGCCGATCGGGGTGCGGATGGCCCAGCGCGGCCCTCAGCGCGGGCCTGACGAACACCTCGAACGACACCTGTGAGCTGACCGGATTGCCCGGCAGGGTCACAACCGGAACTTCACCCAGTTCAGTGACCCGTCCGGCGCCCTGCGGGCCGCCCGGTTGCATAGCGACACGGACGAACTCGACCCCGCGGTCGGTGAAGGCGTCCTTCACGACCTCGTACGCGCCCGCGCTGACCCCGCCCGAAGTCAGCACGAGATCGACGCCGCTCTGCTCGATCCGCTTGCGCAACGTCGAGAGCAGCTCGTCGACGTCGTCGGGGACGAAGCGCAGCAGCTCCGCCTGCCCGCCGGCCTCCTCGACCGCCGCGGCGAGCATCGGGCCGTTCGACTCGTAGATCTGGCCGGGCTGCAGCGGCGTGCCGGGCTCGACGAGCTCGGAGCCGGTGGAGAGCACCAGCACGACGGGCCTGCGCCGCACCGGCAGTGTCGCGGCGCCGACGGCGGCGGCCAGCCCGATCTGCGGCGCGCGCAGCTCGGTGCCGGCCCGGAGCAGGACGTCACCGGCGTGCACGTCCTCGCCGACGGTCCGCACGTGCGTCCCGGCGGCCGGGGCGCGGAAGATCCGCACGCGCTCGGCGCCGCCGTCGGTGAACTCGACCTGCACCACGGCGTCGGCGCCCTCGGGGACCGTGGCCCCCGTCATGATCCGGTGGACGGTGCCGGGCGCGAGCGGCGGGACGTCGACCCGCCCGGCCGGGATGTCCTCCGCGACGGGCAGCTCGACGGGCGACTCGGGCGAGGCGCCTGCCAGCTCGGCCGCGCGCACCGCGTAGCCGTCCATCGCGGAGTTCGGGAACGACGGCAGCGACATGGGTGCCACGAGGTCGGCGGCCAGCACCCGCCCGCGCAGCTCGGCCAGCGGGACGTCCTCGACCGGGCTGGGCTGCAGCAGCGCCGCGACCACAGCACGGTGTTCCTCGACCGAACGCGGTGTCTTGCCTGATTGTGCTGTCTTCGCTACCGGAGCGCCCACCCCTGCATCGTGCCCGATGGCCCCCCGGGCGTGCCCTCCGGCGTCCTTGCACTCGCTCCGGGCGAGTGCTAGAACCGGTGCTGGCACTCGGCACGGTAGAGTGCCAATCGTCGAGCAGGTGAGACCGGCGCAGGGTTGCCGGTCGTCCGTCGCGGGCACCGCGCTCGGTACGTGACTTCGTGTCATCCCAATCGGAGGACAACACCCCCATGGCGAAGATGATCGCTTTCGACGAGGAGGCGCGCCGCGGGCTCGAGCGCGGCATGAACACCCTCGCCGACGCTGTCAAGGTGACGCTCGGCCCGCGTGGCCGCAACGTCGTCCTGGAGAAGAAGTGGGGCGCGCCCACCATCACCAACGATGGTGTGTCGATCGCCAAGGAGATCGAGCTCGAGGACCCGTGGGAGAAGATCGGGGCCGAGCTGGTCAAGGAAGTTGCCAAGAAGACCGACGACATCGCCGGTGACGGCACCACCACCGCCACCGTGCTCGCGCAGGCGCTGGTCCGTGAGGGTCTGCGCAACGTCGCCGCGGGTGCGAACCCGATGGCGCTCAAGCGGGGCATCGAGAAGGCCGTCGAGGCCGTCTCCGAGGCGCTGCTGAAGTCCGCCAAGGAGGTCGAGACCAAGGAGCAGATCGCGGCCACCGCGTCGATCTCCGCGGCCGACACCTCGATCGGCGAGCTCATCGCCGAGGCGATGGACAAGGTCGGCAAGGAAGGCGTGATCACGGTCGAGGAGAGCCAGACCTTCGGTCTGGAGCTCGAGCTCACCGAGGGCATGCGCTTCGACAAGGGCTACATCTCGCCCTACTTCGTCACCGACGCCGAGCGCATGGAGGCCGAGCTCGAGGACCCGTACGTCCTCCTCGTCTCGTCCAAGATCGCCACGGTCAAGGACCTGCTCCCGCTGCTGGAGAAGGTCATGCAGAGCGGCAAGCCGCTCGCGATCATCGCCGAGGACGTCGAGGGCGAGGCCCTGGCCACCCTGGTCGTCAACAAGATCCGTGGCACCTTCAAGTCGGTTGCCGTCAAGGCCCCCGGCTTCGGTGACCGCCGCGAGGCGATGCTGACCGACATGGGCATCCTGACCGGTGGCGAGGTCATCTCGGAGAAGGTCGGCCTCAAGCTGGAGAACGCCGACCTGACCCTGCTGGGCACCGCCCGCAAGGTCGTGGTCTCCAAGGACGAGACCACCATCGTCGACGGCGGCGGCGACGCCGACCAGATCGCCGGACGGGTCAACCAGATCCGCTCCGAGATCGAGCGCACCGACTCCGACTACGACCGCGAGAAGCTGCAGGAGCGCCTGGCCAAGCTGGCCGGCGGTGTTGCGGTCATCAAGGCCGGCGCGGCCACCGAGGTCGAGCTCAAGGAGCGCAAGCACCGCATCGAAGACGCCGTCCGCAACGCCAAGGCGGCCGTCGAAGAGGGCATCGTCGCTGGTGGCGGCGTCGCGCTCATCCAGGCCGGAGCCGGCCTGTTCGAGGGTCTCGGTCTCGATGGTGACGAGGCCACCGGCGCGAACATCGTCAAGGTCGCGCTGGAGGCACCGCTCAAGCAGATCGCCATCAACGCCGGTCTCGAAGGCGGAGTCGTGGCCGAGAAGGTCCGCGGTCTCAACGCGGGCGAGGGCCTCGACGCGGCCACCGGTGAGTACAAGGACCTGATCAAGGCCGGGATCATCGACCCCGCCAAGGTCACCCGCTCGGCGCTGCAGAACGCAGCCTCGATCGCGGCCCTGTTCCTCACCACCGAGGCCGTCATCGCCGACAAGCCGGAGAAGAACCCGGCCCCGGCCGGCGACCCCTCGGGCGGCATGGGCGGCATGGACTTCTGAGTCCACCCCCCAGCAGTACCGCACGTCCCGCAGGGGCGGCACCCATCCGGGTGCCGCCCCTGCGGCGTTCCTGCGGCAAACTTCGGGCCGCGTCGAGGCCGGTCAGCCCCAGAGCGCCAGTTCGGCCATCGCCCGGTTGCGCGACCGGGCCGCGAACGCGCACGCCGTCGCGACCGGGATGCCGACGGCGACCACGATGCCGCCGACCACCATGAGCCACACGTCCGGGCCCGCGCCGCCGACCGCCACGATCCACATCAGCAGGAGCAGCAGCGGCACGAGCGCCAGGAGCGCCAGCACGCCGAGGCCCGCGACGACGACCGAGCGCCAGACCGTACCCGCGGTCGTCGACGGCGCGACCCACGGCTGCTCGACGGGCGGCGGGGGCATCCAGCGCGGTTCCATGACAGGAACGTATGCGCCACAGACCGCCCGGCGCGTCCGCACGACTACGGAGTCACCGACCGACTTCCCCACCGTTTTGGGTGGATGCGCGCCGTTTCGGCGCGCATGTGCCCAAAAGGGTGGGGAACTTCGGGTCAGCGTTCGGTGGCGTAGCGGGCGGCGGCCGCCTGGGCCCGCTCCGCGAGTGCCGTGCGCAGCTCGGGTGGTTCGAGCGCTTCCGCGTCGGCACCCAGCGACCAGAGCACGCTCTGCGCGTACATCACGTCGGCGAAGGTGACGTCGAGCAGCAGCCAGCCGTCCTCGCGGTCGGCCACCTCGGTGATGATGCCGCGCGCCGCGCCGGCCAGCGTCGCCCGGCGTCCGGCGAGCAGGCGCAACCGCACCCGCACCGTGCGGGCCGCGAAGAAGCGGGCCCTGCGTTCCTGCCAGGCCCGTTCGAGGTCGACGCCCTCGGGCCGGTCTGCGAGCTCCGTCAGCTCCTGCACCTCGCGCATCCGGCTGAGCCGGTAGGTGCGCTCGGCGCCCTCTCGCGTCGCGAGCAGGTACCAACGGCCGCGCGCGCTGACCAGGCCGACCGGATCGACGGTCCGCCATCGCGGCTCCTGGCACTCGGCCTGGTACCGGATGCGCAGCCGGCGACCGGCGAACACCGCACGCTGGACGGCGGCGAGGTGCTCGACCTCGGGCTCCGGTTCCCCGACGGGCAGCCAGCCCTCCTGCCGGACGAGCACCCGCTCGGCGTCGCTGGTGGCGGCGGTCCGGTGCGGCTGGGGCAGTGCCGCGACGACCTTGCGCATCGCCGACGCCAGCGCCGGGCCCATCCCGGTCGACTCCGACGACGCCCGCGAGCCCGCTACCAGCAACGCGAGCGCCTCGTCGTGCGTCAGGCCGGTCAGGTCGGTGCTGTAGCCGGGCAGCAGCGCGTAGCCGCCGTGCCGGCCGCGCTCGGCGTACACCGGGACGCCCGCGCCGGAGAGCGCGTCGAAGTCACGCTCCACGGTGCGCGTCGAGACCTCCAGCTCGCCCGCCAGCTCCGCGGCGGTCATCCGGCCGCGGTGCTGCAGCAGCATCATGATCGAGAGCAGCCGGTCGGCGCGCATGCCCTGCAGATTGCCAGAAATACCCGACACGAGGTGTCGGGATTCGACGAGAAGCTCTCCCCATGACGAACACGGACCCCCGCCCCCTCTACGCAGAGGCCATCAGCTGGACGCACGGCATCATGGCCGGCGTCGACGCCGATCGGCTGGAGTCGCCCACACCCTGCACCGAGTTCGACGTGCGCACGCTGATGAGCCACCTCGTGGCCACCGTCGAGCGGGCCCGTGTGATCGGCGAGGGCGGCGACTTCACGAGCATCCCGGTCCTCCGCACCGGCATCCCCGACGCCGAGCTGGCCACGGCCTACGGCGCCGCGGCCGAGAAGACCCTCGCGGTCTGGAGCGACGACGCCGTGCTCGACCGCCCCGTCACGGTGCCGTGGGGCACGGTGCCCGGCCGGGCCTCGCTCTGGGGCTACCTCAACGAGACGCTCGTGCACGGCTGGGACCTCGCCGTCGCCACCGGGCAGCCGGCCGAGGCCGATCCCGCGCTCGCGGAGGCCGTGCTGCAGGTTGCGGGCACGCTCCTGCCCGCGGAACGGCGCGGCGGCCCCGTCCCGTTCGAGGCTCCGGTCGCCCCACGCGACGACGCCGGCCCGACCGAACGCCTCGCGAACTGGTCGGGCCGGGCCGTTCCGTCAGCGGGTGTCGGCCACCATGGCAACACCGAGTGAGAGCAGGACGCCGGCGGTGGTGCGGTCGAGCCACCGCCGGACCCGCTCACGCAGCAGCAGCCTTCGGGCGGTCGCGGCGAGCACAACGAGCGCTCCGAGCCACACCACCCCGACGGCCACGTGGATGGTCACGAGCAGCGCGCCCCAGCCCACGTGCCCGCCGGCCGGGATGAACTGCGGCAGGAGGCTCACGTAGAAGACGCCGACCTTCGGGTTGAGCAGGTTGGTCACGAACCCGGCGCGGAACCCGCGCCACGCGCCCGCGATCTGCATCTCGGGTTCCGCGCCCGCCTTCCGGTTGCTCGGGAGCGTCTTCCACAGCGCGGAGGCGCCGAGCCAGATCAGGTATGCCGCACCGGCCAGCTGCACGATGCGGTACGCGATCTCCGACGCCGTGAGCAGCGCGCTCAGCCCGAGTGTGCTGGCGGTCCCCCAGACCAGGCAGCCGGCCGTGATGCCCAGCACCACCGCGATCCCGACCCGGCGGCCGCCGAGCAACGAATGCCGCAGCACAACCATCGTGTCGAGGCCGGGCGTCAGCACACCCAGCAGCGCGACGGCGGTGAACGTGAGCAGTGCGGCTGTGGTCACGACCGCCAGCACAACACGCGCGGACGTAATGACGCCATGGCATTGCCGTCACATCGGGCCGTCACCGGTGGCCAGGTCGGGGAGAACGGCGAACGTCCTCCCCGACCAGGCCGATGGCAACCGACAGCGCCACCACCACGACGGCGAGCATCCCCCCAGAGCTCTCACCGCGAGCGTCCTCACCGGACCGAGGCCGGCCCCTCGTACGGCCTCGGTCCGGTCGAACGCAGCGGGCGCCCATCGCTCCCCGTCGCTGTCGCCGCCATGGGTTGAAACCTATGAGCCCCCACCGACACGGACATCCGTATTCCTACTGCGCTGGAAACCGTCTCCGCGCTGGTGCACGATCTGCGCCATGACAACACCCCGGCGTGGGCGCTTGGAGGCTGTCGGCGAACGCGCCGTCGCCACGCCGCTCGAGCTGTTCTTCGACCTCGTCTTCGTGTTCGCGCTGACCCGCGTCACCGACTGGATGGCGCACGACCTCGACGCCACGAAGATGATCCGCGGGCTGCTGATCATCACCGTGATGTGGTGGTGCTGGATCGGCTACTCGTGGCTCTGCAACGTCGTCAAGGCCGACGAAGGGGTCATGCGGGTCGGCCTGTTCGCCGCGATGGGCGCGCTGTTCGTGCAGGCCATCACGATCCCCGAGGCGTTCGACGACATGCCGGGCGGGCTGCACGGCCCGCTCGTCTTCGCCGTCGGCTACTTCGTCGTGCGCGGCGTGCACATCGTGATCTTCTTCCTGGTGAGCCGGGACGACCCGCAACTGCGCAGCCAGGTGCTGCGGTTCGTCCCCTCGATGCTCGCCGGCACGGTGCTGCTGACGATCGCGTCGCAGACGACCGGCGTGACCCAGACGTTGATCTGGGTGGGCGCGATCCTCGGCGACTACCTCGGCACGCTGGCCGCCGGCAGCAAGTGGCGGATGGGCTCGGCGAAGCACTTCACCGAGCGCCACGGGCTGATCATCATCGTCGCGCTGGGTGAGTCGATCGTCTCCATCGGCATCGGGGTGGCCGAGCTGCCGATCTCGTGGCCGATCATCGTCGCGTCGGTGCTGGGGCTCGCGGTGACGGGAGCGCTCTGGTGGGCGTACTTCGACATCACCGCGCTGGTCACCGAGCGGGCGCTCGCGGCCGCCGAAGGCGAACGCCAGATCCAGCTCGGCCGCGGCGGCTACACGTTCATGCACCTGCCGCTGGTGGTCGGCATCATCATGATGGCGCTCGGGCTCAAGAAGGCGCTCGGCTACATCGGCGGCGACGAGGGGCACACCCTCGCCGACCCGATGTACGGGCTGCCCCTCTACGCCCTCTACGGCGGCGCCTCGCTCTACCTGCTCGCGCACGTCGCGTACAAGCGCTACGTCGCCGGCATGCTCAACTTCGAGCGGATCGGCGTCGCGGTGCTGCTCGTGGCGCTCATCCCGCTGGTGGCGCTGCTGCCGGCGCTCGCGATGCTCTCGATCCTCACCGTCGTGCTGATCGGGCTGATCAGCTGGGAGACCTACCGCAACGCCGAGGAGCGCAACCGCATCCGGCACGACGCGAGCCACGAGCACTGAGCCTCACGAGCACTGAGCAGGTCAGTCCTCTTCGCCCTCCGGCGCGAGCGCCCAGATCGCGACGTAGACGACGACGCCGGTGCCGACGCCGAGCACGGTCAGCGCGAAGAGGCCGATCCGGATCAGCGTGCTGTCGACGCCCAGGCTCTCGGCGAGGCCACCGCAGACGCCGCCGAGCATCTTGTCGGTGCGGCTGCGGTGCAGGCGGAACTTCTTCGCCGGCGCCTGCGCCGGCACGGGAGCGAGGGCCGGGTCGATCACGGTGGTGGCCGCGGCGGCGTCCTTCTCGAGGGAGGGACCGGCGGGGGCGGAGTTGGTTTCCATGCATCCGAGACTGCCCGGCGCCCGCCGCCGCCACCTCAGGGAAGAGCCCCGAAAAGCCCCCGACCCACCCCTGGAGGGTGGGTCGGGGGAATCCGGGAGGTGGGTCAGCCCTTCTGGTGCGGCGCCTTGTAGCCCTCGGCATCGGGGGCGGTGAACAGCGGTGCCACCTCGGTGAGCCCGCCTTCGGCCGCGGGGTCCACCTTCGCGATGTAGACGCCGCGCGTGGGCGGGGTGCCGGGTGAGCTGTAGTCCAGCTCGGCCACCAGGTCGTCGGTCTTCACCGACGACAGCGAGGTCAGCGCCTTCTGGACGCCGACGCGGGTGAGGTCGCCCGACTCGCAGGCCTTGGTCAGCACGGCCTGCCACACGAGGCCCTCGACGTACCCGACGTGCAGACCGGCGTTGAGCGGTGCGCCCGCGTACTTCTGCTTGTACTTCGCGGCGACCTCGACGGCCTTCGGCGTCTTCGACGAGAACGGCGGGCTGGACGCAGCGACGTACAGGTTCCCCAGGGCGTTCGCCGCCGGGCTCTGCAGCAGCGCCGGGTCGAACGTCGGGTTGTTGCCGAGCACGGGCACGTTCAGCCCGAGCGCCTGGTTCGCGGCCAGCGCCGACGCGCTCTGCCCCGGGGTCGTGGTCAGCACGATGGCCTTGACGCCGTCGCCGCGCAGGCCGGTGACGATGTTGGTGAGATCGCTGTCCGTCGAGGTGATCTTGGATTCCTTGACGGTGAGGCCGTGCTTCTCCGCGTAGAACTTCGAGCCCTTGAGCCCGTTGCCGCCGTACTCGCCGTCGATGTAGATGTGGCCGATCGTGTCGCCTTCCTTGATCAGCCCTTCCTGCTGCAGGTAGGCGAGCCCGTCGATGATCTCGAGGTCGTAGGTGGTGCCGATCATCATGATGTTCGGGTTGTTGAGGATCTCGCTCGACCACGACGCGGGTGCCGCGGTCAGGTTGTCGTCGATCAGGTTCTGCTTGAGCGCCGCGAGCACGGGCGAGCCGAGCAGCTGCACCATGCCGAGCACCTTCGGCTCCAGCTGCGGGTAGAGCGTCTTCGCGGTGTCGGCCTTGTACCCGTGGTCGACGATCTCGATCTTGATCTGCCGGTTGCAAATGCCGCCCGCCGCGTTGACGTCCTCGGCCCAGATCGAGTTGCCCGCGTTGATGGCTGCGCCGAGGTTCTTGAAGACGCCGGTGGTGTCGCCCATGATCCCGAGCGTGATCGTCGAGTCGGTCACGCCCTTGTCGGTCTTCACCCCACCGGCACCGGTGGTGCCGCCGGGCTGGTTGTCGGCCGTGCTTCCGCAGGCGGCGAGCACGAGCGTGCTCGCCAGTGCGCCCGCAATCAGCGCCGAGCGCCCTGCCTTACGCCGGAGGATCATCGTCGTTCCTTTCGGGGGTGGGACGCCCGTTGGGCACGGACGCAACAGCAGCCGGCCGGCGCATCCGCGCTGCCAGCCGCCGCCCGATGGCGGCAGCGCCACCGGGTTCGAAGAGCACGACCAGCACGACCGCGGCGCCGTAGATGAACGCGCTGAGCACCACCGCGTTGATCCCGCCGAACTCCGCTTCTGCGAACCAGCCGAACTCGGTGGCACCGAGCCGGAAGAACTTCTCCAGGCCGTACACCACGATCGAGCCGACCACCGCGCCCGGCACCGAGCCGAGCCCCCCGATGATCACGATGGCCAGGTACGCGATCGAGACCGCGAGCGAGTAGGTGCCGGTGAACTCGTTCTCGTCGGGTTTCACCAGGTCGAGCCACAACGCCGTCATCACGCCCGCGAGCCCGGCGAAGGCCGAGGAGACGACGAACGCGCCCGCCTTCACCCGCCGCACGTCGACGCCCATGGCGGTGGCCGCGGCCTCGTTGTCGCGCACCGCCCGCCACGAGCGACCGACGCGGCTGTTCACCGCGCCGCGGGCGAGGAAGTAGGCGATGAACGCCAACGCCAGGAAGAGGTACCAGAGCCGCTGCTCCTTCTCGATCGCGACGCCGAACAGCGTCGGCGACGGGTCGGCGTTCGAGAACGGGAAGCCGAACAGCTCGAACGTCGGCGGGGTGCGTCCGGTCGACGTGCCACCGGTGAACATCTCGAGCGACTGCCCGAGCCACAGCCCGAGGAACACCAGCGAGAGCGACGCGACACCGAGGTAGATGCCGCGGAGCCGGCCGGCGACAGGAGCGAACGCGAGCCCGATCAGCCCGCAGATCACGACGGCACCGATCACCGCGACCAGCGGAGGGAGGCCGAGCCCCACGAGATCGTCGGATTCTTCGGGGTCGCCCGCTATGACGGCGTAGCTCACCGCGCCGACCAGCAGGAAGAACGGGTGCGCCAGCGAGAGCTGGCCGGCCTGGCCGACGAGCAGCGTGAGGCCGATGCCGCCGACGGCGCCGATCAGGACGTACTGCGCCACCTTGAGGTAGGCGACACCGGTGCCGGTGATGATCGGCAGCAGCAGGAGCAACACGAACAGCAACAGCGTCGCCACGATCTTGAGCCAGTTCCGGCGACGCCGCGCCGGCATGGGCGGCAGCGGTGCGCGCGGGGATGCGACGAGCGTGTCAGACACGACTTAGCTCCTTCGTGCCGAAGAGCCCCGACGGTCTGATCACCAGCACCAGCAGCATCACGAGGAACACCGCGCTCTTGGAGAACTCGAACGAGATGTACTGCGCGGAGAGCGCCTCCGTGAGCCCGACGACCAGCCCGCCGACCACCGCGCCCGCGGTGGAGTCGAGACCGCCGAGGATCGCGGCGGGGAAGGCGATCAACGCGATCGCGTGCGTGCCGCGGCCCAGCCCGGCGCCCGAGAAGTCCTGCGTCGCCATGAACAGCACGGCCACCCCGGCCAGCGCGCCCGCGACCAGCCACGCCGTCGCCGTCACCCGCGAGCTGCGGATCCCCATCAGCGCCGCGGCCTCGCGGTTCTCCGCCTGCGCCCGCATCGCGACACCCCAGCTGGAGAACCGGAACGCCAGGAAGAACGCCGTGATCAGCACCGCGCCGACGACGAGCGCGATCGACTGCGTCCGGAAGATCGTCAGGCCGGCGATCTGGATCGGCTGCGAGTCGTACGGGTCGCCGATGAACGGGATGTCGGCGCCGATCCGACGCACGATCTCCTCCGTGATGATCACGTCGACGCCGATCGTGAGCAGCGCGAGGCCGTTGTGGTCGGCGTTGCGCGCGCCGGCGAGCAGCCGCTCCAGCACCAGCCCGGCCAGCGCGGCCGACACGATGCCGACCACGGCGGCGCCGATCCAGCCCATGCTGTCCTTCAGCGCGTAGACGAGGTAGCCGCCGACCAGCACGAGCGAGCCGTGCGCGAAGTTGACCACCTCCGTCGCCTTGAAGATGACGACGAACCCGAGCGCGAGCAGCGCGTAGACCGCGCCCTTGCCGAGCCCGTTCACGACCAGCTGGACGAAGGTCTCCATCACGCGTCCCCGTCCTCTGCGGTGCCGAGGTACGCCTTGATCACCTCGGGGTCGGACTGGACCTGCGCCGGCAGGCCGTCGGCGATCAGCCGGCCGAAGTCGAGCACGCTCACGCGGTCGGCGATGCCCATGACCAGGCCCATGTCGTGCTCGACGAGGAGCACGGAGATGCCGAGCGCGTCGCGCAGCTCGCGGATGGTCACGGCCATCTCGGCGGTCTCGGTGGCGTTGAGCCCGGCGGCGGGCTCGTCGAGCAGCAGCAGCGTCGGCTCGCACGCCAGCGCCCTGGCGATGTCGACGCGCTTCGCGATGCCGTACGGCAGCACCGCGACCGTCGAGTCGAGCCGGTCGGCCACGCCGAGGAAGTCGCAGATCTCCTCGACGCGCGCCATGTGCTTGCGCTCCGCGCGGGTCGTCCACGGCAGGCGCAGCCCGCCGGAGAGGAACCCGCCGCGGGTGAGCGAGTGGCGCCCGAGCATCACGTTGTCGCGGACGGTCGAGCCGGGCGAGAGCGCGATGTTCTGGAACGAGCGGCCGATGCCGAGCCCGGCCAGCCGGTAGGGGCGCAGGTCGGTGAGCACCTGCTCGCCCAGCCGGACCCGGCCCTGCGTCGGCCGGTAGAGCCCGCTGATCACGTTGAAGCAGCTGGACTTGCCCGCGCCGTTCGGCCCGATGAGGGCGTGCACGGTGCCGGGCGCGACGGTGAACGACACCTCGGACAGCGCCGTGATCCCGCCGAAGCGCAGCGTCACGTCCTCGACGACGAGCTCCCGCACTCCGTCGCGCAGCTCCGGGAGGGCCGGCACGTCGAGGTCGGCGCCCGGTTCGGTGTCCACGCTCATCCGGCCCACCTCGAGAGCACCTTGCGGCCGCGATGCGCTCGCGCTTCCGCTTCCTCCGACTCGGCCTGCGCCTGCGACTCGGCGTGTCCGCCCAGGTAGAGGCGTTGCACGTCGTCGCTCGCGGCGAGCTCGGCGGCAGAGCCCGCGAGCGCGATCCGCCCGACCTCCAGCACCGCGGCCCGATCGGCGACCTGCAGCGCCATCGTCGCGTTCTGCTCGACGAGCACCACCGCGGTGCCCTGCTCGTGGATCTCCCTGATGATCCGGGCGATCCGCCCCACCATCTGCGGCGCGAGGCCGAGCGAGGGCTCGTCGAGCAGGAGCAGCTTCGGGTCGGACATCAGCGCCCGCCCGATCGCGAGCATCTGCTGCTCACCGCCGGAGAGCAGGCCGGCCCGCTGGCCCGCCCGCTCCGCGAGCACCGGGAACAGCTGCCGCACCCGCTCGCGCGAGCTCGCCCTCGTCGAGGCCGACCGCGCGCCGAGCCCGCCGGCGCGCAGGTTCTCCTCCACCGTCATGCGGGCGAAGACCTGCCGGCCCTCCGGCACGGCGACAACGCCCTGCCGGACGACGAGCGCGGGATCGAGCCGGTCGATGCGCCGGCCGTCGAAGGTGATCTCACCCGCGGTGACGGATCCGCCGTGCAGCTTGAGCGTGCCCGACACGGCACGCAGCAGCGTCGACTTCCCCGCTCCGTTGCCACCGAGCACCGCGAGCACGGCGTCGCCACCGACCTCGACGTCGACGGACTCCAGCGCGCGGACCGACCGCCCGTACCGCACGGAGAGGCCGCGCACGCTCAGCACGACGCCGTATCCCGTTGATCAGCCACGTCAGGCTCCCTTGCCCGGGGGACCGGTCCTGGGTGGACCGGCGCGCACATGGTGTTGGCCGCCACACCGCGCGGGCACCCCCAAGTGGAGATACGAGCGTCAAAGTTGACAGTCCGTGACCTCGGATGCGGCCATCCGTAGCACTTCGCGCTGCTCCGACCACCCACGGCAACGCAACTTGCCCACCGTTTTGCCTACTTGCACACCCGGGAAGGCGTGCAGGTTGGCAAAACGGTGGGGAAGTTCGGGCTAGAGGAGGCCGGCCTCGCTGGCTTTCCCGATCGCCTCGACGCGGTTGCGTGCGCCGAGCTTGTGCAGGGCCGACTGCAGGTAGGTCTTCACGGTGTTGCGGGCCAGGCCGGTGCTCTCCGCGATCTCCGGGTTGGTCCGGCCCTGCGCGGCCAGCCGCAGCACCTCGTACTCGCGGCGGGTCAGCCCGCTGCGGGCGAGCGCGGCCTGGCTGCCGGCCTCGCCGCCGAGCATCCGCGGGTCGTACACGCGCTCGCCGCGCAGCACCTTGCGCAGCGCGGCGACGATGTCGGTCTTGGCGGCGTCCTTCAGCAACGCGCCGTGCGCGCCGGCGTCGAGCGCGGCCTGCACGCCGTGGTGGTCACCGTGCGCGGTGAACACGACGACCTTCGCCGCCGGCACGATGTCCCGCAGCCCCGCCATGACCTCCGGCGCGAGCATGTCGGGCAGCCGCAGGTCGAGCAGCACGAGGTCGGGTCGCAGGCCGGGGGCGCGTTCCAGCGCGGAGCGTCCGCTCTCCGCCGACCCCACGACGACGAGCGCCGGCTCGCCGCGCAGCAGCAGCGCAACACCGTCGCGGACGACGGGGTGGTCGTCGACCACCATCACCCGTGCCGCCGTCATGCTGCCGCCTTCACGATGCCGCCTTCACGATGTCCGGCCGGAACCGGGCAGCATCATCCGCAACGTCGTGCCGCCGTCCTCGTCGTGCACCAGGCTGACCCGACCGCCCAGCCGCGCCGCCTTCTCCGCGAGAAGCCGGATCCCCAGGCCGGTGCCGCTGGTGTCCTCGCCGCAGTCGCGCACCATGCCGTCGTCGGCGACGGCCACCTGCACCCCGCCGTCGATCTCGCCGAGGCTGACGACGACCGTGCCGGCCTCGGCGTGCTTCTCCGCGTTGAGCAGCCCTTCGCGCACGGCGCTGATCAGCAGCGTGGTGCGCTCGACGTCGAGCGGGCGGACGTCGCCGAGCTGGATGAACCGGGCCGCGACCCCGGTGCGCGCCTCGAAGCTGCGGCAGTGCTCGGCCAGCTCGATCGGCAACGCCCGCTCGGGGCTGGCGTCGTTGAGCGCGAGCAGCGCCTCCCGCAACGCCCGCGACGCCGCCGAGACGTCCGATTCGAGCCGCCCGAGCTGGGTGCGCAGCACCGGGTTGTCCGGGAGCGTCGAGCGCAGGTCGCGCACCTGCGCGCCGATCGAGAAGAGCATCGCCCCGACGGAGTCGTGCAGCGAGGCCTGCATCCGCTGGCGCTCGGCGGCGACGGCGGTCCGCTGGCCCGCCTTCGCCCGGTCGGCCAGCCGCAGCGCCCGCGCGGCGTCGACCGCAACCTCCTCCACCGCCTGCACTGCGCCGTCGCCGAACTCCCCCGGCCCGCGCAGCGCCGCGTACGCGACGGCGACCGTTCGCGGCACCCCCGACGAACTGTCGAGGATCGGGACGGCCAGCATCGCGCCCATCGCCTCCCGGCGGACCGGGCCGTCGAACTGGTGGGTGATGCTGCGCGCGGTGATGTAGTCGCTCACCCGCACCGGCGTGCCCAGCGCCAGCACCCGGCCGCCGACGCCCTGCCCGCGCGGCACCTCGAGGTCCTGCAGCGAGTCGGTGCGGTTGCCGGCCAGCCAGCGGATCACCGCGTTGCCGCCGTCGGCGACGTCCGCGACGAACCCGGCGTCGGCAGCGGCCGCGTCGCGGATCAGTCGGGCGGTGCCGTTGAGCGCCAGCACCCTGTCGAGGACGGACAGCAGCCCGTCGCGCTCGGCCAGCAGCGTGTTGAGCAGGTCCTCCTGCTCGAGGGCCCGCTGTGCCGCGGCTTCCCTGCTCGACGCCATCCGCGGACGATCGCACAACTCGTCGCCATCGCGACACACCCGGATGCAGACCGGTGCGTCGCGACCCGGATCTCCCCACCGTTTTGGGTGGATGCGCGCCGAAAAAGCGCGCATGTGCCCAAAACGGTGGGGAAGTTCGGGTCACCGGGGGGTGATCTCCCAGACGTGGTTGTCGGGGCGGACGAGCACCACGCCCGCGTCGTAGGCAGCTGCGGCGTGCCCGTCGGCGTCGACGAGGTCGGTGCCGGTCGCGACGGATCCCGCCGGCAGGATGCGGTAGGTCGGCACGTCGGCCGTGTCGACCTCCGAGTCTACGTGCGCGTCGCCGAACGCGAGCCGGGTGGCGTGCGGCCCGCTGAACAGCTCGAACAGCCGCACCCGCTTGCCGTTGGCGTCCTGGAGCGGCGCGTCGGGCGCGCGGTCGCCCGCCCGCAGCCGGCCCGTCCCCGGCGCGGAGAGCGGCCCGCCGCGATAGGAGATACCGAGCTGCGTCGTCTCCGCGCCGCGCTTGTGCGCGTCCTCGTCGCCGTCGATGTAGCGCTGCATGATCTCCGACGTCATCCCGAGCACCTGCGCCGCGACGGCCCGCCGCTCCGCCTCGTAGCTGTCCAGCAGCTCCGGCGAGCCGTCGGCGAGCTTCCACCCCAGGTTGTACGCGTCCTGCACGCCGGTGTTGAGGCCCTGGCCGCCGGTCGGCGGGTGGACGTGCGCGGCGTCGCCCGCGAGGAACACCCGCCCGACCCGGAACCGCTGCGCGAGCCGGACGTTCGGACGCCACACCGTCGACCAGATCATGTCATGCAGCCGGACGCCGCCGCCGGAGTGCTCGTCGAGCCGGGCCTGCAGCGTCGGGAGCGCGGTCTCGACGGCGAGGTCGCCGTCGCCGAGCGCCGCGGCGAACTGGAAGTGCTCCGTGCCCGGCAGCGGCGAGAACATGACCCCGCGCATCGGGTCGTCCGCGGCCCCGAACCAGTGCCCCACGTCGTGGGCGAGCCCGTCGGCCCGGACGTCGCCGAGCAGCATCCGGATCGACTCGTCGGTCGTGCCCTCGAACGCCACCCCGAGCGCCTTGCGCACGGCGCTCCTCCCACCGTCCGCGCCGACCAGGAAGGCTGCGCGGACGCTCTCGCCCGTGCCCAGCAGCGCCGTGACGCAGGCGCCGTCCTGCTCGAAGCCGAACAGCTCGGTCGCGAGCTCGACGTGCACGCCTAGCTCGGCGAGCCGGCCGCGCAGGATGGCCTCGGTCTGCGACTGCCCGAGGAAGCGCCCGGTCGGGTACGGCACCGCGGGCGTCGGCTCGACCGTCTCGAACATCGTGTGCTCGCCGACGGGCCGGCCCCCTGCGTAGACCTTGATCGGGACCGGCGGCGAGCTCGCGGCGAGCACGGCGTCGAGCACACCCAGGTCCTCGAACACCTCCAGCGTGCGCGGCTGCAGGCCGTCGCCCCGCGACCCGATGAAGAAGCTCGCCGCCTTCTCCACGACCCGGACGGGCACCGCGCGCCGCGCCAGCTCGATGGCCAGCGTCAGCCCGGTGGGGCCCGCTCCCGCGACCAGCACCTGCGTGTCCATGACGACCTCCGTTTGATGAATTGTGATTCAGTGAACTGAGATTCAGAATGACGGTTGCTAGCGTCCGCGTCAAGCAGGGAGGTGGCGGATGGCGGTCATGAGCCGCAAGGAGAAGGCGGCAGGCACCGAGACGGCACTGAAGGACGCCGCCAGGCGCGTGTTCGCGGAGAAGGGCTACCTGAACACCAAGATCACCGACATCACGGCGGAGGCCGGCCGGGCCGCGGGGTCGTTCTACAACCACTTCGCGAGCAAGGAGGAGCTGCTCGAAGCCCTGCTGGTCGACATGGCCGAATCAGGCGACGAGCAGGCGCTCGGCCCCGACCACCTCTCCGATTTCAGCGACCCCGCCGCGGTCCGCTGGCACGTCGCCCAGTACTGGCGGTTCTACAAGGAGCACGCCGCGACGATGGTCGCGCTCCGGCAGGCCGCACTGGTCAGCGAGCCGTTCGCACGGAAGCTGACCGGGTTCTTCACCGCGCAGGCCGCCGACCTCACCGGCCACCTCGACCAGGTCACGCACGCGGGAATGGCACTGCCGGGGCGTACCGAGCTGTGCCTCTCGATGATGTACCAGCTGCTCGACAACTTCGCGGCGACGTGGCTGGTGGCGCCGACCCCGGACGGCGCGCAACCACCGACGGACGACGAGGCCATCGAGACCCTCACACGATTCGTCTACCGCGGCCTGACCGGCCACGACTACGAGGGCTGACGCACCCCGTCAACGAACTTCCCCACCGTTTTGCCTACTTGCACGGCCTCCAGGGTCTGCAGGTTGGCAAAACGGTGGGGAAGTTTCGGCGTGCCGATCCGGCTCGTCCACGACCGGTGGATCGACAAGTACACCGAGCGGCCGGTGTCGGCATTGGCGGATCTGAAGGCCGAACTGGAAGGGACCGACATGCCCACGCAGGAGAACGTCAGCACGACGACCCAGGTGCACCGGGTGTTCATCAAGGCGGCCCCGGAGGCGATCTGGGCGGCGATCACCAAGCCGGAGTGGTCCGAGCGGTACGGCTACGGCGGGCGGGTCGAGTACGACCTGCGCCCCGGCGGGCGGTTCCGGACGGTCGCCACAGCGGAGATGCAGGCCGGCGGCATGCCGGAGGAAGTGGTCACCGGTGAGGTCGTCGAGGCCGATCCTCCGCACCGGCTCGTGCAGACCTGGCAAGCGGCCTGGGAGACCGAGCCGGCGACCCGGCTCACCTACGAGATCACCAGCGGTCAGGGCGGGGTGTCGGTGCTGACCGTGACCCACGACGTGACGGGCGCGCCGAACACCGCGGCGATGGTCGCCGGGCAGGTCGAGGGCGCCGGCGGCGGCTGGGCCGAGGTGCTCTCCGGGCTGAAGACGCTGCTGGAGACCGGGGCCTCGCTCTACGGCTGAGCCATCCCGCATCGGACCAGAAGAGAGAGGAGAGCTGCCATGCACGAATCAACCCGAACACCGGCGGCCGGACGAGACGGCACCGCCGACCCGTCCGCGCATCCGGGCAGCACACCGGTCCTACTGGCCTGCGGTGCGGCCGCGGGACCGCTCTTCGTCCTCTCCGTCGTCCTACAGGAGAGCGTGCGCGAGGGGTTCGATCCCCGTTACCACGCTCTGAGCCAGCTCGCGCTGGGCGCGGAGGGCTGGGTGCAGACCGCCACGTTCATCGTCGCGGGGCTGCTGGCGGTCGCCTCCGCGGTCGGCCTTCGTCGAGCGCTGCAACGCGCCGCCTTGGGGGCGCGGTGGGGCCCGATCCTGATCGGCGGCTACGGGATCGGGCTGATCTGGGGCGGCCTGTTCGCCACCGATCCGGCACTCGGCTTCCCACCCGGCACCCCCGACGGGATGCCGGCGAGCATGAGCTGGCACGCGACGCTGCACGGCTTCGCCCCGATGCTCACCGGCCTCGCCCTGATCGCCGCCTGCGTCGTCTTCGCCCTGCGGTTCCGCCGTCAGGGCAGGCGGGGTTGGGCGACCTCCAGCGCGATCGTGCCGATCGCGTACCTGGCGCTGGGGTTCGCCGCGTTCCCCGCGGACGACCTGCGCCTGCTGCTGGCCGGTGGCGCGATCATCTGGCTGTGGGCGTCGGCGCTGACGTTGCGGATCCTGCTCGACCACCGCGGCGCCAAATAGAACTGACGGTCAGCGGTGCTCCCGTCCGATCCGCGAATCGCTCCACTCGTCCTCGGTGGCCTGGCGCTGCGCCGGGATGCCGCGAATGATCTCCTCGGGGTGCACGTGGGGCAGCTCGGCGCCGCGCCGGCGCAGCATGCCACCGAGCACGATGCTGACCACCATGGCGACCACGATCCAGGCCGCCACCCCAATGATGATCCATCCGATGGTTGAAATGCTCGCTCCCCGCTTCGACGCAGGTCTCCAGTGTCGGTCACCGGAGCTGTGAGCGCAGGCACATACACTCGAACGTGCGCATCCGTGGCAAACGGGTGATGCAGAGTGGCCGGCTCAGCCGACGTCGGGGACCGCCGGGCCGAGCAGGTCGTCGGCGTCGACGATCCGATAGGCGTAACCCTGCTCCGCGAGGAACCGCTGCCGGTGCGCCGCGTAGTCGGTGTCGAGGGTGTCGCGGGAGACCACCGAGTAGAAATGGGCCTGCCGACCGTCGCCCTTGGGCCGCAACAGCCTGCCGAGCCGCTGCGCCTCCTCCTGCCGCGAGCCGAACGTGCCCGAGACCTGCACGGCGACGCTCGCCTCCGGGAGGTCGATGGAGAAGTTCGCGACCTTGCTGACGACCAGCACGGGGATCTCGCCCTTGCGGAAGGCGTCGAAGAGCGCCTCGCGCTCCTTGTTCTTGGTGGAGCCCTGGATGATCGGCGCGTCGAGCGCCTCGCCGAGCTCCTCGAGCTGGTCGAGGTAGGCACCGATGACGAGCGCGGGCTCCCCGGGGTGGCGGGCGAGCACCGCCTTCACGACGTTGACCTTCGTGTGCGCCGTGGACGCCATGCGGTAGCGCTCCTCGGCGTCGGCGACCGCGTAGGCCATCCGCTCGGCCTCGGTGAGCGTCACGCGCACCTCGACGCACTCGGCGGGCGCGATCCAGCCCTGCTCCTCGATGTCGCGCCACGGCGCGTCGTAGCGCTTCGGGCCGATCAGCGAGAAGACGTCGCCCTCCCGGCCGTCCTCGCGCACGAGCGTCGCGGTCAGGCCGAGCCGCCGCCGCGACTGCAGGTCGGCCGTCATGCGGAACACCGGGGCCGGCAGCAGGTGCACCTCGTCGTAGATCACGAGGCCCCAGTCGCGCGAGTCGAACAGCTCGAGGTGCTTGTACTCGCCCTTGGTCTTGCGAGTGATCACCTGGTAGGTCGCGATCGTGACGGGCCGGATCTCCTTGCGCTCGCCGGAGTACTCGCCGATCTCCTCCTCGGTGAGGCTGGTGCGCGCGATCAGCTCGCGCTTCCACTGCCGCCCCGCCACCGTGTTGGTGACCAGGATCAGCGTGGTGGCCTGCGCCTGGGCCATCGCGGCCGCGCCGACGAGCGTCTTGCCCGCGCCGCAGGGCAGCACGACGACCCCGGAGCCGCCCGCCCAGAAGCCCTCGACGGCCTGGCGCTGGTAGTCGCGCAGCGTCCACCCGTCCTCGGCGAGGGCGATCGCGTGCGCCTCGCCGTCGACGTAGCCGGCGAGGTCCTCGGCCGGCCAGCCGATCTTGAGCAGGGCCTGCTTGAGGTGGCCGCGCTCGGAGGGGTGCACGAGCACGGTGTCGTCGTCGATGCGCGCGCCGAGCAGCGGGGCGATCTTCTTCTGGCGCAGCACCTCCTCCAGCACCGCACGGTCGAACGCGACCATGACGAGCCCGTGCACCGGCGAGTTGGTCAGCTGCAGCCGCCCGTAGCGGCCCATCGTGTCGACGACGTCGACGAGCAGCGGCTGCGGCACGGCGTAGCGCGAGTAGCGCACGAGCGCGTCGACCACCTGCTCCGCGTCGTGGCCCGCCGCACGCGCGTTCCAAAGCGCCAGCGGTGTCACGCGGTAGGTGTGGACGTGTTCCGGCGCGCGTTCGAGTTCGGCGAACGGAGCGATCGCGGAGCGGGCCTCCGCGGCCGCGTCGTGATCCACTTCGAGGAGCAATGTCTTGTCGGACTGGACGATGAGCGGCCCGTCGGTCATTGTTGTCGTACTCCTCACATGGCCCAGCCGGGGGAACCGGATCGGGCTGCTCGGGCTACTCAGAGTGCGAGGCGCGTCCAAACGGGGGAACGGCCGGTTCTGGGTCTACCTCGAAGGACTGGGGCGTGACGAACTCGGGCTATACTTCTGCAGCTTCGTCCGTACGCGCACGTGTGTCGTCGCGATCATACCCGGTTCCGGCGGTAGCGGCCCTTCCCCAGCGGGGCGCGCGTGTCGGATGGTGATGGAGTTGTACGACGCGGGCCGGCGACCCCACCGGCACGCCCCCGACAGAAGGCGCGACGGATCCACTCGATGTCTCATCGCGATGCTCCACGGGAGCTGCGACCGCACACGGCCATCCACCGCCGCAGGACCGCATCTCGTCCGGTCCGCCCTCGCGTTGAAGGTGCGCGCATGCCAGAGTTCGGCCGATCGTCGCCGGCAATCCTCAGGGGGACGTTGACGTGACCAGCATCCAGAGCGGACCGTCGTGGGCGGATCGCCTCGACCCGCGCAACTGGACCCTCGTGTGGAAGCTCGTCGCGATCGGGTTGGTGCCGGCTCTGCTGGCACTCATCCTGGGCGCGCTGCGCGTCGCCGACCAGGCCGGATCCGCCTCCCAGCTCGGCAGCGACACGAGGCTGCTCGCCCTGCGTGACGAGGTGGCCTCGGCCGCCCACGCACTGCGCCAGGAGCGCGACGAGGCCGTCCTCTACATCGCGGGCAACCGCAGCGGCGACGCCGGCGTGCTGAACGTGGCCGAGGGCCAGGTCAACGACGCCGTGACGAAGATGCGCGATGCCATCGGCACCGGCGAGGACCTCGACGACGGCAGCACGGCCGTCCGCCAGGGCACCGAGGGTGTGCTCGGCCAGCTCGAGCTGCTGCGCGCCGCGGTCGACATCACCGCCCAGGACAAGCGCGGCGACATCCTCAACCGCTACAGCAACATCATCAGCAGGCTCGACGCGCTCGACCGGGCGATGCTGCGCCAGCTGCGCACGCCCGCGTCCGCGAACCTCTCCGACGGCCTCACCGCCGCGACGAACGCCGCTGAGCAGCTCGCGGTCGAGCACACCATCATCGGCGCGGCGATCCGCGTGGCCACCGTCGCCCCGAGGGGCACGATCCCGATCAGCGCCGAGGACCTCACCGCCCTCGAAGCCGCGAGGGCGCAGCTGACCAGCGACTACCGCGAGTTCCAGGTGGCGCTCGTCGCGGTATCGAACGTCGGCAACGTGCTCGACGACCTCACCGCCAACGACGTCCGCGACGCCTTGCGGGAAGAGGTGAAGGGGAAGGGCCAGCGAGGTGAGCCGATCCTCGCGACGAGCGCGGCCTGGGACGCCGCCTACAACGACTCCCGCGCCGTCATCGACCGCAACATCGAGGACGTCCGCAGCGAGCTCAACGTCACGACCGACGCCGCGGCCGACCGCGCCAGCAACCTCGCCGGCGTCAACTCCGTCATCCTGATGCTCGGCCTGCTGGCCGGTATCACGGTCATGGTGCTCGTCGCCCGCGCGCTGCTGCGCTCGCTGCGCGTCCTGCGCACCGCGGCGCTCGACGTCGCCGAGCGGCGCCTCCCGCTCGCCGTCGAGAGCATGCGCGCCGGGGAGACCCCGGACGTCACCGTCGACCCCGTCCCGTTGACATCGCGCGACGAGGTCGGGCAGGTGGCGCGGGCGTTCGACGCGGTCCACGGCCAGGCGATCAGGCTCGCCGCCGAGCAGGCGCTGCTGCAGTCGAACGTCTCCGCGATGTTCGTCAACCTCTCCCGGCGCAGCCAGGCGCTCGTCGAGCGCCAGCTGACGCTCATCGAGCAGCTGGAGAGCAACGAGCAGGACGCCGACCAGCTGTCGAACCTGTTCCAGCTCGACCACCTCGCGACCCGCATGCGGCGCAACAGCGAGAACCTGCTGGTCCTCGCCGGCACCGACCTCGCGAAGCGCAACGTCGCACCCGTCCCGATGGTCGACGTGCTCCGGGCTGCGGTCTCGGAGGTCGAGCAGTACCAGCGGATCGTGGTGCAGACCCCGCCGAACGCCACGCTGGTCGGCCGGGCGGCGAGCGACATCGTCCACCTCCTCGCCGAGCTGCTGGACAACGCCACCAACTTCTCCCCGCCCGACTCGCAGGTGGTCATGAGCACCACCCGCACGCCCGACGGCTCGATCGTCGTCGAGATCGCCGACCGCGGTGTCGGCATGGTCGACCACGAGCTCGCCGATGCGAACATGCGCCTGAGCGGGCCCGCGACGGTCGACGTCTCGGCCTCGCGCCGCATGGGCCTGTTCGTGGTCGGTCGCCTGGGCGCCCGCCACGGCATCAACGTGCGGCTCTCGGCCTCGTCGTCGGCGCCGGGCTCCGGCCTCACCGCCTCGGTGACGGTCCCGGCCTCGCTGGTGCCGTCGAGCGAGCCGTCCGAGATCGGCCGCCCGGCCGGCACGCCGCGCCCGACCCCGGTGCCGCTGCAGGGTGCGATGGCGCAGGGGATGCCGCAGCAGCAGCAGCGCAACAGCCTGAACGGCGCCGGCCAGACCGGTTCGCTCTCCGCGTTCGTCGCGGGGACCGACGGGCCCGCGAACCCGGGCAGCGTCTTCGACGTCCCGACCGGCGGCGACAGCTCGCTGTTCGGAGGGCCGGCGAACGGGACCAACGGCGCACCGCCCGCGCCGACCACCCCGCCCACGACGCCACCGGCGACCCCGCCGCTGCCGAGCCGCCGTCCAGGCTCCTCGCTGCGCCCGGACGGCCCGCCGCGCAAGCCCGACGAGACCGGCCCGCCCGACGACGAGCAGCGCAAGGCGCGCGAGGTCGC
The DNA here is from genome assembly GCF_021245725.1 of Pseudonocardia sp. TRM90224. Lineage (GTDB taxonomy): Bacteria > Actinomycetota > Actinomycetes > Mycobacteriales > Pseudonocardiaceae > Pseudonocardia. Next base: position 702,576 of record NZ_JAJGSX010000003.1, on the reverse strand, counting down.
CGAGCAGGCTCGCCGCGACCAGGAGGCCGCTGCGCGCGCCGAGCAGGAGCGCGCTGCACGGGCCGCCGAGCAGGCGAAGAAGGAAGCGGAGCAGGCCGAGGCGGCCCGCAACGCGGCGGCGGCGAGCACCTTCACCGCGCCGCCCACGGGTGAGACCCCCGGTGGCGACTCCATGTTCGGCACGGGCGCGGCACCGCTGCCCTCGCCGCGACCGACCCCGGTGCCGCCGGCCCCGCCGACGATGCCGATCCCGGTGATCGGTCGCACCGGCAGCGCACCGCTCCCGCAGCGGGCGAAGCCGGAGCCGGAGCAGCAGGCGCAGCCCTCGCCGCGGCCGACCCCGCAGCCAGTGCACCAGCAGAACCAGCAGCCGCCGGTCAACCAGCAGCAGCCGCAGGTCCAGATGCCGCCGATCCAGATGCCGCAGTACCTGCCGCCGCCGACTCCGTCGCAGCCGGCCGTTCAGGCGCAGGCTTCGGCCCCGCCGGCCGAGCCGCAGGCCCCGGAGCAGCAGGCACCGCAGCATCAGGCACCGCAGCACCAGGCACCCCAGCACCAGCAGCTGTTCCAGCAGCCGAACCCGCCGCAGGGCCAGCAGGGGCAGCAGCAGTTCCCGGGACAGCAGTACCCCGGGCAGCCGCAGTCGTACCAGCAGCTCCCGCCGCAGCAGTACCCGCCACAGCAGCAGTACCCGGCCGCGCCGCAGCACCAGCAGCCGACGCAGCAGCAGCCCGTTCCGCCCCAGAACCAGCCGAACCCGCAGCCCGTCGCGCGCGCCAACCCGGCGCCCGCGCCGGTCAACCGGCCCGTGCAGGCCTCGACGCCCGACGAGCTCTTCGCGCCGAGCGTCCCGGTGATCGCCGAACCGACCCCGGTCGTCCGCAACGGCGCCACCGGGTTCGACCTCGGTGAGACCACGCCGATCTTCGAGGAGATCGCCTCGGCGTGGTTCCGCTCGAACCGCCCGATCCCGGTCAACTGGGAGACGGAGAACGGCGAGGGCGAGCCGTCCGCCGAGCAGGCGGCAGCCGCCGCGTCGGCGCCCGCGGCACCACCCGCGGCGCCCGCGCCGGAGGCACGGGTGGCGCCGAGCCCCACACCGGCACCGCGGCCCGCCCCGGTGGCGCGCCCGACCCCGGCGCCGATGCCCGACGCTGCTCCCGTCACCGAGCAGGTCCCGATCCAGCAGCCCGTCCAGCAGCCCGCTCAACAGCCCGTTCAGCAGCCCACGCAGCAGCCTGCGCCGGAGCCGATGCCGGAACCGACGTTCGCGTCGGCCGCCGACGAGGGTTGGCGCGCCGCAGCCGCCGAGATCGCCAACGACACCCCCGACGAGCTCACCTCGGCGGGGCTGCCCAAGCGCCGGCCGCGGGCACGGCTGGTCCCGGGCAGCGCGGGCTCGACGGTGCTGACCCCGCCGGCAGCGGCGTCCCGCAGTGCGGAGATGATCCGCGGGCGACTCGCCAGCTACCAGCAGGGCGTCCGACAGGGCCGGGAAAGCCGGACACGCGGCACCGCTGGTGCCGAAGGTACTGACCCCGCCACAGCGGGTGGCAATCACGACGAGGAGCGCACGTGATCGAGGTTGTCGCTAGAAGATCATCAATCCCGCCGGTCGAAGCGGCGGGCAGCGTCAGCGAGGAGCTGTCATGACCGCACCGCAGACGCAGCCGAGCCGGTTCGGGTGGCTGGTCACCAACTTCGCCGAGCGTGTGCCCGGCGTTGCACACGCCATCGTCGTTTCCGCCGACGGGCTGCTGCTCACGAGCTCCGACCGGTTGCCGCGCGACCGGGCCGACCAGCTCGCCGCCGTCTCGTCAGGGCTGATCAGCCTGACGCAGGGCGCCGCGCGCTGCTTCGACGCCGGCGGCGTCGTGCAGACCGTGGTCGAGATGGACCGCGGCATCGTCCTGCTCATGTCGATCAGCGACGGATCGTGCCTCGCAGTGCTGGCGTCACCGAGCTGTGACATCGGTCTGATCGGGTACGAGATGACGCTGCTCGTCGACCGGGTCGGCCAGCTGCTCACCCCGGAGCTCCGCGCGGAGCTGCAAGGATCCTTCGGGCACTAGGCTCCCCGGCTCGGCTGCACGGCCTCGTACGTCCCCGCACGTCCAGAACTGGCACTGAACTCGCACGACTCGCACCCGTAACCGATCGGCAGAAGGCAGGTGAAGTCCGATGACCTCCGGTCCCGACGACGAGCGCCGGCAATCCTCGGAGCCGACTTTCGCCGACGTGATGAACGGCTTCAGCTTCGATGCCGGTCGCACGCCGAAGCGACGCCGTTGGGGCCGCCGGAAGGGCGGCGGCGACGACGGCGGCCTGAGCATCGACGTCCCGAACGACCCGACGCCGGTCAGCCCCTCCTCGGGTGCGCTCCCGCACGTCTCGCAGGGTCCCTCGATCCCGTCGACGGGGCCCATCGACATGCGGGCCGTCGAGGCCGACGAGGTGGCACGAGGTGTCGGCGCCGCCGCTGTGCGGCCCTACACCTGGACACGAGGCCGGACTAAGTCCGGTCTCAACCTAGCGATCGAGACGCTGGTCTCGACGAGCCAGCGTGGCCGTGACCAGATCGGCCTGTTGCAGGTCGAACACCGCACGGTTGCCGAGCTGTGCGAACAAACGCGGTCGGTCGCCGAGGTCGCCGCGCTCATGAAGCTCCCCCTCGGCGTCGCCAGGGTGCTGCTGGGTGACATGGCCGGGCTCGGCGTCGTCACCGTGCACCAGACCGCGAGCAGCGCCGGCAACGCGCCGGACCTCGCATTGATGGAAAGGGTCTTGAGTGGACTCCGTCGGCTCTAGGGGGCACATGATCGCCACCTCGGCGACGATCTCGGCCAAGATCGTGGTGGCCGGGGGCTTCGGCGTCGGTAAGACGACGTTCGTCGGCTCGGTCTCCGAGATCGTCCCGCTGACAACAGAAGCTGTCATGACCGAGGCCAGCGCCGGCGTCGACGACCTCGCGGCGACCCCGAACAAGGTCACCACCACGGTGGCGATGGACTTCGGCCGTGTGTCGCTCGACTCCGAGCTGATCCTGTACCTGTTCGGTACGCCGGGTCAGCACCGCTTCTGGTTCATGTGGGACGACCTGGTGCGCGGCGCGATCGGCGCCGTGGTCCTCGTCGACACCCGCCGGCTGGCCGACTCGTTCGCTGCGATCGACTTCTTCGAGGACAGGGGGCTGCCGTACGTGGTGGGCCTCAACTGCTTCGACGGGCTGTTGCAGCACCGCATCGAGGACGTCCGTGAAGCGATGTCGATCGACCCGTCGATCCCGATCGTGCAGTGCGACGCCCGCAACCGGGAGTCGACGAAGCACACGCTGATCCGGCTCGTCGAGCACGCCATGCGGCACCGCATGACGGCCGGCGCGCGCTAGCGCGCGCTCCTGCAGTACCAGCACGTCCGCGGCACGCACCGCACCGCTCCTGTGGTGCGTGCCGCGCTACTGCTGTTCCTCCACGAGCGCGATGCTGGTTATGCGGTGCAGCTGCACCTGGTGCAGCTCGCCGTCGATGCTGTCGTTGCCTTCCAGCAGGCCACCGCCGACCCTGACGGGTCGCAGCACGCGTTCGCTCGAGACGCCGTGGCTGTCGACGAACCCGATCCACACCTCGCGGCCTTCCGCCACCGCCCTGCGCAGCAGCTCGAGCGTCGAACCCGATGCGAACTCCGCGGCGTTGCGGCGGATCCCGGCGAGGGTGTCGCCGCCGCGCATCCGCTTGATCATCCCGGCGACCTGCCGCTCGCTGAACTCCGGTGTGGCGGCACGTTCCTTCGTCCGTCGGCGCGGTGAGGTGCGCCGGCCCCGGTCGGAGAGGTCGAGCACCGCTCCCCCGGTGTCCTCGGCCGCTGGGCTGAACCCGGCCGCGCGCAGCGCGTCGAGCACCTCGACCAGCGGGACCGGGCTCACCACCACCGTCGGCGCGATGCGGCGCAGTTCGAGGTTCGCCGCCTCGGGGTGCGCCATCACCTCGGCGATGAGCACCTCGTCGTCGGACCGGAGGAACGAGGTGGCGGCGCCGCCGCGGAGCCGTCCGTGCCGGCGTGCGACGTCGTCCACGAGGTAGGTGAGGCCTTGCGGAACGGGTGTCGCGGAGCGCTTGGCGAGCAGCTCGTGCACGTCGGATGCACTGCGTCCGGCGTCGAGTGCCCTGCGGATCGTCGCCTCGGTGAAGCGGTAGACGGTCGCGCCGCCCGCCGACTCGATGTCGGCGAGCAGGCCGAGCTCGCGGGCGAGCTCGGGTTCGAGCGGGCCGGGCGCGACGGCGGTGAGGTCGGCCTGCAGGAGCACCTGGTCGACGGCCTCCGGCAAGGTCGCCCGCAGCGCTGCCACGAGCCCGCTGTGGTCCGTCAGCAGCGCCCGCCCGGGGGTGGAGATGGCGTCGAGCGCGGCGACGCCGAACGTCGTCGCCTCGGCGAGCACCCACGTCACGAACTCGTCGCGCAACCGCCCGCCGCGCCGGGGCGCGCGCCACGCCATCAGCTCGGCGAGGCCGCCGACCGAACCGACCGCGGTGCCCGCAGGCAGCTCGGCGAGCCCTTCGAGGATCCGGCGGCGGTCGCGCGGAGCCAGCGGCCTGCGCACCCCGTCGGAGAGCGCGGCGATGGGCCGCCCGGTGTCGTCCTTGCGCCCGACGAGCCCCGGCAGGCGGGGCAGGTCGAGCCAGCTGCGGGCGAGCAGCGACCAGCGGACCTCAGGGCCGCCGGCGAGCCACACGTCGGCGCTCGTGGTCGGCATCCATTCCGGCGCGATGCCGTCGCCGGCCCCGACGAGGTCGGCGGCCACCACCACCTCGATGACGAGTGCGGCCGTCGACTCGTCGGTCTCCATCTCCTTCGCCGCCCGCCGCAGCTCGCGCACACCGAGCCCGCCCGAGCGCAGCACGGGCGGCGGGTTCTCGCCCCAGTGCGCGATGAGCAGCTCGACCTGGCGGATCAGCGTGAGCACCGCGCCGCCCGCCGTCCGGTCGACGACATCGGCGCCGCGGTCGCGCTGCCCGAGCTGCGGGGGCGTGACCGTGAGCTTGCCCATCGGGCGGTCGCCGCGCAGCGCGATCGCGACCTGGCGGGGCAGCTCGACCGTCTCGTTGTCGACGCGGAGCAGCAGCCCCTTCGCGAGCAGCGTCCCGACCGGACCGGCCGGGTCGGTGCCGCCGCGGCTGCGGCCCATCGGCGGGCCCGCGGTGAGGGTGTCGAGCACCCTGCGTTCCTCCGGCGTGACGGCGGCGAGCAGCGCGGGCAGCGCCGAGGACGCCGCCGGTCCGACCGCGGACCGGCCCAGCCCGCCCGGGTACCGCGGCACGACGTCACGCGCGGCAGGGACGATCGCCAGCTCGTCGTCCGGGCCCCACACCAGCGCACGTGCGGAAAGGGCGCCCAGCGCCGAGCTGAGCGCTTTGGGGCGCATGTCCGGCCCGAGCAGACGGGCGAGCTCCGCGCGCGGCACAGGGGCGCTGTCGGCGCCGGCTACGACGAGCGCCTCCAGCACGACGAGCGCAACCGTGTCGAGGTCGTCGCAGGAACGGCTCACGGAGGCGCGTACGTCGGCCCGTGCGGCGAGCTTGCCGAAGTCGGTCGGGGGCGGGACGACGAGGTCGGGCCGCAGGCGCATCAGCGTGGCTAGCATCTCGTCGGGCTGTGCGCGCAGCCATTCGACCAGCGTCGTGGGCATCCCGACAACGGTAACCGGAGCGTGCGCGATACTTCTCGGCAAGCCCGACCTTTGCTTTCAGCGCTTCGAGGAGGACACCGTGGCAAAAGCCGCCCGCCCGGGCCGCGTCGACCCGACGTGGCCGGAAGGACCCGACGGGGAACACCCGGTCACCGAGCTCGCCAGCCCGGTGCAGGGCTCGCTCTCCCCGTTCGGTGACGTGCAGTTCCCGCTGGAAGAGGTGCCCTACGTGCACCCCGTCACGGAGATCAACAAGTAGCTGCGCCGGCAGGACTGCTGCTCGCGGGCGGCGCCGGCCGCCGGATGGGCGGTCCGAAGGCGCTCGTCGAGCTCGACGGTGAGCCGCTGGTGCGCAGGGCGCTGCGCGTGCTCGCCGATGGTGGCTGCGCGCCGCTGGTCGTCGTGGTCGGGGCGGCGGCGGACGACGTCCGCGCGTTGCTGCCGGCCGACGTCCACGCGGTCGTGGCGGCCGATTGGGCCGAGGGGATGGGCGCGTCGATGCGGGCGGGTCTGGCCGCGCTCGCCGGGCTGCGGCCGGTTCCCGAGGCCGCGCTCGTCCACCTCGTCGACCTGCCGGGCGTCACGGCGGCCGCTGTCGCCCGCCTCGGGGCCGAGGCGGGGCCGGACGTGCTGCGCCGGGCGGCGTACGGGGGACGCCCTGCGCATCCCGTGCTGATCGGGCGCGCGCACTGGGCCGGCGTCGCGGCGACCGCGACCGGTGACGCGGGGGCCCGCCACTACCTCGCGGACCACCCGGCGCTGGAACTGGTCGAGTGCGGCGACATCGCCTTCCCCGACGACATCGACACGCCCGAGCAGCTCGCGGCGGCGAGGGTGGACCCTGAGCGCCGGTAGGGGCGGGCCCCTCGCGAGGGCAGGAAAGCCACTTTCCTGCCCTCGGCGGGCCTGAAAGTGGCTTTGCTGCCCTCCCGGCGGAGCCGGGACGACCGGGGAGGGGAGTCCGAGCCGGGGCCGGTCCGCCGCGGTGAGCCGGTCCGCCGATCCGGCCCGGCCTTGGCGTGCCGGCCCCGGCCCGGGGCCGGGACCCCCTCAGACGGTCAGCTTCTGGCCCACGGTGAGCTTGTTGGGGTTGCCACCGAGGCCGGGGTTCTTGTCGAGGAGCGTCTTCCATCCGCCTGCGACGCCGTTGCGCGTGGCGATCTTGGAGAGGGTGTCGCCCGACTTGACGACGTAAGCACCGGTGGTCGCCGTGGGGTTGCGGAACGCGGCCTTCTGCGCGGGGGCGTCGTCGTTCGACACCGGCGCCTTGCGCAGGGTGGCGCCCTCACTGAGGCCCAGCTTCCGCGAGCAGGCGGGCCACGCCTTCCAGGTCTGCGCGGCGAGCACCCGCTCGGCGACGACGATCTGCTCGGACCTGCTGGCCTGGTGGGCGGCGGAGGCGAACTCGGCGCCGCCGAACGCCTTCCAGGTGCGCGGGGAGAACTGCAGGCCACCGGAGTAGCCGTTGCCCGTGTTGATGCTCCAGTCGCCGGTGCTCTCGCACATCGCGAGGCGGTCCCACGTGGAGTCGGAGGCTGCAAAGGCGGAGGGCGCCGACGCCAGCAACGGGACACCGGCGACTGCGCCGGCGAGCGCGGTGCGGGCGATGACCCGACCGGTGTTGCTGGGGGCGCGATGGCGACCGCGGTAGCGAGCCATTTGGCACTTCTCCGTGCGCTGCGCGCAGACCTCTGCCAGGGGGAGCTCTGGCTGGCGGCCTTGGGGGCGACCGCCGGGTCGTACCTGTCCCACGCGGGGTTCGTGAGGCAACGGGGGCCGGGACCGCCGGACAGGGGAGCGCTGCGGTTCCGGAGCCTGCCCGGACCGGGGAGTCCGTGCGAGCCGTGGAGGACGCTACGTGTGGTTTTGCTGAGAGGGAACCCGGCGATTTTCGGCGGACACGCCGTGGGAAGGGCGCCGGTAGTGTCGGAGATGAGCGGGTTTGTGCAGCTCACGACCTCAACGTCACAAACGAGCATCGATCATCGAGGTTGCGTTTAGGTGATCCACATCACAATTTTTGCGCGGCAGACGGCGGCACACGAGCGGCCAGCGGCACGACGTAGGGTCACGCCGTGGAGCTGAGCCACGTCGACGCCGCCGGTGCCGCCCGGATGGTCGACGTCACCGGGAAGGAAGCGACGGCACGCACGGCCGTCGCGACGGGCACGCTGCGGACCACGGCCGAGGTCGTCGATCTCCTGCGCCGCGACGGCCTGCCGAAGGGCGACGCGCTGGCGACGGCCCGCATCGCGGGCATCATGGGCGCAAAACGCACCCCCGACCTCGTCCCGCTCTGCCACCCGATCGCGATCAGCGGCGTCACCGTCGAGCTCGTCGCCGAAGGCAGCGAGGTCCGGATCACGGCGACGGTCCGCACGACCGACCGCACGGGCGTCGAGATGGAGGCCCTCACCGCCGTCGCGGTGGCCGGGCTCACGCTGCACGACATGGTCAAGGCCGTCGATCCGGCCGCGACGCTCGACGGCGTGCGCGTGGAACGCAAGGAGGGCGGCAAGACCGGCCTCTGGGTCCGCCCGCAGGAGGACGGATGAGCCGCCGCGCGCACGTCGTCACGGCGTCCAACAGGGCCGCAGCGGGCGTCTACGCCGACACCGGCGGCCCGCTCATCGTCGAGTGGCTGCGAGCGCGTGGCTTCGAGACGGCCGACGCGACGGTCGTCCCCGACGGCGAGCCCGTCGGCGAGGCGATCAGGGCAGCGGTGGCTGCCGCGGTCGACGTCGTGATCACCACAGGCGGCACGGGGATCTCGCCGACCGACGCGACCCCGGAGGTCACCCGACGGGTGATCGACTACGAAGTGCCTGGTCTGGCCGATGCGATCCGGGCGGCCGGCGCACCGAAGGTGCCGACGGCCGTGCTCTCGCGCGGCGTGAGCGGCGTCGCCGGGCGAACGCTCGTGGTGAACCTACCCGGATCGACAGGTGGAGTTCGCGACGGACTCGCCGTGCTCGACGGGGTGCTGGAGCACGCCGTCGACCAGCTCCGAGGTGGCGATCACAAATGACAGGTGCATCCGTGCTGCGTGCCGTCGTGCAGGAGGAGCCGCTCGACGTCGAGGAGCACGCCGCGCTCGTCGAGCACTCCGGCGCGGGCGCCGTGGTGACGTTCAGCGGCGTGGTCCGCGACCACGACGGCGGGCGCTCGGTGCAGGGCCTGGAGTACAGCGCCCATCCGAGCGCCGGGAAGGTCGTCGCCCAGGTGGCGGCCGACGTCGCGGCCGCCGCGCAGGGCGTGCGTGCGATCGCTGTGAGCCACCGGGTGGGGAAGCTCGCGATCGGTGACGTCGCGCTGGCGTGCGCTGTTGCCGCCGATCACCGCAAAGAGGCGTTCGAGACCTGCGCCGAGCTGGTGGAGCAGGTCAAGAAGCTGCTGCCGGTCTGGAAGCACCAGTCCTTCACCGACGGCAGCGACGAGTGGGTCAACTCGACCTGAGATCCGGCGAGCTGGCCACGGCGGGCCCGGGCGCCGAACTGGCGCGCCCGGGCTCCCACCGCCCGGAGATCAACGACGCTGAGATATCAGCGGCTCGACTTGCCGGAGAGACCCAGCTTGCGCGAGCAGGCCGGCCAGGCCTTGAAGCCCTGCGCTGCGAGCACCTTCTCGGCCACCGCGATCTGCTGTGCGCGGCTGGCCTTGTGCGCGGATCCGGTACCGCCGAATGCACGCCATGTGCGCGGGCTGAACTGCAGCCCACCGGAGTAGCCGTTGCCGGTGTTGGTGTTCCATTTGCCACTGCTCTCGCACTGGGCAAGCTTGTCCCAAACTGAATCGGGAGCGGCATTTGCGGTTCCGGCGACGGCGAGGGGGGTACCCATCACAACGGCTCCGGCAATTGCCAGACGAAGCAGACTTCGACCCGTGCTGCGCGCGACTCGAGAAGTCATTTTTTGTTTTCTCCTCTCGCACCGTCGAGGAGGACGTGCTCGTCAACGGCTGGGGGAGCCGATCAAGCAGTCCCGGTCGTCGCCCGATGAGCCAGCTTGCAGCCCGTCGGGAATGTGACGCCCCGACCCTGTCCCGTCTTCCATCTCGACGGACCGGATCCGCGGGACAGGGCCTGGCGCGACGGATCCGGATGCATTTCCGATCGTCCTCTCGAACGACCGGCCGTCGACGCTACGAGTTGGACACCGGCATTCGTCAATCCCAGCCGTCGTGACCATCGTCACGGTAACGCCCCAATCGGGCCGACGATAGACAGATATCCGCTGGTCAGCGCATAGGTGATCACGGCCAGATCACGGTTCGACCATTGCATCCAAAACGGAAGTATTGGCGATCGCATCACACTTTCCTCACCACGGAACGTGATGTCCACGCACGGTGAGTGATCTGCCCGCAGGTGGCTGAGACTCCGCCCGTGAGTCATGCTGGCTGGGTGAACGACCGCTCCGAGTCGCCCGTCGACTCGCCTACCGCGCTTGCTGCGGCGCTGCGCTCGACCGGCTACCTCGCCGACGCCGGGCTGGCAACCGCGACGTTCCTCGCCATGCGGATGAACCGCCCGCTGTTCTGCGAGGGCGAACCGGGCACCGGCAAGACCGCGCTCGCGCAGGCACTCGCCGAGGTTCTCGGCGCCGAACTCATCCGGCTGCAATGCCACGACGGGATCGACGCGACACAGGCCCTTTACGACTGGGATTTCCCCCGCCAGCTGCTGCACCTGCGCGCGCTGGAGGCCGCGGCGGGCGCGAGCCAGGAGAAGCTCGACGCCGACGTCGTCGAGGCCTCCCTCTACGACCCGCGGTTCCTGCTCGCGCGGCCGATCCTGCGGGCGTTGCAGACCACGCCGAGCGTGCTGCTCATCGACGAGATCGACCGCGCCGACGACGAGTTCGAGGCCTTCCTCCTGGAAGTGCTCACCGAGCACGCCGTCACGATCCCGGAGATCGGGGAGGTCCGCGCGAAGGTCCCGCCGCTCGTCGTGCTCACGTCCAACCGCACCCGGGAGGTGCACGACGCACTGAAGCGCCGCTGCCTCTACCTCTGGCTCGACCACCCCGACCTGCAGCGGGAGATCGAGATCCTGCACAGCAGGCTGCCGGGGCTGCCCGAACGGCTGGCCGCGCAGGTGGCCGGTGCCGTGCGCGCGTTGCGCACCGCCGACCTGCTCAAGCCGCCCGGGGTGGCGGAGACCCTCGACTGGGCCCGCGCGCTGCAGCTCGTCGGCGCGACGCACCTCGACGTCGACAGCGCGGCCGCGACGCTGGGCGCGGTGCTCAAGTACCGGGAGGATGCCGACCGCATCCGCAAGCAGCTCGACTCCCTGCTCGCCTCCTGAGGCGCCTGTGGCAGCCATCGGCACACCGGCCCAAGAGACAGCGGCCCCAGCGGCGCAGCGGGACAACCTGATCGAAGGACTGGTCGGCTTCACCGTCGTGCTCCGCGCGGCCGGGCTCGCCATCACCACCGACCGGGTCTCGGCGTTCCTGACCGCGCTCGACGAGCTGGACGTCACCAGCCGCACCCAGACGTACTGGGCGGGCCGGCTCACGCTGTGCGCCGACCCCGACGACCTGCCGAGGTACGACCAGGCCTTCGAGAGCTGGTTCACCCCGCAGCGCGGCGGCCGCACGCAGATCAGGGACGAGCGCCCGCCGCCGCCACCGACGCTCGCCGCGCTGACCCCGGCACCGGAGGTCGAAGGAGAAGGCGACGACGACCGGTCGCCGATGATCCACGCCCGGGCCAGTGGCAGCGAGGTGCTGCGCAACCGCGACCTCGCCGAGCTGAGCCCCGCCGAGCGCGAGCACCTGCGCAGGTTGCTGGCGCTGCTGCGGCCCGAGCTGCCGACCCGGCCGTCCCGGCGGCGCCGGCCCGCGCGCCACGGCGAGCCCGACCCGGGACGGACGCTGCGCGCGGCTTTGCGCAACGGCGGCGAGCTGCACGGCCTGCGTCGTCGATCGCACTCACGGCGCGCCCGAAAGATCGTGCTGCTGGTCGACGTCTCCGGTTCGATGGAGCCCTACGCCGACGCGCTGCTCCGGTTCGCGCACGTCGTGGTGCGCCGCTCCCCCGGCTCCGTCGAGGCGTTCACGCTCGGCACCCGGCTCACCCGCATCACGAGGGAGCTGCGGATGCGCGACGCGGAGCGCGCGCTCACCGCGGCCGGCAAGGCGATCCCCGACTGGTCGGGCGGCACCCGGCTGGGTGAGGTCCTGCGCGCGTTCGTCGACCGGTGGGGGCAGCGCGGCGCCGCGCGGCGCGCCGTCGTCGTCGTGTTCTCCGACGGGTGGGAGCGTGGTGAGACCGACCTGCTCGGCGTGCAGATGTCGCGGCTGCGCCGGCTCGCACACCGGCTGGTCTGGGTGAACCCGCACGCAGGCAAGGACGGCTACGCCCCGGTGCAGGGCGGAATAGTCGCCGCCCTCCCGTACTTGGACGACCTGTTGGCCGGGCACAGCCTGGCGACGTTGGAACAGCTGCTGAAGGTGATCCGCGATGCGTGACGTACTGGCGAAGCTGAACGAGTGGTGGGACAAGGGTGAGACCGCCGCGCTAGCCACCGTGGTCGGGACCTACAGCTCCGCACCACGGCAGCCGGGCGCCTCGATGCTCGTCGGCTCGGCCGGCGAGGCCGTCGGGAGCGTCTCCGGCGGCTGCGTCGAGGGGGCCGTGTACGAGCTGGGGCAGCAGGTGCTCGCCGACGGGCGCCCGATCCTGCAGCGCTACGGGGTCTCCGACGACGACGCGTTCGCGGTCGGGCTGACGTGCGGCGGGATCATCGACATCTTCGTGGAGAAGGTCGACCCGGAGACGTACGCCCAGCTGGGCACGGTCGCGGAGGCAGTGCGGGCGGAGCGTCCGGTCGCGGTGGCGACCGTCGTCTCCGGCCCGGCCGAGCGGCTCGGCAAGCGGCTCGTCGTGTGGCCGGAGAGCACCGAGGGCGGCACCGGCTCCGCCCGGCTCGACGACGCGATCCGCGACGACGCGCGCGGGCTGCTCGACGCCGGCCGCAACGCGATGGTCACCTACGGCGTCGACGGGCAACGCCGCGGCGAGGGCCTCTCGGTGTTCGTGGAGTCGTTCGCGCCGCCGCCGCGGATGATCGTGTTCGGGGCCATCGACTTCGCCGCGGCCGTCGCGCGGATCGGCAACTTCCTCGGCTTCCGGGTGACGGTTTGCGACGCGCGTCCGGTGTTCGCGACGGCTTCGCGGTTCCCCGGCGCCAACGAGGTGGTCGTCGAGTGGCCGCACCGCTACCTCGCCGCCGAGGCGGAGGCCGGGCGGATCGACGCGCGCACCGCGCTCTGCGTGCTCACCCACGACCCGAAGTTCGACGTCCCGCTGCTGGAGGTCGCCCTGCGGCTGCCCGAGGTGGGCTACATCGGCGCCATGGGCTCGCGCCGCACCCACGACGACCGGCTGGAGCGGTTGCGCGAGCGGGGCATCACCGAGGCGGAGATCGCCAAGATGTCCAGCCCCATCGGGCTCGACCTCGGCGCCCGCACCCCGGAGGAGACGGCCGTCTCGATCGCGGCCGAGATGATCGCGCAGCACTGGGGCGGCGCGGGCGTGCGCCTCGCGGAGCGGGCCGGCCCCATCCACACCCCGACCGGCTGACCGAAGTTCCCCACCGTTTTGGGTGGATGCGCGCCGCAATCGCGCGCATGTGCCCAAAACGGTGGGGAAGTTGGTTACTTGGGGCCTTGTCCGGGCTGGCGCAGCGTCGTGAGGATCTGGCGGATCTCGGCGTCGGGGACGGACTTGGGCGCGTCGACGTCCGCCACGATGATCAGCGAGACCGTCGGGCCGAGCTCGCCGGTGAAGCCGGTCGCCGAGACGACGTACGCGGCACCCTTCGTGGTGTTGCACTCCGGATCCGGGGAGGGCAGGTCCGCCACGGCCTTGACGATCACGGCGGGCAGCCCGGTGATCGTCGTGATCTGCTCCGGCGGACCGACGTCGACCGCCGGGCGGCGTTGCTCGTCGTCGGTGTAGGCCCGGTCGGCCCAGATCTCCGCCCACGCCGCCGACGCCGCCGCGAGGTCGGTGCCGGGATCGTGCTTCGTCACGGCCAGCGCGAGGCTGGAGTACTGGCCGCAGGCGTCCTTGCCGAACTCGGCGGCACCGCTGCCGAGCACCCCGCCCTTGTCCGGCTCGCCGTAGCCGACGATCACACCCTCACCCAGGACGCTCCACGTCGGCGGGACGTCGTAGATCGCGGCCCGCTTGACCGACCGCACCGGGCTCCAGCCCGGGATGACCGGCTCGACCACCAGCGGGATCTCGGTCGACGGGCGACCGTTCGGCGCGGGCGCCGTGGTGGTCGGCGCGGGCTCCGCGAGCGCCACCGGGTCGGGCGCGGCCTGCCCGGGCACGGCCGTCGTGCAAGCGCCCGAGAGCGCCGCGGCCGCTGCCAACGCGAGCACGAGCGAGGCACGTCGGATCATGCGAGATCCCTCTTGAGCTTGACGATGGTGGAGCTGGTGACGACGACGCCGACGGTGCCGTCGGGGCTGAACGCGATCTCCGCGGGACTCGACCCGACGCTGATCTTCGACGGCTCGCCGGTAGCCGTCTCGATCACGGTGACGTCGCTGGTGGTCTCGTTGCTGACCACGGCCTGCTGGCCATCGGGGGTGATCGCGATGGCCACGGGTCGCTCGCCGGTCGGGATCGCGGCCCCGACCACGGCCGTGGTGCTCACGTCCATGACCGCCACCCCGTTGCCGCCGGAGAGCACGACGTAGGCGCTCGCACCGTCGGGGGTGATCGCGACGGCTACCGGGTCCTGCTTCAGCGCGACGGAGCCGACCACGGCGTTCGTCGAGGTGCTGAGCACCCGTACCCCGGCCGTCCCGACGGCGATGAGCTTCTTCCCGTCCGGTGTGACAGCGAGGCCCTTCACCTCGCCGCCGACCGGGATCGCCGGCGCCGCGGTGCCGGCCCCGATGTCGACCACCACCACCCCGGCGCGCGTGCCGACGTAGGCCTGCTTGCCGTCCTTCGAGGCGGCGACCGTCCACGGGAGCTCGTCCATCGGGATGATGTGCTCGACGGTGCCGGCGCCGGAGATGTTGGCGACGACGAAGCTGTACTTCTGCTCCGTCGAGAGGCTCTTCGACGTCGGGATCAGGGCCCTCGACCCGTCCGGGGTGAGCGCGAGCGCTTGCGGGAAGGCCTCCTCCGGCAGCTGGACGGTCCCCCCCGGCTCTGCCGGCGAATCGAGGTTGTGCTTCTCGAGCTGGTACTGCGATCCGGTGCGGCCCTGCTCGTACGGGGCGGGCCCCACCGTGAAGAACGCCGTGCCCTTCGGGTCGAAGACCGCGCCGGTCGCCGCGTTGATCGGCAGGTTCTCCGCAACCTCCACCTTGCGCGGCTTCGCCTTCGCCGCCGTCGGCACGGTCGGCGACTGCGGCGAGGTGGTGCTCGACGCATTGTTGATCACGACCAGCAGGGTGGTGAGGCCGCCGCCGAGCAGCACGACCACCGCCGCGATCACCATGAACACCTTGGCGCCGCTGCGCGGGCGCTGCTCCGACTGCTGCGAGGGGGCGCCGCTCAGCGCCGCGCCGGGCACCCATGCCGACGCGCCGGCGAAGACGTTGGCGTTCGGATCGGTCGAGACGCGCGTCCCCACCGGCTGGCCGTGCTGCTGGTAATGGGGCTGGCTCTGCGGCCGGCCGTGCGGCTGGCTCTGCTGGAACTGCGCCTGCTGGGCCGGCGCCGGCCCGCCGAAGTACTGCGGACCGGAGCCCGGGTACTGCGGCCCGGACGGCGCCCGGCGCGGCTGCGGCGGCCCGAACTGCCCTGGCGGCGGCGGGAAGACCGGACCGGACGTGCGGGTGGCGCCGGGCTGCCGGGGCGGGTGCGCCGCGGTCGTCTCCCCCGGGTTGGCCGGCGCGGGGGCGCTCAGCGCGGCGCGCGCGGCGGCGGCCAGCGCGCCCGCGGTCGCGTAGCGCTGGTCGGGGTCCTTCGCCATGCCACGGGCCACCACCTCGTCGAGCGCGGTGGGCACCCCCTGGCGCAGCTGCGACGGACGCGGCGGCGGCGAGTGCATGTGGTGGTAGAGCGAGGTCGCGATGCTGCCGGAGGGGAACGGCTTCGAGCCCGTCAGCACCTCCGCGAGCACGCAGGCCAGCGCGTACACGTCGACGCGGTGGTCGGACGGCAGCTGCTCGAACCGCTCCGGCGCCATGTAGTCGACCGAGCCGATCACCGCGCCGGTGCCGGTGAGCCCACCGTTCGTACCGTCGACCATGCGCGCGATGCCGAAGTCGACGAGGTAGGCGAAGTCGCGGCCGTCCCCGTCGGAGGCGGAGAGCAGGATGTTCGACGGCTTCACGTCGCGGTGGATCAGGCCTTCGCGGTGGGCGGAGTCGAGCGCGCCCGCAACCTGCCCGATGATGTGCACGGCCTCGTCCGGGGAGAGCGGGCCCTCCTCGTCGAGGCGTTCCCCGAGGTCCCGGCCCTCGACGAACCGCATGTCGATGAAGAGCGCGCCGTCGATCTCGCCGTAGTCGTGGATCGGGATGACGTGCGCGGAGCGCAGCCCGGCCGCCATCTCCGACTCGGCCCGGAACCGCGCCTGGAACGCGGGGTCGGTGGCGAGCTGCGGGGTCAGCACCTTCAGCGCGACGACGCGCTTGCGGATCGTGTCGTAGGCCTTGTGGACCTCGCCCATGCCGCCGCGGCCGATCAACTTCTCCAGGCGGTAAGGCCCGAAGTGCGCGTCAGCCAACGGTCCTCCCCCGGTGAAAAGTCGCGCTCGTGCCGTCTGCTGTGGGGCCCTATCGTCACATGTCGCCTCAGCGCGCCTGATCTGGGCGCGTCCACGCCGATCCGGTAGACACCGCACCCATGCGTTTCTATGCCGAACGGCCGTTGCGACTGCTGCGGCAACTCATCGCCGATGCGGTGGTCATCGCGTGGATGTACCTGTGCGTCCAGGTTGCGTTCACCGCCCAGGAGGTGATCCTCCGGCTGCAAGCACCTGCACAGGCGCTCGCCGACGCCGGCGGCTCGATCCGCGGTGCCTTCGACGATGCCGCCCGGACGGCCAGCGGAGTGCCGTTCGTCGGGGAGGACCTCGCGAGGGCCCTCGGCACCGGGACGAACGCCGGCGACTCGTTGGCCTCGGCGGGGCGGGAGCAGGTGGAGACGATCGCCGCGGTGGCGCTGGGCACGACGATCGGGATCATCGTGCTCGGCGCGCTGCCCGTCCTGCTCGTCTGGCTGCCGCTGCGGATGCGCTACGCGCGTGCGGCCCGCTCCGCCGCGGCGGTGCGGGGCGTCGACACCGACCTGCTCGCGCTGCGCGCGATGACCCGGCTGCCGGTGCGCAAGCTGCTGGCGGTCTCGTCCGACCCCGCAGCGGCCTGGCGACGCGACGAGCGTGCCGTCGTGCACAAGCTGGCCGAGCTGGAGCTCAAGAGCCTCGGCATGCGCGCGCCGCGCACACCCCCGGACTGACGTCGACAACGACGTTCTGGCTGTTGTTAGCGCTCACAAAACAGCCAAAACGTCGTTGTGAACGGTTCAGCGGACGGTGACGACCCGGTCGTCCGTCAGCGGCGCGCGGCCTTCGCCGCCCGACGGGTCGTCCTCCAGCACCCTGACGGTGTACGTGCCTGGCCCGAGGTTCAGCGGGAACGAGAAGGCGGAGAAGCGCATGCCCTCGGCCGCCGAGGTGAACCCCGTCCGCAGCACGGCACCGTCGCGCAGCACCTCCCAGTGCACGGTCGCTTCGAAGACGGCGGCCTCGCCGGTCACCGTGAAGGCCGACGGCACCGTGGCACCGTCGGCGGGCGCGTCGATCTGGACGAGGGAGCGCAACGCGTAGGCGTCGCCGCGGCGGATCGGCTCGGGGGTGGCGGGTCGGCCGTCGACGAGCAGCCGGACCGGGTCCTCCGACTGCAGGGCGCCCTGCACGGTGAAGACGAGCTGCTGGGCCGGCAACGCCGCCCCACCGCCGAGATCAACCGTCCCCGCCCCGGTGAGATCGACCGTGATCACGCCGTTCGCACTGGTCACGGGCTCACGCAGGGATGTCCCCGCCGGCCAGCCGGTGCGGTAGTCGCGGTCGGTCGCCGGTTCGAACATCTCGCGGACGGCGTCGCTCGCGGCGTCGGCCGTCACGATCCGGTGGAACTCGCGGTAGAGCCGCGGACCGGATCCCGTCTCGGCCACGTAGTAGACGGGCACGGCGCGGTCGGTGCCGGCCGGCGTCGAGTTCGACGTCGAGGGGACGGCCGGGATCGCGCTCGATCGCGCGGGTGGCACCGCGGCGGGCGGCCCGCCACAACCGGCGGCCACCGCCGCAAGGAGTACAGCCGCCGCAACCCGCCACCGCCTGCTCGCCACCACCTTCCAAGGGTGCCGGGAGCGGCGAGGACGGGGGCGGCGCCACACCGGACCCACCCGGGTATCAGCCGGAAGGCGCCGCCGCGACATGGCACCGTGACGACATGCCACTGTTCTCCTTCGAGGGCCTCACCCCCACGGTGCACCCGAGCGCGTTCATCGCGCCGACCGCGACGCTCGTGGGCGACGTCCGGGTCGAGGCCAACGCGTCGGTCTGGTACAACGCCGTGCTCCGCGCCGACTTCGGGCCGATCGTCGTCCGCGAGGGCGCGAACGTGCAGGACGGGTGCGTCGTGCACGGCGGCGACGACCCGGTCACCGAGATCGGGCCCGGGGCGACCATCGGGCACCTCTGCGTCGTGCACGGGTGCGTGATCGGCGAGGAGGCGTTGATCGGCAACGGCTCGACGATCCAGGACGGCGCCCGGATCGGCGCGCGCTGCCTGATCGGGGCCGGTTCGACCGTCCCGCCGAACACCGTCGTGCCCGACGGGCAGCTGGTGCTGGGCATGGTGGCGCGGGAGAAGGGGCCGCTCACGCAGTCGGCGCGGTGGTGGGTCGAGGGCAACCCGTCGATCTACCAGCAGCTCGCGAAGCGCCACCGGGAGACGGTCGCCCAGGTCGAATGACCGTTGCATGGTACAACCATTCGGGTATATAGTTGTCGCATGCAAACGACCAGCGAGAGCGACCAGGCGGTCGACGAGCTGGGCGACGCCGTTGTCGCGCTCGTACGCACCTGGCGTGGCGTCAGCCGCCACGTCACCGGTACCTCGCAGACGACGCTCGCCGTGCTGGAGATGGCTCGCACCATCGGTGAAGGGGAACGGCGGCTCAGCGAGATCGCGGAGCTGCGCGGCGTCGACCAGTCGGTGATCAGCCGGCAGATCGGCGAGCTCCAGCGCAAGCACCTCGTGTGCCGCAGGCCCGACCCGCTCGACGGCCGCGCGAGCCTCGTCCGCCTCACCCCGGCGGGCCTCGAAGTGCTCGAAGGCGCGCGACGGGTGCGCCTGGAATGGCTGCGCGGGGCGCTGTCCCGCAGCCCGACGGCGGACGTCCGCGCGACGGCACGGCTCGTCAACGCCCTCTCCGAGGAGCTCGAAACGCACGCCGCCGACTACGAAGGCATGCTCACGCACGACGAGACGGTGGCGATCACGTCGTGACCTCGGTGTCGACCCGCCCGGACGTCGCCGCCGGGCCCGAACCCACGCGCTCGCACCGCGAGATCCTGACCGCGCTGAGCGGCCTGCTGCTCGTCATGTTCGTCGCGATCGTCTCCAGCACGATCGTCTCCAACGCGCTCCCCACGATCGTCGCCGACCTGCACGGCTCGCAGACCAGCTACACGTGGGTCGTCACCGCGACGCTGCTGACCACCACGGCGTCGACGCCGATCTGGGGCAAGCTCGCCGACCTGTTCAGCAAGAAGCTGCTGGTCCAGATCGCGATCCTGATCTTCGTCGGGGGCTCGATCGGCGCGGGCCTCGCCGGCTCGATGGGCTGGCTGATCGGCTGGCGCGCCGTGCAGGGCGTCGGGGCCGGCGGGCTGCAGGCGCTGACCCAGGTGGTCATCGCCGCGCTCATCCCGCCGCGTGAGCGCGGCCGCTACTCCGGATACCTGGGCGCCGTGCTCGCCGCCGCGACCGTCTCGGGGCCGCTCGCCGGCGGGCTGCTCGTCGGCACGCCGTGGCTCGGCTGGCGCTGGTGCTTCTTCGTCGGCGTGCCGATCGCGCTCGTCTCGCTCGTGGTGCTGCAGCGCACGCTGCACGTGCCGACCCCGCCGCGCGAGGTGCGGCTCGACTACATCGGCGCGGCGTTGATCGCCGGCGGGGTGTCGACGTTGCTCGTGTGGGTCTCGCTGGCCGGCGCGCAGTTCGCGTGGGGCTCGACCACGTCGTTCGTGCTGGCCGGGCTCGGGGTGGCGGCGCTGGTCGCGGCGCTCGTCGTCGAGGCGCGGGTGCCGGAGCCGGTGGTGCCGCTGACGCTGTTCAAGGAGCGGACGGTGGTGCTCTCGGTGCTCGCGAGCCTCGTCGTCGGGCTGGTGATGTTCGGCGGGAGCGTGTTCCTCGGCCAGTACTTCCAGATCGCCCGCTCGTACGACCCGACGACGGCGGGCCTGCTCACGTTGCCGCTGATCGGCGGGCTGCTCGCCGGCTCCACCGGCTCCGGCCAGCTGATCACGCGGTACGGGCGGTGGAAGCGCTACCTCGTCGCGGGCGCCTTCATGATCACCGCGGGGTTGGTGCTGCTCTCGACGATCGACCACACGACGTCGATCCCCGAAGTCGGCGCGTTCCTGGTGATCCTCGGGCTCGGCGTCGGCATGACGATGCAGAACCTCGTGCTCGCCGTGCAGAACACCGTCGACATCCGCGACGTCGGCGCCGCGAGCGCGCTCGTCGCGTTCCTGCGCTCGCTCGGCGGCACGATCGGCGTCACCGTGATGGGTGTGCTGCTCAGCCTGCAGGTCGGCAGCGCGGCCAATCTCGGCGAACTCGCCTCGCTGCCCGTCGCGCAGGCCGCCGCGGCGCGGGCGGCGTACGGCGACGCGATCGGCCACATCTTCCTGGTCACGGCCATCGGCTCGCTCATCACGCTCGCCGCCGTGCTGCTGATCCGCGAGGTACCGCTCCGCACCGCCATCGGCACCTCGACGCGAAAGCCGTAGAACTTCCCCACCGTTTTGCCAACCTGCACACCCGGAACGGCGTGCAAGTAGGCAAAACGGTGGGGACCTTCTACTGGTCGTCGGCTGGCTGCGCTCTACCGGCCGTAGGACTTCCCCATCGTTTTGGGTGGATGCGCGCTCCCACGGCGCGCAAGTGCACAAAACGGTGGGGATGTTGGACGGGTGGTCAGCGGGTGCGCAGGCCTTCGAGCATCCTGCGCATCAGCGTGGAGCACTCGTCGCGCAGCCGGACCTTCTCGGCGTCCGACGCCTCCGCGATCACCCGGCCAGAGCCGCCGAGCAGGTGGAAGATCAGCTGCGCCGCGGTTTCGACGGGCAGCGGCCGCACGAGCCCCGCGGCGACGAGCACGTTGAGGAAGTTCTCGACGAGGCCGAACGCGTGGACCTTCTCGACCTCCATCCACCGCCCCCAACCCAGCGCCACCGGTCCTTCGAGCCAGCAGACGCGCCCGTAGGTCCGGTCGCGGCACTGGTCGAGGAACGTGTCGAGCGCCGTGATCGCGGCCTCCCAGGGGTCCTCGACCTTCGCGGCCGCCGCGAGCACCTGCTCGGTCATGCGGATCTCCAGCACGGCGAGCACGGCCTCGAACAGCGCCTTCTTGCTGTCGAAGTGGTGGTAGACGGCGCCGCGGGTGACCTGCGTCGCGGTCGCGATCTCGTCGAGCGACACGGCGGCGAACCCGCGCTCGGTGAACATCTCCGTCGCCGTCTCCAGCAGGGCGGCGCGCGTCGCCTCCGAGTACAGCTCACGCCGACTCTTCGGGCTTGACATACACGGAGTCTAAGACATACTCAGTGTCAGATACATCGTGTATGTGAGATGCAGACCGAAGGAGAGTGACGCCATGTCGGCGACGTGGGAGCAGACCCACCGGCGCCAGGCGCTGCTCAAGGCCGTGCTCGCCGACGTCGAGGCGTCCGGGCAGCCCGCCGTCACCCACCTCGACGAGGTGGTCGCGGAGTTCGGCGACGTCACGGCGTTCCTGCTCGCGGCGCACCACCGCTGGTACACGGCCGTGCTCGCGCGCATCGACGTCGTGCTGGAGGACCAGCAGCTGGAACCGGTCGAGGCGGTCGCCGAGATCTGGACGGTGCTCGCGGAGCGGCACGCCCCGCTGCGGGCACTGCTCGACGCCCACCGCGACGAGCCCGCACTGGCCGCCGCCGACGAGCACTACCGCGGGCTCGTACTGCGCGACCTCGGCGTCGACCTCGCCGCGCTCACGACGACGTCCATCCCCCGGCAGCGCCGGGGCTGGTGGCGCGGGCTCCGCCAGCCCGCATGAGCCGTCGACAACGACGTTTTGGCTGCGTGGGGGGACCAGGAACAGCCATTACGTCGTTGTCGACGTGCTACTCGTCCAGCTCCGGCGAGCTGGCCTGCGCCCAGTAGCGCTTCGGGATGCGGCCCGCGCCGCGTGCCTCGAACCCGGCTTCGACGGCGAGCCGCATCGCAGTGGCCATCCGTTCCGGGTCGCCCGACCTGGTCACCGCCGTGGCCAGCATGACGGCGGCGCAGCCCAGCTCCATGGCGAACGCGGCCTCCGAGGCCGTGCCGATGCCCGCGTCGAGCACCACCGGCACCCCGGCCCGTTCGACGATCATCTCGAAGTTGTGCGGGTTGCGGATGCCGAGCCCGGTCCCGATCGGTGAGCCGAGCGGCATGACGGCCGAGCAGCCGACCTGCTCCAACTTCCTGGCGAGCACCGGGTCGTCGTTGGTGTAGGGCAGCACGGTGAACCCGTCGTCGACGAGCTGCTCGCACGCGTCGAGCAGCTCGAACGGGTCGGGCAGCAGCGTGCGCTCGTCGGCGACCACCTCAACCTTGATCAGGTCGGTCTCCAGCGCCTCGCGGGCGAGTCGCGCGGTGAGCACGGCCTCCGCGGCGGTCCGGCAGCCCGCGGTGTTCGGGAGGACCCCGATGTCGAGCTTGCGCAGCAGGTCGAGCACACCTGTGCCGGCCGTGGCGTCGACCCGCCGCATGGCGACCGTAGTGAGCTGCGTCCCGGACGCCACCAACGCGCGTTCGAGCACTTCCATGTTGGCGGCGCCGCCCGTGCCCATGATGAGCCGGGAGCCGAACTTGTGACCGCCGAGCACCAGGTCTTCCATGATCACCCTCCCTGCACGGCGGTCAGCACCTCGACGCGCGCCCCGTCGACCAGCGGCGTCGCCGCCCAGGCGGCCCGCGGCACGACCTCTCCGTCGACGGCCACGGCGATCCCGCGCTCCGGCGCGTCGAGCGCGACGAGCGCTTCCCGCACGGTGGCGCCATCGGCGAACCGGCGCCGGTCGCCGTTGATCCAAACGTCCACGTCTACCTCCTTGCCGTTGCCACGGCGGTGAAACGGACCGGGTCGGCAGCGGCCGCCGGTCCGGGGAGCGGTTCGTCGTGCAGGAGTGCGAGCACCGCGTCGGCGGTGACGGGGGCGAGCAACATGCCGTTGCGGCCGTGGCCGGTGGCGACGAGCAGACCGTCGGGCCCGAGCCGCCCGATCAACGGCAGGTTGTCGACGCTGCCGGGCCGCAACCCCGCCGCGCTCTCCACCAGCGCGAACTCGGAGATCCCCGGCAGCACGCGCTCGGCGTCGCGCAGCAGGTCGCGCACGCCGCCGACGGTGACCTCGGTGTCGAAGCCGGTCTCGTACTGGGTGGCGCCGATGACGAGGCCGCCACCGTCACGGGGCACGGCGTAGACGGGCCGGCCGTCGACCAGCGCGCGCACCGTCCGCCGCGGCGGCGGCACGGCGCTGCGGCGGTGCGCGAGCCGCAGGATCTCGCCCTTGACCGGGCGGACCAGCCCGTCGAGCAGCGGGTGCAGCGCGGCGGACCACGCACCCGCGCTGATCAGCACGGCCTCCGCGGGGACGTCCTCGCCGTCGGTCCGCACGCCGGTGACCCGCGAACCGTCGTCGTGCACCCGGCGCGCCGCTCGCTCGACGAACCGCACACCGTTCTTCTCGCAGGCCGCGCGCAAGGCGTCGAGCAGCTGCCGGTTGTCGACGGCGAGGTCGTCGGGCACGCACAACCCGCCGCGTACCTCCGGCCCGAGCGCCGGCTCGACCTTGCGCAGCTCGCGGCCGGTCAGCCGCTCGACGGGCCGGCCGAGCGTGCCGAGGTAGGTCGCGAGCTGCTCCAGCTCGTCGCGGTCGCCGCTGCCCGTCGCCGCGACGACGGTGCCGTCGGTGCGCAGGCCCGCGTCCCGGCCGCCGGCCTCGGCGAGCGCCGCGGCGAACTCCGGCCACCGGTCGACCGAGGCCACGCCTATGTCGAGCAGCTCCTCCTCGCCCGGCCACGCCTCAGTGACGGGCGCGAGCATGCCGCCCGCGACCCACGACGCGCCGCTCGCCGGCGCCGGATCGATCACCGTGACCGCGAGCCCGGCAACCGCTGCTGCCCGCCACGCGCAGGACATGCCGATCACGCCTGCACCGATCACTGCCAGATTCACGTCACCCTCCGCTCCCTGCGCCGGCATGACCCGGATCAGGTTCGACGGTCGGGATCTGATCGATCCCCTCTCAGCCCGTCAGGGCTCCCGTGCGTCACCTACTGGCGAGCCTACGCCCCGCGTAGGGTCTTTCCAGTGCCTGGACTCGACGGAACCGCGCTGCGCGCACGCCTCGACGACGCCCGCCTGTACCTCTGCACCGACGCCCGCCGCGAACGCGGCGATCTCGCGGAGTTCCTCGACGCCGCGCTCGCGGGCGGTGTCGACATCGTCCAGCTGCGCGACAAGGGCGCCGACGGCCCCCTCGAAGCGCGCGCCGAGCTGGCGGCGCTGGAGATCATCGCCGAGGCCTGCGCGCGGCACGGCGCGCTGTTCTCGGTGAACGACCGCGCCGACATCGCGCTCGCGTCCGGCGCCGACGTCCTGCACCTCGGGCAGGACGACCTGCCGGTCGAGTGGGCCCGCAAGATCGTCGGCGAGGACGTCGTGATCGGGCGCTCGTCGCACAGCGACGACGAGACGGCGACGGCGGCCGACGAGGCGGGCGTCGACTACTTCTGCGTCGGCCCGTGCTGGCCGACCCCGACGAAGCCCGGCCGCCACGCCCCGGGCCTCGACCTGGTGCGCACGGTCGCCGGACGCGCGCCGTCCCGGCCGTGGTTCGCGATCGGCGGCATCGACGTGCAGCGGCTCGACGAGGTGCTCGACGCCGGCGCCACCCGGATAGTCGTGGTGCGGGCGATCACGGAGGCGGCGGATCCCCGCGCAGCGGCCGCGGCGCTCGCGGCACGACTGCGCTGAGCCCGCTCAGCGCGCAGCCGGATCCGCGACCACGCCGTTGAAGAGCGGCGTGCCGGTCGGCTTGTGCACGATCGAGAAGGCGAAGGGGTGGTCGGCCCGCACCTCGGCCTGCGGCTCGGGCGGGCCGCTCCCTGCAGCACCGATGCCGGTGACAGCGGCGGCCTCGGTGCCCGTCTCGTTCACCGTGATGTTCGCCCGGTGCATCGCGGCGCTGATGAACACGCCGTCGGTGATCCCCGAGAAGTCCGCGGCCGACGAGAACGGCACCTCGACCCCGAGCTTCCGCATCTGCTCGACGAGCTTGACGTCGGTGGCGAAGTCCCAGCGCGGCAGCGTCAGCGCGACCGGTGTCGGCACGAGCCCGGTCCGCACCGCCGCCAGCGTCGGCGGGGCGAGCAGGTCGACGGCCGGCGTGTGCCCGGTCGGGACGAGCACCCACATCACCAGCTCGTCGCCGGCGTAGGGCAGCTCGACCGCCTGCCAGCCGGGCGCGCTCGCATAGCTCATCGACTCGCCGAACTTGCGCATGGTGGGCACGAGCACCGTGCTGCGGTCGGCGCGGGTGAACGTCGCGTCGGTCGTCGATTCCCCGTCGAACGGCACCTGCCAGTCGGCCTTCAGGTAGATCGCGTTCGCGAGCACGAGCAGGGTATCCGGGGCGATCTTGTCGAACAGCTTGTCGATGCGTTCGGCGGTCTGCGCCCGCACCCAGGCGTTGATCTGCTCGGCCGCGGCAGGCGAGCTGAAGTCGACATCGGCGACGCCGGCTCCGTAGTCGCCGGCCAGCGTGCGCAGGAACGCCTCGGCGATCGGCAGGCCGTGCTGGGCGAACAGCCCGTTGGCGACGGAGACGGCCGGCCTGCCGGGACGACCGGCCAGGCCGTTGGGGGTGACCACCGCCTGCGCGATCGTGTTCAGCGGCGCGTGCGGCCCGGTCGGCGGGAACCGGAACGCAGCGTCGATCTGGTCCGCGGTCGCCCCGCGCGCCCCGGCTCGCACCATGCCGAACGCGAACCCGATGCTGGCGGGGGAGAACACGAGGTTGGTCATCGGGTCGGCCAGCGCTCTGCCGAGATCCGACCCGAACGCGACCAGCCCGTCGACGACCGGCGCGGTGGGCACCACCGGGTCGACGGCGGACCGGTCGACGCCGGCTGCGCGCCGGGCGTCGGGCGGCCGGACGGTGCTGAACCCGC
The DNA here is from genome assembly GCF_021245725.1 of Pseudonocardia sp. TRM90224. Lineage (GTDB taxonomy): Bacteria > Actinomycetota > Actinomycetes > Mycobacteriales > Pseudonocardiaceae > Pseudonocardia. Next base: position 676,423 of record NZ_JAJGSX010000003.1, on the reverse strand, counting down.
AACCGGCGGTCAATGCGGCGGCCAGGGCGGACGTGAGGAAGGCTCGTCGGTTCATGTCCGTCAGACGTGCCGCCCTGACCTGCGGGTTGGGTGCCAGCTTTACCCATGCCCGGCCACCCGAACTTCCCCACCGTTTTGCCAACCTGCACGGCCCCGAAGGTGTGCAGATTGGCAAAACGGTGGGGAGATTCGGCGGCAGTCAGCCGCTGAGCTCCTTCAGCGCCCGCTGGGCCTCCTCCAGCTCGGCGCGGAGGCGTTCGACCCGTTCCACCTGACGGTGCCGAGCCGCCTGCAACGACGACTCGATCGCCTCCGTGACCGCAGGCGGCAGCGACCGCGCCGCCTTGGCGACGTCGCCGGGCTGGACGAGCGTCGGGCGGACGGTGCGCCGCTTGCCGTTGCTGACCTCGACGGTCCACTCGCCTTCCGGCGTGGCGCTGAGCGTGACGACGACCTCGACGGGCTGCTGCCGCGACCGCGCGGGAGTCGCGCGGGCCGGTGCGGGCGCCGGCGCCTCGACGGGGGCCGGCTTCTGCTGGCGGGGCGGTGGCGGCGCCGGCTCGTACGGGATGTCGCTCGCCGCTGCCACCGGCGGGGCAGCAGCGGCCGGCTCGGCCTGCACCACCGCCTTGGCCGCGGGCGCCGCCCGCTTGCGGACCGGCCGCACCCTGGTCAGCTCGCCGGGCGAGCAGAACATCGTGTCGCGCGAGCCCGTCGCCTTGACCTGGATGAACTCACCCGACCACGAGTCGTCCAGCGAGATGATCTTGGCTGACCCGCCGGTCGGGACGCCCACGGCCGCCTTCGTGAACCACACCGTCGGCGGTTTGCCCGCCGTGAGGTCGGCCCGTACCGCTTGCAGGTCCTCGTCGGTCAGCGATGTTGTTGCGGCCATGTCCCCTCTTCCCCACGTGCCTGCTGCGGGTCGCATTGTGCACGGAGGGACCGACTAAATCGAATGTCAGTTCGGACTCGGCGCATCCTGCGTCGGGCGGGGGAACGTGGGCAGGAGGCCGCCACGGTCCGGCTCCTCCGACGACGGCGGCGTGATCGTCGTCGGCGCCGGGTTCTCGCTGGTCGGCGGCACGGTCGTGGGCGCCGTCGTCGGCGACCCGGTCTCGGTCGGGTCGGCCGAGCGCTCGTCGGAGCCGTCCGGATCGTCGGACGTGACATCGGGCACATTCGTGGCCGGCTGCCCGCTGTGGATGACGCGGCCGACGGAGGTGCCGGGCTGATCGGCGTTCAGCGGCGAACCCTTGATCCACTCGATGCCGGTGACCGTCAGCATGCCCAGCAGGAAGACCAGCGCGGTCACCCCGGCGATCGCGGCGAGCCGCCCCCGCGACCGGCGCCGCGGCACATCGGGTTCGGCACGCAGCTGGACGGTCTCGGCATCGGCCGGCAGCCGCGGGATGGGCACCGTCACCTCGCCCGGCGCGACCCGACCGCCGACGCGCTGGGCGAGCCGCACCCTGGCCGCGACGGCGGCGTGGGTGCGGTCGAGCGAGCGCTGGTACAGCGACGTCGCGATCGTGCTGGCGACGGAACCGATCGCCGCACCCGTCACGGTGCCGGCGACGCCGAAGTACGAACCGAGGATCGCGCTCGTCGCGGCGGCACCGGCGCCGGCCAGGACCTTGTTGACGGTCAGGTCGGGCGCGGCCGGCTGCGGTTCGGTCGCCGGCAGCTCCGGCGGCATCGGTTGCGGGGTCGGGCGGGGGCGGGTGTTGGTTGCCATGGCTCCGGATCGATAGGGATGTCTGCAGTCCGTCCATGACAACGCTGCGCAACCCTGGATCGCTCCAGATGATCACGGATGGTGAGCGCGTTCACCATCCACCGGGTGCCGGATGCCGGGGTGCCCCGCCGGCAGCGCGATCTGCAGCAACGGCCAGGACACGGCGACGCACACCGCGACCAGCGGCCAGGTGAGCGCCACCCGGGCGAAGCTGAGCGCGAAGAAGGCGTCGGCGTAGAAGAGCGGGATGAAGACCGCCAGCCGGATCAGGTACTGCGTGACCCACGCCCAGCTGGCCAGCTGATAGCCGCGAAGCAGGTCGGGGTCGCGGCGCCAGCGCGTCTTCTGACCGAGCGCGGTTCCGACCACGATCCCGAGCAGCGGCCACCGGACCACGATCGACACCGCCCAGACCAGCGCGCTGATCGCGTTCGAGACGATCTGGACGAGGAAGAAGTCGATCGCCCGGCCCGTGTAGATCGCGATCAACGCGGCGACGGCGACACCGAGCAGCCCGAACAGAACCGCCCGCGGCTTGCGTCCCTGCACGAGCCGGATCACGGCGATCACAGCGGCCGCGAGCACCGCCGCGCCGCCCGCCCACACCACCGGCGGTTCCCACGCCACGGCCTGGACGATCGCAAGCACCAGCACGAACGCCACCACGGGCAGCGTCGCGTCGACGGCACCGGTGCGGCCGCCGAGCAGCTCCTTGAGGGACTCGCCACCGGCGGGTCCCGGCTTCTCGGGACGGCTCATGTAGGCAAGGGTGCCCTATTCACACGGATCGATCACCCCACTGGCGCGAAACAGGTCCCCTGGGTGATATTGGGGAGATCGGCACCCGTCGCCATGGTGTCGTGAACGTGAACGGGAGGGGTGGCGACATGGGCGAGTGGAACAGCTTCGTCGCGATCGGCGACAGCTTCACCGAGGGGCTCGACGACTGGCGGCCCGACGGAACCCCGCGCGGATGGGCCGATCGTGTCGCCGAGCAGCTCGGCGCGGGCCGCCCCGGATTCCGCTACGCCAACCTCGCAGTGCGCGGCAAGCTCCTCGACCAGATCGTCGACGACCAGCTCCCCGTCGCGGAGCGGCTGCGCCCCGACCTCATCGCGTTCTGCGCCGGCGGCAACGACATCATCCGGCTGACCTGCGACACCGACGACCTCGCCCGCCGGTTCGACGCCGCGCTGGGCCGGGTCACCGCAACCGGCGCCCAGGTGCTGGTGTTCACCGGCTTCGACCTCGGTCGCATGCACCCGATCATCCGCCGCCTGCGCGGCCGCGTGGCCTGCTACAACGAGCTGATGCGGGCCATCGCCGAACGGCACGGCAGCACCGTCGTCGACCTCTGGGGCATGACGCCGCTGGCCGACCCCCGCACGTGGGGCAGCGACCGCCTGCACCTCACCGCGGAGGGCCACCGCCGCGTCGCGCTGCGCGTGCTGGAGACGCTCGGCGAGCCGGTGCACGACGACTGGCGCGCCCCGCTGCCCGCCGCGGCGCCGACGCCCTGGCGCGACCGGCAGCTCGAGGACCTGCGCTGGATGCGCGAGTTCGTGATGCCGTTCCTGCGCCGCAGGCTGCAGGGCCACCGCACGGGCGACGGCTTCGTCCCCAAGCGCCCCGAACTCCTGCCGCTCGACTGAGCCCGCTCCACGTCCCACTCCGGCTGTGAGGCAGGAAAGCCACTTTCCTGCCCTCACAGGGCCTGAAAGTGGCTTTCCTGCCCTCCCCGCCCTCGGGCGTGGTCGAGCCGTCAGACGGGCCGGATCTCCCGCTCCGCGATGTACGGCGGCCGCGGCGACGGTGCGGCGAACGGCTCCACCAGCCCGTTCTCGACGCTGTTGAACACCACGAAGATGTTCGAGCGCGGGTACGGCGTGATGTTGCTGCCGGAGCCGTGCATGCAGTTGGAGTCGAAGAGCGTCGCCGAGCCAGCGGGGCCGGTGAGCATGGCGATGCCGTGGCGGTCGGCGAGCGTGGTGAGGCTCGCCGGGTCGGGCGTGCCGATCTCCTGCTCGCGCAGCGACTCCTTGTAGTGCTCGGCCGGGGTCTCGCCGACGCACGCGACGAACGTCCGGTGCGAGCCCGGCATGATCATCAGGCAGCCGTTGTGCGCGAAGTTCTCGGTCAGCGCGATCGAGATGCTCACCGCGCGCGGCGCCGGCATGCCGTCCTCCGCGTGCCACGTCTCGAAGTCGGAGTGCCAGTAGAAGCCGCCGCCGCCGAAACCGGGCTTGTAGTTGATCCGGCTCTGATGGATGTAGACGTCGGAGCCAAGGATCTGGCGCGCGCGCCCGGCCACCCGCTCGTCCGCGACCAGCGCGGCGACGGCGGCGCTGAGCTTGTGCACCTCGAAGATCGAGCGGACCTGCTGGGACGTCTTCTCGACGATCGTCCGCTCGTCGGCTCGCACCGCGGGGTCGGAGGCGAGCCGGTCCAGCTCGGCCGAGTAGACCGCCACCTCGTCCGGCGTCAGCAGCTGCGGCACCGTCACGAACCCGTCGCGGTCGTGCGCCGCGAGCTCGGCGGCCGAGAGCAGGCCGTCCGTGGAGCCCCACACCGTCGGATCGGTGCGCTCGATCAGCGACGGCCGGTCGGCGACGCGGGTCGGGTAGCCGTCGGCAGTGCGGGCATCGGTGATCGTCATGAAGCCTCCTTCTCGCCTTCCAGGGTGATCAGCGGGTACACGCCGTGCTCGTCGTGCACCTCGCGCCCCGTCACAGGCGGGTTGAACACGCACACCGTGCGCATCTGCGTGCGCGGTCGCAGCTGGTGGCGCTCGTTTCCGTTCAGCACGTACGTCGAGCCGGGTCCGAGCCGGTAGGTGACGTCGTTGTCCTTGTCGTACAGCTCGCCCTCGCCCTCGACGACGAAGACAGCCTCGATGTGGTTGGCGTACCAGAAGTCGTTGACCGACCCCGCGTCGAGGACGGTCTCGTGCAGCGAGAACCCGACCCCGTCGCCCGCGAGCACGATGCGCTTGCTGCGCCAGTGTTCGGTCTGGACGTCGCGTTCGGTCTCGGTGATCTCTTCGAGGGTCCGGACGATCATGCGGATACCCCTTCGGTGACGGCGCGGACCGCATCGGTGACGATGTCGAGCCCCTCCTCCAACTCGCCGTCGCCGATGGTCAGCGGCGGCATGATCTTCATGACCTCGTCGGAAGGCCCAGACGTCTCCATCAGCAGCCCGCGCTCGAATGCGGCCGCGCAGACCTTCGACGCCAGCTCAGGCTGCCCGAACGCGAGCCCACGTGCCAGCCCCCGGCCCTTCGGGGTCAGCTCGACCGCCTGCGAGACCGCTGCCATCTCCGTGAGGTACTGCTCCACCCGCTCGCCCTTGGCGATCGTCGAGCGCTCCAGCGTGTCGTCGGCCCAGAACTCGCGCAGCGCCGCCGTCGCGGTGACGAACGCCGGGTTGTGGCCGCGGAACGTGCCGTTGTGCTCACCGGGCACCCACTGGTCGTGCTCCGGTTTGATCAGCGTCAGCGCCATCGGCAGGCCGTACCCGCTGATGGACTTCGAGAGGCAGACGATGTCGGGCTGGATGCCGGCGATCTCGAACGAGAAGAACGGCCCCGTCCGCCCGACGCCCATCTGGACGTCGTCGACGATCAGCAGCATGCCGTGGCGCTGGCACAGGTCGGAGAGGCCGCGCAGCCACTCGGCACGGGCGGGGTTGATGCCGCCTTCGCCCTGCACCGTCTCGACGATCACCGCGGCGGGCTCATTGAGGCCGCTGCCGGCATCGCCGAGGAGCTTCTCGAACCAGAGGAAGTCCGGCTGCGTGCCGTCGAAGTAGTTGTCGAACGGCATCGGGGTGGCGTGCACGAGCGGGATGCCGGCGCCGCCACGCTTCATCGAGTTGCCGGTGACGGACAGCGCGCCGAGCGTCATGCCGTGGAACGCGTTCGTGAAGTTGATGACCGACTCGCGCCCGGTGATCTTGCGCGCGAGCTTCAGCGCCGACTCGACGGTGTTCGCGCCGGTGGGGCCGGGGAACTGGACCTTGTAGTCGAGGCCGCGCGGACGCAGCACCAGCTCGTCGAAGGCGCGCAGGAAATCGCCTTTCGCGGTGGTGTACATGTCGAGGCCGTGGGTGATCCCGTCGCGCTCGAGGTATTCGATCAACGGGCGTTTCAGGGCCGGCGGGTTGTGCCCGTAGTTGAGTGCGCCGGCGCCGGCGAAGAAGTCGAGATAGGTCTTCCCGTCCACATCGGTCAAGTGCGATCCGGAGGCCGTGTCGAATACCACCGGCCACGACCGGCAGTAGCTCCGAACCTCGGACTCCAAAACATCGAAAACTGTCATTTTGCTTGCATCATCCTCAGTAGATCGGACCGATTCGGAAGAGAATCTCCGGATCGTGCTCGTCGCCGAGCACGTCCGGGCCGAACAGTTCGGTTCGTGCCACGGTGGCGCCGTGGCGGCGGGCGAACGCCGAGAACAGCGCGATCGAGGCCGTGTTGGCGGGCGTGATGCTGGTCTCGAGACGGTCGATGGCGTCGACGCGCGAGCGGAGCTCGTCGAGCATCCGGCCGGCCACCCCCGCCCCGCGGGCCCGCTCGTCGACGGCCACCTGCCACACCATCAGCGTCGAGGGCGAGTCGGGGCGGCGGTATCCGGTCACGAACCCGACGACGGCGCCGTCGAGCCTGGCCACGACCGATGTGCTCGCGAAGTCGCGGCACCAGAGCAGGTAGGCGTAGCGGGAGTTCACGTCGAGCACTTCCGACTCGCGCGCGATGCGCCAGCACTCGACCCCATCGGCGACGTCCGGCGGTCCGTACGAGATCGCTCCCGCAGGCGGCCCGAGCACGCCGGCGGCGTTTTTCGGCGGAACGACCATGTTGGAAGAAAGTAACAGCGATCGGCCCGACCCGCCCGCCCTTGATCAGAAGAATCGTGACCGATATCACAATGCAGTTTCGAATCCGCAAATGTCGGGAAGGGGGCCGCACACGCAGGTCGGTCCGGGCACCGACCGGTGATTGCCCGTGGCACCGGATACCCGAAAACGAGGTTTCCACGCGCGAGCGAGAACGATCACATCTACGATCGGGCGAATGGATCAGCGACGTTCGTACGTGGTCACCGGTGGCGCCCGCGGCGTCGGCAGGGCGATCGTCGAGCGCTTGCTGGACGAGGGCGCGCACGTCGTCGCGATCGACCTCGACGGGCCCGCGCTCGCCGGCTCGCGGGCCGAGGTCGTCGCCGGCAGCGCGGCCGACGAAGGCGTCGCGCGGCGGGCGGCGGAGCTCGCGGAGGCCGGTGCACCGCTTGCCGGCTGGGTCAACAACGCAGCGGTCTTCGGCGACGCCTCGCTGCACACCGCGAGCCCCGTCGACGTGCTCGAAATGGTCGACCGCAACCTCGCGCCCGCGCTGGTCGGCTGCTCGGTGGCGATCCGGCACCTGCTCACGGCCGAGCGGGCCGGTTCGATCGTCAACGTCTCGTCGCACCAGGCCACCCGTGCCGTGCCGGGGTGCACGCCCTACGTCACCGCGAAGGCCGCGATCGAGGGCCTGACCCGCGCGCTCGCCGTCGAGTACGGGGCGCGGGGCATCAGGGTGAACGCCGTCGCGCTCGGCTCGATCCGCACCGAGCGCTACGACGCGCTGCTCGCCGAGCTGGGGCCGGAGGCGGCGGCGCGCGTCGAGGACGAGATGCGCAGGCTGCACCCGCTGGGCCGGGTCGGAGAGGCGCACGAGGTCGCCGCAACCGTCGCGCACCTGCTCTCGAGCGATTCGAGCTTCGTCACCGGCACGACGATCCCGATCGACGGCGGCCGGGTGGTGCTCGCCGGCGATCCCGAAGCGCACGAGGTGTGAGGATGACCCGATGACCGACGGCGTCAAGATCGACAATCGCGGCAACGTGCTCTTCGTGACGCTCGACCGGGCCACGGACGCTCAACGCGCTCACCCTCGACGACATCGCCGCGCTGCACAGCGCGATCGACGACCTCGACCCGCAGGTGCGGGCCGTCGTCCTCACCAGCAGCGGGCGGACGTTCTGCTCGGGGATGAACGTCGACACGTTCCTCGGCTTCGACGCAGAAGGCGCGAGCGCGTTCATCGCCGACCTGCGCGACCTGCTGCGGAAGGTGCGCACGCTGCCCGTCGTGACGATGTGCGCCGTCGACGGGCACTGCCTGGGCGCGGCGTTCGAGCTGGCGATGGCCTGCGACCTGCGCATCGCGACCGACCGGGCGCTCTTCGGCCTGCCGGAGATCAAGGTCGGGATCCCGTCGGTGGTCGACGCCGCGCTGTTGCAGCAGCACGTCGGGCTGAGCACGGCGAAGGAGATGATCCTGCTCGGCGACGCCTACCCGGCGGCGCAGCTGGCCGGGCTGTGCAACGCGGTGGTGGCGCCGGCGGCACTCGCCGCGGCCGTAGGGGTGTTCCTCGGCAAGGTCACCCCGCACAGCCGCACCGCGATCGCCGCGCAGAAGCGGCTGTTCGAGGTCTGGCAGAACTCCACGCTCACCGAGGGCGCCGACATCAGCGTCGAGGAGTTCGGCTCGGTCGTCGCGGCCCCGGAGACCGCGGCGCGCCTCGCGGAATACCGGGCGGCGCTCGGCGGCGGGAAGAACGGCGCGAAGTTCGTCGAGGGCGGACAGCCGGAGCTAGGAGGGTCCTAGACAACGATCAACGCCCCGGGAGAGGCTCGGAGCATGACCGAGCTGACCCACCGTCCCGCGCACGAGCTCCTCGACGATCTCGACGCCAGGCGGGTCTCGGCCCGCGAGCTGCTCGACGCTGCGGTCGAGCGCAACGCGGCCGTGCACGGCTCGATCAACGCGATCGTCGCCACCGACGTCGAGCGGGCCCGCGCGGACGCGCAGAAGATCGACGACGCGCGGGCGCGCGGCGAGTCGCTCGGCCGGCTCGCCGGGCTGCCGATGACCATCAAGGACGGGTTCGACGTCGAGGGGATGCCCGCGGTGTCTGGCCACCCGGCGTACGCCGACCGTCCTCGCAGCTGCGCCGACGCCGAGGTCGTCGCGACCGCGCGGGCGGCGGGCGCGCTGCCGTGGGGCAAGTCGAACGTGCCGCTGCTGCTCGGCGACGTGCAGAGCTACAACGAGGTCTACGGCACCACCAACAACCCGTTCGACCTGACCCGGACGCCCGGCGGCTCGTCCGGCGGCGCGGCGGCGGCGCTGGCGGCTGGGATCACGTCGCTGGAGATCGGCTCCGACATCGGCGGCTCGCTGCGCACGCCGGCAGGGTTCAGCGGCGTCTACGCGCTCAAGACGACGTGGGGCACCATCTCGTCGCGCGGCCAGGTGCCACCGCCGCCCGGGATGTACGCCCCCGGCGACCTCGGCGTCGTCGGGCCGATGGCGTCCACCGCAGCGGATCTCCGGCTGCTGCAAGAGGTACTGAGCGGCGGCGAGCGCCCGGCGCCCGGTGGCGTCGACGGGATGCGCATCGGCGTGTGGCTCGACGACCCGGAGCTGCTGGTCTCCGCCGACGTCCGGGCCGGCGTCGAGGCCGCGGCCGACGCCCTGCGGGCGGAGGGGGCGAAGGTCGAGACGGTCGCGCTGCCGATCTCGACGGCGCAGCTGCTCAACACCTACCTGGCGCTGCTCTACCCGATCCTGAGCGCCGGGTACCCGGACAAGGTCTACGACCGGCTGCTGGCCGCGCGCCCGGAGGCACTCGCGGAGCTCGCGGCCGGGGCGCCGTGGCACAGCCCGGCGGCGAGCACCGTGCACTCGACGGCGAGCCACCGCGACGTGCTCGCGACGAACCACGTCCGGCAGACGATGAAGGACGCGCTGGCGGCGTGGTTCGGCAGCTGGGACGCGATCCTGGCGCCGGTCACTCCCGTACCGGCCATCCCGCACCAGCACGAGGGCCTGCTCACGACGCGGACCATCGACCTCGACGGCGCCCAGGTGCCCTACCTGCACCTGCTCAGCTGGATCTCGCTGGCCACGACGCTGCACGTGCCGGCGCTCTCGGCGCCCGTCGCGCGCACGGCGGCCGGGCTGCCCGTCGCGGCGCAAGTGATCGGCAGCTGGCACGGCGAGCACCGCCTGCTCGACGTCGCCGACGCGTTGGAGCGCCGGATCGGGCGGCTGCCGGTGGCCGCACTCTGAAGTTCCCCACCGTTTTGCCAACCTGCACACCTCTGAGGTCGTGCAAATAGGCAAAACGGTGGGGAAGTTGGTTGGGTGGGGCCGTGCGGGAGGTCGCGTGTGACGAGTCCGGCTACGAGGGCGAGAAGCTCGTCGGCGGGGTCACGGACGTCTTCGCGCACGCCGGTGTCGGGCTGAGCGCCGCTGCCGCGACGGACTGCCTCGCGGAACTGCGCCGGCGGATCCGCTCGCCGGCGGTCGAGTACAAGGCGAACCACCTCCTGCGCGAGAAGAACCGGGGCGCGCTGGAGTGGTTCCTCGGACCGGACGGGCCGGTGCTCGGCAACGCGCACGTCCACCTGATCGACAAGACGTTCCTGCTCGTGCTGCGGCTCGTGGAGCAGCGGCTCGGCCGGCTCGGCGACCCCGCGCCGGCCGAGCCGCTGTACCGGGCGGTGCGCGGCGAGCCCGCGTTCCTCGCCGCCGCGAACGACCTGCTCCGCTCGAACGGGCGGGGTGGTGCGCACCGCGTCGCCGCCTTCCGCCGGGCGCTCGACGACCTGCCGGCGCCCAGCGATCTCGTCGAGCGGCTGCGCGACGCCCCCGACCGGCCACGGGTCACGATCGACCCGCTGGTGCCCGCGATCCTGGCCGCCGCCGACCGCTGGGGCGCCGCCGGGCGCAGCCCCGTCGTGCTCGTGCACCACACCCAGTCGACGCTCGGTCCGGACCGGCTCGCGCTGATCGGGCGGCACCCGGCGGTGGCGGGCTTCCGGATCGCCGATTCCCGTTCCGACCTGCGCATCCAGGTGGCCGACTTCCTCGCCGGGGTGGCCAGGAAGATCGCTTCGGAGGCGTTGGGCGGGCGTGGTGACGCCGCGCTGCTCAGCCTGCTCCGGCCGTACCTCGATCCGGCGTCGGTGTGGGTCGGCGAACTGCCGTAGTTCTAGCGGCGATCTGGCCGATCATCGTGTCGAGCGCGATCCGCAGCGGGGTCAGGTCGCGTTGGAGCTGCGTCAGCAGCAGCCCGCCCTGCAACGCCGCGAGCAGCGCGAGCGCCAGCTCATCGGGGTCGGCATCGGCCGCGAGCTCGCCGCGCTCGTGCATGGTCCGGAGGCAGCCCCGGATGCTGGCCTCCCACCTGCGGAAACCCACCGCGATCTGGACGCGTGACGGCGCATCGATCTCGGCGAGCTCGCTGCCGAGCGTCCCGATCGGGCAGCCGCCGACGCACTCGACGGTGCGCTGGTGCTCGATGATGAAGTCGCGCCACCGCCACAGCCCGTCGAGGTCGGTCAGGGCGCCGAGGAAGACCTCGTGCCGGCCGACGACGGCCTCCGTCGTGACCTCCACGACCGCCCTGACCAGCGCCTGCTTGTCGTCGAAGTAGTGGTAGATCTGCGAGCTGCTGACGCCCGCGACGATCCGCACGTCCTCGAGCGTGGTGCCGGCGACCCCACGTTCGAGCATCAGCTCGGCCGCAGCGGTGGCGATGCGGGCGCGGGTGCTCTCACCCTTCGGGGTCAGCTTGCGACGACTCGGTTGCACGGCGCCGAAGCTACCAGATTCTGGATTTGACATTCCATTTTTCGCACCCAATTCTGGATCGCACAGACCAATCGATCTTCCGGAGGTTCCGTGTCCAAGTCGTATGCCGAGCAGGTCGGCGCGATCGAGCAGCACGCCGCAGCACATGTACCCGGCGCGGCGCTGGCCGCGTTCCGGGCGGAGCAGGTCGCCTTCGACGCAGCGGGCACCCCGGACGGCGTCTCCCGCGCCGGCACGCCGATGCCCGACGCGGAGCTGCTCGACGCGCACGGCAACCCGACCTCCCTCACCGCCGCGCGCGGCGGGGAGCGGGCCGTCGTCGTCTTCTACCGCGGCGCCTGGTGCCCCTACTGCAACCTTGCGCTGCGCACCTACCAGCAGGTCCTGCTTCCACAGCTGCAGGAGCGGGGCGTCACGTTGATCGCGCTCAGCCCGCAGAAGCCCGACGGCTCGCTCTCGATGCAGGAGACGAACGAACTGACCTTCACCGTGCTGTCCGACCCCGGCAACACGATCGCCGGGCAGCTCGGCATCCTCACCTCGCACAGCGACGACGCGAGGGCGGCGCAGGCGACGCTCGGGCTGGACGTGGCGGGCGCCAACGCCGACGGGACGCAGAACCTGCCGATGCCGACCGTCGTGATCGTCGAGGCCGACGGGACGATCGGCTGGATCGACGTGCGCCCCAACTACGCCACCCGCACCGAGCCCGCCGACATCATCGCCGCGCTGTAGGCGGGGACCCTCGCTGCTGGGATCCGTGCGTTCCGCACGCAAGGGCAGCAAAGCCACTTTCCGGCCCTCACAGGGCAGGAAAGTGGCTTTCCTGCCCTCCCCAAGAGCCACTTCCGGGTCAGGCCGCCGCCCACGCGAGCATGCCGCGCTTCGTGATCGTCAGCGGTGTGTCGAACCGGCCCGCGGCATCGGCCGCGGCCGCCGCCGACAGGCCGCGCCCGCGCAGCACGACCTCCAGCGCGGCGCGGTCGGGCACCTCCCCGATCGGCACGTCCCATCTCTGCACCTCGACCGAGGGGAAGACCGATTCGAGCTGCTCGACGCCGTTCTCGGCGTCGAAGCTCCACGGCTGCCCCCATCCGGGCAGGACGGACGCCAGCTCGGGGTCGTTGAACCTGCTCGGCACCGCGACGGCCAGCCGCGCCCCCGGCCGCAGCACCCGGCGCACCTCCGCGAGCGCGGCCACCGGCTCGGCGACGTGGTACAGCATCCACAGCGCCGCGGCGCCGGCGAAGGTGCCGTCGCGGAACGGCAAGTGGCACGCGTCGCCGCGCACACCGGGCCGCGGTGCGTCGGCCACGTGACCCGCGGCGTCGACGACGACCGCACCGACCCCGCGCTCGCCGAGCAGCCTGGCGAGCACGCCGTTGCCGCCGCCGACGTCCAGCACGGGTCCCGCGGTGTGCGCCGCGAACCCGTCGGCGACGTCGGCGTGGATGTCGCGCGCGACGAACCTGCTGGTCGCCTGCTGGTTCGCGGCCCACCGCGCGGGGTCGGTGTCGTAGTCGTTGCGCAGCACGCGCCGCTCGGCATCGTCCACGATCACCACGCTAGCCGGGCTGGCCAGCCAATTGCCTGACGACCGTCGCCGCGATGCGGGCCTGCCCGGCGATCGAGAGGTGCACGCCGTCGGGCGCCATCAGGTCCGGCTCCGGTGGTACCCCGAACGCCGCGGTGAGGTCGACGACCGGCTCCGGCAGCTCGCGCATCCCGTCGACCAGCGCGCCTATGTCGGCGTTGCGCCAGCTCGACTGCCCGAAGCGGAACGGCGGGAACGCGTCCACCCGCTGCTCGTCGACGGGCGTCGGCGTGAGCCACGTCCAGCCGACGTCGGCGCCGGCGATCTCCCGCATCACCTGCAGGTTCGCGATGCTCTCCCGCGCTCCGACCAGCGTCTTCTTCGCACCGGAGCCGACCCGGGTGACGTCGTTGCCGCCCAGCGCGCAGATCACGTGGTCCGGCCGGGTGGCCGTCAGCGTCGCCGGCCAGCGCCGCAGCACCATCGCCGTCGTGTGCGCCGAGAGCCCGCCGTTGACGACGGTGATGCCGTCGGCGGGACGGCGCAGCTCCAGCAGGTTCCGCAGGATCTCGGCCCAGGACTGCAGATCGTCGGTGTTGCTGTCGCCGACCGCGAGCACCGTCCGGCCCGCGCCGAACGGGAGCGCGTCGACGAGCTCGCCGAACGACGGCTCCGCCAGCAGCTCCTCGGCCGCCCGCCGCGCCTGGGCCGCGAACGTCGAGTGGATCTCCTCGTAGCGGAGCCGGTCGACGCCGAAGATCGCCGGCAGCACGTCGGCCAGCCCCGGCAGGTACCCGTAGACCTTTTCGAGGTGCGTGTGCTGCAGCCACTTCTCGGTCAGCTGGGTGTTCATGCCGGCCGGCCCGGGATCGGCGGCGCGCCCGGCGTGCCGGCGATGAAGCTCATGTGCACGACGTCGAGGCGCCATGCCCCGTCGGTGCGGTCGATGACGGCCGTCGCACGGACCGCCGCGGGCACCGGGTTGCCCCGGAACGCGCCGACCGCGTTGATGCGACCGATCACCACCGCCGTGTCGCCGCTGAACCGCGTCGTCGTCTCGTCGACGCCGAAGGTCTCGTACTTCAGCGCGCCGGTGGCGTGCCGCTCGACCCAGTCGCTCTTGCTCAGGGTGAACCCGAGCGGCCCGACGGCGGTGAACCGGTCGGTCACCAGCTCGCCCATCGCCACCGGATCGCCGGCGACCTCCGCCGCCGCCCACGCCTCCAGCAGTTCGGTGATCTCCTGCTCGGTCCCGCTCATGTTGTCCTCCTCAGGATCGTTGCTGGTGAGAACGCTATGAGCCGGCGGTCGCCGGCGAATCCGCGAAATCGCCAGTCCGGTCGCCTGCGCCGGTAGGTTCAGCTGCGTGCTGCGGGGACGGGTCGAGGAGCGGGCGGCGATCGAGAAGCTGTTGCGGAGCGCCCGCGACGGCGCCGGCGGGGCGGCCGTGATCACCGGGGAGCCGGGGATCGGCAAGACCGCGCTGCTCGCGCACGCCGCGGCCGCGGCCGAGGGGATGTGCGTGGTGCGCACCCTCGGGGCCGAACCGGAGGCCGAGCTCGGGTACGCGGCGCTGCACCAGCTCCTCCTGCCGCAGCTCGACCGCGTGAGCTTGCTCCCGGCGCCGCAGGCCGGCGCGCTCGCGATCGTCTTCGGCGCCGCGGAAGGGCCGCCGCCCGACCGGTTCATGGTCGCGCTGGCGACGCTCACGCTGCTCACCGACCTCGCGGCCGAGCAGCCGGTCGCCTGCCTCGTCGACGACGCGCAGTGGCTCGACCGGCCGTCGCTCGACGTGCTCATGTTCGTGGTCCGCAGGATCGCGCTGGAACCGATCGCGGTGGTGCTCGCGGCCCGGCCCGACGCCACGCTGCCGCTCGCCACCGCGGGCGCCGTCGACATCCGGCTCGGCGGGCTCGACCGGCTCAGCGCCCGCGAGCTGCTGCTGGAGCGGACGGGCGACCAGCTCTCCGTACCGCAGCAGGACGAGGTGATCGCGGCGGCGGCGGGCAACCCGCTGGCCATCCGCGAGCTCCCGATCGGCGGGTGGCGCGTCGGCGAGCCGTTGCCGCTCACCGAGAGCCTGGGGTCGGCGTTCCGCGAGCGCGTGCTGCGGCTCGACCCGCCGGCCAACGACCTGCTCCTGCTCATCGCGGCGGACGGGACCGGGCGGCTCGACGTCGTGCAGGCTGCCGCCGATCAGCAGGGGCATCCGCTCGACGGGCTCGACGAGCTGGTCGAGGTCGACGGCGGGCGGGTCGCGTTCCGCCACCCGCTCATCCGCTCGGCGGTCTACCACGGCGCCGACCCCGCGCGCCGGCGTGCGGCGCACAAGGCGCTGGCGGCCGCGCACCAGGAGCCGGAGCGGCGGGCGTGGCACCTCGGGCAGGCCGCGGACGGCCCCGACGAGGACGTCGCCGCCGAGCTGGAGCGGTCGGCGACCCGCGCGATGGGCCGGGCCGGGCCGGCCGCGGCGGCGGCTGCGCTCACCCGCGCGGCAGAGCTGAGCTCCGACGACCGACGCAGGCAGGCGCGGCTCGTCGAGGCCGCGGTGGCGTGGTGGCGCGGTGGCGACGCGGTCCGGGCACAGGAGCTGCTCTCCCGCGCGCGGATCGAGGAGGACGGCCCGACCCGTTACCGGGCCGCCGGCCTGCGCGCGCTGATGGAGCTGCGGGCCGGCCGGCCGTCCGATGCCGTCACGCTGCTGCGGCCGGTGCTGGCCGGCGCCTTGGAGTCCGACCGCGACGCCGCGACCGAGCTGCTCATGCTGCTCGGCGAGGCGAGCTTCCACGCCAACACGGGCAGCGCGTGGGCCGAGGTCGTCGACGCCGTCGGCCGCCAGCGGCTGGGCGCAGACGATCACCTGTTCCGGCTCGTCACGGCGGTCGCGCAGGTCCGTTCCGGCGCGCCGGTCGAGGTGCCGCCCGCCGCCATCGAGGCCGTCGAGCGTTCGACCGACCCCGAGGCGCTCTGCTGGGCGGGCGGCCTGCTCTACGGGCTCGGACGCCGCGAGCAGGGCCGCTGGTTGCGGCGCGAGGCGATGCGGCACGCCCGCGCGACCGGGGCCGCCGGCACCCTGGCCTGGGTGCTCATGTTCGTGGTGAGCGACGAGCAGCTCCGCGACCGGCTCGACACCGCGGCGGCGCACGCCGAGGAGGGGCAGCGGTTCGCGATGGAGTCGGGGCAGCCCAACCTCGACTGCTGGTTCCGCGGCTCGCTCGCGGTCATGGCGGCGGTCCGGGGTGAAGCCGAGGAAGCCGTCCGGCTGGCGTCGGCCGTGCTGGCCGAGGCGCAGGAACGGGACCTGGCAGCTGCGGCTGCACTCGCGCGGCGCGCGCTGGGCATCGTCGAGCTCGCGGCCGGTCGGCACGAGGAGGCGCTGCAGCACCTCCGGCCACCGGAACGCGCGGGCGACGCGCACCCGGGGATCGTCCTGATGAACGTCCCGGAGCTGGTGGAAGCGGCGGTGCGGGCGCAGCGTCCCGACGAGGCGGCCGATCCGCTCGAGCAGTTCGACCGCTGGGCCCGCGCCAGCGGGTCGCCGGAGCTCGGTGCGCTCGCGGCCCGGTCCCGGGCGCTCATGACGGAGGGTGACGCCACTTACGCCGAATACCGCAACGCGCTCGACCTGCACGAAAAGGCCGATCACCCGCTGGAAAGAGCGCGAACGGAGCTGCTGTACGGCCAGTTCCTGCGCAGGGAACGGCGCCGGTCCGACGCGCGCACGGTGCTGCGCTCGGCACTGGCGACGTTCGACAGGCTCGACGCGAAGGCGTGGACGGCGCGCGCCGCCGACGAGCTGCGCGCGACCGGTGAGAGCGGGAGCAGCGGGGGCCAGCAGAGCGCCGCTCTGGGCGCGCTCACCCCCCAGGAGCTGCGGATCGCCACCGCCGTCAGCGAAGGCGCCACCAACCGGGACATCGCCGCGCAGCTGTTCCTGAGCGTCCGCACGATCGACTACCACCTCCGGAAGGTCTTCCAGAAGCTCCAGATCACCTCTCGTGCCGAGCTTGTCCGATTTGTACTGGCGGATTCGCAGCCGACCCTGTAGCCGCGGACAATTCTTCGGATTGCTCAGCAACCTCGTTCAACCACGGGCGTCATTGGATGTGGGCGCAGGTTGTATCCGGCCCGGTTACCGACCGTGATGGTGGCAAGGAGCAGGGACAGTGAGCATGGGACGCACCGTAGGGCGCAGGGTGATGGCCGCAGTGGCAGTCGGGGTTGCGGTCGCCGCGAGCGCGTTGCTGGCGGGCCAGGCCTTCGCTGCGCCGGCCGGTGGGGGCGACGAGACGGCCGCGGCCAGGACCGCACGGGCGCAGCCGCTCGCGGAGGGCACGCCGTGCTCCGTCGTCGCGAAGGCGTGCGTCGATCTCGAGTCGCAGCAGGCCTGGCTGCTCGAGGACGGCAAGGTCACCCGCGGCCCGGTGGCGATCGCGTCCGGCGGGAAGGGTGAGGAGACGCCGGTCGGGCACTCGCTGAACGTGTACCGCAAGGAGGAGATGCACCTCAGCAACGAGTCGCGTGCGGCCGACGGGACGCCCGACGAGATGCCGTGGTCGGTGTTCTTCGAGGACGGCGGCATCGCGTTCCACAGCGGCAACCCCGAGGTCGCGTCGGCCGGGTGCATCCACCTGGAGACCGACGACGCCAAGGCCTGGTATGCGTACCTGCAGATCGGCGACCGGGTCGAGGTCGTCAAGAAGTCGGAGGAGCTGGCGGCCCGCGGCCTCTCGGCCGACGGCAACGACTGAGCTGCCTGACCGACCTCCACCACCCGTAGAACTTCCCCACCGTTTTGCCTACTTGCAGGCCCGCAGGGCCGTGCAGTTTGGCAAAACGGTGGGGAAGTTTGCGTTACGGGGTCGCGCGGGCGCGTTCGAGGCCGTCGAGGATGAGGTCGAGGCCGAACTCGAACTCGGCGGCGTAGCTGTAGCCGGGTTGCAGGACGTGCTCGACGGTGAGCTCGGTGAGGTGCGGGTACTCGCCGGCCGCGAACCGCCGCATGATCGCCTTCGCCAGCGCGGCCGTCTCCGCCGGCGTCTCGAACGGCAGCGTGCGCTCCTGCATGGCGAAGCCGTAGACGTAGCTGTCCAGCAGCGAGAACGCGTGCGCCGCCAGCTCGATCGAGAACCCACCCGCCCGCAGCGTCCCGAGGACGGCGTCGTGGTGCCGCAGCGTCTCCGGGCCCGGTTCGGCCCGCGACTCCATCAGCCCCGACGCCCACGGATGACGCAGGATCGCCGCCCGCACCGAGATCACCCGCCGCCGGATCGTGGCCTTCCAGTCGCCCTCGGGTAGCGGCAGCTCGATCTCCGCGAAGACGAGATCGATCATCCCGTCGAGCAGGTCGGCCTTGTTGGCGACATGCTTGTAGAGCGACATCGCCTCGACGCCGAGCTCGGCGCCGACTTTCCGCATGCTGAGCGCAGCGATGCCCTCCGCGTCGGCGAGCGCAACGGCGGCGCGCAGCACCCGCTCCCGGTTCAGTGGCTTGCGCATGCGCCCGATCCTCCAACAGTTGACAGACGGGCTCTCGGCGGCGGTAGGCTTACATTATAAGCTTACAGCGTAGGGAGTGCAGATGAGCGCCGAGGTTCAGGCAGAGCGCCTGCCGGCAGGGGTGCCGACGATGCGGGCGATCGTCCAGTACGAGTACGGCGAGGCGGCCGACGTCCTGCGGCTCGCGGAAATCGAGCGCCCGGAGCCGGGACCCGGCGAGGTGCAGGTGCGCGTCGTCGCCGCCGGCATCGACCGCGGGGCGCTGCACATCATGAAGGGCCTGCCCTACCCCGTGCGCCTCGCCGGGTTCGGGGTCAGGGCGCCGAAGACCCCGGTGCGCGGCCGCGAGTTCGCCGGCCGCGTCGAGGCGCTCGGCGCCGGCGTCACCGGCTTCCGCGTCGGCGAGGAGGTGTTCGGGGTCTGCGAGGGCGGGTTCGCCGAGTACGCCTGCGCCCGTGCCGACAAGATCGCGCCCAAACCGCGGGCGCTCTCCTACGAGCAGGCCGCCGCGACGCCCATCTCGTCGCTCACCGCCCTGCAGGCCCTGCGCGAGTGCGGGCACGCCTGCCCTGGTCAGCAGGTGCTCGTCATCGGCGCGTCCGGCGGTGTCGGCACGTTCGCAGTGCAGCTGGCGAAGGCCTTCGGCGCGACGGTCACGGGCGTCTGCAGCACGGGCAAGGTCGCGATGGTCGCGGCGATCGGCGCCGACGAGGTCATCGACTACACGACGACCGACATCACCGCAGCCGGGCAGCGCTACGACGTCGTGCTCGACATCGGCGGCCACCGCTCGCTGCGCAGCCTGCGCCGGCTGCTCACGCCGACAGGCACGCTCGTGATCGTCGGCTCGGAGCCGGGCGGCCGCCTGCTCGGCGGCACCGACCGCCAGCTGCGAGCCATGCTCCTGTCGCCGTTCATCAGCCAGACGCTCACGTCGTTCGTCGCCTCGGAGGCCGCCTCCGGCCTCGCCTTCCTGACCGACCTGTTCGAGTCGGGGCAGGTGACGCCGGTGGTCGACAGCACCGTCCCACTGAACCGGACCGTCGCCGCACTGCAACGCGTCGACGAGGGCCGGGCCAGCGGGAAGGTGGTCGTCGACCTGCGCCTCAGCCATTCGTAGCGGCACCGGTCGGCGGGACGTGCCGCAGCTGGATCGCCGCGAGGACGGCGGCCACCGCGGCGATCCCGGCGGCCACCCAGGCGCCCGCGTTCAGGCCTTCAGTGAACGCTGAACGCGCCGACTCCAGCACGGGCGCGGCGAGCTCGGCGGGCAGGCTGCCGGCGGCGCCGATCGCGCCGTCGATCGTGTCCCTCGCCGCCGCGGCGACGTCCAGCGACAAACCGGCCGGGAGGGCCGTCTCCATCGCGTTGCGGTAGACGGCCACGCCGATGCTGCCGATCAGCGCAACACCCAGCGAGATCCCCAGGTCGCTCGCCGTCGCGCTGAGGCCGGACGCGGCGCCGGCCTTCTCCGGCGGCACGGAGCCGACGACGAGGTCAGTGGTGAGCGCCATCGACGGCGCGACGGCCGGGTAGAGCACGACGAACCCCGCGATGAGCAGTGCCAGGCCCGCGGGGCCGCCGACCTGCGTCACCATGAGGTAGCCGACGACCTGCACGGCGAGCCCGCCGGCGATCACGTAGCCCGGCCGGATCCGCCTCGCCAGCACCGGCGACATCGTCGAGACGAGGATCAGCACGAGCGCGGCCGGCAGGATCGCGAACCCCGCCTGCAGCGGCGAGAGCCCGGCCACCAGCTGCAGGTACTGGGTGATCAGGAAGTAGACGCCGCCGAGCCCCGTCGCCGCGAGCACGAACGCCACGAGCGCGCCCCGGACCGTCCGGTTCGCGAACAGCCGCACGTCCAGCAATGGTGCCGCCGAGCGCAGCTGGCGCAGGCCGAAGAGCACGCCGAACAGCACTCCGGCCGCGATCGCCACGACGGCGACGACCAGCGACTCCTCCTTGGCCAGCGCCTTCACCCCGTAGACGAACGGCAGCAGCGTCGCGAGCAGCAGGCCGACGCTGAGCAGGTCGAGCTTGCCGGCGTTCGGGTCTCGGTGCTCCGGCAGCAGCAGCGGTGCGCCGACGACCACGATCGCCATGATCGGGACGGCCACCAGGAACGTCGCCCGCCACGAGAACGCCTCCAGCAGCAGGCCGCTGAGCAGCGGCCCGAGCGCAACACCCGCGGAGATCCCGCCCGCCCACGCCCCGATGGCCACTCCGCGCTGCTTCGCGTCATGGAACATCGCGAAGATCAGGCCGAGCGTCGCCGGCATCTGCATGGCGGCCGCGATGCCGAGCACCGCCCGCCAGACGATCATGAGTCCGGGGTCGCCGGTGTAGGCCGCGGCGATCGAGACCAGGCCGAACGCGGCCGCGCCGATCACCAGCAACCTGCGCCGGCCGATGCGGTCGCCGAGCGTGCCCATCGTGACCAGGAACCCGGCCATCAGGAAGCCGTACACGTCGAGGATCCACAGCATCTGCGTGCTGCTCGGCTGCAGCTCCGCGGCCATGTGCGGGATGGCGAGGAACAGGATCGTCAACATCATGAACAGCAACATCGATGGGAGCACGAGCAGGACGAGCCCCCACCATTCCTTGCGTCCCGCCTTGCCGGCCGACGCTTCGAGCTCTGCGGACATGAGCGTTCCCTTCACGAGTACTACATACCCATGGGGGGTATCAGCGCGGGACGCTAGCACGATGAACCCGGACCGTGGAGACACTGTCACCCGATCTTCGTAATACCCCCCGGTAGTATTGGGCGGGCATACCGTTGGGCCATGCTCGATCTCTGGTCGTTGCGCGTGCTCGTCGCCGTCGCCGACAGCGGCTCCTTCTCCGGCGCCACCGAGCAGCTCGCACTCACCCAGCCAGCGGTGTCCCGCCAGGTCGCCGGGCTGGAGCGGCACGTCGGCGTGCCGCTCTTCGTCCGGCTGCACCGAGGCGTCCGCCCCACAGACGCCGGGGAGGCGGCGATCGACCGGGCGCGGGCGGTGCTCACGATGGTCGCCGAGCTGGAGGCACACATGCGCGCGCATGCCGGGCTGACCGCCGGCATGGTCCGGATCAGCGCGTTCCCCAGCGCCGCCATGTCGGTGGTGCCGGCGGTGTTCTCCCGGTTCGCGGCGGAGCACCCCGACGTCGAGCTCGCGCTCGTCGACGTG
Organism: Pseudonocardia sp. TRM90224; assembly: GCF_021245725.1. Lineage (GTDB taxonomy): Bacteria > Actinomycetota > Actinomycetes > Mycobacteriales > Pseudonocardiaceae > Pseudonocardia. The sequence goes on along the minus strand of NZ_JAJGSX010000003.1, from coordinate 654,831 downwards.
CCGTCGACAGAAGGCACGCACGCCGTCCGGACCGGCGACGTCGACATCGCGGTGGTCACCGAGCTCGACGGCCCGGCCGACGGGGTCGAGCTCGTCCCGCTCGTCGAGGACGAGCTGCTGATCGCGCTCCCCGCGCACCACCCGAACGCGGACGACCCCGCGCTGAGCCTGCCTGCGCTCGCCGCCGACACCTGGATCGAGGGCGCCCATCCCGACTGCCTCGGGCGGATCGACGAGCTGCGGCTCGCAATCGGCGCAGCGCCCGTCGTCGGCTTCACGTGCGAGGACTGGAACGCCAAGCAGGCGTTCGTCGCGGCCGGCCTCGGCGTCACGATCGTCCCGGCGTCGGCGCGCGCGGCCGTGCGCAGCGACGTCGTGCTGCGCCGCCCGACACCGGCGCTCGAACCGCGGCGCGTGTTCCTCGCCGCCCTGCCGCAGCGGCATCGCGGGCCCGCGGTCGGACGGATGGTCGAGCTCTTCCACGAAGTGGTGGCTGCCATGCAACCGGCGCATCGATGACATGAAAGATCCGAAGTGGTGCGCATGGCCCGCAGCGGCGACGCTCGACGCATGACGGTGAACACGGCCCGGTACGACCCGGGATGGACGTTCGTCCGCACGCACCTGCCTGCGCCACCCGCGCGCGTCGTCGAGATCGGGTGCGGCCCGGACGGCGGGTTCGTGCCGGCGCTGCTGCGGGCCGGCCACCGCGCCGTCGGCGTCGACCCGGCCGCGCCGGAAGGCGAGCACTACGAGCGGATCCCGTTCGAACGCCACGAGCGCGGCGCAACCGTCGACGTGATCGTCGCGAGCACGTCGCTGCACCACGTCGGCGATCTCGGCGAGGTCCTCGACCATGCCGCCGACCTGCTGAAACCGGGCGGGACGATCGTCGTCATCGAATTCGCGCACGAGCTGTTCGACGAGGCCACGGCACGCTGGTGCTTCGAGCACCTGCCCGAACCCGGCGAGCAGCCGGGCTGGCTGCACGGGCACCGCGCAGGCTGGGCGGCGTCGGGCCGGTCGTGGCCGGACTACCGGGCGAGCTGGGTGCGGGCCGAGGCGATGCACGGCGGCACCTCCATCCTCCGTGCGCTCGACGCGCGCTTCTCGCGGGTGCAGGTGGCCGATCGCCTGCCGTACTTCTTCCCCGACCTGGCCGGCGTCGAAGAGGCCGACGAGCAGGCCGCCATCGACGCCGACCGGATCCAGGGCACCGGCTTCCGTTACGTGGGCGAGCGACGCCGACGCCACATCTGAACCAGCACGGCGATGAGCACGATGCCGAGCGACACCCAGATCCCGTTGGCGGAGATCGCCTCCGCGATGTCGACGGCAGGCTGCCCGATCGCGTAGCCCAGCCCGGCGTAGACGACCGAGCGGATCACCGTGCCGATGCCGTCGACCAGCAGGAACGTGCGCAGGCGCATGCCCGTCCACCCAGCGGCGGCGTAGACGAGCGAGGAGGGGAACGGTGTCCACGGCGCCAGCGCGACGGCCGGCATCATGAGCCACGGGCTCAACCCCTCGGCGCGCGCGGCGAACCACGCGGCCGAACGGCTGCGACGCGCGAACTTCCCGATGATGGCGGGGCCCCACAGCCGGCCCGCCCACCACTGCACCGGGTCGAACTTGATCATCCCGATGCTCGCCGCCAGCACGGCGAGGACCAGCGGGTACGAGCCGGTCGCCGCGAAGGCACCGGCCGCGATGACGGCCTCCTTGGCGCCGGTGAGCATCGCCAGCAGCAGGGCATTCGTCCCGATCAGGAACGGGCGGAAGGGCCAGATCGCCATGTAGTAGACGGCCATGGCCGCGATCGCGTACCAGCAGTACAGGTCAGCGCGGGTGGGACTCGCGTCCCACGGCACCCATCGCCGGGCGGTGAGTGGCAGTGTTTCGGTGCTCATGGCGGCTACCTCCATCTCGGAGGTCATCGTCCGGCGCGCCGACGCACCGGCGCACCGGGCGATGTGTCATGAACTTCCTATGCGGATCGCATGGTCGGGTCGTGCACAGGTTGGATGTGTGCGTTCCGCACGCGTTGCCCCGACCCACCCTGGGTGTTCGGGGGAGGGTGGGCGCCCCGCGGGTGGGAGACCGAGCGAGGTCTCCGCTGCCCGGGCGCGGTTCACCAGCCCGTTGGGTAGGGCAGGAAAGCCACTTTCCTGCCCTGTGAGGGCCGGAAAGTGGCTTTGCTGCCCTCGCGTGCGCAACGCCACCCGGCCCGCCCTGGTCGGACGGCTTGAACCAATGGCACTTTCGTCCAATAGGTGTGGACGAAAGTGCCGTTCGTTCACCACGTGCCTGCGGCCGTCTCAGTACCTGTCCGCTTCCCAGTAGGTGGGGTACAGGTACCACTCGCCGTCGTTGCGGTAGCACTTGTAGTCGTACCAATAGCCCCATTCGACGCCGTCGTTGCCGGCGCGCAGGCAGCTCGACTCCTGCTCGTACGGGCCGTAGCGGTCGTAGTGCTTGTCGTAGCCCCGCTCGTGACCCTTGTCGTAGCCCTTGTCGTGGTCCCTGTCGTAGTCCCCGTCGTGCCCCTTGTCGTAGCCGGACGGCAGCGCCAGCTGCGCCGAGGCCGACGGAGCGGGCGCGGCGTTGGCGACGGTGCCGCCGGCGACCACCAGTCCGGCCGCCACAGCCGCGGTGGCGAGCACACGGACAACAATGTTCTGCATTGCGATTTCCCCCTTGAAGAATGACTGCTCTTTCAAGCTAGCGCGACACAGCCTTGCCGCGGGGTGACAAAAACACTTCACGATTCCGTTGAACCGATCGGCCCGCGGATACGTTCTATGCGGAACCTGTCACGCGTGAAAGGTGGCCCGATAGGTCGTGGGGCTCACGCCGGCGGCCTTTTGCAGGTGCCTCCGGAGCGTGGTGGCGGTGCCGAGCCCGCTGCGGGCAGCGACCTGCTCGACGGTGGCGTCGGTGCGTTCCAGCAGCTCCTTCGCCATCGCGATGCGCTCCTGGTGCAGCCAGCCGAGCGGACGCATGCCCATCTCCGCGCCCATGCGACGCGCGAGGTGGCGGCTGCTGAGCCCGGCCGCGCGGGCGAGGTCCTCGACGGTGAGCGGCTGGTCGAGGCGGGCCCGCGCCCAATCCAGTGCCGCGGCCAGCGTGTCGGGGTTGTTCGGTGTGCTCGGCGGGGCGATGAACTGCGCCTGTCCGCCGGGCCGGTGACCTGGGCCGACGAGCGTGCGGACCAGCCCGTTGGCCGCTGCGGAACCGAGGTCGGCCCGCACCAGGTGGATGCACAGGTCGAGCGCAGCGGTCTTGCCCGCGGAGGTCAGCACGCGCCCCTCGTCGACGTAGAGGACGTCGGCGCGGACCCGCACAAGCGGGTACATCCGCGCCAGCTGCTCGGCGTGGTGCCAGTGCGTCGCGGCCTCGCGGCCGTCGAGCAGGCCCGCCGCGGCCAGCACGAACGCACCGGTGCAGAGGGAGACGATCCTGGCGCCATTGTCGTGGGCGGCGACGAGCGCTTCGAGCAGCGCCGGGTCGGGCGGGGCGTCGAGGTCGTGGGTCGAGGGCACGATCACGGTGTCGGCGTCGGGCAATGCCGCAAAATCACGGGGCGCGATATCGGGCAGCCACCGGGCCGGTGCGCCGTCGGACGTGCAGACCACCATGTCGTACCACTCGCCGAGCGGCGACAGCTCCGACCGGTCGACACCGAAGACCTCTGCCGCGATGGCCAGTTCGAGCAGCATGGTGTGCTCGTGAACGGCGATCGCAACCTCGTGCATGTCCGAAATTGTACGAGACAGGTCAGATCAGACAGTCGTCGGCGACGCCGCAGGTGGTGACGATGGTCGGCATGCACGCCCTCCCACACCGCGTCGTCGTCTACGGCGCCTACGGCCACACCGGTCGGTTCGTCACCGCCGAGCTGCTCCGCCGTGGCCTGGAGCCGATCCTGTCGGGCCGCGACCCCGAGAAGCTGGCGTCCTTCGCTGCTGCGCACCCCGCCCTCGAGGTCCGTGCGGCGTCGGTCGACGACCCCGAGTCGCTGATGAAGGCGCTGGCCGGAGCCTCGGTGGTGATCAACTGCGCCGGCCCGTTCCTGGACACCGCAGGCCCGTTGGCGACGGCGGCCGTGCGTTCCGGCGTCCACTACCTCGACGTCAGCGCGGAGCAGGCGGCCGTCCAGGAGCGCTACCGCGACCACGGCGAGACCGCCCGCGCGGCCGGGGTCGCGGTCGTCCCGGCCATGGCGTTCTACGGCGGGCTCGCCGACCTCATGGCGACCGCCGCCGTCGCCGGCTGGACCAGCATCGACGAGATCACCGTCGCGGTCGCGCTCGACCGGTGGTGGCCGACCGAGGGCACCCGGCGGACCGGCGCGCGCAACACCGCGCCCCGGCTCGCGGTCGCCGGCGGGCGGCTCGCACCGATCACCACGCCGCCGCAGGTCCGCGAATGGCGGTTCCCCGAACCGTTCGGCGAGCAGCAGACCGTCGAGCTGCCCTTCTCCGAGATCGTCAGCATGGCCGCGCACCTGCCGGTGTCGACGATCCGCTCGTTCTTCGCCACCGGCCCCCTGCAGGACCTGCGCGACCCGAGCACCCCTGCGCCGGAGGCCGTCGACGGGACCGGCCGGTCGGCCCAGCGGTTCGTCGTCGACGTCGTCGCGACCAGCGGAGGACAGGAGCGCGGATTCACCGTCAGCGGGCAGGACATCTACGCCGCCTCCGCACCGATCGTCGTCGAGGCGGCGGTGCGGCTGCTGACCGGCCGGTCGACCACGGTCGGGGTGGCGGCGCCGGGTGAGCTCTTCGACGCCGCCGACATGCTCGACGCCCTCTCGCCCGACCCGCTCACGATCGTGCGGCGGTAGCGACACGCCTGGACGTTGCGTTCCGCACGCGAGGGCAGCAAAGCCACTTTCCGGCCCCCACAGGGCAGGAAAGTGGCTTTCCTGCCCTCCCCCGGCCCCGGCGTCGCTCGCGCGGGAGGGTCAGGTGGCCGGTAGCGCGCACCCGAGCTCGGCGAGCTCCCGCCGGCCTTCGTCGGCCCGGTCCGACAACAGCAGCAGTGTGCAGGCCCGTTCCGCGCGGGCGCCGATGAGTTCGAACCCGGCCGCGGCGGCCGCGACCGCCGCCGGGTCGCCCTCGTGCCGCCCGCGGGCCCGAAGCAGGCAGGCGGCGGCCCACTCGCTCTCCGGGCCGTAGCGTTCGACCGCCGCGAGCCGCTCCGCCGCGTCCGGCAGCCCGGCGACGACGCCCAGCTCGGCGCCGGTCACCCGGGCGTAGCCCTCGTACCAGTGCCGTCGGAAGGGCGCGAACGCCCGTTCCACCAGCTCGGAGGCGTCGTCGAGCCGGCCGAGGTGGATCGCGACCCGCGAGTCGACGAACGCCGCCGACGCCGCCAGGAACTTCGACTCCTCGGGGCGTTCGACCCGGGCCAGCTCGCAGGACCGCGCCCGCCACATCCTGGTCTGCTCGAGGTCACCCAGCATGCCGTGGGCCAGCGCGGCCGCGGCCGCGTGCGGTGCCAGCCATTCGCGCACGGGCGAGCCGTCGCGCAGCCAGTTGTCCCACATCATGTCGGCCTGCGCGATCGCTTCGTGGAACCGCCCGGAGAGCGCCAGCGCCTGGACGATCTGCAGGCCGAGGTAGGGGTGGTCGCCGGTGATCTCGTCGCGCTGCCCGATCGCGAGCGCCGCCGGGAGGTCGCCGGCGCAGAGGGCGTAGACCGCGGCGACGTAGTAGGCGTCGATCACCTCGACCGCTGCCAGCGGGTCGTGCTCGGGCAGCTGCTCGACGATCCGGAGGCGTTCCGTCGCGAGCCGGTGCGCCTCACGCGCCCGTCCGGAGTCGGCGGCCACGAAGCCGAGCGCGTCGAGCGCCCCGGCGAGCAGGTGCGGCTCGCCGGCCCGTCGAGCGGCGTCGACCGCCAGCTGGGCGACCGCTGCATCGGCTGCGCCGCCGTCGGCGCCGTGCTGCCACGCCCGCGCCGAGGCGAGGACGGCTGCGGCGTGCTGGTCGGACGGGTCGACGACGGCGTCGGCCTCCCGGAGCAGCGCCGCGGTGTCCTCTTGCAGAGCCGGCGCGGCGAAGCGGTGGGCCACGGTGACCGCCTCGGCGAGCGCGACCGCCCGGATGGTGCCGGCACCGGCCGTCCCGGCGAGCGCGGCGGCGTCGAGCAGCAGCTGGTAGGCCGTGGCCCCGTCGGACATCGCGATCGCGGTGGCGGCGGCGCAGCGCAGCTCGGCGACCGCCGCAACCGGTTCGCCCGCCCGGTCGGCGGCAGCCCGGTAGTGCTCGAGCGCCTCGATGAACGACTGCTTCGCGAACGTCAGGTGGGCCAGCGAGCGGGTCAGCCGGTAGGCGACCGGATCGGGCGCCGGGCGGGTCGCGGCCGAGGCCGCCCGGAGGTCGTCCGCGACGGCGTCGAACTCACGCCGCCACTCACCGTCGAGCCGGCCCTCCAGGTCCACGGCGGTCTGCGCCGCCCAGTCCAGGTAACGCCGGCCGAGCTCCTCCTGCTCGGCGGTGCCGGCCAGCTCGTCGCGGGCGTAGGCGCGCAGGCTCTCCAGCATCCGCCACCGGCTCGTCGCGTCGGCCCGGTGGTGCACGACCAGGCTCTTGTCGGCCAGCCGTCCGAGCAGGTCGGCGACCGCGCCGCGGCGCATGCCCGCGCTCACGGCGACCGCGCTCTCGACGTCGAACCCGCCGGCGAACACCGCGAGACGCCGGAAGAGCGATCGCTCATCGGCATCGAGCAGCTCGTAGCTCCACCCGATCACCGCGCGGATCGACCGGTGCCGCGGGTCGTGGTGGCGGCCACCGGTCAGCAACCGGAGCCGGTCCTCCAGCGCGGTGCGCAGTCCGTCGATCCCGAGTGATCCGGAGCGCGACGCGGCCAGCTCGATGGCCAACGGCATGCCGTCGAGGTTGGCGCAGAGGTCCCGGATCGCCGACGGGGCCGCGTCGAACTCGGGGTCGACCGCACGCGCCCGGTCCCGGAACAGCCGCTCGGCGTCGGAGTCGGACGACAGCGGCGCGAGGTTGATGATCCGCTCACCGGGCACACCCAGCCGTTCGCGGCTGGTGGCGAGGACGGCCAGGTTCGGGCAGCCGGCCAGTGCGCGGTCGACCAGCCGGCCGACCTCGTCGACGAGGTGCTCGCAGTTGTCGAGCACGAGCAGGACGCTGCCGGTCGAGAGCCGGTCGAGCAGGGTCCGCACGAGCGGTGTGGGCGGCCGCTCGACCACCTCGAGCGCGTCGGCGACCGCACTGAGGACCAGCCCGTCCCGCACTGGCACGAGGTCGACGAACGCTCCGCCCGCCGGGAACGCCGAGGCCAGCGCATCGGCGACGACGGCGGCAAGGCGGGTCTTGCCCATCCCGCCGGGCCCGACGAGCGTCACCAACCCGGGCTTCTCCAGCGCCGTCAGCACAGCGTCGCGCTCGCGCTCCCTGCCGATGAAGCTCGTCCGGCTGGGCGGAATGCCCAGCACCGTGAGGGGCGAGCGGCGCGCGGCGGCCTCGGACGCGTGTTCTGCGAGCTCCCGCCGGCCGGCGACGCCGTACTTGCGCAGCAGCGACGACACGTGGGTCTCCACGGTCCGGATGGAGATGTGCAGCTGGTTGGCGATCTGCGCGTTCGACCGGTGCTCTCCTATCGCGACCAGGACCTCGGCCTCCCGCTCCGAGATCTCGACCCGCCGCAGACCGTCCACCCGCACATCATGGCCGACGGCTGCGTGGCCACCTCCGTGGCGAACCAGTGGCTGCCGCGGTAGGCAGCGGCGGGTGCGGAGGTGGAAGCTCGGATACCCGTCGTCGGAGACCCCGAGGAGATGCCGATCATGGCCCGACCACCTGTTGTCGATCATGACACCTGGCGCAAGGAGCTGTCCGAGCTGCGGGCCCGCGAAAAGGCCGCCACCCGGGAGCTCGACGCGATCGCCGCACAGCGACGACGGCTCCCGATGGTGGAGATGCCGGAGTACACGCTGGTCGGGGCCGACGGCCCGGTCCGGCTCGTCGACATCTTCGACGGCAGGTCGCAGCTGATCGTCTACAACCACATGTGGGACCCCGACCCCGATGCCGAATGGCAGTGCGGCGGCTGCACGGGCTTCACGTCGGTGTTCACGCGGCTCGGCTTCCTCGACAAGTACGACGCGCGGTTCGTGATCGTCACGCAGGGTCCGATCGACGCGGCACTGGCCTACGCGCGACGCGTCGGCAACACGATGACGTGGTACTCCACCGCCGACAGCCCGTTCGGGGCCGACGTCGACGCACCGCCGGCCGGCGGTTTTGCGCTGAACGTCTTCCTGCGCAGCGGCGAGCAGGTGTACCGGACCTGGCACACGACCGGGCGTGGCGTCGAGCAGCTCACGCACACGTACGCGCTGGTGGACGCGCTGCCCTACGGGCGGCAGGAGGTGTGGCAGGACTCGCCCGAGGGTTGGCCGCAGTCCGCGACCTACAGCGGCTGGTTGGACTCGCCGGACGTCGCCCGCCTGTACGGTCCCGCGTCCTGATCCCTGGTTCAGCGTCGACTGAATACAGCGACAGCTGTATTGTCGGCGGGTGGAGACACTGACGTACGGGAACGTCCTCGCGCGGTTCGGGCACGCACTGTCCGATCCGACCCGGGCCCGGCTCCTCATGGCCTTGCGTGAGGCGCCGGGTTACCCCGCGCAGCTCGCAGATCTGCTCGGGGTGACACGGCAGAACCTCTCCAACCACCTCGGCTGCCTGCGCGGCTGCGGCCTGGTCGTCGCCGTTCCCGAAGGGCGCCGCGCACGTTACGAGCTGGCCGACCCGCGCATCGGGCAGGCGCTCGGCCAGCTGCTGGAGCTCGTGCTGGTCACCGACCCGACCGCGTGCCCCACCGCGGCCGACGACGACTGCTGCTGACGATGGCCGAACCGACACCGGAACCGCTCAGGCTCGCGCTGACCGACGCGACCACCACCACCGCCGGCTGCTGCGACGGCGACTGCGGCTGCACCGTTGCGCAGCCCACGGCGCAGCCCACGCTCCCCGCCGGGCGGCGCGCCGTCCTCACCCGCCGCGTCCGGCTGCTCGTCGCCGCCACGATCACGTACAACGTCATCGAGGCCGTGGTCGCCATCAGCGCCGGGACCGTCGCCTCCTCGGCCGCGCTGATCGGGTTCGGGCTCGACTCGGTCATCGAGGTCGCCTCGGCCACGGCGGTGGCGTGGCAGTTCTCCGGGCGCGACCCGGAAGCGCGCGAACGGACCGCGCTGAAGATCATCGCGGTGTCGTTCTTCGCGCTCGCCGCGTACATCACCGTCGAGTCCGTCCGCGCGCTGTTCGGGGCGGCCGAGGCCGCGCCGTCCACGGTCGGGATCGTGCTCGCGGCGCTGTCCCTGCTGGTCATGCCGTTCCTGTCGTACGCGCAGCGCCGGGCGGGCCGCGAGCTCGGCTCGACCAGCGCCGTCGCCGACTCGAAGCAGACGCTGCTGTGCACCTACCTGTCGGGCGTCCTGCTCGTCGGGCTCGTGCTCAACAGCCTCTTCGGCTGGTCGTGGGCCGACCCGGTGGTCGCGCTCGTCATCGCCGCCGTCGCCGTCAAGGAGGGCCGCGAGGCCTGGCGCGGGCATCACTGCTGCTGAGCCGGCAGCGTTCGCCCGATTGTGGGATGGTGGAAGCAATGAGCGAGCCATCCCACTGGGGCCCGCCTGCCCGCGGCGCCCCGCCCCGCCCGACTGTCGCCTACCCGACGGACCCCCGCTCGGCTGAGGCACCGACAGTGCGGTTCCCTGCCCAGCCGCAGCCGACGAGGCACTACCCCGTCCATGAACCCGCGGCCGCCGGCGACTACCAGGGCGATTACCGGGACGACTACCGGGACGACGGCCGCGTCGACTACCGGCGGGATCACGCCGAGGACTACCGCGAGGACTACCGGGACGACTACGAGGCCGATTATCGGGACGACCACCGGGACCGGCGGGGTCGGCGGGAGACATTCCCGGCCGAACGACGGCCGCGGCGGCGGGGGCAGCTCTTCGCCGGGCTCGTGCTGGTGTGCGCGCTCGCCGTCTCCGGGCTGCTGGGCATGCTCACCTACCAGATCCTGGCGTCGGTGGAGCTCGTCTCCGGAGATCCGCTCGCCGGGGTGCAAGGCCAGGTGACGACGTTCCTCATGGCACTGGGCGGGGCGGCCGTCCTGTTCGTGCTCGCCCTGATCGCGCTCTTCGCCGCCCGACCGAAGGCGCTCGCCGGCTTCGCGTTGCTCGCGTCGGTGCTGCTGCCGATCGCGGCGGTCGTGATCGGCGTCTGGTACGGCATCGACGTGCTCCGGCAGAACGTCGAGCAGGACGTCGCAGCGGCCGGCCCCGCGGCCGTCGACGCGATCGTCGGCGAGCTCCAGCGCAGAGGGCTGGACGTCGGGCCGCTGCGCGACCTGCTGCCTAGGTGACTATCCCGGGCTGACCTGGATGATGCCCGTCGAGGCGAAGATCGACGGTGACGACGTGGTGACGTTGCGGAGCCTGATCTGCAGGTAGATCTCCTCCCCGCCCAGCTCGGTGTCGACGTCGTCCTCGTTGACCCGCACGGTCCAGGTCCAGTCGTCCTGGGTGTCGGTCGGGGTCCACGACTCCTCCCGGAGCCAGTTCTGCACGATGTCGTCGTCGCTGGTGTCGTCCTCCATGACCCGCACGGAATCGGCGAAGGTGAAATGGGACGCCACCTCCCCCTGGCTGAACACCGCGGAGTAGTCGATCTGGAAGACGCACGTCGAACCCGACTGCGAGAACCGGATCGGGCTGATGTTCCTGATCTGCATCGCAACCATTCCCCTCTTCAGTCCTGGATCCGGACGAGCCGGTAGGAGAGCGTGTAGTGGGCGCCGTCCCGAGTGAACGCGGCCTCGGCATCCGGCGCGCCGCCGTCCCGGCTGACGACCTGTCGTCCCAGGCAGGAGATGGTGCGCTCGCCGACCTCGGTGTGCCAGAGCCGCAGCGTCGCCGCCTCGCCCGCGAGCGGCTTGATGGTGCCGATCAGCGCCTTCGACTTGCTCCTGATCCGGCCGGACCAAAGCGGCGAGTCACCGATGTTCAAGGTGACGAGGTCTTCGTCGGGATTGCGTGACTCCTGGCACGTGAGTTCCAGGAACTCGACTCCGTATCGCACGGCTACCTCCAATTCGTCGATCTCACGCTGTGCGCGTGCGACGAACTGTGGCAGCCGCACCAGAAGGGCACCCGAGTAATTCCTTACCTGTACCGACCCGGACTGTCGCCCCGGGGTGCGACGCTGTCGCCATGGCCGAGATCTCGGACGTGACCCTCACCGACTCCCGCGTCAGCAACGTCGAAGTGCGCCGGGCGAGCTTCTGGCGGGTGCGGATGCGCGGCGTGTGGATCGGCGAGGTGGAGATCGACGGGCAGATCGGCGACCTGCGCATCAACGGTGTCGACGTCGGACCGCTGATCGAGGCCGAGCTCGACCGGCGGCACCCCGACCGGGCCAAGATGCGCCCGAAGGACGTCGCCGGCTTCCGGGAGGCGCTGGACGTCCTGGACTCCCTGTGGGCCGGCACGGTGGAACGCGCTCGGGCCCTGCCGCCCGACGTGCTGCACGAGCGGGTCGACGACGAGTGGTCGTTCATCCAGACGCTGCGGCACCTGCTCTTCGCGACCGACATCTGGGTCGGCCGCGCGATCCTCGGCGACCCGCGGCCGTGGCACCCGCTGAGCCTGCCGTTCGACGAGATGGCACCCGACCCGGACGTCCCGTGGGACCTCAACGCCCGACCGGACCTCGACGAGGTGCTCGCGCTGCGCGCCGACCGGATGGCCACCGTCCGCCGGGTGGTCGACGGCCTCACCGAGGACGGCCTGGCCGCCAGCACCGAGCCGGTGGAGGGACCCGGCTACCCAGCCGCGGGCAGCTACCCGGTCGTCGAATGCCTGGGCACGGTGCTCATCGAGGAATGGCACCACCGCATGTACGCGGAACGCGACCTCGACATCCTCCGGAGCCGGCTCCGGGAGTGACCGTCAGCGCCGGACCGGGCCGCCCAGGGCGCACCGCACCCGTGTTCCACTACGGGTGTGGAGCTGCGGGAGATCGAGGTGTTCCTCGTCCTCAGCGAGGAGCTGCACTTCGGCCGTACGGCGGAGCGGCTGCACCTGTCGCAGTCGCGGGTCAGCCAGTCCATCCAGGCGATGGAGAGCCAGGTGGGCGGGAGGCTGTTCGAACGCACCAGCCGCCGGGTCCGGTTGACGGCGTTGGGTGCGCAGCTGCGCGACGGCCTGCGTCCCGGCTTCGACCAGATCCATCGGGCCGTGGCCGAGGCCCAGGACGCCGCCGGCGGCCCCAGCGGTGAGCTCCGCATCGGGCTGCTCACGCTGGCTGCGGGCGGTCCGGGGTTCGACGCCGTCGTCGGGCGGTTCGAGCAGCGCTTCCCGGCCTGCCAGGTCGAGGTGCTGGAGGCGTTCCCCGGCAAGGCCCTGGAGCGGCTGCGCACCGGCGAGCTCGACGCGCTCGTGCACTGGCTCCCACTGCGACAACCGGGGATCAGCGTGGGCCCGGTGCTGGTCGACGCCGCGCCGGTGCTCGCGGTGCAGGTCGGCCATCCCCTCGCCGAACGCGGGTGGGCGAGCCTGGAGGACCTGGGCGACCACGCGCTCCTCGACGCCGAGGGGGTGCTGCCGAGCGAGACCATCAACGAGCTGATGCCCCGGTTCACCCCCGCCGGACGGCCGATCCCGCGGCGCGGCCGCGAAGGTCGGATGGCCGAGGTGCTCTCGCTCGTCGCCCGCGGCCAGGTGGTGCACCCGACCGTCGCCTCCGTCGGCGATCACTACAGCCATCCCGCGGTGGTGCTGATCCCGCTGCGGGACGCACCGCGCCGACGGTCCGCACTCGTGTGGATGACCGAGCGGCCGAACCCGGCGCTGCATGCGTTCGTCGCGTTCGCCGCCGCTCAGCCGACCGATCCGGCCCTCGACGAACCCGCCACCGGCGTGCCGCCCTGGTAGACCCGCCACACCCGAGCCGGATCACGCAGCACCGCGACGTCCAGCGCGCGCGCGTCGAGCACAACGAGGTCCGCGAGCAGCCCCGGCGCAACGGTGCCGACGTGCTCGGCCAGGTCGAGCGCCCGGGCCGCCCCGCCGGTCGCCGCGGCCAGCGCCTCGTGCAGCGAGAGGCCGTGGTGCACCATCCGGGCCACTTCCAGCCCGACATCGCCGAAGGGCTGCCAGTCGAACCCGAGGGCGATCGGCACGCCGGCGGCGCGGGCCGCGCGCAGCGTGCGCTCGGCCTCGTCGAGATTGTGGTGCGCGAGCTCGACGAGCGGGCGGGCCCAGCCACTGCTCCCCGGGTCCTCGGCCGGCCCGGCCCCGATCCGGTCACCGAGCCCGGCCACGCCGTAGTAGCACGACAGCGTCGGCACGAGCGTCTGGCCGGCGACGGCCATCGCGTCGAGCAGGTCGGGTCGGCGCCACAGGTACATGCCGTGCTCGATGGTGTCGGCGCCCAGCGTCACGGCCAGCTCGGTGCCGGCGAGGCCCTCGGCGTGCGCGGCGACCCGGTAGCCGAGGCGGTGCGCCTCGTCGATCATCGCGGCCGTCTCGGCCCGGGTGAGCTGGGCAGGCTCCGGGTCCTCCAGCTCGACGGACCGGGCGCCGGTCGACATCACCTTGACGAAATCGGCCCCGCGGCGGATCTGCTCACGCACCGCCCGGCGCATGTCGTCGCAACCGTCGGCCTCGCGGTACATCCCGTCGAACGACCGGCCGCCCGGTGCGGTCGCCGACACGATCCGCCCGCAGGTCAGCAGCCGCGGTCCACGGAACGCTCCGTAGCGCATGGCCTGCCGGGCGGTCAGCACGTCGTCGCCGTACGAGCCGACGTCGCGCAGGGTCGTCACGCCCGCGGCGAGCCGCTCGCGCAACCGGGCGACGAGCAGGTGCGCGGTCACCCCCGGATGCAGCGGTTCGGCACCTTCGGCGGGCACCGGCGGATCGACGTAGACGTGCGCGTGGGCGTCGATCATGCCGGGGAGCAGCACCCGGCCGCCCAGATCCACCACCTCCGCACCCTCGGGCGCGGCGTCGCGGGCCGTGCCGATCCGCACGACCCGCCCGTCCTCGACGAGGACGGCCGAGCCGGGCACCGGGGCGGCACCGGTGCCGTCGAAGAGCAGTGCGTCGGTGAGCCAGGTGCGCCCCGGCTGCGGTGGCGGGTCGGCGAGCAGGCAGGGGTGTCGGTGCGGCATGGCGGAACGGTCACCCGGATCGGCTCCGGCGATCAAGCGCCGATCGCTGCATCCAACGATCAGTCCGGCTGATCGCTGCGTCCAGTGCTCGCCCGTTGATCCGCCGGCGCCGGGGCCGCCACGCTGGGCGGGTGGCGACGGGTGAAATGCAGGAACGGGTCCAGCGGCAGATCGACGCGCTGGTCGCCGGCGGAGCGGAGACCGGCCTGCAGGTCGCCGTCCACCGGCACGGCACGGTGCTCGTCGACGCGGTGGCCGGCACGGCCGATTCGACCACCGGGCGACCGCTCACGTCCGGCACGCCGATCTTCGGCTTCTCCATCGGGAAGAACGTGTCGGCCACACTCGCGCACCTGCTCGTCGCGCGCGGCTACCTCGACTACGACAGCCCGGTCACGGACCTCTGGCCCGAGTTCGGGGCGCACGGCAAAGGCTCCGCGACACTGCGCCACGTGCTGACCCACACCGTCGGCCTACCGGCCATGCCGCGCGGGATCACCCCGGCCGATCTGCCCGATTGGCCCAAGGTGTGCGAGTCGTTGGCCGCCGCCGAGCCGCGCTGGCAGCCGGGTTCCGCCACGGGCTACCACTCCTACACGTTCGGCTACCTCGTCGGCGAGCTGGCCCGCCGCGCGACCGGGCGGCCCGTGCACGAGCTGCTTGACGAATGGATCACCGCACCGCTCGGTCTCGACGGGCAGCTCCGCTTCGCCGTTCCGAAGGACCAGCTGCCCGGGTTGGGTCGTCTGGAACAGCGAGCTGAGCAATGGCCGGCGGTTCCCGACGACGCAGGAGCGATCCTCGCGCCGTGGGAGAACCTGCCGGCCGCCGATCTGGGCAACAGCGGCAGGATCCTGCAGGCCGATGTCCCCTCGGTGGCGACCACAACCGCGCACGGCCTCGCCGCGATGCTCGACGCGCTGCTGCGCGGCACCCTCGTCGCCCCGGCGCAGCTGGTAGAGCTGTCCGCGGTCGCGTTCGAGGGGGTCGACCAGGTCTTCGGCAACCCCGCGCGGCTGGCGCTGGGCTTCCCGATCGGCCGCTTGGGCGCCCCCGCTGAGGAGAACTCCGTGGCGTTCGGATGGCCTGGCGGCGGCGGGAGCTACGCCTACGCGGACCCCGCCCGCGGCGTCGCCTTCGCGTTGACGAAGACGCGGCTCGTCCCGAACTTCGACACCGCGCTGTCGATCACCAGGATCGTCGCTGATCACCTCGACCGGTGGTGACTACGGGCGGTCGATGTAGTCCTGCACCGGCTCGACGTCGCCGGGCCGGGCCACCATCCCGACGTACCCGTCGGGTCGGACGAGCACGCAGTCATATGAAGCCGCACCTTAATTCTGCCTTATTCAGCAAAGGTGTTCCATATCACATTGATCAGACTCCATATCTAATTTAGCTTTCGCCGGGCATGAACTCCGCTCAGATTTAGTGACCATCGATGATCGGTGGTTGTCAACGAGATCGAAATGAGGTTGCGGGTGCTGGCAAAACGAGCTGGAACCGTCGTGACGGCGACCGTCCTGGCGCTTGCCGCTTTCGGCGTCGGAAGCGCTCCGGCAATGGCTGCGACACCGACGGCAGCAGTGAGCGAGGCGCGGCCGACCGACCCCGACGTCGGAGCGGCGTGGAAGCAGGACGTCGGGCCGTACAGCTCGTTCGATGCCTGCGACTACGACCGCCGGCTCTACAAGACCCGGTACGGCTACACGGTGTACGACTGCCAGCAGATGATGGCCGGTTGGTTCTTCTGGTACGACGTCAAGTAAGGGCACAGCGGCAGCTGGTGCGTGAACGGCACTTTCGGACGACAGGTTCGTGCGAAAGTGCCGGTCACGCACAGCCCGGCGCTCACTGCGGGGCCACGACAGCCCTCAGCAGTG
The DNA here is from genome assembly GCF_021245725.1 of Pseudonocardia sp. TRM90224. Classification (GTDB taxonomy): domain Bacteria; phylum Actinomycetota; class Actinomycetes; order Mycobacteriales; family Pseudonocardiaceae; genus Pseudonocardia. Next base: position 638,722 of record NZ_JAJGSX010000003.1, on the reverse strand, counting down.
CGCATCACTGGCACCAGCGTAGTGTTCAGCACTACGGAGGTGACAGTCATGGCTCCACGTGCACCAGCACGCGTCCCACCCGCCTTGCTCCGACGCGGGCGGGTGCTGCGGCCGGCCGATGCGGAGGACGTCTACTCGAATCCCAGGGCGGAGTTCGCACGGCTCGAGCGCGGCGGCGCCATGCACCGCCTGGCTTTCGGCCTCTATGCCGTGGTGCCCGACGACGGCGTCGGGCGAGCCTGGCTGCCGAGCCTGGAGTCTGCGGCATTGGCGATCGCTGCTACCGGCGGGCACGTCGACACAGTGGCACTGATGGGGATCAGCGCAGCGCGTATCCATGCCGCCATCCCGCGAGCGCTGAACGTCGCCATCGTCGCCGTTCAGCATCACCGCCGACCCCTCAAGCTCAGCGATCGCGAAGCGGAGATCCACTTCATCAGACGCGACGTGAGCCGGCTCGACCTGCAACGGCATCAGACCGACCTGGGCCAGGGTTGGACAACCACCATCGAGCAGACCCTGCTCGACCTGATTGCACGACCGGACCTCGGCGGCGCACCTGATGCCGCCGAGGAGGCGATCAACGGCCTGATGCTTCGTGCCGACATCGACCTCACCCGCGGGCTTGCCGAAGCGCAACGACGACGACGTGCGTTCGAACACGCACTCGAGCACCGCATGAGCGTCTGAGGTGCTCGACCCCGACGAACTCGCCCGAGTTGCAGCGCAATTCGGCGTCGACGACCACCAGGTCAAGAGAGACCATCTGATCTCGCACACGCTGGCGGCGCTCAGCGCAGAGGCCGGTGAAGAGCTGATCTTCTTCGGCGGAACTGCACTCAGTCGCACCATCCTGTCCAATGGGCGGCTGTCGGAGGACATCGACCTCATCGGCGTTGGCAACGCGACCTCGCCGGCCAGGTAGGGCTCACCATTACTGCGGCGGACGCCGGCACCGTGGTTCGTCAGAAGTGGATCGACATCGGCACATCGAAGGCTTAGACCGCCAGTCGCCGCCGGACCGGACGAGTTCCCGCCCTGCGTCCCAGGTCAGGCCGGTTCGCCGACCCGGACGCTCACGCTGCCCCGGTACTTCCCCGCGAGCAGGTCGAGCAGCACACCCGGCGCTGCCTGGATGCCGCCCTCGACGATGGTGTGCGGGTAGACGAACCGGCCCTCCGCCAGCCACTGGCTGAAGTGGACCGACCAGTCCTGGATCTGGTCCGGGGTGTGGTACGTCGCGAACGGCCGGATCTCCAGGTGCCGGGTGATCGCCGTCATCAGGTCGAACCGCGGCAGCACCGCCTCGCCGTTCGCCGCCTGCGTCGACAACGCACCGCACAAGGCGAACCGCGCGTGCGGCGCCGCAGCCTGGACCGCGGCCTCGAACTGCTCGCCGCCCACGTTGTCGAAGAAGACGTTGATGCCCTCCGGTGCGTGCTCGCGCAGCCGGTCGAGCACCGGCCCGTCGTGGTAGTCGAACGCCGCGTCGAAACCCAGCTCCTCGACGAGGTAGGCGACCTTCTCCGGGCTGCCTGCGCTCCCGATGACCTTCGTCGCGCCGCGCGCCTTGGCGATCTGCCCCGCCAGCGAACCGACGCCGCCGGCCGCACCTGAGACGAACACGACGTCGCCCTCGCCCGCGCGTGCGACGGTCGCCATCCCGTAGTAGGCCGTCGGGCCCTGGCTCAGGTAGTACACCGGGCTCGGGAACGCTCCGCCATCCAGCTTGACGAACTGCGCAGCCGGCCCGGTCCAGTACTCGCTCCAGCCCTTGAACGACTGCACGAGATCGCCGACGGCGAGATCGGGGCTGTTCGAGGCCACCACCGTGCCGACACCACCGACGCCCACCAGGTCACCCGGCTTCCACGGCGGGACGGGAAGCTGGCAGTGGACCTTCATCAGGTCCTTGAACGCCGCCGCCACCGGCACGTAGTCGACCTGTACCAGCACCTCCCCCGCGCCCGGCTCGGCAACGACCACCTCGACCACGTCGAAGTTGGCGGCCGACAGGCCGGCATCTGCGTGCTCGGCCAGGCGGACCTCGAACGCCTTCTCCGGAATGCTCACAACCGCGCTACTCATGCCACCGACTCCCAGGACGATCGAAAGAACGAACGGTCCCATCAGTACGCTTACCGACTGGAGTTCCACTGGAGCGTCGATGATCGCCGCGAGATGGGCCCCACCGCTGTGGCAACGGCGCTCGGACCCATCTCGTGGTGATCACTACCAGTCGATCCGGCCGGCGCGCACCGCCCAGCGCAGCAGGACAGCGCTCAACCCCAGGTGGAGCGCGACGTGGAGTCCACCGTGCACGCCGACGGCAGCCCAGACCGAGCCGAACGCCAGCCGCGCGGCCGCACCGGCGACACCGTTCCACGCGTCCAACCGGGAGATCGCGCTGCGGCTCCACCTCGCCGAGGGCACGGTGAAGAACCACGTGTCAGCGGCGCTGCGCAAGCTGGGCCTGCGCGACCGCACCCAACTGGCCCTGCACGTCGCGGAGCGCCGGCCGCGCTGACCGCGACGGATCCCGGCCCGGCCCGTCACCGGGCAACGGGTTCATCGACCGTCGTCCTGCGTCTCAGCTGCTGCACGAGGCAGTCGGCGATCAGGAACAAGACGAGTGACGCGCCGAGCACGGGGAAGAACAGCCCGAGCAGGACGGCCACGAGACCGACGATCACGATCGCTTCGGCGCCGGGGCGCTGCGTCCCACCGGGTGCGGTTCGACCGGCCGCGGTGGGCCGACGCAGCCACCACATGCGGTAGCCCCAGCTGACCACGCAGATGATCCCTAGCGCGAGGACGACGAGCAGCAGCTGGTTGCCGATACCGAACAAGATGCCCATGTGGGCGGAGATGCCGACCTCGGCGGCCTGGGCCATGAGCGGCCAGTCCTGCCAGCGGACCGTGTCGAGGACCGCACCGGTCGTCGGGTCGATCGCCATCGCGTCCTGCTTCAGCGGCCATGAGCGCTTGACCTGGGCCACCTCCCACGCGGCACCGGGCTCGGACGCCGGCGAGATCGCTACCGGATCGGTCATCCCCGCAGCGCGTGCAGCGGCGAGAACGGTGTCGGCTGCGGCGCCGACCGCGGCCGCGTCGACGGTCGCGATGGCCGTCGTCGACGGGAGCTCCTGGCCGACCGAGGGCGTGGTCCAATCCAGTGCCGTGCGCAGGTCGCCGACGTTCGGCCCGGCGAACTGCGACCAGGTCAGACCGGTCACGGACAGCCCCACCATGCCGATCGCAGCCCAGAGGCCGACCGAGCCGTGCCAGGAACGGATGCGGGCCCGGCCGCGTGTCGATCCCTCGGGCAGCAGGGTGCGCCGCATCCGATTGCGCTTCCGACGCCGGACCACCCACATGGCCATGCCGGACAGCGCCAGCACCCACAGCCAGCTCGCGGCGAGCTCCGAGTAGATCCGTCCCACGTCGCCCAGATGCAGGTTGCGGTGCAGCGCGTCGATCCACGCCCGCACGGGCAGCCACTCACCGTAGGTGTCGAGGACCGCCTTGACCTGGCCGGTGTACGGGTCGACGAACGCGGTGCGGCCGAAGTCCTCGGCCACCCCGGGAGCTTCGAAGGTGACGCGGGTGGTCCCGTCGTCGGCGACCGGCGGCCGGATCTGCGTCACCGTCCCGTCCGGAACGGCGGCTGCCGCGGCGACAACCTGCTCGCGCAGGTCGAGGCGCTGGGTACCGACGGGCGCGTGCAGGGCGTCGGAGTAGAGGAGCTCGTCGAGTTGCGGCGTGATCGTGTACAGCAGTCCGGTGATCGCTGCGACCAGGATGAACGGGCCGACAAACATCCCGACGTAGAAGTGCAGCCGCATCACAAGCGGCCGAAGGTTCAACCACCACCATCCAGCACCGGCGGCGCGCGCCACGGTCGACCCCTGGTCGGTCCCCGGTTCAGGTTGGGAACAGGGCACGTCGACGGCAGGATCGAGGGTTTCGGACATGGACTGGTCCTCCGGGCCGGGTCGGTTCGTCCGACCGGTTGTGGTCGGGGACGAGCAGACGTGTCACAGGATCAGCGCTGGTCACAGCGCTGGTCACAGCACTGGTCATAGCACTGGTCACAGCATTGCGAGCAGCATCGCGGCCATACCGATGCTCATCGTGAGATGGCATAGGGCGTCCTGACGGGCCCCGGTGAGCCTGGCCAGTCCGATGGAGGTACCGGCCGTTCGCGTCCGGACGGCCACCGCGCCACAGTCGTCCGCCTGCTCGTCGGCAGGCGCCGTCTCCCCCGACGCGGTCTTGCCGCGCCATGCGCGAACGGCCCAGAACAGCGCGCCGGCCGCGAGGAGCACCGCGAAGCCCACCGTCACCGTGGTCACCCAGCCCGGTGTCGGCACGGCCATCTCGTGCGAGCCGGGCATCGCCGCGTCGGATCCGTGTGAGCCGTGCCCGGCGTGTCCACCCGAATCGTCGCCTGCCAGCGACATCCCCATGATCAGGGGCATTGCGGCGACCATCCAGACCATCGCCGCCGCCGTCACCGCGTGATCGGTGGCCGCGAGGCGGCCGTGACCGGTCCCGTGACCGCCGAGCAGCGCCAGGCGCAGGAACCAGATCCCGAACCCGCCGAAGACCACGATCTGCAGGGTCCTGGCGAGCGTCCCCATCCCGGCACCCCAGGCCATCGCGATCATGGCCACACTCATCAGGAGGTGGCTCAACTCGGCAACGCGGTCGCCGTCGGCGTCTCCGTCCGCGGTGAGGAGCGCGAACCTGACCAGCGCGTACGAACCGATCACGACGAACGCGACCGTGAACGCGACCGACAACGCGATCGATGAGAACAACGTCCCTCCTCCGCCGGCTCGTGGTGACCGACCGTGGTAGCAGTCGTCCTCGGGGGCCCGCCGGTTCCCACGGAAGTGGAACTTCCGGTCGCGATGCGCGATCGGCCGGTTGCACGATGACGGACCTGACTCGTGTGAAGCCGCGAGAAGCGCGCCGAGTCGGTCTGGGCGCTCGCCGAAATGCGCACGAGGGCCGGCGTCCGGCGAGCCGCCGCAGCTCGGAAGCAAGGCCGCCGTGCTCGCAGGTCGGAGTAACCGAAGTACTCGCCGAATTTCGGGCGAATATGCCGCTGAGCAGCGTTGATGTCCCAGCCTGGTCAGCGCCGGGCCTTGGCGCCCGGACCCGAGCAGTCCCACGGGGTGTCAGACGGCCACGGCGCGTCCAGCCCGAGTTCCTCGAAGTCGTGGGCGTCGGCGTCCGGCGCCGTGAAGCGGGCCAGCGCGAGGGCCTCGCCGGTGACGGCGTCCCGCTCGGCTGCGGAAAGGCCGTCGAACAGCCGGACGACCACCGTCGCCGTGCCCGCACGGCGGCGGATCCGCCACAGCCCGCGCACGAACCCGTCGACGGTGAGTGACGCCTCCAGGAACACGTGTTGGCGTTGCTCGTCGGTGACGATCCGGCTGCGGTCGTGGTACCCGAGCAGCACGTTGTCCAGTGGGGCGAGGAAGCGCACCGGTGCCTCGACCTCGCTCCCCGGTCGCGGGGCGTCCGGGAGGTCGACCAGTTCGCGGCCGGACTCGTCGCGGAACGTGGCCAACCGCGGGCGCAGGGCGTCGACGACCTCCCGCAACCGGGTCAGGCCGCTCCACGCCGCGACGTCCCGGACCGTGGACGGCCCGAACGCCGCCAGGTAGCGCAGCACCAGCCGCTCGACTGGGGCGTGTTCGTCGAGCCCGGCCCCGAGCCAGTCCTCCGCGAGCACGAACGGCGTCGGGCCGCGCCTGCCCCAGGTGCTGTCGGGTGGCGGGTGCAGCACCGGCAGCAGGAACTGGACGGACCGGGCCAGCGCCGCCGGGTCGTGCCCAGGGTGTAGCGCGGCCAGCGCGCGCCCAAGCTCCGGGCGGGTGACCTCGTCGCCGGACCGGATCACCTCGCGTGCTTCAGCCAGCAGCGCGGGCAGGTGGATGCCCTCGGTGGCCCGGCGGAACGCGCTGCGCTGCAAGCGTTCCAGCATCGGTTGCAGCAGCGGGCGGATCCATCGGTAGTCGCTCGCGGTCACGGTGTGCTGCGTTCCGCGAAGGAACGTGCCGCGCACCGCCGACCGGCCGGCCATCAGCGCAGTCAGGTCGTCGACGTCGAACCGGACCAGTCGCGCCCACAGCCCGATGTAGGGCGGGTCGGGATCCTGCGCGTTGAGCCCGACGAGGTGCTCCACCACCTCGAGCGGCGCGCGGTCCTCGCGGGCCAGCAGCAGCTGGCGCGCCAGTGTCGCTCGGTTCAGCTCGCGCCGGGTCAGGACGTCCACTCTGCGCTCCCTTCGTCGGCGGGGCGCTGGGCAGCAGAGCCATTCGGAGGCGTTCCTCGGCTCGCGGCTGTGTTGGGTGCCAACACTGCTTGCGACGCTCGGGACGCGGGGCGTCCCGCTTGACTCATCGGGGCTCTGGCTCGCTCTCGAGTTCGGCGCCGAGTGACGGCATCGCTTCGATCAGCGTCCGGTGGATGTACGCGAGGTCGGGGTCGGACCACTCGGCGGAGGCCGATTCGGTCTCGTCAGCTGCGGCGTCCCAGTCGAGCTCCGGAGCCTCGCCGTGCTGCCACACCCACCACATGTTCCCCCACGGGTCGATCATCCGGGCAAAGTCCGTCCCGAAGAAGTCGGTCGGTCGGGTGACGATCCGCGCGCCGCGCGCCGCGGCCCGTGCGAGGACGCTCTCCGCGTCGTCGACGTAGATCTGTGTCAGCTGCGGCAGGAACGGCCAGTCCGGCTTGCGCTCTCCGAACATCAGCGTGGTGCCGCCGATCTCGAGTTCAGCGTGGAGCAGCAAGCCGTCGATGTCGACGGTGCGGACGTCGAGGTGCTCCTCACCGCCGAACACCTCCCGGAGGTAGGCGATCAGCCCGTCGGCGTCGCGGGTGATGAAGAACGGATTCAAGGTGGAGAAACCGGGCGGGGCGGGAGGGGTGTTCACGCTCGTCATTCTGTCGACGGCTGTCTCGTCTGGTGTGTCGCCACCCTCGCCAACCGGCCGTCCGGAGGTCTTGAAGAAAAGCGCCGACCTCACACGGTCGAGGCTGCGAGGATGCGCGCCGGCGTCTCGCCTCGGATGCGTCGCAACTCTCGGGTGAGGTGGGCCTGATCCGCGTAGCCCACGGCGATGGCGACCTCGGACGGCGGCACCCTCTCGCTGAGGAGTCGGTGGGCATGCCGGGAGCGCTCGAGCCGCTCGATCTCCTTGCGTCGGAGGCCCGTGACGGACGAGAACCGGCGCTGCCAGCTCCGGCGGGACAGCCCACGGTCGTCCCCCCTGAGCGCCCTCCGGATGTCGGCGTCCGCAACCATCACCCCTTCGGACACGAGCCGCGAGACGAAGCGCTCGAGCTCCTCCCACCCCGGTATCGGGTAGCGGCGTCCTCCGATGGTCACTTCTCCATCGGCGACCGGGAGTTCCGCGATGGCACCGCGCAGCAGAGCTTTGTCGACTCCCCGGATCATGACGTGTGCCGCAAGCTCGACACCCCAGTACGACTCGCCCTTGCGACCGCAAATCGGAAGCCCCTCGATCCGCGGGCCTGCGAGCTCCGCCACGAGAGAGTTGTCCGCGCGCCGGATGAACGAGAGACCCCAGTGCTCGCTCGCCTCGTCGGTGTAGTCAGCGTCCCCCTCGGCGAAGGCTCGCCAGACCGTGCGGATCTCAGGACTCGTCGAGGCCCGCTGCTCCCACACGCGCTCAGAGTAGAGCGGCCTCCTGTCGCCCGTCGCTGGCGCGATGGTCAGCCACTGAGTGGAGGCCTACGGGAAGTCGGTGCGCGCTTGACGCACGAGGCGATTGAGGTCCGAGCCACCGGCACACCAGTTCTCCAGGCCGGAGAACCAGACGTTCCCCTCCGCGGAGATGGTCGGGCTCCGGATGCAGTCGAGGCGGCGCAGGATCGTGAGCGGGAGGATCACGTTGCCGTACTGGTTGGGGCGGTAGGGACCCCGAAGGTGATCGGCGATCGACCAGATGAAACTACCGAGGGCGCTCAGAAGACTCCTCACGACGCTCACTCGACAATGGATGTCGCACACCAGCGCGAGCCCGCGCGGGCCGTCCGCACAGGCGGTGCACAGTCTGCAGCAGCCACCGGGTCGGCAGGAGAGTCGCACGTGCGCGAGTTGGACGCGGGCCTCGACCAAATCGTCGATCAGCCGGTCCAGTTGCTCTCTCGGCGTTCACGGCTTCACGCCAATCGCCATCGGCTTTGCCCGAGGTCACGGCGGCGCGCTGCGGAGCGCTCGCCGGCGAGAATGCGGCACAGCGCGGTCCGGTCCGGGTGTAGGTGGGAGCATCGCCACCACCGGGAGCCCGTCGCGGGCCCGCCAGGACGCCAGCGGGACCCCCCGACCGACGTTCGGCCACCTCGGCGACCAGCCGGGCGCGAGCTGCCTCGGCAGCACGCTCCGCATTGGGCCGGCCGGGACCGTTTCACGGAGCTCGTGCCGGCGCTTCGTGACGGGGTCTATGCCGGCGTAGACACGCACCCGGAACGCGCCGCTAAGCAGCTCGTCGATGGTGCCCTTCGCGCGGCCTGACCTGGCCTTTCGCTGCTTGGCTACAGCAGAACGACACCGCGTTCGTGTCACGACACGTGTCACGTTGACCAAATCGGGCCGACCCGCGGTTGCGAATCCGCTGGTCAGACCTGGAGCCGGAGGTCGGGATCGAACCGACGACCTACCGCTTACAAGGCGGTTGCTCTACCACTGAGCTACACCGGCGGGTGTTTCATCCGCATCGTAGTGCCGCCTCCCGGCACCTGGCTCCCGGATACCCGGCGGACGGGTGCGGCAGGATGCCGGTGTGGCCCAACCGGAACAGGACGATGACAGCAGCGGGCCGTGGAGCGACAGGGCCGAGGCGGTAGGTGATCTCGCCGACGGCGCGGACGCCGCTTCCAGCGCCTGCGACATCGGTGGTTGTGACGGTTGTGGCGGCTGCGACTGCAACCTGCTGCTCCGCCTCTCTTCGGTGATGCTGTTCGTCGCGGCGCTCGTGCCGGAGGCCGGTGGTGGGGTGGTGCTGTCCGCGATCCGCGGCTACCGCAGGTGGCTGACCAGGTTCACGCCGCGCTGCCCGGCGCCGGTGAGCTGCAGCGCCTTCGCGCTCGACGCCGTCGAGCGGCTCGGGCCGCGCAGGGGTCTTGTCGCCGCGGCCGGGCGCGTACGCCGCTGCCGTCGGTAGGCACCTACCCTTTCCTTCATGACACCGGTCGGGCGATTCTCCGCTCGCCTGCGTTCCAAGTTGGGACGTGAGGCGCGCAGCCTGCTGCACGCCGGGCCGCCGACGTTGCGGCTGATGGCCCCGATCGGTCCGCAGGTGCCGGACGACGCGCGTGTGCAGGAGGTGCTCGACCTCTGCATGCGGGTCGGGGAGGTGCTGCTGTCCAGCGGCGAGAGCGCCGACGAGACGACGCGGACGATGCTGCGGCTCGCGCACGTCAGCGGCCTCCCTTCGGTCGACGTCGACATCACGTTCACGTCGATCACGATCTGCTGCCACCGCGGGATGGCCGCCACGCCGGTCACGTCGATGCGGCTCGTCCGCTACCGCGCGCTCGACCTCACCCGGCTCACCGAGGTGAGCCGGATCATCACCGCCGTCGAGCGGGCCGAGCTGGACGTCCGCGGGGCCGCGGAGGCGCTCGCGAACGCCGTCGCCGCACCGCACCCCTACCCGCGCTGGGTCGCCACCGCGGGTTGGGCGGGGCTGGCGGCGTCGGTCGCACTGCTGCTGGGCGCCGCGCCGATCACCGCTCTCGCCGCGTTCGCCGTCACCGCGATCATCGACCGCGCCGGCCGCCTGCTGAACCGGTGGGGCCTGCCTGCGTTCTTCCAGCAGGTCGTCGGCGGGACGCTGGCGACGGGCTTCACCATCGCGCTGTTCGCGACCGGCGCCTTCCCACCTGGCACCCGACCGTCGCTCGTCGTCGCGGCGGGCATCACGGTGCTGCTCTCCGGGCTGTCCGTCGTCGGCACCGTGCAGGACGCGATATCCAGCTACTACGTCACGTCGGCCGGGCGCGCGGCCGAGATCATGCTGCTTTCGGCCGGCCTGCTGACCGGCGTTGTGCTCGCGTTGAAGGCGGGCTTCGGCTTCGGGCTCGCGCTCGAGGTGGCCGGTGAGCTGCCGACCGGCGGCGGGCAGTTCTGGATATCGCTGCTGGCCTCCGCGCTCGCGGCGGCGTGCTATGCGCTCGCCGGGTACGCACCATGGCGCTCGCTGGTCGCCGCGGGGCTCGCCGGCGCGGCCGGCTGGGGCACGTACGGCCTGCTGACGCAGTTCTTCTCGTTCGGCCCGGTCACGGCGACCGGCGTCGCGGCCGTCGTCGTCGGCGCCGCCGCCGGGCTCCTGCGCCGCAGCAGCATCGGGGTGCACCCGCTGGTCGTCACGCTCGCCGGCATCACACCGCTGCTGCCCGGTTTCACCGCGTACCGCGGCTTCTACCAGCTGGCCGTCGAAGGTGTCGCCGACGGGCTGGTGACGGTCACGGTCGCGTTGGGCATCGGATTGGCCCTCGCCGCGGGCGCGGCGCTCGGCGACTTCCTCACCAAGCCGCGCCAACGTCCCGTAGCGGAGATCACCGAGCCCAGTTCGGACGACTGACCTGCGGCAACTCCGGGCCGCACCGCCGGCGACGTGGCGAAGCGTTCAGATCGGGGTATCTGTCCGCGTAGGCTCGACGGCGGTGGCCTGAGGAGGACGCGTGGCGGACAGCGGTACCGATCTGTCCAGCGCCGAGTTCGTCGTTGTCGCGAACCGGCTTCCCGTCGACCTCGAGAGGCTCCCCGACGGCGCGGAACGGTGGAAGCGCAGCCCAGGCGGCCTGGTCACCGCGCTCGAACCGATGCTGCGCAGCCGCGAGGGCGCCTGGGTCGGCTGGCCGGGCCTGCCGGACGCGGAGGCGGAGCCGTTCGTCGAGGACGGGCTCCAGCTCCACCCCGTGAGCCTCAGTGCCAAGGACGTCGAGGACTACTACGAGGGCTTCTCGAACGGCACGCTCTGGCCGCTCTACCACGACGTCGTCGCGCCACCCGCGTTCCATCGGCACTGGTGGCAGGCCTACGTCCGGGTCAACCAGCGCTTCGCTGAGGCGACGGCGGAGGTGGCCGCCAAGGGCGCCACGGTGTGGATCCAGGACTACCAGCTGCAGCTGCTGCCGGCCGCGCTGCGGGAGCTGCGCCCCGACCTGCGCATCGGATTCTTCCTGCACATCCCGTTCCCGCCGACCGAGCTGTTCATGCAGCTCCCGTGGCGCACCCGGATCGTGGAGGGCCTGCTCGGCGCCGACCTCGTCGGCTTCCACACCGCCGGCGGCGCACGCAACTTCCGCTGGCTGGCCACCCGCCTCACCGGCGCGTCCCCCGGCGACGGCCGCAACGACGTCGTCTACGACGGGCGCAAGGTCAAGCTCGGCGCGTTCCCGATCTCGATCGACTCCGCCCGCCTCGACGAGCTCTCCCGCAGCCCCGAGGTGCAGGAGCGGGCCAAGCAGATCCGCACCGACCTCGGCGACCCGGAGCGGGTGATCCTCGGGGTCGACCGGCTCGACTACACCAAGGGCATCGACGTGCGGTTGCGCGCGTTCGAGGAGCTGCTCGCCGAGGACCGCGTCGACGCCGAACGCACGGTGATGATCCAGCTCGCGACGCCGAGCCGGGAGCGCGTCGAGCACTACCAGAAGATGCGCAACGACATCGAGCAGGCGGTCGGGCGGATCAACGGCACGTACGCGCGCGTCGGGCACCCGGTGCTGCACTACCTGCACCAGTCGCTCCCGCGCGACGAGCTCGCCGCGTTCTTCGCCGCGGCCGACGTCATGCTGGTGACGCCACTGCGCGACGGCATGAACCTCGTGGCTAAGGAGTACGTGGCGTCGCGGTCCGACCTCGGCGGTGTGCTCGTGCTCTCCGAGTTCGCCGGCGCCGCGATCGAGCTGAAGGAAGCCGTGCTGGTCAACCCGCACGACACCGACGGCGTGAAGAACGCGCTGCACGCCGCGCTGACGATGCGCCCCGAGGAGACGCGGCGGCGGATGCGGGCGCTGCGCAAGCAGGTGCTGGCCAACGACGTCGACCGGTGGGCGCGCTCGTTCCTCGACGAGCTGGGCCTGCCGCCAGCGGAGGAAACGCAAGATGAGTGATCTCCCACCCGATCTCCCAGGCGATCTCCGGGATGCCGTCAGGCGGGTCGCGACCGTGCCGCGGCTGCTCGTCGCGCTCGACTTCGACGGCGTGCTGGCGCCGATCGTCGACGTGCCGTCCGCCGCGCGCCCGCTACCGGAGGCGGCCGCGGCGCTCGGCGCGCTGGCGACGCTCGACGGGACGACGATCGTGCTGGTCTCCGGCCGCGGCCTCGCCGACCTGGCCGCCGTCTCGGGCTTCGGCAGCCCGATCCGGCTGGTCGGCAGCCACGGCGGCGAGTTCGACGACGGCGCGGCGGCGCTCGACGACGACGCGCAAGCGCGGCTCGACCAGCTCGACGCCGAGCTTCGCGAGCTCGTCGGGGGCGAGCCGGGTGTGACGCTGGAGCACAAGCCGGCAGGGGTGGCCGTGCACGTCCGCAACGCCGAGCCGGCCGTCGCGACACGCGTGCTGGAGGCCGTGCGCAGCGGGCCGGCCAGCCGCTCCGGCGTCGAGGCGACCCCCGGCAAGCAGGTGCTCGATCTTGCGGTGCTCCAGGTGACGAAGGGCGCGGCGATCGACACGCTCCGGGAGCGGGTCGCGGCCGATGCCGTCCTGTTCGCCGGCGACGACGTCACCGACGAGACGGCGTTCGCCCGGATGCGCGAGGGCGACGTCGGGGTGAAGGTCGGCGAGGGCGAGACTGCGGCGGGGTTCCGCGTCGCCGATCCGGCGGAGATGGCGCAGGTGCTGCAGCAGCTGCTCGAAGCCCGTCGGTAACGCCGGACACTTGCTCAGTTCCGTCCGATGCACTTCGCGCTGGTCAGCGGCGCCTCGACACGCCATCCCAGCGCCTCGTACAGCGTCCGCCCCACCGGCGTCGCCGCGAGGACACCGGTCTCCGCGCCCTGAGCGACCGCCGCCTGCGCGAGCGCCTGCATGACGAGGCGGCCGAAGCCCTTCCGGCGGTGCGCCGGGGCGGTCTCGATCTGGTCGGCGACGGCGGTCGCGCCGGTCGGGGCGATCTGGCCGCGGGCGGCCAGCGAGCCGTCCGGCGCTGCGAGCAGCGCCCGGACGACACCGCCCTGCTGCCAGGTGCGCAGCCGGTAGCCGTCCGGCACGGGCAGGGTGGGTCCGTAGGCGAGCGCGGCCGACATCAGGAAGCTCGGGTCCGGCCTGAACTCCCAACCCTCGCCCAGCCATGGACCGACGCGGGTCGGCTCGGCGAAGAGCTTGAGCCACACGCCGGCCCCGGTCACCGGCTCCGCCACCTTCCGGACCGTGGCCTCGTCGAGCTCGTCGTTCATCGCGCTCAGCACGTGGCGGGTGACGTGGTCGGCGGCCCCGACGTCGATCGTGAACCCCCACGGCTCGACGAGTGGCGGCGCCGCCCCGCGCGAGACGACCCAACCGTCCACCCATGCCTGCACAACATCGCTCACCACGGCCCCCGTAATAGTCACTCCTGTGACACGACTATTACCAGGCCCGGGTTCAACCGGCGAGCCTCAGTTCCGCCTCCTCCCAGGTCGGCACCTCCGATCCGGGGGCGGTCCAGGAGCGGAACACCGACTCGGCCATCACAGCGCGCTGGCGCACCATCACCGAGCGATGTGGTTCGGTCCGCACCATCTGCCGCAGCGCCGCCTCGTCGCGCCACGCGCTGAGCGTCGCGAACTCGCGGCGCAGCGGGTGCGCGACGAGCGACACCCCGACCGCTCCCTCCGCCTTGCGGGTCTGCGCGTAGATGCGCATCGCGTCGATGAAGAACGGCAGCACGTGGCGCAGCTTGCGGACCCGGAAGCGGGAGGCCATGACGACGACGTCTGCGAGCACCGGTTCGGCAGGGGCCCAGGGAATCGTGGGCACGGGAATCACTCCTTCTTGACACCGTCAACTTGACACCGACAAGATGCCTCGCGAACCACATCTTGTCAACGTCAAGATCTCCGGTAGCCTGAACGGATGCCCTACCACCACGGCGACCTGCGGCGCGCGTTGCTCGATTCCGCGCTGGAAGCCGTCGCCGAGCACGGCCCGGTCGCGATCAGCCTCCGTGACGTCGCACGGCGGGCCGGCGTCTCGCACGCGGCGCCGACCCACCACTTCGGCGACAAGACCGGCCTGCTCACGGCGCTGGCCACCGAGGGGTGGACCGGGCTCGCCGACGACCTCGCGCGCACCGCGGACCGCGGCCAGGACTTCGCCGAGCTCGGCGTCACCTACGTGCTCTTCGCGACCTCACACCCCGCGCACTTCGCGGTGATGCGCGCGCCGGGCCTCGTCCGCGGCGACGACCCGGAGCTCTCGGCGGCGCAGAACCGCGCCGGCGAGCTGCTGCGTACGGGCGCAGCCCAACACCGGAACCCCGCGGCGGCTTCCGACCCGACAACCGCGCTGGCCGGCTGGGCTCTCGTGCACGGCCTGTCGGTCCTCCTGCTGGAGGGCGCGGTCGATCCGCCCGGCGGAAACGTGGCCGACCTCGCGCGCTCGATCACCAAGCGGCTCGGCCCGGCCGTCGACAACGACGAAATGGCTGTTGTGAGCGCTAACAAACAGCCATAACGTCGTTGTCGACGCTCACCAGCCCGAGAAGAAGCGCTGCTCGGTGCGCGACTCGCCGCTCGTGGTGCCGACCAGCAGCTCGGTCGGGAGCATCACGCGGCGGGGACGGTTGCGGTCGCCGCGCTCCAGCAGCAGCTCGCCCGCGACCCGCCCCTTCTCCAGCAACGGCTGGCGGACGGTGGTGAGCCCGGCGCGCTCCGCCTCGGGGACGCCGTCGAAACCGGTGATCGTGAGGTCGTCGGGCACGGCGAGGCCGCGATCGCCCGCGTACCGCAGGGCGCCCAGCGCGAGGATGTCCGACGTGCAGATGACGGCGGTGATGTCGGGGCGGGCGCCGAGCAGCTCGGCAGCGCCGTTCTGACCGGCCTCGACGCTGTGCTCGAAGCGCTCGATCACGGGGACGTCGGCCCAGTCGACGCCCACCTCGGCGAGCCCGTCGCGCAGCCCGGCGAGCCGGTCGCGCTGCACCGGGTAGGTGGCGTTCTGCAGCCGCTGCTGGTCGGCCAGGCCGTCGTGACGCCCTTCGCCGAGGCGCATGCAGAGCACGCCGACCCTGCGGTGCCCGAGCCCCGTGACGTGCCGCGTGAGCGAGAGCATCCCCGCGCGGTCGTCGACGCCGACCCGGTCGACCCCCTCGACACCGTGCGGCTGGTCGCAGACGACGGTCGGCACGGGCCTTTCGAGCACGGCGAGGAAGTGCGGGTCGTCCTCGCGCACCGAGTAGACGACGAACCCGTCGACGCCCGCCTGGTGCACCGCGGTGACGTCGGCGTGCTCGGGGCTGACCGGGATCAGCAGCAGCCCCTGCCCGGCCTGCTCGCACGCGAGCGCGAGACCCTCGAGGAAACCGGTCGCCGCCGGGTCGCGGAATGCGTAGGAGAGCGCTTCGGTGAGCAACAGACCCACCGCGCCTGCCTTGCGGGTACGCAAGGAGCGCGCGACGGGATCGGGCCCGGGGTATCCGAGCCTGCGGGCGGCTTCGAGCACGCGTGCTCGCAAGGGTGCGGAGAGCTGGTCAGGCCGGTTGTAAGCGTTGGAGACCGTTGTCCGCGAGACGCCCAGCTCGGCGGCCAGCGATGCGAGCGTCGCGGGACGTCGGACGTTCGGAAGCCCAGACATCGTCGAACCGTAACGGTTCAGTAGCTCAGCGGGAAAGTCGGTCGCAGAGTGCAACATCACAGCGCAGCGCCTAACGACAACGGTTATCAATGTAGAGTCGTCCCCGTGCCATCAGTGAGAGGGTCAGTCATGAGTTTTCGCCTCGGTGCCACCACCGCCGCGGTCGCAATTGCGCTGCTCACAGCCGCGGGATGCGGCTCATCGACGCCTTCCGCCGCCCCCGGCGCGACTCCGGGCGGGGCCGCCGGGGTGAGTGTCGTCACCTCGACCAACGTCTACGGCAGCATCGCGGAGGCCGTCGGCGGGCCCAACGTCACCGTCGAGTCGTTGATCACCGACCCGGCCGCCGACCCGCACTCCTTCGAGAGCACCCCCGCCGACGCGGCAAAGGTCGCGAAGGCGGGTGTGGTCGTCTTCAACGGCGGCGGCTACGACGACTGGATGCAGCGACTCGTCGAGTCGGCGGGTGGTCAGCCCGCGGTCATCGACGTCGCCACGCTCTCCGGGCTGAAGCCGGCCGCCGCTGACGCCGAGTTCAACGAGCACGTCTGGTACAGCCTGCCGACCGTGCAGAAGCTGGCGACGCAGCTCGCCGGCGAGCTCGGCAAGGTCGACGCCGCCAACGCCGCGACGTACACCGCGAACGCGTCGGCGTTCAACGCCAAGATCGACGGGCTGACGGCGAAGACGAAGGAGATCGCGGCGGCGCACCCCGGCGCGCAGGTCGCGATCACCGAACCCGTCCCCGGTTACCTCATCGAGGCGGCCGGCCTCACCGACGCGACGCCGGGGGAGTTCGCCGAGGCGATCGAGGAGGACACCGACCCGCCCGCCGCGGTGCTGCAGCAGACGCTCGGGCTCTTCGCGCCCGGCACGCAGGTGAAGGCCCTGGTGCTCAACGCCCAGACCGAGACCCCCACCACCGACCAGGTGAAGCAGGCGGCGCAAACTGCAGGTGTACCCGTCGTCGACGTGACCGAGACGCTGCCGGCGGGGAGCGACTACGTAACCTGGATGGGCGCACAGATCGATGCGCTCGCCACCGCCTTGAACCGGACCTGACGCACATGGCAGCACCCACCGTCCCCGCCACCACCACAGGCGTCGCACCAGCCGCGCTCTCGCTGCGCGGCGCGCGCGTCAGCTTCGGTGAGCGGACGCTGTGGGACGGGCTCGACCTCGACGTCGCGCCCGGCGAGTTCGTCGCCGTGCTCGGGCCGAACGGCTCCGGCAAGACGACGTTGATGCGGGTGCTGCTCGGGTTGCTGCCGCTGTCGGCGGGTGAGGTGAAGGTTGCGGGCGAGCCGCCGCGGCGGGGCAGTCCGAGCATCGGGTACGTGCCGCAGCAGAAGGCGCTCGACCCCGACCTGCCGCTGCGCGGCCGCGACCTCGTCGGGCTCGGCCTCGACGGGCACAAGCTCGGCCTGGGCATCCGCGGCCGTCGGGCGCGCCGGGCGAAGGTCGACGCCGCGCTCGCGGCCGTCGGCGGCAGCGGCTACGCCCACGCGCCGGTCGGGCGGCTCTCCGGGGGCGAGCAGCAGCGGCTGCGGGTGGCGCAGGCGCTGGTCGGCGACCCCGACGTGCTGCTGTGCGACGAACCGCTGCTCTCGCTCGACCTCGCCCACCAGCGCACCGTCACCGAGCTCATCGACGGGCGGCGCCGCTCGGCGAACACCGCTGTCCTCTTCGTCACGCACGAGATCAACCCGGTGCTGCCGCTCGTCGACCGCGTGCTCTACCTCGTCAACGGCCGTTTCCGGGTCGGCCCGCCGTCGGAGGTCATGACGTCGGCGGTGCTCAGCGAGCTGTACCGGACCAGGGTCGACGTGCTGCGTGTGCGCGACCGGCTCGTTGTCGTCGGCGCCGACTCCCACGGCGAGCACTGCCACGGTGAGGAGCCCGTGCAGTGAACGACGTGTTCGGCCGACTGCTCACCTTCGACGGCATCGGCGAGCTGATCGGGCTGCCGTTCGTGCAGAACGCGCTCATCGCGTGTGCCGTGCTCGGGCTGGTCGCCGGGGCGCTGGCGCCGCTGATCGTCTCGCGCGGGATGGCGTTCGCCGTGCACGGCACGGCGGAGCTGGCGTTCACCGGTGGCGCGGCGGCGCTGCTGATCGGCGTCTCGGTCGGGCTCGGCGCCGTTGCCGGCGCCGTCGTCGCCGGCCTCGTCTTCGGGCTGCTCGGGCTGCGCCAGCGCGAGCGCGACTCCGTCATCGGCGTGGTGCTGGCCTTCGGGCTCGGGCTCGGCGTCCTCATGCTCGCCCTCTACAGCGGGCGCGCTTCGAACAAGTTCGGGCTGCTCACGGGCTCGATCGTGTCGGTCGACTCGACCAACCTGTGGGTGCTCGGCATCGTCGCGCTGCTGGTCGTCGGGGTGCTGGCCGTGCTGTACCGGCCGCTGCTGTTCGCCAGCACCGACCCCGACGTCGCGCTCGCCCGCGGGGTGCCGGTGCGGGTGCTCTCGCTGGTGTTCGCTGTGCTGATCGGGCTCACCACCGCGCTGGCGGTCCCGATCGTCGGCGCGATCCTCGTGCTCTCGGTGATGATCGCGCCGGGGGCGGCGGCGGCGCGGGTGACCGCCAGCCCGCTGCTCGCCACCGTGCTCGCGGTGGTCTTCGCGGAGGTCGCGCTGCTGGGCGGCACCGTGCTGTCACTCGCGCCCGGCCTGCCGGTCTCCGGCTACGTCGCGACGATCGCGTTCCTCATCTACGTCGGCTGCCGCATCGTCGCGCGAGCCCGCCGCCGCACCGCCTGACCCGCACAAGTCTGACCGCAAACTTCCCCACCGTTTTGTGCACTTGCGCGCCCTTTCAGCGCGCAGATGCACAAAACGGTGGGGAAGTTCGGGGGGTCAGCGGGCGCGGCGCTGCCGCGCGACCTCGGCGAGCACGACGCCGGCCGCAACCGAGGCGTTGAGCGACTCGACGGGCCCGGCCATCGGGATCGACACCACGACGTCGCACGTCTGCCGGACGAGCCGGGAGAGGCCCTTGCCCTCCGAGCCGATCACGAGGACGAGCGGGTCGGTCGCCATCTCGAACTCGTCGAGCGTCACGTCACCTTCGCCGTCCAGCCCGGCGATCATGAAGCCGGCGGTGGCGTACTCGCGCAGCGTGCGCGTGAGGTTGGTGGCTCGCGCCACCGGCAGGCGGGCCGCGACACCGGCGGACGTCCGCCAGGCCACGGCCGTCATCCCGGCGGCCCGCCGCTGCGGGACCACCACGCCGTGCCCGCCGAACGCGCCGACGGAACGCACGACGGCGCCGAGGTTGCGCGGGTCGGTCACGCCGTCGAGCGCGACGATCAGCCCGGGCTCGCGCGATTCGGCCGCGATCTCCAGCAGCTCGTCGGGGTGCGCGTACTCGTACGGCGGCACCTGCAGCGAGATGCCCTGGTGCAGCGCGCCGCCGGTGATCCGGTCGAGGTCGTTGCGGGGCACCTCGAGGATCGAGATCCCGGCGTCCGCAGCCAGCTGGACGGCCTCGGTGACGCGCTCGTCGGCCGTCGTGCCGATCGCGACGTGCAGGGCTGTGGCCGGCACGCGCGCGCGGAGGCACTCGACGACGGCGTTGCGGCCCAGGACGGTCTCGGGGGTCTCGCCGTCGCCGGGCTTGCGGCGGTTGCCGGCGACCTTCGAGCGGCCGGCCGTCGCCTTGGCGACGCGGGCCGCCTTACGCGCGGCGGGGTGGCCGGGGCGCATCTCCTTGGGCGGAGTCGGCCCCTTGCCTTCCAGCCCGCGCCGACGCTGACCGCCGGAGCCGATCGTCATCCCCTTCTTGGTGCCCTCCTTGCGCATCGCACCACGACGTTTGGAATTGCCCGCCATCACCGTTTCCCATCAGGCATCTTTGAGCGACCACGTGGAGCCGTCGACCGTGTCCTCGACAGCGATCCCGGCCGCGGTGAGGCGGTCGCGCACCTCGTCCGCCGCGGCGAAATCGCGCCGCGCCCTTGCTTCCTTGCGCTGTGCGAGCAGGTCGCTCACCAGCGTGTCGAGCGCCTTGAGCGCGGCGCCGTCGTCGGTGCTGGTGTCGAGCCACTGCGGGTCGAGCGGGTCGAGGCCGAGGATGCCCGTCATCGCTCGCACCGAGGCCGCGGCCCCGAGCGCCGCTTCGCGCTCGCCGGCGTCGAGCGCGATGTTGCCCTCGCGCACGGTGCCGTGGATGGCCGCCAACGCGCCCGGTGTGCCGAGGTCGTCGTCCATGGCGGCGGTGAATTCAGCGCAGAGGACACCGACCGTCGGCTCGCCGAGCCGCTCGCGCACCCGGTGGACGAACGACTCGATGCGCCGGTAGGCCGCGACCGACTCCTGCAGCGCCGCGTCGGAGAACTCGATGAACGACCGGTAGTGCGGGCCGACGAGGTAGTAGCGCAGCTCGGCGCCGCTCACCCGGCCCAGCAGCGACTCGATCGACAGCGTGTTGCCGAGCGACTTCGACATCTTCTCGCCACCCATGGTGACCCACGAGTTGTGCAGCCAGTAGCGCGCGAAGCCGTCGCCGGCGGCGTGCGACTGCGCCAGCTCGTTCTCGTGGTGCGGGAAGATCAGGTCGATGCCGCCGCCATGGATGTCGAACTCGGCACCCAGGTACATCGTCGCCATCGCGGAGCACTCGAGGTGCCAGCCGGGACGGCCGGCGCCCCACGGGGTCGGCCAGGTCGGCTCGCCCGGCTTCGCCGCCTTCCACATCGCGAAGTCGCGCGGGTCGCGCTTGCCGGAGTTGTCCGGCTCGCCCTGCTCCACCTGGTCGAGCTTCTGCCGCGAGAGCACGCCGTACTCGGGGAACGACTTCACGTCGAAGTAGACGTTGCCATCGGCCGGGTAGGCGTGGCCGCGCTCGATCAGGCGCTCCATCAGCTCGACCATCTGCGTGATGTGGCCCGTCGCGCGCGGCTCGATCGACGCCGGGAGGCAGCCGAGCCGGTCGTAGGCGGCCGAGAACGCCCGCTCGTGCGTCGCGGCCCACTCCCACCACGGACGACCCGCGGCCGCTGCCTTGGTGAGGATCTTGTCGTCGATGTCGGTGACGTTGCGGACCAGCGCGACGTCGTAGCCGTTGTGGGCGAGCCAGCGGCGCAGCACGTCGTAGTTGAGCGACGAGCGGACGTGCCCGATGTGCGGCATGCCCTGCACCGTTGCACCACAGACGTAGATCGACGCTGCCCCGGACCGCACCGGGACGAAGTCCCGCTGCTCCTTGGTGGCGGTGTCGAATAGGCGCAAGCTCACATACACCAGGGTACGGACACCTCCCCAACGGGTGGTGGGCCGGGCACTTCCGTTTCTTCCAATCCCTGCAACGGTCGGCCGGGGCATCGTTCTCGGCATGGACATCCAGGAGCTGTACCCACGCCTCGTCGTCGAAGGTGCCGACGCCGCCATCACCTTCTACGAGGCCGCTTTCGGCGCCGAGCTGCTCGAGCGCTTCGCCGACGACGGCGGTCGGGTCATGCACGCGATGCTGGCGCTCGGGCCGTACAAGTTCGCGATCAAGGACGCCGGCCACGGCGACCCGGCACCTTCCGAGGGCGGCATCCCGGTGATCATGGCCTTGTACGTGACGGACGCCGACGCCGTCGGAAAACGCATGGAGGACGCCGGCGCGAGCGTCATGTACCCGATCGCCGACCAGGAGTACGGCGAGCGCGGCGGCCGCCTCCGCGACCCCTTCGGGCACCAGTGGATGATCGCGCAGAAGTGAGCTGGGCGCCCGGTTCCGGCCTTCGGCCGGAGGGCAGGAAAGCCACTTTCAGGCCCTGTGAGGGCAGGAAAGTGGCTTTCCTGCCCTCCCCGCGGCGGCTCTCGCCCGGCGAAGCGCCCGCTATGCGGGGAGGAGCAGGGCCGTCGCCACCGCCGCTACGCCCTCGCCGCGGCCCGTCAGCCCCAGGCCGTCGGTGGTCGTCCCGGACACCGCGACCGGGCCGCCGACGGCGTCGGACAGCACCTGCTGGGCCTCCGCCCGTCTGGTGCCGATCCGGGGGTGGTTGCCGATGACCTGCACCGCGGCGTTGCCGACCTGCCAGCCGGCGTCCGTGAGCAGCCGCCGCACCTCGGTGAGCAGCGCGACCCCGCTGGCGCCGCTCCACTCCGGACGGCCGGTGCCGAACACCGCGCCGAGGTCGCCGAGGCCCGCCGCGGTCAGCAGCGCGTCGCAGAGCGCATGCGCGGCGACGTCGCCGTCGGAGTGACCGCTGCAGCCGTCGACGCCGGGCCAGAGCAGCCCGGCGATCCAGCACTCGCGCCCGGCCTCGACGGGGTGCACGTCGGTCCCGATGCCGACCCTCACGCGCCCCGCTCCTCGACGGCCGCCTCAGCGAGCTGCAGCTCCCACGCCGTGGTGACGGCGAAGGCGAGCGGCTCCCCGGCGACGGTGTGGACGGGCCGGCCGGCGGCGGCACGAGCGGCCGCGAGCTCCAGCGCGTCGGCGCCGAGCGGTTCGGTGAGCACCCGGGCACGGTAGGCGTGCGGGGCCTGGATGACCCGCAGGCCCGCGCGATCGGGGGTCGCCCCGATGAGCCCGTCGTCGTCCACGACCTTGACCGTGTCGACCAACGGGAGCACCGGAACGACGACATCGTGCCCCGACACCACGGCCTCGATCACCGCGCCGACCAGGCTCGAAGGAGCAAGCGGGCGTGCGGCGTCGTGCACGAGCACAACATCATCAGGACGGATCGTGAGGGATCCGTCACCATCCGTACGCGCCGATCGTTGATCCGGACGTGCACCCACTCGCCGCGGATCGTTCGACGCGCGCACGTCGACCCGGAGGTCGACGCACGCGAGTTCGACTGCATCAAGAGCGGCGTGCACCCCGACCATCACCTGGACGGTCGGGATCCCGGCCGCGAACAGCCCTCGAACCGTGTGCACCAACATCGGCACACCGGCGATCGGGGTCAGCTCGTCGAGCGCACCGGCACGACTGCCGACCACGACCACCGCTGCGACGGTCATCCGGCTACGGGGTTCGGGGCAGAATGAACGAAACTCAGGCGTTGGCGGTGGCGAGCACCTCGTCGAGCAGGACCTCGGCCCGCTCTTCGTCGGTGCCCTCAGCGAGCGCCAGCTCGCTGACGAGGATCTGCCGCGCCTTCGCCAACATGCGCTTCTCGCCCGCGGACAAGCCGCGGTCCTTCTCCCGGCGCCAGAGATCGCGGACGACCTCGGCAACCTTGTTCACGTCGCCGGAGGCGAGCTTCTCGAGGTTCGCCTTGTACCGGCGAGACCAGTTCGTGGGTTCTTCGGTGTGCGGGGCGCGGAGCACCTCGAACACCCTGTCCAGACCTTCCTGGCCCACCACATCGCGGACGCCGACGACCTCGGCGTTCTCGGCGGGAACACGCACCGTGAGATCACCCTGCGCGACCTTGAGGACGAGGTACTTGCGTTCCTCGCCCTTGATCGTCCGAGTCTCGATGGCCTCGATGAGAGCGGCACCGTGGTGCGGGTAGACGACGGTCTCTCCGACCTTGAAAACCATGTGTCCTCTGCCCCTTTCGCTATATCCAGGTTAACACGTCCCGGGTCGGCACCGCCGCCCGGTCCGACCCGTCGCCGCAGGTCAGGGGATTGACAACCAGCAAGAAACGTGCCTCCGACAGCCGCGTCGGAGCACCTGATCGGCCCTGACTAGGCTGCTCATCGGCCGTCCCGGGCGACCATCACGATCCCCGGCCGGTCGCGAACCCCGCACCGCCGCACGGCGGCACGCTCGTCCGGAAGGGATGTCAGACAGTGAGCCGCACCCTGCGTATTCGCCCGACCGGAGCAGTGCCGGTGGTCAAGCTGGCGATCGGACTGATGGTCGGGGCCGTCGCGCTGGCCGGCTGCGGTGCCGGTCAGGTCACCCAGACCAGCCGTCAGGTCGCCGCCGTCGACGGTGCCAGCGGCGGGGCCGGCAGCATCGCCGTCCGCAACGCCAAGATCGAGTTCGGCGAACACGCCGAGGGCGACAGCGTCTACCCGCGCGGCGGCGACGCTCCCCTGTCCATGGTCCTCATCAACGCAGGTACGCAGGACGACGAGCTGGTCTCGGTGAGCAGCCCGGCCGCGTCCACCGTGGTGATCAGCGGCAACAAACTCGTCCCGGCAGGCGCCACCATCATGGTCGAGGGCGCCCCCGCACCGGTGGTGCCCGCGGCACCGACCGGCACCGCCCCGACCGGCACCGCGAGCGCGCGGCCGAGCGGCGTGGTGGCGCCGACGGCATCCCCGACGGCCACCCCGCCCAGCGGCGTGCCGTCGAGCGCCGAGGCCACCGCGGCGGCGAGCGCGACTGCGGCGACCGGGACCACCGCCCCCGACGCCGCTGCGCCTGCCACCACGGGTGCCCCGCAGATCGTGCTGACCGGCCTGCGCACCGACATCGCGGGCGGCCTCACCTACGAGGTTGTGCTGACCTTCCGCAACGCGGGTGAGATCCGGCTCCCCGTCCCCGTCGCGACCTCCGAGGACCCGCGCGTGGACGAGCACGGCGAGTGACCTCTCGGGCTCGCACCGCCCGCGCGACCTACCGCTGCAGCGCGTGCGAGCACCAGACGGCGCAATGGGTCGGCCGCTGCCCGTCGTGTCAGGAGTGGGGCACGTTGGAGCAGGTCGCGGCCGCGCCGGGACCGGTGCGGGCGCGCATCGCGTCGGGTGCGGTCGTAGCGCCCGCCCGCCGCATCGCCGACGTCGAGCTCGACACGGCGCGTAGCCGACCGACCGGCGTCTCGGAGCTGGACCGGGTGCTCGGCGGCGGCCTTGTGCCCGGCGTCGTGGTGCTGCTGGCCGGCGAGCCGGGCGTCGGGAAGTCGACGCTGCTGCTCGAAGTGGCGGCAAAGGCGACCGGACGTGTGCTGTATGTCACGGGCGAGGAATCGGCCGGCCAGGTGCGGTTGCGCGCCGAACGCACCGGCGCGGTGAACGAAGAGCTCTACCTCGCAGCCGAGTCCGACCTCGGCTCGATCATCAGCCACATCGACGAGCTGCGCCCCGACCTGGTCGTCGTCGACTCCATCCAGACGATGTCCACGACCGACGCGGACGGCGCACCCGGCGGCGTGACGCAGACGAGGGCGGTCACCGTCGCGCTCACGGGGCTCGCGAAGGACCGCGGCCTGCCCGTCGTGCTCGTGGGACATGTCACGAAGGACGGCTCGATCGCCGGCCCGCGTGTGCTGGAGCACCTCGTCGACGTCGTGCTGTCGTTCGAGGGCGACAAGCACTCGACGCTGCGCATGGTGCGTGGCGTCAAGAACCGGTTCGGGCCCGCCGACGAGGTCGGCTGCTTCGAGCTGCGCGATTCCGGGATTGTCGAGATGCCCGACCCGTCGGGGCTCTTCCTCGCGCGGTTCGGCGGGCCGCCCGTGCCCGGCACGGCCGTGACGGTCGTGATGGACGGCCGTCGCCCCCTCCCCGCCGAGCTGCAGGCGCTGGTCACGGGCAAGGACATCCCGAGCCCACGCCGCGCGGTGAGCGGGCTCGACAACGCACGGGTCGCGATGCTGCTCGCCGTGCTGGAGAAGCGCGGTGGGGTCCGGCTGCACGACGCCGAGGTCTACGCGGCGACCGTCGGCGGCATGCGGGTGGTCGAGCCTGCCGCCGATCTTGCGCTCGCGCTGGCCATCACGTCGGCCAAGCGCGACGTCGCGATCCCGGCCGACGTCGTCGTGCTCGGCGAGATCGGCCTCGCGGGCGAGGTGCGGAGGGTCGCCGGCGTCGACCGGCGGCTCGCGGAGGCCGCGCGGCTCGGGTTCACGCACGCGCTGGTGCCGCCGGACAGCGGCAAGCCGCCCGCCGGGATGCGGCTAACCGAAGTGCACGACGTCGCGTCGGTGCTCAACGTGGTCCGCTGAGGCCCATCGCCGGTCGTGGTGGTGGTTACGGCACCCGGACGAAGTGCGTCGGGTTGCTGATGGCGTCGTCGACGCGGGTCATCACGCGGTAGTTGCCGGCCGGCACCTGCGGCCGGGCGCCGGCGCACCCCGGCGTCGAGGTGCGCCCGACCCACGTCACGGCGAACGTGATGGGCTGGCCGGGCACGAGCGTGCGCAGGTCGGGCCGCGAGATGTTGGAGCAGTCGTTGCTGGACCAGAGCCGCGAGGAACCGTCGCTGCTCCACACCACGATCTCCTGGCGAGCAGGGTCGAGATCGCGGACGCACGGCTGCTCGCTCGAGTTCATGACGACGAGCCGAAGCACCGGCCGCTCGCCGACCTTGTGCTCGGCGCGGTCGATCTCGGCGCCGATGAAGAGCATCGCGTTGGTGCACGGCACCGGGCCGGTCGCCGGCACCGGCACGGGCGTCGCCGGGGCCGCGCTGCGCGACGGGACGTCGACCTGCACCTCCTCCGACGTCGTCGCCGGCATGCCTTCGGTCGAAGCCGTCGTCGCTGCCGCTGATGCTGACGACGACGGTGGGGTGCTCGCTGGTGGCTCCGCCGCCCCCGGCTGCTGCGCCGACGTGGGCGCGGTTCGTTGCGCCACTGGTTCGATCGACGTGTCGGGCGAGGTGGGTGATGCAGCCGGGGACGGGGAGGCCGGCTGGGGAGCGGTCTGTGCGGCGAGCGTGGCCACCAATGTCGGCGGGGCCTCACCGGCCGGTGCGGGAGGCGCGACGATCAGGACGGTGCACCAGACGATCAGCGCGACGACGCTCACCGCCGACACGATCGCCACCCAACGACGCCTCCAGTAGACGGAGGCGGGCAGCGGCCCGACCGGCTCCCACATGTCACTCAGAGTATCTGAGCGGTTACCATAGGTTGCGGATCTCGGAGGCATCGGCGCGTCGCGGCGCGCCGGAGTCCACCCGGGCGACGGACACTCGATCTTGACATCCGTCACCCGAAGGATGGCACGACACGACCCTTGATCCCGCGCCGCCACCTCGGCCCCGAAGTTCCCCACCGTTTTGGGCCCTTGCGCGCTCGCGGAGCGCGCATCCGCCCAAAACGGTGGGGAGGTTGCTCCTTGCGCGAGGTCGTGTGACCTGACCGGAGCGGGCAGTGGCACCATCTCGACCCGTGCCACTGCTCGCCCCCGTCACCGACTGGTACCTGGCCAACGCCCGCGATCTGCCGTGGCGGCGGCCGGGCACGAGCCCGTGGGGTGTGCTGGTCAGCGAGTTCATGCTGCAGCAGACACCGGTCGCGCGGGTGGAGCCGGTGTGGACGGCGTGGATGGCGCAGTGGCCGACCCCTTCCGCGCTCGCCGCGGCGTCGCGCGCCGACGTCCTGCGGGCCTGGGGCAAGCTCGGCTACCCGCGCCGGGCGCTGCGGCTGCACGACGCCGCTGCCGCGATCGCCGAGCGGCACGGCGACGTCGTGCCCTCCGACGTCGACGAGCTGGAGGCGCTGCCGGGCGTCGGCTCGTACACCGCGCGTGCCGTCGCGGCGTTCGGCTACGGCAAGCGATGTCCGGTCGTCGACACCAACGTCCGACGGGTCGTCGCGCGGGCGGTGCACGGAGCGGGTGACGCCGGGCCCGCCCGGGTCAAGGCCGACCTCGCCGACGTCGACGCGCTGCTGCCCCCGTCCGACGCCGCGGCGGCGACGAAGTCGATCGCGCTCATGGAGCTGGGCGCCGTCGTCTGCACGGCGAGAGCACCGCAGTGCGGCCGCTGCCCGGTGCGCCCCGAGTGCGCGTGGCACGCGGCCGGACGGCCCGCGTACGACGGCCCGCGCAAGCCGGTGCAGGGGTTCGCCGGGACCGACCGGCAGGTCCGCGGCAGGCTCCTCGACGTGCTGCGGGCCGCGCCCGACCCGGTGCCGCGCTCGGCGCTCGACGCCGTGTGGTCCGACGCCGCGCAACGGGACCGGTGCCTGCACTCACTGCTCGTCGACGGGCTGGCAGAGCAGCACGACGACGGCCGATTCGCCCTCCCGGCCTGAGCCCGCGATGGCACACGTCGTCAGCTTCCGCCTCGAGCTCGCCGCCACCGGCGAGCTCGCCGCCATGCGCAAGAAGGTCAAAGGCTTGGGGATCGCGATCCCCAAAGGTCCGCCGAGCGTGACCGCCGCCGCGGCCGCCACGATCCCGCCAGCGGCCCGCGAGGCGCTCGCCGACGAGCTGCGGGTGCTCGTGCTGCCCTCCATCTGGCTCGCCACGCTCGGCACGGTCGCGGGGCGGCCGGACGAGCTGGTGCTCGCGGCCGTCGTCGACACCGAGCTGCTCGCCGTCCACGCGGCCGTGCACGACGCGCTCGCCGGCCGGGTGAAGGGCCCGGTCGCGGCCTACCTGCCGGGCACCTGGCTGCCGCACTGCGTGCTGGCCACCGAGCGCCCGGCAGAGGCGTTCGCCGCGCTACACCCGGTCGCCCCCGTGCGCGCCCGT
The DNA here is from genome assembly GCF_021245725.1 of Pseudonocardia sp. TRM90224. Classification (GTDB taxonomy): domain Bacteria; phylum Actinomycetota; class Actinomycetes; order Mycobacteriales; family Pseudonocardiaceae; genus Pseudonocardia. The sequence goes on along the minus strand of NZ_JAJGSX010000003.1, from coordinate 610,574 downwards.
GTGATCGAGGTCCACGTCAGCGCCTGACGAATCGCCCGACCCGCGGCGCCGGGTCGTGACGATCCCGACCACGACCACCACGACGGTGAGGATCGCCGTCATCGCGAGGTCGAGCTGCTTGGACTCGACGGTCGCCATGTAGATCAGCATCGCGGGGATCAGGATGATCACTGCCCAGGTCAGCCACGGGTACGCCCACATGCGCACGGGCATGTCCGCGCCCGAGCGCTCCAGCTTGCGGCGCAGGCGCAGCTGCGACACCGCGATCACCAGGTAGACGATGAGCGCGATGGCGCCCGCCGTCGCGACGAGCGTCTCGAACACCTTCTCCGGCACGAGGTAGTTCGCGACCACCGTGAGGAAGCCGACCGCCGTCGAGGCGAGTACCGCGACGGCCGGCACGCCTTGCGCAGTCGTGCGCATCACCGCGGCGGGCGCCTGCCCGCGGCGGCCGAGCGAGTAGATCATCCGCGATGCCGTGTAGAGCGCGGAGTTCAGGCAGCTCGCGACGGCGACGAGCACCACCACGTCGACGATCGCCTTCGCGTTCGGGATGCCGATGGCCTCCAGCGCCGCCTGGTAGGAGCCGATCGTCGGCAGGTTCGGGTCGTTCCAGGGCACGAGCGCGACGACGAGCAGGATCGAGGCGATGTAGAACACCGAGATCCGCCAGATCACCGAGCGGGTGGCCTTGCCGATCTGGTCGGCCGGCTTCGGCGACTCGGCCGCCGCGATCGTCACGATCTCCGTGCCCATGAAGCTGAAGATCGTCGTCAGCACGGCGACGATGACCACGCCGAAGCCGTTCGGCATGAACCCGCCGTGCGCGACGAGGTTCTCCAGACCGCTCGTGCCGCTCCCGGGCAGCAGCCCGAGCACCGCGAGGGCTCCGAGCGCGATGAACCCGACGATCGCGCCGACCTTCAGCAGCGCGAACCAGAACTCGAACTCGCCGTAGTTGGCGACGCTGAACAGGTTGGTCACGGTGAGGATCAGCGTCACGGCCAGCGCCCACACCCACTGGTCCACCGACGGGATCCACGAGTTCAGGATCGCGGCCGCCGCGGTGGCCTCGAACGGGATGACGATCACCCAGAACCACCAGTAGAGCCACCCGATGCTGAACCCGGCCCACGGCCCGATCGCGCGATCGGCGTAGGTCGAGAACGACCCCGAGTCGGGGTTGGCCGCGGCCATCTCCCCGAGCATCCGCATGACCAGCACGACCAGGAGGCCGGCGAGCGCGTACGCGATCAGCACCGCCGGCCCCGCCGAAGCGATCGCCTTCGACGACGCGACGAACAGGCCCGCGCCGATCACCCCGGCGATGCTGATCATCGTCACGTGGCGGTTCTTCAACCCCGCGCTGAGCGCGTTGCCCGACTCGGCCAAGGCCGCTCCTTCAGTCGATTGCCCACCGGGATGCGGACATTCGGCGCATCGTCACACTGCGCAACCGGCACGGCAAAAGAAGGGTGTTGGCGATCACAGTCCGGTTCGGACAAAACGGTCCACAGCCTCACGGAAGGCCGTGGGGTTGCCGTCATGCACGAGGTGTCCGGCGCCGTCGACGAGCACGTGACGGGCGGCGGGGAGGCGGCGCGCCATCTCCGTCATCTGCCCCGGCGGCGCAACACTCTCCGCGCCCTCGACGAGCAGCACGGGGCAACGGACCTCGTCCAGCGTCGCCCAGTGGTCCACGTCGGCCCACTCGGCCGCGATCTCGACGACGTGCTCCACCTCGGCGAGCAGGTGGTAGCCGTCGGCCCGCTCCTCGACGCACTCGGCCATGTACTCGCCGAACTCCCGGCGCGGCCAGCCGAATGCCGCACGGACGGCCGCGAGCGAGGAGAACGCGCTCGGCAGCGCGCCGAACCAGGCCCGGGCATCCGCCGCGCTGCGGCCGCGGAAGTCGACCGCCATGTCCTCGACGACCAGCGCCGTCACGAGCTCGGGGTGCCTGGCCGCGAGCACCAGCCCGTGCAGCCCGCCCATCGAATGGCCGACGACGAGCCCGGGGCCGACCGCCGACAGCACCGCGGCGGCGTCCTCGACCATCCGGTCGGTCGTCCACGGGCCTGCGGCCTGCGAGCGGCCGTGCCCGCGGGCGTCGTAGGAGAGCACCCGGCCGTGCTCCACGAGCCACTGGGCGGTGCTCCACCACGTCGTGGCGCGACCCATCAGGCCGTGCAGCAGCAGCACCGGACGGCCCGCGCCGCCGAACTCGACCACCGCGAGCTCCACACCGTCGCTCGCCCGCTGCGTCCACCGCACGTCAGTAGCCTATGAGCATGGCCGTGGTGAAGATCAATGCAATCGAGGTGCCCGAGGGTGCCGGACCCGAGCTGGAGAACCGCTTCTCCAAGCGGCTGCACGCCGTCGACGGTGCACCGGGTTTCATCTCGTTCGAGCTCCTGCGGCCCGTGGCGGGCGAGAGCCGCTACTTCGTCGTGACGCACTGGGAGGACGAGGAGTCGTTCCAGGCGTGGCGCAGCGGCCCGGCGCAGGAGGCGCACGCCGGCGAGCGCGCCCGCCCCGTGTCGACCGGCTCCTCGGTGCTGGAGTTCGAGGTGGTCTTCAGCTCCACGGCCGCGAACTGACCCCGAACTTCCCCACCGTTTTGCCAACCTGCACGCCCTTTTTGGTGTGCAAGTAGGCAAAACGGTGGGGAAGTTCGGGGTCAGGTGAGGTGGGCGAGCGCGCGGTCCCAGAACGGCACGACGAGGAGGTGGCCCGTGTCGGCGACCAGCTCCAGCCGCGCCGAGGGCAGCGTCTTCTGGTACCACTCGCCGTGCGCCGGCCCGACGAAGTCCTCGGTGGCGTAGCCGAGCAGCACGTCGGCCGTGACGTCGGCCGGATCGAAGCCCCACGGCCGCAGCGAGTAGCCGGCCACGTCCGCGATCATGCCCACGCCGCCCTGCGCCAACATCGTGTCGACGAGGTCGCGCACCCGGTCGACGGTGCCCTCCGTCGCGAGCACCGCCGCGTCGGCGTCGGCCAGGCCGAGCAGCGCGAACCGCGCGTCGCCCTGCGTCGCTTCGAGCATCGGCCCGAACGCCCCCGCGAGTGCGGCGTGCGCCTCGGCCGCCGACGCATCGCGCAGCGCGTCCAGCCCTGCCTTGTTCTCGGCCGGGATCCACTGCACGTGCTCGTCGGGCGCCGGCGTGCCGATCACCGCGACCCGCCCGACCAGCTCGGGGTAGCGCGCCGCGAGCCCGAGCGCGATCCGCCCGCCCGCCGACCAACCCGCGACGCCTGCCTTCGCGCCGGCCGGCAGCACCTCGCGCAGCACCGCCGCCGCGTCCTCGATCGCGACCTCGACCGTCGCGAACTCCGACTCGGGCATCGGGTCGGACCCGCCGTAGCCGGGACGATCGAGCGAGACGAGCCGCACGCCGCGGGCCGCCGTCGCGGCCGGATCCGGGTCGAAGGCCCCCGAGCCGGGCGCGATGTGGCAGAGCAGGACCACCGGTGCATCAGCGGGCGCGCCGGGCGTCAGGTCGTACATCGCCACGCGGCGGCCGTCGGGACGTTCGATGTGGCGGGTCGGGCTCTTCGTCGTCATGGGACAAGTTTGATGGAAGGTCGGTGACACCGTGCTGTCACCGTTTTTCGGGCATATTCCTGAGCGTGAACCGCACTGAACGGCTGTACGCGATCGCGGAGGAGCTGCGTGCCGCCGGCCCCTCCGGCCGGACCGGATCGTGGCTGGCAGAGCACCTGGAGGTGTCCACGCGGACGATCAAGCGCGACATCGAGGCCCTGCTGCAGGCCGGGCTGCCGCTCTGGGCGCAGGCCGGGCCCGGGGGCGGCTACGTGCTGGACGCCGTGTCGCTGCCACCGCTCAACATCACCGGCGCGGAGGCGGCCGCCATTGCCGTGGCGCTCGCGGCGCTGCCGGCGCTCCCGTTCGCCGTCGACGGGCGCAGCGCGCTGTCGAAGGTGCTGGCCGCGATGCCGGAAGCGGAGCGGGTGGAGGCGGAGGCGATCGCGTCGAGACTCTGGCTGCGGGTGCCGGAGCGGGCGCCACGGCCGGCGGTGGCGCGGGCGCTCGACGAGGCGGTGCGCCGGCAGCGGGTGCTGGTGCTGCGGTACGCCGACCCCTCGGGCGAGGTCACGGATCGGGCCGTCGAGCCTGCGGCGCTCGCGGCGACCAACGGGCACTGGTACTTGCTGGCGTGGTGCCGCCTGCGGCAGGGGCCGCGCTGGTTCCGCACCGACCGCATCGAGTCGGCCCACCTCACCACCGAGAAGGCGCCGGAGCACGACGCCGCGACCGTCTTCGGCACGCCGCCGGCCGACGCCCGCCCGGTGACGCTGCGCAACTGAGCCGATCGGGTCATCTATTGAACGGCCGTTGAATTACTCTTCGACCACAGCTACCGTAGTACTACAGCAGTTGTGGATAGGAGGAGTCATGAGCAACCGCGTGATCGTGGTAGGAGCAGGCCCGACCGGCCTGATGCTCGCCAGCGAGCTGGCACTGGCAGGCGTGCCCTGCACAGTGCTGGAGAAGCGCGCCGAGGCACCCAACATCACCAGGGCCTTCGGTGTCGCGTCGCGGACGCTGGAGTTGCTGGACGCCCGCGGGATGGCCGACGAGATCATCGCCAAGGGCAACATCGTGACCAACGCGGGGATCAACGTCGGGGTCGGGATCGACCTCTCGCTCATCCCCAGCCGGTTCGCCTACATGCTCATCGCGCCGCAGAGCCTCACCGAGACCACCCTCGAGGCCCGATGCCACGAGCTGGGTGTCGAGATCGTGCGCGGGACGGCCGTCACGGCGGTCGAGCAGGACGCCGAGGGCGTCTCGCTCACCGTCTCCGACGCGAACGGGACGCACGTCGAACGGGCCGCGTACGTCGTCGGCTGCGACGGGGCGCACAGCGCCATCCGGAAGGCCCTGGACATGCCGTTCGTCGGCAAGGAGAACAAGACCCCCATCACGCTGGCCGACGTCCGGCTGCGCGATGTGCCGGACGACTTCGTCTCGGCCGCTGTGACCGGTGCCGGCCTCCGGCTGGTCATCCCGTTCGGCGACGGCTACCACCGTCTGATCATCTGGGACCGGGAGAACGACACGAAGCCGATCGACGCGCCGCTGGACGTGGAAGAGCTGCGTGCGGCATCGATCCGCATCTCCGGCTCCGACCTCGGCATGCACGACCCGCGCTGGATGTCGCGGTTCCTCTCCGAGCAGCGACAGGCCGCGCACTACCGGGTCGGCCGGGTCCTGCTGGCGGGCGACGCGGCGCACACCCACTCGCCGATCGGCGCGCAGGGCATGAACACGGGCATCGGTGACGCCATGAACCTCGGCTGGAAGCTCGCGTCCGTCATGCACGGCACCGCTCCCGGCTGGCTGCTCGACACCTACGAGAGCGAACGGCACCCGGTCGGCTCCATGGTGCTGCGAGTGACCGACGCCCTCACGCGGGCGGTCCTGATCAAGTCGGATCTGGTGCTCAAGGCGGTTCGTGGGCTCATGCGCATCGCGTTCGACGTCGAGCTGATCCGCAAGCACCCCCGCGCGCTGATCAGCGGCGTCGGCATCCACTACGCGCCACGCGGCGACAAGCCGAACAAGCTGGCCGGGCGCCGGGCGCCCGACCGCGACCTCGGCGGCGAGCGGCTCTACGAACTGCTGCGCGACGGGACGTTCGTGCTGGTGGATGGCACTCCCGACGGTGCGGCGGCGCGAGCAGCCGCTGGCTGGGGCGACCGCGTCGAGTTGCGCCGGACCGACGGCGGCGCGGTGATGCTGGTGCGGCCCGACGCCTACGTCGCGTGGGCGAGCGACACCGCCCCGTCGGCCGCCGAGGTGCAGCACGTCCTCGCGGACTGGTGCGGACCTCGGGTCGACGAGGACGTGGTCGTCGCGCAGCGGTGACGCCCCGCCGATGGCGCACCGACGATGACGCTCAGCGGGCCGGGCTGTCCGGGTGCTCGTCGAGGTTGTCGGGGATGCCGTCGCCGTCGCTGTCGGGCAGCAACGGCTCGGGCCGGCCGGCACGCACCGCCTCCAGCTGCGCGGCGAGCGCGAAGCCGGCCAGCAACGCGATCCCCGTGACGTTGGCCCAGATCAGCAACGCCATGACGGCCGTCAACGGCCCGTAGGTGTCGCCGAAGCCCGCGGCGGCGACGACGTACAGCGCCAGCAGGCCGGAGCCCGCCAGCCAGGCGAGCACGGTCACCGACGCCCCGACAGCCAGCCAGCTCAGACCTGGCTGGCTGCGCCGCGGGGCGTGGCGGAACAGCACGGTGACCGCCACGATCAGCGCGGCCAGCCCCACCGGCCAGCGCAGCACGTCCCACACCTCTTCTGCACCGTCGCCCCAGTGGTAGACGACCTCCATCGCCTCGCCGAAGGGCTCGCCCGCGACGATCAGGAGCAGCCCGGCGGCCATCGCCACCCCCGCCGTCGCCGTCAGCAGCGCGGCGCGCCCGTACTTGCGCAGCGCCGGCCGGTCGCGTTCCGTGCCGTAGATCCGGTTCGCGCCGCGTTCGAGCTGCGCGAACGCCGACGTAGCCGCCAGGAAGGCGGTGCCGAGCCCGAGCACGGCAACGATCTCACCCCGCTCGCTGCCCTCGTCCATGCCGCCGATGACCTCGGCGACCAGTGCGTCGCTGCTGCCGGGCGAGATCGCGACCACCGTGCGGGCCACCACCTCCGCTAGCGACTCCACCCCGAGCGCCGTCGCCAGCCCCGCACCGGCGATCACCAGCGGCACCGCGGCCAGCGCGAGCTGCAGGCCGAACGCGCGGGCGTGGCTGAAGCCGTCGCCGTAGCGGAAGCGCAGGAAGGCCGTGCCGAGCAGGTGCCACAAGCCGTACTTGCGCACCGTCTGCCAGGCGTGATCAGCCGTCAACGACTCGCCGGCCATCAGCTCGGTCTCTGGGACGGCGCGGACCGAGCTCATACACCCAATCTAGTGACCCCACTGCCCACGCCCCAGGCGAGTCGCGCGTTCCAGCACGGCGAGTCGCCACTTTCAGCACGGCGAGTCGCCACTTTCAGCACGGTGAGTCGCCACTTTCAGCACGGTGAGTCGCCACTTTCAGCACGGTGAGTCGCCACTTTCAGCACGGTGAGTTGTCACTTCGAGTACGGCGACGGGGTACGCACGCACCGAGATGCGCGACTCACCGCACTGAAGTGCGCGACTCACCGCTCCGAGACGCGCGACTCGCCGTGCCGGAGGTGTCGACTCGCCGTGCCAGAAGTGGCGACTCACCGTGCCAGAAGTGTCGACTCACCGTGCCAGGGATGTCGACTCACCGTGCCAGGGATGTCGACTCACCGTGCCAGGGATGTCGACTCACCGTGCCAGAAGTGTCGACTCACCTGGCGGGACGGCGAACGGCCCGCCGGTACCGGAGTACCGACGGGCCGTTCGACGTGCTCTGGAACTGCGGGCTAGCTCACTCGTCGCCGGACTTCGCCATGTCGACGGGCGGGGCGTCCGGCACCGTGACGGGCTTCGGCTCGCCGCGGAAGACGAACTTCGCCTTGTCGTCGCCGGCCCGCGACTCGGGGGCGTCGGGGTCGAGACCCTCGACGTCCACGACCACGATCTGGCCCGGCTCCACCTCGCCGAAGAGGATCTTCTCCGACAGCTGGTCCTCGATCTCGCGCTGAATGGTGCGGCGCAGCGGCCGCGCACCCAGCACCGGGTCGAAACCGCGGCGGGCCAGCAGGCCCTTCGCGGCCGGGGTGAGCTCGATGGCCATGTCCTTGTTGGCCAGCGCACCCTCGACCCGGGTGATCATGAGGTCGACCATCTCGATGATCTGCTCTTCGGTGAGCTGGTGGAAGACGATGACGTCGTCGATGCGGTTGAGGAACTCCGGGCGGAAGTGCTTCTTCAGCTCGTCGTTGACCTTGTTCTTCATCCGCTCGTAGTTCGACTGCTCATCGTTGCCCTGGGCGAACCCGAGGCCGACCGCCTTCGAGATGTCCTGCGTGCCGAGGTTCGAGGTGAAGATGATCACGGTGTTCTTGAAGTCGACCGTGCGGCCCTGACCGTCGGTCAGACGACCGTCCTCCAGCACCTGCAGGAGGGTGTTGTAGACCTCCTGGTGCGCCTTCTCGATCTCGTCGAACAGGACCACCGAGAACGGCTTGCGCCGCACCTTCTCGGTGAGCTGGCCGCCCTCCTCGTAGCCGACGTACCCGGGAGGGGCACCGAACAGCCGCGAGGCGGTGTAGCGGTCGTGGAACTCGCCCATGTCGATCTGTATGAGCGCGTCGTCCTCGCCGAACAGGAAGTTCGCCAGCGCCTTGGACAGCTCGGTCTTACCGACACCGGACGGGCCGGCGAAGATGAACGAGCCGGACGGGCGCTTCGGGTCCTTCAGGCCGGCCCGCGTGCGGCGGATCGCCTTCGCGACCGACTTGACGGCCTCTTCCTGGCCGATGATCCGCTTGTGGATCTCGTCCTCCATCTTGAGCAGCCGAGTGGTCTCTTCCTCGGTCAGCTTGAAGACGGGGATACCGGTCCAGTTCGCCAGCACCTCGGCGATCTGCTCGTCGTCGACCTCCGCGACGACGTCGAGGTCGCCGGACTTCCACTGCTTCTCGCGCTCGGTCTTCTGCGCGAGCAGCTGCTTCTCCGAATCGCGCAGGTGCGCGGCCCGTTCGAAGTCCTGCGCGTCGATCGCCGACTCCTTGTCGCGACGCACACCGGCGATCTTCTCGTCGAACTCGCGCAGGTCCGGCGGCGCGGTCATCCGGCGGATGCGCATCCGCGCGCCGGCCTCGTCGATCAGGTCGATCGCCTTGTCCGGCAGGAACCGGTCGGAGATGTACCGGTCGGCCAGCGTGGCCGCCTGCACCAGCGCGCCATCGGTGATCGTGACCCGGTGGTGGGCCTCGTACCGGTCGCGCAGCCCCTTGAGGATCTCGATGGTGTGCGTGACGCTCGGCTCGCCCACCTGGATCGGCTGGAAGCGGCGCTCCAGCGCCGGGTCCTTCTCGACGTACTTGCGGTACTCGTCGAGGGTGGTCGCACCGATCGTCTGCAGCTCACCGCGGGCCAGCATCGGCTTGAGGATGCTGGCGGCGTCGATCGCGCCCTCGGCGGCACCGGCCCCGACGAGCGTGTGCAGCTCGTCGATGAACAGGATGATGTCGCCGCGGGTGCGGATCTCCTTGAGCACCTTCTTGAGGCGCTCCTCGAAGTCGCCGCGGTAGCGCGACCCGGCGACCAGCGAGCCGAGGTCGAGCGTGTAGAGCTGCTTGTCCTTCAGCGTCTCGGGCACCTCGCCCTTGACGATGCCCTGTGCGAGGCCCTCGACGACGGCGGTCTTGCCGACGCCGGGCTCCCCGATCAGGACGGGGTTGTTCTTGGTCCTGCGGGACAGGACCTGCATGACCCGCTCGATCTCCTTCTCGCGCCCGATGACCGGGTCGAGCTTGCCCTCGCGGGCGGACTGGGTCAGGTTGCGCCCGAACTGGTCGAGGACCAGCGACGACGACGGGGTGCCCTCACCGCGGCCACCGGAGGCGCCCTCGGCGGGCTCCTTGCCCTGGTAGCCCGACAGCAGCTGCAGCACCTGCTGGCGGACGCGGTTGAGGTCGGCGCCGAGCTTGACCAGCACCTGCGCCGCGACACCCTCACCCTCGCGGATCAGGCCGAGCAGGATGTGCTCCGTGCCGATGTAGTTGTGGCCCAGCTGCAGTGCCTCGCGGAGCGAGAGCTCCAGCACCTTCTTGGCCCGAGGGGTGAACGGGATGTGCCCGCTCGGGGCCTGCTGGCCCTGGCCGATGATCTCTTCGACTTGCTGACGGACGCCCTCCAGGGCGATCCCGAGGGACTCCAGGGCCTTGGCGGCCACTCCCTCGCCCTCGTGGATGAGGCCGAGGAGGATGTGCTCGGTGCCGATGTAGTTGTGGTTGAGCATCCTGGCCTCTTCTTGGGCCAGAACGACAACACGCCTCGCTCGGTCGGTGAACCTCTCGAACATCTGAACTCCTCGCCTACTGCGCCGTACTACGCCGCACTGGCACACGCTGCGCCGCGTACGCCCGTTACCACTCTATCGGCATGGGGGGTGTGGTCGCCCGTGGTCCGCGCGCCTCTCCGCCACAACACACTGCTGGATCAGCGGATTCCTCCCTCGGCGGACAACCTCAGCGCGTCGCTGCCGCCTGTTCGGCGGCCCGCTCGGCAGCCTTGTCCGCCTGCCAGCCGTCCTCGTCGCGCCCGCGACGCCAGTAGCCGGAGACGGACAGCCGGTCCCTCCCGATACCTCGCTCATCGATCAGGTGCCGCCGGATGTTCTTGACGAACCCGGCCTCGCCGTGCAGGAAGACGTGGACGTCACCGTCGGGGAACGGCGCGGCGCGCACGGCGTCGAGCAGCTGGTCGGGCGCAGTGCGGTCGCGGTAGAGCCAACGCACGTCGACGTCGCCGGGGCCGGAGATCTTCTGGCGCTCCGCCTCGTCGCCGACCTCCAGCAGAGCCAGCACCGGCACGCCGGCCGGGACACGCTCACAGGCGGCTCCGATGGCGGGCAGAGCGCTCTCATCGCCGATCATGAGGTGCCACGCAGCCGCGGGGTCGGGTGCGTACGCGCCGCCGGGGCCGAGGATGCGCAGGACGTCGCCGGGGCGCGCGTTCGCGGCCCACGGCCCGGCCAGACCCTCGTCGCCGTGGTGCACGAAGTCGATCGTGATCTCGCCGGCAGCGACGTCGAATGCGCGGATCGTGTAGGTCCGGGTCGACGGCCACTCGCCACGCGGCAGCTGCGACCAGATCGTCTCGAGGTCGAACGGCTCCGGGTAGCGCACGTCCGGCCGCGGAAAGACGATCTTGACATAACGGTCGGTGAACTCGGTGTCGGGGAACGCCTCGAGATCCGAGCCGCCGGCGACGACACGGATCATGTGTGGAGTGATCCGCTCCGTGCGGCGGACCTCCAGCGTGGTCGTTCTGCGAGCCATTGGGGACCTCCTCGATCTACTGAGGCCACCCTAACCACGCGAAGGGGGCCGGCGCACGGCGCCGACCCCCGAATTCACGGCTCGAAACTACGCAGAACGGTCAGTTCTCCTGGTGGTAGGCCTCGAGCACCTCGGCGGGAATGCGGCCGCGGTCGGAGACCTTCATGCCGCGCTTGCGCGCCCAGTCGCGGATCGCCTGGTTCTGCTCGCGGTCGATCGCGGGTCGGCGCACCGCACCTGCGGCGCCACCACCGCGGCGTCGGGTCGATCCGCCCGCCTTGCGCGCGGATGCCACGAAATCCGCCAACGCATCACGCAACTTCTTCGCGTTGGTCTCCGACAGGTCGATCTCGTAGCTGCGCCCGTCGATACCGAACTCGACGGTCTCGTCGGCCGCATCACCGTCGAGGTCGTCGATGAGCCTCACTTCACGAATTTGCGCCACGGTCGCAGCCTCCACACCTGATCGCCGTTGTTTATGCGGACGAGCCGCAACTGGCTGCAGGTTATAACCATTACAGTGGCACTGTCGAGGGACCCGCCGGGGCGAGCTCGGTGTTTACTCCGCCCGCACGAGCGGGTACAGAATCGTCTCCCTGATTCCGAGCCCGGTGAGCGTCATCAGCAGCCGGTCGATGCCCATTCCCATACCGCCGGTCGGGGGCATTCCGTACTCCATCGCCCGCAAGAAGTCCTCGTCGACCTGCATCGCCTCGACGTCGCCCGCCGCCGCCAGCAGCGACTGGGCGTAAAGCCGATCACGCTGCTCAACGGGGTCGACGAGCTCCGAGTACGCGGTGGCCAGCTCGAAGCCGAAGACCGTGAGGTCCCAGGACTCCGCCAGCCGCGGCTCGCTGCGATGCCGTCTGGTCAGCGGCCGCACTTCGACCGGGTAGTCCTTTACGAACGTCGGCGCCAGTAGCGTGTGCTCCACCAGCTTCTCGAAAAGTTCCAGCACGATCTCGCCGGCCGCCCACGAATCCTTGAGTTCGACGTCGTGCGTTGCCGCGAGCTTGCGCAGATCTTCGATCGGCGTGTCCAGCGTCACGTCTTGCCCGACGACCTCGGAGACCGCATCGTGCAACGTGACGGTTCGCCACTCGCCACCGAGATCGTGTTCACTGCCGTCGGCGTGGCGCACCACTGTGGAACCGAAGACGGCGCGTGCGCTGGCTTGCACCAGCTCGCGGGTCAAGGTCGCCATGTCGGCATAGGTGGCGTACGCCTGGTAGGCCTCCAACATCGCGAACTCGGGTGAGTGCGATGAGTCGATGCCTTCGTTGCGGAAGTTCCGATTGATCTCGAAGACGCGCTCGATGCCGCCGACCACACAACGCTTCAGGAACAGTTCCGGCGCAATCCGCAGGTAGAGGTCGGTGTCGAGGGCATTCGCATGTGTGACGAACGGGCGCGCGGTGGCGCCGCCGTGCTGCAGCTGCAGCATCGGCGTTTCGACCTCGGTGTAGGAGCGGTCGTGCAGCGTCGACCGGAGCGACCGGACGACCGTCGCGCGCGCCTGCACCATCTCGCGCGCCTGCGGGCGCACGATGAGGTCGACGTAGCGCTGCCGGACGCGGGTCTCCTCCGACAGCTCGTTGTGGACGGTCGGGAGCGGCCGGACGGCCTTCGCCGCCATGTCCCAGCTGTCGGCCATGACCGAGAGCTCCCCACGGCGCGAGGTGATCACCTCGCCGTGCACGAAGACGTGGTCGCCGAGGTCGACCGTCGACTTCCAGCGGGCCAGCTCCTCGGCCCCGACGAGCGCGAGGCTCAGCATCGCCTGCAGCTCGGTGCCGTCGCCCTCGCGGAGGGTGGCGAAGCACAGCTTCCCGGTGTTGCGCAGGAACATCACCCGGCCGCTGACGCCGACCAGGTCGCCAGTCGACGTGTCGGGTCCCAGCTCGGGGTGGGCCGCCCGGACCTCACGCAGCGTGTGCGTGCGCGGCACCGCCACCGGGTACGGGTCCCGCCCCTCGGCGAGCATCTCCGCCCGCTTGGCACGTCGGACCCGCATCTGCTCCGGCAGCTCGGCTTCGGGTCCTGGGGGCGGCTCTGTACTCACAGCCACAACATTAGTTATGAGGTCGCCCAGGTTTCCGGGCGGCCGTACTTTCCGTTCCATGACGACCCAGCCCCCTCGCGCCCGCTCGTTCGGGACCGTCGCCGCCGACTACGCCCGCCTGCGCCCCGACTACCCTGCCGTCGCCGTGGAGTGGGCACTCGCCCCGACGCCCGGCAAGGTGGTGCTGGATCTCGGGGCCGGGACGGGCAAGCTCACGGCAACACTGGTCACGCTGCCCGGCGTGACCATCACCGCGGTCGATCCCGACCCCGCGATGCTGGCCGAGCTGCGCGCCCTGCTCCCCGACGTCCGCGCGCTGGAGGGCAGCGCGGAGTCGATCCCGCTGCCGGACGCGTCGGTCGACGCCGTCGTCGCGGGGCAGGCGTGGCACTGGTTCGAGCCGGAGCTCGCCTACCCCGAGATCGCCAGGGTGCTGCGGCCGGGCGGGGTGCTCGCGGGGCTGTGGAACGCCGACGACCCCAATGTCGAATGGCTCGTCGGCATGCACAACGCCGGCGTCGAGGGCCGCCCCGTGCCGAGCAACATCAGGGCCGGCGACAACTCGATGATGCCGGAGCACCCGCTCTTCGCCCCCGCCGAGCGGGCCCTGTTCCCGCACGTCCACCCGCTCTCCGGGGTCGAGGCGCTGATCGACGTGCTCAGGACGCACTCGTGGGCGCTGATGAGCGAGCCAGCCGACCGCGAGGCCGCCTTCACCCGCATCCGCGCCTACCTCGCCACCCGGCCCGAGGTGTCGCCGGACGGCTTCGACCTCCCGCTCGTGACGACCGTGCTGCGGGCGGTGCGGCGGTAGGGCGTTCGCGCAACTCACCTGGGCTCGGGGGGAGGGCAGGAAAGCCACTTTCCTGCCCTGTGGGGGCCGGAAAGTGGCTTTGCTGCCCTCGCGTACGCATCGCGCACAGCCGCGCCCAGCTCGAAGGCCAGCCGGGCGGCGTCGTAGGCCTCGACCGCGCCGGGCTCGGCCATCCGGCGGTCCCGCAGCTCAGCCCATGTCCCACGGTCGGCCATGCGGCACGATAGCCGGACGTACTCGTCGGGTGGTCATCTCACTCGGCTCGTTTGCTCGGCCACGCTCCCGTTGGTCGAAGCAGGCGTGCGGAGGTTGCGCAGGAACGTCATGCGCAGGCCCTGGAGGGTGAGGTCGGGGACGAACTCGGTGACCGTCTCGGTCTCCCCCGCCATCAGCGGCGCGAGGCCGCCGGTGCCGAGCACCGTGACCGGGCCCGCCTTCGGGCCCAGCTCGGCGATGATCCGCCGGACGAGCCCGTCGACCTGCCCCGCGAAGCCGAAGAGCACGCCCGACTGCAGGCACTCGACGGTGTTCTTGCCGATCACCGAACGCGGCCGGACCAGCTCGACGGTCCGCAGCGCCGCGGCGCGGGCGGCGAGCGCCTCCATCGAGATCTCGACGCCCGGCGCCAGCGCGCCGCCCAGGAACTCACCCTTCGCGGAGACCACGTCGATGTTCGTCGAGGTCCCGAAGTCGACGACGACGCACGCCGTGCCGAACAGGCGGTGGGCGGCGAGGGTGTTCATGACGCGGTCGGCGCCGACCTCGCGCGGGTTGTCGACCAGCAGCGGCACACCCGTGCGCACGCCGGGACCGACGACGACGCTCGGCCCGCCGCGCCGGTCGATCAGCAGCCGCAGCTCGCGCAGCAGCCGCGGCACGGTCGAGAGCGCCGCGATGCCCGTCACCTGCGCCGCGAACCCGCCGAGCAGGGCGTTGACGGCGACCTCCAGCTCGTCGGCCGTCATGCGCGGGTCGGTGCGCATGCGCCAGTCGCGGACCAGCGGTGGCGCCCCAGCGTCCGAATCGGGGTCCGAATCGGCGTACAGCCCGAGCGCGATCTGGGTGTTCCCGACGTCGACGCAGAGCAGCACCGGGCGCCCCTAGAGCTGCACGGAGACGTTGTCGATGAGCCGGGTCGACCCGATTCGCGCCGCGACGAGCAGCCGCGCGCGCTGGCCCGGCTGCGGCGACGGGCCGAGGTCGGGGTCGGTCAGCGCCAGGTACTCGACCTTGAGCGCGGGCTCCTCCGCCAGCACGGCGTTGGCGGCCGCGAGCACGGCATCGGGGCCCTCCGCCGAGATCGCGGCCCCCGCGGTGAGCGCGCGGTGCAGCGTCACCGCGCGGCCGCGCTCGTCGGGCGAGAGGTAGACGTTGCGCGAGGAGAGCGCGAGCCCGTCAGGTTCCCGGACGGTCGGAACGCCCACGACCGCCGTCGGGATGTCCAGGTCCTTCGCCATCTTCGTGACGAGCCGCAGCTGCTGGTAGTCCTTCTCGCCGAAGAACGCGGTGTCGGGGGCGACGATGTGGAAGAGCTTCGCCACGACCGTCAGCACGCCGGCGAAGTGCCCCGGTCGGAACGCGCCTTCCAGGACGTCCCCGCGCTGCCCGGGCACGACCGTCGTGTCGGCGCCCTCCGGGTACATGTCCTCGACGCCGGGCAGGAAGACCAGCTCGGCGCCCTCCTCCTGGCAGGCCTGCAGGTCGGCCTCCAGCGGGCGCGGGTAGCGCTCGAGGTCCTCGCCCGCCCCGAACTGCAGGGGGTTCACGAAGATCGAGACGACCGTGACGGTGGCGCCGGGGGTGCGGCGAGCGTTGCGGATCAGCGCGCGGTGCCCCTCGTGCAGCGCACCCATCGTCGGCACCAGGTTGATCTTCCGGCCGCTGTGGCGCAGCGCGCGGGTGACCCCGTGGATGTCGCCGGGCGTGCGGTGTGTCGTCAGCCGGCCGGGTGCGTAGCCCCCGAGCGTCCGGGCCGTGGTCATGGTCCCTCCTCGAGGGTGGCGAGCACGTCGTGTGCGGCGGAGTCGGGAAGCAGGCCCGCGCCGGCGGCCCGCCGTGCGGTGCGCCCGGCGAGGACGCGGTAGGTCTCGACGAGATCCTTGTCGACCGCGCCGAGCTCGCGGAGGTGGGCACGCACCGTCTCGACGTCGCCCCGCGCGACCGGACCGGTGAGCGCCCGGTCGCCATGGCGCAGCGCGTTGTCCAGCGCGGCCGAGAGCAGCGGGGCGACCAGCCGCTCGGCCGGGCTGATGCCGGCCCGTTCGAGCGTTTCGACGCAGTCGCGCACGAGCGTGACCAGGTGGTTCGCCCCGTGCGCCAGCGCCGCGTGGTAGAGCGGGCGCACCCGCTCCTCGATCCGCACCGGTTCGGCGCCCATCTCGACGACCAGTGCCTCGCCGACGCTCCACGCCGCCTCGTCACCCGCCGTTGCCGTCACGCCGACGCTGCAGCTCGCGAGCCGGTTGACGTCCTCGGTGCGCCCGGTGAACGTCATCACGGGGTGCAGCGCGAGCGGGAGCACGCCGTGCTCGGCGGCCGGGGCGAGAACGGCCACCCCGTGCGCTCCGGACGTGTGGACGACGATCTGCCCAGGCCGGAAGCTACCTGCGGCCGCGAGCCCGCGGACGAGGCCCGGCAGCACGTCGTCGGGCACGGCGAGCAGCGCGAGGTCCGCGCCGGCGACCACCTCGTCCGGTGGACGGAGCGGAACGTCGGGCAGCAACGCGGCGGCACGTTTGACCGAGTCGCGGGAGACGCCGGACGTCGCCACGACGTGGTGTCCAGCGGCGGCCCAAGCGGCCCCGACGACGGCTCCGACCCGACCGGCCGAGACGACCCCGACCGCGAGCCGAGCAGGCCTGCCTGCGTCCATGACCAGCTCCTCCCGTTCCAGTCCCGCGATGCGGGTACCGGACGACGGGGTCAGCGTAGACAGCGGCCCCGCTCGCGGCGACGCCCCGTGACGGGCTTCACCACAGCGGGTGGCGGTTTCATCGCTGCTGGTACGGCCAGCTCTGCGGGGGCTGGTTGGGCGGGAGCGGCGGCGGCTGCCAACCCGGGTACTGCGGCGGGAGCGGGCCGGGCGCGCGCGGCGGCGGCCCGGGCGGCGGCGGTTGCCAGCCGGGGTTGTTGGCAGGCCCGTGATGCCGCAGAGCGACCGTGAGTGCCTCCGGGTGCCCCACGGCCTTCAGCCGGGCCCTGCGCAGCGCGGCGACGGCCTCGTCGTGCCAGAGCGCACCCGAGGCACCGACGGCGCCACGTGCCATCTTGGACCGCAGGAACGCCAGCTCGGTGACGGCCGCCTGGTACTCCGAGACGGCCTTGGAGACCTTCTTGCCGGAACGCCTCCGCACCGCGGCCTGCCAGCCTCGCCGACCGGCCATGCTGGACAGGAGCTGGATCTCGCTCGGCGCGATCCACCCGGCCTGCGCGAACCCGGGGAGCTGCGCGGCAACCGTCTGTTGCTCGCGTCGGCGTTGCCAGATCACGACGATCACCATGGCCGCGAACACCGGGACCATGATGAAGAGGTAGACCCAGAAGAACCCGTCCTGCAGGAACGTCGCCGACGAGTTCCACAGCGCGTGCAGCGCGACCGCAACGATGTAACCGGCGCCGATCACGACGATCCGCAGCCCGACGCTGCGGTTGGTGGCGGCGATGCCCGCCGCGATCCCGGTCATCGCGGTGAAGAGCGGGTGCGCGAACGGGGATAGCACCCCGCGCACGAACAGCACGCTCAGCACGCTCAGGCTCTCTTCGCCCATTCCGGCCTCGGCGAACGCGCGACCGAAGTAGAGGATGTTCTCGGTGAACGCGAACCCGGCCGCAACGAGCCCCGCGTACACGATGCCGTCGACGATCCCGTCGAACTCGCGCGGGCGGAACATCAGCAGGCCGACGAGGAAGACGCCCTTGACGGCCTCCTCGACGATGGGCGCGACCGCAACAGCGCCGTAGATGTCGCCGCTGCCGTTCCCGAGGACCGTTTCGAGCACCAGCGCGGCCCCCGAGTTGATCAGCAGCGCCGTCAGCGCGGAGAAGCACGCGCCCCACAGGAAGGCGAAAAGCAGCAGGCTGGGCGGTTCCGGCTCCCACCGGTCGATCCACAGGAACACGGCAACGACCGGCCCGACGGGCAGCAGCGCGCATATCGCGCCGACCACGATCCCGCCGACACCGACGCTGTTGCTCACGATCCCGAGCACGATCAGCCCGCAGATCCCGAGCGCGACCAGCCCGACCACAGGGCCCAGCACGCCGCGGCGTTGCCGGCCAGGGGTGGGCAGCATCGCCGTCCGCCCCGTCAACGCCTGCACCATGTCGGCAGAGCCTACGGGTCGGAGCAGGGTGCGGTCATTCCTCCGGTGCGCGGCAACACCGTTCGAGCCACAACGCCCCGCCGACGAGCACCAGCGCGGACACCAGTCCGACGAGCGCGGACGCCGTGTCGGAGGCGGCGGCGGTCACCGTGGCGCTGTTCGGCAGCACGTGCGCGAGCAGGCCGGCCCACGCGCCCGCGACGATGGCCCCCGCCATCGCCGACGCCTTCGCCACGACGACGGCACGCGCCGCGACCAGCGGCTGGATCGGGTTGGTCCCCGGTTTGCGCTTGATCCGCGCGCGCAGCGAGTTGCCGCCGAGCAGCTCCGCGATGCCGAGCACACCCAGCGTCGCGCCCGCGAAGAGCGGGATCGACGGGAGGGAGCCGTAGGTCATCCGCACCAGGATGTTCGCGACGAGCAGCGCGAGCAGGCCTGCGGCGAGCAGGTCGCGTGGCCGGGTGGGAGTCATGGGCGTCATGGGAGCAGCACGAGGTCGTCGCGGCGGGTCATGGTCTCCTCCGCCGACGTACCGAGCGCGGTCAGCAGCGCGGCGACCGAGCCGTGGCCGGGCAGCACGGCGTGGGGGTCGATGTCGAGCCACGGCCGCAGCACCGTCGCCCGCTCCGGGGTGCCGGGGTGCGGCAGCAGCAGCTCGGGGTCGGCGCTGAGCACACCGTCGACAGTCACGATGTCGACGTCGAGCGTGCGTGGCCCCCAGCGCACCTCCCGGACCCGGCCCGCGGCGTCCTCCAGGGCCTGGCCGCGGCGCAACCAGCCCCACTCGTCGGTCGTGTTGTCCTCGACGAGCAGCACGGCGTTGAGGAAGTCGTCCTGATCGACGCCGCCCCACGGCTCGGTCTCGTACACGGGCGATGCCGCGACGAGCACGCCGGCGAACCCTTCGACGGCGCCCCGCAGGTAGCTGAACCGGTCGCCGAGGTTGGAGCCGAGCGAGAGCACCGCGCGGGTCATGGTGTCGGCGCCTTCCGGTGGCGGGTGATCACGACGGCGACGTCGGCGAACTCGAGCGGGATCGGCGCGTCCGGCTTGTGGAGGGTGACCTCGGTGGCCAGCACGCGCTGATCGGTGAGGACCTCGTCGGCGACGCGCGCGGCAACCGTCTCGATCAGGTCGCAGGGCTCGCCGCCCACGATCGCGGCGACGCGCTGCGCGAGCTCCCCGTAATGGACGGTGTCGGCGACGTCGTCCGACGCGGCTGCGGGGGCGAGGTCGAGCCACACCCGCACGTCGACGACGAAGTCCTGCCCGTCGCGCCGCTCGTGGTCGTAGACGCCGTGGTGGCCGCGCACCCGCAGGCCACGGAGGTCGATGCGGTCGGTCATCCGGGGGCGCTGCCTTCCTGGGCGCTCCCGCGACGCCACGCTGCCGCTACGGCGACGGCGTCGAGCGACGCGGCTACCTCGTGCACCCGCACCCCCCACGCCCCGGCCACCGCGGCCAGGCCGGAGATGACGGCCGTCGCGGTCTCGCGTTCGGCCGGCGGGCGCAGCTTGCCCTCGCCGTCGGCGAGCAGCTGGCCGAGGAACCGCTTGCGGGACGCGCCGACCAGCACCGGGAACCCCAGGCCGAGCAGCCCGTCGAGGCGCTGCAGCAACGCCCAGTTGTGCTCGCCCGTCTTCGCGAACCCGAGGCCCGGATCGAGCACGATCCGCGCCGGGTCGACCCCGGCCAGCATGGCGGCGTCGACCCGAGCCATCAGCTCGTCGCAGACCTCACCGACGACGTCGTGGTACTTCGCGAGCTCGCTCATCCGGTCGCTGTGCCCGCGCCAGTGCATCAGGATCCACGGCACGCCCATCGCCGCGACGCTGGCCGACATCGACTCGTCGGCGAGCCCGCCGGAGACGTCGTTCACGACGACGGCGCCGGCCGCCACCGCGGCCTCGGCCACCACCGCCCGGGTGGTGTCGATGCTGACCTGCACGCCTTCGGCGACGAGGTCCTTGATGACGGGCAGCACCCTGGCCTTCTCGACCTCGGCGTCGATGCGGCCGGCGCCGGGGCGGGTCGACTCGCCGCCGACGTCGACGAGGTCGGCGCCGCTGCGGTGCATCGCGATGCCGTGGGCGACCGCGTGCTCGCGGTCGACGTACCAGCCGCCGTCCGAGAAGGAGTCGGGGGTGACGTTGAGGACACCCATGACGACGCAGCGCCCGGGGGCGGGCAGCCCGTTCACCGACTCACCCGCTCCTGATCAGCGACAACGCCTCCGCACGTGACGACGGCGACGACTGGAGCAGCCCGCGCACCGCCGACGTCGTCGTGCGCGCGCCCGGCTTGCGGACACCGCGCATGCCCATGCAGAGGTGCTCGGCGTCGATCACCACGATCACCCCGCGGGGCTGCAGCCTGCGCACCAGCGCGTCGGCGACCTGCGCCGTCAGCCGCTCCTGCACCTGCGGCCGGCGCGCGTACAGGTCGACGAGCCGCGCGAGCTTGGAGAGCCCGGTGACCCGGCCGTCGGTGTTGGGGATGTACCCGACGTGCGCCATCCCGTGGAACGGCACGAGGTGGTGTTCGCACGTGCTGAACAACGGGATGTCCTTCACCAGGATGAACTCCTGGTGGTGCTCGTCGAAGGTCTTCTCCAGCACGGCGTCGGGGTTCTCGTAGAGCCCCGCGAAGATCTCCTCGTACGCACGCGCGACCCGCGACGGGGTGTCGCGCAGGCCCTCGCGATCAGGGTCCTCACCGACGGCGATCAACAGCTCCCGGACCGCGGCCTCCGCGCGTGGCCGGTCCATGGCCCGCCTTCCGTTCGTCGTCGACAGGCCCTCGGTGGCGCGCGCGCTCAGCGCGAGCCCTCCTCGGACTGGCCCGACCCGCCCTCGCGCGGCTCCTCGCCGCTCTGCTGCGGCTTCGGTGTCGGGGTCGGTGCCGGCGACTCGACCTTGCCGTTGCCCTCCACCGCCGGTGGCTGCGGCGGTTGCTGCTGCCACGGCTGTGCCTGCGGGGCGGGCGGCGGGGTCGTCGGGATGGGTGCGGTGTTCGGCGGTGGCTGCTGCCACTGACCCGCCGGCGGCCAGCTCTGGCCGGACGGGGTGGTGGCGGGGCGCCATCCGGGAGGCGCGCCGTAGTTGTGCGGCACCGACTTGGGCTGCCCGACCGGCTGCCACGTCGGCGCGCCCGGGGCCGGCTGCGGCTGCTGCCCGGTCGGGAAGCCGTTCGGGCCGGGGGTGGGCACACCGTTGCCGCCGCCGGGGTACGACCCGACGGGTGCCGGGTCGCGGGCCGGCTCGATCTGCGGCGGCCACGGCTCGCCGCGCTCGTGCGCGCGCTCGGCCGGGGTCTTGATCGGCGGCTTCTCCGACGGCGTGCGGCCGCCGAAGTCGTTGAACGCGGTGATCCGCGGCCGCTTCTCGACCTTGTTGAAGATCCGCTCGAGGTCGACGCGGGTGAGCGTCTCCTTCTCCAGCAGCTCGAAGACGAGGTCGTCGAGCACGTCGCGGTAGGTGTTGAGGATCTCCCACGCCTCGGTGTGCGCGGCCTCGATGAGCGCGCGCACCTCCTCGTCGATCTCGTGGGCGACCTCGAGCGAGTAATCGGCCTGGTTGCCCATCGACCGGCCGAGGAACGGGTCGCCCTGCTCGCGGCCGTAGCGCACCGCGCCGAGGCGGGCGCTCATGCCGTACTCGGTGACCATCGCCTTGGCGATCTTCGTGGCCTGGTCGATGTCGGACGACGCACCCGTGGTGGGCTCGTGGAACACGAGCTCCTCGGCGGACCGGCCACCCATCGCGAACACCAGCCGCCCGATCATCTCCGAGCGGGTCATGAGGCCCTTGTCGTCCTCGGGGACGACCAGTGCGTGGCCGCCGGTGCGGCCGCGCGGGAGGATCGTGAGCTTGTAGACCGGCTCGAGGTCGGGCATCGCCCAGGCTGCGAGCGCGTGGCCGCCCTCGTGGTAGGCGGTGATCTTCTTCTCCTGCTCGGAGATGATCTTGCCCTTGCGCCGCGGCCCACCGACGACGCGGTCGACCGACTCCTCGAGCGCGGCCGCGGTGATCAGCGTGCCGTTCTCACGCGCGGTGAGCAGCGCGGCCTCGTTGATGACGTTGGCGAGGTCGGCGCCGGACATCCCGACCGTGCGCTTGGCCAGCGCGTTGAAGTCGACGTCGTTCGAGAAGGGCTTGCCCTTCGCGTGGACGGCGAGCACCGCGCGCCGCCCGGCGAGGTCGGGAGCGCTGACAGGGATCTGCCGGTCGAACCGGCCCGGGCGCAGTAGCGCGGGGTCGAGGATGTCGGGGCGGTTGGTCGCGGCGATCAGGATGATGCCGCCGCGGGCGTCGAACCCGTCCATCTCGACGAGCAGCTGGTTGAGGGTCTGCTCGCGCTCGTCGTGGCCGCCGCCGAGGCCCGCGCCGCGCTGGCGTCCGACGGCGTCGATCTCGTCGACGAAGATGATGCAGGGGGAGTTCTGCTTCGCCTGCTCGAACAGGTCGCGCACCCGGCTCGCGCCGACACCGACGAACATCTCGACGAAGTCGGAGCCGGAGATCGTGTAGAACGGCACCCCGGCCTCGCCGGCGACGGCGCGCGCCAGCAGCGTCTTACCGGTGCCGGGCGGGCCGTAGAGCAGCACGCCCTTCGGGATCTTCGCGCCCAGGGCCTGGTAGCGGCCGGGGTTCTGCAGGAAGTCCTTGATCTCGTACAGCTCCTCGACGGCCTCGTCGGCCCCCGCGACATCGCTGAACGTGGTCTTCGGGTGGTCCTTCGTGAGCTGCTTCGCCTTCGACTTGCCGAAGGACATCACCCGGTTGCCGCCACCCTGGGCGTTGTTCATCATCCAGAACAGGATCAGCAGCACGATGCCGAGCGGCACGAGGTAGATCAGCATCGTGACCAGGAACGAATCCTGGCGCACCGTCGTGTCGAAGGTCGGCTTCGGGGCGGGCGCGGCCTGCAGCTTCTCGGTGATCGCGAGGCTGGTGCCGGCCGGGTACTGCGTGATGATCTGCGGGGCGGGCTGGCCGTTGACGTCGATCGGCCGGATCAGCTCCAGCCGGAGCCGTTGCTCACGGTCCTCGACCGTGGCCGACTTGACGTTGCCGCTGTCGATCTGGCTCAGCGCGACGGACGTGTCGACCTTGGAGTAACCGCGGGTGTCGTCGAAGAGCACGCTGAAGGTGAAGTAGACCAGGATCGCAGCGAGGATCCAGATCAATGGATTGCGGAGCAGGCGCTTGCGGTCCATGCAGCATCGGCCTCTGGCGGCCTTCACCCTCTCTGGCGAGTTTCGGCAGGCAGCGGCACAGCGCGCTGACCGGCCCCGAGTCCTCCAGGATAGCGGGCCGTCAGCCGGGTCGCGCCGCGGCGCTGACCTCGCACCACGAGTTCGGTGCGTGCCACTCGACAACGGACGGGCGGCTTGTCCGGTTCCCGCGCGTCCACCGGCCTGAACAGTGCTTCCAGCGGCGTGTTGCGCTGCGCGTCCGGCGTGTTACAGCACGGGGTATCCCTCTGCGATCCCGATCGTTAACCACGCGGCGATGGAGATCGATCGCGGGCGACCGCGGCAGGGGGAGCGCAGATGACGTTGAGGCTTCGGGGGACCACGGCGGCGATGACCGCGGCCGGGGTGGTTGTGCTCGGCGCGGTGCTCGCGCCGACCGCGGCAGCGGCGCCCGCACCGGCGGCGTTCCCATCGGCCCCCGCCCCGGCGGCCGGCGCGATCCACCCGGGCGTCGTCACCGACACCGAGGGCGGCGGTGCCTGCACCACCAACTTCATCTTCACGGGCGGCGGCCGGACGTTCATCGGGCAGGCCGCGCACTGCGCCGGCACCGGGAGCGCGACGGAGACCAACGGCTGCGACTCCGGGACCGGCGGCATCGGCACGAAGGTGACGATCAAGGCCGAGGACGGCACGGAGCGCGCTGGCACGCTCGCCTACAGCTCATGGGTGACGATGCAGGCGAAGGGTGAGACCGACCCCGACCTCTGTGCCTTCAACGACTTCGCGCTCGTCGAGATCGACCCGGCCGACGTGGCCGACGTCGACCCGACCGTGCCCTACTTCGGCGGCCCGACGGGCATCCGGACCGACGCCCTCAAGACGGGCGAGCAGGTCTACAGCTACGGCAACTCGCCGCTGCGCCTGGGCATCGGCGCGCTCAGCCCGAAGACCGGCATCCTCGCCACCGAGCACCCCAGCGGCCTCAGCCACGAGGTCTACACCCTCACCCCGGGCATCCCCGGCGACTCCGGCAGCGGGTTCGTCGACAGCTCGGGCCGGGCGTTCGGCGTGCTCTCCACGCTCAACCTGGCGCCGCTGCCGGTGAGCAACGGCATCGCCGACCTCGCCGGCGCGCTGGAGTACGCGAACGCCAACACCGACCTCGGGGTGACTCTCGTCGACGGCGAGAAGCCGTTCACCCCGACCCCGGTGGGCATCCCGCTCGACCTGCTCGCCATCCCCGCAGTACCTCCGCTCCCCGCGTAGGAGAACCGGCCGCACGAGGCCGCGGACGGCCCGCCCGGGAACCCCCGGGCGGGCCGTCGCCGTTCCGGGGGCCTGTGCTGCGGCGGCACCCGGGGCAGCTCACCCCGGAGGTTGAGGGAGGGCGAGCTACCGCGATGGCTGCGGCGATTCACCTGATGACAGCGTGGATTGCGGGCGGGACGCACACGTTGCCGGGAAAGCCACGTTGCCGGCTCCACACGCCTGGAAAGTGGCTTTCCAGGCACCTCGCCCGGCCTCGCACTGCCCAACGGGACGTCAGGATCTAGGCGTAGACCTTTGGGTCGAGGGTGCCGATGAAGGGCAGGTCGCGGTAGCGCTCGGCGTAGTCGAGCCCGTA
Organism: Pseudonocardia sp. TRM90224; assembly: GCF_021245725.1. GTDB lineage: Bacteria > Actinomycetota > Actinomycetes > Mycobacteriales > Pseudonocardiaceae > Pseudonocardia. The sequence goes on along the minus strand of NZ_JAJGSX010000003.1, from coordinate 585,604 downwards.
GCCGACGACGAACTCGTTGGGGATGTCGAAGCCCACGTACTTGACCGGGACGTCGACCTTCACGGCGTCGGGCTTGCGCAGCAGTGCGCAGATCTCCAGCGACGCCGGCTGGCGCGACTCCAGGTTCTTGAGCAGCCAGGACAACGTCAGGCCCGAGTCGATGATGTCCTCGACGATCAGGACGTTGCGGCCGGCGATGTCGCGGTCGAGGTCCTTGAGGATCCGCACCACACCGGACGACGACGTGGCCGACCCGTACGAGCTGACGGCCATGAACTCCAGCTGCACGGGCATCGGGAGCGCCCGCGCGAGGTCGGTCATGAACATGACAGCGCCCTTGAGGACGCCGACGAGCAGGAGGTCCGAGTCGGGGAGGATGCCGTTGGCACCGGCTGCGTAGTCGGCGCCGATCTGCTCGGCGAGCTCGGCCGTCTTCCCCCGGATCGCCTGCTCGGTGACCAGCGTCGAGGCGATGTCACCGTCGTACACGAGAAACGTCCTCCAGAGGGGGTCGGGGCGCTCTGCTGACCGGGCGCACCGCGAGCCTGCCACGCTCGCGCACCAGCTCCAACCCACCGGGGAGTGCCGCACCGCCCCGATCGGGGCCTTCGGTCACATACCGCTCGGCCGCGCGAAGGTGCAGGTCGGTGAGGCTGCTCACACCGCGGTCGACCAGCCACAGCCGCAGCACGCGGCGCCGGACGGCCGCGGGCACGCCCACGAGCGGCGCGAGGAGCACGGTGTTGCCGTCTACGGCTTCATCCAGCCGCTCGGCCGCGATGGCGTCGAGCGCATCCGCGTCCTCGCGCAGCTGCGCCGCGGTGCGCGCGAGCGCGGCGGCGACCCCGCCGGCGAGGACGTCCTCCATCAACGGCAGCACCTCGTGGCGCAGCCGCACGCGGGTGAACCGCGGATCGGTGTTGTGCGGGTCCTGCCACGCGGTCAGGCCCAGCTCGGCGCAGGCCGCGACCGTCACCCGCCGCGGCACGCCGAGCAGCGGCCGCAGCCACGGCTCGTCCCACTCGCGCATGCCGGCGATCGAGCGCGGCCCAGAGCCGCGGCCGAGCCCGAGCAGCACCGTCTCGGCCTGGTCGTCGAGGGTGTGGCCGAGCAGCACCGGCGAATCGGGGTGCGGCCGCGCAGCACGCAGCGCCGCGTACCGGCCGCGCCGGGCCGCGGCTTCCGGACCACCGGGCCCGTCGACCTTGATCGCATGCACCGCGCTGACGACGCCGAGCCCGACGAGCGCGTCGGACGTGATCGCCGCCTGCCGCGCGGAGCCGGGCTGCAACCCGTGGTCGACGACGGCCGCGTGCACCCGCAGCCCCGCCGATACGGCGGCCGCGGCCAGCGCGAGCGAGTCGGCCCCGCCGGAGCAGGCCACCAGTACCGGTGCGGCCCGGTTGGCCGCCGGCAGGGCGCGGTGCGCGGCGAGCACGGCCCGTCGCACCTCGCCGGCCGCGCCGGATCCGTTCACGCTCAGGGGTGCACCCGGCGCAGCCACTGCCCGGGTTCGGCCAGCTCGGCACGGGTGGGGAGGGTTTCGGGGCTCTCCCAGACCTTGTTGAACCCGTCCATGCCGACGGCGAGCACGACGTGCGAGGTGAACGCCGAGCCGACGGCGTACTGGCGGACCTTCGCCTCGACGCCCAGCAGCGCGCGCAGCACACGGTCGACGATGCCCCCGCCGCGGCGGCGGGCGGTGAACCGCGCCCTGATCGTCGCGACGCTCGGCACGACCGACGGCCCGACGGCGTCCATGACGTGGTCGGCGTGCCCCTCCAGCAGGGTCGTGAGCGCGAGCAGCTTGTCGAGCACCGCGCGCTGCTCGGGCCCTTGCAGCAGCTCGACGATCGCGAGCGAGTCGCCACGCGTGTCCCGCAGCGCGCGCACGATGTCGGGCAGCTGGTCGAACACCGTGGTGCGGGCCGCCTCCGCCACCGAGAGCAGCCTGCTGACCTTCTCCGCGAAGAACGGGCGCAGCCACGGCACCGCCGTGAACTGCAGCCGGTGCGTGGCCTCGTGCAGGCACACCCACAGCCCGAAGTCGACGGCCGGCACGTCGAGCGACTGCTGCGCGGCGTGCACGTTCGGGGCGACGAGCAGCAACCTGCCCTCGCCGTCGGCCCCGCCGAACGGGTCGTACTGGCCGAGCACGCGCCCGCCGAGGTAGGCGACGAGCCCGCCGACCTGCAGCCCTGCCGTGCGGGCCGTCAGCGCTCTGGTCACCCGGGAGATGTCGGGGATGTAGGCGTCGGCGGTCAGCGCGGCCATGCCGTCGACGGCGGCGGTGGCCCATGCCGGACGGTCGACGACGTCCGCGGGCAGCAGCGGGAGGCCGTGCCCCATGCCGGTGACCTCCCGGACGTGCCCTTCGGCGACCGCGGCATCGGAGCGCAGGCGCTCGACGAGCCGCCGTGCGACGTCCCGGTCGGCATCGGGTCCGGCTCCGACCAGCCGGACGGCCGTCCGTCTCGCGAGCTCCCAGTCGACCGGGAGCCCGTGGTCGGCTCCGGCATCGTGGCCGGGCTGCTTGTCGTCGATCGAAGGCCGCACGGTGCCCACGCTACGTTGCGCGAACAACGAGGGCACCGTCGACAACGACGTTCCGGCGGTTTGTGAGCGCTCACAACAGCCAGAACGTCGTTGTCGACGGCGTCAGGTACAGCCGCAACGGCTCAGTGCTGCCGCCATGTCGTCGAGCAGGGGGCGGGCGGTCGCGGGGGACGCGCCGTTCGACATCAGCGCGAAGACCAGCAGCGTGCCGTCGGCATCCATGACGACGCCGGCGAGGCTGGTCACGCCGGTGAGGGTGCCCGTCTTCGCGCGCACCACGCCGCGCCCGGAGGCCGCGTCGCTGTCACGGCCGAAGCGGGCGTCGAGCGTTCCGTCGCCGCCTGCGACAGGAAGGCCGGTCAGCAGGGGGCGCAGGAACTGCGTCTCGTGCTCCTTCTGCGGCGCCGCGGCGGCCGCCACCAGCGCGCCGAGCAGCTTCGCCGGGATCTTGTCGAGCGTGGAGAGACCGCTCCCGTCGTGCATCTCGGCGCCGCTCGGGTCGAAGCCGGCCTGCGCCAGCGCCGCCAGCGACTGCGCAGCGGCACCGGCGAAGCTGGCCTCGCCGCCGCGCTCCACCGCGACCTCGCGGGCGAGCGATTCCGCGAGGATGTTGTCGGAGCTGCGCAGCGCGTGCTCGACGAGGTCGGCGAACGGCGCGGACGAGACGGAGCCCAGCTCGCGGGCGTCCGGCGTGGCAGCGCCTTCGGAGATGTCGGTGACGCCGAGCAGCTTCGCGAAGGCCTGCGACGCCACCTCGGCCGGCTTCGCGACCCGCGGGGTGTCGCCCTGCGTCGGGTCGATCCGGCCGCCGTCGAGCATCAGCGCCTCCATCGGCGTGACGTACCCGGCGGCGATGTCGGCGGTCAGCCAGCCCTCGGCCATCTCCGGGCCGGTGAAGCGGCTGGTGTCGACGAGCAGCCGCTCGATCGGGCCCTTCGCGGCCTTCTTGACCTCCTCCGCGAGCTTGGTGAGCCGCGCCGGGTCGGGGTAGAAGGTCTTCTTGTTCTCCGGCTGCGCGGTGAGGGTCGGGTCGCCGCCGCCGACGAGCACGACGGTGCCGTCGTCCGGGCCGGCGAGGACCCTCGTGACGAACGTCTCGGTCGGGTTGAGCGTGAGCAGCGCGGCGGCCGCGGTGACGACCTTGCCGGTGGAGCCGGGGGTGAGCTGGCGCTGCGCGTCGTGCTCCCAGAGCGTTGCGCCGCTCGCTGGGTCCATGACGACGCCGGTGAACCGGCCCGGCATGGCTTCGGCCGCGGGGTCCAGCCGCGAGGCGACGGCGGCCGCCTGCGGCGCGGGGCCCTTCGCGAGCGGCCCCAGCACCCGCGGGGCCGCGGGCAGTTTCGGCGCCGGGGTCTCCCGGGCCGCACCTGCGAAGAGTGTCGGAGCCGACAACGCGACCGCACCACCGGCGGCACCGAGAACCGCGAGCACCACGAGCACGATCAAGGTCCGTCGCATACCGCGATCAGGTGATTGCACTGAGTCACCGACCTTGCGACCGAAACCCACGCCGACCTCCCGAGGTCGTACTCCGACAAATGCGAGTTGCGCAACAAGACGGTCGGCCGGTCACGACCGCGCGGGCGCGTTGCCCCACACTAGTGGGCGGCGCCGGAGCCGGTCGCCCGACCGGATTCGGCTGCACAAGAGGCCGCACCGATCAGCAGGAGAGCGCGAAAAGTGGACTTCGACGTCACGATCGAGATTCCCAAGGGCGGACGGAACAAGTACGAGGTCGACCACGCAACGGGACGGATCCGGCTCGACCGCACGCTGTTCACCGCCACCCAGTACCCGGCCGACTACGGCTTCGTCGAGGAGAGCCTCGGTGAGGACGGCGACCCGCTCGACGCGCTCGTGCTCGTCCAGGAACCGACGTTCCCCGGCTGCCTCATCAGGGCGCGCGCGATCGGGATGTTCCGGATGAAGGACGAGAAGGGCGGCGACGACAAGGTCCTCTGCGTGCCCAGCGACGACCCCCGCCAGGAGCACCTGCGCGACATCCACCACCTGCCCGAGTTCGACCGGGCGGAGATCCAGCACTTCTTCGAGATCTACAAGACGCTGGAGCCGGGCAAGAGCGTCGAGGGCGCGACGTGGGTCGGCCGGGCCGACGCCGAGCGCGAGATCAAGGCGTCGTGGCAGCGGGCGAAGGACGCCGGCACCCACTAGCCGCGAACTTCCCCACCGTTTTGCCAACCTGCACGCCTTTTCGGGTGTGCAGGTTGACAAAACGGTGGGGACTTTCAGTCCAGCCCCAGCAGGTCGTGCACCTGCTCCTTGCTGAGGCCCTGCGCCTCCAGCTCCTCCGCCGCTCGGGCCAGCTGCCCTTCGCGGGCGGCGAGCTCGCGACGAGCCGCGCGGGCGGCCTCGCGGGCCTCTTCGGCGCTCTCCATCAGCTCGACGGCCCGCTGCGGGTCGGGCAGCAGCATCGAGAGCAGCCGGTCGCGGGCGTCGACCCGCGTCGGGGTCGGGGCCGGCACCGTCCGCACCCCGCCCGCCGGACGTGGGGCCGGCGCGGTCGCTTCGTTCTCCACCGCCGGGACGGTGATCGGCGTCGCGGTCGGTGCGAGCGTCTCGACGGGATCGGGCGCGGGGTCGGGTGCGGCGTCGGCCCGCTGCGCGTCGACGCCCGACTGGCTGCGCAGCGGCTGCTCCTTCATCACGCTGACGGCGATGAGCCCGAGCACGAGCACGGCCGCGGCCGAGACGAACACCAGGCTCATCGAGCCGGCGAACCCTTCGAGGATCGGTCTGGCCAGCACCGGGTCGGCGTGCGCGAGGAACGACGAGTCCTCCAGCGACGGCGCGGCCCCGGTGCGCAACGCGTCGAGGATCGGTGCGTTCGCCGGGTTGGCGGCGACCGCGGGGTCGGTGAGGGCGGCCCGGAACTGCGGGTCGGTCGACGCCGTGCGGAACGTCTCGGCCAGCCGCGTGCCGAGCGTCGTGAAGAGCAGCGAGAGGAAGACCGCGGTGCCGAGCGTGCCGCCCATCTGCCGGAAGAAGGTCGCCGACGCCGTCGCGACGCCCATGTCCTTGGGCGGCATCGCGTTCTGCACGGCGAGCGTGATCGGCTGCATGATCCCGCCGAGGCCCCACCCGACCAGCAGCATGACCAGCGCGACCTGCCAGTACGGCGTGTCGATCCCGACCCGCGAGAGCAACCCGATCCCGACGATCATGAGCGAGATGCCGAGGATCGGCCACACCTTGTAGCGGCCGGTCCGGGAGATCAGCTGCCCGGAGAAGACCGACATCGACATGATGCCGAGCACGAGCGGCAGCGTCTGCAGGCCCGCTTCCGTCGGCGTCGCGCCCTTGACGATCTGCAGGTAGAGCGGCAGCAGCGCGAGCGCGCCGAACATCCCCATGCCGACGACGAACCCGGCGACCGATCCCCACGAGAAGACGCCGTGGCGGAAGAACCGCAGCGGGAGCAGCGCGTCGTCCCCGATGCGCCACTCCGCCAGCAGGAACGCGACGATCCCGGCGGCGCCGATCCCGTAGCAGACCAGGGCGGACGTGGAGCTCCATCCCCAGATGCGGCCCTGCTCGGCGACGATCAGCAACGGCACCAGCGCGACGGCCAGCGCGAGCGCGCCGGGCCAGTCGATGCGGTGCGGACGTTTGATGTGCGGCACGTTCAGCACGCGGGTGACGACGATCAGCGCGAGGATCCCGAGCGGCACGTTGATCAGGAAGACCCAGCGCCACCCGGTGATGCCCAGCAGCTCGGCCTGCCCGGCGAAGAACCCGCCCGCGACCGGCCCGAGCACGCTCGAAGTGCCGAAGACCGCGACGAAGTAGCCCTGGTAGCGGGCACGTTCCCGGGGCGCGACGATGTCGCCGATGATCGTCAGCGCGAGCGAGAACAGCCCACCCGCGCCGAGGCCCTGCACACCGCGGAACACCGCGAGCTCGTACATCGTCGACGCGAACGTGCACGCCACCGAGCCGACCACGAAGATCGAGATCGCGAGCAGGAACAACGGCTTGCGGCCGAACAGGTCGGAGAGCTTGCCGTAGAGCGGCGTCGAGATGGTGGCGGTGATCAGGTAGGCGGTGGTGGCCCAGGCCTGCAGGCTGAGGCCGTGCAGGTCGTCGGCGATGGTGCGGATCGCGGTCGCGACGATCGTCTGGTCGAGCGCCGCGAGGAACATGCCGATCATCAGCCCGGCGAAGATCGTGAGGATCTGCCGATGGGTGAGCGCGGGCGCTGCTGCCGGAGCGGTCATGGTCACGCTCCTTCGGTCGGCTTGCCCGCGCGCGCCTTGACCGTCTCGAAGTCGGTGGTGAACCGGCCGAGCAGCTCCGCGAACTGCGCGCCGTCCGCGGCCGACCAGCTGTCGAACATGCCGGCGATCCACTCGTTCCGCCTGGCCCGGTTCTGCTGGTAGACGCGTTGACCGAGCTCGGTCGCCGCGAGCAGCGTCGCCCGGCCGTCCTCCGGGTCGGCCGTGCGCTCGACGTAGCCGAGCTTCACGAGGTGGCCGATCTGCCTGCTGATCGTCGACGGGTCGGAGTGGACGGCCTCGGCGAGCGCGCCGGCCCGCCGGGGGCCGTCCTTCACCAGGTGGACTAGCAGCAAGTACGTTGCGCGCTCGACGGCGTCGGGGTTGGCGGCGTGGTGCTGCACCTGCGCCCGCTCGACGAGCCTGACCAGCCGGAACAGCTGGGTGGCCACCTCGTCCGCGATGGCGAGCTGCTCGTCTGACGGCACGGCCTTCACCCCATTTGCATGCGACACGCAACAGGGTACTGGCTCAGCCCACCCGCTCGAACACAGCGGCGAGGCCCTGACCGCCGCCGATGCACATCGTCTCCAGGCCGTACCGCGCGTCGCGCCGCACCATTTCACGCGAAAGGGTGGCCAGGATCCGGCCGCCGGTCGCGCCGACGGGGTGGCCCAGCGAGATGCCGGAACCGTTGACGTTGAGCCGCTCGAAGTCGTCCGCCGTGAGCTTCCACTCGCGCGTGCACGCGAGCACCTGCGCCGCGAACGCCTCGTTCAGCTCGATCAGGTCCATCTCGGCGAGCGTCAGCGACGCGGAGTCGAGCGCCTTCGCGACAGCCGGCACCGGCCCGATGCCCATCGTGGCCGGCGGCACCCCACCGACGCCCCACGAGACCAGCCGCACCAGCGGACGCAGGCCCAGCTCCTCGGCCCGGGCCGGGTGGGTGACGACGCAGATCGCCGCGCCGTCGTTCTGGCCGCTGGCGTTGCCCGCGGTGACGGTCGCGTCGGGATCGTCCTTGCCGAGCACGGGCCGCAGCGTGGCGAGCTTCTCGACGTTCGAGTCGGCGCGGATGTGCTCGTCGGTATCGACGACCGTGTCGCCCTTCCGCCCCTTCACCGTCACCGGGACGATCTCGTCGGCGAACCTGCCCCCGTCCCGCGCCGCGGCTGCGCGCTGGTGGGAGCGCACCGCGAACTCGTCCTGCTCGGCGCGCGGGATCGAGTACTCCCTGCGCAGGTTCTCGGCCGTCTCCAGCATCCCGCCGGGCACCGGGAAGTTGATCCCGCCTGCCGTGACCCGCCCCCGCGCGAGCGCGTCGTGCAGCATCACGCCGGGACCGGCCTTCGCGCCCCACCGCATGGACGTCGAGTAGAACGGCGCGTTCGACATCGACTCGGCCCCGCCCGCCAGCACGACGTCCGATGCGCCTGCCTGCACCTGCATCGCCGCGTAGATCACGGCCTGCAGACCGGAGCCGCAGCGCCGGTCGAGCTGCAACCCGGTGACGGTCACCGGCAGCCCCGCGTCGAGCGCCGCGACCCTGCCGATCGCAGGCGCGTCCATCGTCGGGTAGCAGTGGCCGAGCACGACGTCGTCGACCGCGCCCGGTTCGATCCCGGTGCGCGCGAGCAGACCGCGGATCACCGTCGCGGCCAGCTCGTGGGCAGGAACGTCGCGCAGCGACCCGCCGAACCCGCCTACCGGGGTGCGAAGGGGCTCGCAGATGACGGCATCGCGCATGTCGGTCTCCTCAGAGGTACTGCCAGTCAGAGGGATTGCCGGTCAGAGGTATTGCCGGGTCAGCCACTCCGCGACGAGCGCCGGACGTTCGGCACCCTCGATCTCGACGGTCACCTTGTTGACCAGCTGGACGCCACCGCCGGCCTCGCTGACCTCCACGAGCTCGATCGTCCCCCGAACCTTGCTCCCGACGGGCACCGGCGAGGTGAACCTCACCTTGTTCAGGCCGTAGTTGATGCCCATCTTCACGTTGTCGACCCGGTACACCTGCGCGATGAAGCTCGGGAGCAGCGACAGCGACAGGAAGCCGTGCGCGATGGTCGTGCCGAACGGGCCCGCCGCCGCCCGCTCCTCGTCCACGTGGATCCACTGGTGGTCGTGCGTCGCGTCGGCGAACAGGCCGACCTGCTGCTGATCGATCGTCACCCAATCGCTCGAACCGATCGTGCTGCCGACAGCCTCGCGCAGCTCGTCCACTCCATTGAAGACACGCATGTCCGCTCCCTGTTCATCCACGCTGATCCGGGTCTCACAGTGCCACACCGGGACGGCCTGGGAACCCTCCGGCGAAGACCGCCTCACGCTGCTCCGCCGCGGTGCGGGCACTATCGTCGGCTCGGCAGGCGAGGGAGCCGAGACCATGGAGAACGCCACACCGCGCGGGCCGTACGCGGCGGCGCACGAGGCCGTCCTGCACCGGTCGCCCGACGAGCTGGCGCAACGCCTCGTGCCACGGATCGAGGCAGCGCTCGGCGGCGACGACCACGTCATCGCCGTGCTCGACGACACCCACCGCGAGGCGCTGCGCGAGACGCTCGGGGCGGACGCCGCGTCCGTCACGTTCCCCGACCCGGCGGTCGTGCACAGCGTGCCCGGTTTCACGGTGGCCGCCAGGTGGGCGCGCACGGCCCGGTCCGGCACCGGCGCGCTCATCATCGGGCAGCACGTCGAGTCGCTCCCGGTGGCGGAGCCGTCCTACTGGGCGCGGCTCGACATCGCGCTCAACGTCGCGATCAGCGGGCTGCCCGTCACGGTGCTGTGCCCGTACCCGATGGACTCCCCGGAGCTGGCGCGCGTGCTCGCCACGCACCCCACGATCGACGGCGTGGACGGGCCGGCCCGGAGCCCGTCGTTCCGCGCCCCGCCCGAGGCGCTGATCGACTTCCCGCCGCCCCCACCGCCCGACCTCGGACCGCCGGCCGCGGAGATGGCCTTCGCCGCTGCCACGCTGGCGGGCGTCCGGCGGCTGACCGAGCGGGTCGGCGAGGCCGCGGCGCTCGCCGACGAGCGAACGGCCGACCTGGTGCTCGCGGTGAACGAGATCGCGTCGAACAGCATCGAGCACGGCCCGGGCTCAGGTGTCCTGCGCTTCTGGACAGGTGTCGACGTCGTCGCGGAGGTCGCGGACGGCGGCGCAGGGCTCCGGATCCCGTTCCCCGGCATCGCGCTGCCGCCCCCGGAGGGCGTGCGCGGGCGCGGGCTGTGGCTCGCGTCGGAGCTGTGCGACGTCCTGCAGGTCTGGAGCGACGCCGGCATGACCGTCATCCGCATGGCGATGCGGATCTGACGCCCGAAGTTCCCCACCGTTTTGGGCACATGCGCGCCGATTTGGCGCGCATCCACCCAAAACGGTGGGGAAGTTGTGGGTCGGGCGACGTCAGGTGATGTCGAGGACGAGCTTGCCGGTGTTCTCGCCGCGGAAGAGCAGCAGCAGCGTCTCGGGGAAGTCGGCGACCGAACCCTTGACGACGTGCTCGCGGCTGCTCAGCTTGCCCTCCTGCATCCAGCCGACCAGCTCGGCCGTCGCCTCGGCGTAGCGGTCGGCGAAGTCGAAGACGAGGAAGCCCTCCATGCGGGCCCGGTTGACGAGCAGACTCATGTAGTTCGCCGGCCCGACCATCTTGCCCTCGGCGTTGTACTGGCTGATCGCGCCGCAGAGCACCACGCGGGCACCGCGGGCGAGGCGCGCGAGCGCGGCGTCGAGGATCTCGCCGCCGACGTTGTCGAAGTAGACGTCGATGCCGTCGGGTGCCTGCGCCCGCAGCGCCTTGCCGACGTTCTCGGACTTGTAGTCGATCGCGGCGTCGAAACCCAGCTCGTCGACGATCCACGCGCACTTCTCCGGCCCGCCCGCGATGCCGACGACCCGGCAGCCCTTGATCTTCGCGAGCTGCCCGACGGCGTTGCCGACCGCGCCGGCGGCGCCGGAGACGACCACCGTCTCGCCCTCCTTGAGCGCGCCGATGTCGAAGAGGCCGAAGTAGGCGGTGAACCCGGTCATGCCGAGCGTCCCGAGGTAGCTGGCGAGCGGCGCGGCGTCCGGGTCGATGCTGAGCACCCCGCGCCCGTCGGAGACGGCGTACTCCTGCACGCCGAACACGCCGCTCACGAAGCTGCCGACCGGGAAGCGGTCGTGCGCCGAGGCCACCACCTCACCGACGCCACCGGCCCGCATCACCGCGCCGAGCTCGACGGGCGGGATGTAGGAGCGGGCGTCGTTCATCCACCCGCGCATCGCGGGGTCGAGCGAGATGTGGGAGATCCGCACGACGAACGTGCCGTCGGCGGGCTCGGCCACCGGCTCCGTGGTGTGCTCCCAGATCTCGGGACCAGGCATCCCCTTCGGACGCGCGGCGAGCCGCACCTGGTGGTTCACGACGTCGGAAAGCACGGAGGTCATGGCAGATGCCTACCGAACGCCCGGCCGTAACACCAACTGGCGGGTCGACGCGGGCCGACGCGGCGAGCACCATGTTCCGATGGACTCGGGTCCGATGGATGCCGTCGAGCGCTTCGCCGAGCTGGTCAGGAGCGCCGACCTGACGCTCGACCGCGGCGCGCTCGCCATCGCGGCCGGCGCCGACCCCGCCCAGGACACCGACCGGTGGCTCGCCGCGCTCGACCGGCTCGCGGTCGGCGTCACGACGCTGGACGGGCTCAAGCAGCGGCTGTTCGCCGAGGCCGGGTTCATCGGCAACTCCAAGGACTACTACGACGCCCGCAACTCGCTGCTGCCGCACGTGCTGGTGCGCCGGCTCGGCATCCCGATCACGCTGGCGGTGGTCACGATGGAGGTCGGACGGCGGGCCGGGATCGTGCTGGAAGGCGTCGGGATGCCGGGTCACTTCCTGGTCAGGCCGGCCGGGACGCTGGACCACATCGACGTCTTCGACGGCGGGGTCGAGATGGACATGGCGGCCTGCGAGGCGCGGTTCCAGGCGGCCTCCGGGGTGGGGCGCAACGTCCCGTTCGGACCACACCTGCTCACCGAGACGCCGCCGTCGGCGATGCTCGCGCGGATGCTGGAGAACCTGCGCGCGATCTACCGCGCCCGCGCGCAGCCCGCGGATCTGGAGTGGGTGCTGCGGATGCGCCGGGAGCTGCCCGGCGCGGGCCACCCCGAGCTGCTGGAGCTCGCCGGCGCGCTGGGCGACCAGGCCCAATGGCTCGAAGGCGCCCAGCTCCTCGACGACGAGGCGGAACGCGCCGATCCCCTGCACGCCCCGCACCTGCGCACAGCAGCCCGCGCGCTGCGCGCGCACCTCAACTAAGGGTCGGCGTCCGAAAGCGTCGACAACGACGTTCTGGCTGTTCTGAAACGTTTCAAGCGACCAGAACGTCGTTGTCGACGGTCTTCCCTATGCGCGGCGGGACAGGAAGGTGTTGATGCGGTTGTTGACCCGGTCGGCTTGTTCGCCCGAGATCGCGTGGGATGCGTCGGGCCACACCTCCGCCTCGCAGCCCCTGATCAGCCGCAGCGCCCGCGCCTTCGCAGCCTCCGGGTCGTGCACGACGCTGCGCCCGCCGATCAGCGCGAGCGTCGGCACCCGCAGCGACCGCAGCACGTCGTCCCCGGGGTAGGACGGCATCGGCAGGTGCATCCGGTACTCGCGCAGGCCCGCGAGCAGGAGCCGCGCGACCGGCGAGTCCATCGGCGGGTCGCCGGACGTCCACGCGAGGAACTGGTCGGTCAGCGAGCGCGGCGCCGCCGGGAGCGTGCTGAACGCCCCGATCAGGAACCCGGGGGAGAACCTCGCCAGCACGTTGGCAGGATCGAGCAGCGTCATCGATGCGACCTGTTCCGGCGCATGCACGGCATGGTTGAACGCCAACCACCCGCCCGCCGAGGCGCCGACGAGATGGGCGGCCGGAACGTCCAGCTCCGTGAGCACCTCGGCGAGCCATCCAGCCTGGTCGGCGCCCGATGTGATGGGCAGGGCCTGGACGCTGCGGCCGGGTTCGCCGAGCGAGTCGAGGGTGTAGACCGGACGTTCGGCGGCGAGCGCACGCAGGTTCGGCTGCCACATCGCCGACGTGGCGGCACGCCCGTGCAGCAGCACGACCGGTGTGCCCGTGCCACCGCCGTGGCGGTGGACGCGGACCGTGCCGAACGTCGTCGGGACGTCGAGCTGGTCGAGCGGCACGGGGCCGTCGGCCATCGCCTTGTCGTACGCGGCGAAGTAGCGGCTGCGCGCGGCGGCCGAGGTGAAGTGCCCGATCCCGGTCACGGTTCAGACCGCCCGGATGCCCCAGCTGCCCGACCACGTCTGCCCTGGATCGACGGTGAGCAGGTCGGTCCCGGAGTTCAGGGCGTCCGGCGGGCAGGTCATCGGCTCGACGGCAACCGCGCGCCCGCGGCCCGGATGATCGTCGGGGGTGAAGACCTGCACCCACCCGAACACCGGCTCGGCCCACAGCTCGACGCCGCCCTCCGGCCCGGTGAGCCGGTGGCGCACGAGCGTGTCGCCCTCGGCCGGCGCGCAGCCGCCGAAGGCGTGGTCGAGCTCGGTCCCGCGCAGGACGCCGGACAGGTCGGGATCGCCGCCGATCGGGCGGGCCGGCCCGATCGGGAGCCCGCCCTCCAGCGGCAGCAGCGTGGTCGCGGCGAGCGTCAGCACGCTGTCGTCGGTCGCCGAGCCGCCCGCCCGGATGTACGGGTGCGCCCCGACACCGAACGGCACCGGCTCGGTGCCGACGTTGCGGACGGTGTGGGTGACGGTCAGCCCGTCCGCACACACGACGAACCGGATGCTCGTCTCCATCGGCACCGGCCAGCCGGGCTGCGGCGCCACCACGGCGTGCAGGGTGACGGCGTCGGCGGAGCGCTCCCCCGCCCGGTAGAGCGTGTGCCGCAGCAGCCCGTGGATCGCGTTGCCGGCGGCGGGCTCGCTCAGCGCGAGCTGCTGCTCCTCGCCGTTCCAGCTCCAGCGCCCCTTCGCCACCCGGTTCGGCCACGGCACCAGTACCGCGCCTGCGCCACGCGGCGGGCGGGCGTCGGCGGGGAAGCTCTCGACGTAAGGCGTGCCGGCGACCTCCAGGGCCCGCAGCCCTGCCCCGACCTCGGTGACGACCGCCCGCACGTCGCCGGAAACGATCTCGAACTGCTCGCCGGTCGGCGGCATGGGAACCGTGATCACGGGGGGCAGCCTACGGCGGCAGCAGACCGGTGCGGCCCGATATCCACGGCAGCGCGCCGCTGAGCGCCTGCGAGGCGATGGTCCAGGAATGGGCGCCGTTCAGCTCGGTCAGCGTGATCGCCATCCCGGCCGCCCGCGCGGCTGCGGCCACCTTCTCCGCGTCGGGCCGGTACATCGTGTCGTCGAGCCCGACGGCGATGATCCCGGCGGTGTTCGGGAACGTCGTGCGCTGCATCTCGTCGAGCGGGTTGACCCGGCGGAACGCCTCCTCGTCGCCGCCGAACGCCGCGGCGACGGTCTGCGCGCGGTCGCCGAGCGTCGGCTCCGACTGGCCGGAGATGTCGAGGAAGCTCGGGTAGACGTCGGGCCGGCGCACGGCGAGCTGCAGCGCGCACGTGCCGCCGAAGGAGAAGCCGCCGATCGTGAGGTGGCGCTGGTCGACGTGCAGGTTCGCGGCCGTCCACGCCGGGACGTCGACCGCGAGGTAGGTCTCGGAGTTGCCGAGGCGGGAGTCGATGCACAGCGGGTTGCCGAACGCCGAGCCCATCGCGTCGGGCACGACGACCACCGGGGCGAGGCCGTGGTGGGCCGCCGCGAACCGGTTCATGACGTCGGCGAGCTGGCCCGCGACCAGCCAGTCCTGCGGACCGCCCGGCTGCCCGGGGATCAGCACGAGCACGGGCAGGGTCGCGCGGACGCTGCCCAGGTAGGCCGGCGGCAGGTACACCAGCGCCTGGCGGGCGGCGAAGCCGGAGACCGTGCCGGGGATGGTGACGTGGGTGATCTTCCCTTCGGCCGGCATGTCCGGCGGCGGGCGCCACCTCGCCGAGAGCGGCTCACCCTGCTGCGGGGCGACGGTGGTGGGCGCGGTCGGCAGCGACGCCAGGTCGATCTCGTCGGCCGCTGGCACCCCCAGCACGGCCGCGAGGGTCGGGCGGTAACCGTAGAAGGCGTTGATCTTGACGCCGACCGTCGAGACCACCAGCAGCAACGCGACCGCGCCGAGCACGAGCCGGGCCCGGCCGCGCCTCCCGCCCGCGACCAGCCCCGCAACGAACAACGACGCTGCAGCGACGGCCACGGCCGTCCAGAAGAGCACCCGCAGGGGCAGCGGATCGGGGAACGGGCGCGCGACGACGATCACCAGCTGCGCGAGCGCCGCAACCGCGGCTCCGACCGCGACGCTGATCGGCACCGCGCGCAGCCACCATCGCCGGCCCCGCCCGTGGACCAGGTAGACCGCGCCGAGCAGCCCGAGCACGGAGACGACCGTCGGGAGCACGCCCGCGACCAGCGGCGCGTCCAGCAACCAGGCGATTGCCACAACGCGAACAGTACGCAGCGGAACCCGGTGACCGTCATCGCGGAGCCACCCGACGTCGATGTCGCTCGCATACGGTGAGGTTGTGGCTTCCTCCCGGCGACTTCGCGCCCTGATCACCAACGACGACGGAATCGACTCGCCAGGCCTGTGGGCGCTGGCGCGAGGAGCGCGCGACGCGGGGTTCGACGTGGTGGTCGCGGCGCCGCACGTCGACGCGAGCGGGGTCGGCGCTTCGGTGCTCTCCGTGCGCGACGGCGAGCGGACCCGCCTGCACGCGCGTGAGCTGCCGGGACTCGACGGGATCCCGGCCTTCGCCGTCGAGGGACACCCTGCCTTCATCGTGCACTCCGCAGGGCGCGGCTGGCTCGACCCGAAGCCCGACGTCGTGCTCTCGGGCATCAACGTCGGCTCGAACGTCGGTCACGCGGTGCTGCACTCGGGGACGGTCGGCGCGGCGCTCACGGCGTCGCTGCACGGATGGCGCGGGCTGGCCGTCTCACTCGACACGGTGTGGCCGCCGCCGGAGCAGCCCGGCTGGGACGCGGCGCTGCACGTGCTGCCCGAGGTGCTCGACGTGCTGCTCAGCGGCCCCGACGGGCTGGTGCTCTCGCTGAACGTGCCCGACCTGCCGATCGCGGACATCGGCCCGCTGCGCGAGGCGACCCTGGCGCCGTTCGGCGCGGTGCGGATCCGCGTCGACCAGCGCACCGGCGACGAGGGCGACGCGCTGCACTCCGCGTTCATCGAGGTGGAGCCCGGCGAGGCAGGCACGGACATCGCGCTGCTCGCCGAGGGCCACCCGACGATCACGGAACTGCAGCCCGTGACTGCGCGCCCAGGAGTGCTCGCGACCCGGTGACCCCGGTGGGCGAGATCACAGACCTACCGGGCAAGCTCTCCCGATGCAGCTCGATGATCGGGAGGACTGGGCGGTCGACTTCGCCGAGACGATGGCCAGGGAGATCTTCCAGGGCGTCCGGACCGGTGTGCTGACGAAAGCAGAGGCCGACCAGCTGCTGGCCTGCCTGCGGATGGTGCTCGACCAGGCGATCGAACGCAGCCGGCAGCACAGCTGACCCGGCTCGGCGGGCCCTTCCGAGAACGGCTGACGACTCCCGCTCGATCACACCTCCTGCCGCTCGAACCATGCGTGGATCGAACGCTTGTACCCGTCCGGCATGTGCAGGCCGTCCACCTCGGATCGCGCGAAGAGGCCGATCTCCTTGTGCTCACGGGAGAGCACCGGATCGATGTCCGAAACCGGATGGCATCCGTACGTCACGATGAAAACGTGGCGCTCGCCTTCGTCTACGTAGTACATCCACGTATCAAGAACAGGCCCGGTCGCGACCTTCCACCGGGTCTCTTCGGCGATCTCCCTGGCGACACATTCCTCGGAGGACTCGCCGATCTCGATACGCCCACCCGGGAGCTCCCACTCGTCGCGCTCGTTCTTCAACAGAAGAACTCGCTGCTGCGAATCCAGGACCACACCTTTGATCGATACGGAGAACTTCGACGGCGGTGCCACTGGCATCCTCTCGGGGCGTCCTCGTCCTGACAGCCCGAGGACCGGCGGCTCAGTGCTCGTCGGCGCCCGTCAGCTCCAGCTCCAACCGGTCGGCCACCTCGACGACCATCCGGAACGGGCGCTCGAAACCGTCCAGCTCGGTGTCGCCGAGCGGGATGGAGTGGCGGAAGAGCACGAGCCCGTCGTCGGCCACCACGCCCCCGGCGATCGACTCGCCGGCCTTCGCGAGCAACGTCGCCAGGTCGACCTGGTCGACCCGCCCGATCGGCGAGGTGATCTGCGCCCACGGGTGATCGACCTCGCCGGTCACCTGCCGGACCTTGACGATCTGCGTGCGCTCACCAGACGTGGGCAGGTTGAACCACAGCTCGCCCTCCGCCTGCCGCATGATCTCGTAGCGAACCCGCACGAAGGACACCAGATCGTCCCAGCTGGCCACGGCCACCTCCATCGGTCGGAGCGGACCGTACCGCGTCCGACCGACGGCTACTTCAGAGGCCGAGCTGCCGGGCGATCAGCATCTTCTGGACCTCGCTCGTGCCCTCGCCGATCTCGAGGATCTTGGCGTCGCGGTAGAACCGCGCGACCGGGTACTCGTTCATGAACCCGTAGCCGCCGAAGATCTGCGTCGCGTCGCGCGCGTTGTCCATCGCCGCGTTCGAGGCGACCAGCTTCGCTATCGCCGCCTCCTTCTTGAACGGCTCGCCGCGCAGCATCTTCGCCGCGGCCCCGTAGTAGGCGAGCCGCGCGGTGTGGGCCCGCGCCTCCATGTCGGCGATCTTGAACTGGATGGCCTGGTAGGAGCCGATCGGGTTGCCGAACGCCGACCGCTCGTGCGCGTAGCGGACCGACTCGTCGACGCAGCCCTGCGCGAGCCCGACCGAGACGGCCGCGATCGCGACCCGGCCCTCGTCGAGGATCGAGAGGAACTGCGCGTAGCCACGCCCCAGCTCGCCGACGAGGTTCGCGGCGGGCACGCGGACGTCGTCGAAGAACAGCTCGCGGGTGTCGGAGGCCGACCAGCCGACCTTCGAGTACTTCTGCGACACGGTGAAGCCGGGGGTGCCGGCCGGCACCATGATCGCCGAGATCTGCTTGCGGCCGTCGGGCTGCTCGCCGGTGATGGCGGTGACGGTGACGACCGACGTGATGTCGGTGCCGGAGTTCGTGATGAACGCCTTCGAGCCGTTGATCACCCACTCGTCGCCCTCGCGGCGGGCCGTCGTGCGGGTGGCGCCGGCGTCGGAGCCACCGCCCGGCTCGGTGAGCCCGAACGCGCCGAGCTTCTCACCTGCGGCGAGCGCCGGCAGCCACTCGCGCTTCTGCTCGTCGGTGCCGAAGCGGTAGATCGGCATCGCGCCGAGCGAGACCCCGGCCTCCAGCGTGATCGCGACCGACGAGTCGACGCGCGCCAGCTCCTCCAGCGCGAGGCACAGCGCGAAGTAGTCGCCGCCCATGCCGCCGTACTCCTCGGAGATCGGCAGCCCGAACAGCCCCATCGCGCCCATCTTCGCGACCAGCTCGTAGGGGAACTCGCAGCGCTCGTAGAACTCGCCGATGACCGGCGCGACCTCCTTGTGCGCGAACTCCTCGACGGTCGCCCGCAGCGCCTCGTGCTCCTCGCTCAGCGTGAGGTCCACTGTCATGCCCCTTCGGTTTCGATGATCAGCAACGCGGCGTCGCGCGCCACGGTGGAGCCGGCGCGGGCGCGCAGCTCGCGGACCACCCCGTCGACGGGGGCGGTGAGAACGTGTTCCATCTTCATCGCTTCGACGACGACGAGCCGCTGACCAGCGGAAACCTGCTGGCCCTCGGTCACGTCGACGACGGTGACGGTGCCGGGCATCGGCGAGAGCACCGGTCCGCCGGCGCCGGCGGCCGCCGCCGCGACGGCGTCGAGCGGGGCCTGCTCGCGCACGGCCCACGCCTGCCCGTCGCGGCCCAGCCAGAGCGTCTCGCCCTCCTGCGCGCAGGCGTAGCTGCGCGCAGTGCCCTGGAACCGGACGACCAGCGCGCCGTCGCGGCGGCTGCCGGAGACGCGTTGCGGCTGGGTGTCGCCGATCACCACCTCGGCGTCGGCCGCGCGACCGCGGATGCGCACCTCGACCGGATCGTGCCCGGCGGCCGTCATCTGCCACTTCGTCCACGCCGGCTCGCCGATGCGCCAGCCGCCGGGGACGTCGAACGGGTCGACGACGGGGCCGGCCGGCTCCAGCTCGAGCAGCTCGTGCACGGCGGCCGCGGCGAGCACGTCGGGCGGCAGCTCGACGTCGGTCCACGCGTCG
This sequence comes from Pseudonocardia sp. TRM90224, assembly GCF_021245725.1. GTDB lineage: Bacteria > Actinomycetota > Actinomycetes > Mycobacteriales > Pseudonocardiaceae > Pseudonocardia. The sequence goes on along the minus strand of NZ_JAJGSX010000003.1, from coordinate 566,513 downwards.
ACCCGGCGCCCGACGAGCCCGGTGTCGAGCCTGCCGGCCCGGACGTCGGGGTCGGCGAGCAGCGCACGCAGGAAGCCGATGTTGGTGCCGAGCCCGAGCAGCACGGTCTCGCCCAGCGCCCGGTCGAGCCTGCGGATGGCCTGCTCGCGATCGGCGCCGTGGGCGATGATCTTCGCGAGCATCGGGTCGTAGTCCGAGCCGACGACACCGTCCTCGACGACCCCGGAGTCGACCCGGACCGAGACATCGGTCGGCTCACGCAGGGCGAGGATGCGGCCGCCCGTGGGGAGGAAGCCGGCCGCGGGGTCCTCGGCGTAGACCCTGACCTCGATCGCGTGGCCGTGCAGCCGGACGTCGTGCTGGTGCAGCGGGAGCGGCTGGCCGGCGGCGACCCGCAGCTGCAGCTCGACGAGGTCGAGCCCGGTGACCTCCTCGGTGACCGGGTGCTCCACCTGCAACCGGGTGTTCATCTCCATGAAGAAGAACTCGTCGGGGGCGTCGGCGCCGACGATGAACTCGACCGTGCCGGCGCCGGTGTAGCCGACGGCCCGCGCGGCCTCGACGGCGGCGGCGCCCATCGCGGCCCGCTGCTCGCCGGTGAGCAGCGGCGAGGGTGCCTCCTCGACGATCTTCTGGTGGCGCCGCTGCAGCGAGCACTCCCGCTCGCCGAGGTGCAGCACGGTGCCGTGCTCATCGGCCAGCACCTGGATCTCGATGTGCCTCGGCGTGGTGATCAACCGCTCGACCAGCAGCGTGTCGTCGCCGAACGAGCCGCGCGCCTCGCGGCGGGCGCCCGCGATGGCGTCGGCGAGGTCCTCCGGCCGGTGCACCTCGCGCATGCCCTTGCCGCCGCCGCCCGCGCTGGGCTTCAGCAGCACCGGGTAGCCGACCTGCTCGACCGCGAGCGTCAACGCGTTGTCGTCCAGCCCGGCGCCGTCCGAGCCGGGGACAACCGGCACGCCGGCCTTCGCGACCGTCTGCTTGGCACGGATCTTGTCGCCCATCGCCTCGATCGCGGAGGCGGGCGGGCCGACGAAGACGATCCCGGCGTCGACGCACGCGGCGGCGAAGGCGGTGTTCTCGCTGAGGAAGCCGTAGCCGGGGTGGATCGCCTGCGCGCCGGTGGCGACGGCGGCCTCGATCACGGCCGGGATCGACAGGTAGCTCTGCGCCGCCGCCGCGGGACCGAGCCGCACGGCCACGTCGGCGAGCGCGACGTGCGGCGCGTCGACGTCGGCATCGGAGTAGACCGCCACCGAACGGATCCCGAGCCGCTTGAGCGTCCTGATGACGCGGACGGCGATCTCGCCACGGTTGGCGACGAGCACGGACTCGAACATGTCCCTCACATCCGGAAGACGCCGAAGGCCGGATCGGCCAGCGGAGCATTGGCGGCGGCGCTGAAGGCCAGGCCGAGCACCGTTCTGGTGTCCTTCGGGTCGATCACGCCGTCGTCCCACAGCCGGGCCGTCGAGTAGTAGGGATGGCCCTGCTCCTCGTACTGGGCGCGGATGCGGGCCATGAAGGCCTCCTCCGGCTCCGGGTCGTTCGGGCTGCGGACGGTGTTGAGCACCATCGCCGCCTGCTCGCCGCCCATCACGGAGATGCGCGCGTTGGGCCACATGAACAGGAACCGCGGCGAGTACGCCCGCCCGCACATCGAGTAGTTGCCGGCGCCGAACGAGCCGCCGATGACGACGGTGAACTTCGGCACGCGCGTGGAGGCCACCGCCGTCACCATCTTGGCGCCGTTCTTGGCGATGCCGCCGGCCTCGTACTCGCGGCCGACCATGAACCCGGAGATGTTCTGCAGGAACACGAGCGGGATGCCGCGCTGGTCGCACAGCTCGATGAAGTGCGCGCCCTTCAGCGCCGACTCGGAGAACAGGATCCCGTTGTTCGCGACGATCCCGACCGGGTGGCCGTGCAGCCGCGCGAAGCCGGTGACCAGCGTGGTGCCGTACTCCGACTTGAACTCGTGGAACCGGGAGCCGTCGACGATCCGGCTGATGACCTCGCGCACGTCGTAGGGGGTGCGGGAATCGGTGGGGACCACCGAGTAGAGCTCGCCGGGATCGGCCAGGGGCTCCTCGGTCGGCACGGCGTCCCAGGGGCGCGGCGCGCGCTGCCCGAGCGTCCCGACGATGGAGCGGACGATCCGCAGCGCGTGCGCGTCGTCGTCGGCCAGGTGGTCGGTGACGCCGGAGATCCTGGAGTGCAGCTCGCCACCGCCCAGCTCCTCGGCGGTGACGACCTCGCCGGTCGCGGCCTTCACCAGCGGCGGGCCGCCGAGGAAGATCGTCCCCTGGTTGCGGACGATCACCGCCTCGTCGCTCATCGCCGGGACGTACGCGCCGCCCGCCGTGCAGGAGCCGAGCACCGCGGCGATCTGCGGGATGCGCTGCCCCGACATGGTGGCCTGGTTGTAGAAGATCCGGCCGAAGTGCTCGCGGTCGGGGAAGACGTTGTCCTGCTCCGGGAGGTACGCGCCGCCGGAGTCGACGAGGTAGATGCAGGGCAGGCGGTTGTGCAGCGCCACCTCCTGCGCACGCAGGTGCTTCTTCACCGTCATCGGGTAGTACGTGCCGCCCTTGACGGTGGCGTCGTTCGCGACGATGACGCACTCGCGGCCGGCGACCCGGCCGACCCCGGTGATCATCCCGGCGCCGGGGGCGTCGCCGCCGTACATGCCGTGCGCGGCCAGCGGGGAGAGCTCGAGGAACGGCGACGACGGATCGACCAGCGCGTCCACCCGGTCGCGCGGCAGCAGCTTCCCGCGCTCGACGTGGCGGGCCCGCGCGCGTTCGCTGCCACCGAGGCGGGCGGTGGCGAGCTGCGCGCGCAGGTCGTCGACCAGCGCGCGGTGCGCGGTCTCGTGCGTCTCTGCGGCCTCCAGCGAGGTAGCGACCATGCGCCCGATGTTAACGTTCATTAACATCGGGCGCCAGTGTGACATGCGCTGCCACGTCCGAAAACCGCCAGTCGAGGCGAGCGGAATCGCCGACGATCAACCACATGGACACCATCGCCTTCGCAGTGAACGAGCTCCCGGCCGATGTGCTCGACGAGGTCCGCACAACCGGACTGGATGCCTCGGGCAACGCCGTCGCGCATGTCGTCGCAGGGGGCGGCGAACCCCTCCGGTGCTGCCTGCGCAACGCCGAAGGCGGCGAGGAGCTGATCCTGTTCGGCTTCGAGCCGCCCATCCCCACCAGCCCCTTCCGAGAGGTCGGCGCGGTGTTCGCGCACAGCGCGCGGTGCGCGGGACCCGCGAGCAGCCACACCTACCCGGCGGACTGGCGCGGCAAGCCGCAGGTGCTGCGCGCCTACGACGAGCGCGGCTGGATCCACCCCGCGACGACAGCGCACGACGGCACCGACCCCGAGCCCGTCATCTCCCGGATACTCGCCGACCCGACCGTCGCGCAACTGCACAGCCGCAACATCGAATACGGCTGCTACATGTTCGAGGTCTCGCGCGCACGGTGAGCCGTTTCCGCCTCGTTAACGATCGCTAACCTCGGGGTACGCTACCCGGATGGCTGTGTCTCCCGAGGTGCGATCCGGAGCCAGCCGGCGCGACCAGATACTCGCCGTCGCGGCGCAGCTCTTCGCGAAGCACGGCTTCCACGGGGTGAGCATCGCCGACCTGGGCGCCGCCGTCGGCGTCAGCGGCCCGGCCCTCTACCGGCACTTCCCCGGCAAGGAGGCGCTGCTCGCCGAGATGCTCGTCGGGATCAGCGAGCACCTGCTCGCCGGCGGGCAGGAACGCGCCGCCGCCTCGACCGACCCGCACGAGGTGCTCGTCGCGCTCGTCGAGTTCCAGGTCGACTTCGCGCTGCGCGAGCCGGAGCTGATCGTCGTGCAGGACCGCGACCTCGCCAACCTGCCCACCACCGAACGCCGCAAGGTGCGCCGCCTGCAGCGCACCTACGTCGAGATCTGGGTCGACACGCTGCAGCGCGCCAACCCCGGCCTCACCACCGACGCCGCCCGCACCGCGGCGCACGGGGCGTTCGGGCTGCTCAACTCCACCCCCCACACCGACCGGACGCCGCAGACCGCCCGCCTCCTCAGCCGCATGGCGCTGGCGGCGCTCACGGGCCTCACCTGACGTCCGGCATGGCGACGCGTGCGTTCCGCACGCAAGGGCAGCAAAGCCACTTTCCGGCCCTCACAGGGCAGGAAAGTGGCTTTCCTGCCCTCCCCAACCCTGGGTGAGCTGGAGCATCTGGTCGAAGAACGTCATCGAGCCGCAGATCGTGACGATCCCGCCTGTGGTGGCCATGATCCCCGAAACCTCCCCACCGTTTTGCCTACTTGCACACCGGAACAGGCGTGCAGGTTGGCAAAACGGTGGGGAAGTTCGCTGTCGCACTACGCTCCGGTGGTGCGCATCGACCTGAACTCCGATCTCGGGGAGTCCTTCGGGAACTGGGTGCTCGGCGACGACGAGGCGATGCTCGGGCTCGTGACGTCCGCCAACGTCGCCTGCGGCTTCCACGCCGGCGATCCTTCGACGTTGCGCTCGGCCTGCGCGACGGCGAAGGAGCGCGGGGTGGTGGTCGGCGCGCAGGTCGGCTACCGGGATCTCGCCGGGTTCGGCAGGCGGTTCATCGACATCGAGCCCCGTGCCCTGATCGACGACGTGATCTACCAGATCGGCGCGCTCGAAGCGATGTGCCGCGTCGCCGGGGCCTCGGTCCGGTACGTCAAGCCGCACGGTGCCCTGTACAACGCGACCGTCCACCACACCGAGCAGGCCGAGGCCGTCGTGACGGCGGTGCGCGCCTACGACCCCGCTCTCCCGGTGCTCGGCCTGCCGGGCTCGGAGCTGCTGCGGCTCGCGGAGGCGGCCGGGCTGCGGGCAGTGCCGGAGTTCTTCGTCGACCGCGGCTACACGCCGGACGCGACGCTCGTCTCCCGCCGGCAGCCCGGCGCGCTGCTGCACGACCCCGACGAGGTGACCGCACGCGTGTTGCGCATGGTCGCCGAAGGCACGATCACGGCAGTGGACGGTTCGGAGATCCGGGTCGCCGCCGAGTCGGCGTGCGTCCACGGCGACTCGCCCGGCGCCGTCGCGATGGCTACGGCAGTGCGCTCAGGACTGGAAGCGCAGGGCGTCGAGCTGAGGGCGTTCGCGTGAAGCTGCTCCCGTGCGGCGACACGGGGTTGCTCATCGAGGTCGACGGGTTGGCCGAGGTGCACGGGCTCAGCGCGGCGATCCGCGCGGCCGACCTCGACGGCGTGCTCGACGTCGTACCCGCTGCGCAGACCGTGCTGCTCGTCGTCGAGCCCGGCGCCGACCTCGACGCGTTGGGCCGCTCGGTCGGCGGGCTGGAGTTCACGGCGGGCGACGCCCCCGACGGCGAGACCGTGGAGATCGAGGTCGTCTACGACGGGCCCGACCTGGACGAGGTCGGCGAGCTCACGGGGCTCGGCGCGGACGGTGTGGTCGACGCGCACACGGGCACCCCGTGGCGGGTCGGGTTCGTCGGGTTCGCGCCGGGGTTCGCCTACCTCGACGACGGCGACGAACGGCTCGACGTCGCCCGCCGCGACGACCCGCGGACCAGCGTCCCGCCCGGGTCGGTCGGGCTGGCCGGCGGGTACAGCGCCGTCTACCCGCGCGCGTCGCCGGGCGGCTGGCAGCTGATCGGGCGCACCGACGCCGTGCTCTGGGACGAGACCCGCGACCCGCCCGCGCTGCTGCAACCGGGCGCGCGGGTGCGTTTCGTCCAGGCGCCTCATGGAACCTCGACGCTGCCGAAAGAGCCTGTTCAACAGCCACGAGGTTCCATGAGGCGGGGGCTGGAGGTCCTTTCTACGGGAGTGCAGGCCGTCGTGCAGGACCTCGGACGGCCCGGGCACGCCGCTTCCGGGGTCGGCCGGTCCGGCGCGGCCGACCGGGCGGCACTGAAGCTCGCCAACCGGCTCGTCGCCAACCCCGAGGACGCCGCGGGCATCGAGGTCGTGTTCGGCGGGCTCGCCGTCCGGGCCGGTCGGCGGCTGACGGTCGCCACGGCGGGTGCGCCGGCGGGCGCCGACGTCGACGGCACGCCGGTCGGACACCACGCGCTCGTCGAGCTGAAGGCGGGGCAGGTGCTGCGGCTCGGCCAGCCGCCGGTGGGGCTGCGCACCTACCTCGCGGTGCGCGGCGGCATCGACGTCCCGGCAGTGCTCGGGTCGCGCAGCACGGACGTCCTCTCCCGCGTCGGCCCCGCGGTGCTCGAAGAAGGCGACGTCCTGCCGGTCGGCGGGGAGCCCACGGAGCTGCCGCTGATCGACGTCGCACCGGTCGCGCTGCCAGCCGGCGGGACCGTGACGCTGCGCGCGCGGCTCGGCCCGCGCGCCGACTGGGTGGACGTTCCCGAGGCGCTGGCCCGCACGGAGTGGACCGTGTCGAGCCGGAGCGACCGGGTCGGCGTCCGGCTCGAAGGCGAGCCGCTGCGCAGGCGCGACAGCGCCGAGATCGCGAGCGAGGGCATGGTGACCGGTGCCGTGCAGGTGCCGCCGGGCGGCGAGCCGGTGCTGTTCATGGCCGACCACCCCGTGACCGGCGGCTACCCGGTCGTCGCGGTCGTGCTCGACGCCGACATCGACAAGGCGGCTCAGCTGCGCCCCGGCCAGCGGGTCCGCTTCAAGCTGGTGCGTTGACCCGGATCACTTCTTCCGCGACAACCCGACCCCGACGAGGCAGATCGCGCCACCCACCAGCGCGAGCACGGTGGGGAACTCGCCGAGCACCAAGGCGGACATCACGACCGTCAGCGGTGGAGCGAGGTAGGTCGCGACGCCGAGCCGCCCGGCGTCCATCCTGGACAGGGCGTACGCCCACGTGCTGAACGCCAGCGCGGTCGGCACCAGCCCGAGGTAGACCAGCCCCAGCGTCGCGCCCGTCGAGGCCGCCGCGGCATCGACCACCAGCGCGGGTGTGAACGGCAGCGCGGCCACGGCGCCGATCGCGCACGCCAGGAACGTGACCTGCAGGCCGGGCAGCCGGCGCAGCACGGGCTTCTGCGCGAGCACGCCGATCGCGTACGTGACGGCCGCGACCAGGCAGAGCACCACGCCGAGCACGTCGGCCGTGTCGGTGTTGGCGGTCGCGGCGCCGACCAGCACCGCCCCGCTGAACGCGATCAGCGCACCGATCACCAGCCACCGCGGGAAGCCCTCGCCGAGCAGCAGCCCGGCGAACAGCGCGATCAGGATCGGGCCGACGTTCACGAGCATCGCGGCAGTTCCGGCGTCGACGAGCCGCTCGGCCTGGTTGAGCGCCACGTTGTAGACGCCGAACCACGCGAGGCCGCAGAGCACGATGAGGCCCCACTCACGCCCGGTCGGGCGGACCCAGCCGCGGCGGCTGACGAGCAGCCCGGCGCCGAGCGCGAGCGCGCCGATGACGAGCCGGCCGAGCGCCAGCGCGCCTGCGGAGTACGACTCGCCGACGGCCCTGATGGCGACGAAAGCGGATGCCCACGCGAGCACGGTGAAGACGACGGCGGCGACCGCTCCCCACCGCTCGACGGCGCTGGTACGGGTTGGTGCAAGTGTCACGATGGGACGCTATCCGCCCGCCTCACCGGTTCTCGCGCGGTTTTCGGACGTCCAGCATCGAGATCCTGCCCATTCCGCTCGTGGGACGCCGGTGGTGTGACGGGCTTCGCCATCCGCGTCGGCACCGGGCGCCCCCTGAGCACCATCGCGTCGCCCAGCGCCCACTGCGCGGCCTCGCCGGGGCCGGCCAGCTCGACCGCAGCCGCGGCCGCCAGCACCCGGCCCGGGACGCCCTTGGCGAGCTCGGTGAGGCGCGCGGCCTCGTTCACCGGGTCGCCGATCACGGTGTACTCGTAGCGGCGGACGTCACCGACGTTGCCGGCGACGGCGTCACCGGCCGAGACCCCGATGCCCACGTCGAAGTCGGGCAGCTCCTCCGGGAGCCGCTCGGCGAGGCACCGGGCGGCGGCGAGCGCGCAGCCCGCGGGGTCGTCGATCGTGACGGGCGCGCCGAACACCGCGAGCGCGGCGTCGCCCTCGAACTTGTTGATCCAGCCGTCGTGCTCCTCGACGACCTCGACGACCACCGCGAAGAAGCGGTTGAGCAGCGCGACCACCTCGTCGGGCGGCCGGTGCGCGGCCAGCGCGGTCGAGCCGACCATGTCGACGAACAGGACGGCGACCTGTCGCTGCTCACCGCCGAGGCGGACCTCGTCGGTGGCCGCGGCCGCCTTCGCGACGTCGCGTCCGACGTGCCGGCCGAACAGGTCGCGGAGGCGTTCGCGCTCGCGCAGGCCCGCGACCATCGTGTTGAAACCGGCCTGCAGCTGCCCCAGCTCGGTGCCGTCGTACACGGCGACCTCGGTGTCCAGCTCGCCCTTCTCGACCTTCGCCATCGCGCGGCGGACGGCGTTGACGGGGTCGGCGACCGCCCGTGCCGCGCCGACGGTCACGAGCACGCCGGTCACCATCGACGTGCCCCCGACGGCCAGCACGATCACGGCGAGCTGTGGCATGGACACGTCGCCGAACACCAGCGCGGCCACCCCGGAGAGCAGCAGCCCGACCACCGGGACGGCCGTGCCGAGCAACCAGAACAGGATCGACCGCATCACGATCCCGGGCAGGAACCGCCGGCGCGGCACCTCGTCCTTGAGCACGCGCGCCGCGGTACGACGCAGGATCCGCTCGCTGAGCAGGTAGCACAGCGCGCAGGTCGTGATCCCGCCGAGCAGGATCGTCTCGCCGACGCGCACGCCGAGCCGCAGGTTGAAGTAGCCGTTCACGACGCCGAAGAGCGCGGCGGCGCCCGTCCACAGCACGCCTTGCACGGTGACGAGCCGCAGGGGCCCGTACAGGACGAGCCGGCGTTCGCGGCGTCGCTGAGCCTCCTCGTCGGAGCCGTTCCACAGCCGGAAGCGGCGACCACCCCAGAACACCCCGATGGGCACCGCGAGCGCGAGGTAGCCCGCGAAGAGCGCCATGTTGAGCAGCCGCACGCCCGCGGGGTCGGCCAGCGGGCCTTCCGGCAGCACCCAGGACGCCAGCGCGAACACGACGGCCGACCCGCCGACGTTCCCCATGATCACGACGATCCCGAGCGCGATCCGGACGCGGACGTCGATCACCCAACGCCGCGCCCGCGCTCGCTTCGACCGGGCCATATGCGGAGTTTAGGCCGTTCGGGCGACGGGACTCACGTCAGGAAAGGGTGGCGGTGAGGTGCTGCGCCTTGCGCGAGCGGACGTCGAGGTGCCATCCGTCGCCGACAGGCCGCGTCCGCAGCTCGACGATCGAGGGCAGCAGCAGCGGTTTTGCGAAGGCGACGTCGTACGTGGCGGCGTCGGCCGTCCGGCCCTGCAGCGCGGCCAGCGCGTGCGCGGCCGTCCACATGCCGTGCGCGATGGCGCGCGGGAAGCCGAACGCCTTCGCTGTCAGCGGGTGCAGGTGGATCGGGTTCACGTCGCCGCTCACGGCCGCGTAGCGCCGTCCGGTGCCGGCGTCGACCAGCCAGGTCGCCACGGCCGGGCCGTCCTCGATACCGGACGGCAGCGGCGGCTCGAACTTGTCGCTGTCCGGCGCGCTCGCGCCCCGGGCCAGGTAGGTGCTCCGCCCGTGCCACACCGGCTCGCCACCCGCGGCGATCTCGGCGACCAGGTCGACCTGCGCACCTTTCGGGTGCGCGCGCAGCCGCTCAGCGTGCACGCGCACGTCCAGCTCCTCCGCGGCGTCGATCCGGCGCCGTGCGGTGATCGTGTTGCGGACGTGCACGAGCCCGGGGAGCGGCAGCGGGAACGCCCGGCTCGCCATCAGCTCCACCTGCAGCGGGAACGCCAGCACGTGCGGGTACGTCAGCGGCAGCACGTCGCCGACGGCGAAGCCGCACACCCGTGCGTACGCCGCGAGGTGGGCCCGATCGACGGGGACGGACCGCATGAGCTCGGTGGACGGCAGCTCGCGCGAGCGCGGCCCGACCGCACCGACCGCCGCCTTCACGTACAGCCCGGCGAGCGACATCAGGCCCCCAGCAGGCTCTGCCCGCACACCCGGACGACCTGCCCCGTCACCCCGCCGCTCGCGGAGCTGCCGAGCCAGCCGACCGTCTCCGCGACGTCGACCGGCAGCCCGCCCTGGCGGAGGCTGTTGATCCGGCGACCGGCCTCGCGGGTGCCGAGCGGCATCTTCGCCGTCATCTCGGTCTCGATGAAGCCCGGCGCGACCGCGTTGATCGTCGCGCCGCGATCGGCGATCCGCGGCGCGGTGGCGCGGACCATCCCGATCACGCCCGCCTTGCTGGCCGCGTAGTTCGTCTGGCCGCGGTTGCCGGCGATCCCGCTGGTGGACGCCACGCAGACGATCCGACCGGTCTCGCCGAGCACGTCGGAGCCCAGCAGCGCCTCGTTGATCGCGAGCTGGGCGCGGAGGTTGACCGCGAGCACGGCGTTCCAGCGGTCTGCGTCCATGTTGGCGAGCAGCTTGTCGCGGGTGATGCCGGCGTTGTGGACCATGACGTCGAGCCGGCCGTGCCGCTCCCGCACGTGCGCGAGCAGCCGCTCCGCGGCGTCGGGGGCGGTGATGTCGAGCTGCAGCGCCGTGCCGCCGGCCCGGTTCGCGACCTCGGAGAGCGCCGCGCCGGCCGCCGGGACGTCGACCGCGACGATGCCCGCGCCGTCGCGCGCCAGCGTCGCGGCGATGGCGGCGCCGATCCCGCGCGCGGCGCCCGTCACGACGGCCAGCCGGCCCGTGAGCGGCCGCTCCGGATCAGCCGGCGGCGCACCCGAGACGCTCGCCCCGACCCGCACGACCTGCCCCGACACGTACGCCGAACGACCGGAGAGGAAGAACCCGAGCGCCGACTCGATGTTCGCGTCCGGCTCGACGACCAGCAGGTTCGCCGTGGCCCCCGCCCGCACCTCCTTGCCGGCCGACCGCACGATCCCTTCCAGCGCCTGCGCGACGGCGGCGGCCTCCGGGTCGCCACCCACGAGCGGCCCGATGACCACCAGCCGACCGGAGGGCGCGAGCCTGCGCACCGCGGGCGTCAGGAAGGCCTGCACTGTCGAGAGGTCGTCGACGGTGCTCGCCCCGGCCGCGTCGAGCACGACAGCGGCGACCTTCCCGTCGTTGCCCGCCTCGACGATCCCGGCCTCCCCGAGCAGCGCCCGCGCCTGCTTGGCGAACGTGCCGGCACCGACGGCCCCGACGAGCGCGGGCCCGTCGAGCAGCGGCGCTCCCGGGGTGTGCCGCCGGAGCACCGGGATCGCCGGCACGCCGACCAGCCTGGCGATCGGCGTGTGCGAGAAGCCCGCGAGCCGGTCGGTGGTCATGCAGCCGCCTCCAAGATCATCGTGACGCCCTGGCCGCCCGCTGCGCAGATCGAGATCAGGCCGCGGCCGCCCTTGTTCTCGTGCAACAGCTTCGCGAGCGTCGCGACGATCCGCCCGCCCGTTGCCGCGAACGGGTGACCGGTGGCGAGCGAGGAGCCGACAACGTTGAGCCGGGAGCGGTCGATCGCGCCGAGCGGGGCGTCGAGGCCCAATCGCTCCTTCGTGAACGCCGGGTCCTCCCACGCCTTGAGCGTGGCCAGCACGGTCGACGCGAAGGCCTCGTGGATCTCGTAGAAGTCGAAGTCCTGCAGCGTGAGCCCGTTGCGTTCCAGCAGCACGGGCACGGCGTAGACGGGCGCGGTCAGGAGGCCGTCGCGGCCGTGCACGTGGTCGACGGCCGCGGTCTGCGCGTCGACGACGTGCGCGAGCACCGGCAGCCGATTCTGGGCGGCCCACTCGTCGGAGCCCAGCAGCACCGCCGACGCGCCGTCGGTCAGCGGGGTCGAGTTGCCGGCCGTCATCGTCGGGTGTTCGAGGTCCTTGCCGAACACCGGCTTCAGCTTCGCGAGCTTCTCCGCCGACGAGTCGGGCCGCAGGTTCGCATCGCGGGTCAACCCGAGGTACGGGGTGACGAGGTCGTCGAAGAACCCGCGGTCGTAGGCGGCGGCCAGGTTGCGGTGGCTCGCCGCGGCCAGCTCGTCCTGCTCCTCGCGGCCGACCTGCCACTCCTGCGCGGTGATCGCGGCGTGCTCGCCCATCGAGAGGCCGGTGCGCGGCTCTGCGTTGCGCGGGATCTCGGGGACGATCTGGCCGGGGCGCAGGCCGCGCAGTGCCTTGAGCCGGGCCAGCGGGGTCTTGGCGCCGTTGAGCTCCATCAGCACCCTGCGCAGGCCGTCGTTCAGCGCGACGGGCGCGTCGCTCGCGGTGTCGACGCCGGCCGCGATGCCGCTCTCGATCTGCCCGAGAGCGATCTTGTTGGCGACCGCCACCGCCGTCTGCAGGCCGGTGCCGCACGCCTGCTGCAGGTCGTAGGCCGGGGTCCGCGGGGAGAGTGTGCTGCCGAGCACGGCCTCCCTGGTGAGGTCACGATCGCGCGAGTGCTTGAGCACGGCACCGCCGACGACCTCGCCGAGCGTCGCGCCCGCGAGCCCGAAACGGGCCGCCAGCCCGTCCAGCGTGGCCGTGAGCATGTCGAGGTTGGACGCTGTGGCGTAGGCGCCGTTCGCCCGGGCGAACGGGATGCGGTTGCCGCCGATCACGGCGGCCTTGCGGACGTTCGGCATGGGAACCCCTTACCCGTCGGTAGCCGATACCCAAAGTACACGGTACTCTGAGTTTCGTGAATGTGACCCGTGACCGACGAGCCAGCCGCTGGGACGCCCACCGGCGCACCCGCCGAGCCGAGCTGGTGGACGCCGCGATCCTCGCGATCCGCAGCCACGGCGCCGGCGCGGGCATGGACGACGTGGCGGCGCAGGCCGGCACCAGCAAAACCGTCGTCTACCGGCACTTCACCGACCGCACCGAGCTGTACGTCGCCGTGTGCGCGCGGGTCGCCGAGGTGCTGATCGGGCAGGTGCGGGCGGCGATGGAACAAGCCGACGAGCCGCGGGAGAAGGCTGCCGCGGGCATCGAGGCGTACCTGCGGCTCATCGAGCACGATCCCGAGGTGTACCGGTTCGTGGTACACCGCCCGCTCGCCGAAAGGGCGATCGAGGCCGATCCTGTAGGTGATCTCGTCTCGCTCATCGGCGAGCAGGCCGCTGCGGTGATCAGCGCACAGCTGCGGGAGAGCGGACGGGACACGGACGCCGCCGTGCCGTGGGGTCACGGCGTCGTCGGGATGGTCCGCGCCGCTGCCGACAACTGGCTCGCGCGACCTGGCGGGATGAACCGCGAGGAACTGGCTGCCCACCTCACCGATCTCGCTTGGGGCGGGCTGGCCGGCGCGCTGGCTGCCGAGCAGGAGGAGGACTCGTGAACACGCACCACCTGCGCACGACCGTCGACGGCCGCTGGGCCGCCGTCCGCGACGACGTCCGGGAGCAGATGGGCGAGCTCAAGCTGCTGCCCGACCCCGACCTGAGCACCGAGGAGCACCGCGCGCTCGTCGCCGACGCGATGGTGAAGCTCGCCGCCACCGGGCGGCCGCACGAGGCCTTCGACCCCGCGTACGGCGGGGCGGGTGACGTCGGCGGTGTGGTCGCCGCGTTCCAGATGCTGGCGTACGGCGACCTGTCGCTGCTGGTCAAGGCCGGTGTGCAGTGGGGCCTCTTCGGAGGCGCACTGCAGGCGCTCGGCACCGAGCGCCACCACGAGCGGTACCTGCGCGACACGATGTCCGGCGCGCTGCAGGGCTGCTTCGCGATGACGGAGACCGGCCACGGGTCCGACGTGCAGCACCTGCGCACGACCGCGACCTACGACGAGGCCACGCGGGAGTTCGTGATCACGACGCCGGACCTCGGGGCGCGCAAGGACTACATCGGCGGTGCCGCCCGCGACGCGCGGATGGCCGCGGTGTTCGCGCAGCTCGTCACGAAGGGCGAGACGCAGGGCGTGCACGCGTTCCTCGTCCCGATCCGCGACGACGACGGCGCAGCGATGCCGGGCGTCACGATCTCCGACTGCGGCCGGAAGGCCGGCCTGAACGGCGTCGACAACGGGCGGCTCGTGTTCCACGAGGTGCGGGTGCCGAGGGAGGCGCTGCTCAACCGGTACGGCGACGTCGACCCCGACGGCACGTACAGCAGCCCGATCGACAACGAGACGCGCCGCTTCTTCACCATGCTCGGCACGCTCGTGCGGGGCCGGATCAGCGTCGCGGGCGGCGCCGGCAGCGCCACGCAGAAGGCGCTCACGATCGCGATCCGCTACGGCAACGTGCGGCGCCAGTTCGCCGACCCGGTCAGCGGCGAGGAGGTCGTCGTGCTCGACTACCTCGCCCACCAGCGCAAGCTGCTGCCCGCGCTCGCCACGACGTACGCGCTGCACTTCGCGCAGAACGACCTGCTGGCGCGGATGGACCGGCTGCAGGGCTTCGGCCCGGGCACCGTGCGCAGCGAGAGCGAGCAGCGCGAGCTGGAGACGCGCGCCGCCGGGATCAAGGCCGTCGGGACGTGGCACGCCACCGCGACCATCCAGGCGTGCCGGGAGGCCTGCGGCGGCGCCGGCTACCTGGCCGAGAACCTGTTGCCGCAGCTCAAGGCCGACACAGACGTCTTCACGACGTTCGAGGGCGACAACACAGTGCTCCTGCAGCTCGTCGCGAAGACGTTGCTCTCGGAGTACGGACGGTCGGTCGGTGCGCTCGACACGGCCGGCAAGGCGAGGTTCGCGGTCGGGTTCGTCGGCGAGGTGATCGCGGAACGCAGCGGCGCACGGCTGCTGCTGCGCCGCGGCAACCTCCGCGACCGCGGCTACCAGCGCTGGCTGCTCGCCGAGCGTGAGGAGCACCTGCTCGCGGGGCTGGCGCGGCGGCTGCGACCCGCGCTTCGCAAGGGTGCCGACCAGTTCGGGATCTTCAACGCGGCGCAGGACCACCTGCTGGAGACCGCGCGGGCGCACGTCGACCGGATCGTCGTCGACGCGTTCACCGAGGCCGTCGAGCGCACCACCGACCGGGACGTCCGCGCGCTGCTGGAGCGGGTGCTGGAGCTGCACACGCTGGCGACGATCGAGGCCGACCGGGCGTGGTTCGTCGAGCACGGGTACCTGACGGCCGCCCGCACCAAGGCCGTCACCAGCACGATCAACCGGCTGTGCGGCGAGCTGCGCCCGCACGCGCGCACGCTCGTCGACGGCTTCGGGATCCCGGAACCGTGGGTCGACTGCCCGCTGCTCGACGGCGAGCGCAACGCCGCCGACCCGAACACCAACCCTGCGCCCGGCGCCGGCGAGCCCGCGGAGATCGCCGCCGTCGGCTGACCGAACTTCCCCACCGTTTTGCCAACCTACAGACCCCCAAGGCCGTGCAAGTTGGCAAAACGGTGGGGAAGTTATGCGCTGCGGGCGGCGAGGACGTCGGGGAGGCGGGTGTCGATCCAGTCGAGCAGGCCCGTCACGTGGCTCGCGACGCCCGTGCCGAGTTCCGTCAGGCTGTAGCTCACCTGCGGAGGCGTGGTGGGGACTACCTCGCGGGCGACGAAGCCGTCGGTCTCGAGCGTGCGGAGGGTCTGCGCGAGCATCTTCTCGCTCACCCCGCCGATGGTCCTGCGCAGCGCGCTGAACCGCAGCGGGCCCTGCCGCAGCGCGGCCAGCACGAGCACCGCCCACTTGCTGGTGACGTGGTCGAGCACGGTCCGCGCCGGGCACTGACTGTCGAACACGTCACCCCGCATGGCATCGCCATTGCCCAGTAGCTGCAAGCTCACGTTCGCCTCCGGCACTTACCACAAGGTACGTACTTACCAACGGTGAGTACCGAGCATACGTTCGCTCCCGGTATCAGCACCACTCACGAGGAGCATTCGATGATCGTCGTCACCGGAGTCACCGGGAATCTCGGCAAGATCGTCATCAACGACCTGCTGGAGCGGGTGCCGGCGAGCGAGCTCGTGGCCGTCGCGCGCACCCCCGCGAAAGCGCAGGAGCTCGCCGACAGAGGGGTCGAGGTCCGGGCGGGCGACTACGACGACCCCGCCTCGCTCGAAAAGGCGTTCGCCGGCGCGGACGTGCTGCTGTTCGTCTCGTCGCCGGACATCACTCCCGGCGTGCGGCCGCGCCAGCACGGCAACGTCGTCGACGCCGCGAAGGCCGCGGGCGTCGGGCGGATCGTCTACACCAGCGCGATCGGCGCACAGGACGGCCCGGGCTTCCTGGCCGACCACACCCGCACCGAGGGCCTGCTGCGCGACTCCGGCCTGCCGCACACGCTGCTGCGCAACACGTTCTACACGGAGTCGCTGGTCAACCCGGGCCTCCAGGAGAACGTCGAATCGGGCGAGCTGGTCGCGGCCGACGCGGGGCAGCCCGTGAACTTCGCGACCATCCGCGACCTCGCGCTCGCCGCCTCCGCCACCCTCACCGGCGACGGGCACGTGGGCGCGGTCTACGAGCTGCGCGGCCCGGTGTGGACGCTCGCCGAGCTCGCCGCAACCGTCGGCGACGTCGCCGGCAAGCCCGTCGCCTACCGGCAGGTGCCGGTCGAGGAGCTGGAGGGCCTTCCCGCCTTCCTCTACGGCTTCATCGCGACGGGCCTGTTCGCCGAGCCGTCGGACGACCTGGAGAAGCTGCTCGGCCGCCCGGCGACGTCGCTGCGCGAGGCGGTCTCAGCCGTCCTGCGCTAGACCACCGTGCTCTTCGCGGAGCGCGCGCTTGAGGATCTTGCCGCTGGGGTTCTTGGGCAGCGCGTCCGCGAAGACGACGTACTTGGGCCGCTTGTAGCCCGCGAGGTGCTCGCGCGCGTGCGCGTGAACTGCGTCCTCGGTGAGCCGGGCGCCGTCCTTCACCACGACGACGGCCGTCACGGCCTCGATCCAGTGCGGGTGGCTGATCCCGAACACTGCCACCTCGGCGACCCCGTCGAGCTGGTAGATCGCCTCCTCGACCTCGCGGCTCGCGACGTTCTCGCCACCCGTCTTGATCATGTCCTTCTTGCGGTCGACGACGGAGAGGTAGCCGTCCTCCGTCATGACGCCGAGGTCGCCGGAGTGGAACCAGCCGCCCCTGAAGGCCGCGGCGGTCTTCTCCTCGTCCTCGTAGTAGCCGAGCGCGGCGTGCGGGCTGCGGTGCACGATCTCGCCGACCGCCCCGACCGGCACCGGCTCGTTGTCGTCATCGACCAGCATCGTCTCGACGTTCACAGCGGCCCGGCCGGCGCTCCCGGCGTGCGAGAGCTGCTCGTGCGGGCGCAGGATCGTCGCGAGCGGCGCCATCTCGGTCTGGCCGTAGAAGTTCCAGAACTCGACGTCCGGCAGCCGCTGCTGCAGCTCCTTCAGCACCTCGACGGGCATGGCCGACGCCCCGTAGTAGCCCTTGCGCAGCGACGACAGGTCGCGGCTCGCGAAGTCCGGGTGGCGCAGCAACGCGATCCACACGGTCGGCGGGCAGAAGAGCTTCGTGGCCCGCTCCCGCTCGATCGTCGCGAGGATCGCGGCCGGGTCGGGCGCGGGCAGGATGATGCTCGTCGCGCCGAGGTAGACGTCGACGGAGAGGAAGCAGTCGAGCTGCGCGCAGTGGTATAGCGGCAGCGAGTGCACCTCGATGTCGTCGGCGCTCATCCCGCCGTCGATCACGCAGCTCACGTACTGGGCGACGAGCGAGCGGCTCGACAGCATCACGCCCTTCGGTCGCGACTCGGTTCCGCTCGTGTACATCAGCCGCAGCGGGTCGTCGTCGGCGACGGCGACCTCGGGGTCGTGCGCGTGGCCGACGGTCCACCAGTCGTCGACGTCCTCCCAGCCGTCCGCCGCCGCGCCGATGCACCCACGGATGCCGTCGGTGACACCGGCGCTCGCCAGCGCCTTCTCCGCGGTCGGGACCAGCGCGTCCTCGGCGACCATCCCGGTCGCGCCGGAGTGCCGCAGGATGAACGCGACCTCCTCGGCGCCAAGCATGAAGTTGACCGGCACCAGCACGACCCCGAGCCGCGCCGTCGCGAAAGCGAGCACGGCGTACTGCCAGCAGTTGTGCGAGAGCAACGCGAACCGGTCGCCCTTCGCGAGCCCGCGCCCCGCGAGCGCGTTGGCGCACCGGTTCACGGCGACGTCGAACTCGGCATAGGTGACCCGCAGCTCCCCGGCGACCACCGCGAGCTTGCCGGGATACCGCCGGGCCGTGCGCCGGAGCAGGTCGCCGACCGCGTGCTGGCGGGCCATGGCGATCGCGGCCTGGGTGTCGGAGGTGAAGGACATGCGCGGATCGTGCCAACTCGACGCCGATCCGACAAAGTTGCGCGGCACGCAGTCTTACGCGGCACGCAAGTTCGGCGCTACCGTTCCCCATGGCCGACGGTCTGCGGGAACGCAAGAAGGCCGCCACCCGGGAGGCGCTCTGCCGGGCCGCGCTGCGGCTGACCGTCGAGCGCGGGTACGAGAACGTGCTGGTGGACGACATCGCCACCGCCGCGGGGGTCTCGCCGCGCACGTTCAACAACTACTTCACGAGCAAGGCCGAGGCGGTCGCGCACCGGCACCGCCACCACCTCGAACAGCTCGCGCGGAAGCTCCACGAGCAGCCGGCGGACGTCCCGCTCTGGGTCGCGATCGCAACGGTCGCCACCACCTACTTCGGCGGGGACGAGCACCTCCCGGACCCGTCGTGGGCGGAGGACATCGGGGTGGTGGCGGCGCACCCGGCCGTCTACGCCGAGTTCCTCAAGGCGAGCGTGCTGGCCGAGGAGAGCATCGCGGAGGTCATCGGCGAGCGGACCGGCGCCGACCCGTTCTACCAGCGGCTGGCCGCAGCGGCAGTCGGAACCGCGATCCGGGTCGCAATCGAGGAGTGGCGGCATCCCGACCCCCGCCCCCTGGGCCGACTCATCGGATCGGCAATAGAACAACTCACCGCCGGCCTCCCGACCCCCTGACCCGAAACTTCCCCACCGTTTTGCCAACCTGCACGCCCTGCGGGGTGTGCAAATAGGCAAAACGGTGGGGAAGTTCGGGCTACGTGAGGTGGTGGGGGTTCCCGACGCCGACCTCGCCGGGCGTCTCGACTTCGCCGTAGACGCCCGCGCAGGCCCACTTGCCCATCTCCGGGATCTCGATGCGGTTGTGCTTGGCGATCGTGCGCAGCGTTTCGGCGTCTCGGGGCAGATCGCCCTGGGCCAGGGTCGTCATGACGCACCGCATCGTCGGGATCGAGACGCTGACCCGGGTGGCGCCGATCGTGAGCGTGCGCCCCATCCAGGTGTTCTCCGCGAAGCCGTCACCGGCGTCGTCGAGCACGAAGTTGGGGCGGTAGCGCTGCACGTCGAACGTCGCCGAGGGCGCGAGGGCGCGCAGCTGCGCGAGGGTCGATTCGGTGAGCACGTGCACGGTCGCCAGGTCGAAGAACGCCGTCGACTCCTGCGCCATCATCGCGATGGCGAAGCTGCTGATCGGCTCGCCGGACACCTCGGTGCGGGTGGTCGTCCCGCCGATCAGCCCTTCCGGGGCGAGGCCGTCGATCTCCGGCCACAGCTCCTCGAAGCTGCCGTCTTCAGGACGCTTCGAGGTCAGGTGGACGGCACGGCCGACCACGGCCGAGAGTGCGGCGTCGATGTCGGCGTCGGCGCTGGTGTGCACGGAACCGTCCGGGAACGTGATCTCGACGTCCGGCGGTGCGGAGTCCGGCTCCGGCTCGACGAGGTAGCGGGCGGAGAAGTCGAGCAGCGCCGCCCAGCGGCGCGGGACCTTCGCGCTCGCGACGGTGCCGGTCTCCACGTCCACCAGCGCGTATGCGCGGTCACCCGGGATGCCGCCGCGCCCGACGCGGCACCGTTCGAGCGACTCGCCGAGCATCGACTTGACCGGGTAGCGGTGGATCGCCGTGACCGACATCACCCGGTCTTAGCATGCGGGCGGTTCGCCGTCAGCACCCGCGGACCATCTTCCGTGATGGCGATCGTGTGCTCGGTGTGCGCCGCGCGGCTGCCGTCGGACGTGCGCAACGTCCAGCCGTCGGGGTCGTGGCGGTAGCGGTCGCGCCCGCCGGCGATCAGCATCGGCTCGATCGCGATCACCAGACCCGACCGAAGGGTGAGGCCACGGCCCGCCTTGCCCTCGTTCGGGACGTGCGGTGCCTCGTGCATGGTCCGCCCGACGCCGTGCCCGCCGTGGTCGGCGAGCAACCCGTAGCCGCCGGCCCGGCCGATCTTGCCGATCGCATTGGCGACATCGCCCATCCGCGCGCCGGGCCGCGCAGCTGCGATCCCGGCGGCGAGCGCCCGTTCCGTCGTCGCGACCAGCTCGACGTCGGCGGGGTCGGGGTCGTCCCCGATCACCATGCTGAACGCGGCGTCGGCGCACCAACCGTCGATGTGCACGGCGAGGTCGACGCTGAGCAGGTCACCAGGTGCGAGCGGGGTCGGGCCGGGGATGCCGTGCACGACGGCGTCGTTGACGCTGGCGCACGTCACCGCCGGGTACGGCTGCGGCGCCCACTGCGGGTGGTAGCCGAGGAAGGTCGGCGTCGCGCCTGCGGCGGCGATCAGGTCGGCGGCCATGTCGTCGAGCCCGCGCGGCGAGCGGCCCGGCGCGGCATGGTCGTGAACGGCGGTCAGCACGTCGCCGACGATCTTCCCGGCGGCCCCGATCGCGTCCAGCTCCGATGGTGTCTTCAGCTCGATCACACGTCGACTATGCCGGTATTACTATTGGCGCCATGGTTCGCGTCCCCCTCACCCCTGCCGACCGCCGGCGCGGGGAGCGGCTCGGCGCCCTCCTCCGTGAGGCACGGGCCGAGCGCAGCCTCGGTGACGTCGCCGCCGCGGCGGGGATCTCGGCCGAGACCCTCCGCAAGATCGAGACCGGCCGGATCCCCACGCCGGCCTTCTTCACCGTCTCGGCGCTCGCGACGGCGCTCGACCTCTCCCTCGACCGGCTGGTGGAGGCCACCACACCACGCCTGCCCACCCGCGAAGCCGGCTGAGGCGCAAACCTCCCCACCGTTTTGCCAACTTGCACACCGTTTTGGGTGTGCAGGTTGGCAAAACGGTGGGGAACTTCTACGTCTGGCCGGCGGTGATGTGCGCGATCCGGCCCTGCGGGTCGAACGAGACGGTGATGGTGAACCGTTGACCGGTGAGCACCAGCTGGCTGAAGTCGGCCGAGAACGTCGAGGGCAGGCCGCGACGCACCGAGTAGCTGTGCACGGCGCGGCGGTGGTCGATCATGGGCACCTCGGCGAGGCCCTGGTGCAGCACGCGCAGGATCCGCGCCGGCTCGGGCGCCGGCAGCAGGAAGTCGGGGTGCTCGATCAGGAACGCCGCGTTCGTGCCGTGCCCGGCGTCGCCGGTGTAGGACGTCCAGCGCCCGGTCACGACCTTCGCGGCCTCCACCATCACCCGCGCGACGGACGCCGGGTCGCCGTTGCTGCCCGGCACCATGTCGAACGGCACCTCGGGCGACGACAGCTCCGACACGCCGTTCGTCCGGCCGAACTCGCGCACCGACTCGGCCACCCCGACGATCCGCGGGCTGTACCCGGCGGGGTTCGCCCAGCTCCACAGCCACGAGCGGGGACCGGGGGCCGCGCTGCCCAGCAGGTGGACGCCGGTGCAGATCAAGGTCCGCGCTCCGGTGAAGGAGAAGCGCTCCTCCTCGAGGTCGACGAACCACTGGTGTTCGCCGAGCACCTCGGAGAGGTGGATCTGGTGCTCGAGCGACATCAGCGCTGCGTCGTCGAGGACGTCGACAAGATTGAGCGGCTGCGTCACATGTCGGACGGTAGCGCGATCACCCGATCTCCAGCACGACCTTGCCCCGAGCGTGGCCGCTCTCGACGGCCGCGAGCGCGGCTCCGGCCTCCGCAAGCGGTCGGGTCTCCGTGACGAGCGGATCGAGGACGCCGTCGGCGACCAGCTGGGCGAGCGTGCTGAGCACGGCGGTGCTGCGATCCCTTTCGACGCCTCTCCCACCCAACTCGGCGACGAGTTCCCGGTCGGCGACGGTGTAGAGCCTCGACCGCTCGGCGAGCAGCTCGGCGACGGCCCGCAACGCGCCCCCGCCGACCAGGTCGAACACACCGTCCACGCCCTGCGGCGCGGCCGCCCGCACCCGGTCCACCACGCCGTCGCCGTACGCGACGGGAACCGCACCGAAACCGGCCAGGAGCTCGTGCTTGCCCGGGCTCGCGGTGCCGACGACCGTGATCCCGCGGGCGACGGCGAGCTGCACGGCAGCCACTCCGACGCCGCCGCCGGCCCCGTTGACCAGCAGCGTCTGCCCCTGCGCCAGCCCGAGCTGGTCGAGCGCGTCGTACGCCGTGCCGGCAGCGACCGGCAGCGCCGCCGCGGCGGCAGGCGAGACGGCCTCCGGCCGGTGCGCGGCGAACCCGGCGATCACCAGCGAGTGCTCTGCCCAACCGCCGGTCATGCCTGGGGTGCCGCCGAAGACCTCGTCGCCGATCGCGAAGCCGGTGACGTCCGGCCCGACCTGCTCGACGGTCCCCGCGACCTCCCGCCCCAGCACTGCCGGCGGCTCGACGCCGTAGGACCCGGAGCGCATCCGCCAATCGCCGGGGTTGACGCCGGCCGCACGCACCCGGACCAGCAGCTCGCCAGGCCCCGCGACGGGCACCGGCACGTCGAACATCCGCTCGCCCTCCGGCCCCCCGGCTGCGACGAACCCGTACGCCTTCATGCCCCCACCGCCGTCCGGAGCCCGGCGAGCCGGGACACCGCCTCTGTCAGTACTTCATCGCGCTTGCAGAACGCGAAGCGCACGAGCGTCCGCCCGAGCTCGGGGTCGGCGCAGAACACCGAGACCGGCACGGCGGCGACGCCGATCAGCTCGGGCAGCCGCCAGCAGAACTCGGCGCCGTCGGTGATCCCGAGCGGTGCGACGTCGGTGACGACGAAGTACGTGCCGGCGGTCGGGTAGACGGTGAACCCGGCGGCGCGCAGGCCGTCGGAGAGCAGGTCGCGTTTGCGCTGCAGACCACCGGCGAGGTCGGTGTAGAAGGAGTCGGGCAGCGCGAGCGCGTTCGCGATCGCCGGCTGGAACGGCGCGCCGCTCACGTAGGTCAGGAACTGCTTCGCCGCCCGCACCGCCGCCACCAGCTCCGGCGGCCCGTGCACCCAGCCGACCTTCCAACCGGTCACGGAGAACGTCTTGCCCGCTGAGGAGATCGTCAGCGTGCGCTCCGCCATCCCGGGCAGGCTCGCCATCGGCACGTGCTCGGCGCCTTCGAACACCATGTGCTCGTAGACCTCGTCGACGACGACGATCGCGTCGTGCTCGGCGGCGAGCTGCCCGATCAGCGCGAGCCGCTCGGCGGAGAAGACGGCGCCGGTCGGGTTGTGCGGCGTGTTGACCAGCACGAGCCGGGTGCGGTCGGAGAAGGCGGCCCGCAGCTCGTCGGGGTCGAAGTCGAACGTCGGGGGGCGCAGCGCGACCGGTCGCATCGTGGCGCCGGCGAGCGCGATCGTCGCACCGTAGGAGTCGTAGTAGGGCTGGAAGGCGACCACCTCGTCGCCGGGCTCGCACAGGCCGAGCACCGCGCCCGCGATCGCCTCGGTGGCGCCGGTGGTGATCAGGACGTGCTCGGGGTCGACCTCGAGCCCGTAGAAGCGGCGCTGGTGCTCGGCGACTGCGGCGCGCAGCTGCGGGATGCCCGGGCCCGGCGGGTACTGGTTGATCCCGCCGGTGATGTTCGCCGCGGCGTCGGCGAGCAGCGACGGCGGGCCGTCGGTGTCGGGGAAGCCCTGCCCCAGGTTGATCGCCCCGGCGCGGAGGGCGAGCGCCGACATCTCGGCGAAGATCGTCGACGTGTACGGACGCATCCGCTCGACCAGCATGCATGCACCGTAGTAGGCCGCCGTCGGCGGTGGCACGGCTCACAGGCGGGAACAAAGACCAGGCCGGATCGTCTTGATCCACCCGTGACTCTGACTCCTGAACGGCTCGTGCAGGCACCGGTCGGGCCGCAGACACGGAGGCAGCGGGTCACGCTGATCGTCGTGCTCGGCGCGCTGATCGCGCTCGGCCCCCTCACGATCGACATGTACCTCCCGGCACTGCCGACGATCACGGCGGATCTGCTGACCACCTCGGCGACGATCCAGCTCACGCTCACCGGCACGCTCATCGGCCTCGCGCTCGGCCAGCTGATCATCGGGCCGCTCTCCGACGCGCTCGGGCGCCGCCGCCCGCTGCTGATCGGCGCGAGCCTGCACGTGCTGGCCTCGTTGCTGATCACCCTCGCGCCGAACGTCGCCGTGCTGGGCGGGCTGCGCGTCCTGCAGGGCATCGGCGCCGCGGCCGGGGCGGTCGTCGCCATGGCGATCGTGCGCGACCTCTTCACCGGCCGGCAGGCCGCCACGCTGCTCTCGCGGCTCATCCTCGTGATGGGTGCCGCGCCCGTCATCGCCCCCACGATCGGCGGCGAGCTGCTGCGCCTGACCTCGTGGCGCGGCGTGTTCGCCTTCCTCGCGCTCTACGGTCTGGTGATCATCCCGATCGCCGCGCGGACGCTGAAGGAGACGCTGCCGCCCGAACGGCGCCGCAGCGCAACCATCGGCGCGACCCTGCGCACCTACGCCGGGCTGCTGCACGACCGGACGTTCGTCGGGCTGGTGTTCGTCGCCGGGCTGACGATGGCCGGGCTGTTCGGGTACATCGCCGGCTCGTCGTTCGTCTTCCAGGAGCAGTTCGGGCTCAACCAGCAGCAGTTCGGGCTGCTGTTCGGCGCCGGAGCGTTCTGGCTGATCGCCGCCACCCAGCTGAACGCCTACCTGCTGCGCCGCTTCGAGCCGCGCCAGCTGCTGCTCGCGGCGGTCGGCTCGGGGACGGTGGCCGGGCTCGTGCTGCTCGGTGCCGCGGTGACCGGCGTCGGCGGCCTCGTCGGCCTGGTGATCCCGCTGTGGCTCGTGCTGTTCACCGTCGGGCTCGCGCTGCCGAACGCGCCGGCGCTGGCGCTGGGCCGCCACGGCGAGGCTGCGGGCACCGCGGCCGCGCTGCTGGGCGCCGTCCAATTCGGGGTCGGGGCGATCGTCTCCCCGATGGTCGGCGTGCTGGGCAACAGCGCCGTCGCGATGGGGCTCGTCGTCTCCGGCGGGCTGATCGTCGCGCTCACCGTGCTCGTGACCGTCGTGCGGCCGTGGGAGCTGGAGAGCATCGACGGCGACGAGCTGGAACCCGCCTTCGCGCACTGACCCCGTGCTTGTCCCTCCCCGCCTCCGGCGGGAGGGCAGGAAAGCCACTTTCAGGCCCTGTGAGAGCAGGAAAGTGGCTTTCCTGCCCTCACAGGCCCGCGGTCAGCGGTCGTTCGTGCGCACGGCGACGAGCGGCAGGAAGGCCTGCGTGAGCGGGCCGATGGCCAGCGCGTAGAGCACCGTCCCGACCCCGACGGTGCCGCCGAGCAGCCAGCCCGCCGCGAGCACCGCGAGCTCGATCCCGGTGCGAACGAGCCGGACCGACCACCCGGTCCGCGCGTGCAGGCCCGTCATCAGGCCGTCGCGCGGGCCCGGCCCGAGCCGCGCGCCGACGTACGCGGCCGTCGCGAGCGCGTTCAGCACGACCCCGGCAACGAGCATGACGATCCGCCACACCAGCCCCTCCGCGACGGGGACGAGCCACAGCGCGAGGTCCACCGCGCCGGCGATCACCAAGACGTTCGCCACGGTGCCGATCCCGGGGCGCTGCTTGAGCGGGATCCACAGCAACAGCACGAAGATCCCGGTGATCGCGGTGATCACCCCGAAGCTGAGCGGGGTGATCCGCGTGAGGCCCTCGTGGAAGACGTCCCACGGGTTGAGCCCGAGCGTCGACCTGATCATCAGCGCCATGCTCGTCCCGTAGAGCACGAGGCCGCCGAGCAGCTGGGGGAAGCGCCTGGCCGGGTCGCGGGTGAACGGGATCGGTCGAAGGTCGATGACGGCCATGATTCCCAGTCTGCGCGGGTACCAGGAGGTGACCAGTGCCAATCCGTGGCGGGTGGCCGCCTGCGCGGTGCGCCGACCCGACATGATGGTGCCCGTCCCCGATCTGCGGAGGTCGTCGTGCGCCGGTTGTCCACCCTGGCGGCGGTACTGGCCGTCCTGTTCCTCGCAGGCGCAGGCCCTGCGCTGGCCGAGCCGCCGCTGCGCGCCGAGGAGACCGTCACCGACCACACCGGTGTGCTCGAAGGGGGCCTCCCCCGCATCGACGAGGCGATCGACAAGTTGAGCGCCGAGCGCGGGTACGACCTGTACGTCGTGTTCGTCCGCTCCTTCGACGACGCCGGCGGGCAGGACTGGGCCGACGAGTCGGCGCGGCTCTCGCAGCTCGGCGACGCCGACGTGCTGATGGCCGTCGCGGTCGACGACAGGGCCTACGGCGTCTCTGTCGCCGGCAACTTCCCGCTCTCGACGACCGCGCTCGACGACCTGCGGTCGGAGCAGGTCGAGCCGCTGCTGAAGCAGGGCGACTGGACGGGTGCGGTGGTTGCGCTGGCGGACGGCCTGCGCACCGGCGGCGGCAACGGCAACGCGCTCGGGATCGGCGTCGCCGTGGTCGGCGGGGTCGCCGTCATCGGCGGGGGCGCGTACCTGCTCAGCAGGCGCCGCAAGGCGGTGGCGCAGCCCGGCGCCCCCCGCCCGAAGGGCACGGCGCCCACCCCCGGCGGGGAGTTCGCCGACGTCTCGACCGACGACCTCGGTTACCGGAGCGCGCAGGCGCTGCTGGACGTCGACGACGCCGTGCGCACGTCGGAGACCGAGCTGTCGGCCGCCCGAACGCACTTCGGCGAGGCGGCGGTCGCGGAGTTCACGGCGGCGCTGGAGCAGTCGCGCGCCGACATGCTGCGCGGGTTCGGCCTGCGCCAGCAGCTCGACGACGAGGTCGCGGAGGACGAGCCGACCCGCCGCTCGATGCTGATCGAGATCATCAGGGCGTGCCGCAGCGCCGACGAGCGGCTCGACGCGCAGGTCGCAGCGTTCGACCGGCTGCGCGATCTGGAGGCGAAGGCGCCGGAGTACATCGAGGGTCTCGGCGCGCGGCTCGTCGCGGTCAGCGCGCGGCTGCCGCAGGTCGAGGCGCAGTGGACGGCGCTGCGGCAGCGCTACGCACCCTCCGCGCTCGACGCGGTCGCCGGCAACCTCGACCAGGCCGGGAAGCTGCTCGACGCCGCGAGCACCGAGGTCGCCGAGGCCCGCGCCGAGCTGGCGGCGCGCGCGGCGGGCGCCGTCGTCTCCGGTCGCGCGGCCGAGGACGCGATCACGCAGGCCGAGACGCTGCTCGACGGCATCCCCCGACTGGAGGGCGAGCTCGTCGAGGCCGCCGGCCGGATCGCGGGGGCGCGCGCCGAGGCGGAGCAGGACCTCGCCGAGGCGCGGGCGATGGCGTCCCCCGAGCTGGCGCCGGTCGTGGCGCGGGCGGAGGCGGCGCTCGCCGCGGCCGAGGCCGCGGAGAAGTCACCGATCCCCGACCCGCTCGCGGCTCTGCGGCTCATCACCGAGGCGGGTGCCGCGCTCGACAAGGGCATCGCGCAGGCCCGCGACGCGCAGGCACACGCCCGGCGGGCCGCTGAAGCGCTGGAGAAGGCGCTGGTCACCGCGCGGTCGTCGGTGGCAGCCGCGGCCGACTTCGTCGCGACCCGCCGCGGCGCCGTCGGCATCAACGCCCGCACCCGGCTCGCGGAGGCGCAGCGCCGCCTCCAGGTCGCCGAGTCGGGCAGCGATCCGGAGAGCGCGCTCGGCGACGCCCAGGCCGCCGACCAGTACGCGCGGCAGGCGCTGGAGATCGCGCAGTCGGAGGTCTCGACCTGGTCCGCCCCCGGCGGTGGGGTCGGCGGCGACGTCATGGTCGACCTGGGCAGCTTGATCCTCGGCGGCATCATCGCCGGCTCCCGCGGCGGCGGCGGGTTCGGTGGCGGTGGTGGCGGCGGCGGGTCCCGCCGGTCACCAGGTAGCTTCGGCGGCTCGAGCAGCCGCGGGCGTCGTGGCTTCGGCGGACGGTTCTGACCCGTCCACAACGGGATGGGGGCATGCACATGCGCCGGGTGGTCTACCACGTCGCAACGAGCGTCGACGGGTTCATCGCCGGGGAAGGCGGTAGCTTCGAGGGCTTCCTGTTCGAGGGGGAGCACCTGCCCGACTTCCTGGGCAGCCTGACCGACGACTACGACACCGTGCTCATGGGCCGGGCCACCTACGAGGCCGGCTACGCGTTCGGCGCGAAGCCCGGCGACCCGTCTTACACGGAGTTCGGGCTGGTCAACTACGTCTTCGGGAAGCTCGACCTGCCGTCGGGCGAGCAGATCCACTTCGTCGACGGCGACGCCGCGAAGACCGTCGCCGAGCTGAAGGAACAGCCGGGCAAGGACATCTGGCTGTGCGGCGGCGGCGTGCTCGCGCGCTCGATCCTCGACGCCGGGCTGCTCGACGAGGTCGTCCTCAAGGTCAACCCGATCTGGATCGGCAAGGGGGTGCCGCTCTTCGGCGGCGACGGCCCGCTCCCGCTCTCGCTCGTCGAGGCGAAGACCTACAGCAACGGCGTCGGTCTGCTCCGGTACGTCCCCGCCACCTGACGGCACCCGCAGGGCGTTCACCTGGCCGAAACACGTCCGGAGGTATATGCTTGCTGATAGGCAACTAATTGGGAGACTGCATGCCGGCGAGCTTCGACGAAGAAGACGTCGCCCGGCTCCGCATCGCACTCGCCCGCATCGCCCGCCAGCTCGATCGCCAGACCCGCGGTGAGACCTTCTCGCGCGCGCAGACGTCGGTGCTCGCCACGGTGGGTCGGATCGGACCCTTGCGGATCAGCGAGCTGGCCGACATCGAAGGCCTCAACCCCACGATGCTGTCGCGCATCGTGGGCAAGCTGGAGGACGCGGGGCTGCTGCTGCGCCGCCCCGACCCGGACGACCGGCGCGCCGCGTTCGTCGAGACCACCGAGGCGGGCAAGGAGCTGCACATGCGGCTGCGCGCCGAGCGCACCCGCCTGCTGAGCGAGCACCTGACCGGGCTCTCCGACGCCGAGGCCGCGCAGCTGCTGGCCGCGCTCTCGGCGCTGGAGTCGCTCGCCACGACGCTCACGCCGGAGGCCCGGCGATGACCCTGACCCCGCTCAAGACGCTGGGCCGTCAGACGTTCGCCGCACTCGCCAACCCGAACTACCGCCGCTACACCGCAGGCCAGTCGATCTCGCTGGCCGGCACCTGGATGCAGGCGATCGCGCAGTCGTGGCTCGTGCTGGAGCTGTCCGGCTCCGCGACGGCGCTCGGCGTCGTGATCGCGCTGCAGACCCTGCCGACGCTCGTGCTCGGCCCCTACGCCGGTGTGGTCGCCGACCGCATGGACAAGCGCAAGATGATGATCGCCCTGCAGTCGTCGATGGGTGTGCTCGCGCTGGTGCTGGGCCTGTTGACGATCACCGGCGTCGCCCAGCTGTGGCACGTCTACCTGCTCGCGTTCCTGCTCGGCATGAACAACTGCTTCGAGAACCCCGCGCGGCAGGCGTTCGTGCTGGAGATGGTCGGACCGGAAGACCTGCGCAACGCGGTGAGCCTCAACTCGGTACTGGTCAACGTCGCCCGCGCGGTCGGGCCCGCCATCGCGGGGCTCGTCATCGCGGCCGGCGGGCTGGCGCTGTGCTTCCTGATCAACGCGGCCAGCTTCGTCGCCGTCGTGATCTCGCTGCTGCGGCTCGACGTCTCGGAGCTGCGCCCGTCGGTGCCGACCCCGCGCGCGCCCGGCCAGCTGCGTGAGGGCCTCGCCTACGTCCGGCGCACGCCGGAGCTGGCGGTCCCGCTGCTGATGATGGCGCTGGTCGGCTGCCTGGCCTACGAGTTCCAGGTGGTGCTGCCCGTCGTGGCGCAGCAGACGTTCAGCGGCGACGCCAGCACCTACGGCTTCCTGACCGCGACGATGGGGGCCGGCGCCATCGTCGGCGGGCTCGGCGTCGCCGCGCGCGGCCGCACCGGGCTCGGCGCGCTGGTCGCGGCCTCGACGGCGTTCGGCATCGCGATGCTCGCCGTCGCGCTCGCCCCGAACCTGGTGGTCGCGCTCATCGGGATGGCGTTCGTCGGCGCGTCGAGCGTCGCGTTCCTCTCGATCGGCAACAGCACGTTGCAGCTGGCGTCCGAGCCGCACATGCGGGGGCGGGTGATGGCGCTGTGGGCCGTCGCGTTCCTGGGCTCGACGCCACTCGGCGGTCCGATCGCCGGTGTGGTCAGCCAGCTCTTCGGCGGCCGGGCCGGGCTCGCGCTCGGCGCCGCGGCGTGTCTGGTCGCGGCAGCCGGCGCGGCCGTGGCGCGCCACCGCCTGCGCAAGCCGGCCCCAGTCGAAGAGCCGGAGCCCTGCCCCGCCACCACCTAGCGTGGCTGTCGTTGCGTCTCCGGCCGCGCCGCGCGGGCGGTGGCGAGGGCGGGCAGGGCGATGTTGCCCTCCTGGTAGAACAGTTGCAGCGTCAGCGCCGTGATCAGCCCGGCGCGCACCCGCGCGAGGTAGTGCCCGTGGACGCCCCAGATCGGGCCGCCCTCGGCGTCGGCGATCCGGTGGAAGCTGCGCACGTGGGTATCCACTCTGACCACACCGTTGTCCTCAGGCGTGAGGATGCACGGGCCGGTGATGTGCTGCGTCGCCCCGAACCCCGGGAAGATCGACTGCCAGCGGCCGATCAGCTCGTCGGCGGCCACATCCTCGACCTCGCCGCCGGCGAGCTCGGTGTAGTCGACGCGGACGGTGTCGGCGAACGCCGCCCGCACGGTCGCCCAGTCGAGCGCGTCGACGGCGTGCAGCATGCGGGTGAACACGGTTGTCGGGTCGTCCACTACCCCTGCTCTCCTCGGAAGGCGTCGGCGTGCGCCGTAGCCCACTGTTCGAACGTGCGTGGCGATCGTCCGGTGACCTCGGCGACGGTCGGGTGCACAACCGACTCGTCGAGCGTCCCGTCGACGTAGAAGCTGAAGAACGCGCGGACGTACCGCTCGGGCATGATCGCGGTCATCCGCTCCCACGCCTCTTCGTCCGGCTCGGCCACGAACCGCAGGTCGCGCCCGAGCACCTCGCCGAGGATCCGCAGCCGGTCGGCGGGCACCAGCGGATCCGGGCCGCTCAGGGCGTACCCCACCCCGGCATGGGCGTCGGACGTCAGCGCTTCGAGCGCGACGGCCGCGATGTCGGCCGGGTCGATCACGGCGATCGGGACACCCGCGAACGGCGCCCGCACGACATCCCCCGCCGCCAGCTGGGGCACCCATTCCAAAGTGTTCGACATGAAGCCGGCCGGGCGCAGGAAAGTCCACGCCAGCCCGGAGGCCCGCACGGCCTTCTCGGTGGCGATCATGTACTCGGACACGGCGTTGTCGCTCTCCTCGATGACCGCCGAGCCCCCGGAGAGCAGCGCCACACGTGTGATGCCGGCCGCGCGGGCCTCGTCCAGTACGGCCTCCGGGTAGCCGGCGAGCAGGAAGAGCGCATCGGCGCCGGCAAACGCCTCGCGCAGGCTGTCGGGCCGGCTCAGATCGCCGACGGCGAGCTCGACGCCCTCGGGCAGCACGGCGTCCGGCTTGCGCACGACCGCCCGGGCCGCTTCCCCGCGCTCGGCGAGCTGCCGGACGAGCTCACCACCGACATGACCGGTCGCCCCGGTTACCACGATCATGACGCGAGGGTAGTGCGGTAATGCCTGTCGGCAGCGTCGACGGCCAGCGCCACCTGGGCGTCCTGGTCGTAGAAGTCGATCTGGCCGCCTTCGGCCCAGACGACCTCGGCCGGCCCGCCGAGCGCGGCCGCCACCGTGCGCACGTTGTCGGGCAGCACGCAGCCGTCGCCGTGGACGAACAGCGTGGGCGTCGACACCGCCGGCGCCACGGACAGCCCGTCGAACGTCAGCCAGTACGCCCAGCTGAACTCGGCCATCTCGTTCAGCCAGGTCGGGACGGCACCACGGCCGGGTTCGGCGTAGTAGGGCAGCTCGAGCGACATGCCGGCGCGGTCGTTGCCGGCCTCGTACGCCGGCACGGTGCGCACCTCGCCGTTGCTCTGGTAGAGGTCGAACGCCTCGCTCGCGCGGTCGAGCCGCATCGAGACGCCGTCCGGCCCGCCGTAGAACGGCGCGACGGTGGTGGTGTCGTGGAACCAGCCCTCGTCGATCTTGCGGGTGGGCAGCTCGGCCTGGCGCGGAGCGCCGCCGCTGGCGCCCCACCCCGCGAAGTCGAACGTGATGGCGGTGTACCCGCGCGCCGCGAGCTCCGCGGCGTAGCGGTCGGCCATCTGCTCCTTGACGGTCAGCCACGAGCCGGTGATCAGCACCGCAGGCTGCCGCGCGTCGAGGTCGTCGATGTTGCGGTGGATGCGCGCCGCCAGCGGGACGTCGCCGTTGAAGAACTGGAAGGGACGTGAATGGATCACGGGCGGACGATGCCACGCCGGCCGGCTACCGCGGAGGGTCCATTCCTGCTGTCCCACGCACCTCGCCGGGCAGCGCCCCCAGCTCACGGCGGAACACCCTGCGGAAATGGCTCACGTTGGAGAACCCGACGGCATGCGCGATGTCCACGACGCTCTCCCGCGATCCCACCAAGCGGGCACGTGCGGCCTCCATGCGGCGCGCCGTCACGAACCGGTGCGGGCTGATCCCGGTGCTCGCCCGGAACGCCCGCGCGAAGTGGAACGGGCTCAACGCGGCAACGTCCGCGAGCCGGTCGAGCGTGAGCGTCTCCTGCAGGTGCGCGTCGACGAACTGCACGACGAGGTCCACCAGCTTGCGGTCCATGGCGCCGACGGGTGGGTTCACCCGCTTCCGGGCGCCGGGCGCGTAGACGTCATCGAGGTGACGGGCGAGGCGGTGCGCGAGGGTGCTCGCTTCCACGTCGGTGAGCCGGCCGCCGGTCAGGTGCGCCCTGCGCAGCACGTGCGCCGCGCCGAGCACCACCCCGTCGCGGGCGTCCATCGCCGTCACGACCTCACCTCCGGCCGGGAGCAGCGCCGGATCGAGGTAGATCTCCATCGCCTCGGTCCACTCGCCGACCTCGCTCCACGTGATCGCGTCGGAGCCGGTGACGAACACGGCGCCGGCGGCGACGTCGGCCTTGGTCGACCGCCCGTCGACCGTTCGCACCGGACCGGTGTGCTGCGAGAACGAGACCCCGAGCTGGTTCGCCTTCGTGGTGGTCGTGCCATCGCTCGGCGGCAGGGACGCGTACTCCGAACGCATCCCCGGCCAGTGGATCGTCGAGCTGGGCACGACGCCCAAGGGTAGTCGCGGCTCAGCGGACCAGCCGGTGCGTCGGCGGCTCGGTGAGGGCGCCGGGTGCGGCTGCCGGGTCCCGGACACGCGGCCTGGGGCCGGGTGTGGCGGAGGTGCCAGGAAGGCCCGCCATGCCCTTCGGGCCGCCACGAGGGATGAGAACTCGTGCTGGGGCGGGATGTGTGCGTTGCGCATGCAAGGGCAGGAAAGCCACTTTCAGGCCCTGTGGGGGCAGGAAAGTGGCTTTCCTGCCCCCCACACGCGGCCAGTCCGTGGGCCCGGTGGGTCGATTCACCATGTGGCGCCGAGAAAGCCGCGGCTCAGCGGACCAGCCGGAAGAACGTGCGCACCTCGTCCACGAACGTCGCCGGTTGCTCGAAGGCGGCGAAGTGGCCGCCCTTCGGCAGCTCGTTCCAGTGCCTGATGTCGACGAACCGGCGCTCGGCCCACCGCCTCGACGGCCGCGGCAGCTCCTTCGGGAAGATCGAGCAGCCGGTCGGGACGTCGACGGTGTCGGTGACGCCGTCGCGGAAGCGCGCGGCGACCGCGCGGATGCTCTCCCAGTACAGCCGGGCCGACGACGCGCCGGTGCGCGGCAGCCAGTAGAGCATCACGTCGTCGAGCATCTCGTCGCGCGTGAGCACGTTCTCCGGGTGGCCGTCGCAGTCGGTCCACGCGCGGAACTTCTCGACGATCCAGCCGCACAGCAGCGCGGGCGAGTCGACGAGCCCGTACCCGATGGTCTGCGGGCGGGTCGACTGCTGCACGGAGTAGCCGTCCTCCCAGTCCTTCGCACGTTCCAGCGCGTCGAGGGACGCCTGCTCGGCGGGGGTCAGGTCGTCGAAC
Source organism: Pseudonocardia sp. TRM90224 (assembly GCF_021245725.1). Lineage (GTDB taxonomy): Bacteria > Actinomycetota > Actinomycetes > Mycobacteriales > Pseudonocardiaceae > Pseudonocardia. The sequence continues at coordinate 532,525 of NZ_JAJGSX010000003.1, read as the reverse complement.
GTTGCCGGGTCGGGCGGGGCGAGCGGCGGGTTGAGGTGGATCCCGACGACGTGCTCAGGGTCGAGCTGGGCGATCGCGGTGGAGATGCTGGTGCCCCAGTCGCCGCCCTGCGCGCCGTACCGGCGGTACCCGAGCCGGGCCATGAGCTGCACCCACGCGCCCGCGATCCGCTCGACCGTCCACCCCGGCGCAGTGGGTCTGTCACTGAAGCCGTAACCGGGCAGCGACGGGCAGACCACGTGGAACGCGTCGGCCGGATCCTCCGGGTCGGTCAATGGGCCGACGACCTTCATGAACTCGACGATCGAACCCGGCCAGCCGTGCGTCATCACGAGCGGCAGGGCGTCCGGGTGCGGCGAGCGCACGTGGAGGAAGTGGATGCCGAGCCCGTCGATCTCCGTCCGGAACTGCGGGAACGCGTTGAGCCGCGCCTCGGTGCGGCGCCAGTCGTAGTGCTCCGCCCAGTAGCCGCAGAGATCCTGCAGGTAGGCGAGCGGCACCCCTTGCGACCAGTCGTCGACGGTCTCCGCCTCCGGCCAGCGGGTGCCGCGCAGGCGCGCGCGCAGGTCGGCGAGCTCCGCTTCCGGGATCTCGATCCGGAACGGGACCACGTCATCCGGCATGTCGTTCCCTCCTGTCCGCCCAGTCGGCCAGCGCGCTAGCGCTGACGGCCGCGTCGAGCCCGACAGCGGCAGCGCCCCGGAGCGCGCCGTCGTCGCCGTGCACGGCATCGAGCACCGGCGGGGGCGCGGCCTGCCGGAATGTCATCAGCCCTTCGGCGAGCGCCGCGGCGAACGCGTCGGGTGCCGCCGCGCGCAGCGGGCCGGCGAGCCCGCCGAGCGTCACGACGTCCGGGTCGTGCGCGTTGACGAGGCCGGCGATGCCCGAGGCCAGCGCCCTCGCGACCGTCGCCACCGCCGTCCTCGCTGCGGAGTCGGCGCGCTGCAGGACGTCACGCGCGTAGGTCCGCGGGTCGACCGGCGCCGGCCGGCCGAGGTGCCGGGCCAGCGCCCGCCCGTCGACCTCCATGTCCCAGCAGCCGAGCGCCCCGCACGGGCACCGCAGCTTGCGGTCGCCGAACGGGACGTGGCCGTACTCGCCTGCCGCCCCGCCCGCGCCGGTGAGCGGCCTGCCGTCGACGACCAGTACGCCGCCGACCCCGACCTCCACCAGCAGGTGCAGTGCGGTCCGGGCGCCGACCGCGGCACCCGACCGGGCTTCCGCGACGCCGCCGAGAGTCGCGTCGTTGCCGATGAGCAGCGGCAGCGCCGGCTCGCCGGCCAGCGACCCCAGCTCGACCTGGCCCCAGCCGAGGCCGGCCGCCTGCGCGATGCCGTCGTCGCGGACGGTCGCCGCGACGGCGATCGAGACGGCGACCACCCGCTCGCCGTGCCCGTCCCGCGCGGCGCGGATCGCGGCGCGCACCGCGCCGAGCACCCGTTCGGGGTCGGCCCCGGCGCCGTGCCGGCCGGTCGCGGTGACGTCGAGCGTGCCGTCGAGGCCCGCGACGGCGCAGCGCCAGTCCTCGTGGCGCAGCTCAGCGGCGACGACGAGCGGGCCGTTGGGGTTCGCCGTGAGGACGGTGGTCGGCCGGCCGCGCCCGGAAGCGGGCGCGCGCTCCTCGCCGACCAGCTCGAACGTGCGCAGCCGCCCGACGATCTCCGCGGCCGAGCCGCTCGTCAGCTGCAGCCGCTTGGCGACATCGGCCCTGGTCACACCCGGTTCGCGACGCACTTCGGCCAGCACGTCGGCCGCCGCCCGCCATCGCTCACGGCGAGCCCGATCACCCGCACCACTTGCCAGCACCGCTCACTCCTTTATCCTCGTGTGGCGAGGATAAACCATCGGAGGAGAGAACGTGGACCTGCGAAGCGTCGACGCCGTGCTGTTCGACATGGACGGCACGCTGGTGGACTCCGACGCCGCCGTGGAGCGGGCATGGGTGACGTGGGCGGCGGAGTACGGGGTAGATCCTGCCGCAGTGCTCGCGATCGCGCACGGCAGCCCGGCCGACCGGACCGTGCGCCGGATCCGTCCCGACCTCGACGACGAGCAGGTCGAAGCCGCCGCGGCACGGCAGCTCGACCTCCAGTACGACGACCTCGCCGACGTCGTCGCCACCCCCGGCGCCCACGAGCTGGTCGCGACCCTCGCCGAGGCCGGCGTGCCGTGGGCGGTCGTGACCAGCGCCGACGTCCGGCTCGCCAAGGCGAGGTTGGGTGCCGCGGGGATCGACGCGCCGCTGCTGGTAACGGTCGAGGACATCGAGCGCGGCAAGCCGGAGCCCGACGGCTACCTCAAGGCGGCGCAGCTGCTCGGCGTCGACCCGACGCGGTGCCTCGTCGTGGAGGACGCCGAGCCCGGCATCGTCTCCGGCCGGGCGGCCGGCGCGAAGGTGGCGGCGCTGCGCGGCCTCGATGCGGACCTGCGGATCGGGACGCTGCACGAGCTCCTCCCCGGCCCGCGCAAGTAGTGTTCAGGCGTGGATGAGCTCGACCAGCTGGAACGTGTTTGCGAGCTGTACCGCAAGTACACGTCCGACCTCGGTGCCGTGATCGAGCAGCAGCGGGCGTTCCGGGAGGCGACCCGCGGGCGGATGACCCCGCAGCTCGACGATCTCGAGGCCGAGATCACCTACTTGAAGCTGCGCGAGCTCCGGCCGCAGACGGTGATGGAGCTGGGCACGTTCCACGGGTGGTCGACGACGTGGCTGCTCAGCGCGCTGCGCGATAACGGCACCGGCCACCTGCACTCGTTCGACAAGATCCACAACGTGGTGCGGAACGTGCCGTCGGAGCTCGTGGGCGACCGGTGGACCTTCGTCGCCGGCGACATGCGCGCGAACCTCACGAAGGTGCCAGCCGCCGTCGACTACCTGTTCGTCGACGCCGACCACGGCCGCCGCTTCGGCCGGTGGTACCTGCAGAACCTCTTCCCGCTGATGCGCTCGGGCACACCGGTCAGCGTCCACGACGTGTTCCGCGGGCGGCAGGCCCGCGTGTGGTCGGAGGGCGCGGAGGTGGTGACCTGGCTGCAACGCCGGCAGGTGCCGGTGTTCAGCGCCTCGCGACGTCAGGCACCCGCCGTGTTCGCCCAGCTCAACGCGCTGCGCGCCGAGCTGGGGATCGAGGGCGCCCGGGGCACCCTGCGCAACCCGATGATCTTCTTCAGCTTGCCGTGACCTGCTCGCCCGGCTCCAGGTGCAGGGGGAGACCGAACAGCGGGAACATCGTGGCGGTGTCGAGGAACGCGTTCTGGTGCGTGATCTTGCCGTCGGTGATCTCCAGCACCTGCAGCGCCCACGCCTCGTGGCTGCCATCGCCGTTGGGCCGGTACTGGGCGAACGCCGGCATGCCGTTCGCCATGATCGGCACCAGCCGGGAGCCCTCACACGGCTTGCCGGGCCCGACGTACCACTTGCCGATCTCCGCCGGCCCCTGCAGCCACAGCTCGTAGGGCGGCATCGAGAGCACGGCGTCCTCGTGCAGCATCGTGACGATCGACTCGACGTCGTAGCGCTCGAACGCATCGGCGAACCGGCGCAGCAGCTCCTCCTGGTCCTGCGCCACCGCCGTGCCGCCCTCGGCGAGGGTGGGCTGCTGATCGGCGAGCGTGGCCCGGGCCCGCTGGAGCGCGCTGTTGACCGACGCGACCGTGCTTCCCAGCAGCTCGGCCGTCTCCGCGGCGCTCCACTGCAGAACCTCGCGCAGGATCAGCACGGCGCGCTGACGAGCGGGCAGGTGCTGCAGCGCCGCGACGAACGCGAGCCGGATCGACTCGCGGGCGACGGCCAGCTCGGCGGGATCACCCTCCGCCGGGATCGCCCACGCATCGGGGATCGGCTGCAACCACGTCGCCTCGCCGTGCGGCTCGCCGAGCGTGGCCGTCTCGACCGTCGCCGCCGGCCCGAAGTCCATCGGCCGCGCACGCTTGCCACGACCCTCGAGCATGGTGAGGCTGACGTTGGTGGCGATCCGGTAGAGCCACGAGCGGAGGGACGATCGGCCCTCGAACTTGTCGTAGCTCTTCCACGCCCGCACCATCGTCTCCTGCACGGCGTCCTCGGCGTCGAACGCCGAACCGAGCATCCGATAGCAGTAGCCGGTGAGCTCGACCCGATGCTTCTCCAGCATCGACTCCAGCTCGCCCTCCGCAGCCGCGCCAGCAACCAGCTCGGTCATCGTGCGCCGCCTCCTCAGACCCTCGGGACACCGTCATGTCCGGCGGGAACACCCTACGACGAGGCACCGACAGTTCGGGGAAACTGGCGGGATCGGCAGGTTCGAGGGCAGTTCGACTATCCCACGGGGCGGCCCCGGCCTCCGGCCGGTGCCAGGAAAGCCGGGTTGTGCGAGTTCCGCACACGAGGGCAGGAAAGCCACTTTCCGGCCCTCACAGGGCAGGAAAGTGGCTTTCCTGCCCTCCCCAACCCCGGGTTGAGCTGCGCGATACACCTGACGGCACCCCCACGGCGGCGGAGCCACCCGGCGCGCGGGTCAGCGCAGGTGGTGCACCTCCGGCGTCCCGTACACGGGCGTCGGGATGCCCTCGTACCGCGCCTTCAGCTGCAGCGCGAGGTAGAGGGAGTAGTGGCGCGACTGGTGCAGGTTCCCGCCCTGGAACCACAGCCCTTCCTGCTTGGTGGGCTTCCACATGTTGCGCTGCTCGCCCTCCCACGGGCCTGGATCCTTGGTGGTGTCGGAGCCGAGGCCCCACACCTTGCCGACCTTGTCGGCGACCTCCTGGCTGATCAGGTCGGCGGCCCAGCCGTTCATCGAGCCGTAGCCGGTGGCGTAGACGACGACGTCGGCCGGCAGCCGGGTGCCGTCCGCCAGCACGACGGCGTCCTCGGTGAGCTCGGTGACCTGCCCGTGCGCGAGCTTCACGTCCCCGTTCGCGACGAGGTCGGCCGCGCCGACGTCGATGTAGTAGCCCGAGCCGCGGCGCAGGTACTTCATGAACAGGCCGGACTCGTCCTCGCCCCAGTCGTGCCGGAAGCCCGCGCCTTCGAGCCGCTCGTAGAACTCGGCGTCGCGCTCCTTGATCGCCGCGTAGACCGGGGTCTGGAACTCGTGCAGGATCCGGTACGGGATCGACGCGAAGATCATGTCGGCCTTCGCCGTGGTGACGCCCGCGGCCACCGCGCGCTCCGAGTAGAGGTCACCGAGGCCGAGGTCCATCAACGTGTCCGAGCGCACGATGTGCGTCGAGGAGCGCTGCACCATCGTCACGTCCGCGCCGACCTCCCACAGCGCGCCGCAGATGTCGAACGACGAGTTGTTCGAGCCGATGACGACGACCTTCTTGTCCTTGTACCGGTCGGGGCCGGGGTGCTGCGAGCTGTGGTGCTGCTCGCCGCGGAAGACGTCCTGCCCCGGCAGCACCGGCACGTTCGGCTTCCCGGACATCCCGGTGGCGAGCACCAGCTGCTTCGGCCGGAGCACGACCTCCTCGCCGTCACGGTCGACGACGACGGTCCACTCGCCCTCGTCCGCGTCGTAGGACGCGCTGCGGCACGTCGTCGACGACCAGTAGTTGATCTCCATGACCCGCGTGTACATCTCGAGCCACTCGGCGATCTTGTCCTTGGGCGAGAAGATCGGCCAGTTCGCGGGGAACGGCAGGTAGGGCAGGTGGTCGTACCAGACGGGGTCGTGCAGGCAGAGGGACTTGTAGCGGCCGCGCCACTGGTCGCCGGGCCGCGGGTGCCGGTCGACGACGACGTGCGGCACGCCCAGCTGCTTGAGCCGGGCGCCCAGCGCGATGCCGCCCTGCCCACCACCGACCACCACGACGTACGGCTGGCGCGTGCGGCCCATCTCGTTCAGCTCGGCCTCGCGCGCCTCCTGCCACGTGACCCGGTCCTTGATCGCGCCGTGCCGCACACCCTTGGGACGCAGCTCGTTCTGCGGCTCCTCGTAGCCGGTGAGCTCGTAGAGGGTGGTCAGCAGCGTCCAGGCGCCGTCGGCCGTGAGTCGCAGGTGCCCGCTGCCGCTCCCGACGGCGGTCTCGAAACCGATCCACGCGTCCGTCACGCCGTCGGCCTCGGTCGCCTCCTCCGTGGTGTGGAACCCCTTCGCGCCGACGGTGTCGATCACCTCGCGCAGCATCCCGGCAACGCCGTCGGGCCCTTCCACGGTGGTGAGGTTCCACGTGAACGCGATGAGGTCGCGCCAGAAGCTCGTCGGCGCGAACAGGGCGGCGGCCCGCTCGACGTCCTTCGCGGCCAGCGCGGACTCGAAATCGGCCAGCCACGCGTCCACCCGCTGCTGCGGCGATGTGGCCGTGGCGGCCTCGGGATCGACGGTACGGGTCACGAGCGGCTCCCCTGTGGTCCTGCGCCCTCCGCATCGAGGGCTCCCGACCACCGACACTGCCACCCATGCGGCCGGATGAGGAGGGCACGCGCCTTCTTGCACCTGTCCAAGAGATTGCTCGCCGACGTATACTCGTGCACGAGTAAGGGAGGTCGCATGGCGCGGCGCAAGGTCGGGAACCTGATGGCGCTCGCCATCCTGTCCGCCGTCCACTCGCAGCCGATGCACCCCTACGAGATGGCGTCGGTGCTGCGCAGCCGCGGCAAGGACCACGACATGCGGATCAAGTGGGGCTCGCTCTACACCGTCGTCGGCAACCTGGAGAAGCACGGCCTCATCGAGCCCATCGGCAGCGAGCGCGTGGGTGGGCGCCCAGAGCGCACCGTCTACCGGATCACCGAAGCCGGCCGGGACGAGCTGGACGACTGGGTGCGCGAGCTGCTCGCCATGCCCCAGCACGAGCGGTCGCCGTTCGTCGCGGGGCTCTCGATCGCCGCCGCGCTCCCACCGGACGACGTCGTCGCGCTGCTGCGCGAGCGGCTCGGCAGGCTCGATGCCGAGATCACCGCGCAGCGCGCGGCGATCGAGGGGTTCCGCGCCGAGGTCACGCGGCTCTTCCTCGTCGAGAGCGAGTACGAGCTCGCGATGCGCGAGGCGGAGGCGGGCTGGGTGCGGGCGCTCCTCGGCGAGCTCACGTCTGGGACCTTCGAAGGCCTGGCCGAGTGGAAGGAGTGGCACACCGAGGCGACGAAGTGAACGACCGAACCCGGCGAAGGTGCGGCAACACCGCCGCCGGGACGGCCTTCGACCTCGAACCGAACCCGCGGAACGGATCCCGGCCACGAGGTGGCATCCACAGGCTAGGGGACGTTCCCACGGGGCGGTTCGGACAACAACCGATCCAGAACCGACTGTGGAGGAACAACAACCATGCAGGACGTCCGACCGAAGCGACGCAAGCTCGTGCCCGAGATAGAAGGCGCCTCGGCACGCTGGTACGCGAAGATGCGCGGCTCCGCGCCCCAGATGGCGAGCTACCGCACCGCCGCGGCGAGCCTCACCGCGGGCCTGGCCGAGGGCGCGACGGTGCTGGAGATCGCGCCGGGGCCCGGCTACCAGGCCGTCGAGATCGCGAAGCTCGGCTTCGCGGTGACCGGGCTCGACATCAGCCGCACGATGGTGCAGATCGCGGGCGAGACCGCGCGGTCGGCCGGCGTCGAGGTCGACTTCCGGCACGGCGACGCCGGCCGGATGCCGTTCCGGGACGGCTCGTTCGACCTCGTCGTCTGCCAGGCGGCGTTCAAGAACTTCGCGCAGCCCGTCGAGGCGCTCGACGAGATGCACCGGGTGCTGCACCCCGGCGGCGTCGCCGTGATCCAGGACCTCGACCGCGACGCGACGGACGAGCAGCTCAGCGCCGAGGTCGAGGCGATGGGCGGCAGCAGGCTCACCTCACTGCTGACCACGATCCCGCTCAGGTGGCTCCGCCGCCGGGCGTACTCGCGGGCGGGCTTCGAGCAGCTCGCCGCGCGGAGCGCCTTCGGCGGCTGCACGGTGACGCGGGACGGCATCACGCTCGACGTCCGCCTCACCAAGTAGCCCGTTGACAACGACGTTTCGGCTGTTGTTAGCGCTAACAAACAGCCAGAACGTCGTTGTCGATGGTTACACGTGCTCGTGGTCGTGTGCGGCTATCGCTCGACTGTGCGCCAGTAGCGCCGGGTAGTCCGCGGCGATCCCGCGCAGCAGCGCGTCGACCGCCTGCCCGACGTCGACCCCGCCGGTGGTGGCGAGTCCGAACAGCGCCCGGTAGTGCACGAGCGCGCCGATCATGTCCAGGACCAGCGTGGTGTCGACGTCGGGGCGCAGGTCGCCCTTGGCGACGGCGCGGTCGAGCATCTGCGCGACGGCCGTGCGCGGCGGCTCGAAGAGCGACGTCATGAACTCCTCGCGCAGCGACCGCTCGGCCGCGCAGTCGGCGAAGAGCGGCCCGAGCACGTCGGGGCGGATGCGCTGGAACGCCGTCACGAAGATGTCGATGCCCTCGCCGAGGTCGCACATCGTGCAACCGGTGTCGGGCACCCCGATCGCGCTGATCCGCGCCGAGAGCGCGGCCAGCACGAGGTGCTGGCGGGTCGGCCACCGGCGGTAGATCGCCGGCTTGGTCGCACCCGCCCTGCGGGCGACATCCTCGACGGTCAACCGCGTGTACCCGCCCTCGTCGAGCGCCGCGAGCGTGGCCTCGATCACAGCTGCCGCGATGTGCGGGTCACGGGGACGACCAGGCATGGACGCAACTCTACCGCCAATGTTACGTTCCGGATCGGAACGCAATCGGAGGAGGCGGAGATGGCCGAGAACGTCGTGCCAGAGAACGACATCCCAACCACGAAGGCCGGCAAGCGCGAATGGCTCGGCCTCGCAGCGCTCGTGCTGCCGACGCTGATCATCTCGATGGACCTGGTCGTGCTGATCCTGGCAACGCCCGCGCTGAGCGCCGACCTGCAGCCGAGCAACACCCAGCTGCTGTGGATCACCGACATCTACGGGTTCCTCATCGCCGGCTCGCTGATCACAATGGGCACGCTCGGCGACCGGATCGGCCGCCGACGGCTGCTGCTGATCGGCGCCACGGCGTTCGGGCTGGCCAGCGTCCTCGCGGCGTTCGCCCCGACCCCTGAGCTGCTGATCGCGGCCAGGGCGCTGCTCGGCATCGCGGGCGCGACGCTCATGCCGTCGACGCTCGCACTGCTGCGAAACCTGTTCACCGACCCCGGCCAGCGCACGGTCGCGATCGGGCTCTGGGTCACCAGCTTCTCGGTCGGCGTGGTGATCGGGCCGGTGGTCGCGGGCCTGCTGCTGCAGTACTTCTGGTGGGGATCGGTCTTCCTGCTGAACCTGCCGGTGATGGTGGTGCTGCTGATCGTCGGCCCGCTGCTGCTGCCCGAGGTCCGCGACCCCGGCGCCGGCCGCTTCGACCTGCTCAGCGCCGCGCTCTCGCTCGTCGCCGTGCTCGCGATCGTGTACGGGGTCAAGGACGTCGCCGCGCACGGGCTCACGGCGGCAGCCGCCGTCGCCGTCGTGGTCGGCCTCGTCGTCGGCGGGTTCTTCGTCTCGCGCCAGCGCAGGCTCGTGCACCCGCTCATCGACCTGCGCCTCTTCGGCAACCCCGCCTTCAGCGCGTCCGTGGGCGTCAACATCCTGATCGGCACGGTGATGGCAGGGATCTTCTTCCTCATCGCACAGCACCTGCAGCTGGTGATCGGGCTCAGCCCGCTGGAGGCAGGGTTGTGGCTGCTCCCGCAGGCCGTGGCGATCATCGCCGCGTCGATGCTCTCGACGGCGCTGGTGCGCAAGATCCCGGCACGGGTGATCGTCGGGGTCGGTCTCGCCATCGCGGCCGCCGGCCTGATCGTGATCACGCAGGCCTCGTCGAGCCTGGCGCTGCTGATCGTCGGCACGGTGGTGATGGGGCTCGGTGTCGCGCCTGCGTCGACGCTCAGCGTCGACCTGATCATCGGCGCGGCCCCGGCGGAACGCGCGGGAGCGGCGTCGGCGATCTCGGAGACGGCGGGCGAGCTGGGCAACGCGCTCGGCATCGCGCTGCTCGGCAGCGTCGGCGTCGCGGTCTACCGGGCGGCCATGGACGGAGCCGTGCCGGGGTCGCTCCCGGCCGCGGATGCCGCAGCGGCCGCCGACTCGCTCGCCGGCGCGGTGACGGTGGCCGGCACGCTGCCGGCCGACGTCGCCGGGCGCCTGATGGCCGAAGCCACCTCCGCGTTCGCGAGCGGCCTGCAGCTCAGCGCGTGGGTGGGCGCCGCCGTCGCGATCGTGTCGGCCGTGGTGGTACCGGTGGTGCTGCGCCGGGCCCGCTGACGTGCGCTGATTGCGCCGAACGGCCGCGGGGTACCCGCCGGCATGCCCAACTCCAGCATCAAGGACGAGAAGACCTACCGCGAAGTCCGCAAGTCGGGCGCGTCGAAGGAGAAGGCGGCGCGCGTCGCCAACGCCAGCGCGAACCAGGGCCGCAAGACCGTCAGCAAGAAGGGCGGCAAGTCCGGCAGCTACGACGACATGAGCAAGGAGCAGCTCTACGAGCGGGCCAAGAAGGTCGGCATCAAGGGCCGGTCGAGCATGAACCGCAAGGAGCTCGTCAGCGCGCTCCGCAACCACTAGCGGGGCGACGGCGGACGGCAGGTGCCAGGAAAGCCACTTTCCTGTCCTGTGGTGCCAGGAAAGCCACTTTCCTGGCACCGCCGGGACCACCCTGGGTGCACCCCTGGGCGCGCCGGGCAGGGCCGGAAAGCCACTTTCCTGCCCTGTGAGGGCCGGAAAGTGGCTTTGCTGCCCTCGCGTGCAGACGCACGCATCCAGGCGCGGCGGTGGTCCGTGCTCAGCCGTAGAGGTCGTCCAGCAGCCCGCGGTAGCGCTCCTCCACCGCCCGCCGCTTCACCTTCAGCGACGGGGTGAGCTCGCCGGTCTCGATCGAGAAGTCGTGGTCGAGGATCGTGAACTTCTTGATCTGCGAGACCTTCGCGTACCGGCTGTTGACCTGGTCGAGGACGTCCTGGACGAGCCCGCGCACCTGCGGGTCGACGGCGAGCGCGGCCACCTCGCCCGGCAGCCCGCGCTCCGCGGCCCACGGCACGACCATCTCGGCGTCGAGCGTGATCAGCGCGACCGGGTAGGGCCTGCGGTCGCCGTGCATCAGCGCCTGCGAGATCCACCGCGACTGGCGCAGGTCGTTCTCCAGGTTGTTCGGCGTGAGGTTCTTCCCGCCTGCCGTGATGATGATGTCCTTCTTGCGGCCGGTGATCGAGAGGAAGCCGTCCTCGTCGAGGCTGCCGAGGTCGCCGGTGAGCAGCCACCCGTCGGAGAGGATGTCCGCGGTCGCCTCGGGATTCTTCCAGTAGCCCGCGAAGATGTGCGGGCCGCGCATGAGGATCTCGCCGTCGTCCGCGATCCGGATCTCGCAGCCGGGGACGGCGCACCCGACCGAGCCGATGCTCAGCGCGTCGGCGGTGTTCAACGTGCCGACGCCGGCCGATTCGGAGAGCCCGTAGCCCTCGTGCACCGGAACGCCCGCCGCGTGGAAGAACTGCAGGATCTCCGGCGCGATCGGGGCCGCGCCCGTGATCGCCTGCCGCAGGCTGCCGCCGAACGCCGCGCGGACCTTCGAGAACAGCTGCTCGTCGGCCTTCTCGAAACCGGCCTCCAGCGGCGGCGGGACCTCCCGGCCCGCAGCCCGCAGCTCACGCACCGCGAGCCCCGCGTGCACGGCCTGCTCGCGCATCTCGGCCGGCACCATCCCGGCGATGGCGGCGAAGACCTTCTCGAAGATCCGCGGGACCGACGGGAGGAACGTCGGGCGCACGGCCTGCAGGTCGGCCATGATCGCTGTCGGGCCGCCGCTGTTGTAGGCGACGAGCGCGCCGGAGCTCGCGGCGCCGAGCACGACCGTCTGCGCGAAGACGTGCGCGAGCGGCAGGAACAGGTAGGCCACGTCCTCCGGGGTGACGACCTCCATCTCGGCGCACAGCCGGCAGCAGGCCGTCATGTTGCGGTTGGTCAGCACGCAGCCCTTCGGCCGGCCCGTCGTCCCCGAGGTGTAGATGATCAGCGACGGATCGTCCGGCTGGACGGCGGCGGTGCGCCGTTCCAGCTCGGCGGTGTCGCCGCCGGCCGACCGCAGCTCGGCCAGCGCGTCGACCATGATCACGTGCCGCAGCTCGGGCAACCGGTCCCGCACCGCCTCGACCTTGGCGAGCTGGGCGGAGTTCTCGCAGACCACCGCGACGGTGCCGGAGTCGGAGAGCACCCACTCGCACTCCTCGACGCTGCTGGACGGGTAGATCGGCACCACGACCCCGCCTGCTGCGGCAATGCCCAGCTGCGCCTGGAACCACTCGGGGCGGGTGTCGGAGAGCACCGCGACCCGCTCGCCGGGCCCGACGCCGAGGCCGATCAGCCCGCACCCGATCTCGGTGGCGATGGTGTGCAGCTGCGCGAACGTCAGCTCGTGCCACTCGCCGTCGCGGTGGAACCGCTGCGCAGGGCGATCGGCGAACTGCTCGGCCGCGGTGCGGGAGAGCGCCGCGACCGTCTCGGTGATCGTCTCGGATCGGGTCACGTCGTGCGTGGTCATCCTCGTCCTCCCGGTGCGGTCGCGATCTCGAGCAGCTCGGTGACACCCGCCTCGATGCCGCGCGCGAGCACGGCGAGGTCGGGCACGGTGTCGTAGTCGCCGGTGAGGCCGAAGTGGACACCACCGTCGTAGGAGAAGATGCCGATCGCGATCCGCAGCGACGCCGCGAGCGGGATCGTCGGCGCCGATTCGAGCAGCTTGCGCCCGACGAAGAAGAGCGGCCGCTGCGGGCCCGGCACGTTCGTCGTCACGGTGTGGAAGCTGCTCTGCGGGACGGTCGTGGCCAGCCGCTGGCCCGCGGCGAGCAGCATCGGCGGGGCGAACCCGCTCAGCTCGGTCAGCCGCGCGCCCGCGACGGCGCCCTTCGACTTCTTGATCCCGTCCATGGACTTGCGGATCTCCGCGAGCCGCGCGAGCGGGTCGGCGAACCCGACCGGGAGATCGGCGAACACCGCGGACACCTTGTTGTTGAACGTGCCGCGCTCGCTCTCCGCGCGCACCGACACCGGCACCATCGTGCGGATGGAGCGGCCGTCGACCTGCTCCCCGCGGGCGATCAGCAGGTCGCGGAACCCCCGGGTGATCGCCGTGAGGACGACGTCGTTGATCGTGCCGCCGCAGCCCGCGCGGATCGTCTTGATGTCGGCGAGCGAGGTGTGCGCCGACGTCCAGCGGCGGTGCGGGCCGTACGAGCCGCTGAGCGACGACTTCGGGGTCGGGACGAGCTTCGGCGCGAGACCCGCGATCGCGCGGGCCGCCTCCAGCCCGCTCCCCGCGGCCTGCCTCGGCGTGCGCAGGGCCGTGACCAGCCGCCAGACCCGGTCGACCGGGCTGAGGATCCCCGTGACCGTGCCGCCGACCACCTCCAACAGGGACGGCTCCGGGCGCGGCTTCCACTCGGGCTGCACGGGTAGCGGCGCCGGGTGCTGCTCCAGGTCGAACAGCACCGACATGAGGTCGGTCGCCGAGACGCCGTCGACCATGCAGTGGTGGACCTTGGAGACGACGGCCCACTGCCCGTCCTCCAGCCCCTCGACGATCCACATCTCCCAAAGCGGCCGCGCCCGGTCGAGGTGCTGCGACATGACCCTGCCGACCAGGTTGTCGAGCTCGGCGCGGCCGCCGGGCGCGGGCACGGCCGTGCGGCGCACGTGGTACTCGATCGAGAAGTACGGGTCGTCGACCCAAGCCGGCCGGCCGAGGTCGAACGGCAGGAACCGGACGCGCTGGCGGTAGCGCGGCACCAGCGGGATCTTCGCGAGGAACCGCTCGACCAGCTCGTCGTGCGTCGCCGGCGGGCCTTCGAAGACCGCGACCCCGCCGATGTGCATCGGGGTGGTGTCGTTCTCCATGTACAGGAACGACGCGTCGAGCAGGCTCATCTGCTCCATCAGGCGGCCGCCGCGCGCACCCGGAACGGCATCCACTTGCCTTCGGGTTGCGCGAGCCGGTCGGCCACGACGCGGACGGACATCGGGTGGTGCGCGAGGCCGCAGTGGCTGCCGAACACCTCGACGTTCTCGCTGAGCTCGTCCTCGACGTTGACGCACGACTCCCACGGGACGATGCCGTCGGTGCGCGTGTAGATCGCGGTGTTCGGCACCGGCAGCGGCGCCTCCGACGGTGTCACCGGGCGTTCGTGCAGCGCGCCGAGCATGCGGTAGAGGCTGCTCGCGTTCGTGATGTGCGGGCCAGAGTACGTGGTCGGCAAGCGGAACGGGCTGCCGAGCGTGATCACCTGGCGCACCCGCTCGGGCTTGCGGATGGCCAGCTGACGTGCGTAGACACCGCCGAGGCTGATCCCGAGGAGGCTCACCGGGCGGCCGCTGTCGCGCCACGCGTCGTCGACGAGGTGCAGCAGGCCGTCGACGATCGACGATGTCGGGCCGAGGTTCGTGCCGAGGCCCCATCCGCGGGCGTCGTGGCCGAGGCCGCGCAACACGACCCGCAGCGCGAGCGTGGAGAGGTCGTTCGTCATGAAGCCCGGCAGCACCAGCACCGTGTGGCCGTCGCCGCGCGGGGCGAGCACCACCGCGGGCGCCGCGGCGGCGAGCATCGCGAGCTCGACGGTCGCGCGTGGCGCTTCCAGGCCCATCAACAAACGCGACGGGCGCCGTGGCGTGTTCGTCACCGACATGCGTCCGTCTCCACTCCGTTGTGCCGCCACGGCAGTGAAGCCGGGGTGGTCACCTCGTGTCAAGGAGCTGAACAGGGCCTCTACCTGGGATACCATCCGGTCGGTATGTTCCGGAGCTCCGGAGGTGAACCGATGGCTGCACCAGCGACGACGGCCCGTGCACTGCCCGACCGGCTGCTCGAGGTGGCCACGCGACTGTTCGCCAAGCAGGGCTTCGAGCGGACCTCCGTCGCCCAGATCGTCGAGACGGCCGGGGTGACGAAAGGCGCGCTCTACCACTACTTCGACTCGAAGGACGACCTCCTCCACGAGATCTACGCGCGGGTGCTGCGGATGCAGCGCCACCGGTTGGAAGAGATCGCGACCGGCGCCGGCGGGCCGGCCGAGCGGCTGCACGCCGCGGCGAGCGACGTCGTGGTCACGAGCATCGCGAACCTCGACGACACCACGATCTTCCAACGCTCGATGCACCAGCTGAATCCCGAGAAGCAGCGCGAGTTCCGGGCGCAGCGGCGGGCGTACCACGAGCGGTTCCGCGAGATCGTCCGTGAGGGCCAGGAGGCGGGGCTCTTCCGCGCCGACGCCCCCACCGACCTCACCGTGCACTTCTTCTTCGGCAGCGTGCACCACCTCGGCACCTGGTACCGGCCCGACGGCCCGCTCTCGGCGGCCGACGTCGGAAACCAGTTCGCCGACCTCCTGCTCGCCGGACTGCGCCCCGCTTGACCGCGACCCGCCCGACCCGAGAGGTGCTCGATGACGGACGAACGCACGTCGTACCGGATCTGCCCGCTCTGCGAAGCCACCTGCGGGCTCGTGATCACCACCCGCGGCGAGCGGGTCGTCAGCGTCCGCGGCGACACGGAGGACGAGTTCAGCCGCGGGTTCGCCTGCCCGAAGGGCATCGCGCTCGGGGAGCTGCACCACGACCCCGACCGGCTCACCACGCCGCTGATCAGGCGCAACGGCGAGCTCGTGCCGGCCACTTTCGAGGAGGCGTTCGCCGAGATCGCCGCGCGCCTGCCGAAGCTGATCGAGGAGCACGGGCGCAACGCCGTGGCCGTCTACCTCGGCAACCCGGTCGCGCACGATCACGCCGCGCTGCTCTACGCGCCGATGCTGATCAAGGCGCTGGGCACCGACCACCGCTACTCGGCGAGCACCGTCGACCAGATGCCGAAGCACCTCGCCGTCGGCCTGATGTTCGGCACGGTGATGTCGGTGCCGATCCCGGACGTCGACCGCACCGACCACCTGCTGGTGCTCGGCGCGAACCCGCTGGTCAGCAACGGCAGCCTGTTCACCGCGCCGGACATGCCGGGGCGGCTGCGCGCTCTGCGCAAGCGCGGTGGGCGGCTGGTAGTCGTCGACCCGCGCCGGACGCGCACCGCGAAGGCGGCGGACGAGCACGTCACGATCCGGCCGGGCACCGACGCGCTGCTGCTCGCCGCAATGGCGCACACGCTGTTCGCCGAGGGCCTCGTCACACTCGGACGGCTCGCGCCACACGTCAGCGGTCTCGACGACGTGCGCGAGATCGTCGCGGCGTACCCGCCGGAGACGGTGGCGCAGGCCTGCGGGGTGCCGGCCGCCGACATCCGGCGGCTCGCGCGGGAGCTGGCCGCCGCGCCGAGCGCCGCCGTCTACGGGCGGATCGGCACCTGCACGACCGCACACGGCACGCTCGCGAGCTGGCTCGTCGACGTGCTGAACGTGCTCACCGGCAACCTCGACCGCCCTGGTGGAGCCCTGTTCACGAAGCCCGCGGCGCGCACCGACAACACGGCGGGCGAGCCGGGCCGCGGGCGCGGCGTGCGGGTCGGCGGGCCGCGCCGGACCCGCGTGCGCGGCCTGCCCAGCGTGCTCGGCGAGTTCCCCGCGGCCACGCTGGCCGAGGAGATCGACACCCCCGGGCCCGGCGGGGAGCGGATCAGGGCGCTGGTGACGGTCGCGGGCAACCCCGCGCTCTCCACACCGAACGGGGCCCGGCTGGAGGCCGCGCTCGGGCAGCTCGACTTCATGGTTTGCATCGACGCGTACCTCAACGAGACGACCCGGCACGCCGACGTCGTGCTGCCGGCGCCGTCGCCGCTGACCCGCAGCCAGTACGACCTGCCGTTCGCGCAGTTCAGCACGCGCAACGTCGCGCACTGGTCGCCGCCGGTGTTCCCGCCGTCCGACGGCCGCCCGAGCGACGGCGAGCTGATCCTGCGGCTGGCCGCGATCATGCTGGGCACCACCGCGGAGGCGCTCGACGACCTCGTCGTGCAGCGCACCGCGGCCGCGGCGGCGGCCGACCCGAGCTCGCCGTTGCACGGGCGCGACCCCGCGGAGCTGGTGGCCGAGCTCGGCGAGCGCCGCGGCGCCGACCGGATGCTCGACCTGATGCTGCGCGCCGGCCCGTACGACCTGACGCTCGACGATCTGGCCGCAGCGCCGCACGGCGTCGACCTCGGGCCGCTGCAGCCGCGCATCCCCGAGGTGCTGCGGACGCCGAGCGGGACGATCGAGCTGGCCCCACAGCCGATCGTCGACGACGCGCCGCGGCTCGCCGACCTGCTCACGTCGACCGCCGGGCTCACGCTGGTGGGACGGCGCGACCTGCGGTCCAACAACTCGTGGATGCACAACCTGCCGGCGATGGTGAAGGGCGCCGACCGGTGCACGCTGCACATCTCGCCGTCCGACGCGGTTGCGGCCGGGATCGTGGACGGCGGCCGCGCGACCGTGACGTCCCGCGTTGGGGCGGTGGAGGTGACGGTGCTGGTGACCGACGACGTGCGGCCCGGGGTCGTCAGCCTCCCGCACGGCTGGGGGCACGCGGAGACGGGAATGTCCGTCGCCCGCGCGCACGCCGGGGTGAACAGCAACCTGCTCACCGACGAGCTGGAGATCGACCCGCTCTCGGGCAACGCGGTGCTGAACGGCATCCCCGTCACCGTCACGCCGGCCGGGGCGACGGAGCCGACCCGTCCAACACGCTCCGTGGTCGCGGCTGGTTCAGGAAAGCCACTCTCCTGAACCGTGGGGACAGGAAAGTGGCTGTCAGGTGAATCGCCGCAAGCCCTGGGTCGACGTTGCACACCGTCGACACACCTTGCACATGGCCAGCCATGTGCAACGCACACCCACGGTATGCAACGTCGACCCCACCCGGTCCCACGACGAGCGGTCGGCCACCTGCCCCCGGGGTGCAGGTGGAGGGCAGGAAAGCCACTTTCCTGCCCTCACAGGGCCTGAAAGTGGCTTTCCTGCCCTCGCGTGCGCAACGCACACACCCCAACCCCAGCACGTCCCCGCGGATGCGTGCGCAAGGCACTCCCGACCGCCCGGCAGGCCGGGCCGCGCCCAGCACGGATTCCCATCCCTCGTGGCGGCCCGGAGGTCATGGCGGACTTTCCTGAACCAAGCCGACCCCGGCGACGGGCACGGAGGGTGACGTCGGGAGGGTTGGTGAGTGGGTCATCGCGTCAGGCGCCGGCGGGCCGCCGCGCAGTTGCTCCTGCCCGGGCGGCGGTCGCCGGAGGCGGTGGTCGAGCACCTGCTGGCCGTCCAGGCGCAGGACCTGCGGGCCGCCTACCTGGCGCTGCGGGCCCGTGGGGTCGAGCGGGCCACCGACATCGACCGGGCGTTGACCGTCGACCGCTCGCTCGTCGTCGGCTGGCTGGGGCGCGGAACGTTGCACCTCGTCCGCAGCGCGGACTACCGCTGGCTGCTGCGGCTCACCGCGCCCGGCGGCGAGGTGACGAGCCTGCGCCGCCTCGCCGAGCAGGGCGTTCCCGCCGAGACCGCCGAACGCGCGGTCGAGCTCGTCGAGCGCGAGCTGGCCCAGCGCGGTCCGCTGCCGAGGGCCGATCTGGTCGAGGCGTTGCGGTCGGCCGGTATCCCGGCGGAGGGGCAGGTCGGGCCGCACGTGCTGCGGCTGGCCGCGCTGCGCGGGACGGTCGTTCTCGGCCCGGTCGCCGACGGCCAGCAGGCCTACGCCCTTGCCGCCGACTGGCTGGGCCCGCAGGAGCCCGAGCCGTCGCTCGCCGTCCGGTACCTGCGCGGGCACGGACCGGCCACCGAGACGGACCTGGCCCGCTGGGCCGGGATCCCGCTGCGCGACGCCCGCGCGGCGTTGCGGGCGGCGACCGACCGGGTCGTCGAGGTGGACGACGGTCTGCTGGGCCTCGCCGAGCGGCCGCCGGACGAGGACCCGGTGCCGGCCCGCCTGCTGCCGGCGTTCGACCCATACCTGCTGGGCTGGCAGGACCGCGGCTTCGCCGTCCCGCTCGCGCACGCGAAGGCCGTGCACCCCGGCGGCGGGATCCTGCGGGCCGTCGCGACGGTGGACGGGCGGGTGGTCGGCACCTGGTCGCTGCGCGCGGACCGGGCCACCGTGACCTACCTCGACCCACCCGACGCCGGAACGACCGAGGCGCTCACCGCAGAAGCGGAAGCCGTCGCCGAGTGGGTCAGGCCGGCCGGATCCCGCCTTCCAGCGTCCGGGTGACCATGGGGACGACGGCGTGCCTGGTCAGCTCGCCGTTGCGGACGGCCTCGCAGCCCGTGTAGACGAGCGCCCAGAGCGTCTGCTGGATCCAGTCGGGGGTCAGCTGATCGTCGAAGGCGCCCTCGGCCTGGCCGCGTTTGATCATCTGGATCACCCGCTGGTCGGCCGACGGCTCCGGCTGCGCGTCCTCGTCGGGACAATCGTCATCATCGACGCCGAGCACCCGCGGGTCGCCGAAGAGGTAGATCAGCCGGTCGCCCACCGAGACCATCGCCGCGACCAGCCTGCGCATCGCGTCGACGGGCGAGCCGTCCTCGATCGCGGCATCCGTGACGGCCTGCTCGACCGCCGCGAGCGAGTCGGCCGTCGTGGCGGAGAGGAGCGACTCGCGGTCGGGGAAGTAGCGGTGCAACGTCGTGCGGCCGACCCCGGCCGCCTCGGCGACCGCGGGCAGCGTCGCGTCGTGGTTGCGGCCGAGCACGACGGCGGACGCTTCGAGGATCGCCGCCCGGGTGCGCTCGCGTGGACCGGACATGAGAGGAAGGATATCCACATACAGAATTGGAACGTTGGAGTTCCATTCTGGTAGTCTCTCGTGCTGTGACGATTCTCGTGACCGGCGCGACCGGCAACATCGGCAGGCTTGTGGTCGACCACCTCCTGAAGGAGGGCGCCACCGACATCCGCGCGCTGACCACCAACCCGAAGAAAGCGGCGCTCCCGTCCGGGGTCGAGGTGGCCGTCGGATACATCAGGAAGCCGGAGACCCTGCAGGCCGCGCTGGAGGGCGTCGAGAAGATGTATCTCGCGCCCGCCCCGGAGACCGTCACCGAGGTCGTCACGATGGCCGGGAAGGCCGGCGTCCGGCTGATCGTCGACGTCTCCGGCGAGCCCGACCAGCACTGGGGCGAGGTCAACAACGCCGTCGAGGAGTCCGGAGTGCCCTTCACGCATCTGTGGCCCGGCGAGTTCATGGAGAACGCGACGATCTGGACGCAGGCGATCCGCGAGCAGGGGATCGTGCACGACGCCTACGCGAGCTCGGCGAACGCGATGATCTGCATGGACGACATCGCCGCCATCGCCGCGCGGCTGCTCGTCGAGGACGGGCACGCCGGCAAGGCCTACCCGCTGACCGGCCCGGAGACGCTGACCCGGGCGGAGAAGGTGCGGCAGATCGGCGTCGCGCTCGGCCGCGACATCCCCTACGTCGAGATCAGCCCCGAGGCGGCGACGGCGCAGCTCGAACCGGACATGGGCGAGTTCGCGCAGTGGTACGTCGAGGGGATGCGGATGCTCGCGGAGCACCCGCAGCCGGTCTCGCCGGCGTTCGCCGAGGTGATGGGCCGCCCCGGCACGACGTTCGCCGAGTGGGTGGCGGCCAACACCGCCGAGTTCAGCTGATCGTGATCGCGATCGCGATCGCGCCCTCGCGGTCGAGCACCGACTCGATGCGCACCGTGCAGCGCTCCTCGACGACGACGAGCGATCGCGTCGAGAGCCGGGTCTGCAGCGGCGCACCCTGATCGTCGAGCAGGACGAGCGGGTGCGGCCGGGCGGTCCACGCCGCGGGCTGGCCGTCGATGTCGAACCGCTCGGGCGGCGCGGTGAGCAGCTTCTCGAAGATCGGGCCGCGGTCGGGGTCGATCACGTCGATCACCAGCCCGATCCCGGAGGGCCCGATCTCCGGCAGCCGCGGCCCGGCACGCCACACCAGCGTCGCGGCGCGCGCCCCCTGCAGGTAGACCTCGTCCGGCTCGCCGAGCGACGACGGCAGCGGGACGGGGAAGGGCAACGTCCGCCGGGCCTCGTCGAGCGACACCGGCCCGTGCAGCCCCAGTGCCTCACCGAGGCGGCCGGCGCCCGGCGGCGGCAGCGCCTCGGACGACTGGCTGAACAGGACGCCGGGCAGGCTCTGGAAGAAGCCGCCGACCGCGCTCGCCGCACCCGGCACCACCCCGATCAGCACCGCGACGATCGCGGCGAAACCGCCGCCGATCAGCCATCGCGCGCGGCGCGGTCGCCGCGGCTCGGCCAGCCTGCTCAGTACTTCGGGCATGACGTCGGGAACCGGGCCGGTGTCGAGGACCCGGCCGAGGTCACGCAACGCTTCGTCGAGCTGGTCAGCCATGCCGGGTCACCTCCTGCCCGCTCCACAGCCCGGCGACCTTGCGCAGTTGCGCGAGCCCTCGGGAGAGCCTGCTCTTCACCGTTCCCGGCGAGAGGCCCAACACCTCCGCCGTCTCCGCCTCCGACATCTCCAGCAGGTACCTGCAGGTCACGACCACGCGGTAGCGCTCGGCAAGGCCCTGCACGGCCAGCAGCAAGGCCTGCCGCGCCGCCGTCCGCTCGGCGTCGTGCTCGGCGGCGGGCACCACGACGTCGAGCGTGACGGCCTGCGCACGGGCCCACAGCCCCGCCCGTCGCCGGGCGGAGCGGCTCGCGTTGCGGGCCTCGTTGGCGACGATCCGCAGCAGCCACGGCCGGAACTCGCGCGGCACGCCGTCCCGCTCGGGCCGGAACCGCGCCAAGGCCCGGTAGGCCTTCACCAACGCTTCCTGCACGACGTCCTCCGCGTCACCGCGCCCGGCGAGCAGCACCGCGGTGCGGTGTGCCGCGGGCAGGTGGGGGCGGACGAGCTGCTCGTAGGCGTGCAGGTCACCGTCCAACGCCTGCCGCACCAGCTCGCCGTCGCGCTCGCCCTGCTCGATCCCGCCCAGTCCCGCGCCTCCGCCCTGAAGGTCCTTCATGCTCTCCTACACCGCTGGAACCGGGCGGGTTCCCGCGGTGTATCACCGGCATGGGACTCCTCAGGATCGCCGCGGCCGCGACGGCCGCGTTGCTGCTCGGGGTGCTCGCGGCCACGCCCGCGTTTGCGGGCGGGTGGGCGAACACGCTCCTCGACCCGTTGCCCGCCCGCGTGGAAGCGGGCCCCACCTACACCGTCGGGTACTGGGTGCTGCAGCACGGCACCCACCCGTACGAGGGCGATCTGGGCGCGACCGCGATCGTCCTGGTCGCCGAGAACGGCGAGACGTTGCCCTTCGCGGGAGTCGCGATGGCCGAGCCCGCGCACTACGCGACGGCCGTGCGCGTGCCGCGTGAAGGCACGTGGAAGGTGGTCGCCCGGCAGGGTCTCTTCGCCGACTACGAGATCGGCACCCTCACCGTCCCGGGCGCGCTGCAGCCCAACCCGTTGCCCGACGACCCGACCCCCGCGGGCCAGAACTACTGGGGCGCGATCCGGCCGCCCGACGCGCCGCACGCCGGCCCGCAACCGGCGGTGCTGCAACCGGCAGCAGCCACCACCCCACCCCCGTCCGGGGCGCCGACGTTCCCGGCGTGGGCCATCACGGGGGTCGTGCTGGTGGCCGCGGCCGGCGCCGGCGCCCTCTACGTCCGCAAGCGGCGGGCGTAGGGAGGACCGTCGACAACGACATTTTGGCTGTTTGTGAGCGCTAACAACAGCCAGAACGTCGTTGTCGACGTCAGGTGGCGTGCGCGCGGGTGGCGAGCTGCTCGAACTCCGCGGCGTTGTGCGCCGAGAAGATCGTCACCTCGGACCCGTGCTCCGCGACGAGCGCACGCAACCGGGCCTGGTTGTCCAACCTGGCCTGCCGCTCCGCCTGCATGATCGACTCGAAGAGCGCGCTCCCGGCGGGCTGGTGCGGTGTCGACGTCAGGATCCCGGGGTGGAAGTAGCCGTCGCCCGCGTTCAGCAGCCAACCGTTGCCAGTGTCGACGGCCACCCCGGAGTGGCCGCGGGTGTGCCCGGCCAGCGGGATCATCAGGATCTCCGGTGGCAGCCCGTCGAGCTGGCGGGCAGCGGTGAAACCGAACCACGGCTCGCCGTCGGCGTCGTGCGGCGCCCAGCGCGGCCCGTGCGCGAACTGCACGTCCCGGTAGCGGCGCCGCTCCTGCTTGTCGCGCGGCGACCGCAGCGCGTCGAGCTCGGTCGCGGCGACGTGCACGGTGGCGTGCGGGAAGTCGGCGAGCCCGCCGGCATGGTCGAGGTCGAGGTGTGTCACCAGGATGTGCCGGACGTCCGCCGCGGCGAAGCCGAGCCGTTCGACGTGGTGCAGCGCGGTCTCGTCGGGCGCCATCACGGGCTTGACGTACCGCCGGAAACGCTCGCCGAGCCACTCGGGTCGGGTGGTGGCCTGCGCGCCGACCCCGGTCTCGACGAGCACCAGCCCGGCCTCGGTCTCCAGCAGGAGGCAGTGACAGACCATCGTGGCGCGGCGCATGATCCCCGGTTGCCCGTCGAACAGCTTCCCGCCTGCCGGGTGCATGGTGCCGCAGTTGATGTGGTGGACACGCATCAGCCGTTTCCTTCCGAGAGCAACGTCATGAGGTGGGCGCGGGCAGCGCGGACGGGCGCGATGTCCCGGTCGGTCTTGGCGAGCAGCAACGCGCCCTCGATCAGCGAGAGCACCACCATGGCGAGCCCCTCGGCCCGTTCCGCCGAGGCGCCGTGGCGCTCCAGCAAGCCGGCTATCGAGGCCCGCCACGACGCGTAGCCCGCGCTGCACGCCGCCGCGATCAGCGGCGCTTCCGGCCCCGCGTCCTGCGCGACGGCGGCCAGCGGGCACCCGCCGCGGAAGTCGCTCTCGACGAGCGCGGTGCCGAGCAGGTCTACGGCCGCGCCGATCGCCGTCGCCGCATCGGGCGCCGCCGCGGCGATCTCCTCGAGCCGCGCGCGGACCGTCTCGGCCGCCTGCTGCATGGCCTCGGCGGCCAGCTGCTCCTTGCCGCCGGGGAAGTGGAAGTAGAGCGACCCCTTCGGGGCCTTGCCGGCCGCGACGATCTGGTTGAGGCCGGTTGCGTGGTAGCCCTGCGCCTGGAAGAGCTCCCGCGCGGAGTCGAGCATGCGTTGCCTGCTGTCGGTCCGTGCTGCCATGCCAAGGACCGTACTCGAAACTATGACGACCGGTCTAGTTATTTCGTCAACGCGACCCGCAACGTCTCCGCGGAGATGTTCGCCCCGCAGCTCACGACGGCGACCCGCCGCCCGTCGGTCGGGACGTCCCGCAGCGCCGCGGCGATCGCCACCGCGGCCGCGCCTTCCACCAGCTGGTGCTGGGTGTCGATGAACAGGCGCAGCGCCGCGCCGATCTCGGCCTCCTCGACCAGCACCCACTCGTCGACGAGCTCGACGCAGAGCGGGAGCGTCAACGCGCCCGGCTCGACGGCCCCAGCGGTGGCGTCGCTCAGCGTGGGCCGGGCATCGACGTCGACAACCTGCCCCGCCGCGACGCTCGCAGCCATCGCCGCGTCGTTCGCCGGCATTGCACCGATGATCCGCACGTGCGGGGCCGCAGCCTTGATCGTCGCGGCGATGCCGGAGATCAGCCCGCCGCCACCGACGGCGACCACAACCGCGTCGAGGCCGTCGACACCCGCCTGCTCCAGCAGCTCCAGGCCGATCGTGCCCTGCCCGGCCATCACGTCGACGTCGTTGTACGGGCTCACGTAGACCAGCCCGGCTTCCTCGGCGTGCGCCCTGGCCAGCAGCTCCGACTCGCCGGCCGCCCGCCCGCGGTGCTGCACCTCGACGCCGAGCCTGCGGATCGCGGCGACCTTGACGGCCGAAGCGCCCTCCGGCACGTAGACCGTGCCCTTCCCGCCGATCGACGTCAGCGCGTGCGCCATGCCGAGCCCGTGGTTACCCGACGACGCCGCGATGAGGCCGCGCGACCGGGCGTCGGCATCGACGGCGAGCACCTTCGCGGTCGCGCCACGGATCTTGAACGAACCGGAGCGCTGCAGGTGCTCCTCCTTGATCAGCAGCTCACCCGAGCCCACCGGCATGGGCGTCAGCGCCGTGCGGACGACGTGCTCCGCCAACGCAGGCGCAACCGCGCGCGTGCGCCGGGCCACCTCTGCCGCAAGCTCCGACAGCTCCACCACGATGGCCTCCTAGACCTAGCTCCAACCCGACGACTGCGTGACCGGCCGGTCCGGCGCAGCGCGCTGGACCGGCCGTCCGTCGTACTGCGTGGAGAGCACGATGTGCGTCCGGATCTCGCCGTGCTCGCCGAGCCGCTCGATGAACCCTTCCAGGTGCGCCATCGAGGCCGCACGGGCTTTCAGCAACGTGCAGTGCTCACCCGACGTCTTGTGCACCTCGACGATCTCGGGGAACTCGGCGGACGTGGTGGTCTTCAGCAGGCAGCGGCTGAGCGCGCACCTCAGCTGGACGAACAGGAGCAGCGGCTGGCCGGCCCGTGCCGGGTCGACGGTCGCCGAATATCCGGCGATCACGCCGGCGCGTTCGAGCCTGCGCACCCGCTCGGCCACGGCGGGGGACGAGAGGTGCACACGCCTGCCGAGCTCGTTGAACGAGAGCCGCGCGTCGGCCTGCAGCTCCGCGAGCAGCGCCCAGTCGACATCATCGAGTGTTTCCGAAGGATAAGCATCCACGGCGATGACCTTCCTTTCGTAAAGGCGAACCGCGTGAACAGCGTTCATCGGCCATTCACCGGGTCGCTGCACCTTTCTACCGTATTCCCATGCACATTCTCTGGTCGGCGACCGTCCTCGGCGGGCTCGCCCAATCCGTCACCGGCGCAGCGCTCGCGCTGCTGGCCGCGCAGGCCGCAGGGTCCGACGCCGCGGCCGGGCTGCCCCAGACCCTGCTCGTCGTGGGCGCCGCGCTCGCTGCGATCGGCATCGGCGAGCTGACCCGGAGAACCGGGCGGGCCCTCGCGCTCGCGGCAGGCGCGGGCATCGCCGCGGCCGGCAGCCTCGTGACGCTGGCCGGAGCCGTCACGTCGAACCTGACCGCCGTGCTGGCCGGGAGCGTCCTGATGGGCGCCGGCAACACCGCAGTGATGCTCGGACGCTACGCGGCGGCCGAGCTGAGCGAGCCCGAGCGGCGGTCACGGGCGATGGCATCGGTGCTGGTCGCGACGACGCTCGGGGCCGTCGTCGGGCCGAACCTGCTGGCCGGCTCCGCCGCGCTCGGCGAACGGCTGGGCCTCGGCCCGCTCGGTGGCCCCTACGTGGTCGGCGCGCTCGCCTTCGTCATGGCGGCGGTGCTGCTCGGCGCCTTGCGCAAGCAGCTGCCGGCGGTCGCCCTACCCGTGACGCGTGCACCCGCCGCCCGGCCCGACCGGGCGACGGTACTCGGGATCGGCACGCTCGCGATCGCGAACCTCGTGATGGTCGGCGTCATGACGTTGGCACCGGTCCACCTGCACCACCTCGGCGTCGACCTCGGCATGATCGGACTGGTCGTCAGCCTGCACATCGCCGGCATGTTCGCGCCGTCGCCGCTCTCCGGGCGGCTTGTCGAGCGGATCGGCGCCGGTCGCGCGACGGCCGTCGCCGCGGGCACGCTCATCGCCGCCGGGCTGCTTGCGGCAGCAGGCGGGGAGTCGATGGTGCTGTTCACGTTCTCGATGGTGCTGCTCGGCGTCGGCTGGAACATCGCGTTGCTGGCCGGCAGCACGATGGTCACGGACGGCGCGCCGGCCACCGAGCGGTCGCGGCGCGAGGGCTGGGGCGAGGTCGGGATGGGCGTTGCGGCCGCGGGCGGCGGGGCGGTGGCCGGTCCGCTGGTCAGCAGCTCCGGCTACCCGACGCTCGCCGTGGCCGGTGCGGCTGTCGCCGTGCTGCTGCTGCCGCTCGCCGTCACGCGGCTCCATAACGCAGCACAGCTACGCCGGAGGAGTACTGCTTCGACTCCAGCAGCGTGAGCACCTTGCGCCCGGTCCCGGCGCTGAACAGCGTGCGACCCGCCCCGATGACCACGGGCAGCACCCGCAGCTGCAGCTCGTCCACGAGCCCCGCCGCGAACAGCGCGCGGGCGATCGAGATGCTGCCCCACACCATGATCGTCCCGCCGGGCTCCTGCTTGAGCGCGCGGACGTGCTCGACGGCGTCGCCCGGCACCACGGTGGCCGGCTTCCACGTCCCCCACGGGGCAGCCTGCAGGGACGCGGAGTAGACGAACTTGGCCGTGGTGTTCACGGCCTCGGCGACGATCTCCTCCGAGGTCGGCCAGACGTCCACGAACAACCGGTAGGTCGTCGCGCCGAGCAGCACGGTGTCGACGGCACGCAGATCCTCGACGCTCTCCCGATCGATGTCGCCGAAGTCCGGCACGGCGGCGAAGAACTCCAGCCCGCCGCCGGGCTCCGCGACGAACCCGTCGGCGCTCACGAGCTCCTGGACGATGAGGTGACGCCCCATGCTTCCTCCCCGATTGACGCTTCTCCAGGGGGCAGACCCGACCCGGGCGGTGAACTCATCGGTCCGATTCTGTCGGTGGTCGACCGCACACTCTCCGACATGAGCAGCCACGCGTCCGCGACGGCCGGCTGGAGCGACCTCGCCGCCAACGCTCCGGGCATCACGATCCTGCACGAGGCGGCGCGGCGGCGGCGTGAGGAGGGCGAAGGTGCCGACCGCTCGTGGAGGGTCGGTGCCGACGGCGAGCTGGCGGTCGCCGCGCTGCTCACCGAGCTCACCGGGCCGTCGTCGCTGCGGCGCCGCACGCCGAGCTGGCGGGTGCTGCACTCCATCCCGGTCGGCGAGCGGCCACGCGACATCGACCACCTCCTGATCGGGCCGCCGGGGGTGGTCACGATCAACACCAAGCACCACCGCGAGGGTCGGCTCGTCGTCG
This sequence comes from Pseudonocardia sp. TRM90224, assembly GCF_021245725.1. Classification (GTDB taxonomy): domain Bacteria; phylum Actinomycetota; class Actinomycetes; order Mycobacteriales; family Pseudonocardiaceae; genus Pseudonocardia. The sequence continues at coordinate 504,799 of NZ_JAJGSX010000003.1, read as the reverse complement.
ACGGCGACGCGATCAGGATCGACGACATCACGACCGAGTACGTCGCACGGTCACGGGAGGAAGCGGCGGTGACGAGCGCGCTGCTCGGGGCCGCGCTGCGCCGGGCCGGCCGCCACCAGCTCGCCGCCGCGCTCGACGTCCGGCCGGTGATCGCCGTGCTCGGTGGGCTGCTGCACGTCGTGCGGTGGCCGGCCGGGGTCACCGTCACCACCACGACACGGCTGGTCCACGCGCTGCGCACCTTGCCGGCGCGGATCGATTCCGCAGCCACCGACGCGATCTTCGAGGTGGCCCGGCGCTCGACCACGTGGCAGCTCGAAAGCGTCGGAAATTCTTGACATGTCGGAGATCTCCGACGTAATCTTGCGAGGTGTCCGACGACGACGTGTTCCTCGCGCTCGCCAACCCGGTCCGCAGGCGACTGCTGGAGATCCTCGCCGAGGGCCCGCGCACGGCGGGTGACCTCGCCGGCCAGTTCGACCTGAGCCGGCCGGCCGTCGCCGAACACCTCCAGGTGCTGCGGCGGGCGAACCTCGTCGCCGACGAACCCGTCGGCCGCCAGCGGCACTACCACCTCAGCGTCGAGCGACTCGTGCAGGTCAGCGACTGGCTGCATCCGTTCGAACGGATCTGGCGCGAGCGCCTGCGCACCCTCGCCGACATCCTGGAAGAAGAGGAATCACCATGAGCGAGACCGCCACCATCACCGTCGACCAGTTCATCGCCGCACCGCCGGCCAAGGTGTGGCACGGCATCACCGATCCCGAGATGCACGCCCGCTGGTGGGCGCCGGGCGACATCGCCCCGGTGGTCGGGCACCGGTTCCACCTCGAGATGCCCGGTTGGGGGTCCATACCGTGCGAAGTCGTCGAGGTCGAACCCGAGCAGCTGTTCGTCTACACCTTCAATGGCGACTGGACGCTGCGGTGGCGGCTGGTCGCCGAAGGCAACGGCACCCGGCTGCTGCTCGAACACTCCGGCTTCGACCTCGACGACAAGCGCGGCCGCGATGCCTTCGAGCGCATGGGCCCTGGCTGGCGCGAGGGCGTGATCCCGCGCCTCGCTGCGCTCGTCAGCTGAGTTGAGCTACCCGACGGCGGCACCCCGGCGGATCGGCATGAACGTCGGGGCGCTGTCGCCGGTCAGGAAGTCGGCGACGATCCCGGCGCAGAGCGCCGGCTTCTCGAACATCAGCAGGTGCGTCGCCCGCGGAACGACGGCGAGCTCGGCGTCGGGGAGGCCGCGGTAGAGCTCCAGCGTGTGTTCGAGCGTGACGATGTCGTCGTCGCCCGCCATCACGAGCGTGCGGCAGGTGACGCGCGCGAGCTCGTCGGCCGTCAGCGCCTGCTGCCCCTCCATGCCGCGCACGACCTTCTCCACCACCACCGGGAAGTGCTCGCGGCCGTCCGGGGAGATCGCCGCGTAGGCGTCGACGACGACATCCGGGAACTCGCCGCCGAGGCCGGGGCGCACGATCAGCCCGTCCAGGTCGGCCGCGCCGCTGATCAGCACGAGCCGTTCGACCAGGTCGGGGCGCTGCACGGCCACGTAGAGAGCAACGCCGGCGCCCGAGCTGTACCCGGCCAGCCGGGCCGGGCCGCCCGCCACCTTCTCCAGGAACGCGATCGTGTCCTGCGCCATCACCTGCAGCGTGATCGGACCGTCGACGTCGGGCGTGTGCCCGTGGCCGCGCCGCTCGGGCATGAGCAGCCGGAAGCGGTCGGCGAGGGTGTCGAGGCTGCCGGCGAAGTCCGTCGCGTTCGAGAATCCGCCGTGCAGCAGCACGAGCGGATCGCCGGCGCCACGCTCGTCGTACCAGGTCTGGATGCCGTCGAGGTTGATGTCGGCCATTTGCTGATCTCCTTGTCGTAGCCCGTTCGCACCTACTACGGGGCCACGACCCGGATCTCATCGGTCCCGGTCAGGCGATCTCCGACGGCAACCCGAACAGCGGGAACAGCCGCGCGCCGTCGAGGTCGGTGAACTCCTCGACGATCGCGCCGTCGCGGATCTCCAGCACGAGCAGCGCGAACGGCACGAGCCGGCCGTCTTCGTCGGGGCGGTACTGACCGAAGGCCGGCGAGCCGTTGGCGACCGTCGGGACCAGCCGGTCGTCCTTGCAGGCGTCGCCGAACGTGAGGACGGCCCGCACCGTCTCGCGACCCCGCAACCACCACCGGAACGGCGGCATCGACGTCACGACGTCCTCGTGCAGCAGCTCCACGAGGGTCGCGACGTCATGGCTCTCGAACGCCTTCACGTACCGCGCGAGGAATTCCTGCTGCACCCCGTCCATCGGCGCGTAGGGCTCGCCCGCCCTGATGTCGCGGGTCGCGAGCGTGGCGCGGGCCCGCTGCAACGCACTGGAGATGCCGGCGGCCGTCGTGTCCAGCATTGCCGCGGCCTCGACCGCCGACCAGCACAGGACGTCGCAGAGGATCAGCGCCGCGCGCTGGCGCGGCGGCAGGTGCTGCAGCGCGGCCACGAACGCGAGCCGGATCGTCTCGCGCTGCGCGGCGATGTCGGCCGGGTCGCCGTCGAAGGGCAGCACCATCGCGTCGGGCACGGGCCGCAGCCAGCGGTTCTCCGGCAGCGGCGCCCCGAGGCCGGCACCCAGCGCCGTCGCCGGACCGAGGTCCATCGCCCGTGCGCGGCGCTGCGCGCTGCGCAGCATGTCGATGCAGACGTTCGTGGTGATCCGGTAGATCCACGCCCGCAGCGGTGCGCGCTCCTCGTCGTACGTGTCGATGTTGCGCCAGGCGCGGACCATCGCCTCCTGCACGGCGTCCTCCGCCTCGAAGGCGGAGCCGAGCATGCGGTAGCTGTAGCCCGTCAGCTCGGTGCGGAACTGCTCGAGGTCGCGCACCCGGCCGAAGCTACCCGCAGACTGCGCTGGAGCAGAACGGTGTCGAGCCAGGTGTCCTTCTTGAACCCGACGTCGGCCAGCCTGCCGGTCTCGGTGAAGCCGTGGCGCTGGTGCAGCGCGAGCGAGCGCGGGTCGCCGGTGTCGACGACCACCGCGATCACCTCGCGCACCCCCGCCGCGGCGCACATCGCGAGCAGCGAGTCGAGCAGCGCGCCACCCACCCCGCGGCCCGTCGCCCACGGCGCGACGTATACGGAGTCCTCGACCGTCCAGCGGTACGCGGCCCGCGCGTTCCAGGGTTTGCAGAACGCGTACCCGGCCACCCGGCCGTCGATCTCGGCGACGAGGAACGGCAGCCCCGTCTCGGCGATCCGCCAGAACCGCGTCGACCATTCCCGGACGTCCGGCGCGTCGATCTCGAACGTCGCGGTGGTGGTGTCGACGTAGTGGCGGTAGATCTCGCAGACGGCGTTCATGTCCTCCGGCCACGCCTGCCGGACGGTTGCGACTGCGGTCGACATAGCAGAGACCCTTTCCGCTATAGCAGAATCAGTCGCTACTATAGCGCACGTGGACCTCGAAGTGCTCGGAGAACGTGTCCGTGACCTGCGTCTCGAACGCGGGCTGACGCTCAACGGGCTCGCCGAGCGGTGCGATGTGAGCGTGAGCATGCTGTCGTCCGTCGAGCGAGGGGAGAAGGCGGCGACGATCGTTGTGCTCGACCGGATCGCGGGCGGGCTCGGCACGCGCCTGACCGACCTGCTCACCGGCCAGCTCGACCGCGGTGTCGTGCTGCGCAGGGCCGCCGACCAGGACATCGCCGACGAGCCGGGCGGCTGGCGGCGGATCATCCTCACGCCGGTCGTCCCCGGCGTGAACTTCGAGTGGATCCGCTCCACGCTGCCGCCGGGCTGCGACGCCGGGACCTTCCCCGCCTACGCGCCCGGCTCGCACGAGTTCATCGCCGTCGAGGCGGGCGAGCTGACCATGACGATCGGCGCCGAGCAGCTCGTCCTGACCGCCGGCGACTCCCTCTACTTCGCCGCGGACGTGCCGCACGGCTTCGCCAACAACGCCGGCGTCGAATGCAGCTACCACGTGGCCGCGCTGAACATGCGCAGCCGCAAACCGGGCCGGCGTTGACCGTCGACAACGACGTTCTGGCGATTTGTTAGCGCTCACAACAGCCAAAACGTCGTTGTCGACGCTTAGTCCAGGGGCGGGAGGGTGCCTTCTTTCGTGCGCATCCCCGCTATCAGGAGTGCTATGTAGCGGCGGTGGGGGGTGTGGCCGATCGGGAGGTGCACGGTGGCCAGCACCATCACGACGACGGCCGCGAGGTCGCGCATCTCCAGGTCGCGGCGCAGCAGACCTTCGCGCTGCGCCGCGGTGAGCACCTCAGCGAGCGGGAGCAGGTAGCGCTCGGCGACGTCGAACGAGACACCACCCGCCTCCCGCAGCGCGGCGAGCAGCTGCTGGTGGGCCATCAGCACCTCGACGGTGGCCGTCAGCGCCTCCACCAGGCCGTCGACGGGGTCCGCGGCCGCGCGCGCCGTCGCGACCAGCGGTTCGACCTGCTTCTCGAACAGCTGCCCGAAGACGGCCCTGACCAGCGCGCCGCGGCCGCCGAAGAGCCGGTAGAGCGTCGCGATCCCGACGCCGGCCCGGCGCGCGATCTCGTCGAGCGGAACGTCCGGCCCGGCCTCCTCGAACGCGGACAGTGCGGCGTCGAGGACGCGCGCGATGTTGCGCCGGGCGTCCGCCCTACGCGGTGTCGCTCGCACCGGCGCACGCTAACAGGAAAGGCGGGTTACTCGTCGACGAGCGACAACGCACCCGACGGGCAGTTCGCCACTGCCTCCTTGATCGAGGGCCCGTCGCCCGGGTCGTCGACGAGCAACGTGACGATGCCGTCGTCGTCCTGGTCGAAGACGTCGGCGTCGGTCAGCACGCACAGCCCCGCGCCGATGCAGAAGTCCTTGTTGACCGCCAGCTTGCTCACCAAGCCACCTCCATGGATGTCAGTCCGTAGATCACGTGGAACGAGCGGAAGTCGGGCGTGCTCGACACGGCTCGCAGATCGGGGAACCGCTTCAGCAACGCCGGGAGCGCCGTGCGCAGCTCCATGCGCGCCAGCGGCGCCCCGAGGCAGTGGTGGATGCCGTGGCCGAACGCGAGATGCCCGATCTCGCCGCGGGTGACGTCGAGCTCGTCCGGCTCGGAGCGCAGCTGGGGATCGCGGTTCGCGGTCGGCAACGCGCACATCACGAACTCGCCCTCCTTGATCAGCTGCCCGGCCACCTCGACGTCCCTCGTGGCGATCTTGCCAGTTCCCGAGTGCACGATGCTCAGCCAGCGCAGCAGCTCCTCCACCGCGGCGTCGACGCGCTCCGGCTGGTCGCGGACGATCGCGAGCTGGTCGGGGTGCTGCAGCAGTGCGAGCGTGCCGAGGCCGAGCATGTTCGACGTCGTCTCGTGGCCCGCGATGAGCAGCAGTCCGGCGATGCCGATCAGCTCGACCGAGGTGAGGTCGTCGCCGTGCTCGCGCACCAGCATGCCGAGCATGTCCTCGCCGGGATCGGCCTTCGCCCGCTCGACGAGCGTCGCCATGTAGTCGCGCGACTCCTCCTGCAGCGCGAGCCGCTCGTCGAGCGGCACCGAGAGGTCGAGCTGGCGGTTGCTGCGCTCCTGGAACCCGGCCCGGTCGGAGTACGGGACGCCGAGCAGCTCGCAGATCACCAGCGACGGGATCGGCAGCGCGAAGTCGGCGACCAGGTCGGCGGGCGGTCCCTTGCGCTCCATCGCGTCGAGGTGCTCGTCGACGATCTCGACGATCCGCGGCTCCAGCCGGCGGATGCGGCGCAGGGTGAACTCCGGGGTCAGCAGGCGGCGCAGCCGGCCGTGCGCGGGCGGGTCGAGCGCGAGCAGGTTGCCGGCCTGGCGCTCGGCGAGCTCCTTGCGCTTGATCTTGTCGACGCCGGGCAGCGGCAGCTCCGAGACGCGGGAGTTGCTGAACGTCGCCGGGTCGCTGAGCACGGCCCGCACGTCGGCGTAGCGCGTGATCAGCCAGGCGTCGATCCCGAACCCGGTGGAGACCTTGGTGATGCCCTCGTTCTCCCGGATGGCGGCAAGCGCGGGCGCCGGGTCGAAGCCCTCCCGTTGCATGCTCAGCGGAAGCTCTCGCGTCTCGGTCACTGATCCTCCCCGATGATCACGCGCCGCGATGGCGCGCTCACGGGACAAACGATAGTCGCCTATCGCATAGTTCCCCAGGGCCCACGAATCTCCCCACCGTTTTGGGTGGATGCGCGCTCCGCAGGCGCGCATCCACCCAGAACGATGGGGAAGTCGGACGTCCGTCCTGGTGCGGGAGACTGGCGCGGTGGCTTCCGACAACGAGCGTCCCGGGCCCGCCGGGGCCAGCAGCACGTCCATCGTGCTGCTGACGCTGGCCCGGAGGATCGAGAACGCGCTCTCGTCGGAGCTCGCTCCGCTCGGGCTGACGATCAGCCGGCTCGGCCTGCTCGGCCACATCCACGGCGTGCCGGGGGTGTCGTTCAGCGACCTCGCCCGGATGTCGGGCATCACCGTGCAGAGCGTGCACACCGCGGTGAACGCGCTCGCTGCCGCCGGACTGGTCCGCGACAGCACCGCCCGCGCCGGCTCGGCGTCGACGATCGAGATGACGGACGAGGGTGCCCGCCTGCTCCGGGCCGCGATGTCCGCGGTGGCGCGGGTCGACGCGCAGCTCTTCGGGCCCGAGGCGGACCCGATCCAGCAGCAGATCGGCGACACCGTGCGCGGGCTCTTCCCGCCGAACGACTGATCCCCTCCTTCAGGTCACCTGAAGCTCTGCTACCTTCAGATCATCTGAAGGTTGCGGAGCGAGGAGTCGCCGTGGAAGGCCTACTGCTGTCGTTGCACGTGCTCGCCGGGATCGTGTTCGTCGGCGGCTCGGCCGTCGCCACGAGCCTGTTCCCCCGCTACGCGCCCGTGGCCGTCGCCGTTGCGGCCGGCGGCCCCGCCGAGGCCCCGACGGAACGCAACCCTGCCGTCGCCGTGATGCTGCACCGGATCACCCGGGTGTACGGGTTGATCGGCATCGCCGTCCCGGTGATCGGGATCGTGCTGGCGGTCGTCCAGGGCCGGATGGGCGAGATCTGGATCAACATCTCGATGGTGCTGACGCTCGCCGCCGGCCTCGTACTGGCGCTGCTGATCCTCCCGCGGCAGCGGCTGGCGCTCACCGAACCCGACGACGGCAGGCGCCTGCGCATGCTCGGCATGCTCAGCGGGATCTACAACCTGCTCTGGGCCGCCGTGGTCGTCCTCATGATCGTGCGGCCGGGCGCGTACCACTGACTGCCTCCTGGACGGCCCGCAGCCGGCCGGACAGATCGCCCACGTCGGCGGTGGCGAGGTTGTCGGCGGCTGCGAGCACCCAGCGGTGATGGGCCTCGCTCATCCGGTCGAGTGCCGCCCGGCCGGCCGGCGTCACCGTCAACAGCTTCGCCCGACGATGGCGCGGATTCTCCGCATACCGGGCCATCCCGCCGGCGACCAGCAGGTCGGCGACCCGCTGCACGGACTGGCGAGCGGTGTCGAGCCGCGCCGCGATGGAGGCGACGGTGCGCGGCTCGTCGGCGATCTCCTGCAGGCAGACGCTGCGGGCATGGCTGAGGTCCGCCGCGGCGGCGATCTCCTCCCCGACGGCGAGCAGCGAGCGGTTGAGGCCTGCGACGACCCGCATGAAGTCGAGCAGTTCGGCCGCCGTCGGCACCTGGTCCGGTTCCTCCGCCATGGCGTGAGGGTGCCATTCGCACCATCAGGGCAATATTGACAGCATGCTGTCAACTTCGTAGCTTCGGCGTGTGCCCCTCACCGCCGATGACACCCTCGCCATCCACCACCTCCTCGCCATGCACGGACACCTCGTCGACTCCGGCGACCTCGGCCGTCTCGACGAGCTCTTCACCCCCGACGCCGTCTACGACGTCAGCGCGCTCGGCCAACGGCCCCTGCGGAGCATCGCGGAGTTCCGCGCCGCCACCGAGGCCTTCGCCGACCACCCGATGAACCCCGTGGGCCACCACGTCACGAACATCCTGGTCACCGAGCTGCCCGATGGCACCGTCACGGTGGCCTCCAAGGGCATCGGCGTGCGCGCCGACGGCACCGCCGGCTCCGTCACGTACCGGGACCGGGTGGTCCGCTGCGCCGACGGTTGGCGGATCGCGGAGCGGTGCGTGTCACCCGCACGGGAACGAGCCTGATCTACCGTCGCACCGTGGACGATCTCTTCGCACGAGCCGCCGCCGTCGCCGCCGCCTACCGGGCGGAGCTGCCGGAACGTCGGGTGCAGGCCGCGGCCGGCGACGACGCGGTCCGCGCGGCCTTCGGCGGCCCGCTGCCCAGCACCCCGACACCGGCCGCGGACGTCGTCGAAGCGCTGGTTGCGGCGGCGGAGCCCGGCCTCGTCGCCTCCGCCGGGCCGCGGTACTTCGGGTTCGTGACCGGCGGCGCGCTGCCGGCGGCGTCGGCCGCGGACATCCTCGCGACCGGCTGGGACCAGAACGCGTTCAACGCGGTGCTCTCCCCTGCGGCCGCAGCCGCGGAGGAGGCGGCCGCAGGCTGGTTGACGACGCTGCTCGGCCTGCCGGAGGGCTCGACCGTCGGGTTCGTCACCGGCGGCCAGGCCGCCAACACCGTCGGCATCGCGACCGGACGGCACGACGTGCTCGCCCGCGCCGGCTGGGACGTCGAACGCGACGGCCTGCACGGCGCACCTCGCGTTCGGGTGGTCGCCGGCATCGAACGGCACGGGACGATCGACCGCTCGCTGCGCCTGCTCGGCCTCGGGACGTCCGCGCTGGAGGAGGTGGCTGCCGACGCGAACGGCGCGATCGACGTCGCCGACCTGCGCCGGGTCCTTACCGAAGGGCCGCCGGGGCCGGTGATCGTCTGCCTGCAGTCCGGCAACGTCAACACCGGGGCGTGCGACGACCTCCGCAGCGCGATCCCGATCGCCCGCGAGCACGACGCGTGGGTGCACGTCGACGGCGCCTTCGGACTGTGGGCGGCGTCAAGCCCGGCGCACTCGCACCTCGTCGACGGCCGCGAGCTGGCCGACTCGTGGGCGTGCGACGGCCACAAGTGGCTGAACGTGCCCTACGACAGCGGGTTCGCGATCTGCGCGCACCCGACGACGCACGTCGCGGCGGTGTCGTACACGGCGCCGTACCTCGTCGGCTCCGGCGGCACCCGCCCCGGCATGGGCGATCTGACGCTCGACTCGTCGCGGCGGGCCCGCGGGTTCGCCACCTGGGCGGCGCTGCGCGAGCTGGGCTCCGACGGGGTCGCCGAGGTCGTGCAGCGCTGCTGCACGCTGGCCCGCCGGTTCGCCGACGGCCTCGCCGCCGGCGGCGTGGAGATCGGCAACGACGTCGTGCTCAACCAGGTGCTCGCCCGGTTCCGCGACGACGCCGGCACGGACGCCGTCATCGAGGCGGCACAGCGCGAGGGCACCTGCTGGTTCGGCGGCACCACCTGGCGCGAGCGGCGCTGGGCCCGGATCTCGATCTCCAACGCGGCGACGACGGAGGCCGACGTCGACCGGTCCGTCGAGGCCGTCCTCCGCCTCGCCCGGACATAGCCCAAAACTTCCCCACCGTTTTGCCTATTTGCACGCCCTTTTGGGTGTGCAGGTTGGCAAAACGGTGGGGAAGTTCGTCAGCTGGCCCCGCAGCAGGCCGAGGCGGCGGCTTCGGTGTAGCGGTCGTGGTGGCGCAGCCAGGTCAGAGCCTTGCCGTCGAGGTCGGGCATCCCGTCCCAGCCCTCCTGGCGCCCGCCGGGGGTGAGGTCCAGCCAGGCGTACGTCGAGAGCAGGTGGTCGAGTCCGCGGCCCGACGTCCAGTAGGAGAGCAGGATCCGGTCGCCCTCCCGGACGAGGACGCTGACGCCGGGGATCTCGCCTGCGTACTGCTCGGTCTCGACGGTCGCGGTGAAGTCGTGGTTGAAGTCGCTGCCGGCCGACGACACCCACGGCACCGTCCAGCCCATCCGCGCCTTGAACTCCTCGATCGCGTCGAGCGGCGCGCGCGAGACCATGACCAGCGTCGTGTCGCGGGCGTTGATGTGGGCGAGGTGGCCGATGCTGTCGGCGACGTGCGAGCAGCTGACGCACCCTTCGGCAGGTGCGGGCTGCGTCGGTGCCGGCCGGGCCGTGTCGAACATGAAGTGGTAGATGATCAGTTGGCCGCGCCCGTCGAACAGGTCCCCGAGCGAGCGGGGGCCGTCCGGCGTGTCGAACACGTAGTCCTTGCCGATCTCGACCATCGGCAGCCCGCGACGCAGCGCGTTGACCTCGTCGCGCGCCTTCGTCACCGCCTTCTCCCTGGTCAGCAGCTCCTCGCGGGCGGCGTCCCACTCCTGCCGCGATACGACGGTCCGTGCGTTCATCTCGTCCTCCAGTGGTCGGGTTCACCCTGTGACGAAGCTGCTCGCCGGTTCTCGACACTCACCCGGCATCGGACCCGGATTTCATCAGCACCTCGTCCGGCGCCGGCAACCAGATCTCGTCGCCCGGCCGCTGGAACTGCGCTCGGGAGTGCGCAACCAGTGCCGTGAGCAGCGGATGCCGCGTGTCGCGTCGCCACAGCAGGTACCACGGGTACGCGGGCGCCGGCCGGACGACGGGGATCCGCACGATGTCGGGCCGCCACGGCATGCGGGTGCCCTCACCGATGAAGCTGATCTGCCCGTCGGCGCTCGGCAGCTGTTCGAGCAGGTAGTCGAACCCGAAGTTCGGACCGCGCGTCTCGATGCGCAGGCCGAACCGCTCCGCCAGGTCGGTGTAGAAGTCGCTCCACTCGCTGCCCTGCTCGTTGCCGGGCATCCACGCGGTCACACCCTCGAGCTCCGATGCGTCGAGCGTCTTCCGGCCGGCGAAGCGGTGGGTGTCCCCGGCGATCACGTGCAGCGTCTCGGCGTGGACGGGGATGAACGCGATCCGGGGGTCGACGGTTCCCCGCACCCTGGCGTACGCGGCGTCGATCGTCCCCTCCAGCAGGGCCGGAACTGCAGAGCGGAGCCCGTTCGACTTGATGATGTCGATCTCCCCGCCGCCGACGGCCACGTGGAAGTCGTGCAGCAGTTCGGTCGCCGCGAACCGGGTGCCGAGCACGTCGACCCGCAGCGCGCGGCGCCGGTCGCGCAACGATCCGACGGCCTGGTCGGCGGCGGCCAGCACCGAGCGGGCGTGCGGGAGGAACTCCGTGCCGTCCTCGGTCAGTTCCGCGCCCGACGACATCCGGAGCAGCAGTGCCGCACCCAGCTCGTCCTCCAGCTTCGCGACCCGTTTCGAGACCGCCTGCTGGCTCAACCCGAGCCGATCGGCCGCCGCGCCGAAGTGCCGCAGCTCGGCGACCGCCAGGAAGGCCCGCACGGCGCCGAGATCGAGCTCCACCCTCATCTCACAACTCCCGGTTGTCGCGTTGGGCGTGTCCGTTGTTGGACGGCCGAGGTCAGCGCCGGTTGGAATGCGGCCTCCGACCACCGCGAGGAGTGTATTCGTGGACTCCTTCGTGCACCTGCACGTCCACTCCGAGTACTCGATGCTCGACGGCGCCGCCAAGATCAAGCCCCTGCTGGCCGAGGCCGAACGGCACGGCATGCCGGCCGTCGGCCTGACCGACCACGGCAACATGTACGGCGCCGACGAGTTCTACCGGCAGGCCACCCGCACCGGCATCACCCCGATCATCGGGATCGAGGCGTACGTCGCGCCGGAGAGCCGCTTCCACAAGAAGCCCGTGCGCTGGGGCACGCAGGCCGGCAGCGACGACGTCTCCGGCGGCGGCGCATACACGCACATGACGATGCTCGCGCGGAACGTCCAGGGCCTGCGCAACCTGTTCCGGCTCTCGTCGACGGCGAGCATCGAAGGCTTCTACCGCAAGCCGCGGATGGACCGCGAGCTGATCTCCCGGCACGCGGCCGGGATCGTCGCGACCACCGGGTGCCCGTCCGGCGAGGTGCAGACGCGCCTGCGGCTCGGCCAGCACCGCGAGGCGCTGCAGGCGGCCGCCGACTACCGCGACATCTTCGGCTCGGACAACTTCTTCCTGGAGCTGATGGACCACGGGCTGGCGATCGAACGGACCGTCCGGGAGGGCCTGCTCGACGTCGGGCGGACGCTCGGGCTGCAGCCGCTGGCGACGAACGACTCGCACTACGTCACGGCCGACCAGTCGGAGAGCCACGCCGCGCTGCTCTGCGTGCAGTCGGGCCGGACGCTGACCGATCCCGCCCGGTTCCGGTTCGACGGCGAGGGCTACCACCTGCGCTCACCTGCGGAGATGCGGGCGTACTGGGACGCGGAGGTGCCGGGCGCCGCCGATGCGACGCTGCGGGTCGCGGAGCGGGTCGAGCCCTACACCGAGGTGTGGGAGCACCGCGACCGGATGCCGCTCTTCGACGTGCCCGACGGCCACGACACGGCGTCGCTGCTGCGCCACGAGGTGGCCGAAGGGCTGCGGCGACGGCTGCCGGCCGGCGTCCCGGACGCCTATCTGGAACGGGCCGAGTTCGAGATCGACGTGATCGTCCAGAAGGGCTTCCCCGCCTACTTCCTGATCACCGCCGACCTCATGAACCACGCCAGGAGCGTCGGGATCCGGGTCGGCCCGGGGCGTGGTTCGGCGGCCGGGTCGCTGGTGGCGTACGCGATGGGCATCACCAACCTCGACCCGCTCGAGCACGGCCTCCTGTTCGAACGGTTCCTCAACCCCGAGCGGGTCTCGATGCCCGACATCGACATGGACTTCGACGACCGCAGGCGCGGCGAGATGCTCCGCTACGCCACCGAGCGCTACGGCTCCGACCGCGTCGCGCAGGTCATCACGTTCGGCACGATCAAGACCAAGGCCGCGATCAAGGACGCCGCGCGGGTGCACTTCGGCGCGGCCGGGTTCGCCGTCGCCGACCGGATCTCCAAGGCGCTGCCGCCGCCCGTCGCGGCGAAGGACATCCCGCTCTCGGGCATCTCCGACGCCGGTCACGAGCGGCACGCGGAAGCCACCGAGGTACGGGCGCTCATCGCGGCCGACGCGGACGTCGCCACGATCGTCGAGACCGCTCGCGGGCTCGAAGGCCTGATCCGCAACGCCGGCGTGCACGCCTGCGCGGTGATCATGTCGGCGCAGCCGCTGATCGACACCATCCCGCTCTGGCGGCGGGACGACGGGGCGATCATCACCGGCTGGGACTACCCGTCGTGCGAGGCCATCGGCCTGCTGAAGATGGACTTCCTGGGCCTGCGGAACCTGACCGTGATCGGCGACGCGATCGACAACCTGCAGGCCAACCGAGGCATCGACGTCGACCTCGACACCCTCCCCCTCGACGACCCCGAGACCTTTGCGCTGCTCGCCCGCGGTGAGAGCCTCGGCGTCTTCCAGCTCGACGGCACGGCCATGCGCGAGCTGCTGCGCCGCATGCGCCCGACGGGCTTCGGCGACATCATCGCCGTCAACGCGCTCTACCGGCCGGGCCCGATGGCGATGAACACCCACAACAACTACGCCGACCGCAAGAACGGCCGGCAGCGCGTCGAGCCGATCCACCGCGAGCTGGCCGAGCCGCTGCGCGACATCCTGGCCGAGACCCACGGCCTGGTCGTCTACCAGGAGCAGATCATGCAGATCGCGCAGCGCGTCGCCGGGTTCTCGATGGGACGTGCCGACGTGCTGCGCCGCGCGATGGGCAAGAAGAAGAAGGAGGTGCTGGAGCAGGAGTTCGAGGGCTTCCGCGAGGGCATGCGGGCCGGCGGCTTCTCCGACGCCGCCGTGCAGGCGCTCTGGGACACGGTGCTGCCCTTCGCGGGGTACGCGTTCAACAAGTCGCACGCCGCCGGCTACGCGCTCGTCGGCTACTGGACGGCGTACCTCAAGGCCAACCACCCCGTCGAGTACATGGCCGCGCTGCTCACCTCGGTCGGGGGCGACAAGGACAAATCAGCGATCTACCTGGGCGAATGCCGGCGGATCGGGATCCGGGTGCTGCCGCCCGACGTGAACGAATCGCAGCCGCGCTTCGCCGCGGTCGGCGACGACATCCGCTTCGGTCTGGAGGCCGTGCGCAACGTCGGCTCCGCGGTCGTCGAATCCGTCATCCGCACGCGTGCCGAAAGCGGGAAGTACACGTCGTTCGCCGATTTCGTCGAACGGTCCGAGCTGACCGCTTGCAACAAGCGGGTGCTGGAGTCGCTCGCCAAGGCCGGCGGCTTCGACTCGTTGGGCCACACCAGGGCGGCCCTCGTCCGCGTCCACGAGGCGGCCGTCGACGCGGTGGTGCCGCTCAAGCGGCGCGCCGCGGCCGGGCAGTACGACCTGTTCGACGAGCCGAGGGGTCCGGGCGGGCAGGAGGCCCAACCGTCGACGTCGCCGCTCGCGCACCTGCGGCTCGACGGCGAGGAGTTCCCCCGCGACCAGCTGCTGAGCCACGAACGGGAGATGCTCGGGCTCTACGTCTCGGCGCACCCGCTGGACGGCCTGGAGGACCTGCTCCACAGGCACGCCCGCCGGTCCATCGCCGGGCTGCTCGCCGATCGGCCGCACGAGGGTGACGTGCAGGTCGCCGGGCTGATCACCGCCATCGACCGGCGGGTCGACAAGCGCGGGCAGCCGTGGGCCATCTGCACCGTCGAGGACTTCGAGGGGAGCCTGGACGTCCTGTTCTTCGCCAGGACGTACGCGGTGGTCGGCGCCGAGCTCGTCGAGGACTGCCCGGTCGTGATCACGGGCAAGGTCAACTGGAGGGAGGACACGATGTCGGTGTTCGGCGAGACGATCACCCGGCTCGACCCGGCCGCCGCAACCGAACCGCTGACGCTCACCTGCGCCCCGCACCTGCTCGACGGCGACGTCGTCGCCCAGCTGCGGCAGAGCCTGACCGCCCATCCCGGACGGACCCCCGTGCACATCGAGCTGCGGTGCCGCTCGGGCCCCCGGCTGTTCGCGCTCGACGACTACCCCGTCGACGTGACCTCGATGCTCCTTGGCGAGCTGAAGGGGATCCCGGGGATCGCGGTGGCGGGCCGGGCGGCTCCATGAGGAAGAGGAGGCGGGATACTGCTGATCGTGTTCGTTGCGCTCTTCCACTCGGTGTTCGGCCTGCGTGGCGTCGAGCTAGCGGCGGCGGAACGGCTACGAGCTGCCGGCCACCAGGTCGTCGTGCCGGACCTCTTCGACGGCGTGACGAATCCGGGCGACTTCGACGCCGCCTTCGACCATCTCGACCGGATCGGCTGGAGCACCGTCCTCGAACGGGCGCACGACGCGCTCGCCGACGCGCCGGCCGAGACCGTGCTGGGCGGGCTCTCGATGGGGGCCGCGCTGGTCGGTGACATCTGGCCGGCCCGCCTGGACGCGGCAGGGGCCTTCTACCTGCACGCCGCGCCGCCCGTGCCGGCCGGGATCCGCACCGGCACCCCCGTCCAGCTGCACTTCGGAGCCGGTGATCCCTTCGTCCCGCCGGAACGGCTCGCGCGGTTCCGGGAGAGCGCCGAACGGAACGGGGCCTACGCGACGGTGCGCGAGTACGAGGGCGTGGGCCACTTCTTCACGGACGAGACGCTGCCCGACCACGACGCCGACGCCGCGACCAGCACGTGGCGCGACGTGCTCGGGATGCTCGACCTGCTCGAAGCCACGCGCTAGGCGCTCCTAGGTCGCCTGCGCGACCCCGATGAGGTTGCCCTCGCTGTCGTAGAAGAAGGCGCCGCGCTCGCCCGTGCCCTTGCTCGGGTAGTTGTCGGGGACCGTGACGATGTCGTCGGTGACGTCGAGGTCGCCCATGTCGAAGTTCTCGAACCGCACCCCGCGCGAACGCAGCTCGGCGACCGCCGCGTCGAGGTCGGGGACCTCGAACCCCAGCTGGGTCGCCTCCCCGGACGCCTCGCCGCTCGAGGCGAAGATGTGGAACTCGGTCCCGCCGAGCAGGTAGCGCAACCCACCCTCGCGCTCCTCGACGGGTTCGAGGCCGAGCAGCTCCCCGTAGAAGCGCCGGGCCCGGTCGAGGTCGGATGCGGGGATCTTGGTGATCGCGTGTGCCGCGTTCAGCGGGCCGCTCATGTCAGCTCCGTCGGTGGGTCTCCAGGGTGGTCACCCGCAGCGTAGGCACGCGCGCTGCTACCCGCCGAGCAGCGACATCACGGGGAAGGGGTGGTCCTGCCAGATCAGCCGGGACGCCTCCTCCGGGTAGGCCGTGACGCTCGGCGTCGAGTCGAAGAGCTGCGCGAGGCGGTGCTCGGCGTCGTACGCGGGCCAGCCGGGATCGCCTCCTTCGGCGAACGCAGTCCACGCCGCACGCATGTGCGCCGACAGTGCTTCAGCCGTCGGGTGCCGGTCGCCGATCAGCATGGCCGGCTGGCCGCTCTCGAGGTTGCCGAAGACGAGCGGGACGTCGAGGCCGTGGCACGCGCCGAGCTCGCCCTCCCACGTCAGCTCGTACAGGTGGGCCCGGCCGCCGGCGGCGACCTGCGCCTCGGCGAGGAACAGCGACGGCATCCGGAACAGCCAGTCGGACCTGACCAGCTCGTACAGCTCGTCCGGGCCGGCGTCCGGGTAGCCGTCGCGGTAGCGGCGAGCGCCCTCGGGGCCGGGGGCGAAGGCTGCCAGGGTTGTCGCCGCCATCTCGGGCGTCACCTCGCCGAGCACTCCTTCGATCATGGAGAGCAACCGGTGCTCGTCGCGGGTGTGGCCGACGAGCAGCTCGACGTCACGGCCGGTGCCGGTGGCCAGCGCCTGCCACGGGGTGCCGGGCAGCACCTCACCGTCGACGACCGGCGCGAACGGCGTCGTCGCCAGCGCGGCGCAGCCCCACCGCGGCGCCCGCTGACCGATCGTGGCGACCACGGCGTCGCCGAGCTCGGGCAGCATCTCCGGTGGGACCTCGGCGAGCTCGGCCGCTGTGGGCCGCAGTCCGAGCTCGTCGGCGCACGCCGCCGCGATGTCGGCCGCGAGCTCCGGCGCGAAGAACGTGCCCTGCACGCTCTGCGCGACTGCCCGGTGGAAGAGCCCAACCGCGCTGGGCATCGCCAGCAGCGCCGCCACCGATCCGCCGCCGGCGGACTGACCGAAGATCGTGACGCGGTCGGGATCGCCGCCGAAGGCCGCGATGTTCTCGCGCACCCACCGCAGCGCGGCAACCTGGTCGAGCAGGCCCCGGTTCGCCGGCGCGCCCTCGACCAGCGCAAAACCCTCCATGCCGACGCGGTAGTTGAACGTCACCAGGACGACCCCGTCGCGCGCGAGCCGGCCGCCGTCGTACTGCGGCAGGCCGGACATGCCGATCGTGTAGGCGCCGCCCTGGATCCACACCATCACCGGGAGCGCCGCGGCCCGCCCGGGATCCGGCGACCAGACGTTGATCGTCAGCCAGTCACCTGCGGAGTGGCCCGACAGGGCGGCCATGCCGAACGCGTCGGCCTGCGGTGGCGGCGGGCCGAACTCCACTGCCCCGCGGACGTCCCCCCACGGCCGGGCCGGCCGCGGCGCGGCGAACCGCAGCGCGCCGACCGGTGGTTCGGCGAACGGGATGCCGCGGAAGACGGCCGTGCCCGACTCCCACGTGCCACGCACGGGGCCGGACGACGTGCGGACGTCGGGCTGGGGCCGGGCGACGGTCATCACGGCCGCCTTTCGGGATCGAGGACAGCGGATCGTCCCCAGTAGGTCACCACGATCGCCAGCGATTTCGATACGTCGAGTTCCTGCACACGATGCGCAATCCACTCCGAAGTATCTGACCGCTAACGTGCACGCTCGGACCAGCGAGCAACGTCGGCACAAGGGACAGCGGGGGCGCACACGTGTCGTACAACGAGATCCTCATGTTCGTCTTCATCGACATCGCGATCGTGGTGGCCATCGCGAGGGTGGTGGGCTGGGTCTTCCAGCGGTTCGGTCAGCCCGCTGTCATCGGTGAGATCGTGGCCGGCATCGCGCTCGGCCCGACGTTGCTCGGCCTGCTACCAGGCGACTTGCACCTGGTCATCTTCCCGATGGAGGCCCGGCCCTACCTGAACGTGATCGCCCAGATCGGGCTGATCCTGTTCATGTTCATCGTCGGGCTGGAGGTCGACCTCTCGACGATCAAAGAGCGACGCAGCACGGCCAGCACGGTGTCGATCGTCTCGATCACGTTGCCGTTCGGGCTCGGCGTTCTGGTGTCGTGGTTCCTCTACGAGAACCACATGATCTTCACCAATGCCGATGGCACGACGAAGCCGGTGGAGTTCCTGCCCTTCGCGCTGTTCCTCGGTGTCGCCATGTCGATCACCGCGTTCCCGGTGCTCGCGCGGATCCTGTCCGAACGCCGGATGCACCGGACGTCGACCGGGGTGCTCGCGCTGGCCTGCGCGGCGATCGACGACGTGCTGGCGTGGTCGCTGCTCGCGGTCGTGGTGGCGGTCGGGTCGTCCGGCGGCAGCTTCCTGCACGTCCTGCAGATCCTCGGCCTCACGGCGATCTTCGCGCTGATCATGTTCTTCGTCGTCAAGCCCCTGCTGAGCCGGTTGGTGCCCTGGTACAACAGCAAGGGCCGGCTGACTTCCGACATGCTCGCGATCGTCCTGGTGCTCCTGCTGGTGAGCGCGTACGTGACCGAGCGGATCGAGGTCCACGCGATCTTCGGCGCCTTCATCCTCGGCACGATCATGCCGCGACGCGGCGCCGGCGGCCTGACCCGCGAGATCCTGGAACGGATCGAGCAGATCAGCGTGCTCCTGCTGCTGCCGGTGTTCTTCGTGGTCACGGGCCTGCGCGTGGACATCGGCGCGGTCGGGATCTTCGGGATCGTCGAGCTGCTGGTGATCCTGGCGGCCGCGATCGGCGGCAAGTTCCTCGGCGCCTACTACGCCGCCCGCTTCCGACGGGTGCCGCGGCGGCAGGCCGGCGCGCTCGGCCTGCTGATGAACACCAGAGGGCTCACCGAGCTCGTCATCCTGACCGTCGGTGTGCAGCTCGGCATCCTCGACCAGAACCTCTTCACGCTCATGGTGCTCATGGCGCTGATCACGACGGCGATGGCCGCGCCGCTGCTCAACCTGGTCTACCCGGCGCGCATCGTGAACCGGGAGATCGCGGAAGCCGACGCCGCGGAGCTCGGCGAGGTCGCCGCGTTCACCGTCGTCGTCGCCATCGCCGACGGCGCGGAGACCGAGGCGCTCGCCCGGATCGCGAGCGAGATCGCCGGGCGCGAGCAGCCGGCCCGGGTCGTGCTCTGCCGGTTCATCCCGGCCCGCGCGTCGCTGGAGATCGGCAGCGGCCTCGGCAACGAGCTGGCGATGATCACGGAAGCGGGCGACGCGATGCGGGCCGTTGCGGCGCAGGTCGAGGCGAGCGGCCGGGTGCAGGTCTCGGTGATCGCCCGGTTCTCGACCGATCCCGTCGCAGACCTGGAGACCGTTGCGGCCACCGCGCAGGCCGACGTCGTGCTGGCGCCGGAGACCGCCGCCCACGACGGGACCCCGCCGGCGTTGCCGTCCGCGGCCCGCGGGCTCGTATCGATCGGCTCGGCAGGGTCGGACGGTCGGGTCACGGTCGTCCTCGACGGGACGGCAGGCGCGCGGGCCGCGGTGCGGCTCGGCGCGCACATCGCGATCGCGCGGGGCGTCCCGCTGCTGGTGGGCAGCACCGACGCCCGGGCGGCGGCCAAGCGGGCGCGGGACACGATCGAGCTGCTCCGGCGGCGCGGCGTCGAAGTGGCGCCGCTCGAGGACGCCGACCACGACGGCGGGCTCGTGCTGTTCTCCGGCGATGCCGACCCGGTGGCAGCAGCCGCCGGCGGCGCCTCGGTCATGCGGATCTGGCCGAGCGAGCTGGATTCCGACGAGGACCTGGAGCAGCTGGTCGCGCGGATCGTGGTCGAGCGGCCCGAGGGGTCGACCACGCGATAGCCGGGTCAGCGCCGTGGGTTGCCCGCCGGTCAGGAAAGGCTTGCGCGTACGGCACCGAAGGGCAGCCGCGGTGCGATGTCGCGCCGGGCCGGGGCAACCGACCCTTGGTGGATGGACGCAGCGTTGACGATCGCCGGGCTGAGCAAGCGGTTCGGGCCCACCGTGGCCGTGCACGACGTGCACCTCACCGTGGCGCGCGGCTCGTTCTTCGGGCTCGTGGGGCCCAACGGCGCAGGCAAGACGACCGCGCTGTCGATGGCGGTCGGGCTCGTGCGTCCCGACGCCGGCGCGGTGCGCATCTTCGACCACGACGTGTGGGCGGACCCGGTCAGGGCGAAGGAGCTGGTCGGCGTGCTCCCCGACGGGCTGTCGCTCCCGGAGCGGCTCACCGGCCGGGAGCTGCTCACCTACAGCGCCCGCCTGCGCGGCCTCGACCGGGCCACCGCGGCGGAGCGGGCGTCCGAGCTGCTGGCCGTGCTGGCGCTGACCGACGCCGAGCACACGGTCGTGATCGACTACTCGGCGGGGATGCGCAAGAAGATCGGGCTCGCGGCCGCCTTGCTGCACGCACCGAAGCTGCTCGTGCTGGACGAGCCGTTCGAGGCGGTCGACCCGGTCTCGGCCTCGACGATCCGCACGATCTTGCAGCGGTTCGTCGCGGCGGGCGGCGCGGTTGTGCTCTCGAGCCACGTGATGGCGCTGGTGGAGAAGCTGTGCGACCACGTCGCGGTGATCGCGAGGGGGCAGGTGGTCGCGAGCGGCCGCGTCGACGAGGTGCGTGGTGCCGGCAACCTCGAGGACGCGTTCGTCAGCCTGGTCGGCGGGCAGGTCGGCGGCGAGGAGGGCCTGTCGTGGTTGACGTCCTGATCGCGATCAAGCTGCGGGCCCTGCGGCGGACGCTGCACGGGTGGACGGGCACCGCATACGTCCTGATGGCCGTCGCCGGCCTGAGCACCGCGCTGGTCTGCGTCGCGTTCATGGCGCTGTTCCCCGGCGGGATCACCGTCCGCGTCGACATCGCCGCGACCGTCTTCGCCGTGTGGACCCTGGGCTGGCTGTTCGGACCGGTGCTGGGCGCGAGCGACGAGACGCTGCGGCCCGAGAACTTCGCCCTGCTGCCGCTGCGCCCGACGGCGCTGGCATCAGGGTTGCTCGGCGCGTCTCTGGTGGGGGTCGCGCCGCTGGTCACGGCTCTGATCATGTTCGGGTTGGTGCTGGTGGCGATCCCGGCCGGGATCGGCGCGGTGCTGGTCGCGGTGGTGGCGGCGGCGGGGCAGCTGGCGCTCGCGGTGCTGCTGTCGCGGGTCGTGTTCGCCGGGCTCGGTGCGGCGTTGGCGTCGCGGCGGGGCCGGGACCTCGGGGTGCTGCTGGGCGCTCTGGTCGGGCTGGCCTACCTGCCGATCATCATGCTCACGCCGCACCTGGAACCGCTGGTGGTGGACCGCACCTCGCCGCTGTTCACGGCGGTGCTGCACGGTCTGCCCACCGGCTGGGGACCCGGAGCCGTCGCCGCTGCTGCCGAGGGGCGATGGGCGGTGGCGCTCGGTCTGCTCGCCGCGCTCGGTGTGCTCGACACGCTGCTGGTCGTCGCCTGGTCGCGACTGCTCGTCCGCAGGCTGACCACCGCCCAGCCCACCGCCCGCTCGCAGGCGGCCGGCTCGCGGCGCGGCGCGCTGCGCACGGTGTTGCCCGACAGCCCGCTCGGCGCGGTGATCGGCAAGGAGCTGCTGCTCTGGTGGCGCGACACGAGGCGCAAGGCGCTGATGTTCTCGTCGCTCCTCATCGGCATCCTGCTGCCCGTCTTCTACACATGGCAGAACTCGTCGCTCGTGCCGCTGGCGTCGGCCGGGATCTGGATCGTCGTCTTCGCATCGCTGCAGTGCGGCAACGTCTACGGGATGGACGGCAGCGCGGTCTGGCAAACGCTCGTCGCGCCGGCCGCCGCGCAAGTCGACGTGCGTGGCCGGCAGCTCGCCTGGCTGCTGATCGTCGGACCGTGCACGCTGCTCGCGGTCGCTGTGCTGCCCGCGGTGACGGGAACGGCCGAGTGGTACCCGTGGCAGCTGGCCATCGTGGCGGCGCTGCTGGGCGCCGGAAGCGGGACGTTCGTGCTCGCGTCGGTGCGCGCACCGGTGCCGATGCCGACCAAGGGTGGCAGCCCGTTCGCGACCGGACCGGGCGGCACCGCGGGGAAGGTCGTCAACGCCTTCGCCATGATGGGCCGGCTGCTGCTGGTCGTGCTGCCTCCGCTGGCCGTGCTGGTCG
The DNA here is from genome assembly GCF_021245725.1 of Pseudonocardia sp. TRM90224. Taxonomy (GTDB): domain Bacteria; phylum Actinomycetota; class Actinomycetes; order Mycobacteriales; family Pseudonocardiaceae; genus Pseudonocardia. Next base: position 482,711 of record NZ_JAJGSX010000003.1, on the reverse strand, counting down.
CCGGTGCGATCACCGGCTGGTCCGCACTGGCCTGGGCTGCGGTCCCGCTCGGCGTGGCGTGTGGAATCTGGGCGGCGTGGCGGTGGGGCGGCAAGGCCGCCCAGCAGGTATCGGAGCGCGGCCCCGAGCTGCTGGCGGCGGTGCGGCTGCCCGTTTAGGGGGCTGGATCAGGTCAGTCCCACCAAAAGAACCAGGAGTTCTGGCCTTTGAGCAGCTCGGCGTAGGCGGTGAGCGTCTCGTTGCCTTGCTCGCCTTGCTGGATGTTGTCGGGGCAGAACCCGAAGTGCTCGGCCGCGACCCGCAGCGCGTGCTCGGTGGTCATCGGGGGTGCGGCGACGCTCACGAGCAGGCTGGCGAAGCCGACCCGCACGACCCGGACCCCGAAGCGGTCCTCCCAGCTGCGCAGCACCGCGGAGAGCGGCGGGGTCGCGGAATGGTTGACCGGACCGTCCCACCCGGCGATCGTGAGCGAGTCGGCGCCGCACTCGGCCGCGACCAGGCCGAGCCGGGCGTCGCCGACGTCCAGCTGCCCCACGAACCAGTCGGCCACGGCGTCCGGGTCCTTCATCTGCACGCCCGGCGGGGCGATTCCGGGCCAGTCGGGACCGAACGGGGCCAGGTCGTCGAAGTCGTACTGCTCGTCCGGGTCGTCCGCGTCGTCCTCCTCGACCCAGTCGGCCCATGCCGCGGCCAGCACGGCGGCAGCGTCCTGGCCGTCGATCTCACCGACCGGGCGCGGGGTGACCTCGCCGTCGAGCCACGGCCGCGACGGATCGTCGTCCATGCCGTCGAGCAGCAACGGCCACAGCCCCGACCGCACGTGCTCGCTGCGCAGCTGCGCCCACAGCTCGGCCGACGCCGGCCCGTCGCTGATCCAGTAAGCGGGCGCTCCGGCACCCAGGTCGACGTCCGGTGTGATCAGCCGGCCGGCCGGCAGCGGGACGGACAACGTCCGTGCGGAGGAGTCGGGGAGCAGCGAGGCCAGTTCGGCAGGCAGCGGCACGGATCAGCAGCCTGCCACCCCGCCGACCTGGGCCGTCGACGGGGCGGCAGGTGCGGCGCGGGTCACCCGCCGTAGACGTGCAGGGTGGGCCGGTAGATCAGCTCCTGGATGTTCCCGTCGAGCGTCCGGTGTTCGAGCAGCTCGAGGTCGAAGTCGCCCGCACCACCGAGGACCGGGTCCGTCCCCAACCGGCCGGTGATCACCGGGAAGATCGTCATCTGGACCCGGTCGACCAGGCCGGCCGCCATCAACGCCCAGTTCAGCGACAGGCTGCCGTGGGAGCGCAACGGCACGTCCGACTCCTCCTTCAGCCGGGTGACGATGTCGATGGCGTTGCCGCTGGCGACGGTCGCGTCGGGCCAGTCGAAGGGCCCTTCCAGCGTCGACGAGATCACCGTGGCGGGCGAGTTCCGCATCCGGGTGACCCACGGGTCCCGGACGTCGTCGCCCTCGCTGCTCGCGGCCATCATGTCCACGAACTGCCGGAACGTGGTGGCCCCGAAGACCATCCGCGTCTCCGTCCCGAACGAGGCGAACCGGTGGTCGAGCAGCTCGGGCCCCTGCTTGCCCCAGTAGCCGCCCCAGTCGCCGTCGCCCGCGTAGGAGCCGTAGCCGTCGAGGCTGGAGAAGACGTCGAACGTGTAGGTGGCGGTCATGTGAACCTCCGTGGCCGGCGACCGACCCGCTGCCGGTCCCTCACCCTGGCTACGAACGGGCGCGGCGCCGTTCGACATGTCCCGCAGAAACTTTCGACGTCCGGGAGGCCGTCGCCACGGCAGCTCGAGGATCAGGCAGGGTGCCCCGTGCACGTACGAAAAGCCCCCAGTCCCGGAGGAAGGCGGGGAACCAGGCCACAATGCCGCGCGCTGGTCACTGGTGGCACCCTATCCCGATCGCCCGTAACTGCCTGGATCAGATGAAGCCAAGCGAATGTTTCATCGAACCTCGGCGAGATAGTGGCAATCTCTTGCTTGCCACCTGTCGACGCGATGCAGTTGCGATTGGCAACGAAAATCCGACCAGCAAGTCCCGCTTCACCCAACGCCCGGGCGCCGCCAGGGCCGGTCCGGCACGCTCGGCGTAAGCCAGATGTAAGGGCACTGTGGTGGTCTTACCCGGTGGCACGGCCCTGAACGAACCCTGTACGCACGCCATATCGCCGCGCGTGTGATTGATGGGTGGTCCGGGCCGGTCGAGCGGCTATGTGCGGAAATGCGGCGGATCGTAGTCGAGGTAGAATTCGGAACCATCGCTGACCGGATATACTTGTCAGCGTTTCGCAAGTCGATCGACCGGCATCGGCGCCAACCAGCGGACCGGGAGCGGATGCGCGGTAGCTGCTGCATGCGGCCGTCCGACTTCGGCTGAGCCCGAGACGACAGCAGTAGGGGGTTTGCACGATGCGTGTTCGGGGGGACGCAGGCGGCGGGGGCGCGGATTTCACGACGCCACCGTCGGGCGGTGTGATGGTCGGTCCGCCGCACACCGCTGACACCGGCCGGTACCAGCGGCGCGACCAGCACCTCGTGCCGAACCGCCTGCAGACGGCGGCCGCCGTCTTGCTGCCCACGACCCTGCTGATCTGGCACGCCACGCTGTACGGCGCGTGGATCGTCGACGACGCGGCCATCACCTTCGCCTATGCCCGCAGCATCGCAGCGGGCGCCGGTCCCGTGGTGCAGCTCGGTGCAGATCCGGTCGAGGGCTACTCCAACCCGGCGTGGATGGCGCTGCACGTGCTGGGCAGCTGGCTCGGCCTCTTCGACCGGGGCACCTGGTTCGGCGTGCCCGACTACGTCGCCTTCCCGAAGGCGCTCGCCATCGCGCTGTTCGTGGTGACGCTGCTGGGCTGCCACCGCGCAGCCCGCGCGATCACCGCCCGGCCTGCGCTCGTGACCGCGGCCACCGGTGTGCTGCTGGCGGCCAACCCGTCGTTCGTGATCTGGGTCGTCTCCGGGCTGGAGAACTCGTTGCTGGTCGCGGCCGCGGTGTGGCTGGCCGCTCTGATGACGCCCGCAGTGGCCGAGGGCCGTCTGTACGAACCCCGGACGGCGGTGTGGTGCGGTCTGCTCGTCGCGCTGGCCGCGCTGACGCGGCCCGACGGCCTCGTGTACATCGCCGCGTACCCGGTGGTGGCGGTGCTGGCGGTGAACCGCGGCGGCGTTGCGCGGATGGTTGCCTCCATCGCTCTGTCGACGGCGGCGTTCGCCGTGCCGTTCGGCGCGTACCTGGCCTGGCGGGTCGCGGTGTTCGGGGCCTGGCTGCCCAACACCGCCGTCGCCAAGGGGCAGGCGCTGCCCACCGCGGAGAACCTGGAGCGGTTCGACGAGCTCAACCGGAACCTCGGCTGGCCCTACGTCGTGGTCGTGTTGACCACCATCGTCGCCGGGCTGGTGTTCGGAGCGCCGCATCGACGAGCGCTGCTGGCCACGGCCGTGCCCTTCCTCGGCGCGGTGACCGCGTTCGTGGTGCTGCAGGCCGACTGGATGGGGCAGTACCGGTTCGCCACCCCGCTCTGGGCGCTCGGCGCGCTCTTGCTCTCCCTGTCCGTCGCCCGCCTGCTCGCGGTGCTCGCACCGCGGCGCTTGGCGATGATCGCTGTGGTTGTGGTCGTCGCGGCGGGCGTCGCCTCGAGCCTGCCGGAGATGCGGGACGACGCGCAGGACTTCAGCGCGGAGCCCACCTTCGGAGTCTGCATGGCGGCCGAGTACTCCGGGCATCTGGTCAACGAATACGCCACGGCGCTGGGTGTCTCCGGCGGCACGGTGTTCACACCCGATCTCGGTGGGTCGTCGATGACCAGCCGGTTGCAGTTGGTGGACATGGCCGGTCTGGTGGACGCGACCATCGCGAAGTTCTGGGCGGAGAAGGACTACGCCGGCCTGCGCGACCACATCTACGACCGGATCCGGCCGACCTTCATCAAGGCCGACGAGACCTATTACTTCCAGGAGCCCGGCCTCCACGAGGATCCGCGGCTCGCGCGCGACTACATCGCCATCGCCTCGCACACGACCGTCGACGGAACGTTCACCGACTACGTCCGTCTGGACGCTGTTGCGGATCAGGAGAAGCTCGCCCAGCTGAGGACGCAGGCCGAGACGACGTTGCTGCCTGCGGCGGAGCGGGTGAACGCGGAACCACTTGCGACGTGCGGGGATCGGCTCGTCCCCTGACGAGGGCGCGGCCGCCCTGCCGTCATCAGCACTCAGTAACAGCTGCGTGACCGAGCGCGATCAGGTTCCAGTCCCCCTCGACGGAAACGGAACCGATGAACGCCTCGCGCGCTGTCCCTCTCCTCTTCGTGGCGCTGACTGCGGCCGCGCTGGCCGGCTGCTCGATCGGCACGGCTCCTACACCGCCGCCAGTCACCGTCACGGTCACGGTTCCGGCACCTGTGCCTGCGACGCCGACGGACGGCGCTGCGCCCGCCGCCACCGAGTGGCCGATGCCCGACGTCGTCGGGATGAACCTGCAGGCCGCGCAGGACCACCTGCAGGCCGTCACGGGCTTCGGTGTGCCGCTGTCGACGTCGACCGACGCGACCGGGCAGGGGCGAGCTCAGATCCTGGACCGCAACTGGGTCGTCTGCGCGCAAACGCCGGCGGCGGGGACGAGGATCACCACCGGAGTCGTGCCGGACTTCAAGGTCGTCAAGACCGACGAGCGCTGCTGAGGCGATGAGTTGCGGGCGGCTCGGCGGTCTGCACGTACATGTCCGAGGTTGAAGGCAAGGTCCGGCTCTACATGTCGATCTCGCTCGACGGGTTCATCACCGGTCCTGACGACGGTCCGTCGCACGGGCTCGGGGTGGGCGGCGAACGGCTGCACGCCTGGCTGGGCGACGGTGGGGTCGATCCCGCGTCGTACCGGCCGGCCGACGCTACGGACGCCGAGGTGTTCGACGAGGGGATGGCGACCGGCGCGGTCCTGACCGGCCGCCGCACCTTCGAGCACGCCGGTGGCTGGGCCGGCGATCATCACGACGGCGTGCCGGTGTTCGTCCTGACCCGCTCGATCCCGGACGAGCCACCGCCGGGGCACGCGCGGTACATCACCGACGCCGAGTCCGGTGTGGCGCAGGCGAGGGCAGCGGCCGCGGGCCGGGACGTCATGATGCACGGCGCCTCGGCCGCGCAGGCGTGCCTGGTGGCCGGGCAGCTGGATGAGATCGAGCTGCACGTCGTACCGGTGCTGCTCGGAGGAGGTCGCCGCCTGTTCGACGGCCTTCCGCCGGGGCAGGTGGAGTTGGAGCTGTTGCGGTCCCTGCAGGGTTCGGGTGTGCTGCACCTGCGCTACCGCGTCGTCGGGGGAGGTCGGTGATGGGCACCATTCGTGTGGACATGACGATGTCGCTGGACGGCTACATCGCGGGTCCGGACGACGGGCCGGACGCGCCGATGGGCGTCGGCGGCTTCCGTCTCTTCAACTGGCTCGACAAGCGGAACGATCCCGGGCCGAGCGGCGAGGTGTACGCGGAAGGCCTGGCCACCCGAGCGCTGATCTCCGGCCGCCGGACCTACGAGCTGGCCGGCCGCTGGGGCGGCGACCACCACGACGGCGTACCGATCTTCGTGCTGACCCACGAGGTGCCCGACGAGACCCCACCGGGCACGGTCCGCTACGTCACCGACGCGACCGAGTGCGCGGCGCAGGCCCGGGCCGCGGTCGGCGACGGGGTCGCCATGGTGCACGGCGCCGGCGCGGCGCAAGCGCTCCTGCGAGCGGGCGAGGTCGACGAGCTGGATCTGCACGTCGTCCCGGTGCTGCTCACCCGCGGCCGCCGCCTGTTCGACCACCTCACCGCCGAACACGTCGAGCTCGAGCTCGTCCGGCAGATCCGCACGCACGACGTCGACGACCCCGGACAGCACGTCCTGCACCTGCGGTACCGCATCGCTCACGCAACGCCGGGCAGGTACCCGGCGCCGAGATGAACCTAAGTGCCGCCCGAGCTTGATCAAAGGGCGCTCCGGTCAATCTCGCCAGAACCAAGCAGCACCGGCGCGTGCCCGTCCGCAGGGACACGGATGCCGCCGGAGGCGACACCATGATCCTCTAGCAAGCGCTGCAGGCGAGGTAGGAACGATCGGACAGCGACGGGAGAAGCGATGAGCGCGACGTTCAGCAGTTGGGACGAGGTCAAGGCAAAGGGTGCCGCGGTCGACTCGCGCACTCCAACCGAACAACAGGCAGGTCGTGCTGCCGCCGCCGAACGCCGCGATGTCTACGTACGCGTCGCCCCGGGGGCAGCTGACCGGCCGCCGCCTGTTCGACCACCTCAAACGCCGGACGGGTACTCAGCGCCGAGATGAACCTCAGCGCCGTCCGAGGCTGATCAAAGGCGCTCCGGTCGATCTCGGCAACACAAAGCAACACCAAGCAGCACCGGCGCGTGCCCGTCCGCAGAGACACGGCTGCCGACGACGGTCAGATCAGCGCGCCGGTGGCCAGAAGCGGCCGGTGCGCGCCTCGATCTGGTCGGCGGCGTCGAGCAGCATGAGGTCGCTGTGCCGGCCGCCGACGAGCTGGACGCCGGTCGGCAGGCCGTCGGCGATGCCGGTCGGGACCGAGACGGCGGGTAGCCCGAGCACCGGCACGGTGATCTGCGGCCACTGCGCCGCGGTCATCGCCTCGACCTCGTCGGCCCCCCGGGTGTCGCGGTCCTGCACGAACGGCGGCTCGGCCGAGGACGGCGTCAGCAGGATCGGGAACTCGCGCAGTGCCGCCTCGGCCCGGGCGACCAGAGTTCCGCGGCGCGACCACTGATGGGCGTACTCGCTCAGGGCGGGCGGGGGTCCCCACATGCGCTCGGTCACCTCCAAAGTGGCCAGCATGTTCGCGCGAACGGTGTCGTCGGCGTGCTCGAGGATCGTCGGCATCGTTGCGCGCATCTCTTCGAAGATGAGGAAGTTCCAGAGCGGGTACGCCTCGCGCAGGATCGGGAACTCGATCTCCTTGATCTTGTACCCGGCGTCGAGCAGGCAGGCGACCGCATCGTCGATGGCGGCATCGACACTCGGATGGGGTGCGCCCAGACCGATGTCGCGGACGACGCCGACGTGCAGCGGGTGGGTGTGCCCGTGGCTTGTTCGGTGAGCCGGTAGGCCAGGCGGGTTTCGGGCGGGCTCATCGCCGCAAGACCGAGCCGCAGATCGCGGGTGCTGCGCGCCATCCAGCCTTCGACGGCGAGCAGCTGACCGGCGAGAGAGTCGTCCTCGGGCGGGACGTAACCGGCTCCGGCGCGCGCGAGCCAGTTGAGGTCGGCGCTCGACGTCGGGCGGATGGCGGTGACCCCGCAGACGAAGGCGGGATAGCGCACCGAGCCGCCGATGTCGTTGCCGTGGGCGATGGGGAGCATGCCGGCCGAGACGGCTGCGGCACCGCCGCTCGAGCCGCCGGGAGTGCGATCGTGGTTCCACGGATTGAGCGTCTTCCCGTGGAGGTCGTTGCCCGAGAACCAGCGCAGCGAGAAGGCCGGCAGGTTCGTGCCGCCCAGGAGGATCCCGCCCGCTTCGCGCACGTGCGCCACCAGCGGAGCGTCGTTCTCCGCGATCTTGTCGGCGAGCGCTGTGACACCGTGCGTGGTTGCGCGCCCGCGCTGGTCGACGTTGAGCTTGATACTGGTCGGGACGCCGTGCAGCGGTCCCACCGACGCGTTCGCCACGAGGGCCCGGTCGGCGCTTCCGGCCTGGGCGAGGGCGTCGGCGGGATCGAGTCCGACGATCGCGTTGATGACGTCGTTCGTCTCGGCGATCCGGTCCAGGAACGACGTGGTCACCTCGACGGACGAGACGCGACGGGCGCGGATCGCCTCGGCGAGCTCGGTGGCGGACCAGCGCCACAGCGGATCGTGCGGGTCGTGTTCCGACATGCGTTCCTCTCAGGTGGCTACGGGTCGGCGACTCAGCCGGTCGGCGCCGTCGCGCAGGCGTGGACGGCCGCCGGGAAGGTCACCCAGCGATCGGGGCTGAGAATGTCTCGCTCGGCCTGGTCGACGAGCTCGGTGGCGGCGGAGTCCCAGGCACCGACCTCCAGGAACGCGCGGGCCCGGCCGACGGTCTTGCGACCCAGGAAGGAGTTCGCGGGCAGGACGGCGCTGAAGGCGTGCAGGGTCGGCTCGAGGCCGACACGTCGGAACAATCCCGGCAGGTGCCCGGCCGCAGTGAAGTCGTACCCGAAGGTCTCCTCGACCCTGTCGTGGACCTCGGTGATCGCCGGCGTGGCGGGAAGGTAGTTCCAGGTCCGGAAGTCCATCTCGCATGCCATGAGGTGCCCGGCGGGAGCCATCAGGCTCCGCATCCAGTCGATCAACGCGTGGCGTCCCTCCACGTTCTCCGGCTCCCAGTAGAGGACCCGGCTCGCGAAGACGAGGCCGTAGTCGCCGGGCCGTGCCTCCGATCGGTCGATCACCTGGACCCTGTCGCGTCCGAGTTCCGCGACGCAGGCCGTGACGTCGGAGTCCTCGTCGTCTTGCGGGCCGCGGACGACGTCGACCTTGCCGGCGGAGCCGGCCCAGTCGGCCAGGAGAGCGAGGACCAGCGGATGCGGGCCGTCGAAGGCGAGCACCGAGCGGCTCGATCCGGGGGCGGCATCCGCGAGCAGCCGCTGGACGACGGGGACCTCGTGCTCCGCCACGAACGCGGCGTAAGCGTCGGAGTCGGCGGCGTCGTCGGCGTCGAAGATCTCGGTGAGCCTGGGCCACATGTCCGCTTCGATCATCTGGGCTCCTCTGTCCGTGCCCGTCGCCGGAGCGCGGGCGATTCGTCTGTCGATCGGCCCGCATCGAGGACCGTGGTTTCCGCACCGTACGGCTTGTCATCACCGCTGACAATATCGATGACAAAATCACGGCGAGAATTTGTCACCACTATTGACACCGCTGTTGACATATCTCAGACTCCGTAGCTCATCGGTGTGACCTGCAACGTCGCCCCGTCCACCGAGGAAGGAGCAGCTGGTGTCGCTCGCCCCTCATGCCCACACGCGCCCGGCGACGAAGGCCGGCGACGGTCTTTCGGTCAGCGACCTCGACGTCCGGGTGGGGGCAGGTGTCCTGGCGGTCAACGGCGTCGGATTCACACTGCGGCCCGGTGAGGCCATCGGCCTGGTCGGCGAGTCCGGATCGGGCAAGTCGACCGTGGCTCGAGCCGTGCTCGGGCTGCTGCCCTCCCCGTGCCTGGTCACCGCCGGCACGATCACTCTCGACGGGCGCGACATGACTGCTTTGTCGAGGTCCGGACTGCGCGCCCTCCGGGGTGCCCGGGTCGCGGCCGTCTTCCAGGATCCGCTCCGCTCGCTGAACCCCGTGATGTCCATCGGCGCCCAGCTGGCCGAGGCGGTGCGTCAGCACCACCGCGACCTGCGTCGACGAGCCGTCGTGGAGCGGGTGGACGAGCTGCTGCACGCCGTCGGTCTGCGCGAGCCACAGCGCGTGCGGGCGTCGTACCCGCACCAGCTCTCGGGCGGGATGCGGCAGCGCGTCGCGATCGCCGTGGCCCTGAGCGGCGATCCCGAGGTGATCGTCGCCGACGAGCCGACGACGGCGCTGGACGTCACCACCCAAGCCCAGGTGCTCGCCATCTTCGACCGGTTGCGCGCCGAGCGCGGCCTGGCCCTGCTGCTGATCAGCCACGACCTCAACGTTGTCGCCCGCCACGTCGACCGGATCGTCGTGATGTGCGACAGCCGCGTCGCCGAGTCCGGGCCGACCGCCGAGGTCCTGCAGCGTCCGCAGCACCCTTACACGCAGGCACTGCTCGCATCCGCCCTCGGCAGGGGCGGCGGGCCACGTCGCGTTCTGCCCGTGGTGACCGGTTCGGTACCGGTCCCGGTCCACGAACCCCGCCGTGCCTGCGGTTTCGCGCAGCGGTGCCCGCGCCCGGTCGCGGCTTGTGGCACCGCTGCCCCACCCCTGCTCCAGGTCGGCCCCGCCCACATGGTCGCCTGCGTCGAGCCTCGAACCGTCGGCAGCGAGGTCCGGCCCGGCGCCTCCGGTGCCGACGAGGTGGTCGATTCGACAGCCACGCCCCTCCTGAGCGTCACGGCCTTGTGCGTCGACTTCCGGGTGCGCGGTGCCGGAGGCGCCCGCATCCACCACGCCGTCCGCGACGTCGGTCTCGATCTGCGGCCCGGTGAGACGCTCGCGATCGTCGGGGAGAGCGGCAGCGGCAAGACGACACTGGGCCGAGCAGTTCTACGACTGGTCGAGCCCACGAGCGGCGAAGTGCGCTGGGACGGCTCCCTCGACCTGCGCTCCCTGGGTCCCGAGGCGCTGCGCGGCTGGCGCGTGAACGCACAGATGATCTTCCAGGACCCGGTTGCGAGCTTCGACCCGCGCAACACCGTCAACGAGGTCCTGCGTGAGGCGATCGCGGCGCATCCGAGCGATGGAGAGGCCACTGATGCAGCGACGCTCCTGAGCTCGGTCGGGCTGGATGCCGAGCTGCTCACCCGCTTTCCGCACGAGCTGTCGGGCGGTCAGGCACAGCGCGTGGCCATCGCACGGGCGCTGGCAACGCGACCGCGCATGCTGGTCCTCGACGAGCCGACCTCATCGCTCGACGTCTCGGTGCAGGCACAGATCCTCAACCTGCTGGTCGAACTGCAGTCGAGGCTCGGCCTCGCCTACCTCTTCGTCACCCACGACCTGACCGTCGTCGAGCACCTCGCCCACCGGGTCGCGGTGATGCGGGACGGAGAGCTCATCGAAGAAGGCTCTGTCCGCACGGTCTTCGACGCCCCACAGCACCCGTACACGCGCCAACTCCTGGCGGCCGCCCCGCTCACCGACCGGGCAGGACCACCGCGCCCGGAGGTCGAGGTGCCGGCTGCAACGCCGACCCCGGAACTGCCGACGCGGCTCGCCCGCCGCCGCGCCCCGGCCGGGTCGGCCCGATTCTGGCTCCAACGGGTCCTGCTGGCCCTCTTCGCCGCCTGGGGTGCCTGCACGATCGTCTTCCTGGTAACCCACCTGACGTGGGACCCGGCGGTCCAGCTCGCCGGCAAGTTCGGCACCCCGGAGAAGGTGGCCGAAATCCGGGCCCTCCTGGGATACGACCAGTCCTTGTGGTCGCAGTACGTGGGCTTCCTGCACCAGCTGATCACGGGAAACTTCCCGGACTCCCTGCAGTTCGGCATCTCGCCGTGGGAGGCCATCGGCAGCCGGGTGGGACCGACGCTGACCCTGGCCGGGACGACACTGGTGGTCATCGTGGCCGCCGGCATCGGGTTGGGGATGATCGCCGGCTACCACAACGGTCGACCTCTCGGCGTCGCGATCAACGCCTACATCATCACGGCTCAGGCCGTTCCGACGTTCGTCGTCGGCCCGCTCCTGGTGTTGCTCTTCGGCGTCACGTGGCGGGTGCTCCCGGTCTCGGGCTACACGAGCGCCGCCAGCGTCGTCCTTCCCGTGATCACACTTGCGTTCTACCCGGTCGCGGAAATCGCGCTGATCCTGCGCGCCAGCATCATCCACACGGTGCACAGCGAGCACGTCACCTTCGCCCGCTCGAAGGGGCTGTCCAAGTGGCGGATCGCCGTGCGACACGTGCTGCGGGTGGCACTGCTACCCATCATCACCGTGCTCGGGTTCAACGTCGTGTACATCTTCGCCGGCGTCGTCATCGCCGAGCAGATCTTCGCCCTGCCCGGCCTGGGCAATCTGCTGGCCAACGCGCTGACGGCGCAAGATGTGCCACTGGTCACCGCGATGGTGGTGCTGCTCGCACTCCTCGTTGCCGTGGTGAACCTCCTGGTGGACATCGCTTATCGCATCGTCGACCCGAGGTTGCGCCATGGCTGACAGCAGCAAGCCCGCCCGCGGCCACCGAAGCGGCCGCCCTCACCTCCGTGATGCCGGAGTCACCGTGTGTGCGGGCTTCGCCGGCTGCATCCTGCTCGGGCTGGTGGCGCTGCTCGGGCCGGTGTTCCTGGACGATCCCAACAGCCAGGACCTCGAGCACAACTACGCCCCGCCGATATGGGCCGCCGGGGGGTCGTCCGCGCACCTGCTCGGAACGGACGAGCTCGGCCGCGATCTCCTGGCCCGCGTGGCGACCGGACTGCGCATCTCCTTCGAGGTCGGCCTCCTGGCCACCGCCCTGGCCGCGGCGCTGGGGGTGACCCTCGGCATCGTGGCGGGCTGGCGCGGTGGCTGGCTCGAGCAGGTGATCATGCGGGTGATCGACATCCAGTTCACGATCCCCGGGCTGGTCCTGATCATCCTGCTGGCGGCCCTGACCCGCCCGGACGTCCTCGGGACCTCGGTCATCCTCGCGGTGGCGGCCTGGTTGTACTTCGCCCGCATCCTCCAGCCCGTCGTGGTCGCCCTGCGCGGCAGCGAGTTCGTCCAGGCGCTCACGGCGACCGGCGTGCCGCGCTCCCGGATCATCGTGCGCCACGTGGTACCGAACCTCGCGAGCCTCATCCTCTCGCTGACCGTGCTGACCTTCGCCACCACTCTCGTGGCAGAGGCGGCCCTCGGGTACCTCGGGCTCGGCATCCCACCGCCGACGGCCACGCTCGGCTCGCTGCTGAACGCGGGCCAGACAGCGCTGACCGCGGGACATTCCTGGCTGCTGATCCTTCCGGCCGCAGTCCTGACGCTGCTCCTCGCCGCGGTCGGTGTGATCGGGAACTGGATCGATGAGCAGCTCGACCCACGGACCTCGGCAGCGCAGACCCCTGCAGGGACGCGACACAAGCGCACCCGCACCAAGTACCGGACCCACCCTTCGAGAACGGAGACGAGCGATGCCTGAAGACACATCGGGTCCGCCGGTGTTCGCCGGCCCGGAGGACCTCCACGAGTTCGAGGGCCTGGCGGACCTCGAGCGACGCATGGACACCAGCGCCGCGGTCCTCGCCCAGGTCGATGTCCCGGTCGACGGGACCGTGCTGCACCTCGGCATCCAGGGAGGTGCGTGGCTGGCGCCGCTCGCGGCGGCCGTCGGGCCGGCCGGCCGGGTGACCGTCACGGGAGATTCCTCGGGCACGCCCGAGGAGGAGGAGGAGGAGGAGGAGGAGGAGGAGCTGGTCTGGATGTCCGCGGCAACCGCCAGGGTGGTGGCGGACGCCGGGTTGACCAACGTCCGGTTCGTGCACCCTGCTACTGCTTTCGACGGTCGGCTCTACGACGTCGTGGTCAGCTTCCGGGCCCTCTACGGGCGGCCGATCCGGGAGTGGGACGACTTCATCGACCGTGCGCTCGCGGTGACCCGCCCCGGGGGCACGCTCGTGGTGGTCGAGTACGACTACCGGAACTGGCACTACGCCCCTCCCGCTCCAGCGCTGGAGCTGCTCAGCGGCGCCATACAGAGCCACGCGCAGGAACGTGGGGACGTCGACTTCACGATGGACCGCATCCCCGGGATCTTCCTGACCCGCGCCATGGTTCCCGAACTGCACGCGGACTGCGCGGCGCTGCCGCCCGGGAACCTGCTGCTGACCAAGCCGGTCTCCGCAGCCGCGACCGGCACCGGCATCAGCGATCCGGTCCGCGCGGCGCTGGGCGACGACGAGGTCGAGCGGATGCGCGCCGCCGCCCACCCCGAGTCGATCGACCCCGAGCGCTGGACGTTCGCGCCCCTCGTGCTCGCGGCCTGGGCCCGCCTGCCCGCTCCTACCAGCACCGACGACGCTCCCAGCTCCGAGGCGATCTCATGAAGCCGCACCGTCCGTTCCGTCGCATGACGCTGCCCGCGCTGTCCTTCGCCGTCGTACTGGCGTCAGCATCCTGTGGCTTCGAGGGCGCCGATCCCGGTGCCGCCGGTTCGATCGTGGTCAGCACCGACCACGTCCCGTCCAGCCTCAACCCGGGACTCGATGCGTCCGGGTCCCAACTGGACCTCAACTTCCTCGAGACCGCCGTCACCACCACGATCAACAGTGATGGGGCCGTCGTCACCGTGCCGATGCTCGCCACGTCGTGGAAGCAGGTCGACGGTGACACGTGGAGCTTCGACGTTCGACCGAACGTCACCTTCTCCAACGGTGAGGCGCTGACGGCCGGGGCGTTCGAGTACAGCCTGGAGCTGGCGAAGAAGGAGAGCCTGCAGACCGGGCCCATCCTCGCCGACTACACGATCACGGTGGTCGACGAGCTGACGTTCGAGGTCTCGAACACCAAAGCCGCGGACGCCGTCCTGCCGGACCAGATGAACTGGCTCTACGTCTACCCGCCGAAATACACCGAAGAGGTCGGCTTCAATGCGTTCGGCACCAAGCCGGTCGGCACCGGACCGTACGAGGTCAGCATGTTCCAGGGCGATACATCGGTGTCCCTGACAGCGAACGACACCTACTGGAACGGCAAGCCGACGATCGAGAAGGTGACGGTCAACACCGTCGCGGATGCCGCGACCCGGGTGGGCACACTGCTCTCGGGCGACGCGCAGGTCGTCCTCCCGATCCCCACGGGGCAGGAGGGCCGTGTCGAAGGTGATACGAAGCTCAAGCTGACGTCATCTCCGAGCTCGACCAGCGACTACCTCCAGCTCAACGTGGCCCAGCCGCCGTTCGACGATCCGCGGGTGGCCGAGGCGGCGTCGCTGGCGATCGATCGCAAGGCACTGATCACCGGGATCCTCAACGGGGACGCGCACCCCTACAACGGACTCGTCTACCCCAGCATGCTCGACGGCGCCGGCGCGCAACTGCAGAGGCCCATCGACCCGGACGTCACGCGGGCCAAGGCGCTCATGCGCGAGGCGGGCAGCGCCGCACAGACACCGTTCACCCTTTTCACCGCTCAAGACATCCCCCAGGGTTCCCTGCTGGCGCAGGCCATCGCGACACAGCTCGAGTCGATCGGCCTGAAACCGCAGGTCCGCTCGTTCGAGAACTCCGGGCAGTACTTCGACGCGTGGGCGTCCGGCAAGGAGAAGGGCATCGCGCTGGGTCAGAACCTCCTTCCCTGGCCTGCTCCCGACATCCTGTTCCAAGGCTTCTTCTCGCCCGGCACACTCTTCTCCCCGCTCGGCAGCTGGCCGGAGGCGAAGACGCTGGCCGATCGAGCCCGGGGCGAGGCCGACCCGGCGACGCGAATCGCGCTGTTCAAGGACCTGCAGGACTTGATCCTCGGCCAGCACCACGCCTGGATACCGCTGTTCATCCTCGACACCACATACGCGAGTTCGACATCGGTCGAGTTCCCGCCCGTCGCCGCCCTCTACGGCACGTTCGCCGGCCTGAGACTGAAGTAGCAAGTCCGGCGGGGCCCGCAGGACAGACCCTAGGGACGACGCGGGACCCGCCGATACGCTGAGGCCATCCCACACCAGCGATGTCCCGCTCTGACAGAGCGGCCGAATTCGCAGAGTCCGGAAAGCAGGCAATGACCGCGAACGCAGATCGACGCCGGGTTGCCTCGGACACGGCTACCTCCTCGCCCCCGAAGACCAACGGGGCACGCCGCGGTCGACGTCCGGTCCTCGCCCGCGAGCGCATCGTCGACGTGGTCTTCGAGCTCGCCAACTCCGAGGGCGCCTCCGCCCTGTCCACCAGGCGAATCGGCGAGGAGCTCGGTGTCGATCCCACCGCGTACTACCGCCACTTCCGCAACAAGGACGACCTGATCCTGGCGCTCGGCGAGCGGATGCGCCACCTGGCGTTGGACCGGGCACGGGCGGCCATGCCGGCCGACCCGTCGTGGGACCAGGTGCTGCGGTCGCTGGCGGACGCCGTCTGGGACGTCGCCATGGAGCACCCCGCTGCGCACGCCCTGACGTTCTCACGCACGAGCGGTGGCGCCAGCGAGCTCGAGGGCGCCGAGTTGATTCTCGCGACCCTGTACCGGGAGGGTCTCTCACGCACCGACACGGTCACCCTTTACCAGACCTTCGTGGTGGTCATGCTCAGCGTCTCCGGTGAGTTCGCGGCTCGTGCGTCGCTCGACGATGAAGGGCGCGCCAACCAGTCCGCGATCTGGCCGGCGGTCTACCAGTCGCTGCCCCGCGATCAGTACCCGATCGCACACGAGCTCGCGGAGGAGCTCGGGGCGGACGATGAGGACCGCGTCTTCTACATGACGGCGGTCGACGCCTGCATCGCCGAGATCGCGCGGCGCATCGCCGCCGCCGCCGACACCACCCCGAGCGCCGAAGGCTGAGCGCGGGAGCCGATCCCCGCCGCGGCCAGCGCCGAGATGAACCTCAGCGCCGTCCGAGCATGATCAAAGGGCCCTGTGGTCCATCTCGGCGGAGCGTTGCTCCGTATCAACTCGGTTCGCGATGACACCTGGCCCACAACGTGGGCTTACGCCCGCAACATCAGAGGTGGCCCGAGTACTGGGCGCGCCATCGATCGATCAGGGCCGGCAACTCGGCCTGCATGAACCCGTAGAAGTCACGCATCGCGTTCAGCCTGCCCTGCGCGGGACCATTCGCCTCGACGGCCGCCACGCCGGCCGAGCCGATTTCCTGCATTACCTCGATCATGGCGTTCTGGCCGCTCATCAACCGTACCCACGCATCCGGGCGCATCGAGAAGTGATCCCGTCGGCTGCCCGGCACCGGAACCTGCTCGACCAGACCGACCGTGCGCAACATCGTCACCGCCGCCGCGGCGCGACCCTGGCCGCCCATCTGCTCGTACCTGCCACCCAGACCGGGACCGCGCTGCGCAACACAGCATTCAAGCTCTGGCCGAAGATCGCCCTCGACGCCCGTGACGTTCGCCCTGCAAAGGATCTATGGAGCCGGTCTACTCCCGATGGTGTGCGGCGCACGCCTGAGGACGATCTGGGTTGAGCCGCCACAGCTGAAGCGTCCAGGGCACGTCGTAGCAGATCACCCAGGCCGTGTAGGGCGCCAGCAGCACGCTGGAGCGTCGGTCCTTCGCCACGGCGATCTGCAGCGCGGCCAGAGGCACCAGGAAGACGAGGATGCCGAAGAAGCCGGTCCGCACGCTACGCCGGCCGAAGAACCCGACGTTCCACACCTCGTTGAGAACGAGGACCACGAGGGCCAGCCGGGTCGCGACGCTGTCGCGCCGATCGACCGCCCGGTACAGCACACATCCCAGCAGTGCGTAGTACACCACGCCCACGGCCGCGAAACCTGGGAGCGGCAGCTGCATGCGCGGCTGCCGCAACCCGTAAAGCCAGTTGAGGTCGTCCTTACTGATCAGGGCGTTGCCGGCGCCGGCCGCAACCAGCGTCGCGCCCGCGGCGGTCACGAAAGGTCGCGGCATGCGGCGAAGGGTCGCAGAGGATGCTCCGCCACGGCAATCGTTGGGTCCGCCTGCTCCGGGTGCGCCCGAGCGCATCGAGCAGGCCTGCCGAGGCCTGGCCGTCGCAGAACGGCCCGATTCGAACGTCCGGAATGGATCGATTGCGGTCGGCGTTCTGCGACGGTCGAAACGGCTCGGTCAACGGCTGCGGACAACCTTGGTCCGCTACGCGCTCAGATGGCCGCCGGGCAGGCGGTGGGCGTCAGGTTCTCGCGACCTCGCAGCATCGGATGGTCGGAACGCTGGCGGGTGTGCGGAGGAGTCGCTCGACGAGGTAGTTCGCGTCACGTCCGACTCCGCGGAGGGTTGCGGAGGCGAGGCTGCGTTGCCATTCCAGCCCGACGTAGGCGAGGCCGGGGTGAGTGCGAGACAGTCCGCGGATCTGCCGGGGTGCCCCGGTGGCGTCGAGGGCGCCGAGGCCGGCGAGGTAGGGCAGGTCGGGGCGGTATCCGGTGGCGAGCAGGATCGTGTCGACGTGCTCGGTGCGCCCGTCGGGCCAGGTGACCTGGTTGCCGTCGATGGTGGTGAAGAGTGGCGAACGGGCGGGGCGGCCGGCGTCGATGGTGTGGCGGTAGGTGCCGTCGTCGATGACGGGGACACTGGGCTTGGTGCGCAGGTAGGGACCGATGGGCAGGTGATCGAATCCCAGGGTGGTGGCCCACCAGTGCATGTCGCGGCCGAGGATCGTCTGCGGCGCGTACTTGATCGGGGCCCGGGTGCCGAGGGTGACGTGTGCGTGGCCGGCGAGCTCGACCCCGACCTGGGCGGCGGAGTTCCCGGCTCCAACTACGACGACACGTTGGTCGGCGTAGCGGTCGGGGTTGCGGTACTGGCTGACGTGCAGGACATGGCCGGTGAACTGGTCGAGGCCGGGCAGTGTGGGCCGGTAGGGGTTGCCGAAGCCGCCGGTCGCCGCGATGACGATCGGCGCGGTGAACCTCTGCTCGTCGGTGTCGACGGTGAAGAGGCCGGCGACGCGGGTGACGGCGCGGACGCGTTGCCCGGTCTGGATGTCGGTGTCGAGGCGGTCGGCGTAGCGGCGCAGGTAGTCGATGACCTCGTCGCGGTGTGGGTAGCGGTTCGGGTCGCCGGGGAAGGCCATGCCGGGCAGTTCGCTGTATCGGGCGGGGGAGAACAGGGTGAGGCTGTCGTAGTAGTGCGGCCAGGACCCGGTGGGTTCGGGGCCGGCTTCCAGGACGAGCGGGGAGAGCCTGGCGGCGCGCAGGGCGTGTGCGGCGGCGAGGCCGGACTGGCCGGCGCCGATGACGATCGCGTCGTGGTGGGACATGGGCACCTCGAAGAGACGGTCCTCCGTCGGAGGAACGCGGGCAGGGTGAATGACCGGTCCGCACATGGCGGCCGGTTCCGGTAGTGGGTCTGCGGGGCCGGGCGATGCCCGGTGGGGGTCAGTCGGTGGCGCGTCGGCGTTCGAGGAAGACGGTGTCGCGCCAGACGCCGTGGTGTTGGCCGATGCGTTCGCGCAGGCCGAGGGTGCGGTAGCCGGCGGACTGGTGCAGCGCGATCGAGGCGCGGTTCTCGGGGAAGATCGCGGTCTGCAGGGTCCAGAGGCCGGCGTCGTCGGCGGCGGTGACCTGCTTGTGGATCAGGGCTTTGCCGATGCCGCGGCCGCGGACACCGTCGGCGACGTAGATCGAGGTCTCGGCGACGCCGGCGTAGACGGGCCGGGTCGAGATCGGGCTGAGCGCGGTCCAGCCGACGACCGTGCCGTCGAGTTCGGCGACCCAGCGGTGATCAGGCAGCCATTTGCGGTCCAGCTCGCGCCGCTCGGGGACCTCGGTCTCGAAGGTGGCGTCGCCGGTGGCGATGCCTTCGGCGTAGATGCGCCGAACATCGGCCCAGTCACCGACCTGCATCTGGCGGACGGTGACGTCGACGGGCAGGTCGGTGGGGCAGCACGGCCGCGGCCCGAGCATGCCCATCACCGCGTCGGCGGCGTGCGGCAGGCCGGTGCAGCAGGCCGGGTTGACCGACACGAGTGTGGTCGTGCCCTCCTTGCGCAGGTGCACGAACCCCACGTCGGCGAGCTTGCGCAGGTGATGCGAGCAGGTGGACTGGCTGATGCCCAGCTGCACAGTCAGTTCTCCGACGCTGATCTGGTGGCCGGCGACGGCGACCGCGTGCAGCATGCGAACCCGGGTCGGTTCGGCGAGGCAGGCGAACCACTCGGCGTAGGTCGCCGCTTCCTGAGCTGGGAGCTGCGTCGGCGGCCCGGAGATGTCCGTCAGCGGCAGGCTGGTGCTCATGAGGACAGAGTATCGACTCACATCGATGGTTGCGTCAATCGACCGCCGTCGATAGAGTCCTGGCCATTGAATCGATGAGCGTCGATGAATGACGTTGGAGTGAGGAGAGCGTGATGGACGAGTCGAGCCTGCCGGTCGTCGTGGTCGGAGCGGGGCCGGTCGGGCTGGCCGCGGCGGCCCATTTGCTGGAGCGGGGGATCGAGCCGGTGGTGCTGGAGGCCGGGGCGGCGGCCGGGGCGAATGTTCGGGAGTGGCACAGCGTGCGGCTGTTCTCCCGGTGGGCCGAGGTCGTCGACCCGGTCGCGGAGAAGCTGCTTGCCCCGACCGGATGGCGACACCCCGACCCCGACACGTACGCAACCGGCGCGGAGTGGGCAGAGCGATACCTGCAGCCGCTGGCCGATGTGTTGGGTGATCGGGTCCACTACAGATCGAGGGTGGTCGGGGTGGCGCGTCGCGGGCGTGACCGGATCGTCGACGCCGGCCGCGACACCGAACCGCTGTCGGTGCATGTCGAGACCGCAGACGGCGAGGAGCGGATCCTGGCCCGCGGGCTGATCGACGCCTCGGGAACATGGTCGACCCCCAACCCGCTCGGCGGGGACGGACTGCCCGCGATCGGGGAGAAGGCCGCAGCCGACCGGATCGCCTACCAGGTCCCGAACCTCGCCGACCCGGTCGTGCGGGCCCGATACGCGGGCAAGCGGATCACGGTCGCGGGTAGCGGTCACTCGGCGCTGACCGCGCTGGTCGCGTTCGCCGATCTCGCCCGGGACGAGCCGGGCGCGCACGTGGACTGGCTGCTGCGCCGCGGCCAGGTGGGCGACACCTTCGGCGGCGGCGACGCCGACCAGCTCCCGGCCCGCGGCGCGCTCGGGCTGCGCGCAGCCGCAGCGGTCGAGGCCGGCCACATCACCACAGTGACGGGATTCCGCACGACCGCCGTCCAGCGAGCCGGGGAGCAGCTGGTACTGGAGTCACTGGACGGGCGCCGGCTCGACCCGGTCGACGAGGTGGTCGTACTGACCGGATTCCGCCCGGACCTGTCGTGGCTCTCGGAGGTGCGCCTCGACCTCGACCCGACCTTGCAGGCCGCCCGGGAGTTGGCCCCGTTGATCGACCCGAACGTGCACTCGTGCGGCACGGTCTACCCGCACGGCGCCCGCGAGCTGGCCCAGCCCGAGCCGGGCGTGTTCCTGGCCGGGATGAAGTCCTACGGCCGCGCGCCGACGTTCCTGGCCATGACCGGCTACGAGCAGGTCCGTTCGGTCGCCGCGGCGCTGGCCGGGGACCAGGAGGCCGCCGACCGGGTCGAGCTCGTGCTGCCGGAGACCGGAGTGTGTGGCGGCGCCGGCGTGTTCGACGAGGCCGCAACGACCGACGCCGGCGGATGCTGCGGTGCTCCAGAACCGGGGGCCGCGGAGCTGGTCGGCATCGGGGTCGGCGCGCCTGCCCGTCCCTGACCGTCGCAGGTCCACGTCCGAGAGGAAGCCGTGCCGCGATCAGAGGCCGAGGACCACACCGTGGGTGGGCTGAGCGAGTTCGGTCTGCGCCGGGTGCTTGTCGTGCTGTGCGTGACCGAGATCGTCAGCTGGGGAGTGCTCTACTACGCCTTCCCGGTGCTGGCGCCCACGATCGCGCGCGACACCGGCTGGTCGGTGTCGGTCCTGACCGCGGCGTTCTCGACCGGGTTGGTCGTCTCGGCACTGGTCGGGATCCCGGCCGGGCGCTGGATCGACCGCTTCGGACCGCGACGGGTCATGACCACCGGATCGATCCTCGCCGTACCGGCCGTCGTCGGGATCGCACTCGCCCCGTCGCTGCCGGTGTTCTTCGCGGCCTGGGTGCTGGCCGGTGTTGCCATGGCCGGCACCCTCTACGCGCCGGCGTTCGCGGCGTTGACGCGCTGGTGGGGGCCGCGCCGGGTGACCGCGTTGACCGCGGTGACGCTGCTGGCCGGGCTGGCTAGCACCGTGTTCGCGCCGCTGACCGCGGCGCTGTTGGGCCCGTTCGGGTGGCGCGACACCTACCTCACCCTGGCCGGGGTGCTGGCCGCGGTGACGATTCCCGCCCACCTGTTCGGGCTGCGCGGCCCCTGGCCCGCACCCGAGCGCGTCGCCGGGACGGTCGACCACGCCCCGGCCGACGTCGTGCGCAGCCGCACGTTCCGGGTCCTGGTCGTGGCTGTTGCGCTGGCGACGTTCGCCGCGTTCGCGGTCGTGGTCAACCAGGTCCCACTGCTGATCGAGCGCGGCCTGTCCACGACACAGGCGGCGTGGGCGCTGGGCCTGGGCGGCCTCGGGCAGGTCCTGGGCCGGCTCGGCTACGGACGCCTGTCAGGGGCCTTGTCGGTCCGCGCCCGCAGCGTGGCCATCATCGCCGCCTCCGCAGCCGCGACCTTGCTGCTCGCGATCCTGCCGGGCCCGACCGCGCTGCTGATCGCGGCGGCGATGCTCGCCGGTTCGGCGCGGGGGGTGTTCACGCTGCTGCAGGCGACCGCGATCAGCGACCGCTGGGGCGCCACCCACTACGGACGGCTCAACGGGCTGCTCACCGCACCAGCCATGGTCGCCACCGCCCTGGCTCCCTGGGCCGGCGCCGCCCTGGCCGAGCTCCTCGGCGGATACCCGACGGTCTTCGTCGTCCTCGCCGTCCTGGCCGGCATCGCCGCCGTGCTCGCCGCCGCAACGGTCCCGCCTGCACCAGCCGGCTCGCCCACCGCTCGTCCGTCCCGGCCCGTCGGGGGCGATCACCAGCACGACTGAACCCATCCACGAGAGGAACCTCATGTCCGAGCCCTGGCCCACCGACCAGATCCGCGACAACGTCCGCGCCCGCTACGCAGCCTCCGCCACCCGCATCGCCACCCGCATCGCCGCCCGCCAGAGCGAGGCAGCCACGGCCACAGCACCATCGTCGTGCTGCGGCCCGGCCACCGACGCCGCAACAGAGCCGGCAGGATCGTCGTGCTCGACGAGCTGCTGCGGGCCGGCGGCAACCGAGGAATCGTTCGGGGCTCAGCTCTACGACCCGACCGAAGCCCAGGGCGCACCCGCGACAGCGGTCGAGGCCTCCCTGGGGTGCGGTGTGCCGACCGCGGTCGCGGATCTCAAGCCCGGCGAGACCGTGCTCGACCTCGGGTCCGGCGCCGGCGCCGACGTCCTGATCTCCGCCCGCCGGGTCGCACCGGGCGGGCGCGTCTACGGCTTGGACATGACTCCGGAGATGCTCCAGCTCGCCCGCGCCAACGCCGAGACCGCCGGGGTGGACAACGTCGAGTTCCTGCAGGGCTACCTCGAACAGATCCCGCTGCCCGACGCCAGCGTCGATGTCGTCATCTCCAACTGCGTGATCAACCTCGCCGCCGACAAGCCCGTCGTGCTCCGCGAAGCCGCACGCGTGCTGCGCCCCGGAGGCCGGTTCGCCGTCTCCGACGTGATCGCCGACCCCAACCTCGACCCGTCCGTGCGCTCGGACCCCGATGCCTGGTCCGGATGCGTCGCCGGCGCCCTGACCCGCACCGACTTCGAGACCGCGCTGGCTGAGGCCGGGTTCGTCGACATCGACATCAACGAGACCCACCGCGTCCACGACCACGCCGCGTCCGCGATCGTGCGCGCGACCCGCGCCGAGACCTGATCGTCACCCGCTACGTGGTGGTGTTCACCCGGTGTGCACTTGCGAGCTGAATCGACACCTATCAACATAGACGTGTGTCGATTCAGCTTCCGGTCCTGTGTTCGTCGGTCCAGACCCACGAGCCCCTCACCGCGTACGAGGCAAGTGAGTTGGCGACGGCGTTCAAGGCGCTCGGCGACCCGGTCCGGTTGCGTCTGTTGTCGCTGATCGCCGCGCACGAGGGCGGCGAGGCGTGCGTGTGTGATCTGACCGGTGCGTTCGAGCTGTCGCAGCCCACGATCAGCCACCACCTCAAGGTGCTGCGCGAGGCCGGACTGGTCACCAGCCAGCGCCGGGCCACCTGGGTCTACTACCAGGTCGTGCCACACCGGATCGCGCTGCTCGCCGACGTCCTCGCCCCGAGCGACGACCCCACAACCCGCCGGTCGCACAGCAGCGTGGCGAGCGGTTGCTGCGCGCCGGTCGCGGCCGGAGCCACGTCGTGAGCGCCACCCCTGAGGTCGCACCCGATGCTGCGGTCGTGCGGCAGCTGTCCACGCTGGATCGGTTCCTGCCGGTCTGGATCCTCGCCGCGATGGCCGTCGGGCTCGGCGCCGGGCGGTTGATCCCCGGCCTGGGTGCTGCGCTGGACGCGATCGCGATCGACGGTGTCTCGCTGCCGATCGCGCTCGGTCTGCTGATCATGATGTATCCGGTGCTGGCGAAGGTCCGTTACGACCGCCTCGACACCGTCACCGGCGACCGCCGGCTGCTGATCAGCTCGCTGGTGCTGAACTGGATCATCGGGCCGGCACTGATGTTCGCGCTGGCCTGGCTGCTACTGCCCGACCTGCCCGAGTACCGGACCGGGCTGATCATCGTCGGGCTGGCCCGCTGCATCGCGATGGTCATCATCTGGAACGACCTCGCGTGCGGTGACCGTGAAGCCGCCGCCGTGCTCGTCGCGATCAACTCCGTCTTCCAGGTGGTCGCGTTTGCCGCGCTGGGCTGGTTCTACCTGTCCGTGCTGCCGGGCTGGCTCGGTCTTCCGCAAGCCGACCTCGACGTGTCCGCGTGGCAGATCGCGAAGTCGGTGCTGATCTTCCTGGGCATCCCGCTCGTCGCGGGCTACCTCACCCGCCGGTTCGGGGAGCAGGCCAAGGGCCGGCGGTGGTACGAGGATACGTTCATTCCGCGGATCGGGCCGTTCGCTCTCTACGGGCTGCTGTTCACCATCGTCGTGCTGTTCGCTCTGCAGGGTGACGCCATCACCTCCCAGCCGCTGGACGTCGTCCGTATCGCGGTGCCGCTGCTGGCCTACTTCGCGCTGATGTGGTTCGGCTCCCTCGCCCTGGCCCGCGCGGTCGGGCTGGGCTACGAACGCTCGGCCACGCTCGCGTTCACCGCGGCGGGCAACAACTTCGAACTCGCCATCGCGGTCGCCATCGCCACCTTCGGCGTCACCTCCGGCCAAGCACTCGCCGGCGTCGTCGGACCCCTGATCGAGGTCCCAGTCCTCGTCGCCCTGGTCTACGTCTCGCTCGCCGCGCGGCGGCGCTGGTTCGCGACGCCCGCCTCTACCGCTTCCTCGTCCCCGGCTCGGAAGGACGGCCCGCTATGACCGATCCCTGGCAGCGCAGCACCCTGCCCATCGACCAACGCCTCGCGCTCAAGACTGCTGCCGCCAACCTCGCCCGCGAGTTCGACGGCATCTTCGGCGCCGAGACCATCGAACGGTTCCTGCACAGCTCCTACGACGAGTTCGCAGGCCGCGCCGCCGTGCTCAACTTCCTGCCCCTGCTGGCCGAGCGGTTCGCCCGCCAACGCCTGCGCGCACTGGCCAAGGTCGAAGGCAAGGCCGGCGACGGGACCCCGGTCGTGCTGTTCCTGTGCACCCACAACGCCGGCCGCTCGCAGATGGCTCTCGGGTTCTTCAACCACATCGCCGCCGGCCGCGCGATCGCCTGGTCCGGCGGCTCCGAACCCGGCACCGCGGTCAACCCCGCAGCCGTCGCGGCCATGGCCGAGCGCGGCATCGACATCAGCGGCGAGTACCCCAAGCCCTGGACCGACGAGATCGTCCGCGCCGCCGATGTCGTCATCACCATGGGCTGCGGCGACGCCTGCCCCGTGTTCCCCGGCCGCCGCTACGAGGAATGGGTCCTCGACGACCCCAACGGCCTCGACGTCGCCGCGGTCCGCCCCATCCGCGATGAGGTCGAACGCCGCGTCCGCGCACTCGTCGACGAACTCGCCCCCGCAACCCACTGACCAGCCATCGAGGAACCCACACCGTGTCCGACATCCCCAGCGTGCTGTTCGTCTGCGTGCGCAACGGCGGCAAGTCCCAGATGGCCGCCGGCCTCATGCGCCACCTCGCCGGCGACCGCGTCGAGGCCCACTCCGCCGGCACCAACCCCGGAACCTCGATCAACGCCTTGTCCGCCGAGTCACTCACCGAGGTCGGCGCCGACATGTCCGGCGAGACCCCGAAGCCCATCGACCCTGCCCTGCTCGCCCGCGTCGACCTCGTCATCACCCTCGGCCGCGAAGCCCACGTCGACGTGCCCGACGGCGTCGAGCTGCGTACCTGGGACACCGACGAGCCGTCCGAGCGCGGCATCGAGGGCATCGAGCGCATGCGTCACATCCGTGACGACATCGCTGACCGCGTCAACGCCTTGATCACGGAGCTCGTGCATCCGCAGCCATCGGATCACGCTGCCGGCGCTGCCGGCGTATGAGTCGGCGAGCGTTGACAAGCAGGTCCGGTAGAGGGTGTTCCCGCCGGTTATCGCGATCCCACCGCGGCCGGATCGATACGCCGCGGTCGCCTGCTGTCGTCGCATTGAGTCACTGATTCGATGATGACGACGGCTCTGCCGCAGTGCCTGCGTGGCCGCCTCCGCAGGAACCCAAGCGGGAGAAATGAGACGGGGAACTGAGACGGACGCGGCCCGAGACTGCGTCGCTGCATCGGAAATCGCTGGTGGGAGTGGAGCCGCCTTGGGGAGTCGAACCCCAGACCTACGCATTACGAAGCCCTAGCGGCAGCGTTCGCCGACGTCCGCGTGTGACGCGAGCGCTGGTCATCGTCCTCCCGAAAATCCCTTGGGAGGACGCGAACGCGCCCGAACTGAGCCCCTGATGAGCCCTCGCTCAGGCGGACACTGAGCCTTTGCCAACCTGGTGAGCGGGCTGGCCAGCGGTTGTGCGGCGTGGCGTGCGGCCCGGGAGTGGAGTGGATGTGCCAGCGCTGCGGCCGTCGTCGACAGCTTGGTCAGGGCGGTGGTAAAGGTGGTGCCCACCGTCCTGGGCGGACGGATCGATCGCGTCGCCTTCGCGGTTGGAGTGTCCGACACTCCTACGCCCGACCTGTTCCCCTAGTGTCCGGCGGGTGAGTGAGAACGAAGCGTTAGATCGGACCCGCCGAGACTACGACGAGGTCGCCGAGTTGTACGACGATATGGTGCGACGGGGCGACGAAGTCACCGATGCGCTGTCAGCAGCGATGATCAACGCCTTCGCCGACCTCGTCCGCGCCGGTGGGTCGGTGGGTGCTGTGGTCGATGCGGGTTGCGGTCCCGGACAGTGGACCGATCACCTGGATCGTGCCGGCATCCGGGCTTACGGGATCGATCTGTCACCGGCCATGGTCGCGATCGCCCGCCGGTATCGTCCCGACCTGCGCTACGAGGTCGGTTCTATGCTCCATCTCGACGCAGGGGACGAGTCGATCGCGGGCATCCTGGCTCACTTCTCGTTGATCCACACTCCGCCGGACCTGCTTCCGCGCGTCCTGACCGAGTTCGCCCGAGTGGTAGAGCCGGGCGGACCCCTGCTGATCGGTGTGCAGATCACCGACACCGCAGACGCCAACGGTTGGGTCCCGTACGACCACAGAGCCTCACCGGCGTATCTGTGGACCCTCGACGCGCTCACCGACCGACTGCGCGAGCACGACTTCGCCGAGCTCGGACGCCTGCGAATCGTTCCTCCGGCGCCAGGCAAGCCCCCCGCCGGATACCTGCTGGCGCGCCATGACGCCAGAGGTAACGAATGAATTTGCCGACCTGGGCGGGCAGTCAGCGGGTGTGCAGCGTGGCGTGACCTCGAATGGGTCACGCTCCTGGTACACGGGCGATTGCCTACGTCAACACGTCTTACCAGGATCTTCAGGGTGCTGTCCTACCCGTCCGGGCGCGAACGCCTTCAGCGGATCCTGGACGACCCGGACGACGGCGAGCCGGAGGGGTCGATGGTGCCGGCATAAAGAGGAACAACTGAGCCCCGAACTGAGCCCTTCATGCGACCAGGGACCTTCCCGGATGGGAAAGTCCCTGGTCAGAGGTGAGCCGCCTTGGGGAGTCGAACCCCAGACCTACGCATTACGAGTGCGTCGCTCTAACCGACTGAGCTAAGGCGGCGTGGTGCTCGCCCAGTGTACCGACCGTGTGATCTGCCCCGTCGAGGGGTTAACCGCGCTGCAGCGCCACCATCATCGCCTCGACGGCGATGTCCGGCTTGACGTTCTGGTCGAGTGCGGTGCGGCAGGCGAGCACCGCCTCCAGCCTGCGCAGAGCTGATTCGGCCGACCAGTCGGTCGCGGCGGAGCGGATGTCGCTCTCCCGGTCGGGGTTGGTGAGGGCGACGGCGGCGCCGCTGCTGGCGATGAGGGTGTCGCGGAAGAAGCCGGCGAGGTCGACGAGTGCCCGGTCGATCGCGTCGCGCTGCGTCCGGGTGTTGCGGGACTTCTGCTGCCGCTCCAGCTCGCGTTCGGCGGCCTTCGCCCCGCGCGCGGCCGCAGCGACGCCCTTGCCGACGCCGCCCGCACCCATGGCGACCGCGAGCTCCTCGCGTTCGGCCGAGTCGCGGCTCTCGCTCAGCTCGGTCGCCTCGGCCTTCGCCGTGCGGACGAGGTCGGCGGCGAACGCGAAGGCGTCGCCGATGTTGCGCAGGCGCAGCGGCAGGCCGAGGACCGTCTCGCGGTGTGCGCGGGCCTGCGGGTCGCGCGCGAGGTGGCGGGCCCGCCCGACGTGCCCGGCGGCGACGGAGGCGGCCCATTGCGCCGCGTCGGCCTCGATGCCGTCGCGGCGCACCAGGACGTCGGCGATCGCGGCCGGTGAGGGCGTGCGCAGCGGGACCGGACGGCATCGCGAGCGGATCGTGACGGGCAGGTCCTCCGGGTGGTCGGACGGCGCGCAGAGCAGGAAGATCGTCTGGTCGGGCGGCTCCTCGATGAACTTGAGCAGCGCGTTGGCGGCGCGCTCACCGAGCCGGTCGGCGTCCTGGATGATCAGGATCTGGAACCGGCCCGTCGCCGGGCGCCGCGCGGCCGACTGCACGAGCGTCCGCATCGACTTCACCGAGATCGACAAGCCCTCCGGGACGATCTCGCGCACGTCGGCGTGGGTGCCCGACATGACGGTGTGGCACGAGACGCAGTGCCCGCAGCCCTGGTCGGGGCACTGCAGAGCCGCGGCGAACGCGCGCGCGGCCACCGACCGGCCGGAGCCGGGCGGGCCGGTGAAGAGCCATGCGTGCGTCATCGCCGACGGGCTGCCCGCGGCCGCGCTCAGCTCCGCGACGGCCGACGGCTGCCCGACGACCTCGTCCCAGACGCTCACCTGGCTCCTTCCACGCTCGGGTCCGACTCCTTCGCCGGGGCCGCGGGCAGCATGGGCGCAAGACCTGCGGCGATGCGTTCGGCGACCTCATCGGCGGTGCCGTCGGTATCAACGACGACGTAGTGGTGCGGCTCGGCCGCGGCCATCCGCGTGAGCAGCCGCTGCACCTGCGCGTGCTCCTCGCCGGCCAGCTCCGGCCCCGACGGCGCCTCGACCGGCGCGCGGTCGAGCAGCACCGAGACGTCGGGGCGCAGCCGCCCGGTCGCCCAGGCGGCCAGGCTCTCCAGGTCGCCGGGGTCGACGACGGCCTGGATGCGGTCGGCCGTGACGCCGAGCTGGGCGAGGGGGCTGGCGAGGTACCGCTCGACGACCACGATCGCGCCGGCGTCGAGTGCCGGCCGGACCACCCGCTCGACCTGGTCGGCGCGGACGGCCGCGGCGGCGAGCGCCTTCGCGCGCGGACCGGAGAGCGACGCCGCGTGGGTGGCGGCCATCCAGCGCTCGCGGTCGCGTTCGCTGCTGTCGGGCTGCACGACGCTGCGGCCCTCCGCGCGCAACCGTTCGGCCAGCCGGTTCGCCTGCTCCGCCGTCTCCGCAGCGGCCGCGCCCTCGATCGCGATGAGGACGCCGGTGCCGTGCCGCGGCTCGCCGCGCCGGATGGCGGCGAGCAGGTCGGGCAGCATCGGTTCGGTACGCCGGTCGTCCATCTGGCGGTAGGCGAGCATGCCGACGCCCGCCGCGAGCAGCCCGCCGGCCAGCATCACGACCCGGGTGCCGTCGATGACGTAGGGGAAGCCGAAGAGGTCGATCTGCCGCGCGCTCACCAGCCCGACGATCAGCGGCACCAGCGCCATCGAGCCGAGCAGCGTCAACCGGACGATCGACTGCACGAAGGCGACGATCCGGCCGCGGATCTCGTCGGCGACCTGCGCACCGATGATCGTCAGCCCGGTGAGGAACGCGATGCCGGCGAAGCCGCCGACGAGCATCACGGCCGCGATCGCCACGAACAGGTGCGGCGCGATCGCCACCAGCAACAGCGCGACGCCCGCCGCCACGATCGCGGCGCCGAAGAGCCGGTTGTGCGGCAGCCGGCGCGCCATGCGCGGCGCGGCGCCCATCCCGAACGCGAGCCCGACGAACACCGAGGCGAACAGCAGCCCGTACGCCGCGTTCCCGCCGCCGAGGCTCTTCGCGTAGAGCGTCGCCGAGCCGATCACCGTGCCGCCGGCCGCGAACGCGCCGATGATGCCGACGACCAGCCCTCTGATCAGGGGTGTGCGCGCGACGAACGACGCGCCGTCGCGGATCAGCGTGACGACGCCGGGTGCCGTCGCTCTGCGTTCGGCGCTCTTCCCCGAGATCTCGGGGATCCGGAAAAGCACCGTCAGCGCGATCACGAGGTAGGCCACGCCGCTGAACAGCAGCGCGAGGAACACCGTGTCGGCCTTCGACCAGCCGAACACCCGCTCGGTGCTCGACAGCAGCGTGAACAGGCCGGACGCCGTGATCACCGCGACGCCGTAGGTCATGACGAGCGCGAGCTGGTTCGCCGTCTCGACCTGGTCGGGCCTGCGCAGCAGGTTCGGCACCGACGCGTCCTTCGCCGGGATCCAGAACAGCGCGCAGATCTCGATCAGGAACGTCGCGACGAACAGCCACCACAGCGAGCCGACGGCGATGATCGAGACGAACAGCCCGCACCGGAGCAGGTCGCACACGACCATTACCCGGCGCCGGTCGAACTTGTCGGCCAGCGCGCCGGCGAGCGGCCCGAGCACGAGCGCGGGCAGCAGCTTGGTCGCGACGACCCCGCCTAGCGCGAAGCTCTGCGCCTGGTAGCCGTCGGTGAGCTGGGTGGCGAGGGCGGAGAGCGCGAGCAGGCTCATCCAGTCGCAGATGCCGGCGACGGACGTGACGAGCCACAGCCTGCGGAACGCGGGTATCGCCAGCACGCTGCGCACGCGATGGGACGTCGGCGGGGCGAGTGAGGGCTCTGAGCTGATCGCTCGTCACCTCCTCGGCCGGGCCTCTTGCTCGCAGACCAGGGTAGACGGCCGCGCCCGCGCTCACGGTGTTGCGTCGACTACGACGGCCCCATTAGGGCTGTTCGAGAGCGCTCTCTACGACCACGACGTCGTTGTCGGCGGTCACGGGTTCAGCAGCACGGCGATCGTCTGCACGACGATGAGCGCGAAGACGAACACGAAGAACAGCGTGAACAGCCGCGAGCCCAGCCGGCTGCGCGAGTGGCGTGAGAGCCCGAGGATGCTCGGCTCCTCGCCGATGGGTGGGCGCGCAGGCGGCCGCGGGGGCAGCGTCCGCCCGGTGTGCCGAGGGACAACCGCCGGGGTCACGGGAGCGGCCGGGGCCGCAGCCGGGCCCTCTGCCGGAGACCCGGACGGAGACTCTGTCGGGGCCTCCGCCGCGGTGTCGTCCGGGCCGGCCGTCATGGCGCAGATGCTAGGCCCGACCAGCACGAATGCCCGGTAGGACGCGGCGGGCGGGCGCCGCTTCCACTCGTCGGTGGTCAGGCGGCCTAGTTGTACTTAGTTTCCGCCGTTGCCGCCGCCGTTGCCGTCGCCGTCGCCGCCCTCTTCACCGGGCGCCGGCGGTGGTGGTGGCAGCTCACCGCTGCTGACCTGCAGGACGACCTGTTCGCCCGGCAGCGCCTGCCCGCGCGGGGCCTGCCCCACGACGGTGCCGCGCTCCGCAGCGTTGTCGGTCTCCTGCACCGACACCTTCCACCCCGCACGTTCGAGGATCGCCTTGGCGTCGTCCTCCGAGCGGCCGACCACATCGGGCACCCGCGACGCGGCGCCGCCTTCGAGGAACTTCTCCTCCGGCGGCGGGAAGTTCAGCACCGGTTGGCCGTCGAGCAGCGGCTTCATAGCGCCGAACCACGTCTGCGCGGGCGTCTTGCCACCGAAGATGTTGCCGCTGCGGCAGGCGAACGGCGAGCCTGCGCCGTCGCACAGCGGCTTTGGCGAGTTCGAGTTGTCGAACGTGATCACGGCGCCGGCCATCTGCGGCACCACACCGACGAACGCCGCCGACTTGTGCTGCTGCGTGGTGCCGGTCTTGCCTGCCATCGGCCGGTCCCACTGGACCGCGCGCGCCGCGCCGGCCGCCGTCCCGGAGATGTCGTCCTTGCTCAGCCCGAACAGCATCGCGTTGGCCAGCGCGGGCTCGACGGCCTGCTCGCAGGGCGCCTCGGTCACCGGGACGGGGTTGCCGGCCCGGTCGGTGATCGACTCGATCGGGCTGGGCGGGCACCACTTGCCGCCGCTGGCGAGGGTCGCACCGACGTTCGCGAGCTCCAGCACGCTCGTCGGACTCACCCCGAGCGTGAACGACGCGAGTTTCTGTGCCTTCGTGACCTCGGCGATCGAACGGTCGGTCGGGCGCCGCGTCCGCGGGTCGACGAACGGCGTAGTGGCGAGCGACCGCATGCCCAGCCGGACCGCCATGTCGACGACG
Source organism: Pseudonocardia sp. TRM90224 (assembly GCF_021245725.1). Taxonomy (GTDB): domain Bacteria; phylum Actinomycetota; class Actinomycetes; order Mycobacteriales; family Pseudonocardiaceae; genus Pseudonocardia. The sequence continues at coordinate 450,486 of NZ_JAJGSX010000003.1, read as the reverse complement.
TCGGGGATGCCGGTGAACTCCTCGAGCTTGATGAACGCCGTGTTCGGCGACTGCGCAAGGGCGTCCTGCATCGTCATCCGCTCGGGGTAGTCGCCCGCGTTCGCCACCGGGAGCGGGCGGCCCGCGCCGTCGACGTAGATCGGCGAGGCGTACCCGCTCGGCGGCACCGTCATCTGGTAGTTGATGCCCAGGCCCTTCGAGAGGGCCGTGGCCGCCGTGAAGATCTTGTAGACGGAGCCGGAGCCGAGGTTGACCGGCTCGTACGGCAGCCCGTAGCTCGTCTGCAGCGCCTTCGCGTCGAGGCCGAACGTGCGGCTGGAGGCCATCGCGAGCACCCGGTGCTTGTCGGCCCCCGGCTGCACGACCGACATCACGTTGGCGACGTTGGGCTGCTGCGAGGGCACCTCCTTGTCGAGCGACGCCTTCATCTTGTCGAGCACGTTGCGGTCGAGCGTGGTCTTGATCGTCAGCCCGCCGCGGTTGAGCAGCTCGCGCGAGAAGCCGGCTTCGACGAGGTAGGCCTCGACGTACTTGCAGAAGAAGCCGGCCGTCCCGGCCCCGATGCAGCCGGCGGGCTGGGTGTTGAGCGGGTTGGCGACACCGAGCGGGCTGGCGATCGCGGCCTGCGCCTGCGCGTCGTCGATCATCTGCTGCTCGCGCATCGCCTGGATCACCGTGTTGCGCCGCGCGACCGCCGCCTGCGGCTTGGTCACCGGGTCGTTCGCCGTCGTGCTCTGCACCAACCCGGCCAGCAGCGCGGCCTGGGGCACCGTCAGCTTGTCGGCGGTGGTGCCGAAGTACGTGCGCGCGGCGGAGGAGATGCCGGCGGCGCCGTTCCCGAACGAGACGATGTTCAGGTAGCGGGTGAGGATCTCCTCCTTGCTGAGGTTGCGCTCCATCTGGAGCGCGATCTGCGCCTCCTTGAGCTTGCGCGCCGGGGTCTGCTCCGTGGCCTTCAGCCGCTCGGTCTCGGTCTGCGCCGCCACGTAGAGGAAGTAGTTCTTGACATACTGCTGGGTGAGCGTCGACGCGCCCTGCACGACGTCACCCGACGCCGAGTTCGCGATGAGCGCGCGCACGGTGCCCTGCCAGTCGACGCCTTCGTGCTGGTAGAAGCGCCGGTCCTCGATCGCGACGATCGCGGCCTTCATGGCGGCCGAGATCTGATCGGCCTTCAATTCCTGCCGGTTCTGGTTCGGGTCGAAGAACTGCGCGATCGGCGCGCCGGCCGTGTCGGTGACGACGGTCGTGACCGGCAGCGGGCCGTCGACGACGTCGGCCGAGACGCTGTTGACGTTGTCGCCGGCTTCCATCGACAGCAGCCCGATCCCGGCCGCGAACGGGAAGACCATCCCCGCGACCAGCACACCCGCGAGCATGCACAGCGCGAGCAGGAGGCCGATCGGCCGGAGGAGTCGGCGGCGCGAGGAACTCACGGTGGGTCAGCGTACGCGGGGTCGCGTCACCGTCCCGTCAGGTCACCGGCCGGTCGAACTGGAGTACTTCTACTCGGTATCGAGTGGAACCAACCGCTCCCAGAATCCGTCTGTGCTGGTCGGACGTCCGCATCGACGAGGGGGAGCAGCCATGACGGGTCGGGGGGAATGGCGTGCTGCGGCGCGCTGCCGGGCGACGGACGCCGACGGGCTCTTCGTGGGCGGGTCGCTGCAACGGCAGGCGCGCCAGTTCTGCCGTCCGTGCCACGTGCGCACCGAGTGCCTCGCGTACGCGCTCGACGAGCGCATCCAGTTCGGCGTGTGGGGAGGCATGACCGAGCGCGAGCGCCGGGCGCTGCTGCGCCGCCGCACCGAGGTCGGGTCGTGGAGCGAGCTGCTGTTCGACGCCCGCGAGTCGCACGAGGCCGCGGAGTGCGTGGCGGCCGCCGAGCGCGCAGCACTCCGCGGTGCGAGCGTCAGCGGGCTGAGCGCAGCTTCCGCTCCGGGGTGAGGGTGGCGGCGCGGTCGGTCGCGAGCCGCTCGCCGATCTCGCGCAGCCCGTCTAGGTCGGCGACCTCCGCGACGACCGGCACCTCCGTCACCGCGACGGTGGGGTGCGCGCTCGTGAAGCGGGCGAGCAGCCGCTCCTCCCGTTCGGCGAGGTCGACGCGGTCGGCGTGCAGCCGCAGCACGGCGGCGGCGAGCGGCGCGCCGCGCAGCCCGTCGGCCGCGTCGCGGGCCTTCGCGGCGGAGAGCGGGGCCAGCGCGGGATGGGTGCGGTTGAGGACGAGGCCGGCCAGCGGCATCTCCTCCTCGGAGAGCCGGTCGACGAAGTAGGCGGCCTCGCGCAGCGCGTCGGGCTCGGGGGCGGCGACGACGACGAACGCCGTACCCGGGGAGCGCAGCAGCTGGTAGGTGGCGTTCGCGCGCTCGCGGAACCCGCCGAACATCGTGTCGAACGCCTGCACGAACGCCGACGCGTCGGCGAGCAGCTGGCCACCGATGATCGTCGAGACCGCCTTCGCGAAGAGCGAGAATCCGGCCCCGACGATCTTGAGCAGGCCGCGGCCCCCGGCCCGCGCCGGCGCGGTGAGCAGCCGGATCATGCGGCCGTCGAGGAAGGTCGACATCCGCTGCGGGGCGTCGAGGAAGTCGAGCGCGGAGCGCGACGGCGGGGTGTCGACGACGATGAGGTCCCACTCGCCGGTGGCGGCGAGCTGCCCGAGCTTCTCCATGGCCATGTACTCCTGCGTGCCGGAGAACGACGAGGAGATGGTCTGGTAGAAGGGGTTCGAGAGGATCTTCTCGGCCCGGTCGGGCTCGGCGTGGGCCTGCACCATCTCGTCGAAGGTGCGACGCATGTCGAGCATCATCGCGTGCAGGTCGCCGCCGGCGGCCTCGACCTTTCCGGGCGCGTTGTCGAGCTGTTCGAGCCCGAGCGCCTGCGCGAGCCGCTTCGCGGGGTCGATCGTCAGCACGACGGCCCGCCTGCCGCGTTCCGCCGCGCGCACGGCGAGCGCCGCGGACGTCGTGGTCTTGCCGACCCCGCCGGACCCGCAGCAGACGATCACCTTGGTCTCGGGGTCGTCGAGCAGCTCGTCGACGTCGAGGCGCGGCGCCACCTTCGTCGGGCTCATGCGACCGGTACCGCGTTCACGGAGACTCCCTGCTCGGTGAGCTCCTCGGCGAGCTCGTAGAGCGCACCGAGGTCGACACCCTCGATCAACCGCGGCAGTTCGAGCCGCGGCAACGGCCTCGTCGGCTCGGTGTCGAGCCGCGCCAGCGCCGCCGACTCGGCGTGCACCCGCTGCGCGTGCTCGACGGTCTCGGCGACCAGCCCGTCGACGACATCGGCCGGGAGGTCGAGGCCCGCGGACGCGAGCCCGGCGCGGACCCGCTCGGCGTCGACCCGCCCACCCGCCGCGGCCGCGACCGAGCGGTCGGGCAGCCACTGCGGACGCACCTGGTTGGCGATCACCGCACCGGGTCGCATCCCGGCGGCGACGAGCTCGTCGACGGTCTCCAGCGTCTCGGTGACGGGCAGGTCCTCCAGCAACGTGACCAGGTGCACGGCGGTCAGCGGCGAATGCAGCAGCTGGACGACACCCTTCGCCTGCGTGTGGATCGGACCGCTCTTGGCGAGGTCGGCCATCGCCGCGGTGACGTCGAGGAAGTTGACGACACGTCCGGTCGGCGGGGCATCGAGCACGACGGCGTCGTACACCGGGCGCCCGTCGCGGTCCTTGCGCGTGACGCACTCCTTGACCTTGCCGGTGAGCAGCACGTCGCGCAGACCGGGCGCCAGCGTCGTCGCGAACTCGATGGCGCCCATGCGCCGCAGCGTCCGCCCGGCCATACCCAGCCGGTAGAACAGCTCGAAGTACTCCAGCAGCGCGGCCTCGGCGTCGACGGCGAGCGCCCTGACCTCGCCGCCACCGGGCGCAACCGCGATCTTGCGCTCCTCGTAGGGCAGCGGCGGGGTGTCGAAGAGCTGCGCGATCCCCTGCCGGCCCTCGACCTCGACGAGCAGCGTGCGACGCCCTCCGGAGGCCAGTGCGAGCGCCAGCGCGGCCGCGACGGTGGTCTTGCCGGTGCCGCCCTTGCCGGACACGACGTGCAGGCGTGCCTCGGACAGCGCTGCCGGCCAGTCGGTGGTGGTCACCTGTCCAGATTAGGCGGACCAGCGCGGACCGGCCGCCCGACCGGGTGAGGCGCTGGCTACAGTCTTGACATGAGCTCCCCAGGTTCAGGCGTGACGAAATGGGAATACCTCACTGCGCCGGTGCTGATCCACAACACCCAGGCGATCTTGAACAACTTCGGCAGAGACGGCTGGGAGCTGGTCGCGGTCACCTCCGGCGCCAACGGCGAAGAGCTGGTCGCGTGGTTCAAGCGGCCGGTGCAGGGCTGATCGATGGCCACCCCTGCCGAGCGGCTCGCTGAGCTGGGAATCACACTCCCGTCCGTTGCGACACCCGCGGGTTCCTACGTCCCCGCGCGGCGCACGGGCTCACTCGTCTACACCGCGGGCCAGCTCCCGCTCGTCGACGGCAAGCTGGCCGCCACCGGCAAGGTCGGCGAGGAGGTCAGCCCCGAAGAGGCCGCGAAGCTCGCCCGCATCTGCGCGCTCAACGCGCTCGCCGCCATCGACAATCTGGTCGGGATCGACGCCGTCACCGGCATCGTCAAGGTGGTCGGCTTCGTCGCCTCGGCGGCCGGGTTCACCGCGCAGGCCGGCGTCCTCAACGGCGCGTCCGACCTGCTCGGCGAGGTGTTCGGCGAGGCCGGACGGCACGCCCGCTCGGCCGTCGGCGTCGCGGAGCTCCCGCTCGCCGCGCCGGTCGAGGTCGAGCTGATCGTCGAGGTGGACGGATCATGACCGCAGCCGACCAGGCCTGCCACGACCTGCTGGTCCGGCTCGCCGGGCGGCTACCCGACGAGCTGCTCTGGCGCCTGCGCGACTGGCTCGCCGCCGAGGGCCGCGCCGCGGTCAGCGCGATGCTGCCGCGCGAGCTGCTCCGCCACCGCCTCGGCCTGAGCGAGGAGGAGCGCGAGATGCTCTTCGCCAGCGTCGGGGAATGGGGTGCGTCGCCGCGGGTGCTCGACGCCGTGCTCCCCCAAGACACGCCGGACGTCCCGGCCGTCAGCTTCCACGCCAGCAAGCTCATCGGGAAGGGCGACGTCGACCTGGCCGCGCTGAGCGTCCTCGCGGTCGTCCGCGGCCACCCCGGCTGCGTCGAGCTGCGCCAAACATGGCGCGGTGAGGGCCGGAAGGAGCAGCGGGTGGTGCTCGTGCTCGGCGCCGATCGGCCCTGGACGCTCACCGGTACGTTGCAACGCGTCTTGCGCGCGCACGGCGACCGCACACCGTGCGTGGAGGTGCTTCCACCGCACGGGGAGGCCAACCCGTACCACCGGGCAGCCATCATCGAATCAGCCCCGCTCTGGCGTTCCCCCGCGATGACGTCCTTGGCACAGGCGGGCGCGTGACGGCCGAAACCGGAGGAGTGCACGTGGACGAGAGGACGGCCTCGAACTCGACGCATGACCTGCTGCTCGCACTGGCCGGCCGGGTTGACGACGACATGCTCTCGTGGGCCCGTGAGCTCGTCGCGGTCGGCGACGACACCCGCGCGATCGAGCTGCTGACCGCGAGCATGGTCGCCGAGCGCACCGTGCTGCCCGCCGAGGTGCGCGAGGCGCTGGTCGCGGCCGGCCGGGCGCTGCGCGTCGACCTCGACTCCTCCGCGCTCGCCCCGGCGAGCAACGAGCAGGGCACCGCGCACACCTTCGACTCGTCACCGCAGGGTGTCGAGGACGTCGCCGCCGCGGTCGCGGACCTCCCGCCGCGGCTCCTGCGCGACTGCGCCGTGCACCTGTCGTGGCGGCTCACCCCGGCTGGGACGGCCCCCGGGCCGCTGCCGCACCCCGTCGTGCTCGTCGAGATCGAGGACGGCATGCAGCCCAGCGACGTGCTGGCCTACCAGCTCGCGGTCGCGCTCGACCGCGCAGGCGTCAACGCCTCCGTCGAGGTGCTGACGGCACGCAGGGCCCGCTCGCCGTACCACGTCGCGGCGCTGCGCGAAGCCCTTCCGGTGATCATCGGCGACCTGATCGACGGGCCGTCGCCGTTCGCGGAACCGCGCAAGAAGCCGGCCCCGCCGCCGGTGGCGCCACCACCACCGCCCCCGCCGGCGCCGCCACGCGAGGAGCACCCGCTCCAGGACGAGCACCCGCTGCGCGACGAGCACCCGCTGCGCGACCATCCGCTGCGCGAGGAGCTCCCGCCTCACGAGGATCTGGAGCCGGAACCGGAGCGGGAGCTGGACCCGGAGCCGCCCGGCTACGAGCCGCGGACGCAGATGCGCGAGCGGTACGAGGTTGCGCTCCCGCCCGAGCCGGAGCCCGTCGAGATCCACGAGCCCGAGCCGCTGCGCGAGCTGCATGAACTGCACGAGCCGGAGGAGCCGGTCGAGCACGACGAGCCCGCGGAGAGCCCCGAACCGCCGCCGGTCCGCGCGGCGTTCGGCAACAGCGGTCGACGCCGGCTGATCACCGAGGACCCCGAGCAGGCCGAACCGGGCCCGCGCCCCGTCCCGCGCACGCTGCCGGGCTCGGGGATGCCCCGGCGCACGACCGTCACGCCGATCTCGCGCACCGTGCTGCCCGCACCGGTGCCGCTGGTCCGCCGCGACGTCGGGCCGCCGCCGCAGGTGCACCCGCTCGCGCCGCTGCCGAAGCAGGAGTCCGCCGAGCCCACCGAGGAGCTCCGGCAGAGCCCGCCCCGCAGGCCGGGTGAGTCGCCCGCGCTGGCTGCCCTGAGCGACCCGCTGAGCGGCCCGCTCGACGAGCCCTTGCTCGACCCGCTGCTCGCGCCGAGGTACCTCGAGGACGACCCGCTCGGCGTCGACGACGCGGACGTGTCGCCACCGACCAGGCAGATCGACGCCCCGGTCAAGGCGCGGCCCGAGCCGGCCGCGCCCGAGGAGAGCTGGGCAGCGGAATGGTCCTCCGGTTCGTGGGCGATGTCGGAGCCGGTCGAGGCCCGGCGCGCGCCCGCCGAGGAGGTCGATCGCGCGCCCGTATCTGAACGCGAGTCGGCCGTGCCGGAGGACGAGCACGACTGGTACCCGCGGCACAGCTTCGCCGACGCGCCGGCCGAGGTCCGCCCGGAGACGCGGCCCGAGTCGCGCCCCGCGCCCGAGCCGGACGTGGAGCGCGTCGAGCATGCGGAAGCCGCCGAGCCGACGACGTCCGGCGCCGGCACCCCGCTCGGGTTGCGCCCGGAGTCGCTGGCCCGGCTCAGCGACGCCGACCGCGAGCTGCTCGCCCGGCTGCAGGCCGAGCTCATCGAGGGGCGCAAGCCGCGCGTGAGCCGCAGGGCCGGTATCGCGGGCAAGGAGCAGCAGAGCAACGGCGCAGCCACCAACGGCTCCCAGACGAACGGCTCGCCCGGCAACAACGGGCACGCCGGGCCGCGCCGGGCCAACCCGCCCGACCTCGCCGGCTGACTTCCCCACCGTTTTGGGTGGATGCGCGCCGCACGAGCGCGCAAGTGCCCAAAACGATGGGGAAGTTCGTGGCCGCACACCCAACTTCCCCACCGTTTTGCCAACCTGCACGGCGTTGCGGGCGTGCAAGTTGGCAAAACGGTGGGGGACTTCTACGGCCGAGCCTGCTCTGCGGTACCCCGCGGGGGTCGACGTGGCCCGACTTCCCCATCGTTTTGGGTGGATGCGCACTCCGCAGGCGCGCATCCACCCAAAACGGTGGGGAGATTCGGGTCAGCGGGCGGCGGAGCCGATCTCGTCGATGATCTCCTGCAGGCGCAGCCCACGTGCGGCGTCGAGCTGCGGAGCGGGGCCCGTCCCGGCGACGGCGGCGACCAGCTCGTCCAGCAGGTTGGAGTAGCACCCGACGGCGTCGCCGACCTTCTGCGACAGCCGCTGCACGCCTGCGGGGCCGAAGACGGCGATCTCCACCTCCGACGGGTCGACGGGCAGCCGCACCGAGATCACGGCCGTGCTCTGCGCGCCGCCTTCGTGGTCGAGCGCGAACCGCCAGAGGTCGGGCTCGCTGTAGTGCGCCCACGCGACGCGGGTGATCGGCCCGAGCGCGGCGTCGATCATGTCGAGGACGTGCGGCCCGATGTCCAGCAGCGCCCCGTGCTCGGCTCGCCACGACGACGTCGCGTAGGGGCCGCCGAGCAGCGCGCCCGAGAGCCAACGGACCGATCCGACGGTGGTGGCGTCGGCCGGCCCGTCCAGGCCGTCGAGCCAGCTGCGGACGCCGTCGTCGTACCGGAGCGTGAGCACGACCGACGAATGCACGCCGGCCTTCCGCACTGCCTCCTCGACGGCACGTGCGCCGTCGAGGTCGGCGGCGAGCGGCTTCTCACAGATCACGTGCTTGCCCGCGTTCGCGGCGCGCACCGCGAGCTCGCCCTGCACGCTCGGCGGCACCGCGAACGCAACGGTGTCGACGTCGCCGATCAGCTCGTCGAGCGTGGCGTACGCGCTGGTCAGGCACGTCGCGGCCAGCTCGGCGGCGGCGTCGGGGCGGCGCGCCCAGACCCCTCGGAGGTCGACGCCGGGATGCGCCGCAAGCGCCGGCCCGTGCACCGTGTGGGCCCACGGCCCGGCCCCGACGAGCCCCACCCGCATGAGATCCATGCGGCACATCCTGCCCGCCGGCGAGTTAGTGTCGGTTGTGCCTGCCGAACCTGTCGTCCCGAAGCCCGCGGCGACCGTGCTGCTCGTCCGCGACGCCCCCGACCCGGCGCCCGGCCGCACCCCGCTGCAGGTGTTCCTGCAGCGCCGCGTCGCCGGCATGGCCTTCGCGGGCGGGATGACGGTGTTCCCCGGCGGTGGGGTCGACCAGCGGGACCGCGCGGAGCTGCCCGGATGGACAGGCCCGGATCCGGCGAGCTGGGCGCAGCGGCTCGACTGCGACGCCGAGCTGGCCGGCGCGCTCGTGCAGGCCGCCGTGCGCGAGACGTTCGAGGAATGCGGGGTGCTGCTGGCCGGCCCGGGAGCCCCCGAGGTCGCGGAGCTGAAGGAGGAGCGGGCCGACCTGGTCGCGCGCCGCGCCTCGCTCGCCGACGTGCTCAGCGGCGCCGGCCTGGTGCTGCGCTCGGACCTGCTGCGGGCGTGGGCGCGCTGGGTCACGCCGGTCGCCTCCCCGAAGCGGTACGACGCGGCGTTCTTCGTCGCGCTGGTGCCGGAGGGCCAGGAGGCCGACGCGCACACGACGGAGGCCGTCGAGGCCACGTGGTGGTACCCGGCGGAAGCGCTGGAGCACTGGCAGAGCGGCGACATGCAGCTGATGGCCCCGACGTTCCGCACGCTGCAGGAGATCGGCGAGCACCCCGACAGCGCCTCGGTGCTCGCGGCCGCCGAGCACCGGGTGATCCGCCCGCTCATCCCGCGGGTGCGCCGCGAAGGCGAGCAGGTGATCGTCGTCCTGCCCGACGACCCCGATTTCGAGATCTCCGAGGACCACCTCACCCCTGGCACCCCCGGCGGCGGCGCATGAGCCACCCCGCGTACGGCGAGCTGCGTCCCGTCACGCCGCTCGCCTCGGTGCTGCTGGCCGAGAACCCGTCACCGATGACCCTCGAAGGCACGAACACGTGGCTGCTTCGGGCACCTGAACAGCAGGAATGCATCGTCGTCGACCCGGGCGAGCACGAGGAGGAGCACCTGCGGCGGGTCGCGGCCGCCGGGCCGGTCGCCCTGATCATCCTGACCCACCGCCACTTCGACCACGCCGGCGGCGCGAAGCGGCTGGCGGAGCTCACCGGGGCGCCGGTCCGAGCCCTGGACCGCTCGCTGGTGCTCGGCTCGGAGGCACTCGGCGACGGCGACGTCGTCGAGGCCGCAGGCGTCGAGCTGCGGGTCGTCGGCACCCCGGGGCACACGTCGGACTCGCTCTCGTTCCTGCTCGACGGACCGGCGCCGGGACGGCCTCCGGTGCTGACGGGCGACACGATCCTCGGCCGGGGAACGACCGTGATCGCGCATCCCGACGGCACGCTCGGCCCGTACCTCGACTCGCTGCGGAAGCTGGCGCAGCTGCCCGAGGGCACCACGGTGCTACCGGGGCACGGCCCGGAGCTGCCGGACGCGCCCGCGGTCGCTGCCGCCTACCTCGCGCACCGGCAGGAGCGGCTGGAGCAGGTGCGCGAGGCGCTCAGGACCCTCGGGCCGGACGTGACACCGAGGCAGGTCGTCGAGGTGGTCTACGCGGACGTGGACCGGATCCTGTGGCCGGCCGCCGACATGTCGGTGGCGGCGCAGCTGGAGTACCTCCGCGCTTGAGGGCCGCCCGCCCGGGTCGCGGTGGGGTCAGCGGGCCTCGGCGAGCTCCGGGGCGGGCGTCGACGTCTCGGGGGCCAGCGTGCGGCGGCGCGCCCAGAGTGTGACGGCGAGCACGCCGCCCGCGGCGGCACCGACGAGGAACGCCGCCGGCGGCCCGGAGGCCTCCACCGCGATGCCGCCGACCGACTGGCCCGCGGCCAGCCCGAGCGTCGCGGCGGTGACGACCCAGCCGAACGCCTCGGTCGCGGTGCCGCGGGGCGCGGCGATCTCGACGGCCATCGAGTGGCCCGTGACCTGCGGTGTGATCGTGGCGCCGGCCAGCAGCATCGCGACCACGAGCACCGGCAACGAGCCGGTCGGGCCGGTCAGCGCCATGGCGGCGACGAAGAGCGCGAACAGCGCGAGCAGCACCGGCAGCCGCAGGTGCAGCGGGCGCGGCCACGGCCGCATCGAGTAGAGCACCCCGGCGAGCACCGACGTGACCGACCAGGCGGACAGCAGCACGCCGCCCAGCGCGGGCGCGCCGCCCGCTGCCGTCACGGCGGGCACCCCGACCTCGACGGTGCCGACGACCAGCCCGAACCCGAGGGAGGCCAGCGCGACCGTCCGCATGCCGGGCCGCGCGATCGCGCCGAGCATGCCGATGGACGGGCCGACCGGCGCCGGCTCCTGGGCCCGCACCGGACGGCTCATCGCGAACACGACCGAGCCCGCGACCATCCCGCTCAGCGCTACGACGACGGCCGTGCCCGGCCAGGGCGCGAGGATGAGCAGTGCCGCGATCGCCGGTCCGAGGATGAAGAACACCTCGAGGCTGATCGCCTCGTAGCTGTAGGCGGCGTCGCGGCGCGGGCCGCTGGGCACGAGCGAGCTCCACAGCGACCGCGAGGCGCCCGGCATGGCCGGCTGGGTGAGCCCGGCGAGCACGGCCAGCGCGACCAGCACCGCGGTCGGCTGCCTCGTCTCGATCGCGAGCACCATCCCGGCGCCCGCGAGCGCGAAGACCGCCGCAGCGCCCAGCAGCGGGCGTGTGGCGCCGATGCGGTCCATGAGCCGGCCCTGCCCCACCGCGCCCAGCGAGACGCCGGCCAGCGCGCCTGCCGACACCAGCCCCGCGATCGCGAACGATCCGGTCGCGCGCTGCACGTAGAGGAGTGTCGCGAAGCTGAACATCGCGATCGGCAGGCGGGCGAGTGCGGAAGCGAGCACGGGAACGAGCGCGCCGGGCGCGGTCAGCGCGGCACGGTAGTCGGCGAGTGTTGCGGACGAGGAGGACACGCGAAACAGATTCGCACATCTGGTACGCCCGTACCACTTTTTCTCGGAAATGGGGACGAACGACACCACCGTGCCGTCATCATCGGCACGGTGGTGTGGGCGTTCAGGCGGTCAGCGGGCCCGTCGGGCCAGCCGCTCGGGCTCCAGGATCAGCACGCTCTTGCCCTCGAGCCGCAGCCAGCCGCGGTGCGCGAAGTCGGCGAGCGCCTTGTTGACCGTCTCGCGCGACGCCCCGACGAGCTGGGCGATCTCCTCCTGCGTGAGGTCGTGCGTGACCCGCAGCAGGCCCGACTCCTGGGAGCCGAACTGGCGCGCGAGCTGCAGCAACGACTTGGCCACGCGGCCGGGCACGTCGGTGAAGATCAGATCGGCGAGCATGTTGTTGGTGCGGCGCAGCCTGCGCGCGAGCACCCTCAGCAGCTGCTCCGCGATCTCCGGCCGCTTGCCGATCCATTCCCGGAGCGCCGCCCGGTCCATGGTGTACGTCCGCACTTCGGTGACGGCCGTCGCCGAGGACGTGCGCGGTCCCGGGTCGAAGATGGAAAGCTCGCCGAACATGTCGGAAGGGCCGGCGACCATCAGGAGGTTCTCCCGGCCGTCCGGCGACTTGCGTCCGATCTTCACCTTGCCGCTGCCGACGATGTACAGCCGATCGCCCGGCTCGCCCTCTGCGAAGATCACGTGCCCACGCGGGAACTCCGCAGGGTCGAGCGCCTGCGCCAATGCCTCTGCCGCGTGCGGCTCGACGCCCTGGAAGATCCCTGCGCGGATCAGAATCTCGTCCACTGCACCGCTCCTCGTCCCAGCCGCTACCGCGCGGCGGATCACCGGCGCGCCAGTCTAGGGGGTCGGGTCGGCCCTCTGTGACCTGGCAAGGCTCGTTTTGTCGCACGACCGGGCGACAAACCGCGAATCGGACGCCCGATCGGTGGTCAGGCGGCCTTGCTGCGCTTGTCGGAGCGTCGCCCTCGAGGGTTGCGGCTGCGCAGCCGGAACAGCTCCAGAGCGCGCCCGGTGCCTTGCCGGAAGAGGGCACGCACCTCGTCGGGACGGGGGCGCTCCAGAAGCTCTTCGAGCTCTTCCGGGCGCACGGTCGACTCCCGCAGCTTGGACTCCACGCGCTCCATCCCGAGCGCGAAGAACATCACGAGCAGCGGTACGAGGACGGACAACCAGGCAGTCATGACGCCGTTGATGGTCCCGCACGGCGCACCGGGTCGACACATCGGGGTGGCCCGCGCCATCCGTCCGATGCCCATTCGTAACCTGACCAGGCGACATGACGGTCCCGTCCGTGTTGTCGGCGCGCGGCCGTACGCTCGTGCTGTGACCACCGTCGCGCGCGAGACGCTCACCAAGACCACGGCAAAGCTGGCCAAGCGGGTCGCTGCGGGCGAGCCCCCGCTCGGCCGGGCGCGCCGGATCGGGCGGATGCTGCGCGTTCTGGAAGCCACGCACATCGACGCGCACTGCGAACTGGACTTCACGAACCCGCTCGAGCTCGCCGTCGCGACGATCCTCTCGGCGCAGAGCACCGACAAGATGGTCAACGACGTCACGCCGGCGGTCTTCGTGCGCTACCCGACAGCGGTCGACTACGCGAAGGCCGATCGCGCCGAGCTGGAGACGTTGATCCACCGCACGGGCTTCTTCCGCAACAAGGCGAGCTCGCTGATCGGGCTCGGCGCAGCCGTCGTCGAGAAGCACGGCGGCGTGCTGCCGAACACGCTGGAAGAGCTCGTGGCGCTGCCGGGGATCGGCCGCAAGACCGCCAACGTGATCCTCGGCAACGCCTTCGACGTGCCCGGCATCACCGTCGACACCCACTTCGGCCGGCTGGTGCGCCGGTGGGGGTGGACGGCGGAGGAGGACCCTGTGAAGGTCGAGCACGCGATCGGCGCGCTCGTGCCGAAGCGCGACTGGACGATGGTGTCGCACCGGGTGATCTTCCACGGGCGGCGGGTCTGCCACGCCCGCAAGCCGGCCTGCGGCGCGTGCACCCTCGCCGCCGACTGCCCGTCGTACGGCGCGGGACCGACCGACCCCACGCTGGCCGCCAAGCTGATCAAGGGGCCGTCCCGGCCGCACCTGCTGGCGATGGCCGGGCTACCGGCCGACCTGGACGAGACGTGACCAACCGGCTCGGCGCGCACCGAACCGAGATCATCAGCACCGTCGTGGTGCTTTTGCTCGTCATCGGTGCGGTTGTTGCGCTCTGGCCGCGCGGGAGCGGAGCGACGTCGGAACGCGCGCTCGCCGAGCCGGCCACGGCCAGTGAGTCGGAGCTCGCGCCGCTGCGCGCTGCCGCCCAGCTCGAACCGTGCCCGACGCCGGCCGCAGCGGGAGCCGCAGCCTCCGCCCCGACAGGGTCGCTGGCCGGGATCACCGTCCCGTGCCTGGGCGCCCCGGGCACCGTCGACATCGGCGCCGCGCTCGCCGGGCGGCCCGCGCTGCTGAACGTCTGGGCGTCGTGGTGCGCACCGTGCCGCGCCGAGCTGCCGGCGCTGGCCGAGTACGCCGCACGGCCCGGCGCAGTCCCCGTGCTCGGCATCAACGTGCGCGACGACCAACGCGCCGCGTTGCAGCTGGTCACCGAGCTCGGCGTCCGGCTGCCCGCGGTCACCGACCCCGATGCGCAGCTCCGCAGCGCGCTGCGGGTGCCGCCAGGGCTCCCGATGAGCTACGTGGTGCGCGCCGACGGCAGCGTCGTGCAGGTCGACCCACCGATCCCGTTCGCGAGCGCCGACGACGTCGCGGCCGCGGTAGAGCGGCTGACGTGACCGATCAGCCACAACCCGACCGCGCCCCCGAATGGCTGCGCCCGCTGCTCGACAACCTGCATGGCGTCGACGTCCACGACCTGATCCAGCACCGCATCCCACCACCGGCCGGCGGCCGGCGGGCCGCGGTGCTGATCCTCTTCGGCGAGCACGAGTCGACCGGCCCCGACGTCCTGCTCGTCGAGCGGGCCAGCACGCTGCGCAGCCACCCGGGACAGGTGGCGTTCCCCGGCGGGGCCGCCGATCCCGGCGACGACGGGCCCATCGCCACTGCGATGCGCGAGGCCGAGGAGGAGACCGGGCTCGCCCCGGAAGGCGTCGTCCCGCTCACGGTGCTGCCGGAGCTGTTCGTGCCGCCGTCGGGATTCGTCGTGTCGCCGGTGATCGCACACTGGGCGAAACCGACCGCCGTGCACGCCGTCGACCCTGGTGAGACGGCCACCGTCGCCAGGGTGCCGCTGGCCGACCTCCTCGACCCGTCCGCGCGGATCAGGGTCGCGCACCCATCCGGGTTCACGGGCCCCGCGTTCCTCGTCCCGGGGCTGCTCGTGTGGGGCTTCACCGGGGGCCTATTGTCCGCCCTGTTGGATCTCGGGGGATGGGCTCGACCGTGGGACGGCTCCCCGGTCCACGACCTGGACGCGGCACTCGACGCGGCCCGGGCCCTTCGGCAGGAGGTCGCAGGATCATGAGCTCGGACGGGTTGCCGCCGACACGGGACACCACGGGAGCCGAGGCCATTTCGTGAGTTGGGTTGACCTGGTCGTCATCGCGCTGGCGATCATCGCGGGAATCTCCGGGTGGCGACACGGGATGGCGGTCGCGCTGCTCTCGTTCGTCGGCGTGCTCGGTGGAGCGATCCTCGGTGTCCGGCTGGCGCCGCTGCTCGCCGTCGGCGTCGAGAACCCGAACAGCCGGGTGGTCGTCAGCATCATCGTCGTGGTGCTGCTCGTCGCCCTCGGCGAGACCACGGGTGTGTTCTTCGGGCGGCGGATCCGCGATCGGATCACCGGTGAGCGTTCGCTGAAGGTCGACTCGACGCTCGGGTCGATCCTGCAGGCCATCACGGTGGTGCTCGCCGCGTGGCTGGTGGCGCTGCCACTGGCCTCCGCGAGCTTCCCGGGGCTCGCCGCCGGCGTTCGTGGCTCGACGGTGCTCGGTGCCGTCGACACGATCATGCCGGAGGGCGCGAAGCAGCTGCCCAGCGAGCTGCGGCAGCTGCTCGACAACTCCGGCTTCCCCGACGTGCTGAGCCCGTTCTCGAAGACCCCGATCTCCGAGGTCGCCGCGCCCGACCCGGCGCTGCTCGAGAGCCCGGCGGTGACGGCCGTGGCCAGCAGTGTGCTCAAGGTCCGCGGGCGCGCGCCGTCGTGCCGCAAGGAGCTCGAAGGCACCGGGTTCGTCGTCGGACCGCAGCTGGTGATGACCAACGCGCACGTCGTGGCGGGCACGTCGGAGGTCGCGGTGGAGGTCCGCGGCCGGCGCGGGGCGGTCGTCCCGCTCGACGCGACGGTGGTGCTCTACGACCCCGAGGTCGACGTCGCGGTGCTGCGGGTGCCCGATCTCGACGCCGAGCCGATGACCTTGCGCCCGACGCCGGCCGAGACCGGCGACGACGCGATCGTTCTCGGCTACCCGCTCGACGGCCCGTTCACGATCACCGCCGGGCGCGTGCGGCAGAACATCACGCTCAAGGGCCCCGACATCTACGAGGGCCCCGAGGTGACCCGCGACGTCTACACCGTGCGCGCGCGGGTGCAGTCGGGCAACTCCGGCGGGCCCATGATCGACACGTCCGGCCAGGTCATCGGCGTGGTGTTCGGCGCGGCGCTCGACGACGTCGAGACCGGGTTCGTGCTCACCGTCAAGCAGGTCACACCCGCGCTCGACGCCGCGAGCGGCCGCACCCGCGCGGTCAAGACGGGCGCCTGCGCGGCGTAGCGGGCCGCGCGGGCCCCTGGGCCGCCCAAGCCGGCGGGGCCGCCGGCCGGGCAGGTCGGGCAGCGCCTACGGGCGGCTGAACCGGCCACCCGGGCACCCGGGCCTACTCCACCGCGCGGGCCGCCCGGCCTCCCACTGCGCCGGCCGAGCGGGGGCGGCCAACCCGCGCGTGCGCGCGCCACGCCCGCGTGCCCGCCCGGCACGCCTCCCGCATCGCGGGGGCGCGTCACGCAGCCCGTCGCGCGAGCGGGTCGGCGCTACCCGTTGCGCGGCGCTCCGCAACCGCCGACGCGAGCCGCCCGCTGCCCAGCAGCCGTCGCGCAGCGCTCCGCGTTCCCCGTCCCGACCCTCCCTCCCGTGCGTTCCGTTCATCACTCGGACGGAAACGATCTCCGATCGGTTCCACCGCTCGGCGAACCGGCGGCAGTTCGGCGGCGGACGGGCGTTCAGACGTCGCGGGTGATCGTCTCGTCGCGCCCGGGGCCGACGCCGATGGCGCTGACGGGCGCGCCGGTGAGCTCCTCGATGCGGTGCACGTAGGCGCGCGCGTTGGCCGGGAGGTCGTCGAACGTGCGGCACGCCGAGATGTCCTCGAACCAGCCCGGCAGCTCCTCGTACACCGGGACGGCGTGGTGGACGTCGGTCTGGGTCATCGGCATGTCGTCGATCCGCCTGCCGTCGACCTCGTACCCGACGCACACGGGCACGGTCTCCAGCCCGGAGAGCACGTCGAGCTTGGTCAGGAAGAAGTCGGTGATGCCGTTGACGCGCACCGCGTACCGCCCGATCACGGCGTCGAACCAGCCGCAGCGGCGCGGGCGGCCGGTGGTGACGCCAACCTCGCCGCCGGTCTTGCGGAGGTGCTCGCCCATGGCGTCGAGCAGCTCGGTCGGGAACGGGCCGGAGCCGACCCGCGTCGTGTACGCCTTGAGGATCCCGATCACGCGGGTGATCTTCGTCGGGCCGATGCCCGAGCCGACCGCGGCGCCGCCGGCGGTCGGGTTCGAGCTGGTCACGAAGGGGTAGGTGCCGTGGTCGACGTCCAGGAGCGTGCCCTGCGAGCCTTCGAGGAGGATCGACTCGCCGGCTTCGAGCGCCTTGTTCAGCAGCAGCCGGGTGTCGGCGATGCGATGCGCGAACTTCCGCCCGTACGCCAGCACCGTGTCGACGACCTCGTCGACGTCGAGCGCGCGGCGGTTGTAGACCTTCACCAGCACCTGGTTCTTGTAGGCCAGCGCGGCCTCGACCTTCTGGTGCAGGATCTTCTCGTCGAGGATGTCGGCGACCCGCACGCCCACCCGCGCGACCTTGTCCTGGTACGCCGGCCCGATGCCGCGGCCGGTGGTGCCGATCTTGGCCTTGCCGAGGAACCGCTCGGTCACCTTGTCCATCGCCACGTGGTACGGCATGATCAAGTGCGCGTCCGCCGAGATCAGCAGCCCGCTCGTGTCGACGCCGCGGGCCTCGAGCGCGGAGAGCTCGTCCAGGAGGACGCCGGGGTCGACGACCACGCCGTTGCCGATGACGTTCTTGGTGCCCGGCGTGAGGATGCCCGACGGGATGAGGTGCAGGGCGTAGTCCTGGCCGTCGGGCAGCACCACGGTGTGGCCGGCGTTGTTGCCGCCCTGGTAGCGCACCACCCACTGCACCTGGCTACCGAGGATGTCGGTTGCCTTGCCCTTGCCCTCGTCGCCCCACTGGGCACCGATCACGACGATCGCCGGCATGTCAAACTCCAGTCCTAGCCACATGAACGTGGTCGCAGCAGCCGCGGGTCGCGTCTTCGGCACCGCAGCGGGGAAGGGTAACCGATCTGGTGGGCTCGATCGATTCGGAACCGGTGCTGTTGATCTGCACGCAGGACCGACAGCTCCCCGGCAACGGTAGCCGTCATCCGGGCGGCCTCACAGGGGTCCGGGCCGTGACGGTCGCGGCACTGCCCGACCGCTCCACGATCGATCCCGTGCTCGCGGAACACGAGCCGCGCCGCCTCGTGGTCGCCGGCTCCGACGCCGATCTCGCCGCGGTCGTGCTGCGGCTGCTGCGCACCGACCGGCTCGGGGTCGAGGTCGCCTACCTGCCATCGGCACGCTCGCTGTTCGCCGCGCGATGGGGCCTGCCGCGGGGACGGGCGGCCGCCGCGCTCGCGACGGCGGGGACGGCCGCTCCGACCCCGTTGATCAGGGACGACGCCGGCGGGGTGCTGATGGGCCGCGCTGAGATCCGTGCGCTTCGCGGTGAGTGCTACTGCGACGAGACGCTCGTGCTGCGCGGCTCGACCCGGCGGCTCGTCGTCCAGGCCGGCCCCGACGTGCTCGCCGTCCGCGCGGGTCGGCGGCCCGACGGCAAAGTGCGCCCGGTGCCACCGCTCGCGAGCAGCGGGCGCGGTTCCGCAGTCGGGCGAGCGGTGCAGGTCGGCGGCGAGCCGATGATCGTCGTCCACGACGGTGTGGAGCACCCGCGCCCCGTCACCCGCTGGACCTGGTACCGGCACACGAGCGACTGGCTGCTCGTCCGGCCCAGCTGATCAGGTGTCGAACTCGCCCGCCCGCACTCCGTTCAGGAACACCGACCATTCGGCGGTTGTGAACCGAAGAACGTAACCCTGCGGCCTTTTTGAATCACGGACTTCGACCTCGTTCTTTCCCAGCCGAACCTCGACGCATTCGTTGTTGGACCCGCTGAACGAGCTCTTGCGCCACCCATCGGAACCGTTCCCCTGATCGGACACCCCGCCACCCCTCGATCCGGCCCGTGCACCCTGCGGCACGGCCAGCCTAGGTAGCGGCACGGCTGCCTGCCACCCACGAGTGGCCAGCAGCACGTGACCAGGCAGTGTCGAAGATCGTTCCGGCGTGGCTATTCGGCGGATTCGGAGAAGCTGCCGATCGCGCGTTCGACGAAGCGCCCGAACTTCCCCGGTGGCGCGGCAAGATCTTCGAGCGCGAAGAACGACTCCTGGAACTGTGCGGTGATTTCCACGTCGTCGATGAATGTCGCGGCATTGCGCACGTTGTCGACGAAGACGACATCGGGGTCGGACGGCACCTGGAACTCCAGGTGCACGAACGGGCCCTGGATGGCCTCGTAGGCGCCGTGGTCGAACGGTACGACCTGGATCGTCACCTTCGACCGCTCGGCGAGCACTTCCAGGTGCCGCAGCTGGCGGGTCATCACCGCGGTGCCGCCGACGCGCCTGCGCAGCACCGCCTCGTCGAGGATCGTGAAGACCTCCGGCGGCTCCGCGCGGTCGAGCGCCTCCTGCCGTTCGCGGCGGCTCTCGACGATCCGGTCGATCGACTTGGCGTCGGTGCCGTAGGCGTGCAGGAGCGCCCGCGTGTAGTCCTCGGTCTGCAGCAGCCCGGGGACCACGAGCGGCTGGACGTGGCGGATCAGCGAGGCGGACGCCTCATAGCCGAAGAACCGGATCGTCTCTGCGGACAGGACGTCGCGGTAGTCGGAGAACGGCTGCCGCTTCGAGCCGCGGGCCATGCCGGCCAGCTCGTCCACCGCGTCGCCGTCGGTCAGGCCGTAGAGCGCGAGCAGCGCGCGAAGGTCGGTGACGCTGATCCCCACCTGGCCGCTCTCGATCCGGATCACCTTCGACGGCGACCAGTCCAGCGCCGCCGCGACATCGCGTTGCGTGAGATCAGCCTCGCCGCGCATTCGCCGGAGCTCCACACGGAGTCGGCGCCGCATACCCGCGGAGTCGTCCACAAGCGTTCCTTCCCGTGCGCACGCACGTTCAGCAGCAGGGTCGGGTGATCGTTCCACCCGCGACGGATCGGCTCGCTGTCAGCTGCCCAATCGTTACGAAGCTTTTCGAGTGGTGCGATCTGCTATGTAGCACTACGCTAGCAAGCGAGTTGCTGGCTACCTTAACGGCAGCTTGCATCGCGGGGTGCTCGGGGCCACCGCCAACCCTCGGAGGAGGCGGCTCGGATGGATCTGATGGTTGCCCTCGTCGGCATGGCGTTCCTGTTCCTGCTGGCGCTCGCTGTTGCGGTCACCGTGGCCGACCAGCGCGAATCCGCTGATCGGGCGCGGCGTGAGCTGGCCGATCTGCGCCGGACGCGGCAGGAGGAGTGCCGCGCGGCCACCGTGCGGTGCCGCGACTGCCCGCTCCGCCGGCTCTGACGGCGCGGGCTGGCGATCTCGGTCGCGTCGGTGGGCGTCGGTAGCGTCGTAGGTGATGCAGCGGCGTACGAACGAGACGGCGAGAACCTGCCCGTGCACGTCACGGCAGGCCTTGCTGCTCCGGGGCAACCCCGGGGTGCACCACTTCTGCGCAGCATGGCGTCCCGCGCGCGCGAGGCACAGGAAGAGTGCCGACGGCGCGCGGCGGACGGGAACACCGGTCGCTCGCGCGCCGCTGCATCACCACTCCCACCCCAACCGGGGCGGGCCCGATGGCTCCTGATCCCCACACCGTCGCCGCAGCGGCGCTGGCCGGTCCGTGGCAGCTCGAACCGCTCACCGAGCGGCTCGCGGAGCACGGGAAGTGGCGCAGCCCCGAGGAGATCGGCGATGTCGTCGCGATCCTGCTCGGCCGCTGGCGCGCGCGGCCACGTCGGCCGTTCGAGCGGGTTGTCACCGAGGTCGAAGGGCTGCTCGCAGCCCGGCCGGGCACCCGCCCACCCGATCTCGAACCGGACGTGCCGATCTGGCGGTGGCCGGTGCAGCAGTGGACCGATCTTGACGCGCTGGCGCTCGGCCTGGACCTGCGCGACGGGGAGCTCGAATGGTTCGCCGACCCGGGCGGGTGGCTGCGCCGCACGCCGGCCGGGCCGCTGCACCACTACCGGCGCCGCTGGGTCACGGCCCGCTCCGGCACACCGCGACTGCTGGAGTCGCCCGGTCCGCGCCTGCAGGAGCTGCAACGCCGGGTCGGCCGGCACGTGCTGGCGCGCATCCCGGTGCACGACGCCGCGCACGGCTACGTCCGCGGGCGCTCGCCCGCGACGCTCGCCGCTCTGCACGCGGGTCGTGCGATGGTCGTCAAGGTTGACCTCGAAGGCTTCTTCGGGCACGTCACCGGCGAGCGGCTGGCCGGCCTGATGCGCATCGCCGGCTACCCGCCCGCCGTGGCCGCGGCGCTGGCCGGGCTGCTCGTGACGGCCACGCCGGAGCCCGTCCTGCGATCCGCGCCCGCCGCCGAGGGAGCCTGGGAGGCCCGGCGGCGGCTGCTCGACCGGCTCGCCGCGCCGCACCTGCCGCAGGGTGCTCCGACGTCACCGGCGGCGGCGAACCTCCTCGCGTTCCGGCTCGATCGGCGCCTCGCCGGGCTCGCGGCGGCGCTCGGTGCCACGTACGGCCGCTACGCCGACGATCTCGTGTTCTCCGCGGCGACGCTGCCGGCCAGCGGGCTCATCACGCGCATCGGCCGGATCGCCGAGGAGGAGGGCTTCCGGCTGCACGCCACGAAGACCCGTGTCCTGCCGTCCCACCACCGGCAGCGGGTCACCGGGCTCGTGGTCAACGCGGAGCCGGGAGCGGCTCGCCGCGAGTACGACGCGCTGCGGGCGTTGCTGCACAACTGCGCCCGCACCGGCCCGGACGAGCAGAACACCGCGGAGCATCCCGCGTTCCGCGAGCACCTGCTGGGTCGGATCGCCTGGGTCTCGACCGGGCGGCCGCGCCGCGCCGACCGGTTGCGCGCGCTCTTCGACGCGATCCGCTGGCCCTGACCCGGCCTGGGGAACTCAGGCGGCGGGGCGCTGGTGGTAGGTGTCGACGTACTCCTGCTGCGAGATGCGCGCGATCGCGTCCATGATCTCGTCGGTCGCGGCGCGGCGGATCACGTTGGAGCTGGAGAGGCCGTCGTAGCGGGAGAAGTCGAGCGGCTCGCCGTAGTGGATCGTGACGCGGCGCAGCCGGGGGAACTTCTTGCCGACCGGCTGCACCCGCTCGGTGCCGTGCAACGCGACCGGGACGACTGGCGCGCCGGTCTCCAGCGCGAGCGTCGCGACACCGGTGTGGCCGCGGTGCAGCCTGCCGTCGAGCGACCGGGTGCCCTCCGGGTAGATCGCGAACGCGCCACCCGCCTCCAGGACCGTGCGGGCGGCGTCGAGCGCGGCGAGCCCCGCCTTGGCGTTCGTGCGGTCGACCGGCACGTACCCGAGCGCGGAGAGGAACGCGGCCAGCGCCTTGCCCTTGATGCCGATGCCCTCGAAGTACTCCGACTTGCCGAGGAACGAGACCGGCCGCCCGGCCGTCAGCGCGATGACCGCGGTGTCGACCGCAGCCCTGTGGTTCGCAGCGATGATCACCGCGCCCTCCCGTGGGACGCGGTCGGCACCACGGACGATCGGCCTGTACAGAAGTCGGGCGAGCGGCGCCAGCAGCCAGCGCACAAGCAGATGCACGTGACCTGAACGACATCACCGCCGCAGAGGTTCCGCTGCGGGCGAACACCACCCGGACGGCGGCGTCCGGGGCGCCAGGAAAGCCACTTTCCGGACGTCTCGTGCCAGGAAAGTGGCTTTCCTGGCACACCCGGAGGGTGCCTTCCTAGGGGTCTTCGCGCATTTCCCGTAGGGCTGCGCCTCTGGTCAGACCGGTGGCTTGCAGCAGGTCGAGCGCGATCGAGCGCAGCTGGGCCAGCATCACCTGCTCGGACGGACCCGGCTCCCACTGGCGCTGCAGCGCCACCGCGTGCCGGACGACGTCCAGCACGGGCTCGCGGGCGAGCGTCCGGTCGCCGTCGCGGTCCAGCTGCGCGGTGAGCGCGGTGACGGCCGACGCCAGCTCGCTGATGAGGTCGGCGAGCTCCGGCACCGCCGGCTCGTCGTCCTGCAGCGCCGTGTACGCGCGCCGCCCGAGCACCCGGGCGTTGCGCATCGCGTAGTCGGCCCGCTCGGCGACCTCGGCGAACTTGCCGAGCACCCGTCGTCGCCTGCGGTGCAGCGGCGCGACGGTCGCAACCTCGTTGCCGCCGCGCAGCGCCGCCCGCAGCCCGTCGATCAGCGGCTGGCTCGCCCGGGCCTGCTGCAGCGCGGCACCGGCTGCTTCGGCATCGCGGTTGCGCAGCGCGTCGGCGGTCGCGGTGAGGACGGCCGCGAGCTCGTCGAGCAACGCCCGGGCCTCGCGGCGCACCGGCGCGACGGGGTCGGAAGGCAGCAGGGCCGCGATCAGCACACCGACGCCGCCGCCGATCAGCGCGTCGATGCAGCGGTCGAACCCGCCGGTCTCCCCCGGCGGCAGCAGCGTCGCCACCAGCACCGCCGACGACCCGGCCTGCGCGACGAGCAGCGCGGCGCCGTCGGCGAAGACGGCGATTGTCATCGCCAGCGCCACGACCAGCATGATCTGCCACGGGCCGCTGCCGATCTGGGAGATCAGGAGGTCGCCGACCAGCACCCCGAGGCTGACCCCGACCACCAGCTCGACGACCCTGCGCAGCCGGCTGCTCAGCGAGACGCCCAGGCTGATCACGGCCGCGATCGGCGCGAAGAACGGCCTGGCGTGGCCGACGAGGTCGCCCGCGACGAACCACGCCACGCCGGCCGCGACCGCGCACTGGACGATGGGCAACGCCGACACCCCGACCCGGCGGCTCCGCGCCGTCAGGTGGGCGCGGAGCCGCTCGGTCCGGGTCGGCGCGGCCACGGTTCCTGCTGTCTCTCGGGGTCGGTTCGTTCGGGGCCGGCTCAGTCGATCCCGAGCGCCGCGGGCGCTGCCGGGTCGGACTCGGCGAGGAAGACGCGGCAGCGCTCCGCCTCGTCGGTCTCCTCGATGGCGACGGCGGCCTTGTGCAGCACCGCGAGCGCACGCAGGAACCCGCGGTTGGGCTCGTGCGACCACGGAATGGGGCCGAAGCCCTTCCACCCGTTGCGGCGCAGCAGGTCGAGCCCGCGGTGGTAGCCGGTGCGGGCGTAGGCGTAGGCGGTGATGGTCTGGCCGTCCTCGAGCGCGCGCTCGGCGAGCACGGCCCAAGCGAGGCTCGACGTCGGGCGCGCCGCGGCGACCTCGGCCGGCTCGATACCGCGGTCGAGGTCGGCCGCGGCGGGGTCCACCGGGAGCAGGGTGGGGTCAGGACCGAGCAGGTTGGTCATGACCCCATCCTGCCGGGTGGGCTATTCGCCTACTTCCCGAGGCTGGTGCCCGTCGAGCGGAGGTTCTCGCACGCGTGCGCGACGCGGTCGGCCATGCCGACCTCGGCCGCCTTGAGGTACGAGCGCGGGTCGTACTGCTTCTTGTTGCCGACCTCTCCGTCGACCTTGAGCACGCCGTCGTAGTTGCCGAACATGTGCGCGGCGATCGGGCGCGTGAACGCGTACTGCGTGTCGGTGTCGATGTTCATCTTGACGACGCCGTAGTCGACGGCCTCCTGGATCTCCTCGAGCAGCGAGCCGGAGCCGCCGTGGAAGACCAGGTCGAACGGCTTCGAGCCGGCTTCGAGCCCAAGCTTCGCGGTGGCGACCTCCTGGCCCTGCTTGAGGATCTCCGGGCGCAGCTTGACGTTGCCCGGCTTGTAGACGCCGTGCACGTTGCCGAAGGTGGCCGCGAGCAGGTAGCGGCCCTTCTCACCGCCACCGAGGGCCTCGACGGTGCGCTCGTAGTCGCCGGGCGCGGTGTAGAGCTTCTCGTTGATGTCGTGCGCGACGCCGTCCTCCTCGCCGCCGACGACGCCGATCTCGACCTCGAGGATGATCCTGGCCTTGACGGCCTGGTCGAGCAGCTCGGCCGCGATCTGCAGGTTCTCCTCCAGCTCGACGGCGGAGCCGTCCCACATGTGCGACTGGAAGAGCGGGTTCTCGCCGCGGTCGACGCGCTCCTGGCTGATCGCCAGCAGCGGCCGGACGAACCCGTCGAGCTTGTCCTTGGGGCAGTGGTCGGTGTGCAGCGCGATGTTGACCGGGTACTTCGCGGCGACGACGTGCGCGAACTCGGCGAACGCCGAAGCGCCGGTGACCATGTCCTTGACGCGCGTGCCGGAGAGGAACTCGGCGCCGCCCGTCGACACCTGGATGATCCCGTCGCTCTCCGCCTCGGCGAAGCCGCGCAGCGCGGCGTTCAGCGTCTCACTGCTCGAAACGTTGATCGCCGGGTAGGCGAAGCGGCCACTCTTGGCCTTGTCGAGCATCTCGTTGTAGATCTCAGGGGTGGCGATCGGCACGGTGTGACCCTCCTGTCCGCGGTTCGCGGACAAGTATCCAGCACCTGCTACCGGGCACGACGGGCGCCGGTCGGCAAGCTCACCCATGCCCGTGTCTTGTTGTGCACGCTACGGAATAGGCTGTGGTTCATGGTCGGCGATGCGGGGTACAACGCCGTCGAGCAGACGCTCACTCGGTTGCGCGTGCTCGATGACCGTCCCGTACCCGCACCTTCACAGGGTCCGGGTCCTTCGAGTCCGCGCACGCTCGCGGACCTCTACCGCGACCACCGCATGCGCATGGTGCGCCTCGCGGTGCTGCTCGTGGACGATCCGAGCACGGCGGAGGACGTCGTGCAGGAGGCGTTCGCCGGGTTGCACCGGCACTGGGCAGGGCTGCGCGACGAGGCCGCTGCCGTCGGCTACCTGCGCACGGCCGTCGTCAACGGTTCGCGCTCGGTGCTGCGGCGCAGGCGCACCGCCCGCGACTACGTGCCGCCGCACCAGGTGAACGCACGCTCGGCCGAGTCGCTCGCGATGCTCTCCGCAGAGCACCAGGCCGTCGTCGACGCGCTGGCGTCGCTCCCGCCCCGGCAGCGTGAGGTGCTCGTGCTGCGCTACTACGGCGGGCTGTCGGAGGCCGAGATCGCCGAGGCGACCGGCATCACCCGCGGTACGGTCAAGTCCACTGCCAGCCGCGCGCTCGACGCCGTCGGGCGCGTGATGAACCCGGGGCCGGGGTGAGCGCATGACCAGGGGCGACGAGCCGGAGCAGCGCCTCGCCGAGGCGTTGCGGGCACGCGCGACCGGTGCCGGACGGCCTGCCGGGCAGTACGTCGACGAGCCGTCGGGCGCGAGCGCACGCACCGCGCTGCTGCTGGCGTTGCTGCTCGGCGCCGTGCTCGGCGGGGGGTTCGCGCTGCTATCACTTCTGGTGCCGGGGGTCCTACCCCCTCTCGGGTGACGTGCGCCGCCCGGTACCGTTTTCGGAGTGACGACAACGCTCGCACTCGGCCCTGAGTGGCTCAAGCCCGACGTGATCATCGCCTGGCTGGGCCCATGGGCACTGGTCGGGCTGGCGCTCATCGTGTTCGCCGAGTGCGGGTTGCTGCTCGGCTTCTTCCTCCCTGGCGACTCCCTGCTGTTCACCGCGGGGCTCTTCGTCGCGCAGGGCGCCATCCAGGCACCGCTGTGGCTGGTGTGCCTGATCCTCGTGGTGGCGGCGTTCGTCGGCAACGCGGTCGGCTACTACATCGGCCGGGCCGCTGGGCCGGCCATCTTCGACAAGCCGCAGTCGAAGGTGTTCAAGCCGAAACACGTCGTGAAGACCCAGGAGTTCTTCGACAAATACGGCAACCGCGCGATCGTGCTGGCCAGGTTCGTGCCGATCGTGCGCACGTTCATCACGGTCATGGCCGGTGTCGGCCGGATGGAGCCGAAGCGCTACCTCACGTACTCGCTGATCGGCGGCGTCGTGTGGGCGGCGGGGGTGACGATCCTCGGGTTCTGGCTCGGCCAGTTCGAGTGGGTCCGCTCGAACATCGAGATGATGCTGATCCTGATCGTCGCGCTGTCGCTCCTGCCGATCGTCGTCGAGATCGTCCGCGCGCGCCGCGGCGGAGCGCACGCCGCGTAGCGGCGGTCCAGGGTTCAGCCCCTGCCGTTGGGCGTCTGCCGGATCCGGGCCGCGGCTTCGAGCAGCATCCACGCCGCGAGCTGCACGGAGAGGTCCGCTTCCGGTGCGCCGGGGCACGGTGGGCGGGCCGGGGCGGACCAGTCGGCCGCGAACACCGGGCCGCCGCCCACCTCCGCGCGGCCGTCCCACGCCGCTTCCGCGCTGGCGAGGACGAGCCGTGACGCCGTAGGTGCCAGCTCCGGTCGACGCACCGCGGCGTCGGCGAGGTAGCGCGCGAGGATCCCCGCGAAGAGCCCGCCGTCGCCCCCGCCGTCGCCGGGCAGCACGCCGTCGCGGCTCACGAGCCGGTTGGTGACGGCATCGACGACGCCGGCAGCGCGGTCGGTCCACCGCCAGTGCCCGTCGCGTTCGGCCAGCTCGACGCAGGCGCCGAGGTAGGCGCCTTGGCAGTACGTGTAGACGTGGCGGACGACGTGCTGCACCGATCCGTCCGGTGCGAGCCGGACGGCGTTGCGCACCAGCCCGGTGTCGGGGTCGACGAGCGTGTCGGCGACCCAGTCGACGATCGACGACGCGAAGTCCAGCTGGCCGACCCTGGCGAGCAGGATCGCGGCCGGCCCGTTCGACGGCGCGTTCTTCACGTGGTCGCCGTGGTGCCAGACGATCCCGCCGCCGCCGTCCTCGGTCCATCCTTCGTGCAGCCGCTGGGTGATGGCCGTGAGCGCAGGCGCGCCGTGGGAGCGGGTGAGCGCGCCCGCCCGGTGCACGGCGAGGCCGAGCCACGCGGTGTCGTCGTAGTAGCGGTTGGTCCACGAGCCGAGGTTGCGCAGCCGCACCGTGCGGGTCGCCTTCGCGATCGTCCGCGCCCTGCGCGCCGAGGGGTCCCTGAGCTGCGCGTCGACGAGGCAGTCGAGCAGCTGCGCCTGCCACCAGAAGTGCCACGGCTTCGGCGAGGCCGGGACCCGGCGGGGCCAGCGGATCCGCGCTATGCGGGTACCCGGGAGCACGCCGGCGACCCGGCGCAGGTGGCGACGGAGGATGGCCCGCTCCGCTATCGCCGCCCGTTCCGACCAGTCGATGTCCGGAACGCCCATCAGACCAGTCTGCCTGATGGCTGAATGTGTGGGACACCGGTCGTTGACGCCATCCGCGAGGTCGACGACGGTGGAGGGGTGCCAACCAGCCGAGTCATCGTCCCGGTCTTCGACGGCGTCCAGTCGCTCGACGTCACCGGGCCGCACGAGGCCTTCGCCACTGCGACGTCGTTCGTGGGCACGGCGGACGGGTACGAGATCCGGCTGGTCAGCGCCGTCCCGGGGCCGGTGACGACGTCCAGTGGGCTGCAGCTCGTCGCGGAAGGGCTACCGGAAGGGGAGATCGACACCCTGCTGGTCCCCGGCGGGCGCGGTGCTCGGCAGGCCCCTGCCGACGGCTGGCTCGTCACGTGGCTGCGCGGCGCGGCCGAACGGTCGAGGCGGGTCGTCTCCGTCTGCACGGGCGCGTTCCCGCTGGCCGCGGCCGGGCTGCTGGACGGGCTCTGCGCGACGACGCACTGGCGCCACGCCGACGAGCTCGGCGCCACTCACCCCGCCGTCGACGTCACCGCCGACGCCATCTACCTGCGGCAGGGCCGGATCTGGACGTCCGCCGGTGTCACGGCCGGTATCGATCTCGCGCTCGCGCTGATCGAGGTCGACCACGGGCCGGAGGTCGCGCAGGACGTCGCCCGCGAGCTCGTCGTCTTCCTGCGCAGGCCCGGTGGGCAGAGCCAGTTCGCCGGCCCGGTGTGGGCGCCGCCGGCACGGCAGCCGTCGATCAAGGCGGCACAGGAGATCATCCACGGCGATCCGGCCGCCGACCTGCGCGTTCCGGTGCTCGCCTCGCGGGTGGGGATGAGCGAGCGGCACTTCAGCCGCGAGTTCACGAAGGCGCTGGGCAGCCCGCCCGGCGACTACGTCGAGCAGGTCCGCGTCGACGTCGCGCGCCGGTTGCTGGAGTCGGAACCGCTGCTCGTCACCGCGGCGGCCACCCGGGCCGGCTTCGGCTCCGCCGAATCGATGCGCAAGGCCTTCCTCCGCCGGGTCGGGGTCGCCCCCGACCACTACCGGCGCCGTTTCACCCTGACCGAGAGGACCTGACCATGCAGGTTGCGATCCCGCTGTTCCCCCGGCTCACCGCGCTCGACGCGATCGGGCCGTACGAGGTGCTGCAGCGCGTCCCGGAGCTCGACGTGACGTTCGTCGGGGAGACCCGCGGCGAGGTGCGCACCGAGAACGGCTTCCTCGGGCTGGTCGTCGACCGGACCTTCGACGAGCTGCCCGATCCCGACATCGTCGTGGTGCCCGGTGGGCGGGGCAGCAGGGCGTTCCTCGACGGCGGGCCGATCGTCGACTGGGTGCGCGCGGCGCACGCCGGCACCCGGTTCACGACGTCGGTCTGCACCGGCTCGCTGATCCTCGGCGCGGCCGGGCTGCTCGACGGGCTCACCGCGACCACGCACTGGGGAGCGTTCGACGTGCTGGCCCGCTTCGGCGCGACACCCGTGAGCGAGCGGGTCGTCGAGCACCTCGACCGGCGGATCGTCACCGCGGCCGGGGTCTCGTCCGGCATCGACATGGCCATCCGGCTGCTGGCGGTGCTGTTCGACGACGTCGCCGCGCAGGCGGCGCAGATGTTCATCGAGTACGACCCCGAGCCGCCGTTCGACGCGGGGCATCCGAGCAAGGTCGGACCCGACGTCGTCGAGCGGCTCGCCGAGTACACCAAGATCCGCGTATAGGAGGCAGGACCATGCAGGTAGCGATTCCGCTGTTCCCGCGTCTCACGGCGCTCGATGCGATCGGGCCGTACGAGGTGCTCAAGGCCGTCCCGGCGCTCGAGATCGTCTTCGTCGGCGAGCGGCGCGGCGAGGTCCGGACCGGGACCGATCAGCTCGGCCTCAGCGTCGACCGGACGCTGGCCGAGGTGCCGTCCCCCGATGTCGTCGTGATGCCGGGTGGGCCGGGTGCGCGCGACCACCTCGCCGGCGGCGCGCTCGTCGACTGGGTGCGTGACGTGCACGGCGGTACCCGGTTCACCACGTCGGTCTGCACGGGTTCGCTGGTGCTCGGCGCGGCCGGGCTGCTCGACGGCCTGACGGCGACGACGCACTGGGGCTCGTTCACGACGTTGCGCGAACTCGGCGCCGTACCGGTGACGCAGCGGGTGGTAGAGCACCTCGACCAGCGGATCGTCACCGCGGCCGGGGTCTCCGCCGGGATCGACATGGCGCTGCGGCTGCTGGAGCTCCTCTTCGACGACATCGCGGCGCAGGCGTCCCAGGTGAAGATCGAGTACGACCCGCAGCCGCCGTTCGACGCCGGGCACCCCAGCAAGGTCGGCGCCGCCGTCATGGAGCGGGTCGCGGAGTACAGCCGCCGCTAGCCGCGCCGAGTTCCGGCCTCCGGCCGGAGGGCAGCAAAGCCACCTTCAGGCCCTCACAGGGCAGGAAAGTGGCTTTGCTGCCCTCCCGTCGGGCTCGACCCGCCGCTCAGAAGTGCTTGACCAGCTGCGTGAAGTGCTCGAGGTGGAGCACGCCGGCATCGTCGGGCAGCTCGTCGTGCTCCAGCACCCAGGTGTGCGCGTTGGGGATGAAGACCGCGCCCAGCCCCGCGGCCCGGGCCGGTCGGATGTCCGACTTCGGCGAGTTGCCGATCATCCACGTCGACGCCGGCGTCAGCGACCGCTCGGCGACCAGCGAGCGGTAGGTCGACTCGTTCTTCTCCACGACGATGTGCACGCTGCCGAAGTGGTGCGCGAGGTTCGACGCGTCGATCTTGCGCTGCTGCTCGTCGAGCGCGCCCTTGGTCAGCAGCATCAGGTCGTGGCGGGTGCCGAGGTCGGCGAGCGTCTCCGCGACCCCGGGCACCAGCTCGACCTCGTGGTTCACCAACGCCGCCGCAAGCTCGGCGATCTGCGCCCGCTCCGCGTCGGTGGCGGGCCGTTCGTTGAGCCGCTCGAAGCACTCGCCGAGGCTGTGCAGGAAGCTCGCGCTGCCGTAGCCGAGCACCTCGACGTTGGCGCGCTCGATGTCGTCGAGCACCGCGCGGGTGGCCGCCCGGTCGAGCGTCGGGTGGGCGAGCCAGGCGAGGTAGTCGTCGATCACACGCTCGAAGACGACGTTGTTCTCCCAGAGCGTGTCGTCGGCGTCGAAGATCAGCGTCTGTCGGTGCACCCGACGAATCGTAGAGACCCGGTTCTGTCGGTGCCCCGGAATACCGTGGCGGGCATGGAGGACCACGAGCGCTTCACCCACCTCGTCGACCAGTACGACGCGTGGCAGCGAGAGACCATCCGCCGCCACGGCTGGGCGCTGCAGGCGGTGCTCGGCGACGACGACGGGCCGCCGTTCGTCTACACCGTCGGCCTCTCCGGCTTCGAGCACGCCGAGCTCATCCTGTTCGCGACGTCGCAGCGGGTCGGTGGCGCGGTGCTGAACGAGCTGGGTGAGCTGGTGCGGGCAGGGCGGACGCTCGTGCCGGGTGAGCTCGTCGAGCTGGAGAGCGGTGCCGTCCACCTGCTGGAGTTCCCCGAGTCGGCGGGCTGGCTGTTCGCGGCGAACGATCTCTACCGGGCGCCCGGTGGGCCACCCGTCCCCGCGCTGCTCGTAGTGCGCGACGAGGACCTCGAAGCCGGCACCGACGATGGGGACGCCGGCGGGCACTGCTTCTTCTGCTCACATTGAGCGACTCACCAGGCTGTTCCCAGGTCGGCGTGCTGGCGCACCCACGCGTGCATCGCGACGCCGGCCGCCACACCGGCGTTGATCGAGCGGGTGGAGCCGAACTGGGCGATCGAGACCGTCAGCGCAGCTGCGTCCCGCGCCGCTGACGTCACGCCAGGGCCCTCCTGCCCGAAGAGCAACATGCAGTCCCGCGGCAGGCTCGCGGTCTCCAGCCGCTGCGCGCCCGGTGTGTTGTCCACCGCCACCACCTGCAGCCCACGCTCGTCCGCGAACGCCAGCAGGCCGCCGACGTCGTCGTGGTGGCGCACGTCGAGGTAGCGGTCGGTCACCATCGCACCGCGCCGGTTCCAGCGCTTGCGCCCGACGATGTGCACGCCGGCGGCGCCGAACGCGTTGGCGGTGCGGACGACCGTCCCGATGTTGTGGTCGTGCCCGAAGTTCTCGATCGCCACGTGGAACGGGTGTGCCCGCGCGGCAAGATCGGCCGCGACCGCGTCGCGCCGCCAGTAGCGGTACGCGTCGACCACATTGCGGGTGTCGCCGTGTTCGAGCAGCTCCGGGTCGAACCGCTCGTCACGTGGCCATTCCGCGGGGCCGCCCGGCCACGGCCCGACGCCGACCTGACCCGGCACCGCCCACTCGGTGGGGCCCGCCTCCGGCTCGTCCGGGATCGACACGCTCACCAGGCGATGATGCACGCCTGCCCGAAGTGACGACCCACCGCGCTGGAACCGTCGACTCACCGTGCCGAAAGTGACGACTCACCGTGCTGGAAGTGGCGACTCACCGCTCCGGGATGCGCGGCTCGCCTTGGTGGGTCGGGGTGGCGGCTGCGGTGTCCGTCTCCGGGTCCCTTTCGCGGTGGCCGGCCGGTAGGGCGAGGGTGATGCCCGTGTGGCCGCGGTGGGCCCCGGCCGCTGCCGCGTGGTACTCCTCCAGCTGCGTGACGAACTGCGGGTCGGCGTAGGCGGTGCCGTCCAGCGTGATGCCGGGGCGGCGGTCGATGATCGCCTCGACGTCGTCGCCGGTGAGCGTCTTGTGCGTCTCGAGCGCGTGCGCCACGGCGAGTACCGCGGCCCGGTTCTCGGTGAGGATCGCCTCGGCCTTGCCGAGCAGCTCGGCGAGCTGGTCCTCGATGCGGTCGGCGAGCGCCCTGCGCAGCACCGACTCCGTGCTCTCGCCCTTCTGCGGGCCGCCGCGGCCACCGCCGGGGCTGCCGACCTCCAGCCGCCGCGCCGTCGAGTACGACGAGATGGTGGAGCCCATCCCCCAGTAGCCCTCCATGAACGACGCGACCGCGGTCGCCGACTCCAGGTCGCCGGACACACCGGAGGACGAGTCGCCGTCGAAGAACATCCGCTCCCCCGCCAGCGACGCGAGCGAGACGAGGATGTCGGCCTCGAACTCCGAACGCCAGCGGGTGAACTGGTCCTCCGGCGGGATGCTCGCGACCATCCCGAGGTAGTCGCTGCCCTTCTCGATCGTCGCGATGTCGATCTCCATGTGCCGCCGGGTGCGGAACGCGACCACGGCGTGGCACGCCTCGTGCACGGCGACGGCGTGCCGCTCGCGCTCGATGTACTCGACGTCCTCGGGTGGGCCGAGGTCCTTGAGCTGCTTGGCCCGCATCACGTCCTTCCACGTGATGATCTCCCGGCCGTCCCGGATGGCGATGATCAGCGCCTCGTTGACGAGGTCCTTGATGGTGGCGCCGGTCGCGTACGGGGTGATCGTCGCGAGCTTGTCGATCTGCTCGGGCTCCAGCTCGTGCGAGACCTTCGCGAGGTAGCCCTCGTACGTCCTGACCCGGCCCGCCTTGCTCGGATAGCCGACCCGGTAGATCCGGTCGATGCGCCCGGGACGCAGCAGCGCCTCGTCCAAGGCCTCCGGCATGTTCGTCGCCATCATGACGAGAATCCGGTACTTGGGCGGCGGCTTGGGCCGCATCCCGAGGATCCGCCGGCCGACCCGGTTGATGATCCCGCGTGGCTTCTTGAGCCCGGACAGCTCCGTGAGCAGGGCCTGGAGCGTGCCCATCCCGCCCCCGCCGCCGGCCATCCCGCCCATGACGAACCGGTTGCGCGGCGCCTCGGCCGGCTCAGCGTGGGCGCGCATCGACTCCTTCGCCAGC
Organism: Pseudonocardia sp. TRM90224; assembly: GCF_021245725.1. GTDB lineage: Bacteria > Actinomycetota > Actinomycetes > Mycobacteriales > Pseudonocardiaceae > Pseudonocardia. The sequence goes on along the minus strand of NZ_JAJGSX010000003.1, from coordinate 416,645 downwards.
AGCCACCGGGTGTCGTCGGACAGGTAGGACACGCCGTGGCAGCCCGCCGGGTGGTACGCGCCGAAGCCGCGCTGCCCGCCCGGCCCGACCTGCGCGAGCGTGCCCCGGTTGCCGAGCGCGTCGGCCTCGTCGAAGAAGACGATCACGCCGCCGTAGCGCAGCGCGAGCTTGCGCAGCTTCCGGAACACCGACTTGACCTTGAGGATCCCGACGCCCATGAACATGTTCGTGAACGCGCCGGGGTCGACGAAGACGTACGGCTTGCCGGTCTCGCCCGCCACCGCCTCCGCCATCAGCGTCTTGCCCGTCCCCGGCGGCCCCCATAGCAGCAGGCCCGACGGGACGTACCCGCCCTTGGCCTCGATCTCGTCGGGGTTCTCCAGGAAGACGATGTTCTCCTTGATCCGCGCGACGACGTGGTCCTGGCCCCAGACGTCGCTGAAGCGCGTGGTGATGTCGTCGGGGTAGTAGGTGTCGACGCCACCGCGGGTGAGCAGCCAGAACAGGCCGATGAACTGGAACGCGACGAAGAAGAACGCAAACGCGAGCTGCAGGATGAACGGCAGCGCGTCGTAGAGCAGTGCGGGCGCCTGGAAGATCGCCAGCACCGGCGACGTCTCCAGGATCTGGCCCGCGACCAGCGCGAACAGGACGATGAACGCCAGCCACTTGAGCAGGCGCGCCAACCGGAAGCGGGTCCAGTCGGAGAAGCGCCGCCGCAGTGCCCGCTCGGTGCCGCCGAACACCCGCTGCGACCAGAACCGGTGGTAGGGCGCCGACCGCTCGCTGACGAGGAAGTGGATCTGGCGCAGCAGCTCGGCGCCGGCGAGCCAGAGCAGCCACTGCGAGTCGACCGCCTGGATCCGCGCGGCGTCGACGAAGGGCAGCAGCGGGTTGTCGGCCATCGCGGCCCACACGATGATCAGCCACGCGACGCTGAACAGGAGCAGCAGTCGGATCCGGTCCCAGAGCCCCATGCGCTTGCGGGTGGCGCTCGGGGCGCCGTGCGGCGGCTCGTCGGGCGGGGTGAGGCCCTCCCGGGCGGGGATCTGGTCGGACCGTGCGGTCATGGCTTCTCCCGGACGGTGAAGGAGGAGACCACGTTCTCGATCTCCTTCTGGCGCTGCTGGTAGCACTCGGTCGAGCAGCGGACGTAGAAGAGGTAGAGCTTGCTGGCGTCATCGTTCGTGTAGGACGTCTGGTTGATCATCTGCAGCGGGCCGCCGCCCATCCGGTACCGGAAGACAGAGTGCACGCCGCGGATGCCGTTGCCTGGCGTCAGCACCTCGTCGGCGACCAGCGCGAAGTCGCTCAGCATCGCGAACGGGCTGGCCGCCAGCTGCTCGCGCGCCGTCGGTGAGACCGGGAAGAACGCGTCACGCAGTGCGTCGAGCGAGAGCTGGCCGCGCCGGGCAGGTGCCACGTCCTGGACGCTGACCAGCACTGCGGGCGCCGCGGCGTGCTGACCGAAGAGGTGGTCCGGCGAGGGCGCCGCGTCCGCGTCGTAGGCCTCGAGCCACAGCCCGCGGTCCTCGTTCTCCACGGCGGGGTCGAGACCGACGGCCACGACCAGCGCCCGCTCGTCGATCGGCTGCCACGAGCTCGGGATCCGCAGGTACGTGCGGTCGGCCGAGTTGGTGACGTAGGTGTATTCAGGCGCCCCGCACGCCACGAGGAGCAGCACGGCGAGCGCCCAGATCCCCCGGGTCGGTCGCCAGGTCCGGAACGCCATGGGACCTCCCGCCGTGACCTGCTCGTGATTTACGAGTATGAGTCACGGAACGGGCGTGGGAATGAGCCGTCCGGGGAGGACAAAACGGGCGTTTCGCCTGGTAGACCTGCTCAGGCGAGTCCGAGGTCGGCCAGTTGGAGCAACGAGCGGTATGGCACGTCCTCCGCTTCGATCACCTCGCGCGCACCGGTGTCGCGATCGACGACGGTCGCAACACCGACAACCGTCGCGCCGGCTTCCCGGACGGCGGCCACGGCGCTCAGCGGCGACGCGCCCGTCGTCGAGGTGTCCTCGACGACCAGCACGTGGCGGCCCACGATGTCGGGCCCCTCGATGCGGCGCTGCATGCCGTGCCGCTTCTGCTCCTTGCGCACGACGAACGCGTCGACGGGCTGGACCCCGGCCTCGGCCGCCGAGGCATGCATGATCGCGACGGCGACCGGGTCGGCGCCGAGGGTCAGCCCGCCGACCGCCGCGTACTCCCAGTCGGCGGTGAGCACCCGCATCAGCCGCCCGACCAGCGGTGCGGCGCGGTGGTCGAGCGTGACCCGTCGCATGTCGATGTAGTAGTCGGCCTCGGTGCCGGAGGAGAGCGTGACCTTGCCGTGCACCACGCCCAGCTCCCTGACCAGCGCGGCGAGCTGCTCGCGCTCGGCGTCGGCGCTCACGTCCGGTCCCGCTCGCCGAACGCCATCAGCATCCTGACCAGCGGGCGCGGCAGCAGATCCACCGCCGTCACGATCGCCTTGTACTGCAGGCTCGGCACGGACACGACCTTTCCTCTCGCAAGATCGGCGAGGCAGTCGTCGACCACCCGCCCGGCATCGAGCCACAGCGGCCCGGTGCGCGCGCCCATGTCGATGCCGGCGCGCTCGTGGAACTCGGTGCGCACGAAGCCGGGGCAGAGCGCCATCGCCCGCACGCCGGTCCCCGCCAACGATCCGGCGACACCTTCGGTGAAGGACGTCACCCACGCCTTCTCCGCCCCGTACGTGGAGCCGCCCGAGAAGAAGCTCAGGACGCTGGAGACGTTGACCACCGCGCCGCGGCCGCGTGTGATCATGCCCGGCAGCACCGCCCTCGTCAGCTGCATCACGCTGGTGACGTTCACGTCGAGCTGGCGCTGCAGCTCGTCCGGTGCCTGGTCGAGGAAGCCGCCGCCGGCCAGCGAGAAGCCGGCGTTGTTGACCAGCAGGTCGACGGGCGCGACATCGGGGTTGGCGAGCCGGGCGACGACGCGGGCGCGGTCCGCCGCGTCGGCGAGATCGGCGGGCAGCACCTCGACGGTCACGTCCCGGGCCCGCGCCTTCTCGGCGACCTCGTCGAGCCGTTCCTTCGTACGGGCGACGAGCACGAGGTCGCGGCCGTCGGCGGCCAGCCGTGCGGCGAAGGCGGCACCGATGCCAGCAGTCGCTCCGGTGATCAGGGCGGTGGGCACGCCGAGAACCCTAACGATCTGTTCTCGGGGCGCAGGGCGGGGCGCCCTGCTACCGCTTGGCGTCCTGGCTCTGCTCCAGCGCGGTCGCCACCTCGGCGAGGTCGGCGAGCAGGTCCTGCAGCCGGTCGGCCGAGGAGCCGAGCGGGGCCGTTGCCAGCACCCACGACTCCTCCGCCCACAGCAGCTCGACGTCGTCGCCGACCGCGTCGCTCGCCTCCGACAGGCGCTGGGTGAGCAACGGGCGCACGGCATCGGCGTCGGACACGAACGCGTAGCGCTCCCCGACGGGTTCGAGCAGGTCGAGCCCGGCGTCGTCGGGCAGCGGGGCGGACGGCAGCCGCAGCTCCACCGCGGCCGGCAGCTGGGCCTGCACCTGCACCGCGACGAGCACGGAGTTGAGCCGGCCGGCCTGCTCGTGGTCGAAGACGTAGGCCTGCCGGGGCCCGTCGGGCGTCGGGACGTCACCGCTGATCAGGTTGCGGGCGACGCCCGGCCCGCCCTGGTGGATCGTCCCGTAGCGCCACCTGCTGGGCAGCACCGGATCGGTGTCGAGGTACTCCCAGCCGCGCATCGCGGCCCACCGGCGCCGGTCCTTCCCGCCACCGCCCCCGGAGCGGTCGACGAAGAGCAGCACGGCGCCGAGCGCCAGCGCTACCACCGCGATCAGAAACCACACCGTCGACGAGAGGCCCACGTCGGGAGCCTAGACCGGACGGCCGCATCCCGTGAGGAACGCCACGCCACCGGGCGCCCCGCACGCACACCCGAACTTCCCCACCGTTTTGCCAACCTGCACGGGCTTTCGGGTGTGTGGATAGGCAAAACGGTGGGGAAGTTGGGCTATTTCGTTGTACTGACGGGCATCGCCTTGCCGACGATGAGGCTGCCTGTGCCGCCCTCGGCCGTCGGGTCGAGGTCGACGCGCACCGTGTCGCCCTCACGGACGTCGCCGGCCAGCAGCTCCTTCGCGAGCTGGTCGCCGATGGCCGACTGCACCAGCCGCCGCAGCGGGCGGGCGCCGTAGACGGGGTCGAACCCGTTGAGCGCGAGCCACTCGCGGGCGGGGTCGGAGACCTGCAGCGAGAGCCGCCGCTTGGCCAGCCGCCTGCGCAGCACGTCGAGCTGGATGTCGACGATCGAGGTCAGCTCCTCGGTCGAGAGCGCGTGGAACACCACGACGTCGTCGAGCCGGTTGAGGAACTCCGGCTTGAAGTGGCGCTGCACGACCGACATCACGGCGTCCTTGCGGCCGCGCTCGTCGAGCGCGGGATCGGCGATCGCCTGCGAGCCGAGGTTCGACGTCAGCACGAGGATCGTGTTGCGGAAGTCGACCGTGCGGCCCTGGCCGTCGGTCAGCCGGCCGTCGTCGAGCACCTGCAGCAGCGTGTCGAAGACGTCCGGGTGCGCCTTCTCGACCTCGTCGAACAGCACCACCGTGTACGGGCGGCGCCGCACGGCCTCGGTGAGCTGGCCGCCCTGGTCGTAGCCGACGTACCCGGGCGGGGCGCCGACGAGCCTGGCGACGGAGTGCTTCTCCGAGTACTCGCTCATGTCGATGCGGACCATCGCCCGCTCGTCGTCGAACAGGAACTCGGCCAGCGCCTTCGCCAGCTCGGTCTTGCCGACGCCGGTCGGGCCGAGGAACAGGAACGAGCCGGTCGGGCGGTTCTCGTCGGCGATGCCGGAACGCGCGCGGCGCACGGCGTCGGACACCGCACGCACGGCCTCCGCCTGGCCGACGACCCGCTTGCCGAGCTCGTCCTCCATGCGCAGGAGCTTGGCGGTCTCGCCCTCCAGCATGCGGCCGGCGGGGATGCCGGTCCATGCGGAGACGACATCGGCGACGTCGTCGGGACCGACCTCCTCCTTCAGCATCACCTGGGCCTCGGGCGCGGTGACGGCCGTGGCCTCGGCGAGCTTCTTCTCCAGCGCCGGGATCCGGCCGTAGCGCAGCTCGGCGGCCTTGCCGAGGTCGCCGTCGCGCTCGGCGCGCTCCGACTCGCCCCGCAGCGACTCCAGCTGCTCCTTGAGCTCGCGGACGCCCTCGATCGCGCCGCGCTCGTTCTGCCAGCGTGCCGTCAACGCGGAGAGCTCCTCGCGCTTCTCGGCCAGCTCCGCCCGCAGGGCCGCCAGCCGCTCGACGGACGCGGCGTCGGACTCCTTCGCGAGCGCCATCTCCTCGATCTCGAGGCGGCGGACGGCCCGCTCGACCGTGTCGATCTCCACGGGCCGCGAGTCGATCTCCATGCGCAACCGCGACGCGGCCTCGTCGACGAGGTCGATCGCCTTGTCGGGCAGGAACCGCGCGGTGATGTAGCGGTCGGAGAGCGTCGCGGCGGCGACCAGCGCGGCGTCGGTGATCCGGACGCCGTGGTGCACCTCGTAGCGCTCCTTGAGCCCGCGCAGGATGCCGACGGTGTCCTCGACCGACGGCTCGCCGACGTAGACCTGCTGGAAGCGGCGCTCCAGCGCGGGATCCTTCTCGATGCGCTGGCGGTACTCGTCGAGCGTGGTGGCGCCGACGAGGCGCAGCTCACCGCGGGCCAGCATCGGCTTGATCATGTTGCCGGCGTCCATCGCGCCCTCGGCGTTGCCGGCACCGACGATGGTGTGCAGCTCGTCGATGAACGTGATGATCTGCCCGGCCGACTCGGTGATCTCCTTGAGGACGGCCTTGAGCCGCTCCTCGAACTCGCCGCGGTACTTCGCGCCCGCGACCATCGAGCCGAGGTCGAGGGAGACCACGCGCTTGCCGCGCAGCGACTCGGGCACGTCGCCCGCGACGACCCGCTGGGCGAGGCCTTCGACGATGGCCGTCTTGCCGACGCCCGGCTCGCCGATCAGCACGGGGTTGTTCTTGGTGCGCCGCGAGAGCACCTGCACGACCCGGCGGATCTCGGTGTCGCGACCGATCACCGGGTCGAGCTCGCCGGCGCGGGCGCGTTCGGTGAGGTCGACGCCGTACTTCTCCAGCGCCTGGTAGGTGCCCTCCGGGTCGGGGCTCGTCACTCGTGAGCTGCCGCGGACCTTGGCGAACGCCTCCCGCAGCGCCTCCGGCGTCGCGCCGTGGCGGCGCAGCAGCTGCGCGACCGGTCCGCCCGCGGACGCGAGCCCGACGAGCAGGTGCTCGGTCGAGACGTACTCGTCGCCCATCTCGGTGGCGAGCTGCTGTGCGGCCGTGATCGACGCCAGCGCCTCGCGCGAGAGCTGCGGGGCGCTCACGGTGGAGCCGGACACCGACGGGATCCGGTTGCCGAGCTGGGTGAGCTCGCCGCGCACCGCGCCGGCGTCGGCACCGACGGCCGCGAGCAGCGGCGCGGCGATCCCGTCGCCCTGCGCGAGCAGGGCACCCAAGAGGTGGGTCGGCCCGACGTCGGCGTTGCCGGCGAGCGTCGCGGCCTGTGCTGCCGCCGAGATCGCCTGCTGTGTCTTCGTGGTGGGGTTGAACGAGTCCATCCCGCACGTCCTCCTGCAATGGTCATCCGGGCTCCGGGTGCGAGCCCACACACGTCCAACGTCAGAAAAGTTGAGTGTGTTCCACTCAAGCTGCTCCGGCTTCCACTTACGGGTGATACTTCGCTTCGATGTCCGACGACGCCCTGCTCTCCAGTCTGCTCTCGGCCGTCGCCGCCGCACCGGAGGACGTCCCGCTCCGCGTGCACGTCGCCGGCCTCCTCGCCGAACGCGACCGGCTCACCGAAGCGCTCCAGCACTGCACCCACGCGCTGGCCGTGGAGCCGGGCAACCCGGCGGCCCTCGCGATGCTGCAGCGGCTGACGACGCTGCTCGCGCCACAACCGGAGTCGCCGGCCGCCACGCCGCCACCGGACCCGTCACCAACCGGCTTCGACTGGCGCCAGGCCGAGGAGCAGGTCGCCGACATCGCGACCCCCGACCCGGCCGATCATCTCATCCCGTCGCCGACGATCGAGGACATCGAGCGCCCGAAAGTGCGGTTGTCCGACGTCGGGGGGATGGAGAACGTCAAGCAGCGCCTCGAAGCGGCGTTCCTCGGCCCGATGCGCAACCCGCAGCTGGCGAAGGCCTTCGGCAAGAGCCTCGCCGGCGGGCTGCTGCTCTACGGCCCGCCGGGGTGCGGGAAGACGTTCATCGCCCGTGCGGTGGCCGGCGAGCTCGGCGCGAACTTCTTCAACGTCGGGATCGCCGACGTGCTCGACATCTACACGGGGGCGAGCGAGCGCAACCTCGCGCAGATCTTCGAGGCCGCGCGCCGAGCCGCGCCGTGCGTGCTGTTCCTCGACGAGGTCGACGCGCTGGGGCAGAAGCGCTCGCACCTCACCCACTCGAGCAGCATGCGCAACACCGTCAACCAGCTGCTTTCCGAGATGGACTCGCTCGGCGGCGGCAACGACGGCGTCTTCGTGCTCGGCGCGACCAACCACCCCTGGGACATGGACAGCGCGCTGCGCCGGCCGGGCCGCTTCGACCGGACGCTGCTGGTGCTGCCCCCGGACGCGCCGGCCCGGGCGGCGATCCTCGAGTACAACCTGCGCGAGCGGCCCACGTCGTCGATCGACATCGGCAAGCTCGTCGCGGCGACCGAGCACTACTCGGGCGCCGACCTCGCGCACATTTGCGAGACGGCCGCCGAGCAGGCGCTCGCCGCGTCGATGGAGGCAGGGCAGCTGCGCCCGCTCACGACGTCCGACCTCGTCGCGGCGCTGCGCGAGGTCCGCCCGAGCACGGGCCCGTGGTTCGCGACCGCGCGCAACGTCGTGACGTTCGGCAACACCGACGGGAGCTACGACGAGCTGGCGGCCTACCTGCGCAAGCACCGCAAGCTGTGAACACCGCCGCGGAGCGGGTCGCGCACCTGCGCCTGCTCGGCAGGCTCGACGACGCCGAGGAGCAGGCCCGCTCCGCGCTCGCGGCCGAGCCGACGCACCCGGACGTGCTCTGCGAGCTGTCCGCGGTGCTGCTGGCGAAGAAGCGGTTCGACGAGGCGCTCGCGGCCGCCGACGCGGCCACGGGGGCCGCGCCCGAGCACGAGCGGCCACATCGGTTGCGCGGGCTCGCCCTCTCCGCGATGGGCCGCCACCCGGAGGCCGTCGAGGCCGGCTACCTCGCGGTCTCGATCGAGCCGGAGCACCCGACCGTCGCGACCGCGTATGCGGAGATCCTGCAACGGGCCGGCCGGCTCGGCGACGCGCTGAACGTGGCACGTCTGGTCGTGACGATGGCGCCGCACACCGCCGACTCGCACTTCCTGATCGCCGACATCACCAGCGACATGGGCGACATGGTGACGGCACGCGCCGCCTACACCGAGGCGCTGCGGCTCGACCCGCAGCACGCGCTAGCCCAGCACGACCTGGCCGTGCTCGACCTGCGGGCGCGCCGCCCCGGCCGCGCCCTGCAGGGGTTGATGCAGGCCGGTGCGCTGGCGCCGGGCCAGTCGACGCTGCTGCCCAACGTCGCCGCGGTGCTGTGGCGGCTCTCGTGGCGGCTGCGGATCTGCATCTGGATCGCCACGATCGTGATCATGACGGCGTCCGGCCGCTCGGCGGGCCAGCACACGACGGTGGCGCAGCTGCTCGCGATCGCCGCCCTCGTCGTCGGCGGGGTGCTGATGTGGCACTCGAGCCGCGACCTGCCGCCGCAGACCCGGCCCGTGCTGATGGCGGCGCTGCGCTCCGACGTCCCGCTGGCGATCACCTACGGCGCACTCGCGCTCTGCGTGCTGGCGCTCGTCGCCACCGCCGTCACCGGCTTCGCTCTGTTCGGCGCCTTCATCATCCTGGTGCTGGTCGCGCTGGCGCTGCTCGCCGTCGTAGTGGGGCTGTTCCGCCGGGGGCGGCGCTAACGCAGCGCCCGAGAGGAGGTGCCGGAGCCGAGGTGGGTCGTGCTGGGGAACCGGCGCCGCGGGCGCGGCGCCGTCGACGGTGTGCTCTTCGCGCCGAAGTAGTCCCCACCCTTCCGGCCAGGGTCGTCGGTACCCCATTCGCGCTTCTCGGTGATGCGCGCCATCCGCGGGATGTGCTTGCGGCAGTGGATGTAGGCCTCTTCGACGTCGACCACCACCCACCGCTCCGCCCGGCGCCCGGGGGTGGGGTCCTCGGGGACCGCCGCGTAGAGGCCGCGGAACTGGGTGTTCTCGACGATCTGGGCCGCGCCGTTGACGTGCAGGCCGATCATGTCCTGCACGAAGTCGACCATCAGCAGCCCGACGTGGCCGTTCTCGGCGATGTTGCCGAGGCTCGCGTGCACGCCGTTCCCCCGGTACTCCGGATAGGCGAGCGTGCGGGCGTCCAGCACCCTGATGAATCCGGGCGGGCCGGCACGCAGCGACGCGTCGCATTCGCCCTTCGCGTCGGACGACGCGACAAAAACCATCTCCATCCGACCGATGAAGGAAATCATCGCAGGGAGTAGTCGGTCGCGTACCTGGTCGGCGTAGAACCGGTTGGCCCGCTCGGTGCTGCCGTAGGCGCATTGAAGTGCATGTTCACCCGCTGAGCCCGGTTGTTGCACCGGTCGGGCACACTCTAGGTCATCAGGACCAGTCGTAGTGCCCCGAACGGGGGAGCCTGGACGGGTGAGGCCGGGGATACGCAGTGACACACCTCTACGGTGCCATCTGCCGTTCTTCGGAGTCACCTGGGGCTCTTCAGCGCGCTACGCTGGCACAACCCGTCCCGCATTCCGGGCACCCGCTCCCCGAAGCGGTCCCTCCGAGCGCAGGAAGAGAGTCGGCAGTCGATGACAGCTGAACAGTTGCTCGCGGCCGACCTCCCCTCGGTGCGCGGGACGCGCGGCCGGCGCTCGACGATGGTGGAGACCATCCGCGCCAGCTTCGAGAAGGTCGAGCAGCACCACGAGGAGCTCGGGAAGCACTTCTACGGCGTCCTGTTCAGCCGCGCGCCGGAGACGAGGGCGCTGTTCCCGGTGAACATGGAGGTGCAGCGCAGCAGGCTGTTGCGCGCGCTCGTCCACGTCGTGCAAATGGTCGACCAGACCGACGACCTCTTCCCGTTCCTGGAGCAGCTGGGCCGCGACCACCGCAAGTTCGGGGTGCTCGCGACGCACTACGACGCCGTCGGCGTCGCGCTGATCAGCGCGATCCGGACCTTCTCCGAAGACGCCTGGACGGCGGAGGTCGACGCCGCGTGGCACGAGGCGTACGAGATGGTCTCGGCCGCGATGTCGCGGGCGGCCGACGCCGAGCGCGGGCCGGCGTCGTGGCGCGGCCGGGTCGTCGGGCACGAGCGCATGGGTTGGGACCTCGCGCGGATCACCGTCGAGACCGAGGAGCCGATCCCGTACCGGGCCGGCCAGTACCTGAGCGTCGAGACCCCGCAGCGGCCGCGGCTGTGGCGCTACCTGTCACCCGCGAACGCCCCACGCAGCGACGGCGTCCTGGACTTCCACGTCAGGGCCGTCGACGGTGGCTGGGTGAGCCGCGCGATCGTTGCGCACTCCCAGGTCGGCGACACCTGGCGGATCGGGCCGCCCATGGGCCGGATGCACGTCGACCCCGCCTCCGGACGCGAGGTGCTGATGGTCGCCGGCGGCACCGGCATGGCCCCGATCAAGGCGTTGCTCGAGGACATCGCGGAGCGCCCCGACCCGCCGCGCACGCAGGTGTTCGTCGGCGGCCGCACGTGGGACGACCTCTACGACTTCACCACGCTGCGCAAGCTCTCCTACAGCAACACGTGGCTCGACGTGATCCCCGTCGTCGAGAATGACGACACCGCCTCCGGCGCCGAGCGCGGCACCCTCGCCGACGTCGTCACCCGCTACGGCGCGTGGGCCGACCACGACGTGCTGGTCTGCGGCTCACCGCCGATGATCAGGGCGACCGTCTCCCGGATGCTCGTGGCCGGCACCCCGCTCGACCGCATCAAGTACGACCCGTTCACGATGGACTGACCCGGTCGCGGGCTCTGAAGGCGACCAGACGCTAAGAGCACGGCTCCACCGGAGATTTGTAGCGACCGATTGCTTGGGTTCTTAGAACCTTGCACGGCAAGGGTGGTTGGTTTCAACTCCTGCAATCGGGCGGACCTACCCTCTTTAATGGCCCGACCGGTCCAGGTCGGCCAACATGACTCATGCGCACAATCAATCGGAAGTTGATCCACGGTCTGACTTGCATCTGCGGATGCCTGTGCCTTGCCGCTGGCTCAATCCTGTGCGCCCCTGAGTACTGCCGTCGCGGCCCAGATCCCTCCCTGTATCAACTACGTGCACCATGAACCAGGAGGTCGGGTCGAAGTCGATCTTCGACTTGACCCAGCTACCGGCACCTACACCACCCTCACGATCTTCTGGTTCATCAATGACGTTGCGGCCCGTCCAGGACTGTACAACTGGTCCCACGTAATCGATGGAGTTCCCCGAAAGCCTCAAATAAACTTCAAGGATGACAATTTTCACACAGCTTTCAGAGTCACGGACGGCTGGTACTTCGGCGACCGCTACAAGCTTCAGGCTGCACACTTCTCACCTGCGACGCGAACGACCTACATTTCGGCGGTAAATGAATGCCTCATCACCCCGCGTTGAGATCTGATCAGCCGTGGATCGACCATCTCACGGCCATGGTGCTGGCCCACCTGTCCGAGCACCTCTCCGATCTGCTCCCCGAGCCGTTGACACTGGTGGCGGCGGCCGACCAGATGGTGCTCGCGGCTGTGGACGGCAGGCGGACGCGGACGCTGGTCACGCAGTCGACGCACCGTCCTCAGCAGCTCGAAGAAAGTGGGATCGGCCCGTTCGCACGGACCCTGCTGGGTGACGTCCAGGACCTGGTGAGCATGTATCTACATGCGCCGTGGCCACTCACAGCAGATGGTCGCGTGACCTACCCGGTGGCAGCGTCCGCAGGCGGCACGATCGAGTTCGGCTTCCGGGCCTCCAGCTCGGCCGGCAACGACATCAGCCTCCCTCCGCTCGTTCTCGACGCACTGGGCTGAGCCACCCCACCCGGACGACGAACAGCGCTGCTCCTCCGGGAGGAACAGCGCTGCGGTTCGGCTCTCGATTGCGTCAGCTGCGCCGCGGCTTCGGCCGCCACACCACCAGCGACTGGCGGCGGTCGACCGGGACGAGGTCGCGGCGGTAGGAGGCGTGGACCGCGGCTGCGGCGTGCTCGGCCGCCGCATGTGCGGTGGCCAGCTCCGCAGCCATCTCCTCCAGACGCGAGCGCAGCTCGTCGACGAGCTGCTCCAGCTCGATGATCCGCTTCACGCCGGCGAGGTTGACGCCCTCCTCCTGGGAGAGGCGCTGCACCTCGCGCAGCAGCGCGATGTCGCGGGCGGAGTAGCGCCGCCCGCCACCGGCCGACCGGCCGGGGCTCACCAGCCCCAGCCGGTCGTAGCTGCGCAGGGTCTGCGCATGCATCCCGGAGAGTTCCGCCGCTACCGAGATGACGAACACCGGGCTGTCCGGTGTGGCACCCGGCGGCAACGACGGGCCGCTCACCGCTCGCTCCGCAGCAGGTCGGCGCGCGGGTCGAACGCCTTCGTCGCCTCGGCGTAGGCCTGCAGCGCATCGGCCGCGGCGTTGTCGAGCTTGGCCGGGACGGCCACCTCGACGGTGACGAGCAGGTCGCCGGTCTTGCCGTTGCTGCGCTGCACGCCACGACCGCGCACCCGGAACGTCCGCCCGCTCGCGGTGCCGGCCGGCACCTTGAGCGAGACGGTCGACTCGAGCGTCGGCACGGTGATCGTCGTGCCGAGCGTGAGCTCGGGGAAGGTGACAGGCACCGACAAGGTCAGGTCGTCGGCGTTGCGCGCCGACCGCCCGAACAGGCGGTGCGGCATGACGTGCACGGTGACGTAGAGGTCGCCTGCCGGCGCCCCACCACGGCCGGGCTCGCCCTGCCCCTTCAACCGGACCTTCTGCCCGTTGTCGACGCCGGCCGGCACCCGCACGGTGAGCGAGCGGATGCGGGTGCTGACGCCGTCACCGCCGCACTCGGGGCACGGGTCGTCGATGATCCGGCCGGTGCCGCGGCAGTCGCGGCACGGCTCGGAGAACGCGAACGCGCCCTGGCTGCGGCTGACGAGACCGACCCCGGCGCAGGTCGGGCAGGTGCGTGGGGTGCTGCCCGGTCGGGCGCCGGTGCCGCCGCAGCGGTCACAACGACCCGGCGAGGAGAGCCTGATCGGCACCTCCGCCCCGCGCACGGCGTCGGCGAAGTCGATCGTCAGCTCGCTCTCGACGTCGGCCCCACGCTGTGCGCGGCTCGCCGTGGTGGTCGTCGGGCCGCCGCGGTTGCCGAAGATGCCTCCGAACAGGTCGCCGAGCCCACCACCAGCACCGCCGCCGCCACCGGCGCCGGCCCTGTTGAACAGGTCGTTCAGGTCGAAGCCCTGCCCGGCGGCTCCGCCGCCGAAGCCGCCGGGGAAGGAGCCCGCGCCGCCCGCGAAGAGCGCACGCGTCTCGTCGTACTCCTTGCGCTTCTTCTCGTCGGACAGGACGCCGTAGGCCTCCGACACCGACTTGAACCGGGCCTCGGCCTTGGCGTCGCCCGGGTTGGCGTCCGGGTGCAGCTCGCGGGCGAGCTTCCGGTACGCCTTCTTGATCTCGTCGCTGGATGCGCTGGAGGCGACGCCCAGCTCACGGTAGAAGTCCTTCTCGATCCAGTCGCGCTGGGTCATACCGCCCCCCTTTCAGCTCGTCGGAACGGTGGTCAAGCCGGGTTCTCGCCCGGCTCCGCGGTCGCCTGCCCGGCGGTGGGCTCGGGCTGGTCGACCACGGTGACCATCGCCGGACGGAGCACGCGGTCGGTGATGCGGTAGCCGCGGCGCAGCACGCTCGACAGCACCGGCACGACCGGCCCGGCGGCGTCGCTGGTCTCGTGCTGCACGGCCTCGTGGACGGACGGGTCGAACAGCTCCCCCTCCGCGCCGAACGACTCGAGGCCGAGCTTCTGCACCACTGCGACGATCTTGTCGGCCACCGCCTTGAACGGGCCGTTCAGGTCGCCGTGCGCCTCTGCCCGCTCGAGGTCGTCGAGCACGGTGAGCAGCTCGGAGACGAACTGCACGCGGGCGCCGACCAGCACGGTCTCCCGGTCGCGGTCGACGCGGCGCCGGTAGTTGGCGTACTCCGCGCTGACCCGCTGCAGGTCGGCCGTCCGCTCCGCCACCTGCGCGGCGAGCTCGGCTGTTGCGACGTCGACGCCGTTCTCGGGGAGGGTGTCCGCCGCGGGCCCGGCCCCGGCAGGGGCGCCGTCAGCGGACGGGCCTCCTGCCGGGACGCGAACCTCACCTGTCACCGGGTCGATCCGGCGACGGTCACGGACCACGACCCGCTCGGCGTCGGCGCCGTACTCGGCGCTCTCGTCACGGTCGTGATCGGTCACTTCTTGTCCTTCTCCTCGTCGACGATCTCGGCGTCGACGACGTCGTCGGCAGCGTCGTCGGCGCTCTGCTGGGCGTCGCCGGCCGCGCCGGCGTCGGCCGTGGCCGCACCCTGCTGCTGGTAGAGGGCGGAGCCCATCTTCTGCGACTCGGCGGCCAGCTTCTCCATCGAAGACTTGATCTTCTCGGAGTCGGTGCCCTTCAGGGCCTCCTGCGCCTCGGCGAGCGCCGAGTTCACGGAGTCCTTGACCTCGGACGGAAGCTTCTCGTCGTTCTCCTTGACGAACTTCTCCGTCTGGTAGACGAGCGACTCGGCCTGGTTGCGGACCTCGGCCTCCTCGCGGCGCTTCTTGTCCTCCTCGGCGTGCTGCTCGGCCTCGCGCATCATCCGGTCGATCTCGTCCTTGCCGAGCGCGGACCCACCGGTGATCGTCATGGCCTGGCTCTTGCCGGTGCCGAGGTCCTTCGCGGACACGTTGACGATGCCGTTGGCGTCGATGTCGAACGACACCTCGATCTGCGGCACACCACGCGGCGCCGGCGGCAGGCCGGTCAGCTCGAACGTGCCGAGCTTCTTGTTGGCCGCGGCCATCTCGCGCTCACCCTGGAACACCTGGATCAGCACGGAGGGCTGGTTGTCGTCGGCCGTGGTGTAGACCTCCGACCGCTTGGTCGGGATGGTCGTGTTGCGCTCGACCAGCTTGTGCAGGATGCCGCCCTTGGTCTCGATGCCCAGCGACAGCGGGGTGACGTCGAGGAGCAGGACGTCCTTCACCTCGCCACGCAGCACACCGGCCTGGAGCGCGGCACCGACCGCAACGACCTCGTCGGGGTTGACGCCCTTGTTGGGCTCCTTGCCGCCGGTCAGCTCCTTCACCAGATCGGTGACGGCCGGCATGCGGGTGGAACCGCCGACCATCACGACGTGGTCGATCTGGCCGACGGAGATGCCGGCGTCCTTGACCACCTGGTTGAACGGGGCGCGCGTGCGGTCGAGCAGGTCGGACGTGATCCGCTGGAACTCCGCGCGCGAGAGCGTCTCGTCGAGGAACAGCGGGTTCTTCTCGGCGTCGACCGTGATGTAGGGCAGGTTGATCGTCGCCGTGTTCTGGCTCGACAGCTCGATCTTGGCCTTCTCAGCGGCCTCGCGGAGGCGCTGCATGGCCATCTTGTCCTTGGTGAGGTCGATGCCCTGCGCCGACTTGAACTTGTCGACGAGCCACGTGATGATCCGCTCGTCCCAGTCGTCGCCACCGAGGTGGTTGTCGCCGTTGGTCGCCTTGACCTCGACGACGCCCTCGCCGATCTCCAGCAGTGACACGTCGAACGTGCCGCCACCGAGGTCGAAGACGAGGATGGTCTGCTCCTTCTCGCCCTTGTCGAGGCCGTACGCCAGCGCGGCCGCGGTGGGCTCGTTGACGATGCGCAGGACGTTGAGGCCCGCGATCTGGCCGGCCTCCTTGGTGGCCTGGCGCTGCGCGTCCTCGAAGTAGGCGGGAACGGTGATCACCGCGTCGGTGATCTCCTCGCCCAGGTAGGCCTCGGCGTCGCGCTTGAGCTTCTGCAGCACGCGCGCGCTGATCTCCTGGGCGGAGTACTTCTTGCCGTCGACGTCGTCGGTCGTCCAGGTGGTGCCGATGTGGCGCTTGACCGACCGGATGGTCCTGTCGACGTTGGTGACGGCCTGGTTCTTCGCCGACTGCCCGACGAGCACCTCGCCGTTGCGGGCGAACGCCACGACCGAGGGCGTGGTGCGCGCGCCCTCCGAGTTCGCGATGACCGTCGGCTCGCCACCCTCAAGGACGGCGACGACGGAGTTGGTTGTCCCGAGGTCGATACCGACCGCACGAGCCATGGTGGTTGCCTCCGTGAGCTTGCTTGCGTTGACTGCACTCAAGTCTGCCACGAGCCTCGGCCGGCCGACCTAGGTGGTCTTGAGCCGAGCTCGCTCAACTTGCTTGCCCGGTCCAACGCGCGGGGTGCCGGTCGTGTTCCCGAGCCCCCGGGGGCACCTTCAGAATGCGTCCGTTCGGGACGGGTGAGTTCATCGGAAACCGCATCGGAACAGCCGTCGCTCCCTACGCTGGACACCAGCAGCAAACATTAGAAGGAACGGGGTGGCTTTCATTTGAACGGGATCGCGCTGACACCCACGAGTTCTCCCGAACGCCCACGGGAAGAGGCCGCGGAACTCTACCCTCACCACCATGACCGAACCCGGACCCTTTCGACCACGACTCGACGCCGCCGTTGCCCATCTGGCACTGCAGGTGAACCGCGAGAACGTCCTGAAGGCACGAGCGGCACTGCTGGCGGAAGCGGATCGTCTCGACGCGATCGTCGAAACTCACATCGCGAGTTGGAAGGGGATGGGCCTCTGCGGCGGCGACCCCGTGTCTCGCGATGCCCAGGCCGCATTCAATGAGCGCACATTGGCATTGATTGACGGCTGCTTTTCATACAATAGGGACTTACGTCAGGCGGCGCACGCACTCGACGAAACCGCCCGCTTTTACGGCTACACGGACGACGAGATCGCATCGTCCTTCGTTAGCTCGAAGTGATCCGCCGTCTCGTGATGCTCGCCGTGACTGTGTCGGTGCTGGCATCTACTGGATGCACCCTCTCGCATCCGGACGCACCCACCACAACTCCTCCTCCAGCACTCCCCAGTCGTCCGCGAGATGTTCCTGTCGACAACTTCGATCCATGCTCCGCACTCGATCAGCAGAGTCGATCTTTGTTGGGCATCGGGATGCCCAGCATGAATCCGTCGAGAGCGGATGACACACCTGGGTCGAGGCGGTGCTCGTGGCGCGCGAATTCCAGCACGGCCTACATATCCTACTCGGTTGAAACCAGCGCGAGAGCAGGAGCCGGCCCAGCACTTCAAACTCCCGGAGCATCTTCAACTGTCGTCGCAGGATTTCCCGCGGTACGGACCAGAAATCCATACGCCCCCCGGGGTAGCCAGTGCATTTTCGTCATCGATGTCGCCGATACCCAGGCGCTCGTCGTCACCTATTTCATCAACAACGGCGGCAGCGACTCGACCGACGAGCAGGCCTGTCAGAAGGCGCGCACGGCGGCCGAGTTCGCGATGCAGACCCTGATCCGACAAGCAGGTGGATGACATGATCGACATCGGCTACTACCTCTACGAGAACATCCCGTTGCAGGAGAAGGCGAGCTGGACGACGACCGCTGTCGGCAGCGCGGCGGTGGATCCGACCCGGGCGATGTTGGGGAACATGGGCATCTCCTACGTCGATTCCGACCAGGCCGTGGACACCGTGATGACCGAGATGGGCGTCACATGGGCCGGCGACGCCGCGGTCGCCGCGGGGCAGGTTCTGCACACCGCCGCGAACCGTGGCGGCACGGTCGGGGCGGCCGGGCAGGGTGGGAGTGGGTCCGTCGACGGCTACGGGCGCTCGTTCGACGACATGCGGGGCAAGGTCTTCTGGAAGGACCCGGGGGCCTACGACTGGTTGGACCTGGCCATCGACGTGTACGGGACCAGCCTCAACTCGGTGGGGTTGTTCGAGATCCAGTCCGACTTCATGGCCACCGTCGATGAGAACCGCACGTCGGAGGCAGCTGCGAACCGGGCCCTCTACGACCACGAAGCGCAGAGCCGGGCGGCGGTGGGCGCGTTCCCCACGATCGAGACCGCCTCCGTCGCCCCGAACGGCGGGCCGACCGGTCCCGGCCCCGCGCTGCCCCCGCAGACACCGCTGGGCGCCGGCCCGGTCCCAGCAGCGACCACGTTCACCCCGGTCACCGGTGTGCTGCCGAACGGGCCGCAGCCGGCACCGGTCGGGCTGCCCGCCGGCCCGACGCTCACGGCACTGCCGAACGGCGTGCCGCCGCCGACCGCCAACATCCCTCCGGGCCCCGCGGTCCCGCCGCTCCCGGGCACCCCGCTCGACCGGCTCGGGCCTGCCCTCCCCACGACGGCGTCGAACACGAGCGCCTATCCGCCGCCGTTCCAGGCGTTCGACCAGAACAAACCGACAGCAGGTAGCCGTCCACCCGCTCCCGGTTGGCGCAACCCGGCGAGCAGCGGCATCCCGAACCGCACGACCGGCCACGATTTCGGGACGAAGCTCTCGTCCGGCAACGAGCCGCACGGGCAGCGGCCCGGTTCACCCGGCGGTCCCGGTCCGCAAGGCGCCCGGCCGCTCGGGCACGGCACGCCGTTCATGGGCACGGCCGGCGCAGGCGGCGGGGACCAGCCGACGGAACGCAAGACCCGCTACTGGATCCCGTCGACGGAGGCGTTCGACGTCCCGCTCCCGCCGCACACCGAGGGCGTCATCGAAGGGCGGGACGAATGACCCCCGACTGGGCGCACGCGATCGTGCTGAGCACCACCGAGTTCGAGGTCACGTGGGAGATGCTCGATCTCGGCGAGACCCCGTGGCAGCTCGACCCGCCGCGATCGGGCCGCACCTGGGAGGCCCGCCGCGCGATCGTGCAGGGCGCGTTGCACGCCATGCAGCAGCGCGGGCTCGGCAACGGCAGCCATCCCCGCGGCGACGTCGCCCAGCTGATGGCGACGCTCGCCTACCCCGAGTGGGCGGCCGACATCCGCTACCTCGCCGACACGCTCGTCGCCGGGGTTGCCTCCTGCAGAGCAGGACGGTGCGCGCTCGCCGTCCGCCGCGCGAAGGAGATCGCGCTGCTCTGGGTGCCGCCGGAGGACTTCGGCCGGTCGCTCATCGGGCTGCTGGGGCCGATCGTGCCGGGTCAGGGGCGCGACGTGCGGCTGCCGGCCGGGGTGCTCGACGCCGCCGCATCGGCCGGGACGGTCGAGTCCGACGCGTTCGCGGACGAGCTGGTCCGCCTCGGCACGGACCGTGCCGATGTCCGCGCGCTCGTCGGCTCCTGCCGCGGCGCGGGCCTGCGCGGCCAGCTCGGCGCATCGGCCCGCCTCGGCGACGGCACGCGCGTGCGGCGGGCGTCCGGGGTGGTGGGCTTCCACCGCACCCCGGCCGGCCACTTCCGGCAGCTGCGGCGGCCGACCGACGCAGGCGACGTCGTCACGATCGGTCCGACGAACGAGGCCCGCATGGTCTCCGACCTGGACGAGCTACTTGCTGGCATCCGCTAGCCGGCCGTAGCCCGGCTCACATCGGTGCGGCCGGCCTCGGCTCCACCCGGCCCGCCGCGGCGGGGGGCAGGGGGTCGGCGATGGGTGCGAGCACGCGGTGCGTCTCGGGCGCGGTGACCAGGTTCTCCTCCGCGTCGCGGTACTCGAGCTCGCCGTCGGGGCCCAGGTCGGCGTGGAAGCCCGCGGCGGCGAGCTGTTCCTCGTCGAGGTCGACGAGCAGCTCCCAGCGGCTCGGCACGACGCGGTAGTCGGGCCACGACATGTGCGCGTACGCGTCGTGCAGATCGGCCATGAGCCCGACGAACACCTGCTGCCAGCGCAGCGGCATCGACTGCGCGAGCGAGCGCGGCACGACGAGGTGGTCGGCGGTGGCGCCGGGCGCCTGGCGGTCGAGGTAGTCCTGCACCGGTGTCGTGGAGGCCGGGGTGGGTGCATCGGGGGGCATTGCGAACTCCTGCTCGTACCCGTTCTCAGGCGCGGTTCGGGGTCGTACCAGGCCGGGTGGCCAGCGGCACGAGCTCGTGATAGTCCCACGGAACGGGCTGCACCCTGACCTCCTCGCCGGTGTAGGGGGCCTCGACCATTTGATCATTTCCCAGGTACATGGTCACATGGTGGATCGTGGCGGGATCACTGGGATCGGTCGCGTAGAACAGCAGGTCACCGGGTTGCGCCTGGGCGACGGGCACGTGGCCGCCGGCGTAGAACTGCTGGCGCGACACCCGCGGCAGGTTGATCCCGGCCGACTGGAACGCGCGCATGATCAGGCCGGAGCAGTCGTAGGTGTTCGGCCCGGTCGCGCCCCAGACGTACGGCTTGCCCAGCTCGCCGAGCGCGAACCCGATCGCCGCGCGGGCGACGCCTTCGGCGAGCACTGCAGGCCCGCACGCCGCAGCCGGGTTGGCGACGTCCGCCAGCTGCTGCACCAGCTCCGACGCGAGCGGCTCCCACTTCGCGTAGGCCTCGGGGAACGCCGAGCGCTGCACGGTCTGTGCCGCGACGGTGACCGGCAGCCCCTCCCAGTTCGGCACCTCGAGCAGGCGCTCGATGAAGATCGTCGTGCTGTAGACGGGATCGGTGACCTGCGACGGTGATCCCCAGCCCTGCGAGGGACGCTGTTGGAAGAGCCCGAGCGAGTCGCGGTCGCCGTAGTTGATGTTGCGCAGCGTCGATTCCTGCATGGCGGTGGCGAGTGCCACCAGCCAGGCCCGCGGCGGCGCGCCCAGGTCCCGGGCGACGCCGATGATCGTCGTGGCGTTCTGCCGCTGCTCGTCGCTGAGCGTGCTCGCGGTGACGCCCGCCCGGCCCCCGGCCAGCGCGCCGGAGGAGCGCAGCGCCGCGTCGCAGCTGCCGTAGGTGCCGTACACGCCGCCACCCGTCCCGACGGTGTAGGCGACGAACGCGATGCCGAGGAACACGGCCAGCGCGGCGGCGATCGCCACCACCGGGACCAGCAGCCGCCACAGCTTCACGGCACGCTCAGACCTTGTCGTAGCCGGCGACCCGCCAGCCGGCTCCCGTGTCGACCACCAGCACGAGCAGCGTCAACGCGTCGGTCGGCACCTCGATGCGCACCGAGCTGCCGGCGACGCGGACGGGCTTCGGCGGGCCCGTCACGCGGGTGGCGGGGATATTCGCGGGGTCGACGCCGCTGAGCACGCCGAGGTACTCGTCGGTCGTCAGCGGGCGGAGGCCGTCGAGCCACTGCTGCACGGGGGTGCCGTCGGGCGGCCGCAGCCACGCCGTCGTCCAGCGCGCCGCGACGTCCAGCGCGACGGGCGAGGCCTGGCTGGTCGCCAGGGTCGTCGGCTCCAGGTCCTGCACAGGCGGCAGCACGGTCGGGGTGGGTGACGAGGGTGTGCGCTGGCGCGGCGGCTGCGCCGTGCTCGTCGCGCCCGCGGACGGCAGCGGCGGCAGGCCGCTGCGGTTCGGGCCGCTCAGCGCGGCGACGCCGAACCCGACGCCGGCGGCCACCGCGACGAGCACCACCAGCGTCACGACGAGCCGGGCGGGCGAGCGCAGCGGCCACTGCCACAGCCCGCGGTACGCGGCCGACCGGCCGCGGGGGGATCGGATCGGCATCAGCCCGACCCGCTGCTCGGGCCGTACGCCGACTGCGTCGGGCGCGGCCGGTAGATCCGGTAGACGGGCACGCCGTCGACCAGCTCGGCCTGCACGGGCCGTGCGCTGCCCGGCCGCAGCGGCACGGCGTCGGGCCTGCGGTAGATGGTCCGGTCGTCGACCTCACCGGGATCCGACCAGCTCGGCCGCGCCGACTGGCTGACGCGGCCGCCCTCCGGCCCGCTCGGCAGCGCCTGCCGGCGTGCGGCGGGGATGAGCGTGGGGGTGGGCACGTCGGCCTCCGTGCGCTGCCGCGGCACCCGGGTGGCCCGCACGCTGACGCGGCCGACGGCCTCCGACTCCGGACGTGCGCCGTCGATGCCGCCGGCGCCCTCCGCCGCGCCGCGGC
The DNA here is from genome assembly GCF_021245725.1 of Pseudonocardia sp. TRM90224. GTDB lineage: Bacteria > Actinomycetota > Actinomycetes > Mycobacteriales > Pseudonocardiaceae > Pseudonocardia. The sequence goes on along the minus strand of NZ_JAJGSX010000003.1, from coordinate 394,556 downwards.
GCTCGTCCCACCAGCGCGACTGGCGATCCTCGGTGGGCCCGCCGCGCACGCGCTGCCACACGCGCGACATCGGGCCGGTGCCGGCGCCCGGCACGATGCCGCCGAACTGCTCGCGGGTGAGCGAGACCATCGACACCAGCCTGCGGAACGGCCGCGCGACGGCCCACAGGACCACCGTCACAACACCCGTGACGAGCAGCGCGAGCCAGAGGTCGATGCCCGACCCCGGCCGGAAGAGCGAGATCACGAGCAGCGCGTGCAACCCGGCGAGCGCCCCGACGACCAGCGTGTTGACGATCGCTGCGCCCGCGACCCGCAGCAGCGCCGGCAGGATGTCCGGTTTGAGGATGGCGACGACGGCGATCGCGGGCGCTGTCATCACGAGCAGCCGCAGCAGCAGCATCGCGACGAGCACGAGCACCTTCGAGAGCAGCTGGAACAGCGCGATGCACATCGCCTGCACCACCGCCAGGATCCCGACGCCGACCCGGTTGCCCGCCTTGCCCTGGAAGTAGGGGTAGCGGTCGCCCATCCGGTCGGCGAGCGCGGCGAAGTCGGCCTTCTTCTGCTCGGCCAGCTCCAGCGTGTCCTTGCGCTCCGCGATCTCCGGCTTCGTGAACGTCTGCGCGCGCAGCAGGTCCCGGCCGAGCTCCTGCGCCTGCGGCACTTCGGGCGCGCCGAACTCGCCGCGCAGCCAGTTCTGGTAGACGACCTGCTCGACCAGCACGGTCGGCAACGTGTCGCGGTCGCCGAGCCCGATCTGGCCGAGGAAACCCTCCTGCATCTGCGTGATGCCGTCGAGCAGCAGCCCGTCGGCCGCCTTCGACCAGTCCACCGGCGCGAGGTAGGCGGCCGAGCCGACGACGAGCGCGGCGACGGCGAACGCGGCGCGCTGGGCCTGCCGCGCGAGATCGCCGCGCAGCGCGAGGAAGAGCAGGATCACCGCGAGGATCGCCAGCACCGGGCCGATCCACGTGGTGAACACCGCGTCGTACATCGCGCGGGTGCCGTCGCTCACCAGCTTGTCGAGCGGTTCGAGCAGCTCACCGCCGTCGGCGATCAGGTAGTGCGCCCAGTTGACGCCGCCGACGGTGAACTTGGCCGCGTTCAAGCCCTGGTTGCCCAGCCAGGTGTCGGTGGTGCTCGCCGGGTTGAACACCGCGGACCCGGCGCAGCCGAGGTCGTAGTTGTGCCAGACGAGCCCGGCGTAGCCGACCTCGTTGTAGACGCTGCCCGGCTCACCGGCGCTCAGCGTCGGCGGGTCCAGGGACCCGACGAGCCCGGTCCCGGGCCGGTCGGGTTCCGGCGACTGCTTGCAGTCGAACGGCTGCGCGATCGCGGGCGACCCGAGCAGCACCGATCCGCCGACGAGCGCGACGACCACCAGCAGCGCCGCATGGCGGGGGGATCGGGGTCCGGGAGGCTCGGTCCGGCGGCTCCTGCGCCGGGCGACAAGGATCGCGGCCAGCAGGACGAGGGCTGCCGGCAACCAGCCGGGGATCACCTCACGGCCTCCCCGGACGACCGGTCGCGCCCGTCGCCGGGCGCGCCCTCGACGATCTCGATGCCGTCGTCCACGTCGACGTCGCCGAGCAGGTCGAGCGCCTCGTCGTCGAGCAGTGCGGCGCCGCCGGGGAGGACCGTCGAGCTGCTCCGGTGCCCGTTGCCGTCGCGCAGCAGCCCGTCGGGGTCGTCGAGCTCGGCGAACTCGTCGTCGTCGAGGTCGTCGGCGAGGACCATGCGCTGGTCGATGCGCTGGTCGACGATGCGGTGGGCGCGTCGGTCGTCGATCGTGGGGCCGCCGAGCACGGGCCCGCTGATCGGTTCCGGCCCGCGCGGCGGCGGTTCGTCGGGAGCCCTGACCGCCGGGTAGGCCGTCGCGGCCGGGACGCCCCTGGCGGCCACCCGGCTGGCGTCCGGGTTGGTGTCGAGCGCCTCGCGGACGTGTTCGAGGTGCGGGGCCTCGAGGTCGATGCGGATCTTCTCGACCCCGCCGTGCCCGTCGGCGAAGATGAACTGCCGCGGGGTGTCGTCCGGCCGGTCGTCGTGCCGCGGGCGGGGGGAGAGCGTGCCGAGCATCTGCTCGTAGCCGACCCCGGTGGGCACACGCAGCAGCCGCAGCGCCTCGCCCTGCGCCTCGTCGTCGTCGGTCCGGCCCACGAACACGGCGTTGACCAGCGACGCGAAGCCCGACACCCGCAGGAGGTCGCCGGCGAGCTGCGACGCGAAGAGCGCCCGCACGTTGAACTTTCGGGAGTCACGGGCCAGCCGGTCGATGAGCACCTTGCCGGTCGGCACCTGCGAGAGGAAGTGCGTCTCGTCGAGCGCGACCCCCTTGCGCAGGTTGCGGTCGGCGTCGTAGATCGTCCGCTGGGTGAGCCACGACGCCAGGTTCAGCAGCTCGACGGCGAGCGCCTCGTTGTCGGTCCACTCCTCGCGCGGGCTGCCGGGACGCGGCAGCGTCATTCCTTGCATCGTGAGCACGGTCAGCCGGTAGTCCCGGTCGGCCTGCCACGGGTCGTCGCGCGAGGCGTCCGGGAAGAGCAGCGCGGCCTGCGGCAGCTCGCGGCGCTCCTCGAGGAAGTCGGCGACCACCCCCGCGTGCTCCTCGCCCTCCCGCGCGTGGCGCCGCAGCGCGTCGATCACCTGGCCGGGGTGGCGGTCGGCTGCACCGCCGACCTCGCGGACGGCCCGCAGCAGCACGATCCGGCTGTGCGGCAGCTTCGCGACCTCGAACGGCAGCAACCCGGTGAGGACGTCGAGCACGAGCCTGCGGCGGGTGGCCGCGGCGAGCGAGCGCTCGCGCCGCCACGCTCGTTCCGGGTCCTCCTCGTCGAGGAAGTGGTCGCGGCGCGGCTCGGCGACCACCCGGTACGGGTTGAGGATGCCGGGGTCGGCGCGCAGCAGGTTGATGTGGCGGGAGAACGGCGCCAGCTCCGGGAGCCGGGTCAGCTCGGCGAGCGGCCCCGACGGGTCGAGCACGGTCCAGTGCGCGCCGGAGCGCAGCGTCTTGTAGACGATCACGCCGGTCAGGAACGACTTCCCGGATCCGAGGCCGCCGACGACCGCGGTGAGGCCGGACGCCCTGCGCACCTCCTGCGCGAGCCACGGGTCCCACGCCACCGGCCTGCGGGTCGCGGTGCAGGTCTCGCCGATCATGATGCCGCGCCGGTCGCCGACAGAGGCGGTGGCCGCCGGCACCGCGGCCGCCGCCCACGTGACGGACCCGCGCCTGCGGTAGGCCGTCGACGCGAGCGGTTCACCCGGGATGAACTCGCGCGCGTAGCGGTACTGCGCCTCGGGGTGCTCGATCTGCACCTTGGGCCGGTAGATGTCGAGGACCTGCTGCGCCCGGCCGATCGCCTCCGACTCGTCCTTGCCCGCGACGGCGATCCGCCACCACCCGTAGAGGCGGGTGTTGAGCTGGGTGAGCCCGCTGGTCAGCTCGTCCTCGACCTCCAGCACCCGGTCGGCCTGGCGGGCGAGCGACATCGGCGGGTCGAGGTCGTGGTCGTGGGTGTAGTGCCTGATCTGGCTGCGCACCTTGCCCATCTGGCGCTGCAGCTCGCCGGCCACCTCCTCCGGCCTGCGGACGTAGATCCGCGCGGACCACTCCACGGGGAACGGGAGCCGGTCGGAGTGCTGCATCCACGGGTCGTCGACCTCGGGGATCCGCAGCCCTTCCATCAGCCCGACGCTCAGCACGGCGACGTTGCGCGACATGGTCTGCGACCGGATCCGGCCGACCACACGAACGGTGGGCGCGTACGGCTCCTGGTGCATGTCGACGCCGTCGGTGAACGCGGCGAGGTCCTCGGTCTCCCAGCGGGTGACGGTGCCGGGGATCATCGACATCGTCCGCGGCGCCGGCAGCCCGAGCGCGCAGGAGCGGTGCATGAGCCACGCGATGTCGTCGCTGGTGGCCGGCATGGCGTCGAGCCCGCTGCCGGCGACGAGCGAGTCGAGGTGGCGCACCTCGGACTCGAGGGCCGCGATCTCGGCGCGCACCGCCGCGGGGGCGACCTTGCCGAGCACCGGAGCCGCCTTCTCCACCCAGCGGTCGAGCATGCTGCGCCCGGAGACCTCGATGCCGAGGAAGACCTCCTTGTCCGACATCGACAAGCCCATGAGGTGGCGCTGCTCGCCCTCGAGGAAACCGTCCCAGCCGAGCGCGCCGGCGACGTCGGGCATGCGGCCGAGCGCGTTGTTGTCGAACGACTCCGCCCACATGTGGACGGGATAGGGCCGGGTCGTCACCCGCAGGTGCAGCCAGCGCCCCTGCAGCTCGCCGAGCTGCGCGGCGATCTGCCGGATCAGCACCTCGCGCTGGGAGTCGCTGCGGAAGCTCCACGCCTGCGCCGCGAGCCGGTACCAGGCCATCACCTGGGTGCCGGTCCGCGTCAGGTGGCCTTCTATCGAGCGGAGCGCGATCTCGGGGACGTACTTGGGCAGCCCGGCCTCGCCCGCGAGCGCACGGCCGCGGCGACCGCTCTGCGGTTCGGCGGCGGCGTTCTTCCTGGACCTCCCGGAGTCGCGCGCGGCGTCACGACGTCGCACGCGAACGCCCCTTCCCGTGCTTGCGCGCCTTGCGGGGACGCACGGCCGGCCCGACGCGCACGTGGCCGGAACGGACCGGACCGCCCCCGGCCGCGGTGCGCACCCGCGGCCCGGTGATCTCGTGCCGGAACAGCTCCAGCACCTGCCCGAGCGGGCGCTCGTAGTCGATCCGCTGCCCGATGAAGCGGGTGATGGCCACCGTCAGCAGCAGCGCCCACGCGACGGAGAAGAAGTCCAGACCGATGCCCACCCGCCGTTGGATGAACATGATCAAGATCATGGTGAGTAGTCCTACCCCATAGCTCACGTACCGGGCACGCCAGGGGAAGGTTGCTCTCGGTGGACCGAGCCATACGGAGTCGACGCGGTAGACCTCGTCGTCGGTGCGGACGAGCACTCGATCACCCAGTGAGGAGGCCGGCCAGGAAATTGCCGATCTCCGGGCCGTTCCCGGACACGGCGATGCCGAGCGCCACGAGTCCGATGACGAGCCCGACGCTGCGCCGTGCCACACCGGCGTTGTCACCACGGCCGCCGATCCACAGCAGGATGATCGCGATGCCGAGCAGGACGAGCGGTACGACGTTGTCCTGGATCCAGCCCTGAAGACCAGTGGTGGTCAGGCCCTGCGCAGCAAGCGCAAGGGCCTCGGGTCCGGTCATGACGGCTCCTCCTCGTGGTGCCGACCACGCCCGAGGCTGCCGATACCGACCCCCTCGGGCAGGTGGCACCCGACCTGGTCTGCTTCCGGATCGGCGCGCCGATCCGCATCGAGTAGACCATGCTGACCAGCGCGAGCATAGAGGTTCGCTCGCACGGCGGCACCGCGGCCGCACGGACAGCAACATGCCTGCTCAGACGGCCCACTGCGCCATTCCAACGAATTGCTGAACCGATCGAGTGACGGCAGCCGGTCAGCGGCTGCGACCAAGCGGGTACGCAGAGTTGGGGCAACGTCACATGGAAGCCATGGGTTACCCATGAGTAGGTTGTCTCTGATCTGCCGGAACGCCTCCGGCATCTGACGGGAGCAGCGGATTAGTCTGCTGCGCAACGGCGGCGGTCCACCACCCGCTCGCCTGTGCGGTCCTGGGAGGAACCCGTGGTTGTGAGACTGGTCATCGGCATTCTGATGACGGTGGTCGCCCTGGCGATCTCCGGCCGTCGGGCGTTCTGGATCTACAAGCTGATCAAATCGGGGCAACCCGCGAACGACCGCACCGACGGGCTGGGCCAGCGGGTCCGCGCGCAGTTCGTCGAGGTGTTCGGGCAGCGCAAGCTGCTGAAGTGGTCGGTGCCGGGGCTCGCGCACTTCTTCACCTTCTGGGCGTTCGTGATCCTGGCGTCGGTCTACCTCGAGGCCTACGGCGCGCTGTTCGACCACGACTTCCACATCCCGCTGATCGGCCGCTGGCCGGTGCTCGGGTTCCTCCAGGACACGATCGCTGTGCTCGCGCTGATCTCGCTCGGTGTGTTCTCGGTGATCCGGCTGCGCAACAACCCGGAGCGCGAGGCCCGCAAGTCGCGCTTCTACGGCTCGCACACCGGCGGTGCGTGGCTGATCCTCTTCATGATCTTCAACGTGCTGTGGACGATGTTCCTGTTCCGCGGCGCGTCCGCGGCCGTGGGTGTGTTCCCGTACGAGTCGGGTGCATGGGCGTCGATCGCTGTCGGCCAGCTCTTCCGCGGCGTGCCGGAGAGCACCTTGTACGTGCTGGAGAGCGTCGGGCTGCTGCTGCACATCGGCGTGATGCTGGCGTTCACGATCATCATCGCCTACAGCAAGCACCTGCACATCTTCACGGCGCCGATCAACGTCTCGGCCAAGCGCTTCCCGAAGGCGCTGGGCCCGCTCCCGGTCATGGAGTCGGGCGGCGAGCCGATCGACTTCGAGGATCCGGGCGAGGACGACGTCTTCGGGCGCGGCAAGATCGAGGACTTCACCTGGAAGGGGATGCTGGACTTCGCGACCTGCACCGAGTGCGGGCGCTGCCAGAGCCAGTGCCCCGCCTGGAACACGGGCAAGCCGCTTTCACCCAAATTGGTGATCATGGACTTGCGCGACCACCTGCTCGCGAAGGCGCCCTACATCATCGGCGGCAAGGACGCGCCCGAGGAAGGCGCGATCGACTTCTCCGCCGGGCTCAAGGACCACGAGAACGTGCACGGGGTGCCCGAGTCGGGCTTCGAGCGCGTCCGCGGCTCCGGCCCCGAGCAGGCCGCCCGCCCGCTCGTCGGCACCCTCGAGCAGGGCGGGGTGATCGACCCCGACGTGCTGTGGTCGTGCACCACCTGCGGCGCGTGCGTCGAGCAGTGCCCCGTCGACATCGAGCACGTCGACCACATCGTCGACATGCGCCGCCACCAGGTGCTGATCGAGTCGGAGTTCCCCTCGGAGCTCGGGGTGCTCTTCAAGAACCTGGAGAACAAGGGCAACCCGTGGGGCCAGAACCAGCGTGAGCGCCTCGACTGGACCAAGAAGCTCGGATTCACCGTCAACGTCTTCGACGGCGAGCTGGCGCCGGAGGTCGAGTACCTGTTCTGGATCGGCTGCGCGGGCGCGTTCGACGACGGCGCGAAGCGGACCGTGCAGGCCACGGCGGAGCTGCTGCACCGCGCCGGCGTGAACTACACCGTGCTCGGGCCGGAGGAGACCTGCACCGGCGACCCGGCCCGGCGGTCGGGCAACGAGTTCCTCTTCCAGATGCTCGCCCAGCAGAACGTCGAGGTGCTCAACGCGGTGTTCGAGGGCCGCGAGCCGGGCACCCGCAAGATCGTCACGACCTGCCCGCACTGCCTCAACACCCTCGGCCGCGAGTACCCGCAGCTCGACGGGCACTACGAGGTCGTGCACCACACGCAGCTGCTGAACAAGCTGGTCCGCGAGGGCAAGCTGGTGCCGGTCGCGGCACCCGACGCCGACGAGAAGGCGCCGGTCACCTATCACGACCCGTGTTACCTCGGGCGCCACAACGAGGTCTACGAGGAGCCGCGCGAGCTCGTCGGGGCCGTTGCGACGCTCACCGAGATGCCCCGCCACGCCGACCGCTCGATGTGCTGCGGCGCGGGCGGCGCGCGGATGTGGATGGAGGAGCGGATCGGGCAGCGGGTGAACGTCAACCGCACCGAGGAGGCGCTCACCACCCTCGAAGGCGCCGGCGCAGGAGGCACGATCGCGGTCGGCTGCCCGTTCTGCAAGACGATGATGACCGACGGGCTCACCGAGAAGCAGTCGGCCGGCGCGGGCGAGAACGTGCAGGTCCAGGACGTCGCGCAGATGCTGCTCACCGCGGTCAAGCGCGGCGACGCCTCCACGAACGGGACAGCCCAGGCGGACGCGACCGCCGAGCAGCAGGACCAGGAGCAGGAGCAGGAGTCCAGCAGCTGACGGGCGTCAGCACGCCGCGAAAGCGGCGATGAAGTAGGTCTCGCCCGGCGGTGCCGACTTGCGCACTTCGAGACGGCCCAGCGCCGGCCCGCCGAGCGGGGCCTGCGCCCATGCCGTGCGGCAGCCGTCGGCTAGCCAAGCACCTCCGACCGGGACGACCGTCGCGTCGAGCCGCTCGGATCGCGGAGGAGCGCCGGCGGCCTGCCTGAACGCAAGCACCGCGTCGGCGCACGAGGCCGTCTTGGCGGCCTGGACGAACGCCGCCCGCGCCTGCTCGTCCATCAGGCCGCAGACGCCGACCACGTCGCCCTGACCGATGCCCTCCAGCAAGGCGCCGAGCACCCGCTCGGGCTTCCGCTCGCCCATGACGGCGAAGGTCCGCTCGCTGGTCGCGGCATGTTCTCGGGCCGCCTGCTCGCGCGTCTGCCAGTTCGCGAACCCGAACCCGGCACCGGTGATCAAGCACAGCACCGCCCCGACCGCGGCGAGCCGCCACCACGGCAGCTGCGCGAGCCCGGCGAGCAGCACCCCGATGCTCGCGGCGAACGCCCACGCCCACGGCCCGGTACTCAGCATGAGGCCGACGACGACGATCACCGCGGCGAGCGGGAGGTCCCAGCCGCGCAGCGGGCCCTCCAGCCGCAGGATCCGCAGGACGAGCAGCGCACCGAGACCCGCGAGCCACGGGATCCACGACAGGCCGGAGAACGGCCAAAGCAGGAGCGCGGCCGCGAGTGCGGCGAGCCCGACGGCGCCGCGCGGCGAGCGGACGAGCGCCCGCCACGAGAAGCGGGGACCGCGACGACGCTCCGCCGGGGGCGGCTCGCCGGGCGTGCGCGCGACCGGGAGCCGGGCGGGGGTGTCGCGGCGCTCGTCCATCGCTGCCCGAGGCTACCGGCCGGCCGGGGTCGTGGACGGGCGTCCGGCCGTCCGCCACTCCAACGGAGTGATGCCGTGTGCGGAGCGGAACCGGCGGATGAAGTAGCCGGTGTCGCGGTAGCCGACCCTGCGCGCCACGGTCGCCACCGTCAGGTCCGTGCCGGCCAGCAGCTTGCGGGCCTCGACCAGCCGCCGCTCGGTGATCCACTGCTGCACGGTGCGGCCGGTCTTGCGCCCGACGAGCGTCGTCAGGTGGCCGGCGGTGAGCCCGACGTCGGCGGCGACATCGCTCAGCGAGATCGGTTCGGTGAACCGCGACTCGATGGTGTCGAAGACGGCGGCGAGCACGGGCTCGTCGCGCAGCACCATCCCGTCGGCGACGTCGCCCGCCAGCCGCGAGACGTCGACCAGCAGCAACGTCAGGTGCGCGAGCGTGGCCTCGTGGTAGCCGTCGCGCCGCTCCCGCAGCTCCGTGTGCAGCGCGGCGAACCGGTCGGTGATGCGGGTGCGGTCCCCGTCCGGGACGGGGACGCGTTGCGCGCCGCCCGCCAGCCCGCGCACGAACGGGAAGAGCAGTGGGTGCGACCGCCACGAGAGGAACGCGTCCGACTCGACGACGTCGGGCGGGAACAGGACGATCCACACGTCCACGTCGGTGTACGCGTAGGCGGGGCCGGGGTCGATGACCTCGCCGGGTGAGATGAGGAAGAGGTCGCCGGGCGTGAGCTGCCACTCGCGACCCTCCTTGCGGAAGCTCCCCATGCCCCGCACCACGTACAGCAGCACCATGAAGTCGTGCGTGTGCGGACGGGCCAGCAGCTCCGTCGTGGGCAGCTCACCGGCGGTGCCGACCCGGAACACGGTGACCGGCGGCACCCCGGGGATGCGGTCGTAGACCGCGACCGGAACCGAAGAACGTTCCATGGCTGCCGCAGATCCTCCATGGCGCGCTGGTGAGGACGCAAGAACACTCGGTGGGGACCGTAAAGAACTGCGATCGGAGACCGGCTTGTCTACCACGAACGACTACATCCCCGCCATGGGCCGCAACTGGCTGCTGCCGCTTTACGACCCGTTCACCCAGCTCGTCGGGGCCCGCTCGCTGCACCGCCACCTGGTCGCGCAGGCCGCCATCGGTCCGGACCACGACGTGCTCGACGTCGGGACCGGCACCGGGAACGTGGCACTCACGGTCGCGCGCCGCCATCCCGCCGCCACAGTGAACGGGCTCGACCCCGACCCGCTCGCGCTGGCGCGGGCCGAGCTCAAGGCCGACCGGGCGGGCCTGCCGGTGCGCTGGGTGCGTGGCTTCGGCGGCGACCTGCCGTTCGAGGGAGCGAGCTTCGATCGCGTGCTGACCGCGCTCGCGCTGCACCACCTCGACGGCCCGGCGCAGGTCACGGCGCTCGCGGAGATCCGGCGCGTGCTGCGGCCCGGCGGCAGCCTGCACATCGTCGACTTCGGGGGCGAGCACGAGCACAACCCGCTGCGGCGCAACCGGCGCCTCGCCGCCAACTCCGGCGACGCCATCCCGCAGCGCCTGCGCGAAGCGGGCTTCACCGACGTCGCGGAGACCGGTCACCGCTCGGTGCTCGGCTCGCGCTGCACGTTCTTCAAGGCGGCCGGCTGAAAGCTAGAGCCAGCCGTTGTCGCGGGCGAGTTGCGCGGCTTCCGCCCGTGTCGACGCGCCCAGCTTCTGCATGGCGGAGGAGAGGTAGTTGCGCACCGTCCCCGGCGAGAGGTGCACGCGCCCGGCGATGTCGGCGGCCGTTCCGGACGCCTCGACATTGCGCAGCACCTCCAGCTCGCGGTCGGTGAGCGGGCACTCCTCGGCCATGAGGGCGGTCATCGCGAGGTCGGGGTCGACGTAGCGGCCGCCGCGGTGGACCCGCCGGATGACCTCGGCCAGCACGCTCGCGGGGGCGCTCTTCGTGACGAACCCCGCGGCGCCGGCGGCGAGCGCGCGCCGCAGCACACCGGGCCGGGCGTGGCGGGTGAGGATGATGCAGCGGACCGCCGGCTCGTTGGCCGCCACCCACTTCGCCACCTCGGCGCCGTCGCGACCGGGCATCTCGACGTCGAGCACCGCGACGTCGGGGCGGTGCTCACGGATGCTGGCGACCGCCTCGTCGCCGGTCGCGGCCTCGCCGACGACCACGAGGTCCGGTTCGAGCCCGAGCAGCGTGCCGACGGCGCCGCGGGTGAGCGACTCGTCGTCGGCGAGCACCAGCCTGATCATCGGGCGACCGGCAGCCGGGCGTCGAGGTGGAACGTGCCGTCGGCGGAGAGCCCGGACTCGAGGCTGCCCGAGTGCTCGTCGAGGTAGCGGCCGAGCGCGACGAGCCCGGTGCCCGTGTCGACGTCGTGCGTCGGCAGCACCCCGTCGTTGACGACCCGCAGCCGCGCCGTCCCCTCCTGCACGTCGATCTCGATCGTGCAGTTGCTGGGCTGGGCGTGCCGCAGGACGTTGGTCATGGCCTCGCGCAGCACCCTGCCGAAGACGTTGCGGGCGGTGGCGCCGAGCGATCCCGGCTCGCCGTGCACCACCAGCCGGATGCCGGCCGAGTCGAGCACCGCCCGCGCGCCGGCCAGCTCCGTCACCAGGTCGATCGAGCGGGTGTCGCGCACGAGCGAGCGCACCTCGGTGAGCGACTCGCGCGCGACGCGCTGCACTTCTTCCATCTCGGCGGCCGCGCGGGCCGGGTCGGCGTCGAGCAGGCGTGCTGCGAGCTCGCTCTTGAACGCGACCACCTCCAGCGCGTGCCCGAGGATGTCGTGCAGGTCGTCGGCGAGACGCAGCCGTTCGCGGGCCGTGGCGAGGTCGGCGGCGACCCGGCGGGAGTCGTCGAGGTCGGTGACGGCCTTGAGCCACCAGAGCCGCTCGAAGTCGACCGTCCACATCGATGCGATGTAGATGCTTGCGATCGCCACGCTGAACCACGGCGTCGCCTCGAACGGCAACGTCTCGTACAGCGCCGCGCTGACGAGGTAGCCGCCGCCCAGGACGACGACGGTGGAGGCGGCGACCCACACGACGACCCAGCGGGCCCGCAGCCCACCCACGATGTCGCCCAGCAGCACCCCGGCCACCAGCGACCACATGAAGCCGGTGTAGCTGGTGGCCAGCCCGACCAGGGCGAGCGCCACCCCGACCATCGCCGCGCTCGCCATGAACCACGGCTGTGCCGGCTTCCCGAGCGACGTGACCAGCTCGCGGATGCGCCAGACGTGCAACCCGACGGCGACGAGGTAGAGGACGAAGATCGGCGCCATCGCCCACGGCGGCGTGATCGGTGCCCCGAAGGTCAGCGCCGACACCGGTGCGATGAGCAGCCAGAAGATCGTGATCGCCAGCCCGATGCGCCCGAAGCGGCGCGCCGCGCGCACGGTGCGCTCGTCGGCCCCTGCCAGCGGCGTTCCGGTCACGACAACGAACCTAACCGACGCCGGGCGGTCGGCCCGGCGCCGCCGCCCCGGTGATGACACCTGTCATCCCGACGCCGACGTGGTGTCAGCCGCGGCGGTGACCGCTGCTACTACCGGTCACCTGCGTGCACGGACGAACCTCGTTCCCATGACACAGACGACCGAACTCGGCGAACGGGCCGCCGCCCCGTCCGGGCCGGGTCTCGCGGTCACGGTCCGCGGTTTGCAGGTGCGGTACGGCGAGTTCGAGGCCGTGCGGGGCATCGACCTCGACGTCCACCGCGGCGAGATCTTCGCGTTGCTGGGCACCAACGGCGCCGGGAAGACCACCACGTTGGAGGTGCTGGAGGGGTTCGGGACGCGGACCGGGGGATCGGTGTCCGTGCTCGGGCTCGACCCGGCCGTCGACAGGGCGCGGCTGCGCCACCGCATCGGCGTCCAGCTGCAGGAGGGCGGCTTCATCGAGGAGCTGACCGTCCGCGAGACGTTGGAGCTGTGGCAGCGGCTCGTCGAGCGGCCCGACCGCCCGGAGCGGCTGCTGGAGCGGTTCGAGCTGCGCCCGCGGCAGGACGTCGCCGTGGGGAAGCTCTCCGGTGGGGAGAAGCGGCGACTCGACCTGGCGCTGGCGGTGTGGGGGTCGCCGGAGCTGGTGGTGCTCGACGAGCCGACGACGGGCCTCGACCCCGAGTCGCGCCGCCGGACCTGGGACGCGATCCAGGAACTGCAGGAGGCCGGCCGCACGGTGCTGCTGACCACGCACTACCTGGAGGAGGCCGAGGCGCTCGCGGACCGGGTCGCGATCATGCACGAGGGTCGGATCGCGGTGTCCGGCACGCTCACGGAGATCGTCGCGGCGCAGCCGGCGAGCTTCAGCGCGACGGTACCGGCAGGCTCGGGGGAGCTGCCGGCACTGGCGGGCAGGGCCGACGTCGAGGGCTTCCGCCTGCGCGTGCGCACCGCGGACCTGCAGGCCGACCTCACCACGTTCCTCAACTGGGCAGCTGAACGAGGGGTGCAGCTGCCCGACCTGCGAGCCGCGCCTGCGTCGCTCGCCGAGGTCTACCACGCGGTTCGCAACGAGCAGGAGGGTTCCCGATGACCACCGCAACGCCGGCAACGGCGGTACCGGGCAATCCGGTGATCGCGCTCGCGGCCGCGGAGACGAAGCTGATCCTGCGCAACAAGACGGTGGCGGTCAGCTCGATGATCCTGCCGGTAGCGCTCGGCATCTTCTGGGCGATCACGTTCGACAGCGGGGGCGATCCGGCCCGGCAGGCCGTTGTCGTCGCGCTCCAACTGGCCGTGGTGCTCGGCATGGGGATCTACGTGACGGGGACGCAGACGCTGGTCGCGCGCCGGCACTCGCGGGTGCTCAAGCGGATGCGCACGACAGGGCTCACCGACCGGGGGTTGCTCACCGCGACGATCGCGCCGAGCGTCGTGCTGGGCGTGGCCCAGTTGGTGATCTTCGCGGTGATCAACGCGGTGACGGGGGCGCCGCTACCGCTGGACCCGCTCGCGCTGATCGTCGCGGTCGTGGGCGGCGTCGCGCTAGCCGTCACCGCGGCGCTCGCGACGTCGATCGTCACTCCGACCCCGGAGCGCAGCCAGATCACGACGCTGCCGCTGACGTTCGTGCTGCTCGGCGCTGCCATCGCGATGGCGGTCATCCCGCTCGACGGCTGGTGGCACGCGCTCGTCGTCGTGCCGGGCGCGGCGATGGGGACGCTGGTGCAGATCGCGATGAACGGCGACATGTGGGTCGCCGGACCGGGCGGGCTCCCGGCCGGGCTGCCCTCGCTGGTGGCGACGGTCGCGTGGCCGATCGTGTTCGCGGTGCTGGCGTCCCGCAACTTCAAGTGGGACCCGCGGCACTGAGGGGTGTTACTGGCGGCGGGTCTCCACCCGGTGGAAGTTCTGGTGCGCCCGCGACGGCGTCGGACCGCGCTGCCCCTGGTAGCGGGAGCCGACGCCGTCGCTGCCGTAGGGGCGCTCGGCGGGGCTGGAGAGCCGGAAGAGGCAGAGTTGCCCGATCTTCATGCCCGGCCACAGCGTGATCGGCAGGTTCGCGACGTTCGAGAGCTCGAGCGTGATGTGCCCCGTGAAGCCGGGGTCGATGAACCCGGCCGTCGAGTGCGTCAGCAGGCCGAGGCGACCGAGCGAGCTCTTGCCTTCGAGCCGGCCGGCGAGGTCGTCGGGCAGCGAGACCGACTCGAACGTCGAGCCCAGCACGAACTCGCCGGGGTGCAGCACGAACGGGTCGTCGCCCTCCGGCTCGACCGGTGAGGTCAGCTCGTCCTGCTGCTCCGCCGGGTCGATGTGGGTGTAGCGCGAGTTCTGGAACACCCTGAAGTAGCGGTCGAGTCGCACGTCGACGCTCGACGGCTGGAGCATCGCGGGCTCCCACGGGTCGAGCACGAGACGCCCGGACTCCAGCTCCTTGCGCAGATCACCGTCCGAGAGCAGCACGGGCCAACCCTAACGGCCCAGTCGCGGGCCTCAGACGTCGGTGTTCGTGGGGAAGGGCGAGGTGAACACCGGGGATGGGCACAGCCCGAACATCCACGCGACCGCTTGCTCGACGCGCGCGGCTTCGAGCCCGTCCGACGGCTCGATCGTGGTGGTGGACCGCGTGGCCAGCAGCTGCCGAATCGTGATCATGACGGCCGGGCTGTGGATGCTGCGGATCGAGTCGCCCGGCTGCGGGACGTGCGGGCCGTCGACCAGCACGGCGGGTGTGCCGAGGCCCGGCGCGTCGGCCACCAGCTCGGGGTTGTCCGACACCAGCACGGTGCTGGCGGCGATCAGCCCCACCAGCTCGGCGAGCGGAAGGCTGCGCACGACAGTCGCGCGGTTGTGCAGCGCGAGCGGGTGCGCCACGCCGTGCGCCGCGAGCTCGCCGAACAGGACGACGTGGATGTCCGGCTCGCGCTCCAGCAGGTCGGGCAGGCCGGCGAGCACCCCGAGGGAGTCGGCGCGGTCGAGCCCGACCAGCACCACCCGCGGACCGCCCGCGCGCACGCTGCGGACGAGTCGGGCGAACCGGAGGTCGGCAGGCTGCGGGTTCGCCGCCATCGTGTCGCCGACCGCAATCGTGTTGGGCCCGGTCGTGTTGCCGAGCGCCGAGCCGTCGGTGGTGAGGAAGAGCGACGCGAGCTGCCCGATCACCCGGCGGTTGGCCTCCTGCGGGAACGGGCAGAGCAGGTCGTCCGACGCGACCCCGGCCTGCAGGTGCACGATCGGGATCTGCCGCCAGAAGGCGACCTGTGCGGCGACCACCGCCGTCATCCCACCGCCGTTGACCATCACGGCGGACGGGTCGAGGTCGACCAGCAGGCCGTCGAGCCGCGACATGAGCGCCGCCGCGGTCGCGGCCGGGTACGGGTCGGGCGGCTCGCGCAGCAGCATCGTGATGTCGGCCGGCACCCCGAGCGCTTCGAACGCCTCGTGCACGGCCATCGGATCGGGCCCGGTGGCGACGGTGAGCGCGCGGATGCGGTCCACGTTGCCGAACGCGGTGGCGACCGGCGCCAGCCGCGCGACCTCCGGACGGCTGCCCGCGATCAGGAGCACGTCGTGGTCGTGATCCTGATCCGGGAGCGGTCCCAGACGGGGGTCGAACTCGGTCATGCTCAGGGTCCTTAGCGGCCGGGGGAGCTGGCCTTGCGGGTCCGGACAGTGTGAACCGGACTGCGACACGACGTCGACCCCAGACCGCCGAAGAGAATTCCGTTCGAGTGAGAACCACTCAGATGGGTGTACGAAACCAGCGAGGTTGATCACCCAGCGTGAGGTGCTACGCTTCGGGAGCACGATGCGGATGTAGTTCAATGGTAGAACATCAGCTTCCCAAGCTGAATACGCGGGTTCGATTCCCGTCATCCGCTCCACTGCAAAAGCCCAGCTCAGACGGTGTCCACACCGGAGCTGGGCCCTTGTCGTTCTCATGGTCGACAGCGTTCGCAGCAACTGAGCCACTTCATCGCCCTCGCCGTCGGGGCGAGTCTGCCGGCCCCGGCGCTCGTCCACTGGCGTCAATGTGGGGATGAGCCGTAACCGCACGTCGCGGCCGAATCCGCTCTACAGGATCAAGGCGCCGGGCTCGCCGGCCCCACGACTGGCAGGCGACACCTCATCAGCCAAGTTTCAGCAACACCTTCGGCGGCCACGGCGCCCGTTTCCGGATCCCGTGCCACCCACTGGTGCGCGTGCGGACCGACGACCTCGTACCCCAGTCGCTCGTACAGTCGGCGCGCTCTTGCGTTCGTCGAGTCGACGTCCAGGCTCACCGCCAGTGCACCACGAGCCGAACACGCTCGATGGGCCTCGCGCCACAGAAGCGAGCCGACGCCCTGACCACGCCAGGCCTCTTCGACCTCGCCCCCGTAGATCCACGGGTTCGGCGGATCGCACTCACCGTTCCAGCGGATCGAGACCGCGCCGACGATCCGAGAACCCTCCTCGGCAACCAAGAGCTGTTCCGTCCCGGACTCCGCGTTCCGGATCCTCCACGCCCGACGGCCAGGGTCCGGGATCACGGAAGCTAGACCGTCTTCATCGGCAGCACATCCGATTCTGACGACCGGGAGAGCGGCCACGACGTCAGGGTGGAGCATCGCGGCCCAACGCGGCAACAGAGCAATGCAGACCGCTGACCTCGCAGGCGCCCCGGTCGCGCTGCGCGCCGCCCGCAGACATTCGGGCTGACGGGAAACAGCCTCGTGAACCGTGCGGCTGCTGAAACGGGCCCGTCAACGACCACGAGGTTCCATGAGGCGCCACGCGTCCACGCCGTGGCGGGCGAGCACCGCCACCGCCTCCGGTGTCGTGAGCGCAGGGTCATCCGCGCCGTTCACCGGCGGCACGGCCACCAGGGCGATGCGGCGTTCGACGAGGTCCTTGCCGATCCGTGATCCACGCCTGTCCGCCAGCACCATGAAGCGGGTGCCCGGTGGCAGCATGACCTCACGCTCGTCCCGCGGTGCGCCGACGCCGAGCGGGCGGATGACCTCCGTACCGGCCGGGACGAGGATCGTCATGTCGACCTGCCTGTCCAAGGGGCTCCGCCAGATCGACGTCGACACGACACCGGCGTCGGTGAACGTGCTGCCGATCGGGTACCTCGGCAGCAGGAACAGGCGACCGTCCGTCCGGTTCACGCGTATCGCCACTGGCAGCCGATACCGCGCGAAGAGCCCGACGATCGTCCGCAGCGCCGTCGCGAGCGGCGCCGGATCGCCCCCGGGGAAGGAGCCCCCGCGCAGCCACGCGTTGAGCGGCGCGTAGAGGGCGGCGGCGTCCCTGATGTATCCGCGCAGGACCTCGGACTCGGCCTCCGTCGGTCGCACCGACATGCGGTAGTGCCATGTGACGAGCCGGCCGAACCCGTGGAGCAGCGCCAGCCGAACCCGCAGCTCCCGGAGGGCACGCACCTCCGGTGTGCGCCCGCCGAACCACAGCGGCACACCGCGCACCACGGCGTGCCCGGCCAGCCCGACTACAGCTCCGGAGCCGAGCGCCGAGGCAACCGATCCACCGGCCACGACGGCGACGCCGATCGCCGCCACGCCTGCCACCAGCACCGACCCGACACGCCGGATCCACGCCCGGCGCCGGTGCCCCAGCACGTCCGTGACCGCCGCCGCGACCCACGTCGAGGCGGCACCGATGATCCCCATGACGGCGAACCCGGTCGTGACGGCAAGGGCGCCGAGCACGGCCGCCGCGCCAACAACTACAGCGCCAACAACCACAGCGCCCACGACCAGCCGGCCAGGGCCGGGATCGGTTGCGGTCCCTTCACGAGACCGAGCAGCCGCCGCTCCTCGTCGAGGCGCTGCCGCTCGGTGTATGGGTGGTCCGGATCGAGGCGGAAGCGCCGCTCGTACGCGAGCACGGCCTGAACGGTCTCGTTCCCGCGCAGTTCGGTATGCCGCTCGGCGGACATGACAACCACGCCGTTCGGCTCGTCGCGGAACCCGAATGCGTAGAGCCGGTCGACGATCCGGGTCGCGGCCGCGTGGTCGAGGTTGTCCTCGACGAGGATGTCGATCTGCTGCTGGCGGCCGACGAGCACGAGCACGTCCCCGTCCTACAGCCCGGGTGTGCCCGGCTGTCCGTGGTTGCGGATCACCCGCCCGGTGCGCCGGCCCGCCGACACGTCGGCCCACGCCGTGCGCGCCATCCGCTCCGCGGCCGCGACCTCCGTCGTGTCGAGGCCGTCGGCCAGCGGACCCGGCTCTGCGCGCTTCAGACCGGCGCCGCACCGGCCGCAGAAGTTGTCGATCGGTATGACGACCATCGCCCCGCACGAAGGGCAGGTGCCGACGGTGAGCTCGTCGGCCGCGTTGCGGGGCCTGCCCAGCAGCACGATCAATCCCTGCCGAGGGTCGGGCTGGATCAGCGTCAGCCGCGGCGACGCGCCCACGACCCGCAGCACCTCGTCCCAGCCGACCCGCGAGTGATCGGCTACCACAGCCACCGGCAACACCGGCGGGCGAAGACCCATCAAGAGATCGACGACGGTATGGGCGGTGAACTGTGGCTCCGGCGGCATCAACGCCGCTTCGTCAGCGGGGAACGCGTCCCGGCGGACCGTCGAGCCGTGCACCCGGAACAGGAACTCCAGCAGCGCGAGTGCCCGCCAGTTCTGCTCGACGGTGAAGCCGCCGTGGTAGTGACCGCTCCACGGCACGGTCGCGACGACCGTCGTGTCGATCCAGGATCCCTTCTTCAGGACGAGCGTGTAGGCGCCTTGCGCAGCACGGCCACCGAGCACCACCGCATGGCTGAACTTGTACTGGGCCGTACCGTCCTCGAACAGCGCCGCCGGCATGATCCACATCGCGCCGTCGAGCCCGATGACGGCCTTGAACTGGTTGCTGGACCGCCCTCCCCACACGTCCACCAGCGCCTGCACCTCCGGTGTTCCCCACATCGCCCGGAACACGCGCTGCGCGTGAGCAACCTCCAGCTCCCCCACCAACGTGTCTTCCTTCAGGTTGCGGACCTCCGGTAGCAACCGGCTCAGCTCGGCGTGGACGTCGACGAGGTGCGGTGGCACCACACCGCTAAGGGCTCGGGCGTCCGTGAGCAGCGCCAGCCGGGCGACGTGCCGCTCCAGCCGGACGAGCCTGCGGAACACCAGCTCGCGCCACGCGATGTGGTCGGACAGGTCGTCGTCGAGCTCGGCGCGGATCCGCGCGATCCCGTCCAGCAGGACCACCAGCCCGGTCGGGTTGCCGTCGGCCAGCCGCGCGAGGTCGTCGACGACGGTGCGCGACAGGAAGTGCACGCCGTCCCTCGACCCGCTCGCCGGTCGCCTTCCGGGCAGGATCCCCTCGGTGATCAGCGCGATCTGGTGCGCGGACCTGCCGCTCAGGCCCTCCTCCGGAGCGAACCGGTGTTGCACCCCGAGGCGGGCGAGATCGCCGGCATCTCGGGCGTAGACGTGCCAGCGCCCGTCGCGCCACACCTGGTCCGGACCGTCGAGCCGGCCCAGCACCGGGTCGACCACCACGCCGCTGATCACCCGCACGTCGACCGCCGGGTCTTCCACCAGGCGGGCCGCCTGCCCGAGGCGCTCCCGCAGCATCTCGATGGCCGCCGTCTCCGACCACTCGCGCCATGGGCGGTCGCCGAAGTGCATGCCGTCCCACGCGATCACGTCCGCGGCCATGGCCGCGCGCGCCTCCCACGCCCCGTCCAGCCACGCCGCCCATTCGCGCCGCGGCGACGGTGTCGGGCCACCGGTCCCGTGCACGGCCGCCGCCCACCGCGTGCGCGCCTCGACGAGGTCCTCGACCAGGCCCAGCCGCCCCTCTCCCCACGGCCCGAGTCCCAGCAGCCGCTCCCGCCATCCCGCGTCGAGGCGGCCGTGCTCCTCGTGCAGCGCCGCCTCGCGCAGCACCGCGTCGGTCACGAACGACCGGCTCCCGGCGCTGCCCAGCACCAGTCGCCGCACGATCGCCGGGTCGAAGCCTTCTGCAGCGACCCGCCACTCCAGCTCGGCAGCCGGAACCACGACGACCCGCCCGACGCCCGCCGCGCGGATGGCCGAACTCTCCGGCAGTACCTTCGCCAGCACCTGCCGCTCGGGCTCGGTCAGGTCGGCCACCAGGAGCCAGTCCGGCTCGGGTGCGGCCGCACGCACCTCCGACGGCGCGGGCGGGCCCCGCTGCCGTCTCAGGTGCCTGACCAGCGCGAATGCCCCGAGCACGATCGTCGCGGCGGCCGCGGCGACGAGCACCGGCCCCGCCAAGCCGCTGAACAGGTCCCCACCGTCGACCGCACCGCCGGTCGCGGCGAGCGCCGGCTCGCCGGCGAGCAGCAACGCCGCCGTCGCACCGCCGACGACCGGCACGCGAGCCGACCGGGCCGGCGCGTCCTCGACGGCAACCGCGGGGCGGCCGATCCCGGCAGCCCCGGTACCCGGCCCCACCGCGGGCCGCCCACCGGAGGGACCCGGCCCGGCATCCAGACGCAGCTCGTAGAGATCGCTGCCCAGCTTGATGACGTCGCCGTCGAACACGGGGACGGTGGTGGTGACGGTCCGGCCGCGGACCGTCGTCGGAGTCGCGGTCAGCAGCGGAACGAGGAACCAGCCGGTGCGCCGGTGCACGAGCACCGCGTGGACCCTCGACAGCGTGGGCTCCGCCGAGAGCACCAGATCGGATCCGCTCCTCCGGCCGACCACGGCCGTCGGACCCGTGATCGGGAACCGCCTCCCGTCGCCGAGGCGGACGAGCGCGGCCTGCCGGCCGGGTTGCACCGGCGTGTGGTCGAGCGCGTCGACACCGTCCGGCGCGAGCACGACCATCGGTGACCGGCCGCCCGACGGCCGGGTGACGAACAGCCGGCCCGATCGCCGCGCCTCCTCGACCAGCAGGCGCTCATCCACCCGCAGCGACATCGCGAGCTTCCAGGCGTCGGCGGCCTTCGCCCTCGGCAGGGCGGTGAGCGCGTCGACGACCCGCCGAGACATGGTCGGGCTCGGCGATGCGGCGAGCGGAACACCGCTCGCCAGCAGGAACGCCCGCAGCGCGGCGTCGCCGACGACGTCGATCGCGGATTCGTCGGCCGCCCGGCCGGCGAGCAATCCCTCTGCGACGGTGCTGACGAGACCGTGGACAACCGCCTCCCCCCTGAGGCCGTCCGCGCTGATGCCGACGACGGGTCCGCCGGAGTGCCCTTCCCGCACGACGTGGTTCCCGACGACGATCGTCTCGAGCCCGGTACGGTCCTCGATGCCACGTGCGAGCGGATCGTCGTGCACGATCCCGGCGCTGGCGAGGCGCTCCGAGCCGGTCGTCGTGCGGGCAGCGGCACCGTCCGCGGTGCGGACGCGGACGTGGGCGTCCCCCGGGAACCCGATCATCGCAACGAGCCCGTGCCGTGCGACGGGTGTGATCGGGACGGGCGGCAGCTGGAGGCCGAGGAGCCGCTTGTCGTCCAGGACGATCACGGCGACGTCGAGGTCCGCCGCCGCCGCGAAACGCTCCCTCGAAGGGCGCGGCAGTACGGCACCGGTCAGGACGATGTTCCCCGTCGGCGTCCGGACCTCGACCTCGATCCTGATCTTCTCGACGGCCTCGACGCCCTCGGGTGTCGCGACGTGGTTGTTGGTCACCAGAACGCCGCGCCGTCCATCGATCCTGAACAGGAATCCCGAACCGGAGTACGTGCGGTCCCGCGCACCGTCGATGACACGCACGCGGACCACGCGGTCCAGCAACGGGTGCGGCGCCGTCGGGAGCTGCGGCGCCTGCCACGTGACGACGCCGTCGCCGACGTCGATCGACCGGTAGGCCGCCGGGGGCCCGGCCGGCACCTCCAGGGACGCGGCCAGCGGCGCCAGCTCGGGCAGCCGGCCGTAGCGCAGCCGACCCGCGTTCGCCTGATCGCGCCGGTCGGCGATCCGGTCGAGGTGGTACCGGAAGAGGCTGCGGCGCGCCGCCGCGTCCAGCACACCGGCCTGCAGCGCGGCGTGCACGCGCTCGTCGAGGTAGATCCAGCCGTCGGGCCCCGACCACGCGACCAGCGGCGTACCGCCGAGAGCACTGACGTCGTCGTTGAACCCGCGCACGACGCAGACGCCGGGGCACCGCACGGGTTCGAAGGCGAGGTGGTCGAGTCCGCCGGTGAGGCCGATCAGCTCGTCCGAGGTGGCCGGGATGCGCCGACCGGTGGAGGAGCGGGTGGCGACGGTCTGCGCGACGACCCGTTCGGCATCGGTGGCGGAACGCCCGCCGAGCAGGGATCCCTCGCCGTGCACCAGTGGTCCGAGTGCCTCCCGCGCCTGCACGATGCGCCGGACCAGCGCATCGGACTCCGACCGGCCGTCCCGGTCCGCCGGTGCGGTGCTCCACGCCCTCCGGTGGAACTCGACGACGGCGGCCAGCAGACCGAGCGCGTCCAGCTCCGCGAGCCGGTCCTCGGTGAGGAGGATGGTCTTCTGCTGGTTCGCCTCGTCGACACGACCGACCGAGACGAGGCCCGCGACGAGGCGCCATGAGTCGGCTCGATCGGACGAGTGCCTCAGCGGGTGCGTCAGCTGGCCCGCCCGAACGGTCACGATCGATTCGTCGTCCTGCAGCGGCACACCCGCGGAGCTGCCCCGCCACCGGTACCCGCCGCCCCGACCCTCCCAGAGCGGAGCCCACGCGACTGCCGCGAGCATCGTCATCGTGAGCCTGTCCGACCGGGCGAGCCCTTCGGTGAGCACAACCTGGGCCGGGGTTGGGCCAGCGGTGGCGGCTGGATCAACGGGGGCAACAGGGCCGACGGGCCCGGGGCGCTCGGTGTCCGGTTCGCCGGGGAGCGGAGGGGGCGCAGCTGCCGGGATCGCGACCACCTCCAGCCTGCGGACGCCGTCGACGAGGTCGTCCCGTTCGACGACGAGCCGGGTTCCGCGCGCCATCACGACCGGCCCGCCCCTGGCGTCGGTGGGCCCGTGTCCGGACCTGACGAGGGTGATCGGGAGCCCGCGCGGAGCGGTGATCCGCACGCGGATCTGCTTCGCGTCGTCGCGGACCCGCGCCCGCGGGCCTTCGGTGAGCCAGTCGCGCTCGGCCTCCACGCGGTGCCCGAAGGCGGCGTCGGGGAAGCCGAGGCGGGTCAGCACGGTCCCGGCGGCGAGCGGCCCCGGCGGCACGCGCTCGACGTCTGCGTCCTCCTGGACGAGCCGCGCCGCAACCGGGAGGCGGTAGCCGGTCGTCAGGTCGTCCATCGTCGTGACGTAGTGCTGCACCTGGGCCGGGGAGAGCTCGGCGGGCAGCGCCCCTCCGCGCAGCCACAGGTTGATCTGCCGGCGGAACCGGTGGAACTGCGTGGACAGGACCGGGTCTGCGACCGCCCCGTTGGCCGTGTGGTGCTCGACGACCGCGGCCTTGGTCTCGTCGGCGTACCGCGCGACGTACACCGGCGGGGAGGTGTTCCTCCCCCGTTCCAGTGCGCCGTCGGGGTTCACCCGAAGCCAGGAGCGGCCGATCGGCTCCTCGCCGACGGACATCGGCTCGACCGCGTCGTCCAGCAGGTAGACCGGCACTCCGGTCTCGCGTGCGACGACCGCCGCCGCCGCCCGCCGCGGGTGGTCGGACGACGGCAGCGGGGTGCCCGGCGCGACGGCACCGACCGCGGGCAGCTTGCCGGCAGCGGTGAACCCGGCGCCCAGCCCACCGGCCTCGACGGTGTTCGCCCACTCCCGCCAGCCGGGACGGCGCTGCCACCGGCTCCCGAACAGGGCACCCGCCGTGGGCAGCAGCGGTGTCGGTGTACGGGTCTCGACGACGGCGCCCAGCGCATCGATGACGCTGTCGACGTCGGCGAACGTCGAGGTCCGCCGGCCGCGCGGCGCCGCCCGTCCGGAAGCCTCCAGCCGCCTGCCGATCAGCTCCGCGGCGAGGTGCAGCACCGCGAGCCGGATCAGCTCGGCCGGCTCGTCGGCGAGCCCGTTGCGGGCCGCGGCCTTCTGCAACGCCGGCAGGTGGCCGGCGCGACCGATCGTGGTGACGAGGTCCGCGTCGCGACGGGCCTGCCCCGCCAGTGTGATCCGAACGTTCGTAGAGGGATTCGGCCGGTCGGTGTACAACCGCTCGACGGGCTCGGCGCGCAACCGGCCGACGAGTGAAGCGGCGAGCTTGCGGTCGTCGCTGCTCAGCGCCGTGCTCCTGCGCAGGTGCTCGGCGAGGTCGCTGCGGAGGCGTTCCACCTCGTGCTGCACGAGGTCGATCCCCACCTCCGGCACCACCAGCCGGGCGACCGCGGCATCGTGGAACAGCTCGGCGTAGGCCAGCAGGAGGTCCCGCCACTTCGGCAGCTCGGCGAACTCGTCCCTGATGTGGCTCCGCACGCGTCCGAGGTCCCCGACGTGGCGCCACAGCACGTGGTGCGCGTGCGCCGCCAGGTGATCGAGTTCAGCCTTCGCGCGCTGCGTGAGCTCCACCTCGCCGCCTGCCATCGGATGGATCAGCGCGTCGGCGAGCACCGCCACCATGTGGACCTTCTCCGCGGGGAATCCCGCGTAGTGCGCGAGGAACGCCTCCGTCAGAGCCCGCTGCACCGCAGCCGCTTGCTCGTCGATCGTGCCGGCGCTGTCGACGAGCACGTCCCATCCGGCGTCCTCGGGTCGGAAACCGCCGAGCACCCGAAGGCCTCCCGCCGCCCCGTCGATCGGCGCCCCGTCGAGGTGCAGGAACCGGAGCGGCGGCAGGGGGAGCCCACCGTCGAGCGGGACGCCGCGCAGCGCCTGCGCGCTAAGCCGGCCGAACGTCCGCACCACGAGCAGCGGCGGAACGATGGACAGGTCGACGTCGCGCAGTGCGACGAACTCCGATCGCCATGCCGGACCCGACCGCTCGACCGCGCGGTCGAGCGCGTCCGCCAACGCCGAGCGCTCCGCCGGTCCGATCGGGGTACCGGTCAGCGTCTCGACGAACTCGGGGGCGAGCTCGGACCCGTGCGGCTTGAGGACGTCGAACCGACGTGGCAACCCACCGGCGGCTGCGGCGGCCAGCAGCCCGGTCACGTGCGGTGCCCCGTGCACGACGGCCCACACCACGAGAACGGCGATCCCCACGCCGATCACCCACCGCGCAGATGTTGCGGCTGCCCGCGGCGGCCCGCGCACACCCTGCCCGCCGCGGTCCGGACGCAGCAGCCGCCACAGCGCACGCCCGGCGAGCAGCGTGGTTGCCGCCACCGTCGCGAGTACGAGCGGCCCCGCGACGACCGGCGGTGCGACCAGAACGGCGGATGCGACGAGCCCGAGACCCACCACGGCCGCGTTCAACCCGGCCCCTGCGGAGCCGCCGCCGAACGTGACGGCGCTCGACCCGACCGATGTGCTCCTCGGACCAGGGCCCCACCGCTGCACCGGGTAGCTCGGGGCGGCGGGTCGCCAGCGCACACCGTTCGGCGTCCGGTGCGGTGTGAGCCTGCCGAGCCCGGAGAACGTGGCGCCGCGGGCGAGGTCGGCGGTGAACATCGTGACGTACGCGATGCCCGTCTCCTCGAACGTGAACTCGCGTCCGCGCGGCTCGAACACATCACCGACCCAGCCGCCCGCCTGGACGGTCACGACGTAGCGGACGGTGGCGTGCCTGGTGGAGACCTCACCCTTCTCGTTCATCGTGTTCTCGACGCGCAGGCCGCCGCGGGTGGTCCTGCGGCGGCCGCGGTGCTCGTCGCCCGACACGGTGCCGCCGATGCCGACCAGCGGCTTCGGCACGGTGAAGCTCCAGCGGCGCCCGACACCGCTCGACCGTCCCGTCGACGTCGTCCGCTGGTCGCGGTGCACCGTGCGGATCTCGATGCCGGAGCGCTTTGCGACGACGAACTCGTCGGCGGTCAGCTCCGCCCGGATCCGCAGCCGGTAGCCCTCGGAGACCCTGCCGACCCGTCGCGGGCTGCGTCCCGGCCGGCCCGGTTCGTTGATCTCCAGCTCGATGCCGTCGGCGGTGGCCATCTGCGGCAGGAAGCTGCTCGCCATCATCGGCTCGAACAGGCGCTCCAGCCCGAGTCGGTGGACCTGCCTGGCCCGCCTGCTGAGCGCCCGCCGGTCGGCGAGCACCGCGGCCGCCATCCGGGTGCCCTTGGCGTCGACGTCGACCTCGGGAGTCATCGCCAGCGGGCTGGGGCGGGCCGGGTGCTGCGTCGGGCGGACCTGGCGCGCCGCGTCGGCGACCGGCCGGGTCAGCCCGTCGGGAACGACCCTGGTCACCCGTCCGGCCAGGTCCGTCCGCACCGGACGGACGTCGCGGCCGTCGCGGCCGACGCCCGCCACCGTGAGCCGCACCTGCAGGTCCTGGACGACCAGGTCGGCGCCGTCGAACGCGCCGATCCCGCGCAGTGTGGTCGTCTGCTCGCCGTTCTCCCCGCTGAGTTCGAGGCTGCGCTCGGTTGCGACGCCGAGCGCCGTCGCCGCCGGCCCGTTGCCGGATGCTCCTTCGAGTTTCCCGCCGCGGCTGCGCAGCCAGCTGCGCGACCGCTGCACGAACGCGTAGGTCTGGCGGATCGCCAGCACCGTGTCGCTGCGCCCGGTTCTCAGCAGCGGGCCGGCGCCCAGCTCGGCCGCCACCCTGATCCGGATCGTCGTCACCCGGTCCGCGCCAGGGGCGTTGCCGTTGCGGACGGGCACCTCGATCACGAATCCGCGCGGTGTGAGCATGGCCGGCAGCGGCCCTCGCCAGCGCTGCCCCGCCAGCGCCGACGTGATCACGGCCTGCAGCTCCACGTCGCGGTCGAGGACGCCGGGGAAGCGTCGATCGACCAGTGCCGTGGTCTCCCGCCAGATCGTCGTCGGGTCGGCACCGACGACGAAGCTGCCGTCCTGGATCGCGGCGTCGCTCATCCCGGTGAGCACGTTCTGCGGCACCTCGACGACGTCGGGGCCCTCGTTGCGCAGCCCGGCGGCGTCGAGCAGCGCGTCGAACGTGCTTCCCCGGCCGCCGTACGCCGGGTACAGGGCGCGGAGCCCGTCGCGCAGCGCCTCCGGCGTGTGCGCGAGCAGCAACGGCGTCGACGCGCCACCGGCCTCGATCCACGCTGCCCGGTCGTCGCGGTAGCGGGCGAGCAGGGCGTGCGTGTCGCGGTCGGACAGCTTCAGATCGCCCTGCAGGAGCCGCTGCACCGCCTGTGCGATCTGCTCGATCGGAACCGTCGGCTCCCCCAGCAGGTAGTGGGCGAGCACGTCCCGCTCCGGGATGGCGTAGCTGATCGCGAGCGGCACCTCCTCCGTGGTGGTGGCGCCGTCCGGGGTGGTCACCGCGACCTCGGCCGCGACGGCCATGTGGTTCAGGTGTGCTTCCCCGACGTCCAGCACGAGCATCTCCAGCCCCGCGGTGAGCTGCCACGTGTCGGACTCGCGGACGGCGCCGGATCGGGTCCACGCGCCGTCCGTCGTGCCGGCGCCGCCCGGTTGCTGCTGGTCGATCCCGCCCGTGGCCGAGCCTGCGCCGCTCCTGCTGCGCGTCCGGCCCCGGCCGCCGCCGACGCTGACCGTGGTCATGGTGATGTCGCCGAGGACGGGCGCGGCCCGCCCGACCCATCGGGAGTCACGTGCGGCGGCGCGCAGCACGAGTGTGACCCGCTCGGTGCGCCCGTCGGGCGCGCGGACCTGCAGCCGGGCCACCCGTTGCGCGGTGAACAGGTCCTGCAGGCCTGCCCGGAAGGCGTCCGGCCCGAGGAACTCGCCGAGCCGACGCACGGCCTCCGGCTCCAGCTCCCAACCCGGCGGGAGCTGCCGGCGCACCGCGGCGACGGCGCCGCGCACGTCGGCCGCGAGCACCGTCGCCCTGTCGAGCTCCCACGACGTCGTCGGGCGCGGCTCGGCCGGCCCTGCCGACCGGGCGGGGGGAAGGTGGTCGGACGGCACCTGGAGGCGACCGCCGAAGCCGCCCTCCGCCGTGCCGAGCGGCGAACCGTCGGGGCCGCTCAGCGTGGCCCGCACGGTTCCGGACGCGCTGAACGTCGCTGTTGCGGCCCGTTGCCCCTCGACGAGCGTCACGACGTTGCTGGCGATCCCCGTGCTCGACTCCGCGGGGCGTTCGCCACCTCGCGCGCCCGCAGCCGCGCCGCCGAACACCGACCGGCTCTGCACGCCGGCGGCGCCGGGATCGAGGTCGAAGCCCGGCAGGGCGACACCGCCGACCTTGCCGGAGCCTTCGAGCCCGCGCGTCCACGACCACGACCGGACGGCCGAGCTCGCCAGTATGTCCAGCCCGACCATCAGCCACTCCCGGTCGTGGCCGAGGTAGGTGGATCGCGACCAGTCCGGCGCGACGGCGACGGTCATGCGGAACTGCTCGGTTCCGCGATCGAGCAGGACCTCGTGCCCCACTTGGACGCCGTGGTCGAAGCCGGTTTCGAGGTTGTGCGCCGAGAGGGCCGCGGCCACGCGGTGCAGGTTCTGCAGCTGGACCGCAAGCGTGTCCGGTGCGACCTCGTGCCACCGCCTGCGATCGGCCGGCGGGAACAGTCCGTGCTCGCGGCCCACGACCAGCATGTCCTCCAGGAGGCCCTGATCGACGTCCAGCCGCATCAGCGCGTGCCCGACCGCGGCGACCCGGCCGGCGCCCTCGCCCATGTGGACGGGCAGCTGCGCCCGGCGCCCTGGCGGCGCCTCGGCGACGAGTCGGGCGCGCAGACGGCCCCGCCGGTCGACCGCGTTCGCGTCCACCGGCAGCCCCGCGTGGTGGGCCGCCTTCTCCGGCACGCGCAGGAACGCAGAGCCGGCACCGGTCACCGCTTCGCCCTGGCGGGCCGGGTCGTCCACCCAGTCGATCTCGACGACGTACCGGACCGGACCGCGCACACCGACCGTCGGGCCGCGGTAGCGGTGCACACCCGGCCGGATCGCGGTGCCGGACGTCGCCACCCCGTGGCTGCCCGCTCCGGCCCGCCGCCCGCCGAGCGCCGCCGTGCCCCCGACGTGGCCGCCGAACTGGTCGCCGACGGCGGGCAACGGGTTCACCGAGCCCGCCCCGCCCAGCTGCCGACCGCCGGACCGGTTGGCACCGGTCGACGAGAACAGCACGTGCAGGTACTCCAGCAGCTCGTTCGCCACCCGGACGCCGACGGTTGCCCACCGCGGCCACACCGGCAGCGCGCGCACCGTGAGCCGGGCGAGCGTCCGCCCCTCCGCGTCGACCACCGGAGGCGGCGCAAATCCCTGCGGCGAGGCCGCGGCCCCGAACCGACCGGGCAGCTCGTGCACCACGAGCGTCCTGACCTGCCCGTAGATGTGCTGCCGCGGGTCGGCGTGATAGCGGCTCAGCACCGCGTACAGGTCGTCGGCGAGCGCACCCAGCCCGTCGACCGCGACCGGGCCCGCCACCGTGAACAGCCCGGCCCGTCCGGCTGCGACGTCGACCCGCTCCGGATCGGCCACCACCGTGCGCGGCGGCCCGCGCGCCGAGTAGGCGTAGGACATCCACATGAGCATCGCCCGGCTGTCGACCGGGTCGGCAGGCCGACCGACCCGGTGCACGGGGCCCCACTCGCCGGTGCCGACCGCCCGCACCGACACCTCGTACTCCACGAGCACACCGAGCAGCCACGACTCGTCGCGGTAGTCGCTGACACCACCGGGGAGCCCGTAGCCCTCCGCCGCTTCCCCAACGGTCTCGTTGCGGCCCGCGTCGACCGCAACGGAGACGTGGCTGAGCACCGCCTTCCACGGCCCGTCCGGAAGCCACTCGGCCGGGCCGGAGCCGACACCGCCACCGAAGGAGCGCGACGTCGATCCGGCGTCGGAGCCACCACCGCCGATGATGTAGCCGCGCGAGGTCTGCGAGGCGACCCGGCCCCGTTCGGTCACCGGATCGGGGATCTCCCGCTTGCCGAGCACGCGGTAGCCGACCCGCACCTCGTGGTCGCCGGCGTCGAGCACCATCCCGTCGCGGGTGCCGGTCCACTGCGGGTGCTGCAGCGCCTGGTGCAGCCGGTCGCGCGACACAAGGTTCGAGCTGCCGCCGGCTGTCGCGAGCTGCCGGTCGATCAGCTCGGCCAGCTCCGGGAGGTTCGGAAGGGGGCCCGTCGGTTGGCCGGCAGCCACCGTCGCGTCGGCAGGCATCAGCTCCTCCCATGCCGCATGCGCCGCTTCGACGGCGTACCGCGCCGTCCTCGCCCGCGCGAGGACCTGCGCGTCGGGGCCGTCGGGCGCTCTTAGCTCGGCGAGCAGGACGTCGTAGGTACGGGCGGCCTTGCTCGTCCGGCCCCGCACGGCGCGGTAGGCCGCGGCCGACCTGTGTGCGACGGCAGCCCGATCCTCGGATTCGCGCACCTCCTCACGCAGTTGCGCGGCCCGTTCCAGTGCGGTGTCGTCCGATCCGCCCGCGGCCTTCTCCGCGGCGGCACGGGCCGCGGCCGCAGCGTCCCGGTACCGGGTTGCCCTGGTGTCCTTGGCCGTCACGAGCGCGTCGAGTGAGTCCAGCTGGTGGCGCAGGGTGCGGCGCAGGTGCTCGATCGTCGCGGACGGGTCCGGCCCGCCGCGCTGGAGCGCGGTGACGACGTCCGCCGCGTCGGACCGCAGGTCCAGGTAGGGCGCGATGCGGCGGGCGGCCCGCTCCGCGACGGTCGCCGCCGCGGCGTCGGCGAGCCGGGCCGCTCCCGCGGACAGCGGCGCGAACGCATCCCGCCCGCCGACGGCGCCCAGCAGATCCACCGCGACCGCAGCGACCGCGCCGGCCAGCTCCGGCCGCTTGTCCACGAGGGTGGCGAGCGCCTCGATCCCGCCGGTCGCGACGGCCGGGTCCGTCACCGACGGGACGCGCGCAACCTCCAGCAGCATGCCCAGCCACACCGCGTTCTCCGCGAGGAGGACGCCGGGATCGATCTTCTCGATCACCCGCGCACCCACGCGGTCGGCCACCTCGGCCTGGATCGCGTGCAGCCAACCGAGCGGGACGGTCACCGGCTCCCTTCCCTCGAACCGCACCCGGACCGCCTCCGCGTCGTGCCAGCGGACGTCGAGCCCGAGCGCCCTCGCGGCCGGCAGCAGCGCCGTCAGCCCTCGCCAGCTGCCCTGCACCAGCGAGTCCAGTGCGAACAGCAGCCGCTCCAGCTCGGAGGTTGACGGCGTTCCGTCCGCCTCGGCGAGCTGCCGCCGCAGGTGATCTTCGATGCGGTGGCGCATCGCCGCGTCGATCGGGCCGGCTGCCGGGTGCTCCTCGTGCCGGGCCAGCACGTGCCCTGCAATCGCCATCAGCCGGACGAGCTCGACCGACCAGCCGGTCCGCGCCGCGACGTCCCGCTCCGGCAGTCCCTCGCGCACGAGGTCGGCAACGACCCGCGACGTTCCGCGGCTCGCGGCCGGGTCACCGTCCAGCGCGGCCAACCGGTCCTGCAGCGTGCGCTGCTGCCCCCACCTGCGCAGTAGTGCGACGGGTCGGCGCGTGATCAACCAGCCGAGCACGGCGCCACCGGTGGCGAGGTACAGGAAGCGCAGCACACCGGTCGGCCACTCCGGCCCGACCGGTCCGGGATCGGGGGCGGGCGGGTTCACCGGCTGGGTCACTGGCGGCGGCGGCTCGACGGTCGCCGGCGCCGGCGCCGGCACCCGCACCGGCGGAGTGGGCACGACACGCAGGCGCTCGCCGGGGTGGATGAGGTCCGGATCGGAACCGGGCCCGAACCGGGCCGGATTGAGATCGGTGATCGTGCCGTGGCCGGGACGGGCGAACAGGCGCGCGAAGTAGTCGAGGTTGTCGCCAGGCCGCACGACCACGATCCCGTCGAAGCCGGGGACCGCCACCTCGATCGGTGTGCGGCGCGGCAGCGCGCGTGCCGGTCCCCCGCTTCCCAGCCCCGGGTTGCGGGCGAGGAACGATGCCTCGTCCATCCCGAACAGGCGGGCCAGCTCGACGGGGCTGTCGTCGAACTGCGGGACGAGCGGCACCCGGACGTCCGCGGTGCCGGGTGCCGCGGTGACACGGGCCGCCGGCCTGACGACGTCCACCTGTGCCGCGCGCGAGTGCGGACCGCTGCTCCCCGACCCGATCGGCAGCGCAGCGGCCAGCACACCCAGCCCGATACCGACGGCGGCCGTTGTCCTCCCGAGCCACGTCCACACTCGTGCGCGGGCAGCCGGTCTCCTGATCCGGACCACGGCTGCAGCCGCCGCGGCGACGGTTGCCATCGCAACGACCGCGGCCGGAGCGCCCGCGGACACGACCGTCCCTGCTTGCTCTGCCGCGCCGCCCAGGATCTCGGCCGCCGCCCTGCCGCCCCGGCCGACCGTCGATGGCAGCAACAACCCGGCGCCCGTCGCCAACCCGATCGTGACCAGCGCGGAGCCTCCACGTCCGGCAGCCGGCGCCGGATCCGCGGTGGCAGTCGGTGGCAGCGCGACCACGTGCAG
This sequence comes from Pseudonocardia sp. TRM90224, assembly GCF_021245725.1. Lineage (GTDB taxonomy): Bacteria > Actinomycetota > Actinomycetes > Mycobacteriales > Pseudonocardiaceae > Pseudonocardia. The sequence continues at coordinate 361,950 of NZ_JAJGSX010000003.1, read as the reverse complement.
GTGGCGCACCCGCCCGACGTTGCGGTCCGACTCGACCACGAACCGCGTACCCCTGGGGAGGGTCACCTCCTTCTCCATGACGCCGGATCCCACGCCGAACTTCTCGTCGACGATCCGCAGGTACTCGCTCCCGTCCACCGAGAGCAGGTTCGTCCCCGGCGACACGGTGATCGTCATGCGCGTGGAATGCATCGGGAACACGAGGCCGTGCGTCGCCGAGACGAAGCCGTTGTCGACCATCACGGTGCCGGCGGCGAGGCGTTGCTCCGGCAGTCCGCGGGTGTTGCGGGCGCGAGTGACGATCATGGTTGCGGGCAGCTGGTACCGCCCGATCAGCGCGTCCATCGCCGCACGGTCGGACCGGAGCCGCTCCTCCGGCACGCCACCGGGCTCACCGCTGCGCAGCCACCGGTTGAGCTGGAGGTGGTCCGCTCCGATGTACCTGATCAGCACGTCCATCTCGGCGTCCGTCGCGGTGACGGTGCGCCGGTAGTGAGCGGCGACGGTGAGCCCGTCGGTGACCTCGCCCGGCACCGGGTCCGGAAGCGCTGCCGCCGCCGCGACCACGTCCTCGTCGAGGATCGGCGGGCCGTCGGCCTCCGTGAAGCGGAACGGCGACCCGTCGGAGGCCGGCGCGACGTCACGTGCCAGCTCGTGGGCGTCGGGGCTCCGCGCGGTCCGGCCGTTCGGCCGGACCCGCACCCACGGCTCACCGCGCGGGGCGATCCCGACCGACATCGGCCGCGACTCGTCGAGCGAGAGGTAGACGTCCGAGCCGCTCTTCGCAGCCACCACCCGTGCCGCTGGCAGCCGCACGTGCCTCGCGAGCTCGCCCAGCCGGTGCTTCGGCAGCCCGAACAAGGACGCCGATGCAGCGACCGCGGGCAGCCCGCCGGGCGACGCGAGGCCGTGCCGCACCGCCAGCGCCCCTGCGAGCGACGTGAGGACGACCAGCAGGACGGTCCGGGCCTTCACCCGGAGCTTCCGGCCGGTCTCGGCGAGCATCGGGGGCGCGTTGGCGCGCTTCAGGTACCGGAACATCCCCGTGACGCCGACGGCCGCCGTCGCGACCGCAGCCGCTCCGACGCCGATCGGGCCGAGCACCGAGGCCTCGCCGAGTGTCGTCAGCACGTGCCCTGCCGCGCCGGCACCGGCGACCCACACGATGCCGTCGCGCAGCCGTGGGCCCTTCGCGGGCGGCCGGGGCAGGTTCTTCAGCACGGAGTCGGCGGCGCGCAGGCCTACCAGGTTCTCCGAGAGGAGCCGCTCCAGCTTCTCGCGGTCCCGCTCGGAGGGCAGGTCGCCCTCGGCCTCCAGCGCGGCGCGCTGCCGGGCGATCTCGTCCACGATCCGCTTGCGCATGCGAGTGACGTTCTTCGACCGGTACCGGGCGGCCCGCGCCGCCAGTCCCGCCGCGGTGCGCTGCAGTGCGCGGCTCACCGGGCCGGGCAGCGTGCGTACCAGCAGGGCGAACGTCCGCCGCACGAGTCGTACGAGCACCCGGTGCGGCCCGAGGAACAGGTCGAACGAGCGGACCTTCCCCGCGAACGCGAACGTCACCTTCTTCCCGAGCTTCCGGCGCTCGAAGAGGTTCACGGGCGCGACCGAGAACGGCGGCCCGATCCCGAAGACCTTCATCCAGAACGGGATCAGCATCGGCGTCTTCGTTGTCAGCGCCAGGTCGTAGTACAGCGCCATGTTGACCAGTCGGCGCAGCGGGTGCAGGCCGTGGACCCGCGGCCGGGACACGCCGACGACGGGCGTCGTCCCGAGCGCGAGCAGCGTGAAGTTCTGGACGCCCCGCTCCATCCTGACCAGGTGGAAGAACGTGACGTGCACCGACGCCCGCACGAACGGCAGCACCGAGATGGGCCGGCGGCTGTTCTCGATCGCGGGGAGACCCTGGTGCAGGTGGTCCTCGATGTTCCCCACCAGCACCACGCCGCCCGCGGTGAGCTGCACCCGCAGCCACCACGCGAGCGACGGCGGCAGCTCGACGTCGACCGCAGGCATCTCCGGGAGGTGGTAGGTGACGCCGAAGGCGCCGCCACGCTCCCAAACCGTGTTCGCGAGCTGCAGCCTGGCCTGCTCGATCTTCTGCCGCACCGACATCCGCGGCGCGCCGTCCCTGCGCACGACGGCGACGGCGCCCTTGAGCACCTTGCCGGCCCAGGGCCCGCGCGACTTCCAGTGCGGGAACACCTGCACCAGCGCACCCGTGACACCGATCGCGGCGAGCACTCCGGCCACCGCCGACAGCCCCGGTGCGAGCCCCGCGTTCGAGGACAGCGACGCCGCCGCCGCACCCGCGGAGGTGACGAGCCCCGCCCACGCGGTCTGCAGCACCGGGAAGTAGATCCGGTGCTCCGTCTCGAACGTCACGAACGGTGTCGCGGGCTCGCCGGGCTGCGCCGCCCACGCGGGCTGCTCGTCCAGCGTCGCGGCGGTCCGTAGGCCCGTCAGGCCGTCCGCGAACCAGACGCGCACCGCAGCGGTGACCCGACCCGCGACCCGACCGAGCGCCTTCGTCCACGGAGGCCCGCGGTTGCGCAGCACCGTGACCAGCGTGACCGCGCCGGCCGCCGCTGCGGCTCCCATCAGTACGGAGACACCGGCCGGCAGCCCCGACATCCACTCCAGCACGGCGGTGGGCCCGCTCCCGCCGCCTGCCGCGAAGTTGTCCGCCTCGGCCGAGCGGCTCCCGGTCGCCGGCAAGGTCGCGACGTCCGACGGGACAGCAACTCCCGCCAGCATCGGCCAGCCCGCCCTCGACCCTGCCTCCGGCGAGGAGGCCGGGGCCAGCGCCACGACGTGGACGTGCCGGACACCACCGACGGATCGGTCCGACTCGACGACGAACCGCGTGCCTCGCGGGAGCAGGATCTCCATCTCCGACGGGAAGGGATCATCACCGTCGATGTTCTCCGCGCCCGCCCCGTCGATCGAGATGACGTTCAGCCCGGCCGGCGCAGTGATCGTCAGCTGAACGGGCTTGCTCCGGAATCGATCCTGGAAGGTCGACGCGTAGCCGTACGATGTGGACACGTATGCCGGCTCGATGAGCACGGATCCCGGTGCCAGCCGCTCCGCGGGCAACGCCGCGGCGTTGATCCCGCGGGCGAGAACCATCGCCGCGGGGAGTCGGTACCGAGCCATGAGGGCATCGAGCGCCGCGATCTGCTGGTCAACGTCGGCCTGGTCCTTTTCATCGATCCCCCGACCGGTCCGCAACCATGGGTTGAGATCCTTGTAGTCCTCAACCGTGTACTTGATCAGGTAGTCGAACTCGACGCCGGTCGGCGTCACCGCCCCCCGGTAGTGCGCCGCGATCTGTACTCCATCGGCGAATCCGCTGCTCGCCAGATCGGGCAGCGTCCGCGCCACATCCTCGATCACGTGCTCGAAGACGTCGCGGACGAAGCTCGGCCCATGCACGAACGGTGATCCGTCCTCGGCGACCGACGTCCTCGTCAGCGCGGTCCGGGGATCACCACCACGATCGACCGTGCCGTCCGGGTCGACACGCAGCCAGGACGCGTCCACCGGCTCGATCCCGACCCACATCGGCCGGGACTCGTCCAGCAGGAGGTACACGGGCGCACCGCTCTCGGCCGCGACAACTCGTGCCGCCGGCAGCCGCACGTGCGACCCACCACCTGCTCGTACCGGTGGGGCCCGCCTGCCGATCGGCCGCAGCGTTCCGGCCGGCCCGAGCCGGACGGAGCCCGGCACAGGCCCCCGCGCGGTCAACGCGCGAGGCGCCGCCACGGGGACGGCAGGCCCGGAACCGTCCGCCAGCAGCCACCGGCCACCCGCTTCGAGCTCGACCCACGCCTTGCCGGCCTTGCGCGGAGCGTGCACCAGCGCGGCCACGTTCGGCGCCACCACGGGCGCGTTCAGCACTTCCTGCAATCGGTGCAGCTCGACGCTGCACGCCAGCCCGCACGCGGGGATCACCACGCGCGGCCGGTGTCCGACCTCCTTCGTCTTCACAGCGGCGCGCTCGCGCCACTGCTGGAACTGCGGCAGCGCACCCAGCAGCGCGGCCACCTGCCCGGCACGGAGCCGGATGTCGACGTCACCGGTCGGCACGTGGATCCCACGCCGGTCCACGTGCAGGACCACCGTGAAGTCGTTCGGGTCGACCGTCAGGTACGGGCCGTAGGTCCGCAGCCGGTCGCCGACCGCCGCGACGATCACGCCCGCGTCGTTCACCACCAGCTGCCCCGCGAGCCACCGCACGTCCTGCGCGGTTGCCCACCGCTGCGCGGTCACCGCGTGCCCGGTGCCCGCGGGCGCGTCGAACACGGGGCTCGACATCCACGCGACGTCCCGGACCGACCGGGCGAGCGCCGAGCGCACCGCACCGGCCACCGAGGTGACGGCGATGGGCTCTCCGGCCGTGACCATCCAGCGCGGCGGCCCGCGGGAGCGCACCATCTCGACGGCCTGCACCGCTGCTGCGGCCGCTACCACACCCGCCAGACCACCCGCCGACAGCACGGCGTCGGCCGCGGCACCCGCGAGGTCGCCGAGCAAGGGCAGTCCGGCGAGCGCGGCACCCGCGTTCACACCGGCCGCCAGTACGAGCAACGGGCGGCCGAGCACACCGGGCGGGATCGCGGAGCGCCGACCGTCCGGTGTCCTCGACGGTGGCACCGAGCGGGTCTCCGCCTGCTGCAGCTCCGCTCTGCGCCCTGCCTCCCTCTGCGCTGCCTCCCTCTGCGCTGCCTCCCTCTGCGCCGCCTCCCTCTGCGCCGCCTCCACCCGCAACAGGTGCAGGTCCGACGTGTGGGCGTGGTCGGCAGCCAGCGCGGTCAGGCGCAGCCACTCCCGCGCCATCGCCCAGTCCACTTCCACCTGCCGTCGCGCAGCGGCAGCACGCAGATCCGCGACCTCCGCCAGTATCCGGCCGGCTTCCTTCTGCCAGCTCACCTGCTGGCGCCGGCCGGGCTCGCGCCTCTCGGGCGGCAGGTTCGCCTGGTGCGGCAGGGTTCGGACGAGTGCGTCCGCGGCCGCGTTCAGCTCGTCCACCATCCGCTGCCGCCACGGCTGGAACCACTGGTCCACGGTTCTCGCCTGCGCGAGCAGCCCGTCGTACCGGGCTCGCACCTGCGCCCGCCACGTCGCCAGCGCGGCCGGCTGCGCGCCGGGCAGCCCGCTGCCGACATCGTGCACGGCGTCGACGAGCGCCCGGCGCTGTTCGAGGGTCCACGGCAGCCCGTTGCGCTCGCCGAACCCGGCCACCGCTCCCTCGGCGACCAGCGGCGCGCTCGAACGGACGTCCGCGACGAGGTCGGCCGCGGCCGCGGCGGGCAGCCCCGCGTCGACCGCCGCCCGCAACGCCGCGCCTGCCGCGCCCGTGCCGGCGAGCACGTCGAGCACAGCGGCCGATTCGATCGCGCCGCGGCGCGCCGCGGTCGGGCCGACGTCGGACCACCACGGCGCGTACTGCTGCGCAGGTCCGTAACGAGGCAGCACCAGCTGGTCGCTGACCGCCGGCCCCGCGTAGCCGCCCCGGAAGAGTTCGCCGCCGTACAGCGCGACCGCGTTCCCGTGCGACAGCATCGCCGAGGCGTCGATGGCCAACGACAGGTCCCGTGTCGCCGCCCCATGCAGGTCGTTCCACATCTTCGCCCTGACCAGCGCCCGCACCTCGGTGGGGAGTGTCGTCCCGCTGCGGGTGGGCACCATCCGCAGCCCACCGAGCGTGCCGTCCCGCAGCGCCCGCTCCAGCTCGGGTGTCAGCGCGACCTGCGACCCGAACGCCAGGCCGTGCAGCCGGGCGTCCGATCCGGTGGTCGCTGCGTCGATACCACCGATCGTCGAGGCGCCCGTCACCGCTGCCGTCCCCGGCAGGCGCAGCGCGCCCGGCGCCGCGGCCCCGCCGCCGGGCTGCTCGCCGGCCGCCCACGCCTTGGACAGCTGCTGCGCCTGTGGCGTGCGGGGCTGGACGGGCAGCTTCAGGCCCGCGACGGCGCCCTTGCCCGGAACAGCGGGCGCATGTGCGGCGGCGTTCACCAAGCCCGGCGGAGCACCGTGAGCGACCGGCACGACAAGCGACCCGAGCGCGGCGAGCACGCCGCCGACCTGGCGGGCCTCCGGTCTGAAGTCGGCGATCCGCGTGCTGCGGGACACCGGCGTGCTGCGCTCGATCGGCGCATCTGCCAGCGCGATCCTGGGCGAGTACGTCGAGGGCGCGCGCCGACCCGTGGCCGGCACCCATGCGCCGTCCGGCGCGATGGAGAAGGTCGGACGGCCGCCGCCCCAGTTCACCGGGGCTCCATCCGGCAGGCGCAGCGCACCGACCGGCTTGTACGCCGTGCTCAGGGGCTGCCCGCCGGCCGGTGCTCGCCCACCGCCCAGCGCGACGGAGAACGTCGGCCGCCCGTCCGCGCCGCGAATCGGCCCCTCGGCCGGCAAGCGGACCGTCCCGGCCCACTTCGTCGATGCCGGGACAGGTCCGCCGATTCCGTCCATGCCCGCGGGCCGTCCGAACCCGCCCCTGACGATCCCCAATCCGTCGAGCACCGGCGCCCGCGCGGTGGCGCCGCCGCCCTGCGGCGGGCGGCCGGTGAAGCTGTAGGTCAGGCCGGCGCGGCCGCCCTTCGTCGCAGCGGGCGCGCCGAGCATCGCGGCGCCCTGCACGATCCCGGACACGGCGTCGAACCGCCCGTTCGGCCCGAGCCGGCCCCATCCGTCGACCGTTGAGGAGACGTTCGAGGCGAGCATCGAGGCGCCGCCCGCGATGGCCGTGCGGTCGGCCGCCCGCACGACGCCGGGCGCGACCCTCGCGATTCTCGGGACGGCCGCGGCACCCCGTCCGACCAGCGGCAACGCGCTCAGGCCTGCGCTGACGTACTCGGCGCGGGCGTTCGGGTCGCTCCAGCTGACGGACTGGTTGTGGCTGGCCCTGTCGGCCAGGTTGGCGGCCGACGCCCCGATGCCGGTTGCGATCGCCGCACTGCCGGCGACCACCGCAGTGCCGCCGGTGGCGGTGGCGGCGAGGATGGTGAGAGCGACGATGGCGCCGGTCGTGGCGTAGTCGCCGACCTGCTGGCCGGTCGTGCGGTACCGCGCTGCCCCGCCGGTCAGCGACACCGGCCCGGTGTCGTTGCCCGCGATGGTGTCCGACCACGAGAGGCGCCCGTCGAGGGAGAAGCCCTCCGTGCCTGTGTTTCGGTACTCGTCGATGCTCGCGTAGGTGCCGCCGAACCGGTCGACGAAGACGCCGTCGCCCCTCTTGAACAGCATCGGCTCCGAGGTCACTCCGCTGGCCGTGTCGCTGTACATCATCGGGATCGCGACGACGTCGGGGCCGCCCGCGCGCAGCACGGCCAGCACCTCTTCGGCCTTCTGACCGGTGACGCCCTGCTCGGCCAGTTTCTGCCGGCGCGCGTTCTCGTCGACGCTCCTCGTCCGCATGTGCTCGTCGAGGTACTGCTGCCCGGTCTGGAAGGCGGCGATGTTGGCCAGTGCGTCCGTCTGGTACCTGGCCTCGAACTGGCCGCGCGCCTCGTCGTCGGCGAGGTGGCGCATCACCTCCATGTTCACCGCGGCGGTGCGTGCGAAATAGGTGTCGTTACGTCCCGTGGACGGCAGCGGGACGAACCGGCCGAGCCGCTCGTTCGGGTCGATCGGGTTGTGCCGCAGCGACGCGTAGGTCAGCTCGGCGAACGTTCCGTAGCGGTGGATGCTCGGCGCGCGGTCCAGCTGCGCCTTGTCCTTCGAGGCGTCCATGGCGCGGGCCAGCCCGGTGAAGCGCGCGATGTCGCCGTTGGTCCGGATCATCTGGCCGGCCCACGCCTTGTCGGGGGAGCCGCTGACCATCGCGAGGTCGACGGTCCGCAACATCGCGCCCGACTGCGCCATCCGGTCCATCACGGGCCCGATCGCGTCGTTCGAGCGGCCGATGTCGTCGAGCAGCTTGTTGCGCGTGCTGTTGAGTGCGTTCGCCCACTGCTGGGTCTGGTTCGGCGAGCTGTCGAACGCCGCCCGGTCCTTCTCGAACGCGGCGATCCGGCCCTTCAACTTGCCCTGCTCGATGGCCAGCCCCATCGCCGCGGTCTGCGCGAGTCCGTACTCGCCGCGGATCCGGTCGAGGTGGATCTGCGAGACCTCGAAGGGAGTCAACGACGGGTTGTCCTTGCGGATGTCCTTCGTCAGCTGCGGGTCGATCGCGTTGATCCTGCGGAGCACGTTCGGATCGGACTGCAGCGCGGCGTCGGCGTTCTTCAGGTCCAGCCGCAGGTTGGCCAGCATGATGCTGTCGATCGTGCCGCGGTCGGCGAGCCACTGCGCGAGCGGACCGGTCGTCCCGTCGCCGATGGCGGCGTCGATGTCCCTGATGGTGGGATCGATCGCCTGCAGCGCGGCGAGGTCGCGGTTGCCGCGGTAGGCCTCGATGCCGTTGTAGACGTCACGCATCTTGCCGAGCAGGGCCGGCGACTTCTCCCGCATCGCGTCATCGCGGATCCTGGCCTCGTAGAAGGCGCCGAGCGCGATGTCGGAGTTGGCGCCCGACATCGTGACGAGCTTGTCGTACTGCTCGCGCTCCTGCGGCGTCAGCGAGTTGTAGAGGCCTGCGGAGTACAGCGGGAGCTGCGCGTTCGGGTCGTTCGGGTCCAGCCCCATCGACAGCGCGATCTGCTTGTCGAGCGGCGTGTTCATGGTCGGCCTGGTCTCGCCGGGGCGCACGGTGTGCGGCAGCCAGCCGCGGTTGGGCGACGCGACCCAGTCGTACATCGTCGACGTCCCCGTCGGGAGCTTGGCCGGGTAGCGGTACTCGCCCTCCTTGACCACGCCGTTGAGGTTGAAGTTCTGGCAGATGTCGGCGCACACGTAACGGCGGCCGCTCCCGTCGGCGTTGCCGAAGAAGAGACCGATCGTGTTGGTCTTCCCGGCAGGGTCCTTCTCGTCGAAGGTTGCGCCCGGGACGAGGACCCTGCTCGGGTCGCCGTCCATGCCGGCCTTCCAGGGCTCCAGCACCTCACCGGTGCGGGAACTGCCGATCACGCAGCCGGTGCCGGTGCAGACCGTGTACCCGCCGTTGCCCTGCCCATCCGGTGAGACGTTCGTGAACCGGCACGCCTCCTTGCACGTCTGGCCCTCGCCGGTGGCGTTGACGTGGAAGATCGGGCTCTTGGCGTGATTGGTCATCGAGAAGTAGCCGTTCGGCGCGCCCGGCGTCGGCCGGAACTCGCGCTCCATGAAGCAGTTCTCGCACGCCGTGGACCCGAGGACGCGGTCTTCCTCCGGGATGTTGCGCAACGCGTACTCACAACCCGTCGTGCATGTGACCTGCTTCGCGATGCGATCGGGCATCGTCTCGACGCACGGACCGTTGCAGGCCGCGCGCCCGCCCGTGCCGTCCGCGTTGCCGAACACGCCTTCGAGGCGGTCGAACTCGCCAGGGTTCTTGTTGACGTTCTCGTACTTGAAGCCGTTGCTGAGGAAGAAGCTGCCGCTCTGCCCGGTCATGACAAACGATCCAGGCTGCATGGTGCCGTTCGCGTCCAGCCCGGGGCCGAGTACGCGGGTGAACCCGCCGTTCAGGTTCGCGGGGCCGTTGCCGTCCGCGAAGAGCGTCGGCTTCCCGTACGGGGTGAGCCTGCCGATGCCGTTCCACGAGATGTCGGACTGGTGGCCCGCCTGGTCGATCGCGTTGATCTTGGCGTTGGTGCCCGCGATGACGAAGTGCTCCATCTTCTCGCGGAATCCGACGTTGCCGGAACAACCGTTGGGGCACTCGGTGCGGAACGTGCCGCCGGTCGGGTCGGCGAACGTCATGCGGTGGACGTTGCTCGGCGTCCGGCGGTCGTAGGTGACCGTCGATCCGCTGTAGCTGTCATAGGTGGTCGAGTTGAGCCCGCGCACCCAGCCGCCCGCCCGTCCCTTCCGGTCGGCGACGGCGGACGCGCCGCCCTCGGTGCCGACGTTCACGTCGACACCGAGCGCGGGCTGGTTCGCCACCCGCGGGTTCCTCACCGTGGCCTTGCCGGTGGCGTCGACGTCGACGGTCTGGCCACTCCTACCCGCCATCGCGCACGGGATCGGGCACTTCGTCGACGGCGTGTCCTTCGCCGCCCGGTCCTCCTCGAACATCGTGACGTCGCACATCCCCGCAGCGAGGTTGCAGTCGACGGTGGCGCCGTGGACGTTGCCGTCGAGGCCGTCCGGCCCTGCGCCGGGTGTCGGCGGCGGCACCGCCGGGATGAAGGCGGCGCCGGAGTCCTTGTTGCACCAGCCGTCGCCGGAGCAGCCGGACCGCGCCAGCCCGGCGAGCGCGTTCACCTCGGCGGTGACGCCGCAGCCGCCACCGCTGGAGCCGCCACCGCCGCACGTCGCCCACGCGAAGGCGGTGTAGAGCCCTTCGGGGCGCTGGACGGCCTCGTTGAGCTCGGTGTGGGCGTAGAAGCTCGTGGTGCAGTTCGCCGCGCCGGAACAGCTCGCCGACGCGTTCGCGTACCCGGGGCCCGCCGACGCCTGCGCCGAGACCGCAACACCGCCGCCGCCCATGCCGCCACCGCCGGAACCGCTGGCAGAGGCGCGTGCCTCGCTGCGGCCGCCCGGCCCGCTCCAGCTGGCCGACGCGCTCGCCGAAGCCGAGTACGAGTGCGAGCACGTCGTACCGGGTGAGCCCTGGCAGGAGGCTGCGGCCTGCGCGCTGCCCGGTCCGGCCGACGCCTGCGCGGAGACCATGACCTGGCCCTGCCCGAACGTCCCACCGCCGTGGCCCGCCGCGTTCGCCGACGCCTTCGAACCCGGCCCGGACGCCGCGGCCGACGCCGAGGCGGAGTAGGAGTAGGAGCAGTTCGTCCCGGCCGATCCCTGGCAGGACGCCGCTGCCATCGCGCTGCCCGGCTGGGCCGACGCCTGCGCGGAGACCATGACCTCGCCCTGCCCGAACGTCCCACCGCCGTGGCCCAGCGCCTTCGCCGAGGCCCTGGCTCCCCGCCCGGAGTCCGACGCCGACGAGGCGGCCCGGTAGCTGTAGGTGCAGCCGGCGTTCGTGCTGCCCACGCACCCGGCCGCCGCCATCGCAGAACCCGGCTCGGCCACGGCGATCGCGTTGGTCGCGCACCAGCCGGAACCGGCGCCGCCGCTGGTCCCGCACGCGGCGTTCGCGGTGGCCGTGCTGCCGCCGGCGCCGCCCTGCGCCGCCGAGCGGGCCGAGAACGCGTACGTGCACGCCGCGCCGGCATCACCCGAGCAGGACGACGACACCTGGGTCCCGGCGGCGGACGCCCCGACCTGCCCGCCTGCGGCGCAGTTGCCGTCGGTGCCCGCCGTGCAGGTCGACGACGTGGAGGCCGTGTTCGTGCCCTCCGGCGCGGAGAACTGGGCGTTGCCCTCGATCCGGGTGGTGCACCCGGTGCCGACGCAGCCCGCCGACACCTCGGCGGTGGAGTCCGCAGCGAACCCGCTCGTGCCGCCCTCGCACGCGGCCGCCGCGGCGCAGCTCGTCGTGGCGAGCGCCTGGGCCGTCTGCGGCCTGCCGGGCGCCGTGGCCGTCCGGAGGGTGTCGGTGATCGTGGCCGGGTCGTCGGTGACAACCGTGGTGCTGCTCGCCGTGACGGGGCACGTCCCGCTTCCCGTCGAGCAGCTGCCCTGGACGGTGGAGCTGGTGGTGCCGACGCGGGTGGCGGCGGAGGCCCCTGCTGTCGCGCTCGTGCCGACGCCGGCGTCGCACGGCCCGTCGCCGGTGCAGGCGGCTCTCGCGGCGGCGACCGAGACGCTGGTCGGGTCGGTCGCGTCGCTGTTCCCGCCACCGGCAGCGCGGGCCTCGGGCCGGGCAGCGGCGATCGCCGCCTGCGCGCCGCCGTCCGGGGAAGCGGCCGAGGTGGACTCGCTGGTCACCGAGCCGGCGCACCCCTTGTCGGGGCACTGCAGCGACGCGCTCGCCTGCGTCGTGCCGGAGCGGCCGGCCAGCATCGGGGCGCCTTGGGTGGTGCTCTCCGGCAGCCCACTGTTCGTCGTGGTGGTGGCGGCCGACGCCGCGCTCACGCCACAACCCTTCGCAGCCGCGGTGCACGTCGACTCGGCACGCGAACGGCTCGCGGTCGCCGGGTCGCGCTCCCCTGCCAGCGCCGCGCCGGTGATCGCGTCGGCCACCGCGGTGGCCGTGCAGTCCTTCGCGAGGCACTGCGCAGCCGCCGAGGACTCCGACATCGTCGCCGGGGCGCCGGTCACCGGCTTCTTCGCCAGCTCGGCTGCCTCGGTCGCGGCCTCCGTCGCCTTCTTCGCGGCGGCGGCGGACTCCGTGGCCTTCTGCTTCTGCTCCGCGGTCGCGCCCTCGCGGGCGGCGGCCTGCTGAGCCTTCTTCGCGTCCTGTTCCGCCTGCTCGGCCTTCTCGGCGAGGGTCTCGGCGGTGGTGTTCTGCTGCTCCGCGATCACGTCGGCCACGACCTGGCCCGCGCCCGCGGTCGAACTCGTCCGAACCTGGCAACCACCCGAACCGGCGCAGCTACCGCTGGAGGTCGATCCACCCTCCGGTGGGCCGCGGGCCCCGTTCGCCCCGGTCACGGTCGACGGGCCGTCGGAACCGGCCGCTGAGCTGGACGCCGTACCCGTGCAGCTGGTGCCCTGAGCGCAGTCGAGGGTCGCGCTGGCCATCGACCAGCTCGACGCCCCTGCCACCGTCGGCCCGCCCGAGTTCGCCGACGAACCCGGCGCCGTCGGCGCCGGCGGGCTCGCGGGCTGCTCGTCCTTGCGGTTCTGCGACGGCTGCTCCTCGCCGGTCCCTTCCTGCGTCACCGTCGCGTTTGCCGTCGACTTCGCCTGCACCACCGGGGCGATCACGTTCGCGTCCGGCCCCGACGAGGCACCCGAGTTCGTGACGGCCTGGCACACACCGCCGGAGACACCGGCGCAGCTGCCCTCGCCGTGGGAGCCACGCGGATCGGCCGACACGGCCGGATCCGTCGCACTCGCGGACGAGGTGACCTTGCCGTCGCAGAGCTTCGCGCCGTCGCACACCAGCACCGCACCGGCCACCGATGCCGCCGACGGACCCGCTGGCAGTCGGGCGACGTTGACCTTCGTGTCCTCGGCCGCGAACGCGAGCGCAGCACCCGGCCCGCTCGAAGCGCTCGACTCCGACCTGACCTCGCAGCCGCCCGTGCCTCCCGTGCAGGCCGCGGTGCCCTCGGACGTCCGCGGCGCCGCGGTGCCCTCGAACGCGGTGGTGGTGGTGGTCCGGATCGTGCCCGAGCAGTTGTCCCCCGCATCGCAGCTGATCGTCGCGTTCGACGACGCCGTCGACGACGGACCGGTCGACGGCTGCCCGGCGACCGGCTTGCCGGTTGCCGGGTCGAGCACCTGAAAGTCGGGCGCGGACGAGGCCTTCGAACTCGCCGCACCCGTGCAACCGCCGTTGGTGACGGCGCACTCCGCCGTCGAGCCGGTGCCACGCGCCCCTGCGAGCACGGCGGTGTCCCGCGCGCTGGTCGCCGCTGCCGCCGACCCGCCGCACGAGGTCGCCGACCCGTCGCAGGTGATGGTCGCGTTCGCGGTGGAGACGCTCACCGGGCCCGTCACGCCGGGCCTGTCGGCGGCCGGATCGGTCCTGCTCGCTGCCCGGTCGGCCACCTCGGTGCCCGAGGTGGCGGCACACCCGCCACCGTTCGCGGTGCAGCTCGCCGAACCCTTCGAGTCGCGGATGCCGGTGATGTCACCGGAGGCGCCGCCGGTGGTTTCCGCCGCCCCGGTGCCCTTGCAGGTCGCCGAACCGCAGTCGACCCGGCTCGTCGCACTGCTGTCCGCCGTCAACACCCGCGCGGCCGGCGCGGTGACCAGGCGCAGCGCCGACCGCTCCGGCCGCGCGACGTCCTCGCCCCCGACAGTCGAGGACGACTCGGAGTCGCAGTCGCCACCGTCAGCGGTGCAGGTCGCGGCGCCGGTGGTCTCCCGGACCGCCGGACCGGCGGTGATCGTGCCGCTGGTCGTGGCGGCGCCGGTGCCCGTGCAGGTCGCGGTGTCGCAGTCGATGCGGACCGCGCTCTCGCCGGTGCCCGCGGTGCCCTCGGCAGCGCGAGCACCGCTGGAGGCCTCGCACCCACCGTCGGTGACGGTGCAGTTCGCCGCACCACCGGCGGTGGTCTCACGGGCCTCCGCCGCCGTGGCGGTGTCGCCCGCCATGCTGCTCGCCTTGCTGCCCGCCTTCGTGTCCGCCGAAGCAGCACCCGCGCAACCCGTCGCACCGTCCCCGCACGCCACATCGGCGTTCGCGCGGGCGTCGTCGCCGTTGTCCAGGTCGATCTCGATCGTGGTGGCGCACCCGCCCGCAGTCGCGGAGCAGTTCGCCGACGCCACGCCAGAGCGGGTGTCCGTGCCATCGACCGACACCAGCTGCGTGCTGTCGGCGCGGTCGGTCCGTCCCGTCGTCGAACCCGTGCCGTTCGACTCGCACGAACCCGCAGCCGATCGGCACCCGACCTCGGCGCCGGAGCGGTCCGCGACCGCGTCCACATCACAGCCGCCCGTGCACGTCACCGAGCCCTCGGCGCGGGAGTCGGTCGGGGGATCTTCCGTCGGTGCACTGCTGGAGCCGCGACACGATCCCGTGTCCGTCTCGCACGACATGCCCGCACCGTCCCGGCCGGCACGCGACAACTGCCCGCAGTCCCCGTCGCCGATCGAGCACCACGCGTCCGCCTTGCTGCCGCCCGCGGACGCACTGCTGCCACAACCCTGGTCGGCACCGCTCAGGTCACACGAAGCGGAGCCCTCGTTGCCGTCGGAGCCGGTAAACGCACCACACCCGCTCGACACGCCGGCCAGCCCGACACACCTGTCCCGTTCCTCGCCGTCACCGCTGTCGGTGACCGACCCGCATTCGACGAACACACCGCTCGACCCGCAGCCCGCCGCCGACCCGTCCTCGGGAGCATCGCCCGGCACTCCCGACGGGCGGTCGCGGTTCGTCGCCTCGCGCAGCTCGTCGGTCGACGTGTACAGGTCCTGCTTGTCCTGCTCCAGCTGCGCGGCGCTGCGCTCGTACTCGTCGGCGGCCATCGAGGCCTTGCCCGACTCCAACGCGGTCTCGCGGGCGGAGACGTCGCGGTGCCCGTCGACGACCTCGTCGATCAGCTCGGCGTGGTCCTCCGAGAGCGCTGCCTTGTCGGCGTCCGCCTGCGTCGCCAGCTCGGTGTGCGCGGCTTCCCGCGTCGTCAGCTCGTCAGCGGTGATCTCACCCGAGGCCGCCTGCTTGCGGCTCTCCTCCAACTCCTGCGCGGAGTTGTCCTTGTCGATCCGGCTTTCGAGCGCCTTCTCCACCTGCTCGGCGTCGTCGTCCCACCAACGCCCGTCCTCGTCCCCGTGGTTGTTGCGGTCCTCGTCGCCGTCGCCGATGTCACCGCGACGGTCGCCGTCGGACTCCGGTGGGCCGCGGGCGCTCACCGACGATGCCAGCCCCGAGCGCAACGAGTCGAGATCACCGCAACCCGACATCGACTCGCACAGCCTGCGCACGGACTCCCCGTCCGGCAGGTCCGCCGGGTCGTGGTCGGCCCGCTGCCGCTCGCCGGTGGCGTGCTCGGGTTCGGCGTCGTCGCGCTCGCCGGCAGCGGCGCTGTCGCGCTCACTGCTGTCGATCTCACTGCTGTCGATACCGCTCTTGTCACCCAGCCGCTCGGCCCATTCGGAGATGCGTTCGACCACATCGCCGTACCCAGCGCCGTTCTCATCATCGTTCTCAGCGCCACTGTACTCATCGCCGTCCGCTCCCGACCGCTCGACCATCTCGTCGACCCACTCGGAAACCTGGCGGTTCACGTCTTCGCCGCTGCCGTTCTCGGCCGGTTCGGCAACACGATCCGCAACCCCGCGGGAGGCCGATCGGTCGTGGTTGCCGTCCTCGGCATCGTCCGAGTCGTGATACCGGTGTCGGCTCTGCTCGCCGTCCCCGTCGCTTTCGTCGGACCTGTCATCGCGTTCGCCGTCGGCGTTCTCCCGGGCCTCGTCGACGAACCGGTCGGCGAGGTCGTCCGCCCATTCGGTGATCCGGCTCTCCAGCTCACCGCTGTCCCAGGAGTCGTTGCCGTCCTCGCGGTCGGATTCCGACCTTTCGTCGGAACGGTCGGCCCGGAGGTCATCGGACCGGTCACCCTCGCCGGCCCGTTCTTCTTCCTGCCCGCCGGACTCCTCTTCGGTTTCCGACGGCGTTTCCTGGGACGTATCCGAATCGGTGTCGTCCGACTTCTCGGAGTACTCGTCCTGCCGATCGGAGTTCGACTCCTCGAACGATCCCGATCCTTCCGACGAATCGCTACCGGAATCATCGGAGCCGCTTTCGGCGTCGTCTCCGCTTTCGACGTCACCGTCGTCACCCGCGGCGAGAAGCGTTCCCGCCGGTCGCTCCTTGCCCTTGACGAAGCCGAGCGACGCCGTCTGGATCGGCACCGCGACGGCCGCCGAAGCGGGCGTGGCGAGCAGCGCCGCTCCCATCCAGAGGACGATCGCGCCGCCTGCCGAGCCGAGCGTCCAGCGCAGCACGAGTGCCAACCGCGCGAGCGGCGTGAGGCGCAACCGGACCGGGCGCACGCCGTCACGCATGGCAGGGCCGAGGCCCTCACCATCGCGAACAAGGCGTGCAGACATGATCGATCGCTCCCGGAACGGTGTCGAATGACGTGTGGAAACCACGAACGAGGCACGTCGCGCCACAGGCAGCGACCCACCGGCCGGACGGACGCACACACGCCCGGCATCACGCGCTGCCGCCGACCGGGATCTTCACGGGTAGTCAGTGACGAACCCGATCGACGACCCGCACAGGGTGACCACCGGTGGTCCGGGGAGCCAACACTTTTCGACGAACTCGAAAACCAAGGCAGTTCCGCCATGCCCGGGCGGGCGCCTCGTGGAACCGTGTGGTCGTTGATGTGCCGGGCGCGGGTCGTCATCAACTGCCAACGTCTGTCACGTCAGGTGGTGGTGCGATGCCGCTAAGCCGTGTTTAGGAAGTCAGGATCGATGCTCTTCGTGATCCAGATCGTTCCTGGCAAGGCGCCGCCCCGATCCGTCGTACCCAGACAATCGACACCGCGTACCCGGTCGGGGCGGCTGTGCCGAGTTCGAGCCGCCAGGGACGATCTGGGCACGGAGAGCGCGATCAGGACTTTCTCAACACGGCTCAGGCTGCCTAGGCGAACAGCACAGAAATCAACGACGTCCTCGGCGATCCGATAGCGCAGAAGCTGCTGCGGGCGCCGATCCACGCCCGTCTCGCCGACACGGCGAAGGACGGTTCGCCGCGGGTGATCCCCATCGGCTACACGTGGAATGGCAACGACTTCGCGATGGGATCCGCTCACAACGCCCCGAAGGTGAAGTCGCTCGCCGCGAATCCACGGGTGGCCCTCACGATCGACTCCGAGGATTTCCCGCCGAACATCCTGCTCGTGCGCGACGTGGCCGCGCTCGAACTCGTAGCCGGTGTTCCGGATGATTTTGTCGAGGCCAACTGCAGGTTCATCGGCGAGCCGCCCCAAGGGAAGGGGCTCAACGGTAGGTGGCGTTCTACGGCGGCGCTCCACCGAAGACCGCCAGGATCCGGGACTTCATTGCGTCGGCAGCTGAGCAACGACCGCCGGTACGTGGAGCCTGGCTGATCATCAAGTCTCAGACTTTCTCCTGGTCCCGGACGTGCTGGCCGGCCTGCGTGCCGGCATCGAGACCTTCGTCCGCGCCCACCCGCTGGACCCCGGAGAGCCGTACACCTCCGAACTGAACACCGCCCTCGCCGCCATCCGGTCCCACTTGCGGCCCCGCGCTGCAACAGTGACGCTCATGGCCTTCCTGCAGCTGACCGCGATCCTCGTCGAGGACTACGACGACGCCATCGAGTTCTTCACCCGGGCGCTGGGGTTCGAGCTGGTCGAGGACTCACCGGCGAGCACCAACGACGGCCGGCCCAAGCGTTGGGTGGTCGTCCGGCCGCCGGGTGCGGAGACGGGCATCCTCCTCGCCCGTGCCGACGGCGAGCACCAGGTCGCCGGGATCGGCCAGCAGCACGCCGGGCGGGTCGGCTTCTTCCTCCACGTCGACGACTTCGACACCCGCTACCAGCGCATGCGAGCGGCCGGCGTCGAGTTCCTCGGCGAGCCCAGGACCGAGCAGTACGGACAGGTGGTCGTCTTCCTCGACGTCGCCGGCAACCGATGGGACCTGCTCGGGCCCGCCCCTTCGTGAACGCGCTCAGGTGGACGTTGCGCACCGTCGACACACCGTGCACATGGCCGACCATGTGCAAAGCACACCCCCCGGTGTGCAAAGTGCGACCCCGCTCCCAACCCCCGGGAGCCCGCCCCTGCCGCACGGCGCGGCCCACTGGCCCCGGGTTGATCAACTCGCAGTCGTTCACGTCCAGACGTGAGCGAGCGCCCGCTGACCCTGCCCCCATCCACGACATGGAACCTTGTGGCGGCCGTGCAACGTTGCAAGCCCGCCACAGGGGTTCCATGTGGCGCCGGGTGAGCCGTTCCGTACAGCCCACCCCGGCCGCACGGCGCGACCTACCCGCGAGGGGATGCGTGCGCAACGCACACGTTGCCAGGAAAGTGGCTTTCCTGGCACCCCCGACCACCCACCCCGGCGGGCGACCTGTGTGACGCAAGATTCTTCTTCGTTCGCGATGACTCGGCGCCGCGGAGGGAGTCCTACCCGCCATGACAAACACGATCACCACCGACGTGCTCGACGTCCCCGGCGCGCACCTCTACTACGAGGTCCGCGGCAGCGGCCCGCTCGTCGTGCTCGTCGCCGCCCCGATGGACGCGCGTTCGTTCGGGCCTCTCGCCGACCTGCTCGCCACCGACCACACCGTGCTCACGACGGATCCGCGCGGCATCAACCGCAGCTCCGTCGACGACCGCGGGGCCGACTCGACACCCGAGCTGCGCGCCGACGACCTCGCGCGCCTCATCACGCACCTCGACGCGGGCAAGGCCGACGTGCTCGGCTCCAGCGGCGGCGCCGTGAGCGTGCTCGCGCTGGCACAGGACCACCCGGAGCTGGTCGGAACGGTGGTCGCGCACGAGCCGCCGCTGCAGGGCGTGGTCGACGACCACGCGGAGCTCGCCGCGCGGACCGAGGACATGATCACCACCTACCTCTCGGGTGACATCAGGGGCGCGTGGCGCATGTTCTTCGACATGGCCGACATGCACGTGCCGGAGCCGGTGTTCGAGCAGATGGTCGGCGCCGACCGCGACGCGCAAGCCGTCGCCGACGACGACTACCAGTACACCCGCATGCTCCGCCCCACCACCCGGTGGATGCCCGACGTCGAGCGGCTGCGCACGGTCGACGCCCGCGTCCTGATCGGCATCGGCGAGGACTCAGCGGGGAACTTCTGCGACCGCTCGGCACGGGCGCTCACCGCGCTGCTCGGCACGGAGCCGACCATGTTCGGCGGCGGTCACATCGCCTTCGTCGACGACCCGGCGACGTTCGCCACCCGGCTGCGCGCCGTCCTCTCCGAAACCTGATCGCGCCCCGCGCGAGAATGACGTGGTGCGGATCTACCTCGAAACCGACCGGCTCGTCCTGCGCAGGATGACCGAGGCCGACGTCGACGACCTCCTCGCGTTGAGCACCGACCCGGACGTCATGCGCTACCTCACCCCGACGATCGAGCTGACGGCCGAGGAGATCCGCACGGAACACATCCCGAACTACCGGCGCTGGTACGACACCACGCCGGGGTTCGGGTACTGGGCCGCGATCGAACGCGCGACGGGCACCTTCCTCGGCTGGTTCTTCCTCAGGCCGCCCGCGCACGACCCCGCACCGGGTGAGGTCGAGCTGGGCTACCGGCTCAACAAGGCCGCATGGGGCCGCGGGTTCGGGGCGGAAGGTGCCCGCGCCGTCGTCGAGAAGGGCTTCGCCGAGTTCGGTGTCGAGCGGGTCGTCGCGTGGACGATGACGATCAACACCGGGTCGCGGCGCGTGATGGAGAAGGCTGGGCTGCGCTTCGTGAAGACGTTCGACGACCCCGACTCGGTGGGCATCGAGGGCGCGGAGCACGGCGACGTGGAGTACGCCCTGACCCGCGCGGAATGGGCGGTGGCTCAGGCGGCTCAGGTGTCGTAGGCGGCGCGCACCCTGGCCGGCGCGCGGTGCCGCCACGCGTCCTCCACCAGCTCGCCGAGCTGCGCGCGCCCCACCTTCTCCAGGTCGACGAGTATGGAGCCGTAGCCGTCGTAGTGCGGGGTCGTGTAGAAGGCCGGGTCGCCGGATGCGAGCAGGGCCTCCTTCTCCGACATCTCGCACATCAGCACGAGCCCGCCCTCGGCCTCGGTGCGCAGCCGGGCGAAGCCCTTGCCCTTCACCTTCAGCGCGGGTGTGCCGTACGAGGTCGACACCTCGACCTCCGGCAGTGCCATGGCCATCTCCACGACGTCGTCCCAAGTCGGCATGGGGACATGGTGGCCCCCGCGACCGCCGGGCGTCATGGACGAAACGGAACTAGCGCACCCGTGATCTGCGCGGGCGCTGCGGGCGGCTGGTCAGCACGACGACACCGGCGACGGCTGTGAGGAGACCCAGGATGAACGGCCAGGTCCACCCTTCGCGCACCGGGTCGCCGAGCAGCACGATCCCGACGATGCCCGGCAGCACCACCTGGGTCACGACGAGCAGCGCGGTGACCGTGCCGACGTTCCCCCGTGCGAGCGCCGCCGACCACGCCACCATGCCGACCAGCCAGAAGCCGACGACGAGGTACGTGCCCGGCTGGCCGAGCAGCGCCAGCAACGAGAAGCCGGGGCCCACCTCGACGTGCGCGGCACGCACGGCGAGCGAGATGCCACCGAAACCCATGCCTGCGCAGATCGAGAGCGGCCACGCGCGCGAGTACTGCCGCAGCACCAGCACTGCAACGGCGAGCACGAGCACCACCGTGATCAGGATGGCGTCGACGACCCCCGCGGTGACGGGCGGCGCCTCCGTGCCCGCGCTCGCGGCCACGACGGCGAGGCCGGCGACGCAGGTCGCGACGGCGATCCGGGTGGGGCGGTCGAGCCTGGTGTCGTTGAGCCGGGCCCCGACCACAGCGGTCAGCGCGATGGAACCGCCGATGACCGCCTGCACCGCGAAGACGGGCAGCTGGCGCAGCGCGACCACCGTGAAGAGGAACGCGCAGAGGTCGACGAACAAGGCCAGCAGGTAGCGCGGCTGCACCGCGATCGGCCGCTTTCGGGTGGCCCGGCCTGCGGCATCGGCGGCAAGCAGCGCCCCGACACTGTTGAGGACCATCGCCACCACGGCGACGATCAAGCCGATCACCACTTGTTCAGCATGCCTGCTCGGGTGCGGCCTCGCGGCACTGGGCCACTCCGATGCCCCTCAAAGCGGCAGGTGCATCGTCGGGAGGGGACGCCCGAGCGGCGAGTCGGCGTACCCGGTGTGGATCCCGCCCATCCGCTCGTAGAACGGGACGGCGTACGGCTCGGCCTCCCATTCCAGCAGCCGCGCCCCGGCCGCAGCCGCGCCTTCGACGGCGTCCTCGAAGAGCAGCCGCCCGGTACCGGAGCCGATCTCGTCCGGTTCGAGCCACAGGTCGTCGAGCACGGCGACCGCGCCGCGGCGCAGCACCGTCGAGAAGCCGACGACGACGCCCCCGCGCTCCGCGACCCGCACGTCGTTCGACGCGATCACCTCGGGCGTGAGCGACATCAGGCGGGCCCAGCGGCGGAGGAAATCGGCTGGGTAGGGCCAGTAGGACTTGGACCGGATCGCGAGCTCGCGCAGCTCGGCCGCCTCCTCCTGCCGCGCGGCCCGGATCAGGATCCCGGAGGACAGCCGCTCAGCGACGGGCTTCCTGTACGTCATCAACCGGACCGCCTTGCACGGGGATCTCGAAGAAGCCGCTCATCAGACCACGCTGCGGCGCCGCTGCGACGTCCGCGTTCGCTTCTGCCCAGCGGTTCGCCCGATGCTCCTGCAGCTTGCGCCGCGGCACCGTCAACAGCCAGCAGACGAGCAGCACGAGCACCGTCCCGAGCAGCAACGGTCCGCCGATCAGCAGCACCGGCCACCCGAATCCCAGCACGGCGACCACAAGAGCCGCGACTTCCAGACCGATGACAGCGAACCCCAACCGGAGCATCGCTCACTTCCCTCCCACGACCACGCGCAACCCCCTGCGCCACCCGCACCTTCATCGCCGCGGGATCGATGATCGTGACACCGTTCGGGGGGATCCCCCCGAACGGCGGACTACCGGCCCGTACTACGCCGAGACGGTCTCGGCGGACGCCGGGGCGGACACGGTGGAGACAGGCTGGTTCGCAGCTGCCGGTGCGACGCCGTCGGACGCCGGGGTCGGTCCGGTCACGGCCGGCGGAGCGGCGGAGGGCAGATTCCCGGTGCCGCCGGTCGGCGGTCCGGCCGGCGGCGGCCCTGCGGCACCGGCCGACTCGTCGGCCGGTGCTGTCGGCTCGGAATCCTGCGTCGTGGGCTTCGCCGTCGTCGTCGGTGCGGTGGTCGGTGTGGTGGTCGTCGGTTTGGTGTCCGCGGACGGCGGCGGGGGCTCGACGGGGCCGGCGTCGGGCCCGCGGGTGGCGGTCTTCCCACCACCGTTGGTGCCCTGGTGCGGGGTAGGCGCGGGCCCGGGGTCCTGCTGCTTGGAGGTCGACTCGGTGGAGCTGCCGGCCGGCGTGGTGCTGGGGTTCCCGGAGTTCTGCGAGAGGACCACGGCGATCACGATCGCGGCGACGGCGAGCAGGCCACCTACGCCGATGAGCATCCCCACGGGCCGCTTGCGCTGCTCCGGCTCGGCGTCGTACTCCCAGTCGTCGTCCGGCTCCGGTGGTGGCGGCGGTGCGGCGGCGTGCCGGGACCGGCGCTCCGGCGGCCGTTCTGTCGAGCCCGTGTAGAGCGAGTTCGCCGACTCGTGCGAGTGGCCGCCGGGGGACCGGTGCGAGCCTGTGAACTGCTGTTCCTGCTGGTGCGCCCCGGTCGGGTACGGGCCGGCCTGGTGCGCGCCGGGCGGCGGACCGGCCTGGCGTTGGTGCGCACCGGTGCGGTCGACGCCAGGCGGCGGCGTGTTCGGCAGCGACGGGCGCGGCGGACGCGGTGGCGCCATGTTGCCGGCGGCCATCGCGGCGGCTCCCGCTGCGGCGCCGGCGGCTCCGGCCGGTGCGGCGGCGCGCCGGGACGGCGCCGGGGCGGCGACCTCGACCGGCTTCGGCGAGATGGCGAGGGCGGCGCCCTTCGCGATCGCGTTCTTGGGGTCGGCGTCGACCGCAACGGGGCGGCCGAGCTGCTCCGAGACCAGCTGCCCGACGAGCGGGATGCGCGAGGAGCCACCGACCAGCAGCACCGCCGTGAGCTGCGCGGGTGCGAGCCCGGCCGAGCCGACGGCCTTGCGCAGCGCCTCGACGGTGTCCTCGACGTAGGGCCGGATCAGGCTCTCGAACTCGCTGCGGTGCAGGCGGACCGATCCGCGCGAGCCGGGGAGCATGACCGGGATGGACACGTCGGTGTCGCTGCTGAGCGCTTCCTTCGCGTCGGTGCAGTCGCGACGGATCCGCGCGACCGCCGAGAGCACCTCGGGGTCACTCTCGTCGAGGTCGGTGAACGCACCGGGCAGCCCCTCGACGACGTGTTCGAAGACGGCCTGGTCGAAGTCGATGCCACCGAGCCGCTCGAGCCCCTCCGGGCGCCCCAGCAGCCCGAACCCGACGAGGCCGGCCGCGGTCGCGGCGGGGTCGGCCTTGCGGACCACAGCGGCGTCGAACGTCCCGCCACCGAGGTCGTAGACCGCGATCGTCGAGCCTGGGCCCACCCGCTCGGCCTCCGCGTAGTGCAGCGCGGCGGCCTGCGGCTCGGCGAGGAAGGTGACCGCGAGGCCCTGCCCGGCCAGCGCACCGGCGAGCAGCTCCTTCTTGTGCTGCCCCCATGCGGCCGGATGGGTGACGGCGATCTGCTCGGCCGGGCCGCCCTCGCGTTCGGCGACGCGATCGACGACCCACCTGACCAGGCGTGCGGACAGCTCTTCCGGCGCCCACGCCCGTCCGGCGACGACAACGGGTGTCGGGTCGCCGATGCGGCGCTTGAACTCGCGCACGACGCGGTCGGGGTCGGTGATGGCACGCCGCTCGGCGGCCTCCCCGACGACGACCCCGCCGTCCGGCCCGATGAACAGGACGGATGCGACGGTCGCGTTGCGGGTGCCGAGCGTGACGACTTCAGGGTCCACCCAGCCGTGGTCGGAGGAACGGCAGACCGCAGCTGCGGTGTACGTCGTTCCCAGGTCGATCCCGAGCTGGTACCCCATGAAACTTCCCCTTAAGCCCCGACGTTGCCACTCCGTTGCCGGAGCGGCCCCTTCATCGCCATCGAAGTATCCCGGTCGTCCGTTAGCCCCTTCACAGGGCGTACACCCGAACGTGTGGCGGGATCCCCGAAACCCCCTAACGGGTGATGATCCCCCATCCCCGAACGGAGCGATCCACGACCCTGGGTGATCCCCGATTGCCGCAGGGCGCCCTCCCCCTAACTTGTTAGCTGCGCCGGCCGGGGGAGTCGGCCGTTCCCCACGAAGCAATGGAGTAGTCACTCATGTCCGCAAACCTCATCGAGTTCCTGCGCAGCCTCCTTTGGAACGACGACCTTCGCCAGGACTTCAACGACGACCCGCAGGGGACGCTCGCGGAGCACGGCTTCGACCACCTGTCGAACCAGGACATCGTCGACGCGCTGACCCTCATCAACGAGGACAACCACGAGGCGAGCTTCGACCGCGACTACGAGACCGGTGGCAACCACATCGGTGGCGGCCACGTCACTCTGCCGGCGCCGGAGCCGCACCAGAGCCCGGCCGAGTACATCACGCAGGTCGTGAACAACAACTACGTCGACGACCGCGACACCATCGTCGACAACTCGGTGAACCAGAACATCGACAACCGCGGTGGCGAGTTCAACCAGAACATCGACATCGACTCGAACGTCGTCTCCGGCGACGGCGCGGTCGGCGCCGGCGGCGACATCAACGGCGACGTCATCACCGGCGACGGCAACGTGAACGGCGACGGCAACCAGGTCGTGAACGGCGACGGCAACACGACCAGCTTCGGCAGCGGCGACGCCGTGAGCACCGAGATCGACGGCAACGTCAACGTCGACGACGGCAGCTCGTTCGCCATCGGCGGCAACTCGTCGGCCAGCACGACCGACAACTCGACGAACGACTCCTTCAACGACAGCAGCGACCACAGCCTGAGCAACGTCGGCAACGACTACAGCGAGACCTCGTACGACAACGCGTTCAACCACGAGACCGACAACAGCATCAACGACTCGGGCAACGAGCACACGTCGATCGACATCGACGACTCCGGCAACAGCTCGAGCGACTACACCGACAACAGCGACACCTTCGTCGACGCCTGAGCCACCCCCCAGAGAGGCCCCGCCACCCCGGATCCGGACCGGGGGCGGGGCCTCTCGCCGTCCACGGTGGGGTGACCCGATTGGACAGGACGCCGATCCCCCATTACTCCCTAACCGGTGCGGCGCCGGCCCCCGATCCCGACCCGGACGGACCCTGCTCGATCCCCGATGGCCCACCGCCGATGCGGACATAACGTCTGAAGCTGGGCCGCCACTCCGTCCGGACGGCGGGCCCGACGAGGACCGGAGACGATCACCATGGCCGAGACGCTGTCGCTGATGGAGTTCCTGCGCGCGCTGTCGAGCGACGACGCGCTGCGCACCGACTTCGCCGCCGACCCGACGGCCACCCTGAGCAGGCACGGCCTCGACGGGCTCAGCCCCGACGACGTGCACGACGCGCTGGTGCTGATCGAGGACACCCAGACGGCGAGCTTCGACCTCGACTACGGCGCCGCCGGGACGCACGGCGTGCCGCCGCCGCCCGGACCTGTGCACGGCGACCCCCACGAGGCCGCCGTCGAGTACCTCACCCGGTACGTGTCCAGCGCGGGAATCGCGCAGCCCGACCCGTTCGGCGCCGACCCCTATGGGGACGACGGGGGCTTCGTCGATCAGCTGGTCGACGTCGACGGGCCGGGCTTCGACGGCGCGGCGCACCAGCCGCCCGTCACGGACTTCGGCAGCGGCAACAGCCCTGGCGCCGGCTCGGGCAACGGCTCGGGCAACAGCTCGACGTTCGGTCACGGCGACGGGGACGATCCCGCATTCCGCTCCGATCTCGACGATGCCGACCCTTGGGTCGACCGAGCCGACGGAATCGCCCTCGACGGCGGGTTCGAGGAGCGGGGGATCGAGGAGGGTGGCCCGGACGACGGCAGCGCGGTCGACCCGCTGGCCGGGAGCCCGGCCCCGGAGGTCCCGGCACACCACGACGACACGGCGTTCGGCGACGCCTGAGCGATTCCCCGTCTCTATTCCAAGCTTTTGCGCGCCCATCGGTTCTCGGTGGGCGCGTTTTCGTGTGCCCCCAGCACCCGACCCACGACACGACCCGCCCTGACCTGCGATCACCCGGTCGTGTGCAGATCCCCCGATGACATTCCGGGCTCCCCCGCAATCCCCCACGGATCCCCGGATCAGGGGGTGGGCCCCCACCCCCGATCCCCCTAGCATTCGCCTTCTGCGTACCCCACCGGGCCCGGGTCAGGACTCTGGACGATCCCCGATGGCCCGGGCGGCCGATCTCCATAGATTTCTCATCAACGCCGGGCCGCCCGGTGGCCCGAACAGAACACCGACTCTGGGAGATGACCCGCGATGACCGCGTCGACCTCGCTGATCGAAATGCTGCTGAACCTCTTCCGCGACCCGAACGCGCTCGCTGCGTTCAAGGACGACCCGGAGGGTTTCCTCGCATCGTGCGGCAACCCCGGCCCGGAGGACATCCAGGACGCGCTCGTGCTGCTCCAGGACAACGACACCAACACCGGTGGCAACCACATCCACGTCCCGCCGCCGCCGCCCGCGCCGCGCCCGCACCCGGGTGAGTCCGACCACGAGGCCGGTGTCCGCTACCTCACGACGTACATCAACAACAACTACATCGACGACCGCGACACCATCGTCGACAACTCGATCAACCAGAACATCGACAACCGCGGTGGCGAGTTCGACCAGGACATCGACATCGACTCGAACGTCGTCTCCGGCGACGGCGCGGTCGGCGCCGGCGACGACATCAACGGTGACGTCATCACCGGCGACGGCAACGTGAACGGCGACGGCAACCAGGTCGTGAACGGCGACGGCGCCACCACCAGCTTCGGCAGCGGCGACGCGGTGAGCACCGAGATCGACGGCAACGTCAACGTCGACGACGGCAGCTCGTTCGCCGCCGGCGGCAACTCCTCGGCCACCACCACCGACAACAGCCTCAACAACGTCGGCAACGACAACAGCGACCACAGCCTGGACAACGTCGGCAACGACTACAGCCAGGTCGAGGTCCAGGACTCGTTCAACAACGAGACCGACAACAGCATCAACGACTCCGGCAACACCTCGACGGACAGCTCGACGCAGGACTCGTTCAACACGCAGGTCGAGACCACGGACAACAGCTCGGAGCACGTCGACCTCTGAGTGATCACGGTCCCGGAGGGCCGCCCGGTCGGCCGGGAGTAGCCTTCCGGGTGATGCGACCGCCGGCCCCGCCACACATTGGGTGACCCCCGTGTGGCGGGGCCGGCGTCGTCGTATGTGATGGCAGGCGTAGGACATGGACGAGCAACAGACGTGACGCGCCCGCAGAAGCGGGCATGAGGGAGGCGGGCACGCCGTGGCAGTTCCGGCAGCGGTCGACCTCGTCGACCTCGCCCTCAAGGCGACAACGGCGTATGAGCGCCCCGATCTCGGCGCCCGCTTGCTGCAGACGCGCAAGCGGCTCGCCGACCCCGACGTTCGGGTCCTGATCGTCGGTGAGTTCAAGCAAGGCAAGAGCCAGCTGGTGAACGCGCTGGTCAATGCGCCGGTGTGCCCGGTCGACGACGACGTGGCGACGGCGGTCCCGACGGTCGTCAAGCATGCGGAGACGACGTCGGTCACCCTGATCAGGGACAAGGGCGACGACTCGAAGCCCGAGCGCATCGACGTCCCGGTCGGCAAGCTCGCGGAGTACGTCTCCGAGGCCGGCAACCCCGGCAACAAGGCGCTGATCACCTACGCCGAGGTGGGGATCCCGCGCAAGCTGCTCTCCGGCGGCCTGGTGCTCGTCGACACCCCCGGTGTCGGTGGGCTGGGTTCGGCGCACGGCGCCGCCACGATGTCGGCGCTGCCCAGCGCCGACGCCGTGCTGCTCGTCTCCGACGCGGCGCAGGAGTACACCCGCCCCGAGTTGGAGTTCCTCGAAGCGGCCATGAAGCTCTGCCCCAACGTCGCGTGCGTGATCACCAAGACCGATCTGTACCCGCACTGGCGGCGGATCGTCGAGCTGGACAAGGGGCACCTCGAGAAGGCCGGCTTCGACGCCGAGATCTTCCCGGTGTCGTCGGTGCTGCGGCTGCACGCCGCGAAGACCGAGGACTCCGAGCTGATGGACGAGTCGGGCTTCCGCGAGCTGGTGAACTTCCTGCTGCGCCGGGTCGTCGCCAGGTCCGACGACCTCGACCGCCGCTCCACCAGCCACGACGTGCTCTCCATCGCCGACCAGCTGGCCGCGGGGATGCGCGCCGAGCTGGCGGTGCAGGAGAACCCGGAACGCATGCAGGACATGGTCGAGGAGCTCACCCGGGCGAAGGCGCGCGCCGACGACCTCAAGGAGCGCTCGTCACGCTGGCAGATCACGCTCAACGACGGCGTGCAGGACCTGCAGTCCGACATCGACTACGACCTGCGCGACCGGCTGCGCTCGATCCAGCGCGAGGCCGAGCAGCTGATCGACGACGCCGACCCCGCCGAGATCTGGGAACAGTTCTCCGAGTGGTTCCACCAGCAGGTCTCCTCCGCGGCATCGGCGAACTTCGTGTGGGCGGCGGAGCGTGCGCGCTGGCTCGCGACGCAGGTGGCCGAGCTGTTCGCCGAGGGTGCCGAGGTGGCGCTGCCCGACCTGAAGTTCGACGACGAGGGCATGGCGAAGAAGGTCGACCCGCTCGAGCAGCCGGAATCGGAGAAGTTCAGCATCGGGGGCAAGCTCTTCAGCGGTATGCGCGGTGGTTACGGCGGCATGCTGATGATCGGCATGGCGACGACCGTCGCCGGCCTCGGCATGCTCAACCCGCTCTCGATCGGCGCCGGTGTGCTCTTCGGTGGCAAGCAGATCCGCGACGAGAAGAAGCGCCTGCTCCAGAAGCGGCAGAACGACAGCAAGATGGCCGTGCGCCGGCACATCGACGAGGTCACGTTCCAGGTGGGGAAGGATTCCCGCGACATGCTCAGGCGCACCCAACGCCAGCTGCGCGACCATTTCAGCGCGCTCGCCGAGGAGGTGAGCACGTCGCTCGCGAGCTCCGTCCTGCAGGCGCAGAACGCGGTGAAGACCACGACGACCGACCGCGAGAAGCGCATCCGCGACCTCAAGGCCGAGATCGGCCGCATCGAGGGGCTCGCGACGCGGGCGAAGGCGCTCGTCGAGGGGCAGCAGGCCGCGGCCGTCGGATCGGGCAAGTCGCTGTGAGCGTCCAGACCCCGCCCCCCGCGCTCGGCGCCGTCGTCCGGGCCCTGCTGCGGCGCACCATCGACGCCTACCAGGACAGCCCGCAGGCCTCCGGCTGGCTGCGGCACAACCTCGCCCGGTTCGACGAGCCGCTGCGCGTCGCCATCGCGGGCAAGGTGAAGGCGGGCAAGTCGACGCTGCTCAACGCGCTCGTCGGCGAGGAGATCGCGCCGACCGACGCGGGCGAGTGCACCCGGATCGTCACCTGGTACCAGGACGCCCAGGTGCCCAAGGTGATGATGTTTCCGCGCAGCTCGCCGCCGAAGCAGCTGACGATCAGCCGCAGCGGCGGCGCGCTCTCGTTCGACCTGCAGGGCATGCCGGTCGAGGACGTCGACAAGCTCGAGGTGCAGTGGCCGTCGCAGAGCCTGCGCACCACCACGCTGATCGACACCCCCGGTATCGCATCGCTGTCGAAGGACACGTCGTCGCGTGCGGGCGCTTTCCTCGCCCCTGACGACTCGCCGAGCCAGGCCGACGCCGTCATCTACCTGATGCGCCACCTGCACGCCACCGACGTGCACTTCCTCGAGTCGTTCTACGACCAGGGCGTCGCGCGGGCCACGCCGATCAACACGATCGCCGTGCTCTCGCGCGCCGACGAGATCGGGGTCGGCAGGCTCGACGCGCTCAGCTCGGCCCGGCGGATCGCGCGCCGCTACCGGGCCGACGACAAGATCCGCAGCCTGTGCCAGACCGTTGTCGCCGTGGCCGGGCTGCTCGCCCAGACCGGGCGCACGATGCGCCAGCACGAGTTCACGGCGCTCAGCGCGCTCGCCCAGCTGCCGCGGGCCGACATCGACGGGATGCTGCTCTCTGTCGACCGGTTCTCCCGCACCGAGCTGGACGTCCCCGATTCGGAGACCAGGGCGAAGCTCATGGACCGGTTCGGGCTGTTCGGGGTGCGGTTGGGCACCACGCTGATCAGGCAGGGCATGAACGACCCCAGCCAGATCTCGAACGAGCTGGTCAAGCGCAGCGGTCTCGACGAGCTGCGTTCGGTGCTCGCCACGCAGTTCACCGAGCGCCGCGACCTGCTGAAGGCGCGGTCCGCGCTGCTCGCGATCGACCTCGTGCTGACCAGGGAGCCGCGGCCCGACACGGCGCCGCTCGCCGCCGAGGTCGAGCGGATCTTCGCGGGGGCGCACGAGTTCGCCGAGCTGCGCCTGCTCTCGACGCTGCGCTCCGGCACCGTCAAGCTGCCGGTCGAGGCGCTGCGGGAGGCGGAGACGCTGCTCGGTGGCGACGGCGGCTCGGCGGCCGCGCGGCTGGGTCTCGAACCGACGGCCGGCTACGAGGAGCTGCGTGCCGCGGCGCTCGACGCCGTCACCCGCTGGCAGCGCAGGGCGGAGAGCCCGATGTCCAGCCGTGCCGTCTCCGACGTCGCCCGGCTCGTCGTGCGCAGCTGCGAGGGCATGCTCGCCGGGCTGGGCGTCCGCAGCCAGTAACCGAAACTTCCCCACCGTTTTGCCAACCTGCACACCCTTTTGGGTGTGTAAGTAGGCAAAACGGTGGGGGAGTTCGGCGCTAGTCGGGGCTCGTGCGGACGATCTGACGCAGGTGCGCGAACAGCTCGCCGCGGCTGCCGGAGCCGAGGCGTTGGCGCATGCGTGCGACGTGGTGCTCCACCGTCTTCGCTGAGATGAAGAGCTGCTCGCCGATCTGCTTGTAGGTGAGCCCCTCCAGCACGAGTGCGGCCACCTCGCGCTCGCGGTCGCTCAGCGGGCCGTCCGACGCCTCGTCGTTCGCGGGGGTCGTCGTTTCGGTCTCCGGCGCCGGGGCGGCCGGCGTCACGGGGATCCCGGTCGGGTCGGTGTTCTCGCCGGTCGGGTCGGCGGCCGTCGCGCGGACGGGCGGGCCCGCGCTCTGCAGCGCACGCGCGCAGCCGAGCAGGGTGGTCATCGCCTTGCGGTCGCGGGTGCGGATGGCGGCCTGGCCCGCGAGCTTCCCGCCCTCCCAGGAGAGCCCGACGGCGTGCAGGCCACGCGCCGCCGTCTCGACGCCGGCCGCGTCGACGTCCGCGTCGAGCAGCCGGACCCAGTGCGGCGCGGCGGCCGCCATCGCGGCGGCGTAGCGGCTCGCCGACGCCGTGCGTTCCAGCGCGGCGGCGTGCTCCGCGGCCTCCGCCCGCTCCTCGGTCAGGATCGCGGCGTGCAGCGCCGACCAGTGCAGCGGCGCCGCCCACAGCGCCGGGTCGCCCAGCCGGGCGAGCAGCGCGGCCGCCTCGTCGAGGTGCGGACGGACCCAGCTCGACTCGCGCAGCCGGGTCGCGGCCATCGACAGCTCGCCGAGCTGCTGCAGCACGAACAGGTCGACGGGATGGCGCACGATCGCCTCCCGCGCCCGTCCCCACGCCGGCATGAGCGCCGCGAGGTCGCCGGACCGGCGGGCGAGCGCGACTTCGAGCGCCGCGGCGAGGAACTCGTCACGCGGCTCCAGCTCCTGCCCGGCCGGGGCCGCGGACTGCAGGAGCGACCGCGCGGCCGGAGTGGCCCCGCGGAACAGCGCGATCCACCCGAGCAGCAGGCGGTGGCGCACTGCGGCCGACCGGCCGCCCAACCGCACCCTGATCGCGCGCTCCAGAACGGACTGCGCGACGTCCAGCTCCCCGCAGTGCACGGCGACGAGCGCGGCGAGCGCGGCCGGTGAGTCGGGGAGCAGCGCCGCACGCCGGCTCGATTCCAGCAACGCAGCGGCCCGGGTCAGCCCGGAGAGCGCTGCCGTCGGGGAGCCGGCCACCGAGTCGTACACGCCTTGGGCCATCAGCTCCTCGGCACCGGCGAGCAGCGTCGGAGGGCGCATCGAGCCCGGTGAGCCGGGCGGCCCCTTCAGAACGGTGCGGGCCTCGTCCAGGGCGCCGGTCCCGATCAGCGCCGGCACGGCGACAACAGCGCCGCTGCCCATCGTCTCGGCGCCCATCCAGCGGTACAGCTCGGCGCTGCGTTCGAGCATGCCGCGTCGGGCCAGCACCGCGGCGGCGACGGTGCCGGCCTGCAGCACGTCGGCGGCCGGCACCTGGTCGGGTGCCGACATCACGGCGTCGGCCTGTGTGAGCGCGAGGTCGAGCTCACCGTTCACGAGCGCGGCGTGCGCCCGGCGGGCCGCGAGGTCGAGCGACGGTGTGCCGGCCTCGACGGCGCCCGCGAAGAACTCGCCGGCCGACGACGAGCCGATCCGCAGGGCTTCGTCGCCCGCCGCGGCGAGCACGGTGGCGACCCGCGCCCCGGTGGCGTTGCCGGCGAGCAGACCACGCGCCGCGCTCATGACGTTGCCGCCGCGGCGCAGCTCCAGCTCGGCGAGCGCGCGGCGCTTCTCCGCCTGCGCCGCGAGCGACGTCCTGGCCAGCACCGCGGCCGAGACGAGCGGCACGGTGCTGCCGTCGGCCGTCAGCAGGCCGGCCGCCCGTGCGGCGTCGACGAGCTCGTCGAGCGCCGCTGCGCCCTCCGCCTCGGGCAGTTCGAGCAGGGGCACCAGCACTTCCGCTTCCAGCGGCGCCCCCAGCGCGCACGACAGCAGCAGAGAGCGCACGCCGGGCGGCTGGTCCTGCACCGCGTAACCGAGCTGGGTGAGCAGGCCGGCGGGCGGATGCGCGGGGTCGAACACCGGCGGCCGTCCCCGCTCAGCACCAACGCTCTGCTCGGCCAGCGCCGCGAGCAGCCGGTCGACGAGCAGCGGCATGCCGGCCGACTGCACGTGAACGGCCTCGACCAGCTCCTCCGACGCCGACGCGACGAACGCAGCGGCGCGGGCGGCCACCCCCGGGCGGTCCAGCACCGTGAGCACGACGGGCGGGCGAGCGGCACCGAGCGCCACCCCGAGCGCCGCCATCCCCGCCGGGCGCGGCCACGGCCGGTGTGCGACGACGAGGAACCCGCCAGGTGCCTCGGCGAATGCCGTCAGCCCGGCCAGCTCCGCAGGCGTGAGCAGGTGCGCATCGTCGACGAGCAGCGCCTCACCCTCCGCGAGTGCCGCTCCGTCTTCCGGCGGCTCGCGGCGCACCGTGACGCCGGCGCCGCGGAAGGCCTCGGCCAGCGCGTCGAGCAGCACGGACTTGCCGTAGCCGCTGGGTCCGACCACGTCGACCCGGCGCAGGGACTCCGGCGCGACGACGACGTCACGCACCAGCCTGCGGGCGGCAGGCGACCCCGTCACCGCCACCTCATGTCCGGCAGGTGCCCGTGTCGTCACGAATCGCGCCCCCTCCAGGTCTCGATGTGATGTCGATCGAGCCTCCAGCGAGAGTACCTACGGAGTGAAAAGGCCAAGCCAGGGCCTCTTCGAGCGGTCTCAGCGGGGTGGACCAACGGGATCCATCACGACCGCGATGGGCACGCCGTCGGTGCCGAGCAGCCGTTGCCACACGGCCGCGTCGACGGTGTCGGGGATGCTCTCGGCGCCGCGTTCCGCCGCCAGCACGAGCACGGCCTGCTCGGCCGCCCCACCCTCGCCCTTGTGCACGGTGCGGGCGAGCAGCGGCCACGACTCGCCGCCCAGCAGGCCGTTGATCTCCTCGGCCGCGGTGAGCTGCTGGAACCGGCGGACGGCGGCATCGGTGCCGGTGTCGAAGACTCCGCTCGGAGCGCCGTCGAGCAGGCCGACCGCGGCCAGCAGGTACTGCGCCGCGCCGACAACCGGCCCGCGGTCGCCCCTGCGCAGCAGCGGCCAGCTCGCGCGCTGCGTCTCCCATGCTTCGAGCCGCTGGCCGAGCATTCCGGCGACCTCGCCGCGCAGCCGCGGGATCATGCCGTAGAGCCGGTCGCCGGGGCACGCGGTGTTCTTGAAGTCGCGGTGTCCGTAGAGCTCCGTCGGCGGGATGCCGTACTGGGTGCAGAGGTAGGCGCACATCTCGCGCAGCCGGTTCCACAGCTGCGCCGGCGGGTCCTCCCCGACGTACGTCCCCTCGTTCTCGATACCGACCGCGACGACGTTCTGCCCGGTGCAGTGCGCGCCCTCGACCTGCTGACGGCCTCCGCGCAGCACCTCGAGGCTGCGGTGGCGCCCTTCGAGCACGAACCCGCCACGGCTGATCGTGAAGTGCTGTCCGCTGTCGAGCCACCCCCGGCCGTCCATGTGGAAGTTCTGGATCGCCCTCGCGAGCTGGTCGGCGGCGCCGCGGCCGAGGTCGGCGACGTTCGGGGTGGCCGTGTGGTGCACGAGGATCCGGACCGGTCGCTGGTTCCACACCGGCACCACGTCGGAGTTGGGCCGAGCGCCCCAGCCCGCGCAGTCGATGATCGGCGGCGAGCCGGACGCCCATGCCGCACCGGTTCCGAATGCACCGGTGAGCACGGCCGTCCCGGCCATCGCGGCGCCGCCCAGGAGCAGCCGGCGTCGTGACACCTCGTCTCGACCCACGCCTTGCCTCCGCGTTCCTTCACACCACTGAGCACATCCGCATCACTGGATAACTCCCGAACCATGCGGCACTCCACGGACCGTGCACAACCGGAGCGCTCGAAGGTGTGATCACCCGGTCGGGGCCTCTCGGTGACCGACCCGGCTTGTCCTGGTTACCGATGAGTAATACGCTTGGGTTACCGACGGGTAGGCCGTCAGCGTCAGTGAGAGGTGGAGGGGCATGGGCCACTTCAGGAGCAACCTGCGCGACATCGAGTTCAACCTCTTCGAGGTGTTCCGCGTGCAGGACCGGATGGGCAAAGCCCCGTTCGACGAGGTCGACGTCGAGACCGCGCGCGACACGCTCAAGGAGCTCAACAGCGTTGCCGTCGGGCCGCTCGCGGAGTCGTTCGTGGACGCCGACCGCAACCCGCCGGTCTTCGATCCCGCGACGCACTCGGTGACGCTCCCGCAGTCGCTGAAGGACGCGTACAAGGCGCTGTGGGACGGCGAGTGGTGGCGCCTCGGGCTGCCGACGGAGCTGGGCGGCTACGGCATCCCGCCGACCGTGCAGTGGGCAGCGGCCGAGCTGATCCTGGGTTCCAACCCGGCAGCGTTCATGTACATGGCGGGCCCGAACTTCGCCGCCGTGATCAACAACCGCGGCACCGACGAGCAGCAGCGCTGGGCGCAGCTCATGATCGACCGTGGCTGGGGCGCCACGATGGTGCTGACCGAGCCCGATGCGGGCTCCGACGTCGGCGCCGGGCGCACCAAGGCCGTCCTCCAGGAGGACGGGACGTGGCACGTCGACGGCGTGAAGCGGTTCATCACCTCGGCCGAGCACGACCTGACCGAGAACATCATGCACCTGGTGCTGGCCCGGCCAGAGGGCCCGGGAATCACGCCGCGGCCCGGCACGAAGGGCCTCTCGCTGTTCCTCGTGCCGAAGTTCCACTTCGACCCCGAGACCGGCGAGCCGGGCGCGCGCAACGGCGCATTCGTCACCAACGTCGAGCACAAGATGGGCCTCAAGGCCTCCACGACGTGCGAGCTGACGTTCGGCCAGCACGGGACGCCCGCGGTCGGGTGGCTGCTGGGTGAGGTGCACGACGGCATCGCGCAAATGTTCGACGTGATCGAGTACGCCCGCATGATGGTCGGCACGAAGGCCATCGGGACACTCTCGGCCGGTTACCTGGCCGCGCTCGACTACGCGAAGGAGCGGGTGCAGGGCGCCGACCTGCCCAAGATGCTCGACAAGACGGCTCCGCGCGTCACGATCATGCACCACCCCGACGTGCGCAGACTGCTGATGCTGCAGAAGTCGTACGCGGAGGGCCTGCGCGCCGTCTACTCCTACACAGCGACCTTCCAGGACCAGATCCGCGCAGGTCAGGCGGCCGGCGAGGACGTCACGACCGCGGAGCGCGTGAACGACCTGCTGCTGCCGATCGTCAAGGGGGTCGGCTCCGAGCGGGCTTCTGAGCAGCTCCTGCTCTCGCTGCAGACCCTCGGCGGCTCCGGCTACCTGCAGGACTACCCGATCGAGCAGTACATCCGCGACGCGAAGATCGACTCGCTGTACGAGGGCACCACAGCGATCCAGTCGCTCGACCTCCTGTTCCGGAAGATCGTCCGCGACAACGGGCAGGCGCTCGGGCACGTCGCCGGCGAGATCCAGGCGTTCCTCGACGCCGAGAGCGGCAACGGGCGGCTCAAGGAGGAGCGGGCGCTGCTCGCCACCGCGCTCGCCGACGTCCAGGGCATGCTGGGATCGCTCACCGGGTTCCTGATGGCCTCCGTGGAGGACCCGTCGAGCATCTACAAGGTCGGCCAGCACAGCGTCCGGCTGCTGATGGCCGTCGGCGACCTGCTGATCGGCTGGTTGCTGCTGCGCCAGGCGGAGGTCGCGCTGACGGCGCTCGGCGGCGAGGTCTCCGCCAAGGACACGGCGTTCTACGAGGGCAAGGTCGGCTCGGCCCGGTTCTTCGCCCGCACGATCCTCCCGCAGCTCACGGCCCAACGCGCGATCATCGAGCAGGCCGACAACTCGCTGATGGAGCTCCCGGAAGCCGCGTTCTGAGATAGGCGCACACGACACCGCCGTCCACTCCCTGGAGTGGACGGCGGTGTCGTTTTCGATCAGCTACCCCGCGATGTAGGACTGCAGCTGCTCGCGCTCGGACTCCAGCAGGTCGATGCGCGCCTTGACGAGGTCGCCGATGCTGACGATCCCGGCGAGCTCCCCGTCGACGACGACCGGGAGGTGCCGGAACCGGCCGGCGGTCATGACCTTGGCGAGATCCGCGACGTCGTCGCCCGGACCGCACGTCGTGACCTCGGCGGTCATGATGTCGGAGACCACCGCCCCGAGCAGCTCGGCGCCGCCCGCGTGCAGCCTCCTGACGATGTCGCGCTCGGAGACGATGCCGATCAGCTTGCCTTCCGCCACCACCGGCAGCGCTCCGACGTTGTGCGTCGCCAGCACCCCGATCAGTTCCGCCACCGTTGCCGACGGCTCCACCGTCGCCACGTCGCTGCCCTTGTTGCGCAGAACATCCGCGATCCGCATGACCGCCCCCGATCCCTGTCGCCGTTGAAGCATCGAGAGTACGAAGTGTGACCTGGATCGCGGAAGACCTGCGCCCACGTAAGGGCTATAACGGACGTGGGTGTTTCATCCCCCGCAAATCACCTTGGGCGACGGGTTGTACCGGACGGTCCGCTCCTCGGTCCGCACCTGGCCCGTGCTGATCTCGCGCAGCGTGCGGGTGTCGGTCACCGTGAAGCCGGGCGCGCCTTCGCTCGTGCTGCACGGCTCCCCTTCGGGGATCGTGACGGTGTTGGGGTCGGTCGGATCGTGCCGCGGGCCGGTTGTTCCCGTGACCTCGTACCGCTTCGTCCCGTAGATCCGGATGGTGAGCGAGGTCGGCGTCCAGACCGTCTGGATCATGACGCCGGTCGGGTTGTCGTTGCGGAACTTCAGGTCGATGAGGTCGTCGAACACGGTGGCTTCGCGACCGGCCGGGTAGCGGCTGATGTAGAAGCTGTGCTCCTTGTGCTCGACGTTGACCATCCCGGCCAGGTACGACGCGTTGTAGAGGGTGGTCGCCACCTGGGAGACACCGCCGCCGATGCCGCGCGACGGGTGCCCCTCGGAGATGATCCCGGCCTCGACGTAGCCGTTGGCCGCGTTGCGCGGGTTGGTCACCGCGTTGAGGCTGAACGTCTCGCCCGGCTGGACGATCTTCCCGTTGATCTGCTCGGCGGCCCGCTTGATGTTGCGGCCGGAGTCGGCGGCGAACCCTCCCGTGGTGAACTCGCCGATGACGCCGGTGATCCCGAGCGCGTTCAGCTCCTCGGTGGTCAGCTCGGCGGGCTGCTCCGCGTACACCGCCATGATCTGGCGGGGCGTCGGCGCGCTCAGCACGGGGATCAACAGCTTCGCCGTCGCCTCGTAGTCGACGCCGCGTCCGTCCTGCGACGGCACGACAACCGGCGCGCCCGTCGAGAAGTCGAGCGAGGCATCCCTGCCCGCCTGCTCGGACGCGGACAGCGCCGGCGACAGAGCCTCTTCGAGCAGGGTGGGGTTCAGCTCGGCGACGAGGCCACCCGCCGGATCCGGCCGGAAGCTCAACGCCCCGGCGATCACGGTGGGGGTCAGCGAGCCCTTGGTGTCCTTCTCGCCCACGACCGTCACCGAAGCCGCGACGGCGGGCTTCGCGACCCGGTCGATCGCGGCCGTGACGTCGGCGATGCTCGTCGTCGGCTCCAGCACGACGAGCGGCAGCGCGACCGGACCGCCGTCGACCCAGTGGTCGCGCAGCACGACCCCGGCAGCGGGGATGTCCAGCTGCTGGCCCGCTACCGGGTCGATCTCCTGGGGAATCGTGCCGGCGAACTTCACCGAGCCCTCGACCGGTGCCTTCGCGACGATCGGCTCCAGCTCGCCGAGCGCGCCGTTGAGCGCCTCCTCGTCGGCGGTGGTGACGACCCCGACCGGGCGTTCGGTGAAGAACGAGGTGATGCGTGTGATCGGGTTGAGCGGCTGCGCGCTCGCCTCGGCCATCGTGGCCGCCCAGTCGACGGTCAGCCCGGTGCGGGCCGGGTCGAGCTCGGCGGTCGCCTCACCGACCGCGACGGCGATCGGCTGCGTCGTCCGCGGCTCGACCTCGGCACGCAGCTGCCGCTCGGCCTCGTTCGTGTTCAGGCCACCGAGCGCGACCCCCGCGACCGTCACACCGCGCGGCACGGATCCGGATCCGAGCAGCAGGTCGGCCCCGTAGCCGACGACGAGCGCGGCGAGCACCCCGCCGACGACGAGCAGCGAACGCTTGAGCCGGCGCGGGCGCTGGGCGCCGCCACCCTCGTCGCCGCCACCACCACCGCCACCACCGCCGGGCGGACGACCGACCGGCGGGTCCTGCGGCGGCGCCTCGCGAGGGGCGACCATCGTGGGCTGCTCGCGCATCTGGATGCGTTCGGTCGGCGGATCCGCCGGTCCGGGCCGCGATGAAGGCGAATGCGGTGCGGTCGAATGGGCCACGGCCGACGTCGCCGCGGCGGGTTTGGGCCCAGGCGGGTTGGCGGGCGACGGGCTGGGAGCGGCCGGCGGGCCCGCGGGGCTGCGCGGCAGCACCTGCGTCCGCTCGGCGTCGGAGCCGGCGAACCACGTCGAGCCTGTCGCGTTCGGCCCTGGCACCTTCTGCCCTGGCATCTTCTGCCCTGGCACCTTCTGCTCGGTGTTCCCGGGCTGCGGACGGGACTTCGCGGCAGGTTTCGCCTGCTGGGCGGGCGCCGGCCGGGACTGCTGCTGCTCGCCGGCGGCCTTGGCGAGATCGAGGTGCTGGGTGGCCTGCGCGGAGGCAGCGGAGGCGACCGACGGCGCCATCGTCGTCGGGCTCTCATCGGCGACCGGCTGGCCCTGCCGGGGACGCGGCCGCGGTCGGGCCTGCTGGCCCGGCTGCTTCCCCGGCTGCTTCGTGGGCGCGCCGGCCGGCATCACGACGGTGGCCGGGATGGCGGGCGCCTTTCTGTTCGGCCCCTTTTCCGGGCTCTTTGCCGGGCCCTTCTGTGGGCCCTTCTGTGGGGCCTTCTCCGGGGCCATCTCTGGGGCCTCGTCCTGCGCGGTCTGCTCGGCGACGTCCTCGTTCGCCTGCTCGACCACCTCGGCGCCGGCGACGACGGGCGCGTCGGCGGCCGGTTTGTCGGCCGGCGCGACCGGGCCCGGTTCGACGGCTTCGGAATCGTGGGCGACCTGCGCCGCTACCTGTTCCGCGACCGTCTCACCCTCGGGCGGCGACTGCGTGGTCCCGTCAGCAGCTCCCTTGTCGGGCTGCGGTGTTGCCTCGCCGGGCGATGACTGCCGCTCGGGCATGAAGTCTGTTCCCCTCGAACCATCTTGCGCCGGGCCCTCCAGCCCGGCACGTCACAGGTACAGCCCCGTACCGTGTTCCGTTCGCTCGGTGGCGACCGCGTGCAGTTCTCGTTCCCTGAGCACCAGGTACGACTCCCCCTGCACGTCGACCTCGTACTGATCGTCCCTCGCGAACAGGACGCGGTCGCCGACCTTGACCGTGCGGACGTGGTTGCCCACGCCGAACACTTCACCCCATATCAGACGCTTGGCGACTTCAGCGGTTGCCGGGATCACGATCCCTGCGCTGCTACGGCGCTCTGCGCTGCCGTCCGCTTTCACCATCACACGGTCGTGCAGCATCTGAATCTCTAGCCTGGGGTCCTGCACCGGCCTGATGCTACGACCTGTCACGAATCGGCCGATGGCGCCCCGGCGACCGCCGGAAAGAGGAAGGCCCCACGGTGCTGCCAGGTCGGGGGTCCGACAGCACCGCGGGGCTGTAGTGGGAATCGGACTGGACGGGCATCACGTTACGTCTCTTACCGCGCCAAACCAGGTTCACTCGAACGGACCAGTATCAGGGTTGGGCGAGCAGATACCGGCCGAAGTGCGGCACCGTGAAGGCGATCTGACCACGCTGCGCTGAGAACACGAGGCCCTTCTTCATCAGGCTGTCGCGTGCGGGTGACAGCGACGACGCCCGTCGTTCGAGGTGGTCGGCGATGCCGGACGTCCCCACCGGCTCGTCCCTGCCCTCAGTGAGCTCGGCCATCGCACGCAGGTATTCCCGCTCGGCGGGCGTCGCACGCTCGAACCGCGAGCCGAAGAACCCGACGGCCAGCTCGGCCTCGGCCTCCGGGGCCGCCATCTTCACGTCCATCGCACCGATCGGGCTGCGCGGTGCCGCGTCCCACGCCGCCTTGCCGTACGCCTGCACGAAGTACGGGTAGCCGCTGGACGCCTCGAAAAGCGCGTCGAGTGCGTCGGAGTCGAACGAAGACTCCTCCCGCTGGGCCGGCGCGAGCAGCGCGAAGTCGGCGTCGGCGCGGTCGAGCGGGCCGATCCGGGAGTACTTGAAGAGCCGCTCCGAGTACGACTTCGAGGCCGAGAGCACCGCCGGCAGGTGCGGCAGGCCGGCACCGACGACAACCAGCGGCATCCGCGACTGGGAGAGCTCGTGGCACGCGGCGCAGAGCGCGGAGACGTCGTCGGGGCGCAGGTCCTGCATCTCGTCGATGAGGATCGCAACGCCCGTCTCCAGGTCGCCCGCGAGGCTCGCGACCTCGGTGAACAGCTCGACGAGGTCGATCTCGATGTCGCCGGAGTCGGCTCGACCGCTCTTGACCGGCGCGTCGATGCCCGGCTGCCACCGCTCGCGCAGCTTCGCGCCCTCGGGCGCGGACCGCATGGCGAACGCCTTGAGCACGCCGAGCACCTCGTCGACCCGTTCCGGGCTGGGATGGCGCACGGCGAGGTCGCGGATCGCGCGGTGCAACGCGGCCGAGAGCGGCCTGCGCAGGTCCGCCTCCGGGCGCGCCTCGATCTTGCCGGCGCCCCAGCCCGCCTTGACGGCCATCGACCGCAGCTCGCCCAGCAGCACCGTCTTGCCGACGCCTCGCAGGCCGGTGAGCACGAGGCTGCGCTCGGGCCGGCCACGGGCAACCCGCTCGAGCACGATCTCGAACGCGTCGACCTCGCGGTCGCGACCGGCGAGCTCGGGAGGGCGCTGACCTGCTCCAGGGGCGAACGGATTGCGCACAGGGTCCACGCATCGGACGGTATCGGCGTTTATTGCCGGAACCGTAGAACTCGCTAGCAAGCGCGATGGCGTGTCGTCGATCGGCTTGTATGCGCGTGTATGCGCCAGCCGCTAGAGATCGTTAGAGAACCCGATCGACGTCTCGGCGACTATATACGAACGAATGTTCGAGTCAAGCCGGGGGTCGGCGACGGCGTGTCGCGAGGCGGATCATGCCGCACCGCCCGTCACGTGCCGCTCCCGGCCCCATCGCCGAACGGTCGTAACACTGCCGGGCGTACGGCGAAAGACAAGCGTGGAGCCCCACACGCCGCGTGACGCCGCTGGCCCGGCAGGCACCCTGATGCGCAGTACTGATCGCGCTCGGCACGCTTTGCGTCGCGCACAGTCACTACTTGCGGTACTGGCCGTCGGGATCGCCGTGCTGGTCGGGTTCGT
Source organism: Pseudonocardia sp. TRM90224 (assembly GCF_021245725.1). Taxonomy (GTDB): domain Bacteria; phylum Actinomycetota; class Actinomycetes; order Mycobacteriales; family Pseudonocardiaceae; genus Pseudonocardia. The sequence goes on along the minus strand of NZ_JAJGSX010000003.1, from coordinate 319,440 downwards.
CGCGGCCGCCACCGTGCCGACCCCACCGCCCGGCCAGCCGACCGTCGAGGCCGAGCTGCTGGCGCCGTCGCCGGCCCCGGAGCTGGCGACCGTCGGCGCCGTCGTCCCGACGCCCGCGCGGTGGATCGCGGCAGACGGTCGGCTGCGGACTGCCCAGGTGTGGGCCGAGGCCGGGCTCGCCGAGGGCGACACGATCACGCTGGTGGTCGACGGCTCCGGCCGGCCGCTGACCCCGCAGCCGCGTTACGACGACCCCACCATCGTCGGGCTGATCGCGGCCTGCGCCACGGCGCTCACCTGCTGGGCGATGCTGGCCTTCATGGTCGCCGTCTGGCGCCGCAGGCTCGACGCGCTCGACGACGAGCAGTGGGAGTCGGGCTGGGCTGCGATCGAGCCGCAGTGGAGCGGCCGCTCCTGAACAGCGCCGACGCGTCCGCCCCAGACCGTGGTGGCCGGCCGGGATGTGTGCGTTCCGCACGCAAGGGCAGGAAAGTGGCTTTCCTGCCCTCCCCAACCGGCGCTGCCTCGGGGTGCGCTCAGGCCGGGCCCGAGTCGCGCTTCTGCACGACAACACCCTCGATCACGGGGTGCGCGGTGGAACGGTCGTCGGCGACGACGTCGCCCTCGACGATCGTCGCGCCCGAGCGGATCCGGGCGGTGCGCAGCTCAGGAGCACGCTCCTCCGCGGCCCGCACCAGCCGGCGCCGGACGATCGCACGCACCGGCGGGAGCAGGAGCAAGAGCCCGGCGAGGTCGGTGACCAGCCCCGGGACGAACAGCAGCACGCCGCTCGCGGCGACCAGCAGCCCGTCGGTGAGCTCGGCGTGGGCCACCTTCCGGTTCGACATCGCCTCGGCGATGGCCTGCGCCGCGCGGACGCCCTCCCGGCGCGCGAGCCACAGCCCGACAACCGATCCGCCGAGCAGCACCAGGAGCGTCCACCACAGACCGATCGTCGACCCGAGCGCTACGAGCGCGACGATCTCGACGACGAGGTACAGGAGAACGAACGGCATACATGTGTAACGCGCGAGATGCCGTTCGTGCTCCCGTCATCGGGTCACGACTCGGTGTCACCAGGTGAGCGCGAGTCCAGGATCCGTCAGCAGCTTCCCGACGTCGGAGAGGAAGATCGAGCCCTGCTCGCCGTCGACCAGCCGGTGGTCGAAGGAGAGCGAGAGCTGGCAGACCGTCCGGACCGCGAGCTCGCCGTCGACGACCCACGGTGTCTGCTTGATCGCGCCGACGGCCAGGATCGCGGCCTCACCGGGATTGAGGATCGGCGTGCCCGTGTCGACGCCGAACACCCCGATGTTCGTGATCGTGAACGTGCCGTTGGTGAGCTCCGCGGGCGCCGTCTTGCCGGCCCGCGCGGTGTCTGTGAGCTCCGAGAGCGCACCGGCGAGCTCCAGCAGGTTCAACGTGTCGGCATCGCGGATCTTCGGGACGATCAGCCCGCGCGGGGTCGCCGCAGCGATCCCCAGCTGGACGTGGTCGTAGTAGACGATCTCGCCTGCGGCCTCGTCCCACCGCGCGTTGATGTCGGGGGTGCGCGCAGCGGCGAGGCACACGGCCTTCGCCACGAACGCCAGCGGCGTCAGCTTGACGTCGCGGTACTCCCGCGTGGCCCGCAGGCGGTCGCGCAGCGCCATCGTCTCCGTCACGTCGACCGCGAGGAACTCGGTGACGTGCGGAGCGGTGAACGCGCTGCTCACCACGGCCGCCGCGGTGGCCTTGCGGACCCCGCGGATCGGCTCGCGCCGCTCGCCGCCGGACCGACCGACGGACGCCGCCGCGCGCTGTGGAGCGGCGGGGGCGGAGGTGTGCGCCTCGAGGTCGGCGCGGGTGATCACGCCGCCGGCACCGCTCCCGGTGACGGCACGCAGGTCGATCCCGAGGTCCTTGGCCAGCTTGCGCACCGGTGGCTTCGCGAGCGGGACCGCGTCGGACGGCGCGCCCGAGCCGTTGCCGTTCGTCGTGCTCGCTGCCGGGGCCGCGACGGGCTCGGGAGCCGGGGCGGGAGCAGCGGGCGTCGGCGGGGCCGCCTGCGGTGGCGCTGCCGATGCGCCGCGCCGGGCCCTGCGGGTGACCGAACCGGCCCGCGGGCCGTAGCCGACGAGGTTGGCGACGGCCTCGTCGTCGGCCGCAGGAGCAGCCGCATGAGCTGCAGTCGCCGCGGGCGCACCGGCCTCGGCGGTCTCGATGGCGATGATCGGGGTGCCGACGTCGACGGTCCGGCCGGTCTCGACGAGCAGCGCGTCGACCTTGCCCGCCCACGGCGAGGGCAGCTCGACCACGGCCTTCGCCGTCTCGATCTCCGCGAAGATCTGGTTGACCGTGACGGTGTCGCCGGGGCCGACGTGCCACGTGACGACCTCGGCCTCGGTGAGCCCCTCACCGACGTCGGGCATGGCGAACTCTCTACGCATCTGCGGTCACCAGGCCATCGAGCGGTCGACGCCGTCGAGGATGCGGTCGAGGTCGGGCAGGAAGTCGTCCTCGCACTTCGACGGCGGGTAGGGCACGTCGAAGCCGGTCACCCTGATCACCGGCGCCTCCAGCGAGTGGAAGCACTCCTCCTGGATGCGGGCCGCGACCTCGGCGGCGACCGACGTCTCGGGCGGCGCCTCCGCGACGACGACGAGCCGGCCGGTGCGCCGGACCGATTCGGCGACGGGGCCGAGGTCGAGCGGTGAGAGCGTGCGCAGGTCGATCACCTCGAGGTCGTGTCCGTCGGCCTCTGCGGCCGTCGCGGCTTCCAGACAGGTCTTGAGCGGTGCGCCGTAGCTGACCAGCGTGAGCGTCGAGCCCTTGCGGGCGACCCTCGACGAGAACAGCGGCGGCGGCTCCGAATCGAGATCGACCTCGGCCTTCTCCCAGTACCGGCGCTTCGGCTCGAAGAAGATCACGGGGTCGTCGCTCGCGATCGCCTGCTGGATCATCCAGTAGGCGTCGGCGGGGTTCGAGCAGGCCACCACCTTCAGGCCTGCGACGTGCGCGAACAGCGCCTCGGGCGACTCGCTGTGGTGCTCGACCGCGCCGATGCCGCCGCCGAACGGGATCCGGACGACCACCGGCATCCGCACCTTGCCCTGCGTGCGGAAGTGCAGCTTGGCGAGCTGGGAGACGATCTGGTCGTACCCGGGGAAGACGAAGCCGTCGAACTGGATCTCGCATACCGGCCGGAACCCGCGGATCGCGAGCCCGACGGCCGTGCCGATGATCCCCGACTCGGCGAGCGGGGTGTCGAGCACACGCTGCTCGCCGAAGTCCTTCAGCAGCCCGTCGGTGACGCGGTAGACGCCGCCGAGCTTGCCGACGTCCTCCCCCATCACGATGACCTTGGAATCGCGCTCCATCGCGGCGCGCAACCCGTCGTTGATCGCCTTCGAGATCGTCAACCTGGTCATCTCACGCCCCCTCGATGCTCGGACCCGCAAGCGATCCTTCGGTATCGAATGAAGAGTGGTACGCGAGGTACGCCTCGCGCTGAGCGTCGATGTTCGGCGAGCCCTCCGCGTAGACCTGGGAGAACATCCGGTCGGGCGCCGGCTGCGGCAGGTTCACGCAGTGGTCGCGGAACCGGACGGCGAGCTCGTCCGACTCGGCCTGCACGGAGTCGAAGAACTCCTGCTCGACGCCGTGCTGGCGCACGAGGTTCACCCTGACCCGCTCGATCGGGTCCTTCAGCTTCCACAGCTCCAGCTCGTCGGCGAGCCGGTAGCGGGACGGGTCGTCGGACGTGGTGTGCGCGTCCATCCGATAGGTGAACGCCTCGATCAGCACGGGCCCGTTGCCGGTGCGGCATTCCTCGAGCGCCCAGCGGGTGACGGCGAGACAGGCGAGCACGTCGTTGCCGTCGACGCGGATGCCGGGGAAGCCGTAGCCCTGCGCGCGCTTGTAGAGCGGGACGCGGGTCTGGCGCTCGTTCGGCTCGGAGATCGCCCACTGGTTGTTCTGGCAGTAGAAGACGACGGGCGCGTCGTACACCGACGACCAGACGAACCCCTCGTGCACGTCGCCCTGGCTGGTCGCGCCGTCGCCGAAGAAGCAGATCGTGGCCTCGGCGTCGGCGCCCTCACCGACCTTGGACTCGAACTTCTGGCCCATGGCGTAGCCGGTGGCGTTGAGGCACTGGTTGCCGATGACGATCGTGTAGTAGTGGAACCGCTTCTCCTTCGGGTCCCAGCTGCCGTGATCGGTGCCACGGAAGATCCCGATGAGGTCGACGGGGTCGATGTCGCGCGTCCACGCCACGCCGTGCTCGCGGTAGGAGGGGAACGCCATGTCCTGGGGCTGCATCGCGCGGCCGGCGCCGATCTGCGCGGCTTCCTGGCCGAGCAGCGGGACCCAGATGCCCACCTGGCCCTGCCGCTGCAACGCGTTGCCCTCGCGGTCGAACCTGCGCACGAGCACCATGTCGCGGTAGAGCGCCTTGAGCGACTCGACGTCGACATCGGCCGCGTACCCGTCGAAGCGGGGATCGCTGACCCGCTCGCCTTCGGGAGTCAGCAGTTGCACGAGGTCGGGGCCGCCCTCGTCGGTGCCCTTCAGGCCGGCGACGACCTGTTCGGGAGTCGGGGTGGGCGCATCGACCGATGTCGGCGGCGTCCACGCATGCGGGACGGACACAGCTGCCTCCTCTGCTCGCAGGGCCCGCGACCGGCTCGTGACCGCCGCGGGGCGGGCTCGTCGGTCGGGCGGTGCCGGGTAGGCGACCGCCGGCCGGCGCTCATGTGCATCCTGGCATGCGGAGAGGCGTGCGGGGACCGTCAGTATCGTCACGAGCGGTCGTCACGAGCGGTCGTCACGAGCGGTCGTCACGAGCGGTCGTCACGAAGAAGTTGTCACGGAGGGAGCAGCTGCCCCCTCCGTGACGCCGGCTCAGTGGTTCGGTTCAGGGGTTCGGCTGCTGGTGCGGCGAGGGCTTGGGCGGCTGCGGGGTGCTGTACTCGGTCGTCTTGCCGAAGCCCGCGTTGTTCTCGTAGCCCTGCGTGTAGCCGTTGCCCGGCGTGTTGGGGATGCCGGCGACCCCCTTCGCCTTGCGCGCGACCCCGTCGATCTGGGTGCGGTACTTGCCCTTCGTCTGCTTGTCGACGAAGGTCGCCGCTTGGTCGAGCAGCTTGCCCGCCTTGTCGGGGTTCGCCCGTGCGTAGCGGCGGGCGGCCTCCGCGGCGGTGGCGAGCACGGCCAGTTTCCTCAACATGGGCATTGCGGTCCTCCTGGATCGGGCGTTCATCGTGCCAACGCTCGTTCGGCACGTCCTGGTTCCCCTGTACCCCGTCTCGACACATCTGTCACACGTGGAGTCACCGGAACTACCGAGCGTGACGTCACGTAACGGTGACCGTCCAAAGGATGTCCAATCGCCGGCGAGGTGGCAGCATCCCCGCGTACTCCCGTTCCCGTTCGGAGGTTTGTCGTGCACGTCAGTACTCGCTCTCTGCCGGCCGCGCTGGCCGGCGCAGCGCTCGCCGTGTCCGTGCTCGCAGGCTGCAGCGCGGGCGGTGACGGCAGCGGCGGCACCACGGCCCCCGGCGCCGCGCCGACCGCGGCCGGCTCTGCCGTGGCCAAGGACGACGCGCTCGCCAAGCTCGTCCCGGCCAACTTCGCCAGCGATGGCACGCTCACCTGGGGCACCGACGCGTCCTACCCGCCGAACGAGTTCACCGACACCGATGGCACCACCATCATCGGCATGGACGTCGAGATCGCCCGCGCGGTCTCGCAGAAGCTCGGCCTCGAGGCCAAGTTCGAGAACAGCCAGTTCTCCGGGATCATCCCCGGCGTCGAGGGCGACAAGTACGAGGCCGCGATCTCGTCGTTCTCGGTGAACGCCGAGCGGATCAAGACCGTCGACATGATCAGCTACTACTCGGCGGGCACCAGCCTCGGCGTGAAGCCGGGCAACCCGGAGAAGCTCGACCCAGAGAAGCTGTGCGGCAAGGCCATCGGTGTGCAGGCCGGCACGACGCAGGCCGAGGAGATCGTCGAGAAGAACAAGGCGTGCACCGACGGCGGTCAGCCGCCGATCGCCATCACCGAGCTGCAGCAGCAGACCGACGTCACGCTGGCGCTGACCTCGAACCGGATCGTCGGCATGCTCGCCGACTCCCCCGTCGTCGCCTACGCGGTCAAGCAGACCAACAACGCCGTCGAGGTCGTCGGCAAGCCGTACGCCACCTCGCCCTACGGCATCGTGATCGGCAAGAACAAGGGTGAGTACTCGAAGGCGATCCAGGGCGCGGTGCAGGCCCTGATCAAGGACGGCACCTACAAGTCGATCCTCGACAAGTGGAACGGCGCAGCCGGGGCCATCACGGAGGCCGATGTCGCCGTCAACCCCGCAGTGGCGAGCTGATCCGTGACCGGCGCCGCACCGAGCTTCGACGACAAGAAACGCCCACCGCCGATCAAGGCGGTGCCGGTCCGGCACCCCGGTCGCTGGCTCGCGATCGCGGTCCTCGCGGTGCTGGCCGCGATGCTGGTCAACACGATCATCACCAACGACGGGTTCCGGTGGCCCGTCGTCGGTCAGTACCTGTTCTCGGCGCCCGTGCTCAACGGGCTGCAGAACACGCTGATCCTCACGGTGCTGTCGATGGTGATCGGCATCGTCGGCGGCATCGTGCTCGCCGTCATGCGGCTGTCTCCCAACCCGGTGCTGTCGAGCGTCTCCGGGGTCTACATCTGGCTGTTCCGCGGGACGCCGCTCATCGCGCAGCTGCTGTTCTGGAACTTCCTCTCCGCGCTCTACCCGCAGCTCTCGCTCGGTGTGCCGTTCGGACCGTCGTTCGTCGTGTTCGACACGAACACGCTGATCAACCAGTTCGCGGCGTGCCTGCTCGGGCTGGGGCTCAACGAAGCCGCGTACATGGCCGAGATCGTGCGCGGCGGGCTGCAGTCGGTCGACGAGGGGCAGAGCGAGGCCGCCGGCGCGCTCGGCCTCTCGCGCGCGCAGACGCTGCGGCGGATCGTGCTCCCGCAGGCCATGCGGGTGATCATCCCGCCGACCGGCAACGAGACGATCTCGATGTTGAAGACCACGTCGCTCGTCGTCGTGATCGGCTACTTCGAGCTGCTGACCTCGGTGCAGCGGATCTACTCGGTGAACTTCCAGACCATCCCGCTGCTCATCGTCGCCGCCGCCTGGTACCTGGCACTGACGTCCGTGCTGTCGGTCGGGCAAGGATTCATCGAGCGCCGGTTCGGGCGAGGTATGAGCCGGAACCAGCCCGGACCGCGGCTGTTCCCCCGCCGGGAGGCAGGTGTCGCATGACCGTTCCCATGGTCGAGGCGCTCGACGTGCACAAGAGCTTCGGGCGGATCGACGTCCTCAACGGCATCGACCTGCGGGTGATGCCGGGCGAGGTCGCCTGCGTGATCGGTCCGTCCGGCTCCGGCAAGTCGACGTTCCTGCGCTGCATCAACCACCTCGAGCGGATCGACTCGGGCACGATGCGGGTCAACGGCGAGCTGATCGGCTACCGCGAGGCCGGCGGCAAGCTGCACGAGCTGCGCGAGTCGGAGGTCGCCCGGCAGCGGCGCGACATCGGCATGGTGTTCCAGCGCTTCAACCTGTTCCCGCACATGACGGCCGCGGAGAACGTGATGGAGGCACCGCGGACGGTCCGCCGCGAGCAGAAGGCGGCCGCCCGCAAGCGGGCGTGCGAGCTGCTGGACCGCGTCGGGCTGGGGGAGAAGTACGACTCCTACCCCACCCAGCTCTCCGGAGGACAGCAGCAGCGGGTCGCCATCGCCCGCGCGCTGGCCATGCAGCCGCGGCTGATGCTCTTCGACGAGCCCACCTCCGCGCTCGACCCGGAGCTCGTCGGCGAGGTGCTCGACGTCATGCGCGCGCTGGCGAAGGACGGCATGACGATGGTCGTCGTCACGCACGAGATGGGCTTCGCCCGCGAGGTCGGCGACACCCTCGTCTTCATGGACGAGGGCCGGATCGTCGAGGCCGGCGACCCGAAGCAGGTGCTGACGAACCCGGAGCACGAGCGCACCAAGGCCTTCCTCTCGAAGGTCCTCTGAATCCCCCCACCGTTTTGGGCACATGCGCGCGTTTTCGGCGCGCATCCACCCAAAACGGTGGGGAGATCAGGGGTGCGCCGAGGGGTGCAGGGTCGGCGCGAAGCCGTTTCGCAGGGCCGCCACGGACGTCGGTGGGGTCAGTACCGTCAGCGGGTCGGTGGGACGGGCGACGGGGTCCGTCCAGCCGCCGAACGTGAACGCGAGCAGCCGGTCGCCCAGCACCAGGCGGGGGCGGTCGGTGTGGACGACGGTGCCGTCGGGCAGGTCGGTGCCCGTCCAGGTCCGGCGGTCGCGGGCCCGGTCCAGGTCATAGGGCCTGGACCGACCGCGGCGGAGCCGTTCCGCCGCCAGCATGCGGTTCAGGTCGCCCGCGAGCGCCGGCGCCCCGACGGCTCGTGCCACGGCGTCGCGGTAGGCGCGGTAGTCGCCGTAGCGGCACTCCCCGCACGGCCGGTGCCCCGCCGCGAGCGCGACGGCGTCGTCGAGGAAGAACACCGGCGTCCACCGCCCCGGCCGGGCGAGGCCGAACCGGCGGCCGCGGAACCGCGTGACGCACGTGATCCACAGGTCGCCGCGATGGTGGCGGACCAGCTCTCCCGCGTCGTCCACGAGGCAGCCGCGGTTGCCGGTGAACATGCCGCGCTCCGGCACGGCGTGCAGGTCGCCGAAGGGGTCGACCCGGTTGCGACGAGGCACGTCAGCTCCGCGGCAGCCGCCCCATCAGGTAGAACTCCGGATTGGGGCGCAGGGCCATCAGGTGCGCGAGCCGGTTGGACATCGCGAAGAGCGCGGTGATCGCCCCGATGTCCCAGATCTCGTCGTCGGACAGGCCCGCCAGCCTGGCGTCGTCGAGCTCCGCCTCGGTCAGCGCGGCCGAGTCGGTCGCGATCAGCAGGGCGAGGTCGACGATGGCCCGCTCGCGGGCGTTCAGCTCGACCGCCCACGGGTTCGTGGCGACCTTGTCGGCGATCTCCGCGTCCTTCATCCGGATCCGCAGGATCGCGCCGTGCGCCACCACGCAGTACGTGCAGTGGTTCGCCCCGGAGGTCGCGACGACGATCAGCTCGCGCTCGGCCTTGCTCAGCCCGTCGTCCTTCTCCATCAGCGCGTCGTGGTAGTCCATGAACGCCCGCAGCTCGGCCGGCCTGCGCGCGAGCCCGAGGAAGACGTGCGGCACGAACCCCGAGCGCTCGACGATGGCGCCGATCCGCGTTCGCAGATCGTCCGGCATGTCATCGAGCTCGACGTGTCCGAACCGGCTGACCAGGTGCTCCGTCATAGCGGTCGACGGTAGTCCTTCGAGGCGCCACCATTTGTCCATGGCCGTGCCCGAGGAGACCCGCCACCAGCTTTCCCGATGGTGCGCCGACCGCGTCCCGGAGGGTGAGCGGGACGAGCACCAGGTCGGCTACACCATCCAGGGCGACGAGATCACCATCTTCGACCGGCGGCGCCCGCTGTACCCGGAGCTCGGCACGGCGTGGTCGGCCACGCCCATCGCACAGCTGCGCCCCGAGGACGACAGGTGGGCCCTGTACCGCCGGGCGGACGGCCGCTGGGTGCGCGAAGGCACCAGCGCGGCGCAGCCGCTCGACCTCCTCGACGCGATCACCCGCTGAGGCGGGCTAACCCACCTTCGAGACCCCCGTGCCGCGTTGTCCGAGCCGCACGACCTTCCCGTTGCCGCGAGTGGTGCGGCCCCTGATCGCGAGTGCCGAGGCCCGCTGCAGGACGCTCAGCAGCGACGGCGGCGCTTCCCGCGGCTCGTCCGGTGCGACGGCCGCGATCATCCGCGGGGCGACGGCCGTGAGCAGCAGCCGCTCGACGCCGAGGCGGGCCGCCCCGACCACGAGCACGACGTCGGCGCTGTCGGCCGGCGGCAGGTCCGAGAGCAGCGTCTCCATCAGGACGAACGCGGCGAGCCCGAGCGCGCCCGGCTCGGCGCGCCACGATTCCGCCAACTGCGACGACTGCTCGCCGAGCACCGCGAGCAGCTCACGCTTGCGTTGCTCGTCCTGCAGCTGCCTGCGGGCCGCTCCGAGCGCCTCGTAGGCAGCGGCGTAGGCAGCGGCGTCGTTCGCGCGCAGCGCCTCGACCGCGGCGGTGTGCTCGGGCGCGGCCGCGCCGGCGGGGACGGCGAACTCCAGCGCGTCGGCCAGCGTCTCCAGCTGCCGGCCCGCCTCGTCGCCCGAGCCGTTCTCGGCGTAGTCGAGGATCGCCCGTGCGACCTGCTCGGCCGCCGCGACGTCGGGCACGGAGAGCGGCGAGTTCTCGGCGATGAACAGCACGTCGTGGCGCAGCGCGCCGACCGAACGGGCGGCGGCGGAGACCTTCACCAGGCCCTCGGCGAGCTCCATCAGCTCGGCCTCGTCGTGCGGAGCGGAGATGCCGAGGTCGGCGCACCCGGCGTCGACGCTGGCGAGGCGCTGACCGAGGTCGATGTGCTCGATCACCCGCGTGACGTCGGCGACGTTCGTCGGTGCCTTGCCGCCGACCCGCACGAGCTTCAGCACCGGCGCGACCTCACGCTGCAGCGCCGATCGGAAGTACGCGCGCGAGCGGCCGCCGGCGTCGAGGAACTCGCGGTAGCGCCGCAGCACGTCGCCTGCGGTGATCGGGAGCGGCCCGGCCACCTCGACCGGCGGTGCCTCCCGTGCGTGCTCGAGCGCGGAGACGGCCTGCGCGGTGTCCTCCAGCATCCGGTCGAACGCGGCGCGGTGCTGGCCGTAGATGAGGTCCGAGAGCAGCGACCACGCCCATTCGCGGTCGCCGCGCGGGTGCATCGCCTCCAGCGACCGGTTCACGCACCGCGCCACCGACGTGACGGCATCGCGGCGGGCGTCGTCGAGGTCGGCCAGCAGCACCGGGACGATGCCGGTGTCCACCTGCTCTGCGCTGACGACGGCCATCGCGCACAGCTCGGCGACGGTCGCCGGGCGCGGCATGGCGTCGACCGGCGGGATCTGCTGCTTCTTGCGGCCGGAGCGGGCCGGTGTGGCGGTGGCCAGCAGCCTGCGCAGCTCGCGCAGCTGCGCGGGGGAGAGCGACGGGAGGGCGTCCAGCGAGCGGTGGGCGGCGTCGGCGGGCAGCGCCGACCGCACCCGCTCCAGCTCGGCGGGGTCGTCCGAGGTCACGACGATGCGCCTGCCGTCGGCGAGCAGTGCGGCCACCGCGCCTGCGACGCCGACGGCGTCGAAGTCCTCGAGCACCATCAGCGCGTTGCCGCGCATCGCGGACACGACGGAGTCCTCCGTCGGTCGCCGCTGTGCCGGCGCCTCGGCGACGGACGCGGCGAGCGCCTCGGCCAGCCTGCGCACCCCGGGTGGCTGCTGGCCCGCCGCGATGACCTCGCGGATCCGGGCGTTCGCCTTGGTGGTGGCCCGGTCGTTGCCCGCTGCCGCCAGCCGGTCGACGAAGATGATCAGGTCGTCGTCGCCGTCATCGGCGCCGGCCGCCGGCCCGACATCCAACACATCGACCACCTCCGCCAGCCCCGACGCCGGGCGGCGACGGTCACCCTTCGTATCGCGGGCGTCCACGAAGTGTTGCACCTCTTTCGTGGATCGTTGCAAACACAGAACAACCGAGCGGTCACTCTCTGCGCTGTTCGGCCACTCGTTCGAGTTGATAGGTACACGATGAGGCCTATGCCACGCCAGTACTCGGCCACTCGGACGATGAGATCTTCGTCCTGCTCGTCGAGCGGTGCGTCACCATCGACCGGAGGAAACTACTCTCCGTCAACAGCAGCGGGCGGCCTGCCCCGTGTCCCCGCGGTCCACGTGCTTGCGCCAGAACTCGCGCTCGCCCAGGACCGGCTCGCCGGGGTGGTGCGCGGCCTGGTGGGCGAGGTACTCCTCGTACGCCCGCTCACCCGCGATGCCACGCACCACCTGCCACGCGTCGCGCAGGCCCGCCTTCAGCCGGTCCGACCCCGCCCCGGTCATGTCGATCCCCCGCCGCCGCCCGTGCTGGCCAGCTCGCGGTCGCGCTGGATCGCGCGCTCCTCCTTCGTCGCGATCAGCCCGGCGGGGGCGAACAGCTTCGACTCGACGTACGCGTCCTCCGACCCGCTGGACAGCGGCTTCCCGGTCAGCGCCCTGATCCAGACCCTGATCGAGTCGGCGAGCACGATCACGATGAGGATCGCGAACAGCGCCGTGAGCAGCGTGTCGAGCGTGGTGTTGAAGACGACCTTCTGCATGTCGTCGAGCGTCTTCGCCTGGCCGAGGCTGGTCTTCCCCGCGTCGATCGCGGCCTGGTACTGGTCGCGCTGCGCCCAGAAGCCGAGCTTCGGATCGGACGAGAAGATCTTCTGGTAGCTCGCGGTGAGCGTCACGGCCGCGTCGAAGGCCAGTGGCACGAGCGTGATCAGCGCGTACTTCGGCCGTCCCGACTTGATCAGCAAGGTGGTGCAGACCGCCAGCGCGACGGCCGCGAGCAGCTGGTTCGCGATGCCGAACAGCGGGAACAGCTGGTAGATGCCGCCGAGCGGGTCGTTGACGCCCGCCCAGAGCAGGTAGCCCCACCCACCGACGATGACGGCGCTGGCCAGCCATGCGGCCGGCTTCCAGGTGGTGTCGCGGAACTTCGGCCAGAAGTTGCCGACGGTGTCCTGCAGCATGAAGCGCCCGACGCGGGTGCCGGCGTCCACCGTGGTGAGGATGAACAGCGCCTCGAACATGATCGCGAAGTGGTACCAGAAGGCCTTCATCGCGTTGCCGCCGAAGACCTGGGAGAAGATCTCCGACAACCCGACGGCGAGTGTCGGGGCACCGCCCGTCCGGCCGAAGAGCCGCTCTTCCTCGACAGCGGACGCTGCGGCGGCGAGCTGCTCCGGCGTGATCGTGAACCCGATGTTCTGCACGGCGGCGGATGCCGACTCGACGGTCGTGCCGAGCACCGTGCCGGGCATGTTCATGGCGAAGTAGAGCCCGGGGTCGAGCACGCAGGCCGCGGCGAGCGCGCAGATCGCGACGAACGACTCGGTCAGCATGGCGCCGTAGCCGATCATGCGGACCTGCGACTCCTTCTCGATCAGCTTCGGTGTGGTGCCCGAAGAGACGAGGGAGTGGAAGCCGGAGAGCGCGCCGCAGGCGATCGTGATGAAGACGAAGGGGAAGAGCGAGCCCGCGAAGACCGGCCCGGCGCCGCTGATCGCGAACTGGGTGATCGCCTCGGTCTGCATCGCCGGCCACGCGATCAGGATCGAGGCCGCGAGCAGGACGATCACGCCGATCTTCATGAAGCTCGAGAGGTAGTCGCGCGGCGCGAGCAACATCCACACCGGCAGCACCGATGCGACGAACCCGTAGATCACCAGCGCCAGGGTGAGCTGGTTGCCGGTGAGCGTGAACGCCGGCGCGAGGCCGGACTCGGCGACCCACCCGCCCGCGACGATCGCGAGCAGCAGCAGCGCGACACCGATCACCGATGTCTCGATGATCCGCCCTGGTCGTAGGTATCTCAGGTAGAAGCCCATGAACAGGGCGATCGGGATCGTCATTGCCAGCGAGAACGTGCCCCACGGCGACTGCGCGAGCGCCTGGACGACGACGAGCGCGAGCACCGCGAGCAGGATGATCATGATGGCGAGCACGGCGATCAGCGCCGCGATGCCGCCGATCGGGCCGATCTCCTCGCGGGCCATCTGGCCGAGGCTGCGCCCACCGCGGCGGGTCGAGAAGAACAGGGTGACCATGTCCTGCACCGCGCCGGCGAAGATGACGCCGAAGATGATCCAGATCGTGCCGGGCAGGTAGCCCATCTGGGCCGCCAGCACGGGCCCGACCAGCGGGCCGGCGCCGGCGATCGCGGCGAAGTGGTGGCCGAACAGCACCCGCCGGTCCGTCGGCTGGTAGTCCTGGCCGTCGTCGAGGCGCTCGGCCGGTGTCGCTCTCGTGTCATCGACGCGTAGCACCTTCTGCGCGATGAACTTCGCGTAGAAGCGGTACGCGATGGCGTACGACGCCAGTGCGGCGAACACCAGCCACGCGGCGGAGATCTCCTCGCCGCGGCTGAGCGCCACGATGCCCCATGCGACGGCGCCGACGACCGCGACGGCTGCCCAGATGGCGATCTGCTTCGGAGTGAGCCGGGAGCGGATGCCGCCCTCCGGCCCACGTGCCCCGCTCGACGTCTCGGTGGTGGCCACGATGCAACCCCTTTCCCAACACCGGGCGACGCTCTCCGCGTGCCGGTGAATGGACTTTAGGGCCCGAATGACGGAATGTCAGCGCCTCTGAGATGCCGTGCAGGTCACGAATGCGGGAAGGCCACGCCCCGGCTGGGGACGTGGCCTTTCCGATCGTGCGTGCGGGCGCTACATGCCGAGCCGGAGCTTGAGCGCCTCCAGCTCGTCGCGCATGGACGTCGGCAGCTTCTCGCCGACCTTGTCGAACCACTCCTCGATGAGGGGGATCTCGGCCTTCCACTCCTCGGGGTCGACCGCGAGGGCGGCCTCGACGTCGGCGGTCGGGGTGTCGTCGAGCCCGTCGAGGTCCATCTGGTCGGCGGTCGGCACGTACCCGACGGCCGTCTCGACGGCACCCGCCTTGCCCTGGATGCGCTCGATGGCCCACTTCAGCACGCGCGAGTTCTCGCCGAACCCGGGCCACAGGAAACGGCCGTCGTCGCCGCGGCGGAACCAGTTGACGTAGAAGATCCGCGGCAGCTTGTCGGCGTCGGCGCCCTTGCCGACGTTCACCCAGTGCTGGAAGTAGTCGCCGGCGTTGTAGCCGAGGAACGGCAGCATCGCCATCGGGTCGCGGCGGACCTGGCCGAGGCCACCGGCGGCGGCCGCGGTCTTCTCGCTCGACATCGTCGCGCCCATGAACGTGCCGTGCTGCCAGTCGCGCGACTCCGTCACCAGCGGCACCGTCGTCTTGCGCCGCCCGCCGAAGAAGATCGCCGAGATCGGGACACCCTTCGGGTCCTCCCACTCGGGCGCCACGACGGGGCACTGGCTGATCGGCGTGCAGTAGCGCGAGTTGGGGTGCGCCGACGGCTCGTCCGAATCGGGCGTCCAGTCCTGGTTCTTCCACGAGGTGAGGTGCTGCGGCTCGCCCTCGAGCCCTTCCCACCAGATGTCGCCGTCGTCGGTCAGCGCCACGTTGGTGAAGAGCGAGTTGCCCTTCTCGATCGTGCGCATCGCGTTGGGGTTGGTCTTCCAGTTGGTCCCGGGCGCGACGCCGAAGAAGCCGGCCTCCGGGTTCACCGCGTAGAGCCGGCCGTCCTCGCCGAACCGCATCCACGCGATGTCGTCGCCGACGGTCTCGGCGCGCCAGCCGGGGATCGTCGGCTGCAGCATCGCGAGGTTCGTCTTGCCGCACGCCGACGGGAAGGCGGCGGCGATGTAGTAGGCCTCGTCCTCGGGGCTGATCAGCTTGAGGATCAGCATGTGCTCGGCGAGCCAGCCCTCGTCGTGGGCCATCGCCGAGGCGATCCGCAGCGCGTAGCACTTCTTGCCGAGCAGCGCGTTGCCGCCGTACCCGGAGCCGTAGCTCCAGATCTCGCGGGTCTCCGGGAAGTGGGTGATGTACTTCGTGTCGTTGCACGGCCACGGCACGTCCTGCTGGCCGGGCTCCAGCGGCGCCCCGACGGAGTGCAGCGCGGGCACGAACCTGTCGCCGGCCGGCCCGTCGAAGAGCGGGAGCACCGAGGCACCCATCCGGGTCATGATCCGCATCGAGGCGACGACGTACTCGGAGTCGGTGATCTCGACGCCCAGGAACGGCTCGTCGGCGTCGAGCGGGCCCATGCAGAACGGGATGACGTACATCGTCCGGCCACGCATCGAGCCGCGGTACAGCTCGGTCATCGTGGCCTTCATCTCGGCCGGGTCCATCCAGTTGTTGGTCGGACCGGCGTCGACCTCCTCGACGGAGCAGATGTAGGTGCGCTCCTCGACCCGCGCGACGTCGTCGGGGTCCGACGCCGCCCAGAACGAGTTCGGTTTCTTCTCCGCGTTGAGGCGGACGAAGGTGCCGGCCTCGACGAGCTGCGTCGTGACCCGCTCCCACTCCTCCTCGGATCCATCGCACCAGACGACGCGCTCGGGCATCGTCAGGTCCGCGATCTCCCGCACCCACGACAGCAGCCGCTCGTTCGTCGTCGGCGCTCGGTCGATACCTGGCACGGTCGCTACAGTCATGTCCCGTCCTCGCTCCTCGGCGGCGCCCCGTCCCCGGGAATGGCTTCGCACACCCGAACCGTGCCTCCGGAACGGGTGTGCATGTGAAAGATGAACACCGACGGTACCGCCGGTATCCCGTTTCCCCCACTCCTGAGGGCTGTCAACTGACTCACAAGACCGATCATGTAATCGATTCAGAAGATACGAAAGCGCTTTCTTCCACCCATTCCAGTGATCGCATTCCGGCGCGATGACCAGGCGCCTTGCCGACTTACGCGACGGGCCCGCAACGACAGCGGAGACGGCGAACACATTCAGAACCGGAAAGTGGCCTGCGCCGCACCCGGACCTGCAACGACGGCCGGCCCAGGTTGATCAGGTGCGGGGACGGGTAGCGCCCGCGCCGAACGGGTACCCCGGGGTGCTGGCGATCACACGACGCACGCTACCGGCGGTTCCCGAGCGGGCGTAGAGTTTTGAACACGTTCAAAGCCGGGAGGCCCTGATGGACGACACCGCCCAGTACATCCTGTTGCTCGCGGTCGCAGTGACGCTGACCTTCGCCGTGGGCCGCCTCTTGGTGACCGCCGGAGAGCCGTACCTGCAAGAGGTGTTCGAGGACCAGAAGGTCACCCGTTCGGTCAACCTTTTGCTTTCGGTTCTCTTCCACCTCGTGACCCTCGGCGTGCTGGCGATCATCTCGGTCGTGAACGTCGACGCAGAGGACCCATTGCGCGAGTTCATCGTCAAGCTCGGTGTCGTGTTGCTGGTGCTCGGCATCGCATACGGCATTTCGATGCTCGTCCTGATCCGGGTGCGTGCGAGCCGCCGGGCGTCGCAGATCTCAGAGCACGTCCAGGAGCGGCTGGCCGAGCGCGGGATCGACACCAACCCGCCGTCGTCGCCGACCACCAGCCCGTCGCCCAACAACAAGTAGGGGTGCCCGGGGCACACTGCCCCGGTGCCCGTAGCGCTCCCGTCACCGTGCCTCGTCGTGCTCGCCGGCCCGTCCGGTTCCGGCAAGTCGACGTGGGCGGCCGCGCAGTTCGCCTCCGACATGATCGTGTCGAGCGACCGGCTGCGCGGTGTGGTCGGCTCCGGCGAGGACGACATCGCGGCGAGCGCCGACGCGTTCGCGCTGCTGGAGGAGATCGTCTCGCGGCGGGTCGCCAGGTCGCTGACCACGGTGATCGACACGACCGGGCTCGACGCCGTCAGTCGGGCCCGCTGGCGTGAGCTGGCCAGAGCGCACGGGATGGCCGCGGTGGCGGTCGGGTTCGACGAGCCGGCTGCGGTGTGCCGGGCGCGCAACCGGGCCCGGCGGCATCCCGTTCCTGCCGAGGTGCTGAGCGGGCAGCTGCGGGCGTGGCCGGCTGTGCGTGCCGCGCTGCCGACCGAGGGCTTCGACGTCGTGCTCTCCCCCGAGCCGGTGCGGGTCGTGTCGGAAGCGTTCGCCGACGCGACGGCGGCCGCCGCGCGACAGCACGAGCGGCCCGTCGGGCTGCGGTTCGCGCTGCACCTCTCGGCGTTCCCGGGTGGGGCGGCGACGCTGGCCCCGGCGCTGCGCGAGATCGCGGCGGCGGCCGAGACCGCGGGCTTCGACGCGATCTACGTGATGGACCACTTCCGGCAGATCCCGCAGGTCGGACGCGCGTGGGACGACTTCCTCGAAAGCTGGACCACGCTCGCATGGCTCGCCGCCTGCACCGAGCGGGTGCGGCTCGGCACGCTGGTCACCGGCGTGACGTACCGCAACGTCGGGCACCTCGCCAAGATCGTCGCGACGCTCGACGTGCTGAGCGGCGGCCGCGCGGTCTGCGGGCTCGGCCTCGGGTGGTTCGAGGCCGAGCACAAGGCGTACGGCTGGCCGTTCCCGCCGGTCGGCGAGCGGTACGAGCTGCTGGAGGACGCGCTGCAGGCACTCCCCGTGCTCTGGGGACCGGGCGGGAAGCCGTTCCGCGGGAAGGTGCTCGACCTGCCCGACACGTCCGGCTACCCGCGGCCGCTGCAGCCGCACGTCCCGATCGTGCTCGGCGGGGGTGGCGAGCGGCGGACCCTGCGGCTCGCCGCGCGGTACGCCGACTCCGCAAACGTCCTCGGCGACCTCACCACCGTCGCCCGCAAGGCCGCCGTGCTGCGCGATCACAGCGCGGAGACCGGTCGGGACGTCGAGCTGACCCACCTCACCACCGCACTCGTCGGCACCGACGGGCCCGAGGTCGACGCGCTCGTGCAGGCGCTGCGCCCGCGTGGCGCCGACCCGGCCCGGTACGCGGCGGCGATGCACGCCGGCACCGTCGCCGATCAGGTCGGCCGGTTCCGCGAGCTCGCCGACGTCGGCGTGGCGGAGGTGGCGGTCCGCCTCCCCGACCTCGGCCGGGCGGGCAGCGACCCGCTCGGCCGGATGGCGGAGGTCATCGCCCGGTTCCGGTAGCCCGCCCAACGCTGGGGGACGCCAAGGGCTGGGGTTGCCAGGAAAGCCACTTTCCTGGCACCACAGGACAGGAAAGCCACTTTCCTGGCAACCCCGGCGGAGCCCGGGCTACGGGACGAGCACCACCCGCCCCCGAACGCCGCCTTTCGCCTGCCGCCGGTAGGCGTGCGTCGCGTCGACCAGTGGGTACGTCTCCGCGACCCGTGTCGAGATCACGCCGGCGGCGGCTAGGCCGGCCAGCTCGGCCAGCGTGCCGGCGTCGGCCTTCACGAACACCGGGTGGACGGTGATCCCGCGCAGCGGCGGGGGCACCACGGCGCGCGAGAGGCTCACGAAGCCGCCGTCGTTGCGCACGGCCTCCTCGGCGGCGACGCCGAGCACCGCGGCGTCGACCACGCCGTCCACACCACCGGGCACCCGCTCCCGCACCGTGGTCGCGAGATCGGCCGAGCGGGGCACGAAGACGTCGGCACCGAGGTCGCGCACGAGCTCCTCGTCGGCGTCCCCCGCGGTGGCGACGACGGCAAGACCACGGTGGGCCGCCAGCTCGACCGCGTACCCGCCGACACCGCCCGCAGCGCCGGTGACCAGCACGGACGATCCGGGCGGGAGGTCGAGCGCGGCCAGCGCCTGGTGCGCCGTCGAGGCGTTGAGCGCGAACGTCGACGCGGCCACCGGCTCGACATCCTGCGGCGCCGCGACCACCGCGCCCGCATCGAGCACGACGTGCTCGGCGTGGGTCTTCAGCGGCCGCCCGACCAGATCGGCCAGCCCGACCACCGCCGTGCCGACCGCCAGCTCGACGCCGGCACCCACGGCGTCCACCCTCCCTGCGACGTCCCAGCCGAGACCGAACTGCGGGCGGGCTGCCGTCACCCCCAGCGCGACCAGCGCACCGCTCGCGACAGCGAGGTCGACCGGGTTGACCGCCGCCGCCTCGACGGCGATCCGCACCTGACCCGGTCCTGGCTCGGGGACCTGGGCGTCGATCAGCTCGATGCCCTCGATCCCCGACGCCGTGCGTACGACCACTGCCTTCATCGTCGAGCTCCTCCGTGTCCGTTCGGTCTGTAGGACACTCTGGGAGCGAAGCTCTCTTTTGGTAACCAGGCACCTGGGAGTGCCTATGGGACGCGGAGGAACCGTGACCACTCGAACGGCGGCCGACGAACGCAAGGCGGCCGCGCTGGCCTACGACGCGTTCCTGGCCACCTGCCCCGCACGCAAGCTGCTCGACCGCATCTCCGACAAGTGGGTCTCGCTCGTCCTCTCCGCGCTCGGCGAGGGGCCGATGCGGCACTCGGACCTGGGCCGCCGCATCGCCGGGGTGAGCCAGAAGATGCTCACCCAGACGCTGCGCGCGCTCGAGCGCGACGGGCTCGTCAGCCGGACCGTCACCCCGTCCGTGCCGGTCCGGGTCGACTACGCGCTCACCCCGCTCGGGAGCACGTTGATGCCCTTGATCGCGCACGTGAAGGACTGGGCCGAGACGCACATCCCCGAGGTGACGGCCGCGCAGGCCGCCTACGACGCCGCGCGCTGACGGCGCGGGCCGAACCACACCGTCGCCGCGACGGCGACCATCACCACAGCGCCGACGCCGGCCGTGACGTCGACCGCCACCCCGAACGCCTCCCGCGCCGAGCCGAGCAGCCCCGCTCCGCCCAGGTGGTGGGCGACTGCAGCCGCACCGCCGAGCGTCTCCTGCGCAACGACGGCGTCCTCCGGCGAGAGCGCAGAGGGGACGACGACGTTCGCGCGGTAGACGCTGGTCAGGACGCTGCCGAGGATCGCGGTGCCGAGCACGGCACCAATCTCGAAGGCGGTCTCGGAGACGGCCGACGCCGAGCCCGCCCGTTCCGGCGGCACGGCGGCGAGCACGGCGTCGGTGGTGATCGCCTCCGCGAGGCCGATCCCGCCGCCGACCAGAACGGCGGCCACCGCCATCAGCGTCACACCTTGCTCGCCGCCCAGCAGCATGGCGGCGACGTAACCGGCGGCCGCGATCAGCAGCCCGGCCGGGACGAGCGTCCGCAGCGGGACGAACTTCGCCAAGCGGGCCGCGATCAGGCCGGTGGCCATCGTCGCGAGGAAGCCGGGGACCAGCACCATGCTCGCGTCGAGCGGAGAGAGCCCGACGACGAGCATCAGGTACTGCGCGGCGAAGAACAGCAGGCCGGTGTGGGCGAACATCGTCGCGGCGTTCGACAGCACGGACAGCCGCGCCACCGGCTCCACGAGGAGCGTCACGTCGAGCACCGGCTCCTGGCCCGCGGCGATCTGCGCGCGAGCGCGCCGGGCGAACAGCACCGCGGCGCCGGCGGACACCATCACGGCGAGCACCACGCTGCCGGAGAGACCGTCGTGCGCGGCCGTCTTGATCGCCAGCACCGCCGGCACCATCACGAGCATCGAGAGCAGCACACCCGACGGATCGAGCCGACCCGGCTCGGCCATCCTCGACTCCGGCAGCATCGGCCGGCCCAGTACCAGCAGCAACAGCATTACCGGCACATTGACGAGAAACACCGATCCCCACGTGAAGTGCTCCAGGAGCACCCCGCCCACGATCGGGCCGAGCGCGGCACCCGCCGCAAAACCGGTCGTCCAGATGGCGACGGCGATCCGGCGCTGGTTCGGGTCGACGAAGAGCGTGCGGAGCAACGCCAGCGTCGCCGGCATCAGCATCGCACCGAAGAAGCCGAGCAGCGCGCGGGCGGCGATCAGGTGGGCGGCGTCGGTGGCGAACGCCGCCGCCAGCGACACCGCGCCGAACCCGGCGACGCCGAGCAGCAGGATGCGCCGGCGGCCGATGCGGTCGCCGAGGTTGCCCATCGTGACGAGCAGGCCCGCGAGCACGAGCGGGTAGATGTCGACGATCCAGAGCAGCTGCGCCGACGTCGGGGCGAGCGCTGCGCTCATCGCGGGCAGCGCGAAGCCCAGCACGGTGTTGTCGATGGCGACGATCAAGGTCGGCAGGAACAGCACGGCGAGCCCGGCCCACTCGCGGGTGCCGGCGCGAGTGGCGACCTGTGGTGGGGCGAGGGCGAGGGCAGTCATGGCTTCTTCCGATTCGAGGTTCTGACGCTACTGTACCGTCCAGACGGTACAGACCAATGGTTTATTCCCTGCGCACCCCTAAGCTCGTCCGATGGCCGGCGCCAAGGACCGCGTGCTCGACGCGTACGAAACGCTCTTGATCGAGCACGGGGCCGGTGCCGTGACGCTCGATGCCGTCGCAGCCGCGGCGCAGGTGTCGAAAGGCGGGCTGCTCTACCACTTCGCGTCGAAGGACGCGCTGGCCACGGGCCTGCTCGACCGGTTGCGCGAGCGCAGCGCGGCCGACGCGCAGGACCTCCGGGCCGCTCCCGACGGGGCCGTCGACTACTACGTGCGGACATCTGCGCCGGGCGGCGCGTCGAGCGGTGGGCTGACCCGCACCTACCTCGCCGTCCTCCGGCTCGCCGACAGCACCGATGCCGGCATCGCGGCACGGGACGCGTTGACCGTCGTCAACGCCGACGGCTACGCGGCGCTGCTCGAAGAGGTGCGCGACCCCGTGGTGGCCCTGCTCGCGCAGCTCGTCGGCGACGGGCTGTACCTCAGGACACTCACCGGCACGCCGCTCCCACCCGGCATCGACGTCGCCGACCTGCTCGAACGGATGCGCACGGTGCCCCCGGCACGAAGATGATCGTCAGCGGGGCGCGATGCGCGGAACCACGGGCACCAGCCACGGCATGCCCACCGACCCCTGCACGAGCCGCGCGAAGAGCCACTGCTCGACGCGCTCGGCGTCGAGGTCGAGCAGCCCCGCCATGCGTCGAGCGAGCCCACGCGGATCGGCTTCGAGCCGCTCGCGGCAGTTGAGCATGTGCTGCAACGCGTCGTACGCCGGGTCGCCGACGTAGGGCTTGGGGTCGATCAGCCGCCAGCCCTCTCCGTGCGCCAGCAGGTTGCCGGCGTGCAGATCCGTCACCAGCAGCTGGGACGGGCCGGCGTACTCGCGCGGCAGCCTGCGGAACAGATCGATGCCGGCCTTCGCGAGGCCCGGGTCGATCGCGGTCTCCCCGGGCTCGTACTCCTCGTCGAACTCGTCGGCCCAGGCGTCGCACAGCGAGGAGAGCGGACGGAACGGATGGCCCGGCGCCGGCTCGTGCCAAAGCGATCGCAGCATCCGAGCCACGACCTCGTCCTGCGCGGGCTCGTCGTGCAGGACGGCCAACGGGGTGCCGGGAAGCGCGCGCTCCAGCAGCATCGACGCCGTCGGCCCGTCCACCTCGGTCGCGATGGCACCGACAGCGCCGCGCCCCACCCAGGCCCGCAGCCCCTCGACCTCGTGCTCGGCCTCGTAGTGGCGCCAACCGACCTTGAGCACGAGCTCACGACCGGCGGCATCGACGACCGGCGCGACCCACGAAGCCTGACCACCCGGCTGGAACGGCGGCCCCAACGTGAGCGACCACCGCGCGGCAACCCCACGCACGATGTCGGAGAGCTGCGCGAGCCACTCCGTCCGCTCCGGCGACTCCTCCTCCGCAACCGACTCCACCAGGTTCGTCGGCATCGGGAGCGGGTCCATGATCGCCATCGTGGTCGGTGGGCCGCCGGGTCGGCCACCCGATTTCGGCGGGTCGGTGATCAGAACGCACACACCCCAGCCCCAAAGGCAGGAAAGCCACTTTCAGGCCCTGTAGGGGCAGGAAAGTGGCTTTCCTGCCCCTACACACGCACCCGGGGGCAGGTGGCCGACCGTGCGCCACATGGAACCGTGTAGTCGTCACGGAACCCTGTTGATCAACCACAGGGTTCCATGAGGCGACCCCGGCCAGTCCGTGTGACCGGTTCGGGGCCGACGATTCACCTGACAGCACTTTGCTGCCCTGTGAGGGCCGGAAGGTGGCTTTCCTGCCCACCCCGCCCCCACCCCAGCCGGCGTCGACCGCGACCGCCGCAGGTGCGCAGCCAGGGCGGCCGGCGTCGGCTGTCGGGGCGGTGGGTGCATGGCGCGGAGCCCGGCCGCTCAGCGCACCGCCATCGAGGCCCTCGCGATCGCGGGGACGGGGATCGGGAGCCGGTGCACGGTGACGTTCCAGTAGCGCGACTCCGGGTCGACGGCGCGCCAGGCGTTGGCGAGCCGGGTCGCCGCGTCGGGGTCCATCCGGCGGCGTGGGCGGGCGCGCATTCCGCTGCGCTCGCGGACTTCACGATCGAGCGCACGCCAGGCGTCGTCGGCGGTGGTGTGGACACTCACCGTCGGCGGACCCTCGGCGTCGCCCACCAGAAGTGTGTAGGCGCTGACCACCTCGAACGACATGCCAGCCCCCTCTCGGTCACTGTTGGTGCGACGTCCTTGGCGCGTATGACAGTCAACGGCATCAGCGGGGCGCGGATACGAATGGCGCGCCGAAGCGCATTCCTGGCGCGCCCGAACGACAGATCCGGGTGGGCCTTACGGCCGATTCAGCGGCCCAGCGACACCGACGACATGTTGAACTCAGGGACGCGGACGTGCGGCATCGCGGCGCGCGTGAACCAGTCCTTCCACTCCCTCGGCAGGGTGCGCTCGGTGGCGCCCACCTCGCCGGCCCGGCGCAGCACGTCGAGCAGGGAGTAGTTGAAGCGGAAGTTGTGGTCGACCTCCGCGACCACCTCGCCGCCTTCGACCAGGTAGACGCCGTCCCGGGTCAGGCCGGTGACCAGCAGCGTTGCCGGGTCGACCACCCGGATGTACCAGAGGCAGGTCAGCAGCAGGCCGCGCCCGGTCGAGGCGACCATCTCCTGGCCGGTGGCCGTCGACCCGCCGGTCAGCAGCACGTTGTCGCCGCCCGGCGTGAACGACGTGCCGAACTCGGCCGCCTCGGCGCGGGAGTACGTCAGCTCGTTGACCACACCCTCGCGGACCCACTCGACGGCGCGGGTCGGCACGCCGTTGTCGAAGACGCTTACGCCGTCCTCGGAGGCGGAGGTCGTCAGGAACGGCTCGGTTTCGAGCCCCTTCGCCGCCGGGTCGCTGACCAGCGTCAACGGCAGGTCGGTGAGCCGTTCGCCGACCTTCCCCGCGAACGCGCTGCGCCCCTCCTGCGCCGGGCGGCCGGTCATCGACCACATCAGATCGATCATCAGGTCGGCCACGGCCGCCGGGGGCAGCAACGTCTCGTACCGCCCCGCCGGCAGCTCGATCTTGCGCCGGCCCCATTCCAGCCTGCGCCCCGCCTCCGCGGCGAGCGCGACGACATCGATGTCGGCGAAGTCGGTCGTCGACGCGCCCGTCCACGCCGAGCTGCCGAGGTCGGGCGTCTTCGCGTTCAGCTCGACCGAACCCGTCGGCTGCACCCACCTGCGCCGCAGCCCGGACGACGTGCCGAGCCAGGTGGTGGTGATGTCGTGGCTCGCGAACCCGTACTGCCGCTGCGGACCGGCGAGCACCTCCGCGAGCCCGTCCGCGAACGTTCCGAACACCCCGATCGACGTCTCGACGGCCGGCTCGTCCCAACCGGAGTCGCTCGTCGAGGGCTCCACCAGCGCGGTCGCGTCGCGGGCCGGACCCGCATCGCGTGCGGCAGCCTCCGCGGCGCGCACGAGCGCGTCGAGCTGGGCGACGTCCGTGATCGAGGCGCTCGAGCTGACCACACCGGCGGCCGTGCCGCCCTCGCCCGCGACCATCGCGATCACGGTGACGCGGCCGGACGTGGTGTGTCCGTTGGTCGTCATCGTCGAGTTCGCCCAGCGCAGCACGGCTTCGCTGCTCTCGCGGACGAGCACGACACACCCGTGCAGATGCGTCGCGGCGGCGAGCGTGCGCTCGACGACCTCTTGCGCCCTCACTGGGCCTCCTCTTGCGTGTTGAGCACGTTGACACCGCGGAAGCGGGCCGACGGGCAGCCGTGGCTGACGGGCGCGATCTGCCCCGGTTGCGCCTTACCGCAGTTCATCGCGCCGTGCAGCACCCACGTGGACGGGCCGCCGACCGCGTCCATCGATCCCCAGAAGTCGGTGGTCGTCGCCTGGTAGGCCACGTCGCGCAGCTGGCCGGCGAGCTTCCCGTTCTCGATGCTGTAGAACCGCTGGCCGGTGAACTGGAAGTTGTAGCGCTGCATGTCGATCGACCACGACCGGTCGCCGACGACGTAGATCCCACGCTCGACACCCGCGATCAGCTCGTCGGTGCTCGTGTCCTGCACGGGGTCGGGCCGCAACGACACGTTGGCCATCCGCTGGATCGGCACGTGGTGCGGGGAGTCGGCGTAGGCGCACCCGTTGCTGCGCTCCAGCCCGAGCCTCGTTGCGAAGGTGCGGTCGAGCTGGTAGCCGACCAGCACGCCGGCGCGAACGAGATCCCACTCGGACGTGGCGACACCGTCGTCGTCGAACCCGACCGTCGCGAGGCCGTGCGGAACGGTCCGGTCGCCGGTGACGTGCATGACCTCCGAGCCGTACCGCAGGGTCCCCAGCTTGTCCGGCGTGGCAAAACTGGTGCCCGCGTACGCGGCCTCGTAGCCGATGGCCCGGTCGTACTCGGTGGCGTGCCCGACCGACTCGTGGATCGTGAGCCAGAGGTTCGTCGGGTCGATGACCAGGTCGTACGCCCCCGCGACGACGCTCGGCGCCTTGATCTTCTCCGCGAGCAGCTCGGGGACGGTGGCCAACTCGGCGTCCCAGTCCCAGCCCTCGCCCGTGAGGTACTCCCATCCGCGGCCGGTGGGCGGCGCGATCGTCCGCATCGACTCGAACCCACCCGACGCGCGGTCGACCGACGTCGCGTCGAACGTGGGCGCGATCCGCACCCGCTGCTGGATCGTCGAGGTGCCCGTGAGGTCGGCGTAGAACTTGTTCTCGCGGACCTGCGCGACACCGGCGCGGACGTGGTCGATGCCGTCGGCCGCCAGCAGCCGCTGCGACCACTCGGTGAGCAGCTCGACCTTCTCCCTCGTCGGGACGGTGAACGGGTCGATCCGGTACTTCGAGACCCACACCGCACCGGCGTGCACCGGCTCGTCCGCGCGCTCGACGCGCTCCTTCGCCACCGGCGCCAGCGTCCTGGCGACCTGCACGGCCCGCTCCGCCGTTGCCGCGGCCCGCGCCGGGGTGAGCTCGACGTGCGACGCGAACCCCCACACGCCGTCGACGATCACCCGGACCGCCAGCCCCAGAGTCGTCGAGTCGGAGACTCCCGTGACGGTGCCGTCGCGCAGCTCGATCTCCTGGGAGACGATCTGCTCGACCCGCACGTCGGCGTGCTGGGCACCCAGCTCACGGGCCCTGCCGAGCGCGGCGTCGGCCATCGCCTCCAGCGGGAGCGCCCGGAACCCGGGATCGATGCGGTCGGATGCCATGCCCCCAAACCTAACGACGTGCCGATCATTCGGCGAACCCCGCGTCGGCCCCGTCCCACACCGGCTGCGCAGGCGAGACGTGCGGGACGTTCCGAACGACACCGTCGGCGCCGATGCGCAGCACCTGGTCGGCCCAGCCGTCGCCGTCGAG
The DNA here is from genome assembly GCF_021245725.1 of Pseudonocardia sp. TRM90224. Taxonomy (GTDB): domain Bacteria; phylum Actinomycetota; class Actinomycetes; order Mycobacteriales; family Pseudonocardiaceae; genus Pseudonocardia. Next base: position 292,345 of record NZ_JAJGSX010000003.1, on the reverse strand, counting down.
GTCGGTGTGCACCACGAGATCGGTCTGCTCCCCGTGCACGACGGTGTCGGCGCGGCCGTCGCCGTCGGTGTCGAACCCGCTGGTCACGGCGAGACCGAGCAGCTCGGGCTCCTCCGGGACGGCGCTCGGGCAACGTGCGTTCACGGCTCTCCTCCCGGAAGGATCTCGCGCAGCTCCCGGTCGAGCACAGCGAGCCGTGCCGCGGCGGCGGCGTCCAGCTCGACCCCGACCGTGCGTTCCACCTCGAGCAACCGCCTGGCGAGGTCGTTGTCGAGCGCGGTGCGGGCGGCCACGAGCGCGTCGTCGACGGCCCGGCGGAGCGCTGCTCGGCGCAACGACGTGCCGTGCGAGCGCAGCGCGACGACGGCACCGGCAACGGCCGCGCCCGCCCCGAGCGGCAACAGGCCGGCACCGCCGATCGCAGGGAGACCGGCGAGCGGCAACAGCACGAGCGGCAGGACGACCGCCCGCGACGCGGTGACCCCGCCGGCGGCCCCGACGAGCAGCGCGAGCGTCGGCCGGGCCGGCTCCGGCTCGGGCGGGGCGACGCCGATCCGGTGCTCGGGAAGGTGCGGCCAGCCGGGCGGCAGCGCGAGCGAGCGGCGGGCCGCGATCCGGCGCAATGCAGGCCGCAGGGCGGCGGCCCACGCTCCGCCGGTGGCGACCCCCATCGCGGCGAGCGCCTCGGCGACCAGCGTAGGAAGCGCCCGCAGGTGCCGACGACCAGCCGCGTCGAGGTGCTGCCTGACCTCACGCGTCAACCGCCCGAACGCCGCCTCGGCCGTCGCGGACGCTTCGACCTTGCTCAGCGCCAGCTCGTTGCGCAACTCGGCGCGGTGCGAGCCGGCGAGCAGCGCCCGCTCGGCACGCAGCTCGGCGCGGCGCGCACGCACGGCGTCGGCAAACCGATCGGGCATGCCCCGACCGTCCCACCGCACGACGGGCCGCGCGGCGGAACGCTCACAACCGTGTGCACCTGCGAACGCAGGAGCGTTATCGCTGCTCCGGGGGCCCGGGGACAGCCGCAGCATCGTTGTCGGCGGGCTCCCGCTCGGCTTCGGCGACCATCCGGGCGTACTTCGTGCCCGCTGCGAGCAGCACGAGCCCCGCGCCGAGGAACGCGATCACCCGGGCGATCCCGTCGAGCGCGCCGAGGTCGAAGAACACCAGCTTGGCGACCGCGGCGCCGACGAGGACGAGCCCCGCGACGCGCAGCGCCGTGCGGCTGATCCCGCGGGCGAGCAGCACGAGCGCCGCGATCGTCCACGACACCGTGACGACGGCGTGGCCCGCGGTGAACGCGTCGCGGGTCGGGGCGACCAGCAGCGCGGCGGTGATGACCACGCCGGTGGCGCCGTAGAGGCCGCCGAGCCCCATCGGCACCCAGATCACCGCCGAGTCGGCCGTCGGCCTGATCCACCCGAGCCGGCCGCCGGCGACGAGCGCCGCCCAGGCCAGCACGAGCAGCAGCGCGGCCACCGCGAGGCCGGCGCCCAGCTCGTGCTGGTGGCCGTACCAGGGCAGCTCGGGCGCGACGAGCAGCCGCAGCGGCAGGTCAACCACGAGCGCTCGGACCCACCCGATCACGCCGAGCACGATCGCGACGATCATCGCGAACCTGCTGCGCAGCACGTACGCCGTGACCGCCCCGACGACCGCCTGCCCGAGCACGACGATCGTGTACGTGGAGCCGTCCAGCGCCACGGCCGTCGCGATGGTGATCCCGACGACGGCAGCGATGGTCGCGGTCAGCCGCAGCTGCTTGTCGAGGCCGGGGACGGCGGCGAGCCCCGCCAGTGCGAGCGCCGCGCCCGCGGCCAGCGCGGCGCCGAGCCACCCGTCGATCGCGATGCCGCCGAACAGCGCGGGGAGCGGCCCGGCCGCGAGCACCGGCACGACCATCCCGACGGGGAGCCGGCGCGCGGCCGGCACGACGGTGCCGAGCCCGACGGCGAGCACGATGAGGCTGACGACGATCGCGGTGACCTGCTCGGCGGGCGACGCCGACCCGTCGAAGACGGCGAGCGGGATGCCGTAGAGCACCGATCCGGCCGCGGCGATCAGCATCAGCACCCCCCACCGCCTGCGCAGCAGCACCGGCAGCGCGGCCAGCTGCAGCGCCAACGCCAGCGCGACGAGCATCCAGCCCCACGCCAGCGCCGGGGCGAGCGCAACAGCGCCGACGACCACTCCGCACGCGAGCAGCTGCGAACGCCACAGGTCGGCGATCCCGAGCCCGGCACCGGCGACGACCAGCGCGATGATCACGGCCGCCCACGGGTCGAGGTAGCCGAAGACGTTCATCGCCGCGGCGACGACGAGGTACAGCGTCGCGAAGCCGGTGCCGGCGAGCGCGAGCGCGCCCGTCCGGGCGGTCTCCTTGCGGTGCAGCCACATCGCGAGCCCGACGAGCACAACGCCGAGCACCCCGCCCAGCGCGATCCGCGCCTCCGGCGGGAACCAGCCGCGCGCTGCCGCGAACACCATCAGCATCACGACACCGAGCAGCGTCACGGCGCCACCCGTCCAGGCGAGCAGCCGAGCGCCGCTGAGCCGGGTCCAGAACGGCGGCCGCGGCTCGGCGGGCCGTGCCGGAGCACCGGGCTGCGGCGGCCGCGGGGCCTGCGCGTACGGGTTCGGGGCTTGCGGGCTCGGGGCGTACGGATTGGGTGCGTACGGGTTCGGGGCGTACGGGTTCGGCCACGGCCCGGCTTGCGCCGGCTGCGGCCCCGAAATCGGGCCCGGTATCGGCCCAGGAACCGTCCCCGCGATGGGCCCGGGCTGCTGGAAGCCCTGCGGCGGGTGCACCGGCCACCCAGATCCCGGCACGGACGGCGGCACGGGCGCGGGCGGGGCGGGCGGGGCAGCCTGCGCAGGCTGGGCCGGCTGCACGGGCCGCTCTTCCGGCCGCAGCGTCATCAGCTCGGCGCCGATGCCGTCGAGCCGCCGCCCGAGCGCGGTGAGCTCGGAGGCGAGCGCGGCGAAGGGATCGGAGCCGGTCGGTGTACCCATGGGTAGCAGGATTCGCCGATCACGCCCTTCGTGGTGCCGTAGCACTACCCGGCGGCGGTCACGGTCGGATCACGTTCGCCCATAGGAGCACACATCCGACCTACCGCCCCTTCGTTCTCATCAGGAACCACCCGCCACAGTGGCGGGTCACGGCGGATCGGAGGTCTGGTGAGCGTCATCTCGTCGGTCACGGAGGCGCAGGAACAGGCGCACGAACCGGAGCGCGGGCCGTGTCCGGCGGTGAGCGTCGTCGTGCCCTGCCGCAACGAGGCCCGCAGCCTCGAGCTGGTGCTGCCGGCGATCGCGGCCGTCCGACCCGCCGTCCACGAGGTTGTGCTCGTGGACGGTCATTCCACCGACGACTCGCTCGCCGTCGCGCTCCGCGCGCTGCCTGACGTGCGGATCGTGCAGCAGACACGCCGTGGCAAGGGCAATGCGCTGGCGTGCGGTTTCGCCGCGGCCACCGGCGACGCGATCGTCGTGCTCGACGGCGACGGCACCGCCGATCCGGCCGAGATGCCCGCGTTCGTCGACGCCCTCGTCGCCGGTGCCGACTTCGCGAAGGGCAGTCGGTTCACGGCAGGCGGGGGCAGCGACCCGATCGGCGCGGGCGACCGACTGGCCCATTCCACGCTGAACATGCTGGCCAACGCGCTGCTGGGGACCAGCTACAGCGATCTGTGCTACGGGTACAACGCGTTCTGGGCCGACGTGCTGCCGCGGCTGCACCTGCCACCCGTCGACATGCCGGTCGACGAGATGTTCTGGGGTGACGGTCCGGAGATCGTGCCGATGCTCAACTGCCGAGCGGTCGCGGCGGGGCTCGTCGTGGCAGACGTACCGTCGGTCGAGCGGCAACGACTGTTCGGAGAACCGAGCCGTCGTTCGCTGGCAGAGAGGGCACGCATGCTGCGTACGCTCCTGGCCGAGCATCGGCGGGTGGATCGCCGTCGCGAGCCTGTAGGAGTGGTGCGGCGAGATGGGTGAGCAGGGAGCGGTCGGCGAGCACCCGCCGATCACCAGCTTCGTCCATCACCGGGCCCGGCTCACCGCGGGCCAGCAGAGCGCGTGGGAGCGCTGGTGGTCCGTTCGCGGCCACGAGGTGCCCGAGCTGCTCGCCGGGCGCGAACCGTTCGACCCGCCGGCGTGGTTCGGCCGCACCGCACCGCTCGTGCTGGAGATCGGCTCGGGGATGGGCGAGGCGACCGCCCAGCTCGCCGCCGAGGCACCCGGGACCGACCACATCGCCGTCGAGGTGTTCGAGCCGGGCCTCGCGCAGCTGCTCATGCGGATCGCCGAGGCCGGGCTCAGCAACATCACGGTGCTGCGCGGCGACGCCGTCGCCTTGCTCGAAACGTGTGTCGCTCCCGGCTCGCTCGACGGGATCCGGATCTTCTTCCCGGACCCGTGGCCGAAGCGCAAGCACCGCAAGCGGCGGCTCGTCCAGCCCGACGTCGTAGCGCTCGCCGCATCACGATTGCGCATCGGCGGCACGCTGCACATGGCCACCGACTGGGCCGATTATGCCGTGCAGATGCGCACTGTCTGTGACGAAGAGCCTTCGCTCGAAGGCGGCGAGATCCCTCGGCCCGATTGGCGTCCGCTCACGAAGTTCGAGCAACGCGCCAGCTCAGAGGGCCGGAGCGTGCACGATCTGCTCTACAAAAGGCGCGCTGTCGGGCCGTCCGGCAGTCACTCGACGTGAGGCGGTAGGAAGATGATGCCCCGAGCGGGGTCCTTGGTCCTTTGGACACGCGGAGGTAACGGGTGACCGAGTTGTGGAGGTCACCGGCGACGCCCGGTGACGTCGCGATCGGCCGCCGGGGGCCTGCATGACGTCGGTCGTCGAGTCCCTCCCGACGCTCCCCGAACAGCGCTGCCCCGTGCCCCACGGGCAACCGAAGCACGCGAAGTCGAGCGACATCGACGCCGCGGAGGAGTTCCTCGAGCAGTTCCACAGCGAGACCGTGCCGGCGGAGACGCTCGACCGGCGCCTGCAGCAGGTCCGACACGAGATCGACACGACCGGCACCTACACGCACACGCTCGAGGAGCTCGAGTTCGGCGCCCGCATCGCGTGGCGCAACGCCGCCAAGTGCATCGGGCGGCTGTACTGGAACAGCCTGCGCGTCCGCGACTTCCGTCACGTCAGCTCCCCATCGGCGGTCGCGGCGCAGTGCGTCGAGCACCTGCGGACCGCCACCCGCGCGGGCAAGATCCGCTCCACCATCACGATCTTCGCGCCGGACCGCCCCGGTCGCCCCGGGCCGCGCATCCACAACGAGCAGCTCATCCGCTACGCCGGCCACCGCACCGCGGGCGGAGAGGTACGCGGCGACGGCCGCAACGCCGACTTCACCGACCACGCCGTCGAACTCGGCTGGCAGCGGCCGGAACCGGCCGGACGCTTCGACGTGCTGCCCCTCATGATCTCCGGCGGCGACCAGCAGCCGGAGCTGTTCGACGTGCCGCGCGACGCCGTGCACGAGGTGCCGCTCGTCCACCCGGATTACGCGTGGTTCGCGGAGCTGCGGCTGCGGTGGCACGCCGTGCCCGCGATCAGCAACATGCCGCTGGAGATCGGCGGCGTCACGTACCCGGCCGCGCCGTTCAACGGCTGGTACATGGGCACCGAGATCGGCGCCCGCAACCTCGTCGACGCCGACCGCTACAACCTGCTGCCTGTCGTCGGGGAGCGGCTGGGGCTGGACATGAGCTCGGAGCGCACGCTCTGGCGCGACCGCGCGCTCGTGGAGATGGTGCGCGCGGTGCACCACTCGTTCGACATAGCGGGCGTCACGATGGCCGACCACCACTCGGAGTCATCGCGCTTCCTGACCCACGTGGCGAAGGAGGAGCGGGCCGGCCGGCGCTGCCCCGCCGACTGGAGCTGGATCGTCCCGCCCGTCTCCGGCGGGCTGACCCCCGTCTACCACCGGGACTTCGACGAGCCCGACCCGGAAACGCGCCCGGCCTTCCTCTACCCGTAAGCGTCGACAACGACGTTTTGGCTGCTTGGAACGTTTCAAAACAGCCAAAACGTCGTTGTCGACGGTCTACGTGGGGGCCGGGAGGCCGGGGACCTGGCGGGTGCGCCCGCGGAACTCGGCCACCGCCTCGCCGTCGACGCGCACTGTGACGTCGTAGAGGCCCGACCGGCCGGTCGTGGCCCGTTCCACGGCTTCGGCGACGACCTCGACCCCTTCGGGCACCGGCCGCAGGAAGGCGATGTCCGCGCCGGCGGCGACCGCAGAGACGCCGTAGCTGTTGCAGGCGTACGCGAGCGCGGCGTCGGCCAGCAGGAACAGGTAGCCGCCGTGGCAGATGCCATGGCCGTTGACGTGGCGGGGCTCGACGGTCAGCGCGACCCGCGCCGTCCCGACCCCGACCGCCAGCAGCCGTACCCCCGCCTGGCGACCGGCCTCGTCGGCCTTCTCCATCGCCGCAGCGGTTCGGCGCGCGATCTCAGCAGGGTCCCGGCTCTCAGCATCCATTGATCGGAATGCTATCCAGCTACGGATAGGGTCTCGCCATGTTCCGGAACAGCACGGCAATCCCGACGTGACCGCCCCGCTCGGTCCGTCGCCGCGGACGTTGCTGGTCTGGGATGCGCCGAACATGGACATGAGCCTCGGCACGCTCCTCGGCGCGCGCCCGACCTCGGCGTTCCGCCCGCGGTTCGACGCCGTGGGGCGCTGGCTGCTCGACCTCGCGGGCCCCGACGGCACGGCCGAGGCGACGGTGTTCACGAACGTCGTCCCCGGCAGCACCGAGGTGGTCCGCCCCTGGGTCGAGGCGCTGCGCAACGTCGGGTTCGCGGTCTTCGCCAAGCCGAAGGTCAGCGAAGACTCCGACATCGACGACGACATGCTCGCGCACATCCAGATGCGTGCGGGCGAGGGCGGCCTGCGCCAGGTCGTCGTCGCGTCCGGTGACGGGCGGGCCTTCCGGGAGCCGCTGGAGGAGCTCGAACGCAACGGCACGACCGTCACCGTCATCGGGTTCCGCGAGCACGCCAGCTTCGCGCTGGCCTCCGAGGTGATCGACTTCATCGACCTCGAGGACATCGACGGGGTCTTCCGCGAGCCGCTGCCGCGCATCACGCTCGACTCGCTGCCGGAGACCGGCGCGTGGCTCCCGCCGTTCCGCTCGCTGCGCTCGTTGCTGGAGCCCCGCAGATGATGGGCAGATGACAGTGGGACCCGTTCGGTTCACCGCCCCGGTCGTGCTGCCCTGCGACCAGGGCTGCTCGGTGCTGCGCGACGCCGTTGTCGACGTCGACGCATCCGGGCGGATCGAATGGGTCGGGCGCAGGTCCGACGCGCCGGAGAGCGCCGCCCCCGTCCAGGCGCTGCCGGGCATGCTGCTCCCCGGCTTGATCAACACCCATGCGCACACCCCGATGATCGTGCTGCGTGGGCTCGGCGGCGACCTCCCGCTGATGCGCTGGCTGCAGGACGTGATGTGGCCGGCGGAGGGCAAGCTCGCGGGGCCCGAGGTGCACGCCGGCATGACGGCTGGCTGCATCGAGCTGCTCCGCACCGGCTGCACGACCAGCGTCGAGATGTACTTCTTCAGCGACGCCGTGATCGACGCCGTCACGGCGGTCGGCTCACGCGTGGTGCTGACGCCGGGGATCATCGCCGCGCCGGGCTGGGAGCGGCTCGGCACCTGGCAGGAGATGCGCGACGACATCTCGGCGCGGATCGACGCCGGCGGGCTGCACTCGGGCCCCGGCGAGCGGATAGAGCTCGGTTACGGGCCGCACGGCGCGTACACGCTGCCCGAGGAGGCGCTGGCCTCCGTCGCCGAACACGCCCGCGAGCGCGGCGCCCTGATGCACATCCACGTGGCGGAGGCGGCCGACGAGGACATCGCACAGCGGGCGGCGCACGGCTCGGTGCCGGCGTTGCTGAACACGGTGGGCGCGCTCGGCGGGCGCGTGCTGGCCGCGCACTCGGTGCAGCTGACCGACGACGACATCGCCCTGTACTCGGCGAACGACGTCGCCGTCGCGCACTGCCCCGGCTCGAACGCGAAGCTCGCCGCCGGCATCGCGCGGGTGTCGGCACTGCGCCGCGCGGGCGTCCGGGTCGGGCTCGGCACCGACGGTCCGGCCTCGGGCGACGACCTCGACATCTGGGCCGAGGCGCGGCTCGCCGGGCTGCTCGCCAGGGTGACCAGCGGCGACGCCGCGGCGCTCACCGCCGCCGAGCTGCTGCTGATGGCCACCCGCGACGGGGCGGCCGCGATCGGACGCGACGACATCGGGACGGTCGAGCGGGGCCGGTGGGCCGACCTCGTGCACGTCGACCTCACCGACCCCGCCTTCGTCGACCCCGACGACGACGCCCAGCTGCTCTCCAACCTCGTCTGGGCCGGAGGCTCCCGACTGGTGCGCGACGTGTGGGTGGCAGGAGAGCAGGTCCTCGCGGGCGGGGAGCCGACAAGGGTCGACCGGTCGTCGGCCACCGCGGCGCTGCGTGCGGTGGCTGCCGGACTGCGCTGACCGATATGCGCTGACGAACCGCGCTCGCTGCAGGGACCGCGGCTCAGCCGGGGCGGTGCTGCGGCGGCGAACCCTCCACCGCAGCACCGGCCCCTTTCGGTGCAGGACAGCGAATCCCCCGCCGTCCCTGCGGCCCGCTCCCCAGCGGCCGCGTGCATGGCTCAGCGTGCGCGCATCAGCGTGCCCGGCTCAGGTGAAACCGGCTCGTGGCAGCAGGCGCTCAGCGGTACAGGGCGAACGGCGAGCGACGACGGTGGTGCCGGCCGGGCTCCCTGGTCTCCCCACGCTGCTCGCCTGCGGAGTGCGAGCTCGTCCGGCGCCGATCGGGGGTCGCGGGCGCGGGGATGAACGCCTGCGCCGGGATGGGCGCCGTGAGCGGGTCGCGCTCGAACTCGCTCACCGGGTCGGCGAGCTGCTGTCGCGCCGCCGCGTGCGGCGCCTGCGCCTGCCGTGATCCCACCGACTGCAGTGCCGGTGCCTGCCGCGCCGGCGTCTGCCGCGCCGCCGGTGCCTGCTGCGGCTGGGCGGGCTCGGGCTGCCGGCTACGCCACCCGCCGTGCGCCAGCGCGTGGAAGATCGGAGTCAGCAGGGCGTCCTCGTTGATGGCATGCCGGCCCGCGGCCTGGCTGCCCCATTCGTTGTCGGTCGCGGGGTGGCGGGTCGAACCCCACCCGCCGTGACCCCGTACAAGGTCGGACACGCGTTCACCTCCGTGATCATCGCGCGCCGGACGCTGGTCCTTTTCGCCCTGTCGCGGCTCGGCCGTTCGGCGCACTCTGACACCCACAACGGGGACACCCGGGCGGGGAAACGGGTTCGGAGCGACCATTACAGCTTTTCCGGCTGAATCCATTCGTTCGGGTGGATCCCGGCGTGTCGCCGCACTCACACGAGTACGCAAACCGCACCTCGCTGCAGCCGGGACCACCCGGTATGACCGGACGAAGATCGCGCAGCCGCGGCGCAACCGCGCCGGGCGGCCGGAGTTCCCGGTTCGGGGATCCCGAACGAGACGCGCGAGACACCCGTGTTGATCCACGCGTTGCCGCGCGGGTCGTGCTATCGCCAGCACTGCTCGAACGCTCCGAACCCAACCTCCTGACCTGGGGAAACAGGATCGTCTTCGTTGTGCTTCACCGCGCCGGCAAGCTCGGACAGCACGTCAGGGTGATCTTGAAGGCCGGCCGACCCGCCGACGCGCTGGACTGTTCGCAGTAACACCTTTTCACTTCATGCCACGCTCCGTAGTTGTTCATCGCTGATTCGGGCCAGCCATTTCCCGATCAGCCGTCAATCACACGTGTGTGATTCAGCGCAGTGTGCTGAGAAGAGCCTCCGGGGGGAGCACCAACGGCTGCCCATAACCTCAGGGAATCGACACCTGGACGATCAGGCCTCGCGGTGCGGGGTGAGTCATATCGCGCTTCGCGGCGCTGTGGTGGCGCGCCGGGCCGCAGCGACGCGCAACTGCACCGATTCGAGTGGTGCCGGCCCTCGTTCCGCGTAGCCTTCGACGCGTGAGCGACCCGGATCGCCCCGCCCCCACCCCCGTACCGGCAGCACCGGCAGCACCGCCCGCTTCACCCATCCCGACCTGGCTGCGGGTGTCGTCGGAGGTGTGCGCGCGGCTGCTCGTCATCGCCGCCGGGCTAGCGCTGCTGATCTACCTCGTGGTGCTGCTGCGTGTCGTCGTGATCCCGGTGGCGATCGCGATCCTGCTATCGGCACTGCTCGTGCCCGCCGTGCTCTGGTTGACGGCGCGACGGGTGCCGCGCGGGGCGGCGACCGCGCTGGTGCTGGTCGGCGGGCTGGCGGTGCTCGGCGGGTTGCTCTCGTTCGTGGTCAACACCTTCATCAACGGGTTCCCGGATCTGCGCCAGCAGCTGCAGGCGAGCATCTTGTCCATCCAGTCCATGCTCATGCGGCCGCCGTTCAACCTGCCGGCCGACTGGATGCTGAACGTCCCGGCCCAGATCAGCGCCGCGATCACCGCCAACCGGGACGCCCTCACGTCCGGCGCGCTGACGACTGCGGCGACGGTCGGCGAGGTCGCGGCCGGGGTGCTGCTCACGATCTTCTCGCTGATCTTCTTCCTCTACGACGGCCCGCGGATCTGGCGGTTCCTGCTGCGAGCGATGCCGGGACAGCGCCGCAACCGGGTCGACGTCGCGGGGCGCAGGGCGTTCGCCGCGCTGGTCGGGTACGTGCGCGCGACCGTCCTGGTGGCGATCGTCGACGCCGTCGGCATCGGGTTGGGCCTGATGATCGTCGGTGTGCCGCTCGTCATCCCGCTCGCGGCGCTGGTGTTCCTCGGCGCGTTCATCCCGACGATCGGTGCCGTGCTGACCGGCGCGATCGCGGTGCTCATCGCGCTCGTCGCGAACGGACCCATCGCCGCGCTCATCGTCCTCGGCGTCGTGATCGGCGTGCAGCAGCTCGAAGGCCACGTCCTGCAGCCGCTCCTGCTCGGGCGGGCGGTGCGGCTGCACGCGCTCGCTGTCGTACTGGCCGTTGCGGCAGGTGTGGTCGTCGCGGGAATCGTCGGCGCGCTGCTCGCCGTCCCGCTGCTCGCCGTGCTCAACACCGCCGTCCGGTCGCTGACCTCCGACGCCGAGCAGGACCCGGCGACGGTGGATGCGGTGGACCCGCGCCAGTCGCAGCTCGCCGCGGGCAAGGCGTGGCGAACCGAACCCGGCCGGATGAACCGCCTGTTCAGCCGCATCCGGGCGGCCGTGGAACGGCGCCGCGCTGCGCGGTGACGTTGCCCGTGCCGCCACGGCGGATTAGCGTCTCTTCGTGGCCAAGATCGTGTCCTTGCCGGAGGCGGTGGCAGAGCTGGTGCGTGACGGCGACGTCGTCGCGCTGGAAGGCTTCACCCACCTCATCCCGTTCGCCGCAGGTCACGAGATCATCCGGCAGGCCAGACGCGACCTGACGCTCGTCCGCATGACCCCCGACCTGATCTACGACCAGCTGATCGGCGCCGGCTGCGCCGCCAAGCTGGTGTTCTCGTGGGGCGGCAACCCCGGCGTCGGCTCGTTGCACCGCATGCGCGACGCGCTCAAGAACGAATGGCCGATGCCGCTCGAGATCGAGGAGCACAGCCACGCGGGCATGGCCAACCGCTACGTCGCGGGAGCGTCCGGTGTCCCGTTCGCGATCCTGCGGGGATACGCCGGCACCGACCTGCCGCTGCACACGCCGACGATCTCCTCTGTGACCTGCCCGTTCACCGGCGAGCAGCTCGCAGCGGTCGCCGCGCTCAACCCGGACGTCACGGTCGTCCACGCGCAGCGCGCCGACCGCGCCGGCAACGTCCAGCTGTGGGGCATCACCGGCATCCAGAAGGAAGCGGTGCTGGCCGCGAAGCGCTCGCTGGTGACCGTCGAGGAGATCGTCGACGAGCTGACCCCGGTGCCGGGCGCCGTCGTGCTGCCGTCGTGGGTGGTGGACAGGGTCGCGACCGCGCCGAAGGGCGCCGCGCCCTCGTACGCGCACGGCTACTACGACCGCGACAACGCCGCCTACCGCAAATGGGACGCGATCAGCCGCGACCGCGCGTCGTTCACGAGCTGGCTCGAGGAGCTGAAGGGATCCGCAGCATGAGCACGGACTCGTGGACGGCCGACGAGATGATGAGCGTCGCCGCGGCTCGCTCGCTGCGCGAGGGCCAGGTGTGCTTCGTCGGCATCGGGCTGCCGTCGGTGGCGGCCAACCTGGCCCGCAGGTTGCACGCGCCGAACCTCGTCCTGATCTACGAATCGGGCACCATCGACACCAAGCCGGACGAGCTGCCGCTCTCGATCGGCGACGGGATCCTCGCCGATTCCGCGCTCTCCGTCGTCAGCGTTCCCGAGATCTTCAACTACTGGTTGCAGCCGGGCCGGATCGACGTCGGCTTCCTCTCCGGCGCCCAGCTCGACCGGTTCGCCAACATCAACACGACCGTCATCGGCGAGTACGACGAGCCGGACGTGCGGCTGCCCGGCTCCGGTGGCGCGCCCGAGATCGCGGCGTCGTGCCGAGAGGTGATCGTCGTGATGCGCCACCGGCTGCGCGCGTTCGTCGAGCAGGTCGACTTCGTGACGTCGGTCGGGCACGGCAGCGGCCCCGACGATCGCCGCGTGCTCGGGCTGCGCGGGGCCGGCCCGATGAAGGTGATCACCGACCTCGGCATCCTCGAACCCGACCCCGACACCGCCGAGCTCGTGCTGACCGCCGTGCACCACGGCATCACCGTCGAGCAGGTCCGCGCCGAGACGGGCTGGACGTTGCAGGTCTCCGCCGACCTGCGCATCACGGCGCCGCCGGGGGAGAAGGAACTGACCACGCTGCGGTCGCTCCGAACCGTCGGGGCGGCGTCGTGAGCGTGCCGCTGCACTACGTCGAGGACGGCCCGCGCGACGCGCCGGCGATCGTGCTCTCCGGCTCGCTCGGGTCGACGCTGGAGATGTGGCGGCCGCAGGTCCCGGAGCTGGCGAAGCGCTTCCGGGTGATCCGGATCGACCACCGCGGCCACGGCAGCTCACCGGTGCCGCCCGGCCCTTACCGGATGGCCGACCTCGCCGAGGACGCCGTCGCGCTGCTCGACCGGCTCGGGCTGGAGCGGGTGGCCTGGTGCGGCCTCTCGCTCGGCGGGATGGTCGGGATGGCCATCGCGACGACCGCCCCCGAGCGGCTCGCCAGCCTGACGCTCTGCTGCACCTCGGCCAACTTCCCAGACCCGCAGGTCTGGCGCGACCGGATCGCCGCGGTCTCCGACGGCGGCACCGGCTCGATCGCCGAGACCGTCGTGTCGCGCTGGTTCACCCCCGGGTGGGCCGCGGAGCACCCGGACGTCGTCGCGGAGGCGCAGGCGATGGTCGCGGAGACACCGGACGACGGGTACCTCGCCTGCTGCCAGGCGCTGGAGGTCTGGGACCACCGCCCGCAGCTGGCGTCGATCACGGCGCCGACGCTCGTCATCGCGGGCGATGCGGACCAGTCGACCCCCGTCGAGCCGCATGCCCGGACGCTCGCCGACACGATCCCCGGCGCCCGCCTCGAAGTGCTCGCGGGCGCGCACCTGGCGACGATCGAGGCTGCGGAGAAGGCCACCGCGCTGATCGTCGCGAACGCGCGCTGACGGCTGCTACGGTGGGGGCGTGGACGCTCTCCTGCCGCTGTACGGCGAGGACGACGACCGCTCCGACTTCGCGTAACGAGGCCTGATCTCCCAGGTCCTCGTCCCGCCGGTCTTCCAGGAGCCTTTGTGTCCACCAATGATGTCGCCGCGTTCGCGCGCGCCCTTCCCAAGGTCGAGCTGCACGTCCACCTCGTCGGCTCGGCCTCCGTGCCCACCGTCCTCGCGCTAGCGGCCCGCCACGGCGCCGCGACCGTGCCCAGCGATCCGGCCGAGTTGGCCGAGTACTACCGCTTCCGCGACTTCGCGCACTTCGTCGACATCTACCAGACGGTGAACGCGCTGGTCACCGGCCCGGCCGACGTGACCGACCTGGTCGTCGGCCTCGCACGCGACGCCGCGGCCGGCGGTGTGCGCTACGCCGAGGTGACCGTCACGCCGATGAGCCACGTACATGTCGGCATGGATCCGGCCGCCGTCGCCGACGCGCTGCTCGAAGGGCGCGAGCGCGCGGCCGCCGAGTTCGGCATCGAGCTCGGCTGGATCTTCGACACCGCCGGCGAGCTGGGTGTCGAGAACGCGTGGGACACGCTCGACTGGGTGCTCAAGCACCGCCCGGAGGGCACCGTCGGGTACGGGCTCGCCGGGCCGGAGATCGGGATCGGGCGGGCGCTCTTCACCCGGCCCTTCACCGTCGCGCGGGAGGCCGGGCTGCACAGCCTCCCGCACGCCGGCGAGACCACCGGGCCGGCGACGGTGTGGTCGGCGCTCACCGATCTCGGCGCGGAACGGATCGGGCACGGCATCCACTCGGTGACCGACCCGCGGCTGCTCGACCACCTCGCCGAGCACCGCATCCCGCTCGAGGTCTGCCCGACGTCCAACGTCCGCACCGGTGCCGTGCCGTCGATGGCGGCGCACCCGCTGCCACGCCTGTTGCAGTGGGGTGTGCCCGTCACGCTCAACACCGACGACCCCGGCATGTTCGACTGCGACATCGCGGGGGAGTACCTCGTGGCGCACGAGGCGTTCGGCCTGACGCCGGCCGAGCTGGCGCAGATCGCCCGCACCGGCGTCGACGCCGCGTTCTGCAGCGCCGAGCTCAAGCGCACGCTGCACGCGGAGATCGACGCGCTGGCGTTGCCGGAGATCTGACGGATTCGGGCCCGAGCTGCGAAGATCTGGCCCCATGGGGGGCATGGCCGGCGGTCACGACGCACCGCGGATCGACGCAACACGTTTACCCGCGGACGTCGAGGCGTTCATCGACGCGCTCGATCCCGGCTGCGAGCTGGTGGTGACACGCGCCGGCCGGGTCATCGCAACGATCACCCGGCCGGACCTGCCGGCCGCAGAGCCGCCGCACGAGGCGTACGACGATGTCACGGTCGTGGCCACGGCGATGCGGCTCTCCGCGGCCGCCCGGGCGGCGCTCTCGGCGGAGCTGGGACCGGGCTACATCGTGATCGACATGAACGAGGCGCCGGAGACGGCCGACGTGCTGCTGGTGCCGCCGGTCAGCCCGCAGCTGATCGGGAACCTGCGGACGAGGTTCCAGAAGGCCCGCGTGGTCGTCGCGGAGCTCGACGACCCGGAGCTCGGCGTCAGCTTCTACGGGCCGATCCGGCGCCTGCTCGACGCGGGCGTCGAGACCTACCTGTCCTCGACCACCGTCCCCCGGCTCGCGAAGCAGCTCGACCGGGTGGTCACCGAGCGGCAGGCGATCACCGGCGGCCCGACCGTGCGGCGGGAGATCACGGGATAGCGACACGGCACCGGAGTTGCCCACCGTTTTGCCAACCTGCACGGCCTCCAGGGTGTGCAGGTTGGCAAAACGGTGGGGAAGTTTCAGGTCGGTGTGCTGCCCGAAGGGGCCATGCTCAGGTCGACCACGCAGAACACGTTGTCCTCGGTGTCGCAGAGCACCACGAAGTCGGGCTCCGGCGGGTAGTCCCAGACCGGCCTCGTGGCGCCCAGGCCGAGCAGGCGCTGCACCTCGGCGTCCTGCTCCGCGGCCGTGTCGACGTACAGGTCGAGGTGCAGCCGCGGGCGCGGCTCGGCGGGCGACTTGCTGTACATGATCCCCAGCACGTGCCCGGCCCCATCGGGACGCGCCAACGTCCGCCACTTGGGTGTCCGCCACTCCGGGTCCTCGACGAGACCGAGCGCGGCGGCCCAGAACGCGGCACCGCGCTCGACGTCCGTCGCGCCGACGACGGTGATTCCCAGCTTGATCATGCAGCCGATGGTGCCGGAAACGGCACCGGAGTTGCCCACCGTTTTGCCAACCTGCACGGCCTTCAGGGTGTGCAGGTTGGCAAAACGGTGGGGAAGTTTCAGGTCGGCGTGGGGAGGATGGCCGCGGCTGCGGCGGGGGCGCCGCCGGAGGCGCGTACGGCGTGTCCGAGGCGGTCCACCGCTCGCCGGATGCGGGGGTCGGTCGCGACGTGGTCGACCGCCGCGCGCAACCGGGTCGGGGTCAGCTCGTTCGGCTCCAGCCGGACCGCGGCGCCGAGCGCGACGAGCCGGTTCGCGGTGATCTCCTGCTCGGGCACCTGCGGCACCACGACCAGCGGGACGCCGGCGGCCAGCGCCTCCAGGACGCTGCCCATGCCGCCGTGGGTCACCGCGGCGGTCGCTCGCCGCAGCACCGCGAGCTGCGGCAGGCTCGGCCGGACGCGGACCGCTCCGCTGCGGCCCGCGGTGGCGCCGGGCAGGGCGAGCACAACCTGCCACCGGGTGCCCTCGAACGCGGCCACGCACAGCTCGTCCAGGCCGCTGACGTCGCCGAACAGCGTTCCCATCGAGACGTGCACGACGGGGCCATCGGCCGGGAGGTCCAGCTCGTCGAGCTCGGCGGCCTCCCCCGCCGGCGGTGGGCGCAGCGCCGGACCGGTGAAGTGGAACCGCTCGCCGTAGGTCGCGGCAGCGGGGTGCAGCACCCGGGGCACGAACACCACGGTGGGCCGCTCCGCCCCGGCGAGCAGGTCGGCCACCTCCAGCCGCGGCGTCCCGCACCGCTCGGCGAGCTCGGCGACGGCGGCTGCCCACGCCCGTCCTGCTGCGGCGAGGCGCGGTACCGCCGCGAACTCCGGTGTGCGCCACGGCGACCACGCCGGGCCGGCCGCGTACGACGTGCACAGCTGCACGACCCGGCCCGGCACCCGATCGGCGACCAGCCGCCCGGCGACGCTGAGCTGGTCGTAGGCCAGCACGTCGGGCGGGTCCGCGGCGAGCGCCTCCAGCACGTGCGGCACCACGGTGCGGGCCGCGTCCGCGAGCACGGCCGGCACGCCGGCGAACCGTTCCAGCGGGTTGTCGGTGGCCGCCCACGACGGCAGCGGGGGATCGGGGCCCGCGCTCAGGTCGGCGCCGGCCCCTTCCACCGCGGCACGGAAGCGCGGCGGGAGGTGCAGCGTGACCCGGTGCCCGCCGCGCACCAGCTCGGCCGCTGTGCCGAGCGCCGGGTTGACGTGCCCGTGCAGCGGCGCCACGACCATCGCAACATGGCTCACCTGGGCAGGATCGTGATCGGCGACGCGGCGGGCGCGGCGGTTCCCGTCGCCTGGGCCAGCTCGACCGCGGCCGCCATCCCGGCGACCGTCGGCGCGTCGAACAAGGTGCGCATCGTGAGCGTGACGCCGAGCGTCTCACCGACCCGCCACAGCAGGTGCACGCCGGCCATCGAGTTGCCGCCGAGACCGAAGTAGTCGTCGTCGACGCCGATCTCGCCGACCCCGATCGCCTCCGACCACAGCGCGACCAGCTGCCGCTCCAGCTCCGTCCGCGGCGCGATGTACGGTTCGAGACCGTCCCGCTCGGCCGGCGCGGCCACGACATCCTGCGCGCTGTCGTTCGACGGGGGCGGCTCCGGCCGCAACCCGGCCCGCATCTCCTCCAGCGGCACCGCGCTGACCAGCACGTGGGGGCCGATTCCGGCGGCCAGCACCCGACGCAGCGCCTCGGCTCCCTCGGCCGGCCGGATCCCCGGCGCGTCGACCGAGCGGGGAGCAGGCGCGCTGGTCCGCCCCTGAGCGCGCTGCAGCGTGAACCCCTCGACCCGCACAACCTCGTGGCCATCGGTGTCGACGAGCACCGCGTCGATCCGACGTTCGTCGGTCTCGTCGGCCGTAGCACCCGGCGGAACCGGGCTGGGTCGCAGCACGGATCGCAGCCGGGCGGGGAGCGGCCCGTGCACGTCGATCCGGTTGTACCCCGACGGCAGGAACCGGCCTTCCTGGTCACCGGGTGCACCGGCCGCGAGCGCGGCGTCGAGCAACGCGGGGTGCACGGTGAACGCAGCCAGCTCGGCGGCCACCACCTCGGGCGCCTGCAGCTCGGCGACCTGCGCACCCGACATGCTCGCCACGCCGCACACGCTCGACCAGCGCGGCCCGAACTCCAGCCACGGCTCGTCGAACGGCGGTCGGGCCGGGCCGGTACCCGCGCCCGGCACGACGTGGGTGCTGCCGGCCGGCCGCGGCTCCACCGACATCGCGACGGCGTGCCGCACAGCCACTCCGTCCGTGCTGGACAGCGTGATCGCCCACTCGCCCGCGGCGCCGGGCTCGACCCGCACCTCGACCCGGACCGATCCGTCGTCCGCCACCGCCAGCGGCGCCATGAACCGCACGTTCCGCAATGCGGCCGGGCCCGCCCCGGCCACCGCTGCGCGGCCGGCGAGCAGCAGCTCGACCATCGCCGTGCCCGGGAGGACCGCCACGCCGTCGAGGCGGTGCTCGTCGAGCACCCACATGTCGGAGCGCAGCTCCCCGGCGAGCACGACGGCACCGTCGGGCTCGTCGCGCCGGGTGCGCAGCCACGGGTGCCGGTGCGGGCGCGTCCCGTCGCGCCAGGCGGCGTACATCCCGGTGTCCAGCCAGGCGCCCCATCCGATCGAGACGGTTCGCTCGATCGGGCGCGACGGGCTCGCCGCGTACGCGTCGAGGAAGGCGTTGGCCGCGACGTAGTCGACCTGTCCGACCCCGCCGGTGATCGCGGAGACCGACGAGCAGAGCACGAAGGCGTCCAACGGGAGGTCGCCGAACACCTCGCCGAGCGCGAGCGTGCCGGTGATCTTCGGTGCGACCACCCGAGCCACGTCGGCCGCGCTGGTCAGCTCCAGCAGCCCGCTGCCGGGCACCCCCGCGGCGTGCACGATCCCGTCGATCCGACCGAAGCGCTCCTCGACGGTTGCGCGCAGCGTCCGGAGCGCCGTGCGGTCGGTGACATCGGCGGCGGCCACCAGCGCCTCGCCGCCGGCCGCGCTGATCCGCTGCTGCGCGTCTGCCGCGGCGTCCGGATCGACGGTGCGGCCGACGAGCACGACGCGGGCGGCCGACCGGTTGGCCAGGTGCTCGGCGATGGCCGACCCGACGCCGCCCAACCCGCCCGTGACCAGCCACACCCCGCCCGGGCGCAGCCCGGCGGCAGGGTCGCCGGCCGGGTCGCCGCCGCCGAGCCGCACCTGCTGCGTCGTCGGCACCCAGCGCCTGCGCCCGCGCAGCGCGACCACCGGTTCCGCGTCGGGCGCCGCCAGCTCCGCGGCGATCACCTCCGGGCCGGCGCCCAGCGCGTCGACGTGCCGGCACGTGATCACCGCCGACTCGAGCGGCAGCGTCCGGCACGGCCCGGCGACGACGGCCAGCTCCGGGCGGGTCAGGTCGTCGCCGTGCACGTCCTGCGCTCCGGCGGTCAGCACGACCAGCTCCGCCTGCTCCGCGCGGGCCACGAGCGCCTGCCCGAGTGCGACCAGCCGCAGCAGGCTCGTGCTCGCGCCGTCTGTCCCCAGCTTGCCCCCGCCGAGCCCGCTCGCGTCGACGATCCGTCGCGGCGCCGCCCCGGACTCGGCGAGCGCGTCGAACAACCAGATCCAGTCGTCGCGCTCGGCGGGGTTGACCACGACCTCGGCGGCCGACGGCCATTCGAACCCGGCGCCCGAGCGCACCCGGACCACACTTGCGCCGTCGCCGGCCAGCCGGGTGGCCAGCTCGTCGCCGGCGCTGCCCGGTTCGGCGATCACCAGCAGCGGACCCGTCGGCCGCGGCGCACCGATGACGGGCGCCGCCTGCGTCCAGCCCGGAACGGTGAACCGCTCGTCCGGGGCCAGTGGGCCCGTCCGCGGCGCAGCCGGGGCAGTACCGGCAGTACCGGCAGTACCGGCGGACCTGGCCGGCGGCTCGAACCAGTGCCGTTTCCGCTGGTAGGGATAGGTGGGCAGGGGGATGCGGCGCCGGGTCGGCGCAGCGACGGTCGACCAGTCGATCGACACACCGCGCATCCACAGCTCGCCCAGCGCACTCAACGCCGACTCGACGTCCCGCGCCGGGTCGGCTGCCGTCCCGGGGGCGAGCGTCGACAGCGGAGCCGGGGCGCCGCGCCCGAGCGCGCGCCGGGCGAGATCGGTGAGCGTCCGCCCCGGGCCGGCCTCGACCAGTGCCCAACCGTCGGGACCCGATCCGAGCAGGGTCGCGACGCAGGCGCCGAAGCGGACCGGTTCGCGCACGTGCCGGCCCCAGTAGTGGGGGTCGGTGGCCTGCTCGTCGGTGATCCAGTCGCCGGTCACGTTGGAGAGGAACGGCATCCGCGGGGCCGCTCGCGGCACGTCGCCGACGGCTGCGACGAAGCTCTGCGCGGCCGGCTCCATCATCACCGAGTGGAACGCGTGCGAGGTGCGCAGCCGGGTGCTCGGGACGGCGAGCCCTGCCGCGTACTCGTCGACGGCCTCGGCAGGACCGGCGACCACGCAGGAGCCGGGGGCGTTGACCGTCGCCACGGCCAGCTCCGCCGGCAGGTCCGGCGCGACCACGGTCTCGTCGAGCGCAACGGCCAGCATCGCGCCCGGCGGCATCTCCTGCATCAGCCGCCCGCGGGTTGCGACCAGCGTGAGCGCGTCGGGCAGCGTGAACACGCCGGCGAGTGTCGCCGCGACGAGCTCGCCGACGCTGTGCCCGATCGCGGCCGCCGGCTCGACGCCCCACGACCGCCACAGCTGCGCCATCGCGTACTCGACGGCGAACAGCGCGGGCTGGGTCAGCCAGGTGCGGCGGAGGTCGTCGTCGGACGCGGTGCGCAGCACGTCGCGGAGGTCGCGACCGAGCGGCTCTGCGAGCAGTTCGGCGCACTCGTCGAACGCCGCGCGGTAGGCGTTCCAGTGGTCGTACAGGCCGGCCGCCATACCGGGGTGTTGGGCGCCCTGCCCGGTGAGCAGCAGCGCGACCCGCGGCGGGGTGTCCGGGACGCGGGCGACGCGGACCCGGCCGCGCTCGTTCGCCACCAGCGCGTGCGCGGCGTCCGCGGTGTCGCCGGCGACGAGCACCGCCCGGTGAGCGTGCTGGGCCCGTCCGAGCTGCAGCGTGCTGGCGACCTCGGCGAGGTCGAGCTCCGGCCGGGCGAGCAGGTGCGCACCCAGCCGGGCGAGCGACTGGTCGCGGGCCGCGCCGGTCGCCGCCGAGACCGGCAGGAGCTGCCGCGGCGCTGACGGCATGACAGGGAGCGCCGTCCGCGGCGCCTCTTCCACCAGCACGTGCGCGTTCGTCCCGCCGATGCCGAACGCGCTGACGCCGGCCCGGCGCGGTGCGCCGGCTTCCCGCGGCCACGGTGTGGCGGCGGTGGCGAGCCGGAACGGGCTCGCCGCGAAGTCGATCAGCTCGTGCGGCCGCTGGACGTGCAGCGTCGCCGGGATCAGTTCGTGCCGCAGCGCCATGATCGTCTTCACCAGCCCGGCCATGCCGGCTGCGGCCACGAGGTGCCCGACGTTGCTCTTGACCGAACCCAGCAGGCACCACTGCCGATCGTCGCCGGCGCTGTAGGCCCGGGTGAGCGCGGCGACCTCGACCGGGTCGCCGATCCGGGTGCCGGTGCCGTGCGCCTCCACGTAGGAGACGCTGCGCGGGTCGACCCCCGCCGCGGCGAGCGCGGCCCCGATCGCCGCGACCTGGCCGTCCTCGCCGGGCGCGGTGAACCCGGCCTTGCCCGCGCCGTCGTTGCTCAGCGCGGAGCCGATCAGCACGGCGTGCACGGTGTCGCCGTCGGCGAGTGCCGCGGCGAGCGGCTTCAGCACGACCGCCGCCGCGCCCCCGCCCCACACGGTGCCGGCGGCGTCGGCGGAGAACGGCCGGCAGTGCCCGTCGGGGGAGAGCACCCCGCCCTCGCGGTGCAGGTAGCCGCGGCCTTGCGGGATCTCCAGCGACGCCGCCCCGGCCAGCGCGATCTCGCAGTCGCCCGCGGCCAGCGCGCGGGCGGCGAGATGCACCGCAACCAGCGACGTCGAGCAGGCGCTGTTCACCGTGAAGCTCGGTCCGCGCAGGTCCAGGGTGTAGGAGGTGATCGTGGAGACGAAGTCGTGGTCGTTGGCGACCCCGAGCGTCATGCCGTCGACCCGCTCCTCCAGGCCGGGATCGGAGCGCAGGACCTTCGCCAGGTAGTCGTTGTCCTTGACCCCCGCGAACACCCCGATCCGCCCGCCGGGCCGCGCCGGGTCGATCCCGGCGTGCTCCAGCGCGGTGTGGGCGATCTCCAGGAACAGCCGGTGCTGCGGGTCGCGCAGCTCGGCCTCGCGCGGGGTGAACCCGAACAGCGCGGCGTCGAACTCCTCGATGCCGGCCAGCACCGGTGCGGCCGCGACGAACCGGGGGTCGGCGAGCACGTCCTCCGGCACGCCGAGCGCCCGCTGGGCGGCGATGTCGAAGTCGGTGATCAGGTCGCGGCCGGCCCGCAGCGCGTCCCAGAACTCGGCGACGTCGGCGGCGCCGGGGAACCGGCCGGCCAGCCCGACGACCGCGATCGGCGCCATTTCCGCGTTCGAACTGCTCATCGGGTTCCCCCCGGGTCCGCCGCCGTGCCCGCTGCAACGCCGGCGACGAGCGCGCCGCGACGAACCTTCCCGGTGCGCGAGCGCGGCACCTCCGCGACCCGCACCAGCCGTCGCGGCAGCTTGTAGGCCGAGAGCACGGCCGCGAGGTGGCGGCGCAGCTCGGCATCGGCCACGTCGGCGACGGTGACGACGAACGCCACCACCTCGTCACCCGCCGGGCCCGGCAGCGCCGCGACGGCGCAGTCGGACACCGCGGGGTGCGCCTTCAGCACGTCCTCGACCTCAACCGGGTCGACCTTGCGGCCCGCGATGTTGAGCCGGTCGCCGAGCCGCCCCACCAGGTGCAGGTTGCCGCGCTCGTCGAGGTGGCCGGTGTCGCCGGTCGCCCGCCACCCACCCGTACCGGCCCGGCGCACCAGCACCTCACCCGTCGGGTCGATCCGGATCTCGCGATCCGCGAGCACCCGGCCCACACCCTCGCCGGGCTCGCCGGTGCCGATGGTGATCTGCCCGTCCTCGGTGGCGCCGTAGTGCGACAGCAGCGGCAGCCCGGTGCGGCGCAGCCAGCGGTCGGCGACCTCGGCCGGCAGCGGCGAGCCCGCCGCGATGCAGCGCCGCAACGACCAGCGCTGCATGAGCCCGGGGTCGCGATCCAACTCACGCAGGTACCAGGTGTAGAGGAACGGGACCGACAGCAGGCCGGTCGCGCGCTGCTCCACGAGCTGCGCGGCGAACGCGGACGGACCGGCATCCGCACCGAGCACCACCGTCGCGCCGACGCACAGCCCGCCGAGCAACCCGCCGGCGAAGCAGTAGCGGTGGTGCATCGGCGTGGCGCACCAGAGCACGTCGTCGGCACCGAACCCGGCAGCACGCGCGAACCGCTCTGCGTTGGCGAGCAGGTCGGGCCAGTCGGTGACGACAACCTTCGGCAAGCCGGTCGTCCCCGACGTGCACAGCCCCACCGCGGGCCCGGTCGGGGCGAACAGCGCGCTCGCCCGGTCGCGCTCCCACGCGGTGGCGTGCCCGTCGAGCACCAGCACCGGCCGTCCGGCGGCCGCGGCACGCAGCAGCGCGACGACGTCGAACACCCTGCCGGTCACCGGCAGCAGCTCGGGTTCCGCGTCGTCTTGTCGTGGCTCGGCAAGCAGCGCACGCACCACGCCGTAGGTCAGCTCGATCGAGTTGCTGCGCACGGCCACCCGGGCCGGGTCGGCCGCCGCCACCGCGTCGCGCAGCAAGGCCAGCTCGCTCACCGTGCACCCCCTCGAACGCCGCGATGCACCGAACCCGCGGTGGCGAGCACGGCGGCCAGCTCCTGGGGGCGCGAGCGCAGGAACAGGTGGCCGGCCTCGTCCAGCACCTCCAGCTGCACGGTGTCGGCGAGCGCCGCCCACTCGCGGTGCCGCTCCCGGTAGCCGTCGGTGATGGGGTCGGCCGAGCCGACGATCGAGAGCACCGGCACGTCGATCCGCACGCCATCGGTCAGCAGCTGCGCGAAGTAGTCCTCGGCGAGCTGCGCGTCGGCGCGCATGGTGGCGAGCATCCGGGCGACCTCGTCCTCGCCGAACCCGCCGACCTCGATGCCCAGCTCCCGCAGCACCCGGTCGCGCGCACCGGCGCGCAGCGTCGCGTCGATCCGGCTGCGCCACTTAGCCATCGGGAAGTACGCGCCACAGCACACCGCCTCCACCACGCGGCCGCGTTCCCGCAGGTGGCGGGCCACTCCCCAGGCGACCGCGCTGCCGGAGCAGTGCCCGTACAGCGCCAGCGGACCGTCCACCTGGCGCTGCACCTGCTCGCCCAGCTGCTCGACGAGCTCCGCGAAGGGCAGCGGCTCCGCCCCCGCGCCGACGTCGTGGCCGGGGACCTCGACCGCGAGCAGGCGGGTGCCGGGCGGCAACGCCGCGGCGAGCGGGCGGAACACTGCGGCGCTCGCCCCGCCGTGGGGCACGCAGACGCAGGTCAGCGCCGGCGTCGCAACCGGTGGGGTCAGCTCGTGCAGCAGCGGCCGGGCCGCTGCCGGGTCGGCCGACTCCAGGAACGCCGCGAGCGCGCGCACCGTCGGACGGGCGAACACATCGAGCACACCCAACCGGCGCAGCCCCGGTGCGGCGCGCGCGATCCGCGCCGCGAGCTGCGCGACCAACAACGAGTGCGCTCCCCGGTCCACGACGTCGTCGTCGATCCCGACCGGCCCGAGCAGCGCCGTCCAGAGCTCGACGAGCAGGCGCTCGATCTCCGTGCGCGGCGCGACGGGCGGACGCTCCGCGGCCCGTTCCGGGGCGACGGCCGGCAGCGCCGAACGATCCAGCTTGCCGTTCGGGCCCAACGGCAGCGCGGCGAGCCCGACGACCGCGGTGGGGATCAGGTGGGCCGGCAGCACGTCGCGCAGGCCCTGCAGGTCACGTGCCGCGGCGGGCGGAACGACGTAGCCGACCAACTGCAGCTGCCCGGTGCTGTCGGGGCGCGCGACCACCGCGGCGTCCCGCACCCCCGGCCGCGTGCGCAGCGCCGCGGCGACCTCGCCGGGCTCGATGCGCACGCCGCGGATCTTCACCTGGTCGTCGAGCCGGCCGAGGAAGTCGAGCTGCCCGTCGTGCCGCCACCGCGCGCGGTCGCCGGTGCGGTACGTCCGGGCGGTGGGATCGTCCGGATCGGTCCCGAACCGGTCGACGGTCAGCTCCGGCCGGCGGTGGTAGCCCGGCGCCACCCCGACGCCCGCGATCACAAGCTCGCCGGGCACGCCGATCGGCGCCGGCCGGCCGTTGCCCTCCACCACGCGGATGCGCAGGTTCTGGATCGGGCGACCGAGCGGCACCCGCGCCGCCCCGTCGAGCGCGGCCCGGGTGCAGTGCCACGCGGTGACGTCGACCGCTGCCTCGGTGGGTCCGTAGAGGTTGTGCAGCTCGGCGTCGGGCAGCGCGTCGAGACAGTCCAGGGCGGTGCGCACCGGCAGCTCCTCGCCGGAGCAGAAGATCTGCCGCAGGTGCGGCAGCCGGAGTGCCGGGCCCTCGAGGAAGGCGGTGAGCATCGACGGCACGAAGTGCACGGTCGTGATCCGCTCCTCCGCGATCACCTCGCGCAGGTACGTGGGGTCCTGGTGGCCGCCAGGCCGGGCCAGCACGAGCCGGGCCCCGCAGATCAGCGGCCAGAAGAACTCCCACACCGAGACGTCGAAGCTCATCGGGGTCTTCTGCAGGACGGCGTCGGTGCCGGTCAGCGGGTACGTGCGCTGCATCCAGTCGAGCCGGTTGACGACGCCGCGATGCAGGTTGGGCACGCCTTTCGGCTGCCCGGTCGAGCCGGATGTGTAGATCAGGTAGGCCGGGTCGTCCGGGTCTGCGACGCTGCGCGGTGGGCCCGTCGGCGCACCCGTCACGTCCCGCGGGTCCAGGCGCACCGCCGTGCCGGGCAGCCCGGCGTCGGTCGTGATCACCGCCGCCGCGCCGGAGTCGGCCAGCATGAAGTCGAGCCGCTGCGCCGGGTACCCCGGGTCGAGCGGGACGTAGGCCGCGCCCGCTTTCAGTACCCCGAGCAACGCCACCACGAGGTCGGGCGAGCGTTGCAGGTGCACCGCGACCGGGGCGCCGGGGCGCACGCCGAGCCTCGTCAACCGGTGCGCGATCGCGTTCGCCCGCTCGTCGAGCTCGCGGTAGGTCAGCGTGCCCCCACCAGCGGCCACGACCGCGATGGCATCCGGGCTGCTCGCGGCCTGGCGCTCGACGAGCCCGTGCACGGTTGCGGTGTCCGGGAAGGCGGTGGCGGTGGCGTTCCAGGCGGCGAGCCGCTCGCGGTCCCGCGGGCCGAGCAGATCGACCTCGGCGATCCGCCGCTCGGGATGCGCCACGACCTGCTGCAGGAAGCGCACGTACCGGCGCATGATCGCCTCGGCGGACGTGCGGTCGAACAGCGCGGTGCGGTAGCGCAGCCGCACCTCCGTCCGGCTGACGTCCATCTCCAGGTCGTCGCGCGATGCCGTGACCGGGGTCGGCTCGATGCCGGACTCGGGGATGTGGTTGAAACCGAGCTGGTGCAGCGGCTGCACGCCGGGGTCGCGGCCGGCCATGACCGCATCGACTGCCGACTGGAAGGGCACCTGCCCGTGCTCCATGACCTCCAACACGGTGGCGCGCACCCGCGCGACCAGCTCGCCGAACCTGGGATCCCCGCCGATGTCGATGCGCGCGACGGCCTGGTTGACGAACATCCCGACCACGCCGGCCAGCTCGGGTCGATCGCGGCCGGAGACCGTCAGCCCGACCGCCAGCTCCGTCACGTCCCGATCGCCGCCGTGGCGGGCGAGCACGGCGGCGTAGGCGGCGAGCAGCACGGTGAACGGCGTGGCCGAACGTGCGCTCGCCAGCTCGTCGACCGCACGGGCGAGACCGCTGGGCAGCGCCATCCGCACCTCGGCGCCGGCGTCGTCGAGCTGCGCCGGCCTCGCCCGGTCGGTCGGGACAGGGTGCAGGAGGGGCAGCCCCGCCAGCCGCGAACGCCAGAAAGCCAACCCCGCGTCCACCGGGAGCGACCGGTGCCACACCGCGTAGTCGGCGTACTGCACGGGCAGCGGCGGGAGGTTCGGCGCTCGACCAGCCGCGTGTGCCGCACACACCTCGGCCAGCTCGCATTGCACGATGACGCACGACGCAGCGTCGAACACCGCGTGGTGGACCACCAGCAGCACGGCCCATTCCGCCTCGCCGATCCGGACGATCCGGGCCCGCCACAGCGGTGCGCTCCCGGTCGGGATCGCCCGCGCGCCCAGGTCGGCCGCCAGCTCTTGCAGCCGCACCTCCGGGTCCGGATCGGTGCGCAGGTCATGCACCGGGGCGTCGATCGGCACCGCGGGATGCACGATCTGGACGACACCGCCGTCGGTCAGCTCGAGCGTGGTGCGCAACGCCTCGTGGCGGGCGACGACCGCGCGCAGCGCGTCGAGGACGTCCCGTGCGTCGGCTCCCGGTACCCGCACGCCGCAGTGCACGTTATGGATGGGCGAGCCGGGATCCGCCTGGTCGGCCAGCCAGATCCGCTCCTGCGCGAACGAGGCGGGAAAGGTCGTTTCCGCAGGTGCACCACCGTGGTACGGCTCACGAGACATCAATGAACCAGCCTAAGCAGCCCACAACATCGACCTGCCCCGTTCAGACAACCATGACCTGCCTTTCAGGTTGCTTTAAGGGTCCCTTCAGGCTGGTACCTGCGGCTCGATGCGGTGGGCTCTGGGCGAGGCGAGCACCTTCGCCAGCGCCGCGGCGACGTCGCCGGCCCGCTCCGGCTCGTCCATGAGCATCGGCTGGCGCACCCAGACGACCGCTTGCGCCGCGTCGGCCGCCGTCGGCGCTGGTTCAGCGCGGGCGCCGGCCGCGACCAGCGCCGGGAACGTCGAGAGCGGCCGGTAGCCGCCGTCGAGCGGAACGCCTTCGGCCGCCATCGCAGCGAGCAGGAACTCGCGGTCGACCGGATCGTGCAGGCGGAGCATGAGCAGGTGGCGCGAGTCGCGGGTCGTCCCGGCCGGGGCCGGCACGACGCTCACCGCGAGGCCGGCCAGCGACTGCTCGACTGCTGCGCAGAAGGCGGCGCGCCGGTCCAGCTCGGCGTCGAGCCGGTCGAGCCACGGCAGCAGCAGCGCCGCCTGGATCTCGGTGAGCCGCAGGTTCCAGCCCAGGTTCGGATGCCCGTACCAGGCGTCGCCGGGCACGCGGCCGAGGTTGCAGACCGACCAGATCGCCTCGTGGACGTCCGGGTTCCGGCAGATGATCATGCCGCCCTCGCCCGCGGTCATCGCCTTGCTCGACTGGAAGCTGAACACCCCGGCGTCGCCGATGCCACCGACCGGACGCCCCTGGTACGCGGCTCCGTGCGCCTGCGCGGCGTCCTCGACGACCGCCAACCCGTTGCGCGCGGCAACCGCGCAGATCGCGTCCATGTCGGCCGGGCTGCCGGCCAGGTGCACGGGCATGATCGCCGCCGTGCGGGCGGTGAGCGCCGCCTCGACCGCGGCCGGCGAGATGTGCAGGTCGGTGGCGTCCACGTCGACCGCGACGGGGACGGCGCCGGCGAGCAGCACCGCGGTTGCCGACGCGACGAACGTGTAGGCAGGAACGACAACCTCGTCGCCGGGCCCGACCCCGAGCCCGCGCAACGCCGCGAACAGCCCCAGCGTGGCGTTGCCCGTCGCGACGGCGTGCGGGGCGCCCGATTGCGCCGCCATGGCGGCGGCGAGGTCGGCCACTACGGTCCCGCCTTGGGTCGCTCCCCACTGCCCGCTCTCGAGCACGGCGGTCACCAGCGCACGCTGGGCGGGGTCGAGCGGTGGCGGCCACGACGGCCAGGGATCCGTGCGGACCGGCCGGCCGCCGTCCAGCGCGAGTGTCATGCGAGCCCCAGCACTTGTGCGAGGTTGTGGTGCCCGACCGCCGCGCGTTCGGCGTCCGAGAGCGGTGCGAGCAGCAGCCGGCCCACGCCGATGCGCAGGTCGAGGAAGCAGGCGTCGGACCCGAAGACGACCCGATCGGCCCCGGCGAGCCCGACCAGCCGGGCCAGCCACCGGCCGGTCATCTTCGAGCCGCACACCTCCAGCAGGACGTTCGGCAGGTCCGCGACCAGCCGCACCGCCCGGTCGAAGCCGTCCGGGAACAGCCCGACGTGGCCCATCAGCAGCGGCACGTCCGGGTGGCGCGCGGCGACCGTCGCGAACTGCTCGGCATCGCTCCACGGCGAGCCGGTCTGGCCGTGCGCGAGCACGGGTTGGCCCAGCTGCCAGACGGGCTCGTAGCGCGGGTCGTCGAGACGGCAGCGGTGCACGTCCGGGTGGATCTTCACGCCCCATAGATCGGAGCTGCCGTCCGTGCTGCTCAGGGGCGTGCGGTGGTGCGGGTTGTAGACCTGCCACACGCCGAACCGGCCGGGGTGCTGCCGGGCGATCTCCATGGCCAGCCGGTTGCCGGCCACCGCGTCGGGCCCGACGGCGAGCAGGTGGCTGATGCCCATCGTGGTGACGCCGACCCGGTCCATCATCGCGAGCAGCCCCTCGGCGCTCGGGTCGGGGATCAGGAAGTCCGGCCACGACCCGACGTGGCCGTGCGCGTCGAGCAGCCGCGTCATCCCGAGCGTCACCCCGGCAGTCCTTCCAACAGTCCTTCCAGCGATCCGGCCGCGATCAGGTCGACGTCGGCCGGGGGCAGGTCGAGGTGGTCGAGCAGGAACCGCGGGCCGCAGTCGTCGAGCACCGGGGCGCCGGTGCCGAACACCAGCCGCTGCGCGCCGAACCGCTCGGCCAGCCACTCGACGCCGCCCTCGGTGTTGACGGTGCCGATCTCCGTCCAGACGTTCGGCGCGACGGCCAGCAGCTCGGCGAGCGCCCGCAGGTGCCGGTAGCCGGGATTCAGGACGAGCATCCGCAGCTCGGTCAGGTGCCCGGCGAGGGTGCGCAGCTCGGCGGGCGAGGTCTCCTCGAAGTCGACGGCGACCGGCACCCCGAGATCGCCGAGCGTGCGCAGCGCGATCGGGCCGGTCAGGTCGAACCGGTGCCGCTGCGGGCACAGCCGGACGAGCCGCGCACCTGCGGCGTGGACGTCCGCCCCGGCCACCCCTGGCACAACAACCGGGACGGGGATCAGCCGCGGGTCGGTGAGCTGCGCGAGCGCGTCGTTGCCGGCCTGCGGATCGCTGTAGAGGCCGATCGTGTGCGTGACCAGCGCCGAATCGATGCCGAGGCGCTCCATCTCGGGACGCGGATCGGTGGGCAGGTCGTCGAACGGCACCGGCCCGGCGAGCCGGTGGGCGTCGATCACCTTCCGCGGCACGCCGTGGACGCTAACACGATTTGGGTCCGGACCGTAATGGCATGATGCGAGGCATGACGGACCCGTTCGACGCCTGGCGGCTGGTGGGCGACCTGCAGGTGACGCTCGACGTCGACGTGCTCATCGGCGCCTTCCCCGACCGCGACGGACCGGCGGGCGACCCGGCCGCGGTGGCGGCGACGCTCGGCGCGCACCGGATCGCGACCGGTGCGGCGGCAAACCTGCGTGCGGCGCTGTTCGACATGCGTTCGGGCAACGACGAGATGCTCGCGACGGGCGCACCGTTCGTCCCGGTGGCGGTCGCGGACCTGCGCGACCCGATCGGCGCGGCCCGAGAGCTGGAGCGGGTGGCCGAGCGGGGCGCGCGGGCCGTCCGGCTCTTCCCCGACGAGCAGGGCGTCGAGGCCGGCTTCCCGTCGGTGCGCCACGTCGCGAAGAAGGCCGTCGCGTTGGGGCTGACCGTGCTGACCGGCGGGGACGTGCGCCGGTTCTGGCGACCGTTCGCCGGGCTCGGCGCCACCGTCGTCTTCCTGGACACGCACTTCTACCACCTGGGCGACTTCATCGTCGCCGCGCTCGACGAGCCCGGGTTCCACACCTCGACCCGCCTGCTCAACTCGCCCGACGCGCTGGAGACGGTCGCCGCGCACGTCGGCGCCGACCGGTTGCTCTACGGCTCGCGCGCACCGCACTACGAACCGCTCGTCCCGCTGCTGCGGCTGGCCACCGGCGGGCTCGACGCCGAGCAGGTCGCGGCCGTCGCGGGCGGTACGGCCCGGAGGTTGCTCGGATGATCATCGATGTGCACGCGCACTGGGGCCCGTGGTTCTTCACGATGGACGTGGCCCGCGCGAGCGTCGCCACCATGGACCGGTACGGCATCGACGTCTCGATCGTCTCGGCGACGGAGGCGGTGATCTACGACGCGCCGGCCGGCAACCGGGCGCTGGCGGGCGTGCTCGACGGCCAGCGCCTGTTCGGCCACGTGACCGTCAACCCGCGCCGGCTCGCCGACGGTGAACGCGACCTGCGCGAGTACCTGCCGACGGGCCGGTTCGTCGGCGTCAAGATCCACACCGACTACACCGGTTCCCCGCTCACGTCACCGCAGATGCGTGAGGCGCTGACGATGGTCGCGCCGTTCGGCTGCCCCGCGCTCGTGCACACGTGGGGACCGTCGGTGCTCGACCTGGCGCAGGCCTGCCTCGACATCCCCGGCCTGCGGGCGATCGCCGGGCACATGGGCGCCGACGGCCACCGGTTCGCGATCGAGGCCGCCCGCTCGTGCGACCGGCTCTACCTCGAACCCTGCTGGTCGCACGCGCCCGCGGGCCGCATCGCGCAGGTCGTGGCCGGCGTCGACACCCGACAGCTGCTCTTCGGCACCGACTCGACGCTGATCGACCCGGCATCAGCCTTCGGCGCGGTAGCGGCAGCAGGACTGACCCGCGAAGCAAAAGCCCGCATAGCGTGGGAGAACGCGGCCGCCCTGTTCACCGTCGACAACGACGTTCTGGCTGCTTGGAACGTTTCAAAACAGCCATAACGTCGTTGTCGACGCTACGGGCGGTGCGGGTCTTGGGCGTGCGCTTCGGGGATGCGGCCTTCTTCGGCGGCTATGCGGAGCATCCGGCTCACGTAGCCCTCCATCGGGTCCTTGAAGGTGCGTTTGGCCAGCGCGTCCAGACGGGTGGAGGCCTTTTCGAACGCCCGCAGGTCGTTGTCGCGGTAGGCCGCCAGCACCGCCGCGGTCGTCCCGACAGACGCTGCGGCGATCCCGACCAGCGCCGCCTCGGCGCCCCAGAGCAGCGACGCCGCGAACATGCGGTCCTCGCCGGTGATCGCGAGCCGCCCGGCCGCCCTGGTCAGGTCGATCGCTCGCTGGCAGCCCATCGCGTCCGACAGCAATGCCGTCTTGAGCCCTGCCACGCCGGGGTGTTCGAGCACCGCGGCGAGCTCGTCGGCGCGGCACGGCATCGTGTAGAGGTCGAACGCGATCATCGGGAGGCCGGCGGCCCGCCACACCGCGTCGTGCGCCGCGACCCGGTCGCCGGGTGGTGGGAAGACCAGCACCCCCGACGCGCCCAGCTCGGCGGCCACCTGCGCCTGCGCGGGTGCGTCGGCATCCGCGCCGCCCCCGACCCCTACCAGCACCGGAACGCCCACCGCGACCGCCCGTTCGATCACCGCCGCCCGCTCGGCCGCAGAGAGGAACGGGCCGCGGCCGGTGTGCGCGAGCACCGCGAGCGCGTCCGCACCGGAGGCGACGAGCCCACGCAGGTAGGTCTCCACGACGTCGAGGTCGATCACGGCCTCGCTGGTCATCGGGGTGGCCGCGGCCGCGATCAGCGTGCCGCGCAGCCGGTCGCGCAGCTGCTCGGCGGCCGGGTCGGGCCTCACTTGAACCCCGTCGAGGCGATGCTGTTCACCAGGTAGCGCTGCAGCAGGAAGAACACCACGAGGCATGGCACCACGGAGACGGCCGCCGACGCCATCACCATCGCCAGCGGGTACTCCTCGCCCCGCAGCGAGGTCAGCCCGACGGTCAACGTCCGCAGCTCCTCGCTCTGCGCGACCACGAGCGGCCACAGGAAGTCGTTCCAGTGCCACAGGAACACGAACACCCCCAGCGTCGCGAGGATCGGTCGGGTGAGCGGCAGGACGATCTGGCAGAAGATCCGCCACTCGGACGCGCCGTCGATCCTGGCGGCCTCGAACAGCTCGTCGGGCAGGTCCCTGATGAACTGGCGCATCAGGAACACCGCCTGCGAGTTCGCGAGCGTCGGGACGATCATCCCCCAGAACGTGTCGACCCCGTCGAGGCTCGAGACCAGTACGAACAGCGGGATGAGCGTCGCCTGGAACGGCACCATCATGGTCGCGAGGAACGCCCACATCAGCGCGTCCCGCCCGGGGAAGCGCTTCTTCGCGAACGCGTAGCCGGCCATCGACGCGGTCAGCAGGATGACGACCACGGAGACGCCCGCGTAGATCAGCGAGTTCACCGTCCAGCTGACGAACCCGGCGGCCGTGAGCGTGCTGACGATGTTGTCCAGCGTCAGCGCGTCGGGCCACTGGTGGGGCACGGTCGGCGCGCGCGGCGGGGAGAGCGCCAGCACGAGCATCACCGCGAACGGGCTGACCGTCAGGATCGACACGACCGCCAGCAGCGCGACGAGCGGCCAGCGGCCCGACATCCGGCCCCACGTCCGACGCCGCGTCGGCGCCGGCGCTGTGGGGGCAGCGGGATGTGCCGCGGTGAGCGTCATGCCGCGCTCCGGTCGATGAACCGGCGTTGGATCATCGAGACCACGAAGACCAGCAAGAACAGCACGACCCCGATCGTCGCGGCGTAGCCGAGGTCGAAGAACTTGAACCCCTGGTCGTACAGCGCGTAGATCAGGTTGAAGCTCGCCCGCGAGGGCCCGCCGCCGGTCATCACGTAGATCATGTCGAACGTCTGGAACGCCCCGATCGTCTCGATGACCAGCACGAAGAACAGCGCCGGGCGCAGCAGCGGCAACACGATCAGCCGGAAGCGCTGCCACGCGCTCGCACCGTCGACGCGGGCCGCCTCCAGGTACGACTCGGGGATCGCCTTCAACCCGGCGAGCAGGATCAGCATCGAGTACCCGAAGCCCTTCCACACCTGCACGACGGCCAGCGAGGGCAGCACCAGCGCGGTGTCGTCGAGGAACCCGACCGGCCCGAGGTCGAGGTACCCCAGCAGGCCGTTGAGCAGGCCGTCGAAGTCGTAGATCCAGCGCCAGATGATGCCGGCGAACACGAAGCTGGTGACGTAGGGCAGGAAGAGCATGCCCCGGAACAGGCCCTTCAGGAAGATCACCGAGTTGAGCAACAGCGCCGTGCCCAGCGCGACGACCACCGTCAACGGGACGTAGATCGCCACGTAGACGACGGTCACGCGCAGGCTGCCCAGGAAGATCGGGTCGCGCAGCAGCCTGGCGTAGTTGTCGACGCCGGTGAACGTCCACTCGCCGCTGATCTTGTAGTCGGTGAGGCTCATCCCGGCCGCCCCGAACGCCGGGACGAACCTGAAGATCAGGAACAGCACCAGCATCGGCAGGACGAACAGCAGCCCCGCGACGGGATCCCGCAACCGGTGTCGCACGTGCTCCCTGCTCTCAGCGCGCGGCGGCGAGCTGCTCGTCGGCCTGCTTCGCGGCGTCGTCGAGCGCCTGCTGCGCGCTCTTGCGGCCCTGCAGCGCGGCCTGGATCTCCGGAGAGAGCAGCGTCATCACCTGGCGGGCCAACGGGTGCGTGTCGCCGGGGAACGCGAACTCCAACGACTTCTCGAACTCGGTCGCGGTGGCGGAGCGCCCCTCGACCTTCGCGTCGGTGCGCGCGGTGAAGTAGCCCGACTCCTTCGACAGCGCCGCGCTGACCTCGGGTGATGCGACGTAGGCCGCGAACTTCTTGGCCGCCTCCAGGCTCTTGGACGCCTTTGCGAGCACGAGCCCACCCGGGATCCCGAACGCCACGCGCTTGGTGCCCTGGATCGGCAGCCCGACGGCGACGTTCTCCGGGCCGAGCGCCGCGCCCAGCTGGACGGCGCCGATGTTCGCCGCCGCGTGGTAGAAGCCGCTCTTGCCCTGGCTGAGCGGGCCACCCTCGATGACGTTGGTCAAGGTCGCGGCGTTCGCCGGGAGCCCGCCGGCGGCCTGCAGGTCGAGCAACATCTGCAGCGCCCGGACGCCTTCCGGCCCGTTGAACGCGACCGACTTGCCGTCGGGAGCGAAGACGGAGCCGCCGTAGGACCACAGGATCGGGTAGAAGCTCAGGTTGAGCGACGTCTCCGGGGCGCCGGGGTACATCAGCACGGGGACGCCGTTGGCGGCGAGCTTCGGCGCGGCCGCCTTGACCTCGTCCCAGGTGGTGGGCAGCGTCGTGACGCCCGCGTCCGTGAAGACCTTCCGGTCGAAGATCGGCGACGTGATCGTCTGGTAGATCGGGACGCCGTACAGGGCCCCGTCGGTGGTGAGCGCGGCCAGCGCGCTCGGCCGGAAGGCGTCCTTGGCGTCGGCGACGACGTCGTCGACCGGGGCGATCGTGCCCTGCGCCGCGTACTGCGGGATCTGGTCGGGCCCGAGCACGACCAGGTCGAAGCCCTTCTTCGACACCAGCGCCGTGGTGACCTTCTCCTGGCGCCCTTCCCACGGCTGCAGGTCGACCTTCACGTCGATGCCGGCATTCGCGGCCTCGAAGTCCTTCTCGACCTTGTCCCAGAAGGCCCGGCTCTTCGCCTGGTCCTCGATGACGGGGTACATCCACATCGTCACCGTCGACGTGCCACTGTCGCCGGCGCCGCCACCGCACCCGGCGAGCACCGCGCCCAAGACGGCCGCGAGACCGGCTGCCACTACCTTCCGCATCGGGCTCCCCCAGGGGTCGATCATCGGTGAATACCGGTCCGGACCGAAACCTATCGAGCTACCCGTTCGTGGGTCAACGGCCGAGTCCGGACCGTTAGGCGAAGCTCCTGAGCTCCTTCGCGATCAGCGCCACGTGCTCGTCGGTGTAGTTCTCGTTCCAGTCGATGACGAGCAACGTGCGTTCGACCAGCTCCTCGGCGCGCGGGCACGGCAACGTCGGGCCGGCCGCCCCGTCGAGCGGGAACGCCGAGCTGCCGTAGATGGGCCCGGACCACACGGGCGCCCGGTTGAGCGGTTCACGCAGGTAGCCGGCTCGGGCCGGGATCCCGGCGGCACTCAGGTGCGCGGCCAGCTGCGGCGCGTCGCCGCGCGGGCGGACCAGCGGGAACAGCCACCACGCGTGCCCGTCGGGGCGCGGCAGCACGGTGTCGGGGAGCCCGTCGATCGCCGCCAGCAGCGCCTCGGCGCTCGCCCGGCGCCGGGCGACGACCGCGGGCAGCTTCGCCAGCTGGGCCCGCGCCACCGCGGCCTGCAGCTCGGTCATCCGGTAGTTGAGGCCGAACGTCTCGTGCGAACGACCGGCCGCGCGGTCCCACCCCTTGTCGGCGAACAGGCGCATCGCCTTGGCCAGCCGGTCGTCGTCGGTGATCACGAGCCCACCGTCGCCGCACGTGATGTGCTTCCACTGCTGCAGGCTCAAGGTGCCGACCGAGCCCGCGGTGCCGGCGAGCCGCCCGTCCGGCACCCGGGTCAGCCACGCCTGCGCGCAGTCCTCGATCAGCACCAGGCCGCGCTCGTCGGCGAGCGCGCGCAGCTCCGCAACCGGCGCCGGGGCGCCGAACAGGTGCACCGCGATGATCGCGCGGGTCCGCGGCCCGATCAGCGCTGCGACGGCGTCCGGGTCGAGCGCGCCAGTCGCGGCGTCGACGTCGGCGAACACCGGCACCGCGTTCTGCGCCAGAATGGGCGCCACGGTCCCGAAGTCGGTGATCGGGGTCGTGATGATCTCATCGCCCGGCTCGGGCGCGGCCGCGACGACCGAGAGGTGGAGTGCGGCGGTGCCGGAGCTGCAGGAGATCGCGTGTCGTGCGCCGTACAGCTGCGCGACCTCGCGCTCCAGCGCACGCGCCGCGGTTCCCCAGACCGAGCTGAGCATGCCCGAGCGGATCACCTCGCCGAGGGCGGCAAGCTCCTCGTCGCCGAGCGTCCGGCCGTCGGCATCGGCCATCGACGGGAACCGCAGGACCATCCGCACTCCTCAGTGGCTACGATTGCGGCCCCGACCGAAATACCGGACGAGAGGAGGCCGCGGGTGGGCATCGTGATCGGTGTCGTCGGGCCGCACGATCTTGTCGACGACGTCGCGGCCACGTGCGAGGAGCAGCTCGGGGTCACCGCGCTGCGGCTCGACTACGACCACGAGTCGCACGCCCCGGCGATCGTCGAGGCGCAGGCGGGCGCTGTCGAGGGCTGGCTGTTCACCGGCATCGTCCCGTACATGCTCGCCCGCGACGCCGACGTGCTGACCCGCCCCGCCGCGTTCGTCGACTACTCGGGCTCGACGCTGCTGGGCGCACTCGTGCGGCTGCAGCACGAGGGGCACGACGTCTCGCGCCTGTCGATCGACACGCTCGCCACCGGCGAGGTGATCAGCACGTTCACCGAGGCGGGCCTGCCCACCGGCGAGCTGCGCACGCTGCCGTACCGCCGGGAGATGACGTCCGAGGGGGCGATCGCGTTCCACCGCCGCGGCGGCGCCCGCCCGGTCGTCACCTGCCTCAGCTCGGTGCGCGACGCGCTGCGCGACGAGATGCACGTCCTGCGGCTCGTGCCCTCGGTCCGTTCGGTGCGCGTGGCGCTGCGCCAGCTGCTGCTGACCGCGGAAGGGCAGGCGCAGGAGGACGCCCAGATCGCGCTCGGGCTGGTGGAGGTGGCCGGCGAGGACGGGTTGCTGCGCGAGGCCGCGGCGCTGGGCGGCACGCTCGCGGCGTTCCGCGGGGGCACGCACCTGCTGGTCACGACCCGTGGCCCGCTGCACGACGCGACGGCGGGCTTCACCGCGCTGCCGATGCTCACGCGGCTGGCCGAGCAGAGCGACGTCGTGCGTGTCGGCTTCGGGCTGGGCCGCAGCGCCGCGGAGGCGGAGAGCCTGGCCAGGCGCGCGCTCGCCAGGGCCCGGCGCATCGGCGACGTCGCCGCCGTGCTCTCGCTGCGGGCCGACACCGACATCGTGCTGGAGTCGGCGCCGGCCGCGCCGATCACGGGGGCCGCGGGCGGCGCACACAGCCTCGCGCTGCTCGCCCGCCGCGTCGGCCTCTCGGTGCCTACGCTGGAGAAGTTGCAGGAGGCCCGCGCCGCGGCCGGCGACGAGCCGCTGACCACCCGGGAGATCGCCGATCGGCTGGTCGTCCAGCAACGCACGGCGCGCCGCATGCTGCAGCGCCTCGAGCTCGCCGGGCTCGCCGAGCGCACCGGCAACCTGACCAGCGGGTCCAGTGGTCGTCCGCTCACCCTGTACCGGCTGACGCTCTGACACGTCAGGCCAGCCAGGTCGCGAGCCGCTCCGCGACGAACTCGTCGTCGCGCAGCCGCGGGTACGCCGCCCAGATCCGGTCGATCTCGGCCAGCTGACCGGGGGACAGCTCCTCAGCGGGGTCGAGGCACCACCGGCCGGCCAGCAACCCCTGCCGGCGCAGCACCTCGTGGATGCCCGGGATGCAGCCGCGGAAGCCGTTGGCCGAGTCGAAGATCGCCGCGTTGGCGTCAGTGAGGTGCCCGTCGAGCGAGAGCAGCCGCCGCATCGCGACGTCGTCGCCACCGCGCGCCAGCCGCGCCTGCGCCAGCAGCTCGACCGCCCGGTGCACCCACACCGCCCACTGGCCGAGCAGCCCGCCGACGAACTCGACGTCCACCTCACGGCCGTCGACGACCACGCGGTGCGCGGTGACTAGGTCGGCGAGGATGTGGTCGTCGTTGCCGGTGTAGAGCGCGACCTCGGCCGTCCGGCCCGCCCTGACCACGCCGTGCAGGACGTCCAGGGTGCGGTAGCGGTCGAACGGCGCGACCTTGATCCCCACCACGGCCTCGACCGAGGCGAACCGCTCCCAGAAGCCGCGGGTCAGCGGCCGCCCGCCGACCGCCGGCTGCAGGTAGAAGCCGATCACCGGCAGCACTTCGCCCACCGCGCGGGCCCGCTCGACCAGCCCGTCCTCGGCAAGCTCGCGCAACGGGCTGAGCAGCACCATGTCGTAGCCGAGCGAGCGCGCCAGCTCCGCTTCGGCTACCGCCTGTGCCGTCGTGCCCATCACTCCGGCGATCAGGGCGACCGGACGGTCGTACCCGCGCGCGGTCTCCGCGGCCAGCTCCAGCACCGGGGCGAGCAGCCCGGTCCCGTGCACGGCGAACTGCGTGGTGTGCACCCCGACGGCCAGCCCACCCGCGCCCGCCTCGACGTAGTAGCGGGTCAGTGCCCGCTGGCGGCGCTCGTCGAGCGTGCGGTCGGCGGTGAGCGCCAGCGGGTGGGCGGGGATGACCATGCCGTTGCGGAACAGGTCGGGCACGGTGCTGCTGGGGCTCGTCTCGCTGATCATCAGAAGCGGCCGTCACGCCGCTCGAACTTGGTGGGCTTGCCGAGCAGCGGCCCGCCATCGGCCACCCAGCGCGCGGTGTGCTCGATCAGCTCACCCGGCGTGAGCTGCGGATATCCGAACAGCCGATGGCACCGGGCGGCGTTGGAGAGCAGCGCGGTCGGGGCTGGTTCGCCGACGAACTCGGGCTCCTTGCCCAGCACCCGCCCGAGCTCCTCGGCCGCCCACCGGACGGAGAGCAGCTCGGGGCCGGTGACGTTCAGGACGAACGGCGGGACGTCGGCCAGCAGCAGGCTGCGCAGGGTCACCGCGTTCGCGTAGCCCTGCCACACGACGTTCACGTGGCCGGTCGCGAGGTCGATCGGAGTGCCGGCGAGCACCTTTTGCGCCAGGTCGACGAGAACCCCGTAGCGCATCTCGACGGCGTAGTTGAGGCGGATCAGCGCCAACGGGCTGCCGTGGGTCTCGGCGAGGTGCGTCAGCACCCGCTCCCGGCCGAGGCAGCTCATCGCGTAGTCGCCGACCGGGCCCGTCGGATCGTCCTCGACGCTTCCGCCGCTGGTCACGGGCACGAGCGGGTACACATTGCCGGTGGAGAGCGCGGCGATGCGCGAGCCGCGGAACCGGTCGGCGATCCGGCCGGGCAGGTACGCGTTCGTGAACCAGGTCGCCTGCTCGCGGCCCTGCGTACCGAACTTCGCCCCGACCAGCATCACGACGTTGGCCGCATCCGGCAGCGCCCGCAGGGCCTGATCGTCGGCGACGTCGGCGCTGACGACGTTCGCGCCGTCCGCCCGCAGCGCGTCGGCGAGGCCCGGCTCCGAGAAGCGCGAGACCGCGGTGACCGTGCGCGAGCCGCGGGTGGCGTTGAGCGCGAGCCGGGTGAGGCTCGGGCCGAGCTTCCCGCCTGCGCCGAGGATCAGGATGTCGCCGTCGAGCTTCTCCAGGTCCTCGACGAGCGCCGGGTCGGGGCGCGCGAGCCGCTCGTCGAGTTCCGCCGTCGTCCGCACGCGTTCCCCCCGCAGTTCCAGTTACGGCCCAGACCGTAACTGCGGGCCGGAACGGCTGTCAACGCGTGTGCTCACGGGCCGAGACCAGCACCTCCAGCACAGCACGGGTCTGCACCCACGGGACCGGGCTCGGCGCGCCGCCCACCATGGCGAGGAACGCCGCGATCGTGCCCTCGTAGCCGAGACCGCGCAGCGGCTCGTCGCCACCTTCGACGACGATCGTGTCGGTGCCGCCGGCCCGGTGCACGGCAACCGTGTAGGCCTCCTCGGCCGAGACGCCGATGATCTCGACGGTGCCCACGACACCCGACGCCCACCGCAGCGCCATGACCCCGGTGTCCTCCGAGTGCAGGCCGTGGTGGTGCCGGATCGCGCCCGCGGCCCCGACGAGCCGCACGTCCGGCCCCAGCAGCGCCACCAGCAGCTCGACGCCGTGCACGCCCATCGTCACGAGCGTGCCACCGCCCTCGGCCGGGGTGTCCTGCCAACGGTTGTAGCCGGTGGCCCACATGCCGACGTCGTGGCGGACGGTCGCCCGCACCGCCAGCACCTGCGCCGGGTCGAGCGCCGCCGCCGCGATCGCCGGCGCGAAGCGCAGCACCGAGCTGCTCAACACGCGGTCGCCGATCGGCAGCGCGTCCAACGCGTCGAGCTGGGCACGGGTCGCGGCCGCCGGCTTGTTGACGAAGCAGGGCAGCCCGGTCCCGAGCACCTGCGCGAGCGCGGCCGGGACCTGCGGGTTCGGCACCGTCAGCACCACCCCGTCCGGTGCGGTCGCGAGCAGCGCGGCCAGGTCGGCGCAGACGATCGCGCCCGGGTGCTCGCCGGTGAAGCGGGCCAGCCGCTCCCGGTCGGGCTCCCAAACGGCGAGCTCGGCGTGCGCGGCGAGCGTCTTGGCGTCGGTGTAAGGGTGACTGGTGGCCAGCCCGGCGATCGCGATCCGCACAGATCCCCCTCCCTCGATCTAGGCGGACCGCGACCCTAACGCGGCAGCCGCGCCTCGATGCCGTCGAGGACGAACTGCAGGCCGGTGCGGAAGGTCTCGTCGGGGTCGAGGTGCGGGCCGTCGTGGACCATCCTGGCGAGCGCGGGGAACCGGCCGGTCGCGAACGTGCGCAGCAGGTAGGGCCCGAAGGCGACCTGCCACTCGTGCTTGTCCATCCCGGACACCCGCTCGGCACGTCGTTCGGCGACCTCCCGACGTACGGCGCCGACCACGTACGCGTTGACGGCGGCCACCGCCGGCACGACGATTTCGAGCTCGATGTCGCCCATCGCGGCCAGCACGGCATCTCCGCCGGCCAGCGTGTTCGGTCCGAGCTGGGGCCGCCCGCCGATCAGGTCGGCCAGCCATTCGTGCTGGCGGGCGGCCTGCCGGGTGGTTTCGGCCAGGGAGCTCAGTGCTTCGCGCCAGCCGGCTCCGGTCGGTCGGATCTCGGAGTGAACGGCGTCGACCATCAGATCGAGCAGCTCCTCCTTGGTGGCGATGTAGCCGTACAGCCGCATCGGCCCGACGTCCAGCTCCGCGGCGACCTTGCGCAACGACACCGCGTCGAGGCCGTCGACGTCGGCGAGGCGGACGGCCGCCCGGACGATGCGCTCCCGGCTCAGCGGGGCCGGCGTCGGCCGTTCCGGCGGCTCCGGCCGCTCCCACACCAACATGCGGCGACGATACAGCGTTGGTGTTGATACACTGTATTGACCGATACGGTGAATCGAGGGGTGACCATGGAGATCGCGATCGTCGGAGCCGGCCTGGGCGGCCTGGCGCTGGCCAGGGTGCTGCACGTGAACGGCATCAACGCCGTCGTCTACGAACGGGAGTCGTCCCGCGAGGCACGTGGTCAGGGCGGCATGCTCGACATCCACTCCGGCCAGCGGGCACTGCGCGAGGCCGGGCTCATCGACGAGTTCTTCGCGATCGCCCGCGGTGAGGGCCAGGACCTGCGGCTTCTCGAGCCGGACGGCACCCTCCTGCTCCAGGAGGACACTCCCGACGACGCCCCGCTCCTCCGGCCCGAGGTCGATCGGGCCGATCTGCGCGACCTGCTGCTGGAATCCATCCCCGAGAGTGCGGTGCGCTGGGGGCACACATTCGAATCGTCCGCCGACGGCGTGCTGCACTTCGCCGACGGCAGCAGCACGACGTACGACCTGCTGGTCGGGGCCGACGGCGCGAACTCGCGGGTCCGCCCGATGCTCACCGACGCCCGTCCCACGCACATCGGCCAGAACGCCGTCGAGATCGGCATCCCGGATATCGACCGCACGCACCCCGACCTCGCGGCGATGGTCGGACGCGGCAGCTACTGGGTGCTCGGCGACGGGAAGTCGCTGGCGGCGCAGCGCAACGGCGACGGCCGCGTGCGCATCGGCATCAGCTTCTACAACACCGCCGAGGACTGGTTCGCCACCAGCGGGATCCCGTTCGACGACCCGGCCACCGCCAGGGCGCGGCTGATCGACATGCTCCCCGGCTGGCACCCGCGGTTCACCGCCTTGATCGCAGCCTCCGACGACATGATCCGGCTCTGGCCGATCAGCACCCTCCCGATCGGCCTGACCTGGCCGTCGAGGCCCGACGTCACCCTCGTCGGCGATGCCGCGCACCTGATGCCACCGGTCGGGGAGGGCGCCAACATGGCGCTGCTCGACGGCGCGCTGCTCGGGCTCGCCCTGGCCGCGCACCCGGACGACGTCCCCGCCGCCGTCGCGGAGTACGAGAAGGAGATGTACGAACGCACGACCGCCGCCGCCCGGGACTCCGCGGACATCCAGGAGATCTTGATGGCACCGGACGCCAGCCGGAGGATGCTCGCGTTCTTCAAACCGGGCTGAGCGACGGGCACGGTCTCAGCGCGCAGCGGTCACCATGATCTCGACGAGCAGCACCGGGAGGATCAGCGTCGCCTGCACGCACGCCCGCACCGGGGGGTTGGCGAGGTCCACCCAGGCGTTCCACTCCCGGTTGTGCTCGCTGAAGTCGCCCATGTCGGCGAGCCACACCTGCGCCGTGAGCAGCTTCGACTTGTCGGTGCCCGCTCCGGCGAGCAGCTCGTCGATCCGCCCGAGCACCTCCCGGGTCTGGGCCCGGATGCCCCGCGAGGGACCCAGCGGATGGGCGGTGATCCCGCTGAGGTGCACGGTGTCGCCGTGCGTCACCGCGTAGCTGATGACCGGGATCCGCGGGAACGGGTTGCCGTCCGGGTCGTTGGTGATCGGGACCGGCTGGCCGTCCTCGCCGACGGTGAGGTGCTGGCGCGTGATCGTCATGCAGGCGAAGTTACGGTCGTTCCGAGGATCTGCCCAATGCATATGATCGACGCCTGGTCATCAGGTTCCTGCATGTCGGGCGCGCTCCAGCCGCAGTTCCAGGTGCCTGCGGACGTCGGGCCACTCCGCCGCAAGGATGCTGTAGACGACGGTGTCGCGAACAGTCCCGTCGCGCCGGGGGCTGTGGTGGCGGAGCACGCCGTCCTTCCTCGCCCCGAGCCGTTCGATCGCTCGTTGTGAGTCGAAGTTGAAGCCGTCCGCGCGCAAGCCGACCACCGCGCAGCCCACGTTGTCGAACGCGTGGCCGAGCAGCAGGAGCTTGCACGTCGTGTTCACGTGCGACCGCTGGCGACTCACCCGGTAGAAGGTGTAGCCGATCTCCACCCGGTCGACCGCCGCGTCGATGTCGTGGTAGCGCGTCGTACCGATCACCTCGCCGGTGGCGTCGTCGATCACGACCCACGGCAGCATGGTGCCGCGACGCTGCCCGTCGAGTGCGGTGTCGATGTAGGCCTCCGCTTCACCGGGTCCAGGCACGGCCGTGTACCAGAGCTCCCAGAGCTTCCCGTCGGTCGCGGCGGCCACGAGCCCGTCGCGGTGCTCGCGCCGCAACGGCTCGAGCACGATGCCGGTACGCGTCAGGACCACGGGCTCCGGGACGATCATCTGCCGAACGTACCTCCGGCCATGAGCGCCGACCGCCGCAGAGCGATGACGGGACTAACTTCGTGGCGTGGACGAACGACGGGTGTTGATCGCGGCTCGCCGACTCTTCATCGAGCGGGGGCCGGACACCACGGTCGAGACCATCGCCATCGCGGCCGGGGCAGACCCGGCGGAGGTGACCGAGCAACTCGGCACCCCGCGCGACATCTTCATGGCCGCAATGCGGCTCGCCCCCGACCCCGACGAGCTGGTCCCGTTCCTCCTGGACACGTTCCGGCTGAAACTGATCGACACCAGCGACGAGCCGTTGCCCACGCTCCGCGCGATGCTGACCGACCCGGACGAGATCCCGCGGGTACAGCAGGCGGCCAACGAGCAGGCCGACAAGCTCGCAGCAGCGATGTCCGGAGCCGA
Source organism: Pseudonocardia sp. TRM90224 (assembly GCF_021245725.1). Classification (GTDB taxonomy): domain Bacteria; phylum Actinomycetota; class Actinomycetes; order Mycobacteriales; family Pseudonocardiaceae; genus Pseudonocardia. Next base: position 247,733 of record NZ_JAJGSX010000003.1, on the reverse strand, counting down.
TCGCGAGGTGCGGGCCGCGGTCATGAGGTCGATCATGCTCGGCGTCGGGTTGGGCCGGGACCTCCTCGCGCTGCGAGGCCTGACCTCGGTGAGCACGGACGAGATCATCGAGGTTCTCCGGCCCGCGTTCGCGGCATTGGGCGACGGTCCACCCACGCTCGATGATCGTCTACCTGATTGATCTTGGTCCTGCAACGTCTCAAGGCGCGCGACATGTCGATCTTGGTTGACCTGCGGATCCGCGCTGCCCCACCACGATGACACCAGGATCAGCCTCACGTTTCCTCGATGAGCGGAAACGGGCAGAGCGCAGTGGTGATGGCGCGCGTCAACCACGTGGTGTACTGCTCGATCGGCCAGCGCTGGCCCAACACGAGCCGTTCATAGTGGTCCACTGCCACGTAGTTGAACAGCAGGTCGCGCACCTCGGTCGCCGAGATGGACCTCCGCAGCTGCCCGGTCTCAAGCAGATGCCCTGCCAGTACCGTCATCCCTGTCAGTGCCTCCGCGCAGAGCGCCTCCCATACCGGTCTCAGCCCGTCGTCGACGTGGCGACCATCGCGGATCAGGATCTGCACGCCGGCTGAGCGCTGCACCCGCTCGACGAGCGCCGCCACGAACAGCGCGATCTTGCGATGCACATCGGGCTCGGCCCGCATCGCCACCAGCTCAGGCCGCTCCCAAACGGCGACCGGTTCATCATCACCAGCAATGACCTGGTCGAACACGGCCTTCGCCAGCACCGCCTTGGTGCCGAACCCCTTGTAGACGCTCTCGGCAGACACCCCGGCCCGCGCCGCGACCGCCGCGATCGTCGTAGCGCGGAACCCCTCGCCCTCGAACAGCTCCCGCGCAGCGGCGATCACCGTGCGTCGCCTTTCCCGCGCTCGCTCCTGGCGCCGCGACGCGTCATATGACCTCTTGACCTGCGTCATCCTCAGCCTCACAATTTACTTACAGTCCGACTGTATCTGATTGGAGTTCGGATGGCCCCCACGACCTCGACCGACTTGAAGGACCTGGCCATACGCAGCATCCACCACATGGCGATCGGCTCCCGCTCCGAGTTCGACGATCTCGTCCACCCCGACGGGTTCACCCGAGAACGCCGTGCAGCGCCACCCGACGCCCGCGGCACCGGCCCCGAGGCCCTCTACCGACTCTGCTCCTGGCTTCGCGGCGGGTTCGACGACATGTCCTACGAGATCCACGACGTCATCGCCGAAGCCGACACCGTCACCGTCTACTGCACGATGCACGGCAGACACACCCGGCCCTTCGCCTTCTTCACCGACGGCACCAACGGCGATATCGATGTCGACGCCGCCTTCGCCCCGACCGGGAAGACCTTCGCCATCACGGAGTCGCACTGGTTCCACATGTGCGACGGCAAGATCATCGAGCATTGGGCGAATCGCGACGACCTCGGCTGGGCCCGCCAGCTCGGTTGGGTACCACCGAACCCGATCTACCTCCTTCGCTGCGCCCGCATGAAGCGACAGATCCGCAAGAGCCTGTCCCGGATCCAATAGGCGCATCCGCGAGAGGGAGTGCACTGCTCGAGCCCGGGCTCTGAGTACGAGGACGCCGAGCAGGCCGCCGGGGCAGCTCGAGGCGCTGCAGAAACGCTGGAACGCATGCCGCAGGTCCAGGCAAATGGGAGATGCAATGCTCACGGCGCGCGAATCCGACGTCCACCGGCTGATCGCGGCAGGCCTGTCCAACCAGGCCATCGCGGTGCACCTGCATATCGCGGAGAAAACCGTCGAGTGCTACATCAATCGCCTCTTCTGCAAGCTGCAGTTGTTCCCTGACAACAATGCGCACCGCCGGGTACTGGCGACGATCATGTATCGCGACGGCGTCCGAGAATGAACCTGCCGCATGTGTGCCATCCGCATGCCAAGATCACTGAGAATACGCCACCGAATCTGAGACTCCAACGCCTCAAACGTGTAGGTTCTCAGCACCCATGGCATGTCGATCATGTCTGACCTGCGGGCGCGGCTGTCTCACCGCGGTGGCAGCAAGACCAGTCTCACGCTGATGGCATTTCCCTGCGGACATCAGCGAGCGGGTGTCATCCGGCCGTCGAGATCGCCGTCGCCAGGCAATACCCGCCATCCGCGCACGGACGCACGACCTCGGCGCTCGGGCTGCCGCCGGCGTGCAGGAGCGGCGAGGTCTGGATCAGGCACGGTGACCTTACGCGCGTCCTTCACACCCGGGACGAGCCGCAATGCGGCGTACCTCTTCGACGACACCGTCCAGCGCCAAACAACCCGAGGACGGCGTCGACGTGACCTGGCCGCTCCAGCGGACACCTCGGCACCGCTGGCCGTTTCGAGCGATCCGTGGCGCTTGCGGTGATCAACCGGTTCCCGAGTTCTGTCTGCTCAGGCAGGGCCTGAGTGAGCGGGGTAGGACAGCGGTCAGGCAGCGGGGTCGTGGGCGACGGGGAGTCCGGACAGGCGCCATTCGGGCATGCCGTCGACCAGGCGGATGGCGTTTCGTCCGTGTTGGGTGAGTAGTCGGACCGCGTCGTAGGACAGGACGCAGTGTGGTCCGCGGCAGTAGGCGACGACGGTTGTTGCTGTGGGGAGTTCGGCGAAGCGGTCGGCGAGTTCGTCGGCGGGGATGGAGATGGCGCCGGGGATGTGGCCGGCGGCGTATTCGCGTGCCGGTCGGACGTCGAGCACGGTGGCGTGGCCGTCGCGTACGCGGCGCAGGAGTTCCTCGCGGCTGATCTCCTGGACGGCGGGGTCGGTTTGCGGGTCGTTCGTGGTAAGGCCGAGGAAAGCTCGGCGCGCGGGTTCGAGATCGTCGAGGTGGGCGGCTGCGACGGCTCGTTGGGCCGCGTAGAGGGTCGCGACGTCGTCGCCGGCGAGTGAGTATCGGATGCTGGTTCCGGCGCGGCGGGTCGTGACGAGCCCGGCCCGGCGCAGCACTTGCAGGTGTGCCGATGCGGTCGACAGGCGCAGTCCGGCTGCGGCGGCGAGCGGCTCGACCGGGCATTCGCCCTGCCCGAGCAGGTCGAGCAGCTCCAGTCGAGCGGGGTGCCCCATGGCCTTGCCCACGCGGGCGACGCGTTCGAACAGTTCGGTCTTGGCCGGGCTACTCATCTCATCCTCCAATGTTCTATGGAATAGTGTAGAACAGTCGTTGTGGCGAAGGTCGTGACCGGAGGCGTGGCGCACTGGGAGTCTGTGCACGGTAGGTGGGATCCGGCCGTAGCGAGCTGGTACGAGCCCGATCCGGTCATGTCGCTGCAGGTGTTGGACGAACTCGGTGTCGGCACCGGCGAGGCCGTGATCGACGTAGGTGCTGGGGCTTCCGGGATCGCAGCCGCCTTGCTCGATCGCGGGTTCTACGACGTCACTGCCCTGGACATCTCCATGGCCGCGTTGCAGAAGGCACGCGAGCGCCTCGGTCCACGCGCCGACGAGGTGCGCTGGATCGAGGCGGATCTGCTCGCCTGGACGCCCCCGCGGCAGTTCCAGGTGTGGCATGACCGGGCAGTGTTCCACTTTCTGACCGAGCAGCGGCAGCGCCGCCGCTACCGGGAGCTGCTGGCCGATGCCCTGCCGTCGGGCGCAGCGCTGGTGATGGCCACGTTCGCCGCGGATGGGCCGGCGCAATGCTCCGGCCTGCCGGTGCAGCGCTGGGATGCCGCCGCGCTGATCGCGGAGCTGGGTCCGCGCTGGGATGTCCGGGTCTGCCGACGCGCCGAGCATCACACACCTGCAGGAGCGATCCAGCCGTTCGTCTATGTCGGGGCTCGGCGGCCATGATTCGACGGGACATGGCTATGGCCCCGCCTCGTCATCCTGACCAGCGCCGGATCTTGGTTGTGCTGGTTGCGGCGCAGGTGTTGAGCGGGGCAGGGCTGGCGGCCGGAATCACCGTGGGTGCGCTGCTGGCGCAGGAGATGCTCGGCGGGACTGCGCTGGCGGGGTTGCCGAGCGCGTTGTACACGGTCGGGTCGGCGGCCGCGGCGGCGGGTGTGGGGCGCATCTCCGACACTGCCGGTCGGCGGTTCGGTCTCACGGTCGGCTACGGCGTCGGTGCGGCCGGCGCGCTGGGCGTGGTGGGGGCGGCGGTGTTGGGCAGCGTCGTGCTGCTGTTCGGGTCGCTCATCCTTTACGGGGCGGGGACGGCCACCAACTTGCAGGCCCGCTATGCCGGTGCCGACCTGGCCGCGCCGGAACGGCGTGGCCGTGCGGTCAGCACGGTGCTGCTGGCCACCACCCTCGGAGGGGTGCTGGGTCCGAACCTCACTGCGCTCAGCGGGACGACCGTCGCACCGTGGGGGATCCCGCCGCTGGCCGGCCCGTTCCTGCTGGCCGCCATCGCCTACGCCGCGGCCGCGGTCGTGCTGGGCGTGCTGCTGCGGCCTGACCCGCTGCTGCTCGCCCGGGAACTCGCCGTCGCGGAGCTGGGCAGGATCACCACGAACCCCGCTGGAACCCCCGACCTGCCGGACGCTGCACCGCGGGCGTCGGTGCCGGTCGGGGCCGCTGTGATGGTCCTGAGCCAGTTGGTGATGGTCGCGATCATGACGATGACCCCGGTCCACCTCGCCGGACATGGCCATGGGGTTGGCGTCACCGGGCTAGTGATCGCGGTGCACGTCGCTGCGATGTTCCTGCCGTCCCCGGTTAGCGGGTGGCTGGTGGATCGCTTCGGATCGATCCCGGTCGCCGTCACGTCCGGGCTCACGCTGCTCGCGGCTGGCGCGCTCGCGGCGACCGCCCCGGTGCACTCGGTTCCCCTGCTGGCCCTGGCCCTGGCTTTGCTGGGCCTGGGTTGGAACTTCGGGCTGGTCAGCGGGACGGCGATCCTCGCCGCGGTTCCGCTGGCGGTGCGAGCACGTACCCAGGGCAAGGTCGACGTCACCATCGCCCTCGCAGGAGCCGGAGGCGGCCTCGCATCCGGCATCGTCGTCGCGTCCGCCAGCTACCCGACGCTGTCGCTGGCCGGCGGCGTGGTCGCCCTGCTCATCCTCCCGATCGTCGCGTTCACCCCGATGCGACGGCGGCTCACGACGTAGCCGGCGACCGCGAGAGACGTCGCGCGAGTCGGCGCGCTGGCTGTCGAGGTGTCTGTCGATGTGCCAGGTGCCGAACGACGTGGCGGGCGTCGGTGCCGACGCCGCCGACGAGGTGCGAGGTGATCGAGGATTGGTGGGGCAGGCCGACGACGTAAAGCCCGGGCCAGTCGGTGATGCCGCGACGGTGGATCAGCCGGCCGGCATCGTCGAGGACCGGCAACCGCAGGAAGCGGTAGTCAGGACGCAGGCCCGTGCACCACACGACCGCCGCGACCTGGGCAATCGACCCGTCGGCGAGCAGCGGGAGCCCTCCACGAGCGCCGACCGTCCGTGGCGCCCGAGCGATCCCGGCTGCCTCGAGCTCCCCTGCACGAATGCGTCCCAGTGGTTCGGCCCCACCACGCAGGCCTCGGCGAGCCAGCGCCGCGCCGGGGCGCCCGAGCAGCCGCATCAGCGGGTAGGTCCAGGGGCCGAGCTGAGGGATGTGCCCGACGTCGCGCCCGGACAGCACCACCTCGCGTCCAGCCGCGGCGAGGTCAGCGGCGATCTCGGCACCGGAGTTGCCCGCGCCGATGACCAGCACCGCACCAACGGGGACCTGGGCGGCCCGCCGGTAGCCGCTGGAGTGCAGCTGCACGATCGCGGGATCGAGGTCGCCGGCGAACCCGGGAATGTGCGGGCGGGTGTGCGCGCCGGTGGCCACGATGACGTCGCGAGCCAGCCATCCGCGGCCGTCGGTGGCGGTGACGAGGAGCTGCTCGCCGCTCTGCTCCACGGAATCGACGGCCGTGCCCAGCTCCACAGGAAGCGCGAAGTGCCGGGCGTAGGCGGCCAGGTAGTCGGCCATCTCGTCCTTGGTGGGCGCCGCCGACGGCGGCCCGGGGAACTGCAAGCCAGGCAGGTGGCTGAACCCGGCCGGGGTGAACAGCCGAAGCGAGTCCCAGCGGTTTCGCCACGCCGCACCGACCTCGGCAGCCCGGTCGAGAATGACGAACGATCGATGGTGGCGCTGCAGCCAATAGCCGACCGCCAGGCCGGCCTGGCCACCGCCCACGACCACGACGTCGACCAGCATCGGATTCGGTGTCGGTGTCGGATCCGGTGCCGGCACGGAGGTGCCGGTCACACCGGTTTGCGGGCGACAAGCCGCTCCACCACGCCGCCGGTGAACCGCTCGATCTCGACAATGTCGAGCCCGAGCCCGGGAAGAAGGTCCGCGGGGCGGCGGCGGAAGTGCTCGCCCATGAACCGCACTGATGCCACCTCAGTCAGCCACTGCACCGCTCGCACCGGCGCGATGGTGGACGCGACGTGATCAGCCAGTAGCAGTGATCCGCCGGGGCGCAGCACCCGCACCATCTCCGTGAGCGCGCGGCGGTGATCGGGGATCCCGCACAGCGAGAATGTGCACACCACACAATCGACCGAACAATCAGGCAGGTCCAGGTGCTCGGCGTCTCCGACCCGAACCTCGACATCACGCCCGAGCTCGACCGCCCGAGCCCGCGCGAGCTCGACCATCGCCGGGCTCAGGTCGATACCGCGAACCCGCGTCCCGGCCGGGTAGTGCGGCAGGTTCAGCCCGGTGCCGACGGCGACCTCGAACACCTCCCCCGCCGCGCGGCTACACACCCAGGCACGGCTGTCGCGGAACAACACCCGGTCCATGAACTGCATCGCAGAGTCCGTGCGAGGTGCCGACCGGTTCCAGTAGCGAGCCCACCGCGCCCGTTGCTCATCGCTCGCCATACCCACTCCTGCGCCCGACTGATGTCTACTTCAGCATATATACCGGATGGTCTACATTTGTGAAGTGGGTGGAACACAGCGGATGCCGCGTGCGCAGCGGCGTGAGCAAATCCTGGGTGCCGCCACCGCGGCGTTCGCCCGCACCGGGTTCGTCGACACCGGGCTGGACGACATCGCCGCGGAGGCCGGAGTCACGCGGATGATCTTGTACCGGCACTTCGACTCGAAGATCGACCTCTACCGTGCGGTACTCGCCCGGGCGCGGGCCAACCTCGGCGCAGCTGTCGGGGGGCCCGACTACAACGCGCAGATCATCGACGCGCTGTTGGCCGGCGCGTCCCGGGACCCGGCGGGGTTTCGGCTGTTGTTCACCCACGCCGCGCGCGAGCCGCAGTTCCGCGCCGATTCCGACCGGTTCGCCGCCGAGATGACCGCCATCGCCGAGCAGCAACTCGCCGCCCATATCCCCGACCCGGGATGGCGCAGGTGGGCGGCTCACCTCACCCCGACCGCGACGATCGCCGCGATCACGGCGTGGCTCGACGCCGGCCAACCCGACCCGGCCACTGCCGCTGTCCGTATCCGCAACGCCGTCACCGGCATCGTGGTAGCCGCCGCAGCCTCGACGACGGCTCATCCCCACCCGCCCTGCTGAGGCCGATGAGGAGTGGCCGTGGGTCAGCCGGCGATCCGCGCTTCCAGGATCTCCGTGCCCGGCCCGCTGAGTTCCGCGGTGATGCCGCGTCGGCCGACCATCGCCATGAGCAGCGGCTCGGCCGGTCCGCGGACCTCGGGGCCCGCGCCGCAGCTCCACTCGACGTCGGTCGCGGCCAGCGCCAGTCCGGCGATGCGCGGTGCGGCTGCGAGCGGGCGCGCGGTGCTGGCGAACTCCAGCACCGTGGCGATCCGATCGGCCGGGATCTCGCGAGGCAGCCCGAGCGGTCGGCGGATGTCCTGCTGATGGATCATCGCGTCGGCGAGCGCGATACGGCCCCCGAACTTCGCGGTCAGCCCGCTGGGCCGCAGATGCGCGCGGGCCAGCGCGAGCAGCTGCTCGTGGCTGTGATCGGCGTAGCGAGCCAGCCCGGCGGTGTTGGCGCGATCCAGCGACATGCCGTTGCGCAACAGCCGCCCGAGCGCGCCGAGAGTGGACAACTCGTCGTAGCTGAACATGTGCGCGATCACCTCGCGCACCCGCCACTGCTCGCACAACGTCGGCGCCTCCCACTGCTCGGCGTTCAGCGACTCCAGCAGCTCGACCAACGCGGCGCGCTCGTCGTGGGCCATCGCCATGGCGTCGACATCTGTGTTGCCGTGTGCAGCCACGGTGGTCAGCTCTGCTCGGCGACGGTCTTGGCGAACCCGTCGAGCAGCTGTGCCCAGCCACCGCCACCGTTGATGGCGCCGTGGATGGCCTGACCACCCACGAGACGTTCGAAGTGGCGGTGCTCGACCTCGACGACGCTCTCCTGCGGGCCGCTGGCGGTGAACCGGGCCTCGATCTCGCTGGCGCGCTGCGGGTCGGGGTCGAACTGCCACGACCCGTTGATCTGCCAGGTGAACACCAGCCGCGACGGCGGCTCCCACAGCAGCACCCGTCCCCAGTCGCACTCGCTGCCATCCACGCCACGCTCATACCAGCGGCCACCGACCTGCGGCTCCAGCACGATCTCAGCGACCTCGGCCTGCCCGATGTGGTACTGGTGCGGCCACCACGAGTTGACCGAGCCGGTGAACACCTCGAACGCGCGCTCAACCGGCACGGCAACAGTGACGCTGCCGGTGATGGGTGGGATCGGAGCCGTGCTGGGCATGAGTTCTCCTACCGATGGTCGCAGTTCAGGTCCGTGGATCCTCGGCGATCTTGTGAAACGTGGTCAGGGCATCGCTCCAGACACCATCCAGCCACGCCCGCATCGCCGTGACGCCCTCGGGGTTGAGGTGGTAGATCCGCCGCGTGCCCTCGGCCCGGCTGACGACCAGCCCACCCTCACGCAACACCCTCAAGTGCTGCGACACCGCAGGCCGGCTGATCGGCAGCTCGTCGGCGAGCTCCTGCACCGAGCACGGCCGGCGGGCGAGCAACTCGAAGATGGCGCGGCGACTGGGGTCGCCCAGCAACCCCAGGCCACCATCTCCGTAAGCCTCCACGAACGGTAAGGCTAGACGCACGGAGATGGGCTCTGTCAAGAGTCGGTTCGCGGGAATGACCCGAACCCGCCCCGCCTCACTGGCGGTAGAGCCCCGGCATCAGCTTCCGGGCCGCGGCGTGCAGTTCCCACTCTTCGAGCGGCCGTTTGTAGGGTCTCAAATCCCATGACATGTGGATCATGCCTGAGCTGCGGGTTTGCGGTTGTCTCACCGCGATGGCACCAAGATCAGTCTCATGCTGATGGCATTCCCTACAGCAGGCTTCTCGGGATGCAGTTTGATCTTGGACGGCCTGTGGGGTTTCAGGCTGTCTCACGACGCCGCAGTGATCAGTCTCGAGGTCGAGCCTGTCTCCCTTGGGGCTGGCGCGCAGCAGGTTTGCGGCACTGTGGCGGATCGGAGGGAGCGGAGGTGTGAATGTGCCAGGCGTCACACCTCGTCTGCCTTTCGGGTTGGGTCGGTCGTGGCCTCTACGTGGTGAGCGGCTCCGGCAGGGGGCCGGTACTGGTGGAGGTTCGATGAACGAGGTGGGTTTCGACAACAGCGGTCAGGACCGGGGTCGGGGTGGCGACGGTCGGGGGGATAGGCCGCTGCCGGTGACGGTGCGGACGCTGTCCGGCCACACCCACCACGACACGGTGCGTGCCTCGGATCGCATCCGGGACGTGACGGTCGAGTCGGTGCGGATTTTCGTGGCCCGTGGGGAGTTGGCCGAGGGGGACTACTCGCTGACGCTGCCCCGGCTCGGTGACGCCGAGCTCGACCCGACGGGCACCATCGGCGAGGTTGGGGTGGTCCGCGGCGACGTGCTGGTGCTGGTGTCGCGGGCGCCGCAGGTCGACGGCTGAGGGTTGCTTGGGACAACCATGCTTCACCCGCAGATCCTCGTTGACCTCCTTGATGGTGAACTCGCGCTGGCGCGGCAGGTGTTGGGGGCCCGCGCTGGCGATCTGCACCGTGATGGTCTTGCTCTGGTCATGCAGTTGGTGCGGCCGGACGGGACGTGGACGTTGAAGCTGGACGGCACGGCTTACGACGCCGAGCCCTTCGACGTCGCCCTCGTGGGTGAGGACGGTGACGTCCTCCCGCTCGATAGGTGGATCCCCGGTTTCGCGCTCGGCGAGCACCCGGTGCTCGGTCGCCCCTGGGTGTGTTTGAGCGGCACTCGGGCGTTCTACCTGTACGAGGGGCATCACACCGAACGCTGGGATGCGGTGCGCTTCCGTCATCGAGCCGACAACCTGCTCGATCGTCTGCTGGCAAAGGCGGGGCTGTGAGCACGTTCCAAGAGTTCGATTGCCTTCGCCTGTCCGTCGTCGTCCTCGAGCAGGCGCGCGAGTGGTTCGAGGACCGGGGGGCCTGTGGGTGCGAGGGGACCGCGATGATCGCCTGCGGCGAGAGCGGTGCGCGGTTGGTCATCCCCGAGCAGCGCGCTACGCGGTCGGCGCTCGGGGTGTCGGTGGAGGTGACCCGGCGCGGTCAGCTGCAGCTTGCCGCCGCCCTGGGGTCCGACGAGCTATACGTCGCCCGCATCCATTCACATCCTGGCGAGGCGTTCCACAGCCGAGCCGACGACGCGAACCCTGTTTTGAGCCACGTCGGGGCGCTGTCGATTGTGGTGCCCTACTTCGGTCTGGGCCTGCGGCGAGGCTTGGAGGCATGCGCGGTACTGCGTTTCGACGGTGCCCGGTGGCAGCCACTGCCCAGCGGCCCGATGCGTGACCGCTGGATCGTCGAGGAGCAGCGCCGGTGACCATCACCAGTACCGACACGTCGGTGACCGACCGGAACGACCCGCGGCTGCGGCTGCTGGGAACGCTGTCGCACACCGAGCAGAGCGTCGCGGCCCTGGCCGCGCTCGACGACGTGCGGGTGGTCATCGAGGTTGGCAAGGAGGCCGGTGCCGCTCACACTTGCTCGCTCATCGCGCTCTCCGGGTTGCTCGCCCGGCTCGTGGGAGACGTCTCGATCTCGCGTGTCATCCCCGCACCTGGCAACTGGTGGGGCGTGGGGACGGTCGGGGAGATCGTCGAGGTGGTCCAGCGGTTGTGGCCTCGCCCCGCGACGGCGCCGAAGCGGCAGTTGCGGGTCACCGTCGGCGCGCGAGGCGTGTCGGCGGGTGATGTCGGGGTGGGCGGCGGGGACTGGACCGCGGGCTTGGGTGTCGCACCGGTGGCGCTGGATCCAGCGTCCCACGCGCTGGGCGTGCACGCGGCAGCGTGCCTGGCGGTGGGTCAGGTCCTCAACCGGGTTCTCGGCAACCTGGGTTACCCCGGGCTCATCCTCGATGGCCCCTACGCCCTCGACCTGCTCACTCATCGTCCCGGGCGCAGCGCACCGGCAGCGGTGGGTGGCCAGCTCGTCTCGCCGGGCGCCCTTGAGGTCGCCGTCGCTGGTGTCGGCTCGGTGGGCACGAGCACCCTCGCGCTTCTCGCGATGGCGATCGCGACACCCCACCGCGCGGTGGGGGATCGGCGGTCAGTGCGGGTGACCGCCATCGACGCCGACGATCTCGATCCTAACCACAACCCTTTTCGCTATCCCGCGCTGCGCGGCGGGGAGCTCGGAAACAAGGCGGTCTGGGCGACGGGCCGGCTGCGCGAGTTCGGCATCGTCGCTGACGCCGCCCCACACGGGGTGGCGCAGTGGGCGGTCGCCCGCGACCGTCCCGGCTTCGACGGCCTGCTCATCTCCTCGGTCGACACGGTGAGCGGCAGGCTCGATGTCGCCGACGTCCTCGCCCGCGAGACGTTGTCCCTCGGGGTGTCGGGGTTGGCCCTGCACGCTCAACGCGAGCGGTTCGCCGACGGGTTGCGCTGCCCGTTCTGCGACTACGTCTGCGCGGATCCCCCGGCGACCCAGGCACAGGTCTATGCCGAGGTCACCGGCCTTCCGGTGGCACGGATCCTGCAGCTACTCCACCACGACACCCGGCTGACCGACACCGACGTCGGGTTCGCCGTCACCGCCGGCCGTGTCCCGCCGCACCGTCGCACCGACGTGGTCGGCTACCGCCTCGCGGATCTGGTCCGCGAGGCCTACGCCGAGGCAGCGCTGCGACCGGCCGGCCCGGCTGGGGAGGGCGCGGTGGCTGTCGCCGCCCCGCATGTGTCGTGGTTCGCTGGTGTGCTCGCCGCGGTGGAGGTAGTCAAACAACTCGACGGGCTGCCCCTGCTCGACCGGCGTGTCGATGTCGATCTCGGGGGTCTTCCCCCCGGAGTTGTGCGACGCGTCCTCGCCGACGCCACTGGCCGATGCGTGTGCCGCTCCGCCGTCCGGCGCAGGTGGACCAAACAGCTCTATGGCGCCCCCGCCGATCGGGCGCAAGACGGATCGCTCGGCGGCGCAGACGATACTTGCTCGGGTGAGCAGCCAGCTGGCGGGTGAGTCCACCACCGAGCAGCCCGACGTCGCAGCGCTCTACCAGCGCCACGGCGACACCATGCACCGGGTCGCCGGTGCTGACCTGGCCGGGACCGGAGTCGACCCCCGCGATGCGGTGGCCTGTGTGATCAACGACCTGGTCAGCAAGCACAAGCGCGGCACACTGCATGGCGTCGACAACTGGGAGGCCTACCTGGTCCGCTCGGTGCGGAACGCGGCGGCACGACTGGCTGGTCGGGCAGCACGCGAGCACCTTGTCGAGGATGCTGACCTGGTCTACCTCGCGGACCGGACCCCGGTCGCGGGCCACGACAACACCGTGATCACCAGAATGGAGGCGCAGCGACGCCTCGACCGACTCGACCCCCGCAAGAGGGCCATCATTGAAGGCCTCTACATCACTGAACTCACCCGGGCCGAACTCGCCGAGCAGTTCGGCATCACAACGCAGCGCGTCGGCCAACTACGCGATGAAGCCCTCGGCGAGATGCGGGAGGAGCGACCGAGATGAGACCCGACCAACACCACGAAGAGCCCGCAGACCCCGCCGACGACACCCCCCTCGGACGTGCCCTCGCCGCCTACCTGGCCGGGGATCTGAAGCTGGCCCAACACCTGCCCGCCGATCAACACGCGATCGTCCTCGAGGTCGGCCCCGTGCTTGCTGCGCTCCGACCGCCCGCCCCGATCACCAACCCGCCGGCGACAGCGGCGTCGGTGAGTGCGGGGTCGGCGGGTGCGGCCACGCCGTCGCCCGTCGACGACCCCATCGCGATCGCTCTCGGGCTGGTGCCCGATCCCGACCGGCCGCTCGCCGCACACGCCCTGGGCGCCGCGCGCCGCCGCCGACACTTGAAGCCCAGCGAGCTCAGAGCGCGTCTCGTCGCCCGCGGGTGGGAGGTGACGACTGCGGAGGTCGCGGCATGGGAGCGTGTGGACAGCCCGCAACCGCCCGCGTTGGTCGCCGCGGTCGCCGACATCCTCGACACCACACCGGCGAAGCTCATGCCGAGCAGGTCCTCGCCCCGGGCGAAGCCTTGGCAACGCCTTCTCGACGACGAGACGATCGCCGCGCGGCTCAATGCGTGGGCCGACGACGAGGGCGTCCCGGTCGCCGACGTCCGACGCCGGGTGGACTATGCGCTCGCTAGCGCTTTTCACCGTAACGAGCGCGAGCCCACCGCGCCGGCGCTTCTGCGAATCATCGAGATCCTCCGTCAGATCGAAGGGTTCTTGGACGGCCCATGACCGTGACCGCGCACGCAAAGAGGATCACTGCCGCGATCCCCCACGACGCGGCCGCAGGCCTCGCCGCGGACCCACTCCGAGCCCTGCAGCGTCAGGGTTACCATGTGACACCGGTTCCCGAACTTCAGCAGGAACGGGGAACCGGTGGATGGTGTGACGGGATGTCCTTCCATCGGCACGGCACCATCCTTTACGTCCCGACCGACTCGAACCGACAGAACTTCACTATTCTTCACGAGTTCGCCCACGGGCTTGTCGACCACGACGACGCCGCCCTCGACTGGGTCCACGAGCAGGACAAGCCTGCGGACGCGCTTGAACAGCTGTGCAACGAGATCGCCTCGCGGCTGCTGCTTCCCGACGCCCTACTGGACGCGGTGATCGGCTCCGGGACGCCCGAAGCCGTCCATCTGCGCCGACTGGCCGACACCACCGCGGCGAGCCAGGAGGTCTGCGCGATCGCGCTCGCTCGACGTCTTCCCTGTTCGGGGATGGTGCTGATCACCGATCTCAACCGTCACGAAGTGGTCCGAGCCGCCGTCCGCGGAGAGCTCCACGTGCGGCCCCGCCCGGGCGACCCGGTACCAGCGGTACACCCCCTCCGGCGGCTACAACCCGGCGCAAGCATGCGCACCCGTTCGTTCTGGTCACCACCCTGGGCAGACGATCGACAGACGCTCTACCTCGACGCCTGCGCAGGGACCTCGCGCACCTACGCGCTGATGGTGGTCAGCGACCTGTGGCAGCTCGACAACCTCCACTTGCACCCCGGGGAGCACACACCGGCACGCAGACCTGAAGGCCACCGGCGGTGCCCATGCGGATTCCTCGGCACGGTCAACGGCTACCCCTGTCCCGACTGCAACCACCAGTTTTGCCCACGCTGCCATGAATGCGATTGCCGCCGACGAGATGCCACCCTTCTTGCCTGCAGTGAATGCTTTCGATCCGTCGCAGCCCGCGCCGTCATCGACGGCCGGTGCAGCGACTGCCGATAGCCGTAACCGAGAAAACCTCGCACACCCACACTGATTTCGTCATCGGCAGCCAGACACCAGCCACGCATCCCAGCCGATACGCCGCAGCCTCACCACCGACATCACGATCAACCTCCCGCCGTAAGCAGTTCACTACGTCGGCTATCAACAGCAGCGACGTCGGGGCAGCCGCTGTCGATAACAACCGCAGTATCGGGCTCGAGTTGCGCGCCGGGGCAGCAGCGTCAAGCCGGGCCATTGTCGTCGACAACCCCACATCTACTAACCGGCCGGTACCCCGGTCAGGTTCCCCAGTCAGCTCGCCGGCCGAGACCCGCTCGTGTCGATTGACAGCTCGATCAGCCGTAGCCCTCAGGGTCAGGCTTAGACCCTCGGTGTCGACACTCGGCGCGCACGGCCGCCGGACGCTGTCGACAAACACATCGCACACCGGGGGCCTGTCGCTCATGTCTCACTGGCGGTAAAGCCCCAGCATCAGCTCCCGGGCCTGGTCTGTAGTCAGCTCGCCTGCTGCGACGCGCTCGATCAGCCGTAGCCCGTCAGCATCGGGCTCCACTGCCTCCGCCCGCACCGACGCCAACGCATCGCGCACCGCGGCGTGCCGTTCCCACGCTTCGAGCCGCCGTTCATGCTCGGACATGAGTACATTCTCGGGCTTGCGAGGTACTCGCGGTGAGACCGGGTCCGGCGACTACCACGACCACCGTTCGACCAGGCATCCCTCGAGGTTCGCGAACCGGAATCTCCCCGGGCCTGTCGACAAGGACATCAGATGTGCCGTTGCGTGCAGGACGCGTTGCCGCAGCTACCCAACACGCTGCGGCAGCACGATGAAGCGAAGCAGCACGATCGCGATCAGCGAGTCGCCCAGGATTCCGCACAGCTGGCCGAGCACGGCACTGGCAGCGCACCGCCGCTCCTGTCAACGGCGCGTTGGGACTGGATCTGGATCTGGCCCACTTTGCGTGATCGACTTGGCCTCGTCTGGGTGTGTCGCGCGGGACTGTTGATCTCGAAAGGTTGATCATCTCCGCCGGTGTGGTGATCAAGGCGGGGTTCGTGTTCTGCTCCCGCATCTGGCAGATGTCGTCATCGAGCGGATCGCCGATGTGGGCCGGGCCTTGCGGATCTGGGCGCACGCACGAGCAGAGCGGGCGTCGTGCCCGCGTTGCGGAGCCAGGTCAGCGCGGGTGCACAGCAGGTATGAGCGGCGGCTGGCCGACGCGGCGGTCGCCGGTCGACGGGTGGAGATCCAGCTGCGGGTTCGCCGCTTCTTCTGCGAGAACGCCTGGTGCTCGGCACGGACGTTCGCCGAGCAGATCACGGGACTGACCGCGCGCCATGCCCGGCGCAGCTTGCTGCTGCGGCGGATGCTGGAGTCGATCGGGCTGGCGTTGGCCGGGCGGGCGGGTGCCCGCCTGGCCGGCGTGCTGGGCTTGCCGACCAGCCGCAGCACCCTGTTGCGGCTGGTCCGAGCGCTGCCGGACCCGCAGGTCGGCACGGTCATGGTGTTGGGCGTGGACGATTTCGCTCTGCGCCGCGGGCACGTCTACGGCACTGTGCTGATCGACATCGCTACCAGGCGCCCGATCGACCTGCTCCCGGACCGGGAGGCCGACTCCTTCGCCGCGTGGCTACTCGCCCATCCCGGCGCCGAGGTGATCTGTCGAGACCGCGCCGGCGCGTACGCCGAGGGCGCCCGCACCGGAGCTCCCGGGGCGATCCAGGTCGCTGACCGCTGGCACCTGTGGCACAACCTGGCCGAGTATGTCGAGAAGACCGTGGCCACCCACCACGGCTGCCTGCGCGCCGCCGCTGAGGACATCCCACCCGAAATTCCCGCAGAACCCGGTGGCTCTGCCGACCTGGCCGAGACCGCCGCGGTCGCGCAGGCCGGGCGGGCCGAGAACTCCGCCCTGGTCACGCGCACCAAGGACCGCTACGAGCGGGTGCAGGCTCTCAAGGGCCAAGGCAGGGGCATCAAGGCCATCATGCGGGAACTCGGGCTGGCGAAGGAGACCGTGCGCCGTTTCTACCGCGCCACTGATGTCGAGGAGCTACTGGCCAAGCCGCGCGCGGGCCGCCGCAGCGTGCTCGATGATTTCAAGCCCTACCTGCATGAACGCTTCAACGCCGGGATCCGCAACGCCACAACCCTGTTCGAGGAGATCCGCGGACAGGGCTACCGCGGATGTCGCGGCACCGTCGCTGCCTACCTCGCACCGTTCCGCGCACTGGACGCCGCACCGCCGCCGAAACCGGCGCTGCCCAAGATCCGACGCATCGCCTCGTGGATCCTGCACCACCCCAACAAACGCGACGCCGAAGAGCAACTCCACCTCAAGCAGGTGTTGGCGGCCTGCCCCCACCTGCAGAACACCGCCACGCACGTCGCCGCGTTCGGCGACATGCTCACCGGCCGCCACGGCGACCGGTTGGACGCCTGGATGGCCGCCGTCGAATCCAACGACCTGCCCCACCTGCACAGATTCGTCACCGGCCTACGCCGCGACTACGACGCCGTCCGCAACGGACTGACCCTGCCGCACAGCTCCGGCTCGGTCGAGGGCAACGTCAACCGCATAAAGATGATCAAGAGGCAGATGTATGGCCGCGCCAACTTCGACCTACTCCGCAAGCGAGTCCTGCTCGCCAGGTGACCCCGCCGGGCCAGTCCGATCACGCAAAGTGGGCCAGATCCAGATCCAGTTCCAACGCGCCGTTGACACCGACCTAACGAAGTACTACTAGGTCATTGGGTCGGGGGTGCCCAACAGCCAACATGAGAACGACGGAGGACAGGGACAGTGGCGCAAATTCGCGAGGTGCGCGGCTCGTCGACGACCTGGACGGACAGGCCGCTGACGAGACAGTCGAGTTCGGCATAGACGGCCGCAACTACGAGATTGATCTCTCCACGGCGAATGTCAGCAAACTGCGGGACGCTCTCGCCGCCTTCGTCGGCCCGGCCCGGCGCCGCCCCAGCGGCGGCCGCCGCCCACGAAGCGGGAATGCCGCACGAGCCTGGCTGCGTGAAGGGGAACGGGCTCGACCGAGCGGTCACACAGCGCCGATGAGCGTGTCTCCCGTCGTCGTGATCAACTCATCCATCGCCGTGCCGTCCATCGTGTCCGGCTGGAGGAGCAGGCGGCGGACACCGATCTCGGCATACCGTCGAGCGATCTCCACGGTGATCGGGCCCGGTGGGGTGATCGTGACCTCGAGGTCGCCGAGTGCCGCCGGGCGCTCGTGCCGCTGCGCTGCCCGCCCGAGCGCGGCGAGCGCGCTCGCCGTCTCATCGACGCTCAACTCCCAGCCGTACCAACCGTTGCCCTGCTCGACGGCGCGACGGAACGCGGCCGCCGAGTGACCGGCGATCACGATCGGCGGATGGGGTCGCTGCGCCGGCAGCGGGCGCTCCAGCACACCGGAGAAGGAAACGAACCGCCCCTCGAAGCACGGCGTCTCGACGCTCCACAGGGAGCGCATCGCGGAGAGGTACTCGTCGGTGCGTGCACCTCGCTCCGCGAGCGGCACGCCGAGCGCGCGCAGCTCCGGCTCCAGATAACCGGCGCCGACCCCGACGATCACCCGCCCCAACGACAACGCGTCGATCGACGAGACCTGCTTGGCCAGCAGCACGGGCTGCCGCTGCGGCAGCACGATGACCCCGAAACCGAGGCGCACCCGGCTGGTGGCCGCGGCGAGGAACGAGAGTGCCACGACCGCTTCGATGCGCGGCTGGTCAGCGGGATCGGACGCATCCACCGGCAGCGCGATGTGGTCGCCGACCCACAGCGACTCGAAGCCGGCCTCCTCGGCCAGACGCGCGCGCCTCACCATCGTGGTCGGGTCCGCACTACTGCCCCGGTGCAGGCCGTACAGGGCGAAGTCGAGGCCACTCGACACCATATGAACCTCCGCATCTTCGATGCCGAACCCTAGTACTCGCTCGACTACGTGATCTTGCTGGTCGAGTTGGGTGGGAACGCAGACGACCACCGCATGATGATCATCAGTTATGTGGACATCAGACGATCACGCGGTGGCCGCGGGCCACAGCGCAAAGGCCGGCTTGTGGCCGGTGTTGGAAGGTCAACTTCTCGATCGGGTCGCCGGCCGGTTCCCGCGGGTCGAGACCCATCGGCACTTCGCCGGGTTCGTGCGCGGGATGCTGGCCTACTACCGCTGCTACGCGCCCCGCCCGGTCGCCGCTGACCGAACTGGTCCGCGGCGCCGGCACCCGCTGGCGCATCAGGAATCCTTCCAGGCCACCAAACCCTCACCGGGCTGGACAAACACCAAGTTTGCCGGTGGACCTCCTGGCGGCGCTGAACCTTGATCGCCATGCTCGCCCACGCCCTGCTCGCGGTGTCGCCGCCACTGCCAGGTCCCATCAACCGGACGGGCTGATCCCGTTGACCTGCAACGAGATCGCCCGGCTGATCAACCGGCTGATCGTCGAACCGATCCAGTCCCTGACCCGCGTCCTGCACTGCGCTGCGCGCCGGCGCCCGTGGCTACCTCACCAAGGACGCCGACGGCGCGACGATCCGTGATGCACTGTTGCACGTCCTCGACAACCAGGCCGCAATCGACCCGGCCGTACAGCACCACCTCATCGACGCGATCGCGAATCCCCCGCTGCCCGCACAATCGCCCGAGACAGCAGAGCCAACCGCAGCACGCAACTACCCGCCGGCGCCCGGTTCCCGACCGCGGCCAGGGCGTGGCTGGCCGCGCTACGAGGTCATTCCGGCACCTGGCCGATCAGGTTGATGAGCTTCCTCGCCGCCACAGCCGCACCGTCTGTGCGGATTGTGGTGCTCACCTGTTCGGCCCGCGCCGCGGTGTCATCGCGAAGCGCGAGCTCGAGCGCGGCGGACAGGGACTCGACGGTCGGCGTCGGACCCTCGTGGCGCGCGCCGATGCCCAGATCGGCCACTCGCTGCGCCCAGTACGGCTGATCCACGATCTGCGGCACGATCACCTGCGGCGCACCCGCCATCGCGGCCGTGGTCGTCGTGCCGGCCCCGCCGTGGTGCACGACCGCTGCCACGCGCCGGAACAGCTCGCGGTGGTTCGCCTCGCCGATGGCGAAGCAGTCGTCCCCCTCGTCGATCAATGCGAGGTCCGCCCAGCCTCGGCTGACCAGCACTCGGCGGCCCTGCGCGCGGATCGCCTCGACAGCCACCGCCCCGGCGTCGGGTGCGACGACCATCTGCGTGCTGCCGAAGCCCACGTACACCGGGGGTCCACCCGCGTCCAGGAACTCCACGAGGTCCGCGGGCAGCGGGCGATCGTCCGGCATGATCCACGCGCCGGTCTGCACGACGTCGAACCCCAGCGCGTCCTGGAACGGCCAGAGCACCGGGTCCGCCGCGAGCCACGGCCGCGGGGTGAAGACGTGGTCGCGGACGTTGTCCACCGGCGGCAGACCGAGCGCGGCCCGGCGGGCGTTGAGCGGCTCGCGGTACATCGCGTCGACCCGCTCGACATCGATCTTCCACAGCACCCGGAGGTCGGTCTCCCCCGGCGGGAACGGCTTCCCCGGCCGTGGCCCCGGCGGGCACTGCAGCGACGGCAGCCCGACCGAGTGCAAGGCGGCGAGCACGTAGTGGATGCCGAGGTGCTCGGCCACGGACCGCACGCCTGCGGGCATCAGGCCGGTCGCCACCACCGCGTCGCAGTCCTCGGCCGCCTTGCCAACCACGTCGAAGTGCTGGGCGACCAGCGCGGCGGCCACCTCCGCGGGTGACGGCTTGGAGGCCACGAGCTCACGCACCGCGAAGCCCATCGGCACCAGGGGCACGCCGACCTCGGCCAGCCGGTCCGCGAAGTCCGGCGGCGCGCACATCCGCACGTCGACGCCCTGTGTGCGCAGCTCGAGCGCCAGCCCCAGCAACGGCTCGACATCTCCGCGGGACCCCCATGTCGACAACAGAACTCGCACCACTGCACTTCCGTTTCCTAGGTTGCGGCGTTCGGCCGCGAATTGTGCAGCATGAATGGGGCCTTGCCGCAAGGCCGGGGGCGTGTTATACGTTGAAGTGGGAAGAGTAGATCTCTTTTCTTTTCGTTGTTCGTGGGCTCAGGCTCCACGGCCTGGCACGGGCGCACTCTCGTCGAGGCGGTCCGCCGCGTCCTCCTGCTCCATCGGCCAAGAGGGCCCGGAGCAGCCGCGCCGCGGAGGCGTTGTACAAACCGGGGAGCCCCACGACGCAGGTTCCACCTCGGCCGCTGGATCGGGCGGCATGGGCGGACCTGATCGGTGACCGCCGGCGTGAGGCGTCCGGCGAGTTGCTCGGTTTTGCGCCGCCGAAGTGCAGCGGCCTCGTGCCTATAGCCCGGGGGCTTTCACGTGGGGTCGGCCACTGGGGGTGAGCGAGATCGGTGACCGCTTCGGGGAAGCCAGCACGGTCGTCTGCGTCGCCGAGCGCCACGACCGCGCCAGGGTAGCCGACCGGGCGGCGCAGCTGCCCCGCCACGCCCGCGCGCTCCTGACCGAGCTCGACCCACCCGCGGCGGAGCAGCTGCGCATCGAGCACAAGTCGCGGCTGATCGCAGCGCGCCGGATGCTCGACCGCGACCGCGCAGAACTCGAACGCCGCCGCCATAGCTGGACGTGGGCCCGCGTCGGGCACCCACCGCTGCCGATCGAACCCCTTCGGACCGGCGTGGCCGCACACCGACTCGTCGAGAAGGCCCGCACGTGGGCTGAACGCGGCGAGAGCGCTCATTGACGAGCCCCACCCCCTCAAGCCCGAGCTCGGCGCAGGATCAAGAAGGTCTTGAGCCGCCCAGAGCGTGTTCTTGTCAGCTACGCGAGGTCGGGCTGTGTCATCAGCGGCGACGTCAGGTGCAGTTCCAGGTTGGGGCTGCTCGGGGGCACGGTGCTCCACGTCGCCACCGCCGTTCCGGCGTCGGCGTCCACCACCAGCCGGACCCGGTGTGGGGTGGTGATGACATGGAGCTCGGCGGCGAATGTGCTGCCCTGCCAGGCGCCGGCCGTGACGACGGGGCGGCCGAGCGGCGAGCTCTCCCGCCACCCGCCATGGCTGGCCTCGATGTCGAGGCCCGGCCCGAGTCCCAGTAACCAGCCACCGTCTACGGAATCGACGACTACCTTGGTCCCGTCGGGCAGGGCCGAACCCTCGGCGGAGGCGTCGAGCCTCGCCGTGACCGAACGTCCCGGGTTGGCCGAGCCAGGCACGGGGGCGAGCGACAGCCGACGCACGAACGGCACTGGCGTGGGCGGGCATGGTCAAGTCGCGCGACAGAGACCACCGCCAACTCGAACCGATGTTCGACGAGCGGTAGCCTCCCGACGCGGCCGACGAGTGGGGAAGCACTCGGCGGCCGCCGCACTCGTCACGTGCAGAAGGGCTTGCCATGTCCACGCCGTACACCCGAGTCGAGCACCGCGCAGCTAACTCGCTCCGGGACATGCAGGTGATCGCCCAGACCCGCGACATTCTCCGGCAGGTCGCCACGCACGACAGCCACCTCGAGGCGCATCGCGGCTACGTCAGCAGCACTCTCGCGGCGCTCGTCATGTGCTCGGGCGCCGGCGGTGGAAGACCAGGCCCGCCACCAACGCCAGCACGCCGACTCCCACGAGGCCGACCACGTTGTAGGAGGTGGTGAACGCACCGCGGACCGCGTCCAGCAGCGCTGAATCGGAGTGCGCCGTCGCCTCCGAAACTCCGGCGACCACGCTCGTCGACGCCTTGCCCGGCAGGTCGAGCACGCCCCGGTAGACGATGGTGCCCAGAGTTCCGAGGACGGTCAGGCCGAGCGCGATCCCCATCTCGTTGCTGAGCTGGGCCAGCGCGGCTCCCGCTCCGGCCCGCTCGGGTGGCGACGCGCTGATCACCAGGTCCATCAGCAGCGGGTACGCCGCGCCGATTCCTAAAGTGGCCAGCGCGAACCCGCCGGCGGCCAGTGGGCGCCCTGCCCAGCTCACCGGGATCAGCGCGGACAACGCGAACCCGACCGCCATGATCGCCACGCAGGTGAGCACCACCGTGTGGTGCTCCAGCCTGCGGCGCAGCAGCGGTCCGCCGTTGGCCGCGAGGATCATGGCCACGATCTGCGGCAAGGTCCACCAGGCCGCCTCCAGCGGCGTCAGGCCCTGCACCTCCTGCAGGTACAGGCTGAAGAACAGCGAGACGCCACCCATGATCAGCGAGGTGAGGAACAGTGCCGCCAGCGCCCGCCGCACCGCACCGCCGGTCAGCAGGGCGAGGTCGAGCAGCGGGTGCTCGAGCCGCCGCTGCCGCCGGACGAACAGCACCGCCAGCAGCGTGCCGCTGGCTAGCGCGAGCCACACCCCGAGCCCCGCGCCGTCGTTCACCCACGTCTTCAGCGCGTAAACCAGGCCGAGCACGGCGCCGATGCTCTGCGCGGTGCTGAGCAGGTCGATCGGGGGCGCGGCCTCGGCGCGGGTCTCCGGCAGCAGCAGCGGGACGGTGATCATCGTCACGACCATGACCGGTACGCCGACCAGGAACACCGACCCCCACGAGAAGTGCGCGAGCAGGATCCCACCGACGAATGGCGCCACCGCCATGCCCAGGAGGAACACGGTCATGTAGGCGCCCATCGCCTGGATGCGGGCCTTCTGTTCGCCGAAGAGCACGCCGATCAGCGACATCGACGCCGGCATGATCGCCGACCCGGCGATGCCCATCACGGCGCGGGCCAGGATGAGCATCGCGGCGCTCGTGGCGAACGCCCCGGCGGCCGACGCGAGCGCGAACACCGCAGCGCAGATGATGATCATGCGTCGGCGGCCGACCCGGTCGCCGAGCGCGCCCATGGTGAGCATCGAACCGGCGACCAGGTAGTTGTAGCTGTCGCTGATCCACAACAGCTCCGCGGCGCTCGGCTGCAGGTCGCGCCCGATCGAGGGCAGCGCGACGTTCATCACCGAGATGTCGATCGCGATCAGCAGGGTCGGGAACGCGAGCGCAACCAGGCCCAGCAGCGGCGGTCTCGCCCGGGTCGGCGGTGCCGGTGAGGCGGTCAGGGACATGGTCGTCCTTCTCTCGTCGATGCGGGGATCACGGGCGGGCGCGCCGCCAGCTCAGGTGCGTGACGTGGGGTGTGGTGCGGCTCGTGACCGGGACGTAGGCCTGCCCGGTCACGCCCTCGAACACGCGGATACCGGTGCCGACGACGAGCGGCGCCACGTGCAGCCGCAGCTCGTCGACGAGGCCGGCGCGCAGGTAGGCGTTCAGCGTGGTGGGGCCGCCCGCGATCGCGACGTTCCGGTCGCCCGCGGCGTCGCGCGCGAGCTTGAGCGCGGCCTCGATGCCGTCGGTGACGAAGGTGAAGCTGGTGCCGCCCTCCATCTCGACCGGGCGGCGCGGCCGGTGCCCGAGCACGAACACCGGTGCGTGGTAGGACGGTTCCTCGCCCCACCAGCCGGTCCAGTCGAGATCCCACTCGCCGCGGTCGGGGCCGAACATGTGGCGCCCCATCACGAACGCCCCGGCGTCGTGCATCGCCGCCAACTCGTCGGCGTGGTCCTCGGCGTGCTCGATCAGCCAGTTGTGCAGGCGGAACCCGACCTCGGCGCCCATGGGGTGCTCGGCGGACTGGTCGCGGCCCGCGGCGATGCCGTCCATCGATACGGCGAGATCGGCGGTCACCAGTGGCATGGCAGCTCCTCGGCTGTATGGCACCAGGACGGTCCCGGCGCCGCAACCAGTCTTGGGCGGCCACCGCGGCAGCCCCAGTGCCCGGCGCACCGACCACCCCTGGGATGCGCCCCGCTACGCATATGCGTTCCGCACATCGCGCAGGTCAGCCCACCGGGCGCGGGTGCGTTGCCGGGACGGGCGGTAACCGCATACCGTCGCGCGGTGAAGGCACGGCGGTGGTCGGCATCGAGCGAGGCGGCCGACCCGGCGCCCGGGCGGCTTGGCCTGCCGGCACCGGTCTTCCTCGCTGTCGTATTGCTGGCGAGGATCAGCGACGCGAACTCCCACCCGGACATCTCGCACGCCCCGTTCGTCATGGCCGCATTCGTACTGCCCTTCTGGTACGTCTCAGGCATCGGGCGAGCGGTGTGGGCACATTGGTACGCCCCGCTGCTCGTGATCCAGGTCGTGCTGACGTTCGCGCCGTTCGCCCTGTTCGGAGCCGATTGGCCGGGCGGGGTGACGGGCCCGCTGGGTGGGCTGCTGCTGCTCACGGTGCGGGCGCCGCTGAACTGGGTGCTTTTCGTCGCCGCCGGAGCGGCAGACCTGGTCGTGCGGCTCGCAGTCGGGCTGCCTCGAGTGAACCCGGGTATCGGCCCCATCTGGGTCATCATCGCCTATGCCGATGCCGGGATCGCCCTCTACGGCCTGGTCCGCCTCGGCGAGATGGCCGCCGCACTGCACGCGACGCGTTCCGACCTGGTCGACGCCGCCGTCGCTCACCAGCGCCTCGCCGGAGCCCAGCGGTTGCGCGCCGCCGTGGTCGACCGCCTCGACGAGGTTGTCCGGCACGCGGCCAGGGCGCTCGGCGGCGTCGTCACCGAGCCCGCCGGAGTTCGCCGGCACCTGGAGCGGGCGGGGCGGATCGTTCGCGACGCGGCCGCCGAGATCCGCCGCACCCTGCCACCGGGCCCGCCCGATCCGTCCGGTGATCCGGTCGCGCAGCGCACCGCGGTGCTGGCGCCCCGGCTCGCCCGGCTCGTCCTGCTGTCCACGCTCGTGATGTTCGGCGTGCTCAACGTGCTGAACGTGGCGTACCCGGACCTGGACGTGCCGGTCCCCCCACCTCCGGTGGTCCTCGGGACGGTTGTGGTGTCTGCGGCGGTCGTCCTGTTGCAGTGGCGCCACTCGACCGCCATGGCGCGACCAAGGGGCTGGCCGTGGACGCTTGCGCTCCAGGCCGTTCTGACCTACGCCTTCTATCCCGTCGTCGGCGCGGGCGGCATGACACTGGTGGCGTTCCTCGCCGGGAGCGCTCTGCTGCTGCTCGCGCCCCGACTGCGGTGGATCGGGTTCGCGGCGGTCGTGCTCAGCCTGCCCGTGCTCGTGGGGGTAGCTCAGTTCGGCCCGGTTCCGTTGGTCACGTTGGTCGTGTGGTCCGGGTACGTGGGCGGCGTCACCGCGGCCTGGGGGCTGGTGGTGTACGGGCTGTCGAGGCTGACCGGTGTCGTCGCCGAGCTGGTCGAGGCGCGCGCGGAGCTCGCCGAGTTGACCACGGTGCGCGAGCAGTTGCGGATCACCCGCGACACCCACGACCTGCTCGGGCTCGGCCTCTCGGCGATCGCGCTCAAGACTGACATCGCCGCCGCGCTGCTGGCCAGCAACCCAGGGCGGGCGCGGCATGAGATCGGCGAGCTGCTGGCCATCGCGGCCGCGACCCGCGACGACGCCCGTGCGATCCCGACCCGGTCGCAACGGCACACGCTGGCTGCGGAGCTGCGGACCGCGGGGGAGATCCTTCGCACGGCGGGCATCGAGGTGCGTGGTCGCCTCGACCCGCCGTCGCTGCCGCCTGAGGTCGACTCCGCGCTGGCTACGGTGCTGCGTGAGGCGGTGACCAATGTGTTGCGGCACAGCACACCCACGCGGGTGGATCTGGACGTCATGGTCGCCGGTGATGGCGCGGGGCTCACCGTCGGCAATGACGGGGCCTGCCCACGGTCCGACGGCCATGGACAGGGCCTGGCGAACCTTCGCGACCGGCTGGTCGCCCTTGGCGGCACCCTGCGGTGGCGGCGCGGTGACGGGCTGTTCGTCCTGGAGGCCGCGGTTCCGCTGCCCGTCCCCGCCGGGAGCCTCTCGTGATCAGGATCCTGGTCGCGGAGGACACCGCGATCCTGCGCGACAGCCTGGTGGTCGTGCTCGACCTGGAGACCGACCTGGAGGTGGTCGCTGCCGTCGGCACCGGCGACGCCATCGTCCCGGCCGCCCTGCGCCACCGGCCCGACGTCGCCGTGCTCGACATCGACCTGCCTGGCGTCGACGGCCTCACCGCCGCCGCCCGGCTGCACGAGCAGCTGCCGGAGTGCCGCGTGCTGATCCTCACCGCGCTGGCACGGCCGGGGAACCTGCGCACCGCGCTCGCCGCCCACGCGAGCGGCTTCCTCGCCAAGGACGCGCCTGCCCGTGCCCTCGTCGACGCAGTCCGAAAGGTCGCCGCAGGCTGCCGGGTCGTCGACCCCGCACTCGCCGTGGCCA
The DNA here is from genome assembly GCF_021245725.1 of Pseudonocardia sp. TRM90224. Lineage (GTDB taxonomy): Bacteria > Actinomycetota > Actinomycetes > Mycobacteriales > Pseudonocardiaceae > Pseudonocardia. The sequence continues at coordinate 220,968 of NZ_JAJGSX010000003.1, read as the reverse complement.
CCCTGACGACGCGCCCCAACCCGCTCACCGACCGCGAGGTCGAGGTCCTGCGCCTGTTCGCCGCCGGCGTCGCGCCCCGGGAGATCGCCGCCGAGCTGTTCCTCACCGTCGGCACGGTGCGCAACTACCTTGCCTCCGCCACGACGAAGCTCGACGCGCGCAACCGCGTCGACAGCATCCGAATCGCGACCGAGATGGGCTGGCTCTAAGGCGGGAACGGCCAGAACCGGGCCGTTGTCATGCTGGGCGACCTGAACGACGAACCCCGACGCCGCAACCACCCAGATCCTGCACGGCCGACCGCGCTGCACTGGAACGGCTGATGGACGTGCTGGTGGCCCAGGATGAGCGAGTGCTGACAGGAGCGCTGCGGTCAGGACTTGGCCGGCAGTGCCAGCGCGGCGTCGATGGTGGAGTCCAGGAAGGCGAGGGTGTCGCGGCGGCGGGCCAGCGGGTTGCGGTAACTCCGGTGTCCTTCGGCGCCCTCGGTGCGCAGGCTCAGGCTCTCGGCGATGATGCGCTGCCAGCGCGGGTCGAACTCGTTCTGGGCGTACCGGCCAGCACCGCACTTGGAGGTCATCGTGCCGGTGGCGAGCAGGTGGTGCAGCCTGCTCACACCGAGAACCGTCCACACCGGGAACCACCGGCTGAGCCCGATGGCGAGCGACAGGGCGCTCCGCTGCTGCATCCGCTGCCCCCACGTCCGCCAGTAGGCACGGAGGTTGTTGATCGTGTACGTGCGCAAGGCATCCTGGTCGGCCCACAGATCCACCTCGACGGGCCGTGGCCCGCGCACGGTGATGCCGTGTCCGGCCAGCTCGCAGAACATCACCGGGTTGAGACCGGACCGTCCGGCCGGTACGAACCGGCTCTCCTGGACGCAGGGAACATCGGGGCAGCCGTCCGGACCGGCGGCAAGGTCGTTCCAGGTGAGGACGGCACCATCGAAGTGCGGTCGGGGGAAGCGAGCGGCGGTGCGGGCGTGTGCGTTGGCCAACGCCGTCATCTCCCATAACTCACGCTCCAGGCGGCGGTCGGTCACCGCGACGAAGTCGATGTCGCTGGCTGTGCTGAGCCGACCGCGACCGGCACCGCGGGGATGGAAGTCGCCCAAGGCGACCGATCCAACCAGGTAGAAGCCGGTCACCAAGCCCGGCGCCAACTCGTCCAGGGCCTTCAGGAACAGCTCCACGCTCCGGCCGACCTCGACCGGGAGATCGTCACGAGGCATGCCCCGAGGATGCCACGGGCCGAGCAGGCAATGCCTGCATGACGGGCCGGGGAAAGCCGGCGATGCAACCAACGGCGAGGTGGCGTCCGGCACCCAGGCGACCGACGGCCCGGTGCGGTTCGCCAGCGAGGACGGTCGGCAGCAGCGGACGTTCGACTACGCGGGCCTGTCCGGACACGCCGGGATCCGCGAGGACTTGGTGACCGGCGACCGGTCCGCTGGGCACGTGGCGGCGGGTGGCGTCGACCAATGGCGTGTGGACCATCGTGCGCACGGCCAGCCGATGGTTGGCCGGCAATCGCCCGTCGATGACTGGGTTCGCAGACACGGCGAGCGAGTCGGCCTCCCGATCCGGAAGCGGATCGATCGGGCGATGACTCGCGAGGTCGATCAGTACGGTGCCGTAAACGTGCCCGCGACGCAGCGCGAAGTCGTCCACGCCCAGCACCGCGATGGTGCCGATCTGCAGGTCCGGCAATGCCCGGACCAGCCGCAACAGTGGGCCCCGGCTGATCGCGGACCGTGAGCAACAGCGGCCACAGTCGAGTGGAAGCACCACCGGCGGTACCCCGGAGCGAGGTTTCGAAGCCTGCGCAATACCCAGGTTGGAAGTGGCAGCGCCCGGCTCCGCCGGTTCGTCCGTTCCAGCTCGGCGCCTACGTCATGCACCTACCTCAGCAGCGGCGCTGTGGTGATCGGGCCGCTGGAAGGTGTACGACGGAGTTCGTGCTGACTTGAGCCGGGCCAGGCGCAGTAGCTCGCGCGCGATGCCGGCGTTGCACCCATTGGTGCCCACTCAGAACGGCCCCGGACCCAGTTGGTCGCGACAAGGCCATGCGCGATCTTGCTGGGCGGCGGCGTTGCTAGGGTCGAGTCCCGTGGGGATGAACGGGCGGGCTGCGCTGTTGGTAGCTCTGGGTGTGGATCAGTTCGGCGCCGGCCTGTTCCTGCCGTTGTCACTGGTCTACGCAACGGGAGTAGTGGGGCTACCGCTGACGGTCGCCGCCGCGGCAGTCACCGTGGGCACCGTGGTCGGGCTGGCTGTGCCGCCGATCGCCGGCCGGATGGTCGATCGGGTGGGCGCGCGAGGGGTCGTCGTGGCTGCCCAGGTGGTGCAGGCGGCGGGCGCCTCGGCGTATCTGTTCGCGAACGGCACAGCGCTCGTGTTCGTGGGAGCGACACTGTTGGCTGCGGGGTTGCAGTGCTTCTACAGCGCGCTCTTCGCCCTCATCGCGGACGTGGTCGGGAACGCACCGAAGGACCGGGCCTTCACGGTCGTGAACATGATCCGCGGTGGCGCCTTCGGGCTCGGAGCGCTGGTCGTCGGTGCGCTGCTCGCCGTCGCCGGCCCGGGCGGCCTCGCAGTGGCCATCACCGTCAACATCGGGTGCTTCCTCGCCGCGGCGACCCTGTTGCTCGCCGGAGTGAGTGCCCGGCCCGGTGTCCCGATCGGTGCCGCAGCGCCGTCCGCCGGTGAGCCGTCGGTGGCCGGCGTGTTGGGCAACCGTCCCTATCTGGGGCTGATCGCGGCCACTGTGTTGCTCGTGCTGCCGCTGGACGTGTTCCTCATCGGGGTCCCGGTGTACGTGCTCGATGTCCTGGGCGCGCCGGCGTGGCTGCCCGGTGCGATGCTCGCGCTCGCGACAACGATCGGGTCGGTCGCAGGGACTCTCGTGCTGCACCTGACCCGACGGTGGTCCCGGCCGACCGCCATCCGGCGAGGGGCGTGGGTCCTGCTGGTCTGGTGCGCGGCGATGGCGGCGACCGTGGCCGTCCCGGCGACGTGGCGGGTGCCGTACCTGCTCGCCGCTACGCTGCTGTTCACGACCGCCAACCTGGTCGCCGCCGGCCGGGTGAACGCGCTGGCCGAGGCGGCTGCGCCGGCGCACTCGCGCGGGCGCCACCTGGCCGCGTTCCAGTACGCCTCCACGACCGCCCAGATCGCCGCGCCCGGCGTCGTCGCGCTGTTCGCGATCGCGATGTGGCTCCCGTGGCTCGTGGTCGGTCTGGCCACGCTGCTCGGCGGGGCCGCGATCGGGCCTGTCGCGGCACGACTGCCGCAGAACGCCCAGCGAGACGCCGAGCCGAGCTGGACCACCTGAGAAGGCGGTGGTTGCCGGCCACGGCTGGTGCGCGCCTGCTCGGGTGCGCCCGCAGGGTTCGGGCCGCACGTGCTGCGCCACACGTTCGCCACGCAGCTGCTGCGCGCCGGTGTCGACGGTGCTGCTGGCCGAGCTGCTCGGCCACGCCAGCTTGGACACGCTGCGCGTCCACACCAACTATCAGGCCCTGGGCCATTGTCTTCGTCGCCGACGGCGTCGTAACCCGCGTCCGCGCGGTCGACAGCGATCTGAGCAAGCCGGCCGAGGACGACCGCGGTCATGCCGACGTACCCGTCAGCCCACCCCTTACCGACCTGCAGATCCCCCGCCTCTTCCCCACCCTGGGCTTCGCACTCGGCAACCACCGCCCGCACGTGCGCGGCAAGATCCGTGAGTACATGACGCTGTAATTGATGCCCGCGCCCGGCGCTCTGCCAGGTCCGACCGTCGCGGGCGGATCCTGTTCGCCGGGGACGCTGCGGAGGGCGTCATCGCAACAGCGGAAGGCTTCCGGTGAGTCGCAGGGAGGCCGGGTTCGAGCTCGTCGTCGACGACGGATCGCGGGTGCGGGCGCGCCCCGCCAGGGCCAGCCCGATCACGCAAAGTGGGCCAGATCCAGATCCAGTCCCAACGCGCCGTTGACAGGCCGATCTTGGAGAGGGTGGTGATCACCGTCTGCGCGTAGCGTCGCTCAACCATGCGGGCGTCGCGGAACGTGTAGCTGACCCCTTCTGCTGAGCTGGCTCGGTTGGGTTTGTTCAGTTGCAGGCACCGCGTCGATCGCTTCGAACACGGCCTGGATCTTGTCGAGCTAGATCTGATTCTTCTCAAGGCATTGCAGCCGGGGTGCGCTCGGAGAACTCTCCGCTGTGAAGCGACAACGCCGGACTTCGTCCCGATCGCAAGCGGAGCGGTCCGGACATTCAGTACGGTGGCAGGTATGACAACTCGCAAAGTGATGTTGTCCCTGGACGAGACGGCGCTCCACATGGCAGCGATGGCTGCTCATCGAGCTGACATGTCACTGTCCGAGTGGGTGTCGGCCGCAGCCCAGCGTGAAGCCGTACGCCTGGGCGCAGGCACCGCGTGGGGCGACCACCTTGCTGACGCGACCGCCGCCGACGCTGACGATCGTGCCGCAGAGTGCGACCTCCTCAGCCGAGGCCGAGGGTGATCCCCGGAGCCTCGTGCGCGGCCGTTGGCACGTGAGGAACTAGTCCCAGCAGGGTGTACGGGCTCGTAGGAAGCTCATTCGAGCGTGATGCCGTGCTCGGTTGCCCAGGAGGTGAGCCGCGGTCGGAAGGCTCCGGTGGAGGCCCAATACGGCGTCGAGATCTCACCCTGTGGCGTGAATTGGGGCATCTCGGCCAGGCCAAATGACTGCACGATCTCGCTGCCGACCCGGGCAGCTGTTGCGACCAGTTCGGGTCCGGCACTCGCGATGGCATCGAGGTCGACCGCGACCGTCAGCACGATCGGTTGGTGCGGCTGAGCCGTCATGGCCTTGTGATCGTCGAACCCGGTGGCGCCACGGGTCCAGCGCAGTTCCATCCCCCGACCGCCGGCGGGCAGGACAACCTCCACGCGGAGAAGCCCGTTGCCACTGGTAGCGGCTCGGGTTTGGGCATGACCCCCGATGGTGTGCAGTTACCCGGTCGCGCCGGAGGATCAGCGAGTCAACCATTGCTGCTGTCGCGACTACACCATCACCCGGTCGCCGGGCGTGCGGAACGCAAGGCACCGGCATTTCAGTTAAGGAACCCATCGAACTTTGGCTCGAACGAGAACTGCTCCGCCCGGCCATGGTCAGGAAGGTTCGGCTCCGCGCGCGCCGTCATGGGCCGTACCGGTGCCGCCAAGTCGACGGTTGCGGAGTCCTTCACGCCGCAACTGTAAGCAGGTCACAGAGCGCTGACCTGCGACGGACTGTCGGTCACCACTTGGCCAAGCCTGCTCGCGGTCAGCCAGGTGGTGACGACGGCGTCCGGCATCGCGGGGTCCGCATTCGGCTGAGCTCGACGCGCGGGTCAATGACGGGTTTGCGATTGATCAGGGGCAGCGCCGGCTCGGGTAGTCCCGTTGACAGGGGCCGCACGCGGTGTCGTGCAACTCGTCCCACATTTGCGTACCCCGCCAGAACCCGTGCGGTTCTTCATTCCATTCGCAGCACCTCCGGGGGGTGCATATGACCGCGGCGGCGGTACCCCGCGGGACCACCCGCTCCAACAGGTGATCGGCGAGTCGACTTATGCCACTACTCGTTCTTCTCAATTTGAGCTCCTTTCTGGATAATGAATCATGTTGGGCAAGTCGGACGCTACAGAAGCCACGCGTCCCTTGTCAAGACACGCATTGCGCCCCAGCGGCAGGCGGCAACTTTGCGGCAATTTCCGCCCCGCGAATTGCCTGTCCGATGGCGGCGAGACTTTCTCGCTAGTGCTTGTCGTAAGTCTGTTTGCAGTTGTCGGGCGCAGGACTTCAGTGGCGACGTTCTCCTTGCACTGTCTGACGTGGTCTTACGAGTCAGAGCGCTGCACAGAGTCTTGCATCGATGCGGGCGCGACCCCGGTGGTGAGAAATTGATCGAGGGATCGGTGACGACGAACCGCTTGCAGGCGCCGATCCTTTTCGCCGAAGGCTGGCGGGCGCGCTGCGTCCCACGCACCGTTAACGAGTCCGGCACCTCATTCATGTTCACTTGTCAACCCGGGGCCGTCGATCAGTCCGCACATCACCCCGGCGACCCCAGGCGCTGCCTTCGGTGAGGACGCGGGCATGGATCGTGATTGATGCGCGTGCGTTTGAGCACAGCCGGACACCCGTGCGCCTGTCAGCCCAGCTGGCCCAGCCTGACAGCCTGCTTGAGGAAGAGGACGCCATCGATCATGTCGAGCTGGGCCGGGTCCAGTGGAAAATAGGCGAAATCGTGGGAGATGCGCGGGGTGGGCTTTGTGATGGCCTCGGCCAGGCGGCGGGCATCGATGAGAGAGTGATCCCACGGTAGCGTGGACAGGATACCCTCGACGGTGTCTGGGGGCGGGGTGTTGTCGCCGGCCGTGCCAAGGGCCGAGGCCAGGAAGACGTACCGGTCGCCCAGGTAGGTCCCGGTGATCGCCCCCGCGCTCCACCACTCCAGCTGCTGGTCGCCGAAGGTCATGACGCTCTTGTTCCGCTGCAGGTGGAGGTTGGAAGCGAAGACCAGGGCCGGGCCGCGTTCGGCGACGGCACGCAGGTTGGCGGCCATCATCGCATCCCGCAGGGCCGACAGCCGGGTCCACCGTGCCGGGGACGCGTCGGCCATCCAGTAGTGGTATCGGAGCAGGCCGGTGGCGGTGCGCGCGTGCAGTGCCGCCCGCTCCCTGTCCTGCTCGCTCAGCTGCGGCGCCTGCGTGTCGAGCAGCGCCACCAGGTCGTCGGCGATCAGCCGCAGCCGCTGGGCGTCGGCGGACTGGCCGATCGCCTGGGACGGATCCATGGCCGTGGCCTCGTTCGACCACCGGTCGTCCGGGCCCAGCAGCGTGTCGAGGGTTTCCCTGGTTACTACGGTATTGGGGAGCGGGCCGTCAAGGAGGGCGTAGAGGGCGGTGAGCGACTGTCGCGGGCTCCCTGCCCAATACTCCAGAGGGCCGTCGAACCCGAAGAACCGCAGCTTCTCGGCATGCTTCTCGTTGTAGGCCCGCATCCAGCGCACGAGTTCGCGGTTGCCCGGTGCAGCGCCGAAGTTGTGGCCGAAGCCGCGTTCCATGACGTCATCGAGCGTTCCCGCGCCGGTCGAAATGTAGTCGTCGACCAGGAGGCCCTTGAGGCAATCGCTCTCGATGGCAAACGACCGGTAGCCCTCGTGCTCGACCAGATGCCGGAACATCTCGTTGCGCAACTCACCCAGTTCCCCCACGAAGTGCCTGGCCTCACCCAGGCCGAGCAGCAGGGGCCGGGCGGGAAGCGACCGCAGAAACGCCGAGACGCTCGCGCCATCGAGCAACCGGGCCGAGTCCTTGATATCCATACCCTCAACAGTATCGCTGAACCCTCAGTGTAAACTTTGTGCTGGCATCTCCACTCTGAACACGATGGACCTTCAACCGATGATGCATCCATGAGGCCAGTGGATCTGGCCCGCGAGCACGGCTTGTCCACCCAGGCGGTCAGAAACTACGAAAGCGCCAGCATCCTGCCCGCCGCCGAACGCACCATCACCGGCTACCGCACCTACACACCGCTGCATGCGCAAGCCCTGCGCGCGTTCCTCGCCCTTGTGCCCGGGCACGGTCACCAGACGGCCACGTCAATCATGCAGGCGGTCAACCGCGGTGCCACCGAGGACGCGCTGCGGCTCATCGACGAGAGCCACGGCCAGCTCCTCGACGACCGCCGCACCCTCCAGGCCGTCGAAGCCGCCCTCGGCGATCTGGCGCCCATGCCGCAGGAACGCGGCAACACGTTCATCGGCCCCCTGGCCAGACGGCTCGGCCTTCGCCCCGCCACCCTGCGCAAATGGGAAAACGCCGGGGTGATCCGGCCGCACCGCGACCCGCAAACGGGGTACCGGATCTACAGCGCGGCCGACGTACGCAACGTCCGGCTCGCCCACCAGCTCAGGCGGGGCGGCTACCTACTGGAGCAGATCGCCCCGCTGATCGCTCAAGTCCGATCCGCCGGAGGCATCGCCCCACTGGAGTCGACTCTGCACGACTGGCAGGCCCGCCTGTCCGCCCGGGGACGCGCCATGCTGAAGGGCGCCGCCGACCTGGACGCGTACCTCCGCGCCCGCGAGCTCTGAGTCCGAGTCAGGCTTGCCTCAACAAGGACGCTCCGACGTCTCAGTTCCTAGTACTGCAACGGCGTTTGGATGTCAGGTCGGTGGGCGTTGTCCACGGCGCCGGTAGTGGCAAGTGCGGGCCTGGTGTTGTCGGCGGCGACGCCAATTTGACCAGTTCAGGACCGTGCTCACGGCGGTGATCGGTGTGAGGACGAGCGCGGCGAGGATGCGACGGATCTCGTTGCCCGACAACGGGATCAGCGCATCGAGGCCGGCTGAGGATCCCCTTTTTGGGCCTCCTGTCCGACACGCCGGGCCAACAGGACGGATCGCCGGGACCTGCTCCACACGATGAACGTGAAGATGACGGGCATGGCCACGTAGCGGGACTACGGTTCACGGCAGACAGGTCGACGTCATCAGAGCGACCTCGAAGGATTGGGCCGATCATCGGGGAGATCTAGCTTGAGCGCTGAAACTCCGGAGGTGGATCGGGAACCGACGTTCGCCGAGCTGCTCACTCGCCTCTTTGAGATCCTGCATCCCGTGGGAGACAGGCAGCTGAGTCTGCGCGAGGTGTCGAACAGAGTCCGAGAGCTGGGCGGGTCCCTCTCGCACTCCTACATCGGTGAGCTCCGGAGCGGCGTGAAGGACAAGCCGAGTCGAGACAGCGCCGACCTGTTAGCGCAAGCCTTCGGTGTGCGGCCGGGTTATTTCAACGACCCCGAGGCTCGGGCGAGCGTTAATCGGAAACTTGATCGTCTCGCAGCGCGTCATCGGGACCACAACCTTTCGGAGCTGGCACAGCGAGTTGCGAGTCTCAGTGACTCCGATCGTGCGGCGCTGACAAAGCTCGTGCAGAGCTACGACCCGCGGACCAACTCATCTCCGTCGATGAAGCTCTAGGCCCTCGACCTCGCCGAGGCAAGTCCAAGCCCGGTGCCGCGACGGCGCCCACCACCGTCCTGTCGCGGACGGGCCACGGCGTCGGCATTGAATACACTGCTCAGTTGTGGATGAGGAAGAACCTCGGTACGACACGATGGAGGATGGCCGCGGGCAACGTCTGGACGTAACCGCGAAGCTCGGGGACGAGGAGGTTGGCTGGCTGGTGGCGGTCGAGCGGCGCTACGCCTACGACAGCGTGCCAACCGACCGCAGGTACGCAGAGATCCGCGAGGTCGAAGTTGAGAGGCCATTCCGACGTCGGAGCATCGCCTCGAACATGGTGTTTGTCGCGCTGGATTGGGCCCGCCGCAACGGCTACACCCATGTCTCAGTTGAAGCGAGCGCCAAACCAGACACCCCCGGCCGGGCTCTTTACGAGAGGGAAGGCTTCGTTGCGCGGTCGGTGATACTCGATATTGGACTCAGTTCGTCAGATCCTCCTGCTTGAAGTTGAGCGCTCTGGTACTGCCTTCCCTCGCGTGCCATGTCCGGTGCGGGCGGCCATGTATCACTGGCGGTAGAGCGCCAGCATCTGCTCACGGGCCTGATCCGTGGTCAGCTCGCCGGACGCGACGTGCTCGATCAGCCGCAGGCCATCGGCATCGGGCTCAAGTCCCTCGGCTCGTACAGACGCCAACGCCTCGCGCACCGCGATCTGCCGTCTCTGCGCTTCGTCCAACTTCTCGTATTGCGACGCCGACATGACTACAGTCTCCAGCTTGCGACGTGCACTGACGACCACAGGACCGCCGCCAACGCCCTGCAGCCCGTCGACCTTCGCGAACCCGGCAGGTCGGTCCCTCTTGAAGGCAAGGCCGGGTGCACCGGTGCGTGGCTAGGCGGCACGCTGTGGCAGCAAGACGACGCGGAGCAGGACGATTGCGATCAGGGTGTCACCGAGGATTCCGCACAGCTGGCCGAGCACGCCACTGGCAGCGCACCGTCGCTCCGGCCTGGTGGACCATACTGCCGGGATCACGACGCTCACGAGCACCGCTATCACCACCGTGAGGACGGGGTTGGCGCTTGCGAAGCGGGCCAGGGCGTCGAAGGAGGGGAGCGTGATACTCATGAGTGGTCTCCGTTCCGATCGGGACCTGGGAGTCAGGTCCGCGCTGGAGCCGAGGTTCCGAGTTCCGCACCCCACTCGCAACCACGCGTGAACCCTCGCTAGACTGCACTAGCGCAGCGGCCGAACGCAGCACGATGAAGAGGTCCTTAGGCGCAGTCTAGCGACGACAGTCTTTACAGACTTTGATCTTCAGGGGTTCACTCCAATGGCCGACAGTTCGCCCGACTCCGATAGCGAGCGTAGGGAGCCGCGGTCCGTCAAGGACCGTGCGCTGAAGCGCATCGCTCAGCTCGAGCTCCTCCTCGAGGAGGACGGCGACGGCCGCAGTCCTGACAGCCAGGCATGCGCCTCACGGGCAACGCTGTGGGCCAGCTCGAAGCCGACACGCAGCGAAGTCCTCATCCGCGGGGCAATGATTCGGAGGTCGGACCTACGGGCATCCGACGTGAGCGATCCAGGACAGCCACACAACCAGGGGCGTAGCGGCCGAAAGGCAGGCGCCTCGCCGGCGCGCAAGATCGCTGCATCGAGAAGCGTGGCCCTGCAGCTTCTGCTCGTCGCGATCTTCGCGGAGCAAGCTCGTCCACGTGGTGAGATCGGGAAGCCCACGAACTTGCCGTTGCGTGATCTACCTGCCGATGGGTCTGTCTCCTGGCGCTATCTGGTTGCTATGCCGACGCGCGATCTCCGAAATGACCGATCGAACGCGCGCCGTCCCGCGGAGAACCGTGACGAGCAGCTCCGAAGTGCTCTCAAACGGCTCAACGGCAGCCGCGTCGAACTCTCGCGGCCCTCGGGTCGAGGACGGTTTGCCGGGTTTCGGTTGCTCGATGAGGGCGCAACCCATGACACCGGCACTGTCGCGTATCGCATGCCCGGGGACACCGATGACGACGTGTTCCGGATTCCGATCGAGTTCTTCACCCGCGGCTGGGTCCATGCACTGACCGACGACGAGACGATCGCCTACCTGTTCCTGCAGCATCAGATTCAACTCTGGCCTGCCGAAGCACGGGAGGATGGGGTACCTGTCTCCAAGAGCGTGTGGTCGATGGCCTTCGAAGCGCCTCGGGCCCACGAGGGCGCTTCTCGGAACCTGTTCCGGTTCGGCCTGATCGGGATGGATCGACCTGCCGGCCGCCGCGGCGACGGCACCATCGAAGACTTCAGAGACATCTCCGACGGAGGGGGGCGCGCTCCGGGACCGAACCGCTTCCACATCGCTCCCGAAGCACTCAACCGCCCGGCCGTTGCCACGGTCGTCGAAGGCCTCCGCGAGATCATCGCCGGTACACCCTTGCATCCCTACAGCGACCTCGACGGCTTCTTCCCGCAGATGCAGCGTTGGCGGAGCTCTCCGGTGTGGCCTGGCAGAAGCGACCCGCTCAACGTCCAGGACTGACGAAGCCTCTGCTCATCCTGCTCAATCCTGCTCGCTCTATCGGGACCGCGGCTTCAGGGAACTGGCCCAGCGAACAGCAAGTCTGAATGACTCGATCAAGCTGCTCTTGCCAAGCTCGTCCAGAAATTGCGGCTGCGCGCGTACTCACTGACCCGTCGGTGTACCGGCCGCGCGGGGGGTCGGTGTGCAGCGCAACTAGAGCGGCCATGCAACAGGGCGCAGGCAGCGACGGCGCGGAAGCACGGGCGCGTGTCGGCAGGGCATGCGAAGGGGACTGAAGAGTGGCAAGGTCGCGATGATCACCTTGGGTCGCACGGGCAGATGCGTGCGCACGCGTGACCTCAGAATGGATGCAGGTTACGAGCCGGGTGGGGCACCGTCGGGTCGCCGCGTTGGCCGAGCACGGGTGAGCTGCCGGTGGAGTTCGCCATGGACGGCGGCGAGTTCGTCGTCACGTTGGCGCAGCAGGTGTTTGAGCCGGGTGATCTCGGCTTCATAGCGACTTTTCTGGGTGGACAGGTCATTGCGTAGCGCGGCGATGATCGGGTTGTGCTTGGTCGCGGGTTCGCGTGGGATGGCGCGCAGTTGCGGCCGGTGCTTACGGATGCGTTCGAGCAGGTCGGTGTGGTGGTAGATGGTTTTCCGGCTGACGCCGGCGCGGCGCGCGACGGCGTTGACGTTGATGGGTCGGTGTTGTCTACGCAGCTCTCGCAGCGCCTGTTCTATGGCGGCACGGGCGTCGGCGGAACGTTCCCGGGCATGACGGCGTAGCCCGTCGACCGCGTGTTCGGTCCGGGGATGCTCGGGGCGGGTCACCGGGTCATGTCCTGTCGTCGATCGGCGGCGGGAGTTGATCCGCTCCGACCACCGTGTACATGCCCGGGCCTTCACCGAGACCAACCCGTTGCGTGCGCGTCATCCCGCTCCAGCCGCCCGGTGAAGACTCAGGCCTGCCGCTTGCTGCGGAACCGGTCGAAATCCAGAACCTTCCCGCCGTTCGCGGAGACCGGAATGCTGTTCTCCGCTGAGGACCGCGACCCGTGCTCCCAGCCCGCGGCCCCTGACGGGGGCGCACCTGTCGACGCGTTCGTGGGGGTTGACGACGTGCTCTTTGGGGGTGTGGTGACCGAGGTGGAGGGGGCAGAGCGTTGTCCGGCCAGGATGTCCTCGAGCAGGTCCTGGGGCCAGATCAGCCGACGTGGTGCGAGCATGGCCGGTGAGGTGGCGTTGTAGCAGCGCTCTACCCACTTGGCCAGCAGCCGGGGCTGTTCGGGTTCTCGTTCGTCCCAGCCGGGTTCGGTGCGGCCCCAGGTGTGCCCGGTTTCGGGGTTGATCCGGGTATAGAGCTGGCGGCGCAACATCGCGTAGCGGTGCGCGTCGATCAACTCGGATTCGAACAGGTGCCGCAACAGCGCACCCAGCGAGATGCCCCAGCGCTGCTTGAGCGGCATCAGGTTGTGCAACGAGGCAACCTTGGGCACCTCCGCGGCGATCACGGCGGCAGGGGCCAGCAGTTCCGAGGCGAACCGGGAGGCCTGCTCCTCCTGCTCGTCCTCACGCACCCCGTCGGCATGCAGCACCAAATGTCCGAGCTCGTGAGCCACCGTCCAACGGATCCGCTCCCACGAATCGACAGCCCGGAGCACAATCAACGGTCGGTCGCCGTACTCCCCGACCCGGGTTGCGTAGCCCAGGTGCTTCTCCCGCACTCCGTCGCCCGGTCCCCACTCCAGCTCTCCCGAGGACTTGGTGCGTCGGGCCCGCAGTACCACCGCGACCCCGGCTCGCTCCACTTCGTAGGTCAGATACCCGATCGGTGCATCCGGATCGAGGCTGAGTCGCTCACGCGTGGTCCGGGCCGCCGCGACGGGGTCGGTCAGCCGCGTCAAGTCCGGCAGCTTGACCGGCGGCAACTGCCAGCGACTATTTAGATCCTCCAGCAAATCCCCGACCGAGACCGCGAACTGCGCCAGGTACTCCCTCTCCATCGCCGAGGTCGCCTTCGGCGCCCGGAACAGCAGGTTCCCAACATCCACCCGCGACACCGGAGCCGTGGCGAAGAACTCCAGCGGGAACCGCAACACCTCCGCCAGCCGCGTTGCCGTGTCCACATCCAGCACGGTCACGTCCGCCTGCTCCAGCCGGGTTTGACGAGCCCCTTTCCAGCCCATTTCAGCCAGCACCGTTTTGCCCGTCATGCGACGCAGGATCCGAGCCTGCCGCACCCGTGCACCGAAAACCTCGATCGTCGTCCTCATCATCGCTGGCTCGATTCACACCCGCTCGCACACCGTGGCGGGCCCACGGCTCCACGGATTTGTCCTACGCCGGTGTAGTACCCCCTGCCTGCGAGGACTCGTCGTCCTCGTCGAAGTCGCCCTGCGGGGCCGGGGATGCTGAGGCCGCGGTCTGAGTGGGCTGCAGCTGTGGCAGCGGGACCGCGGCCAAGATCTGTACCGACGAACCAGAATCGATTCCCGACACCGCAGCCAATTCCGCACCCCGCAGCTCGGCTTCGTCGCTGTCGGCCCACCACAGCACGAAAACCTCGGACGGACCTGCCATCGGCCGCGGGAATACTGGCGCATCCAATCCCTCGTCCAGCAGCTGCTGCCGCGCCTGTTCGAGCGCCGTACTCTGCCCCGGCGGCGGCGTTTCCACCGACCGGTATCGCTGGCCGAGATTGTCGGTCGGCCACTTCCGCACCCGGATCTTCGTTCCCAAACCATCCTGGAGCACCACGGACAGACCGGGTCCCTCCGACGCACGCAGCGAGGCGAACGGGAACTCGCCCCGCCGAGCGAACATGCTGATCAGTGTCTGTCGCACGCTCGTGCAGCGGTTGTGCCCGCTCATACTCGCCGCGACCGGGTACCGGTCCGCCCACCGCGACGCCACCTCCGACACCGCATCCCGCAGATCGGCGCGCAGGAGCGCGAAGTCCGCCTCGTGCCGGGCCACCAGACTCTCCACAAGCTCCTGGAGCTGTAGCTGCATGCATGAAAAATTTCATAGGAAGAGCTACACCGCAAGCCTGTCCGAAGAAGCGCCCCCGAATGTCGGCAGGCAACAGTCTCATGCGACGAAGTATACATGTAACCCACGTGCTTGATGCCCCCTGAAGTGCAAAAACATGACCCAGGCGTGAGCGGAGGGGCCTGGCATCCACGCCTCGGGTGACACGGCACCGACTCTGACGGGTGCGTCAGTACAGGCGGCAATCAGGTCGACCCCCGCTCGAAGCCGAAACCTAGGGACAGCTGGTCTAGGCGTTGGTTGGCAGTGACGCCAGAGCATCCGGCGCTTGGCGGGGTCGCACCGGTGGGCGGTACGCGGCGCGTGCTCGTCGAAGGTGTTTGCGTTCGGTGAACTCCGGCCGGGACGGCCCGTACACCAGGGCAGCGTGGAGACTCGCCGGGCTGCAGTCGTGCAACCGGTCGAACCGGCGGCCGGCGTAGCCGTGGTTGCGCAACTCGGTCACGATGGCCGGATCGTCGTCGACGAACGCGGCCAGATAGCTGCGGCGGATCCGGCGCTCGACGATCGAGCAGTGGTTCAGTTTGATCTCCAGGGCAGGGCACGCTGCCTGGTTGTTGGGCCGGGATAGCACCGGGCCGGCGGGGAAACCGTGGTCGGACAGCCAGCCCCGGGTGGCGGTGGTGGTGAAGGTCGGCCTGGTCGTGGAGTACATGGTGGTGAAGCCGAGATTTGCGATCGCGGTGGCAAGCTTCCGCCCGGCCTCGATCACCACGGCGTCGCCGATGCCGGCGAAGAACTCCTGCCAGGCGTCCTGCCGCCACGGTCTCGGGCCGAGACGGTCGGCGATGGGGGACATGTCCGCCAGCCCGCCGTCGATGTCGAACACCACGACGCCCAGACCGGCCATGCGCCGAGGCTAAGAGCCGGGTCGTGATGTTCGGAATCGCGACACTCACTGAATCTCGTGAGGTGTCGGCACCGAGGGCTGTTCTCGACCGACTCGTAGTTCCTTGGGCAACGTTCGACGTTGAGCACTCGATGCCCGCACGTACCGGCCGGTCGCAAATGATCAGACGGTGTTCTGGGTTTGCCTGGGGCGGAGACAGCCCGAGGTCGGAGGTTGCGGATGTGGCCGCGGACCGGACGTCGCGCGAGGGGAGCAGACCGAACGGTCAGCGCATCAACACCGGCAATCGACCACAGAACCGCTCTATCTGCAGCAGACAACGCCAGCGATGTCGACAGGCCGGCGACCACGGTCGTGTCGGGCTACACCCGGCCGCCTCGGCCAAGTGTGACGGGACGCCCGTGGCGTTCATCCTGGCCGGATTGGGCCGATGTTCGTGAGGGTGGTGATCACCATCTGCGCGTAGTTCTGCTCAACCATGCAGGCGTCGCGGGACGGGTAGCTGGCTCGCACGTGTTGTTCGACTGCAGACGCTGCGTCGTGGGCCTCGATCGTGGCCTGGATCTTGTCGAGCCAGATCTGATGGTCCCGAAGGCACGCAGCCGGGTGCACTCGGAGAACTCTCCGCAGAACCGTTCGAAGCTTCGCTTCGCTGCGTCGAATGCGATCGATCGCTCCACGTCAGCCTGTCGGTGCGCCATCCCTGTGTCCTCTGGCGTGTCCGTCACAGGGTCAACGGTATGAGCGCGGCATGCGGGCCGCCATGTCGCAGATCGTCTGGGCTCCCGGCGCGGGTCGTCAAACCTCGTCGAACCGCGGCAATCACGTTCGTACCCTCGTCGTGTTGCGAGCGGCCACCTGCTTCTACGCCGAGGTAGCGAGCCACGGGAGGGCAACCCGGCTGGTGCCATCGAATCCGAAGGCTGTAGTTCTGCGACTACTCTGAGATATCATCTGCTCAGCGGAGGTCAACCGATCCCAGCGGTCAGACCTTCGCCGTGCCGCCGGTCAACGGCGTCCGCAGCACCCGAGTCACGCCCTCCATAGAGGTTCGTCGTGCAGCAAGACGATTTCGGCCGTCCCCGACACGGCCCGCGAATCTTCGAACTTGCCAAAGAGCTTGGTCTGTCAAGCAGACAGATCCTCCGGACCGCGCACGACCTCGGACTCACTCCCAGGTCGCCGAGTACCACTATCGCGCCTGCCGACGCTCGTCTCATCCGCGATCATCTACGTCGCCCGCACCAGAGGGTCCCGGAGCGCAACGTTGGGAACAACCCCTATCTCCTATCCGCCCGCCCGTCACGACCCCCGAGCGCCGGGAGCGTCCATCAAAGGCAGATCCCACAGCCACGATCCGAAGAGTCATTCGACACAGCACTGCGGCGCGCACGAGCAACGAGCAAAGCCACGATGCGCAAGCAGCGCCGGGAACCACTGACAGGCCTGGCCGCCACCATCGTGCAGCGGTGGCCGCACGTTCCCGACGACGATGCTCGGGAGACGGCAACCGAGTGGGTCGTCGCATGGATGGATCCTGCCGAGATCATGGAATGGATGGACGCCGGATTCCTCTGGCATCAGGCACCCCGGGTGATCCTCTTGCGCAAGCTGGGCATGACGCCAGAGTTGATGCGCAAGACCGTCGACGGCACCACCGTGTTCGAGCTACTACAGGTCCATGGCCTGAGCCCTCGGGAGGTGGCCAACCGGCTCGGGTTGCGCCGATAGTCAGCACCGTTGGCGTGGGCGACCCGGTCCGTCGAACCCCCGGACCAGGTCGAACGGCGCGCATAAACACCGGACACACGAGCCGGCGGCGGAGCCAGCGACGAAAACGCTTCCAGTGCCACGTATGTCGGCTTCGCCGGCATCGGCCGGGTCGCTGAGCTCAGGAGGTAGCCGAAGCTATCTTCGGACGAACCGCTTCCGCACCTTGCTCTTGTTCTCCGCGATGACTTCAGCCCGTACCGGCATGCCGATCCTTGCTAGTTAGGCGGTCCCGGCCGACTGTGTCTGTAGGCGGCGACGACCTTCCTGCCGAGTGGGGTGAGCCTCATCGGTCTGCCTCGTTCGGCGCGTTCGAGGAGCTGGCCACCCAGGGCGTGTTCGAGGCGGTGGATCTGAGTGATGAGCGGAGCCTGCTTGAGGCCCATCGCGGCAGCCGCGGCAGTGATGGTGGGGTAGGCCGACGCCACTGCGAGTCTGCGAAGGCGTTCCCATCCGTGGGCGTCGACGAGTGCCGGACGGAGCAGTGCAGGTGCAGTTGCGGCAGTGGCGATTGCGCGGAGGTTCGTGTGGTGGCTCGGACCGCCGCGGCCGCGTATCGGTATGCCGTGGGTTCGCGCCCAGCGGGCGAGGGTGGATGCGCTCGCGCCCGATTCCCGCGCGAGATCGGGCAGCGTTCTCCGTTCGACAACGTATTGCTCGTAGAGCCAGTGGGGGTCGATACCGAGATTGGGTCGGGCTGCGGGACGCAGCGTGATGTCGTACTCGACGGCGAGCCGAGAGATCGTCTGCCTGCTCACGCCGACCCGTTCGGCGATCTCACGCAGGGAGAGTCGAAGGTTCTGGTAGAGATCGAACAGCTCGTCCCGGTCCAGGCAGGCGCGCGCCGCATTGAGTGCGCTCAACTCCGGCTGTGCTGTTTGAGGTGCCGGTGTCTCGGTCAGGACATGACGGACTGCGTCGATCGTCGTTCCCAGCTGGCCGGCGACATCCTCCAGACTGGTCTCGTTCTGGCGGACCAGATGGTGCAGGGACGCGACGTCGACCCCGCTCGGATCTTTCCCGGGAAGCTCGAGCCTGGACAACAGTGACAGTGGGGGATGCCACGTCACAGGTTCCGCGTGGATGCCTTGGCTGCTCAGGAACCGTTTCGCAGCGGCGTCCAGCCCAGCGGCGAGCTCGGGGGTGAGGAGGCTGCAGAACGCGCCTGCTCGGCCGCGGAAGTCGTTGTCGTCGATCGCGAAGGGTGCTCTGGAAGAGGGCAATCCGCTGATCCGTTCGAACAGCACGCTGCGAGCGACGGCGGCGCGCCGGCTACCTGGGCGGATGCCGGCGGCGTGGCACAGCGGTTCCCACTCTTCGTCGGGGAGAAGTAGGTGGTAGTCCATCGTACGGCGGCGTTCGTAGTTGATGGGGACGTCGCTTGTGTCGAGGTAGTCGGCCAGGCGGACCAGAGCGGTGTAGATCCCATGCCATCTCGGATCGTTCTCGAGCTGCTGCAGGATCCGCGAGACGCCAGGCGCGGATACCTGCGAGTCCAGCTGGCGGACCGACGTTGAGAGGCCGAGCCTGGTGCCGATCAGTTGGATCGCGCACGGCAGCGCTAGCCGGAAGTAGTTGGCGTGACCCGATGGCAGGGCGAGCCGGACGAACCACGCCGACCACAGCAGCGTCGGTGTGCCGCGGGCTCGACGGGTCACGCCGGAGTGATAGACGGGGACCCGCGGTGTCGGGGTCCTGCTGCGATACCGAAGCTGATCGCTCGGCTTGAGCAGCGGGTCGAGCGCCGACAACTGGATCCCGGTCAATGTCGGTGTGGTGCCACTACCCCAGCTGCGGATGGTGGTGGCGCTCACTGCTTGTCCACGCCGGCGATTGCTCTTGACGAGCCAGCGCAAGGCTTCACCAGCTGTTGGGATGTCAGCGGCGCCCAGAACGGAATGGGCGGCTGTGACAGCGACGGCCGCCGTGACTGCCAGGCCGGGCGCCATGAACCCGGGGCGGTCGACCGGGTCGACCGGACGAAGCGCTGTCCTCGACCGGCGTGCGGGAGTTGCGCGGCGCGCCAGGTAGGCCGCGAACAGGTCTGCCGGCACGATCGGCGCGAGCTCATCGTCGGTGGCGTGGGTGAGCATCCGTATCGCCAGCGTGCGTACATCGGACAGAAACGCTGGTGTCGGTGCGGCCTGCTCGCGGTAGACGCCGAAGTCGGCCGTGCCGGCGTCGATCGCCTTCAGCAGATGTTGTTGCGCGATCAACGCAGGATGGTCGGCGGGAATCTGCAGGGTTGAGGCCGTAGTCAGGTCAGCACCGCAGCGCTGCTCGGCCAAACCAGTGTTCCCGGGAATCGGTCCAGCGCAACGGCCCGCATGCGGTGTCACATGTACTGGGTGAGGTGTACGCCGCTGGGCCCGGCCGCATTCTGGGCACGCGTCGGCGAGGAGCCGGCGGTGGGCCGGGCATGCGAACGACCATCCCAGCCGCCAGGTCAGCTGCCATCGACCGCCGGATTCGGCCAAGCAGTCGGGGCAGAATCGAGAGTCGCGCGGCCGTCCCCACAGGTGGTGACGATCCACGAGTCCGGTGGAGGAGTCGATCTGCACGGCGATGTTGTGGTAGCGGACCAAGGTCATCGCCGCGATCCGATCCGGCGAGATCGTCGTTGCAGCGGCGAGACGCTCCCGGTCCCGGCGGTGCAGCCGTGCGGTCCAGCGAGGCGACATCCCAACCCTGTCGTCATCGGGATCGAGAAGGTCAAGCGCGATCAGCAAGTCAGCAAGATGGGTGTTCAATCGGTTTGCCAGCGCCTCCAACCACGAGTCCAGCGCCTCACCGGGGTGGGGCGGCACATGGATCGGAAGGGTTCGGACCTGGCTCATACCGCCTCGCGGCGCGGTTTGGTGGTGATCCGGCGGTTGTTGATCGCCGCAATCAGCTCGGCGCGTCCCTTCTCGGCCGCCTCGTCGCTGCGCACCCCGTCCAGCAGTTCCTCGGAAATGTGTTCGACGCCGGTGCGGACAGCGCGCTGACATCCGCGGTTAATCAATGTCATGAGCGAGCCGATGTGCCCGGTGCTGCGCGCGAACAGATAGTCAGACAGCTCGTCAGCGAGCATGCCGGGGTGCTTGTTAGCGAGCACGATCCGCTGTTCCAGCGCCAACAGCATCTGCCGCCACTCCCGTCGACCCCGCTCGGTGTCGACCGTGAACGGCTCGACGCTCAGCTTCGTCGTCCGCCGTCCAGTCTGGGCCATGACAGCGTCGCCGTAGGACGACCCTTCCGAGAACAGGCCGCGCTGCGCCAACCCGACACCGACGAACAGCATCGTCACGGGGAACTCGTTGGCGATGTACTTGAAGTGGTTGCTGACCTCGACCCCAGACTTGGCCCGCCACCGCAGAAAGTGCAGATCATCGATCACCAGAAGTCGCACCTGACAGGCCAGCACACAGTCCAGAGCACGTCTGGCGAACTCAGCGGCCGTACCCCGTCTGACTCCGGGATGGGCAAAGAACTCCAGCATCGCGCGGTTGAACTCACGCATACCTGTGTTGCCCGTCAACCCGACTCGGCAGACCGGCCACCGCTCGCGCCCTTCACCGGTATGCGACCCCTCGGCCTGCACCTCAAGCTGGTGGAACAGTTTCGCGAACGCGAGCACAGCCGTCGTCTTGCCCAACCCGGGGAACGCGTCGATCGCGATCGAGCCCTTCGCCTTGTCCCCATCCTGGGCATTGCTGTCCACGATGTCCCACAAGTCCTCGTGCAGCGCCGCCAACTGCGGAGTCTTGATCGGTCCGAGGTTCGCGTGCCAGACCCGACGCCGGCGGTCATATTCCGTCCGCGCGCGATCGCCAAGGGCGCCCAGCTGCGTTGGGTCCAGCGCATCGGGCTGGACTCGAGCCGGCGCCTCGACGAACCGCCTCCAGCCCTCCTTCCGGGCGAGTGTGAGGTTGTCCAGCTGGACCGGGACGTTCGGCTCCGCGGCGTCGGGTTCCGGTGTGGTGGTCACACGTCCTCCAGGGCGTCTGCATAGAAGTCGTCAGGGTCGAAATCAGCCTCGTCGTCATCACCCGTCTCGGCGGCTGGCTCCGCTATGGCGCGACCTGGTGTGGTCATGTGCTCATCGATACCGGCAGTGAATCGCCCCGGCGTGTCAGCGACCGATGTGGCGGACGCTGATGTGTCAGCGGCGGACGCGGCAAGCACTTTGGCCACTGATGGAAGCTGGGTGACGTTCGCCTCTGCCGTGTCGCCGGGCTCGGGCCCGATCAGAGCTGAGCGTTCTCGGGACAGCCGCAGTGCCATTCGGCGTTCCGCGCGGGTGTTGCCGAGTCCGACGTTCCAGCGCTCGAGAAGATCGGCGACTGCGATCTTGTCGTCTGGGTAGGTGTACCTCGCGGCGGCTAGCTTGCGCGCGAACCGCAGCGCGTCCTCGCTCAGCGGCATCTGCATCGACGGTGCGTGCTCCCAATGCAAGGTGTGCCACTCGCGAGTTGCGGGGTCGCGGAAGTAGACACGACTGACGTCGTCCGCATCGACGTGGATCGGCCAGCGCCCCTTCTGCTTGCCTGAGTAGGTACTGGCCATGTTCCGGTAGGGGTCCAAGGCCTCACCGTTGTAGCGGCGTCCGCCGTACTCCACCCCGTAGTGCTGGATAGTGCGCCACTCAGCACTCAGGAACTCGTAGGCCAAGTCCGGGTCACGGGGGACCTCGATGTACCCCGCGCGGGCGATGCCATGCTCAAACATCGCCGCCGGCGACATTTGCAGGCCTGGCAGGCCAGGGTCAACCAGGCCGTCGTGCTGGCGACGGTGATACACGATCGCCACCCACTCGCGGATGATCGCTTCCAACTCATCGAGGAAGAAGAACGCGTCGTTTTCGGGGTTCTCGCCACGGGAGTAGATATCTGGGCCCTTGTAGCCGGGCAGGGCCTGCAGCAGGTCCTCGCGCAGCGTTCGGAAGAACCGCTCCACTGGGCCCTTGTCACGCCCCGTCCGTAGTCTGGCCGGCTGGATCGAGATACCCATTCGAGCACAAACACTCGTCAGATGCTCCGAAACGTACACTTTCCCGTGGTCGACGATCAGCGTCTCTGGTACCAGCGCCGGAGACGCCAGCCCTGGGCCATCGACTGCGTCCACGTCGACCAATACTGAGCGCGGAATGCCGTGCTCTGGCCATACCGCATGCCGTGGCCAGCCCTGACCTGCGGGGCGGGGCCGAAACGACTCGTACAACACTGCCGCCACGTCCACCGACTTCGTCGACACTGGAGTCAGCCTGATCCCGGTGATGCAGCGCGTATACCAATCCATGCTGACACTCAGTTCGGCCTGTACCCAGCGCAGCGTCAACGGATCGAACGCGAACACATCGAGCCTGGTGGAGTCCATCAGCAAATACTCGCCAGGCCGTGTGGGTCGCAGCTTGCCGTAAACGCCGTCTGGGCGTTCCGCGATGTCCCGGTTGCGTTTCGTGCTCAACCGGAACAGCGGGTGGCGCCGCTCTAGCTCCGACAACACACGAAATGCGGAAGCTCGGCTCGGCGCCGCCACGACGTCGCGGCCGAATCGGGCAACCACGCGGGCATTGGTCCGCTCGATCACCATCGTGCGCGACGGCTTGGACTCCCCAGTGTGCTCAACCATCACCTCCAACGCTGTCTCGACCCACCGCTCGTCGGCCCCGCCAGGTGACCGTCGCGTCGATCCTCTCTTCGTCGCCAGACCTGCTTCTCCGTTCGCGCGGAACTCAGCGACCCACCTCTTCACTGTTCGCAGGCCCGCCTCCAACTCGGCCGCCTTCGCCGCATATCGGCTCTCCAGGGGCGTTCCCGGCGAGTACTCAGGGCGAGGCTCGTCATCGCGAGCCCGTGCAGAGGTACCCGACCGAAATCCGGTCAGAATCTCTCGAACATGTTCTGCACGCTCAAGAACCTTGAGCTTCTCCCGTGCATCAAGTTGACCCAGCACGACTGACGCGACGTCCTCGTCGTCATCACCAGAAGGGCCTGGCTCATCCGGGATGATGGCGGCACGATCGCTGAGCAGAAGTTCCTTCAACGACAGGCGCAACAGTTGGCCGCGCCCGTCCTTCAAAACCACTTCATTGCCGGCAGGGCTCACGGCCATCTCGACGACCTCGGCCGTCTCCCCGTCGTAGCTGAAGCGCGTGCCCACCTTGACGCGGACCGCGGCCCTGCTCATGTCTCGTTCGCCACCCTGCTCAATACAGACGATGGACTCAGTGGACGACTTAGATCCACGGTAAGTTCCCGCTTCCATAGTAGGTGGAGAACCGCGGCGCGCAGAATCTGCTCTGGATAATCTCGGATATGAGCAACCGCGTGACCCAGCGATACTCCATCCAGATTGCCAGATCGAACTCTCTCCACAACCTCTGTACTGAACAGCCAATCCCTACGATAGCCAGCGAGGAATCGGATGTTTTCAAGCTCGCTCACGGGAGGTTCAGTCCAGACCTCATATCTCCAACCACGCGACAGAACAACCCGCCGGGTCCAGTCGAAAGTGAACGCGACCTCAGGCCTCGAAACACGGTGGTACGGCTTGACATCTACGACCACTGGTCCATTGTCGCTGATCAGCAGGTAGTCAGGGACGTGCTTGCGGATCTCGCCGTGTACTTTCGCCTTGAGCAGGAAAGGTTGAGCCAGGACGTGGCGGACGGCAGGGTCGAAGTCCGCGTAGAGCAACCTTGCTAGCTCCAGGCGTGATTCGTAGATCACGTGACGGCGCACCGTGGATGCCCAGTATGTTCCGGAGTAGTGCTTCTGGCCACGGAGCCACCGGAACGTACGCCACGGCTCTGCCGAGGCCAACAGGTCCGTCGATACCTCGTCCCAGGCCTGACCCTCAACTACGTTGCCGTCTGGAAGGCGGACACTCACCGCCGCCGCCACACCGCCCACTGCGCACCCCCTGTACGTCCAGGGCAACTCGCGCAGCCAAGGGTGGACCTCATGCCTCGAGGGCGGATCGCGACACGCCGAGCGAGCCAACAGCAATCTCAGAGACTTGGCACATGTGCCATCTAGATGCCAAGATCACTGAGAATATGCCACCGATCCTGAGACCCTACATGGTCCCGTCAGCCGTGCGCCAGGTCGGCGAAACGGCTGTAGTGCAGCTGGTGCGCGACGGTGATCGTGCTGGTGGGGCCGTTACGGTGCTTGGCGAGGATCAGGTCGGCCTCGCCGGCGCGGGGGTCGTCGCGCTCGAAGGCGTCGGGGCGGTGCAGCAGGATGACCATATCCGCATCCTGCTCGATGCTGTTGTGGGCCACGATGCCGTTGGCGACGAAGTTGTGGGTCGCCGGCACGGTGGCGTCGTAGACGGCCTGCTCCCCGAGCTCCGTGATCTCCACGATCTCGTCCCAGAACACGTCGTTCGTCGCCAGCATCTCGAGGTCGGCGTCTTCGAGCACCGCCGCGGCCCTGGCCAGCCGGGAGCGGCTCGGCGAGTGCTTCCACATGGTCGACCCGCAGAACCGTGATCCCATCGCGGCGGCGAACCCGCGGTGGGTCATCTCCCGTTCCGCGAGCAGCGTGCGCACCTGGCCCCACACGGCACGGGGCACGGTGTCGAGGTTCGTGTTGCTGGCGATGTCACGCAACCGCTCACCGACGGTGTCGGCGAGCGAACCCCTGGCGCCATGCACACCGATGGTCTGGACAAACAGCCGCTGGTGCTCGGATCCGGTGATGTGCAGGTGCCAGCTATCGCGATAGCCGGCCTTGCGGATGCGCTTGAGGCGGCTGAGCACGCCGAACCGGAGAAGGAGCCGCGAGACGTCGTCGACGAGCCTGCGGCTTGTCGACGAGTAGTAGACGCGGCCAAGACCGGCCTTCTCGTCCCAGCTCACCGAACCGTCGGTCGCCCACAGGTGGCGCAGGAACAGCGCAACCTGCTCGTCCGGCAACGTGAACACCGGGGCCGGCACGAACTTCTCGTGACTGCGGAGACCGAACAGTCCGAACTCGTCGAGCCACGCCGCGATCGGGTTCCGCTTGCCGTGCGTCAGATGGAACGGCGCCGGCAACCGGAGCGTCGTGCACCGGGCGGCCGGGTACTCGTCGCGGACGGCCTCGACACCGAACGACCGCGCCGCGGAGGCGACAGCGAGCAGGTTCGCCTCGTCGGTGCTCGCGTAGCGCAACGGCTGCCGCCTGACGAAGGACCCGTCGCCGATGAGGTGCGCCAGCAGAACAACCTGCTCCTCCGGCATCGGGACCGGTGTGACCGGAGCCGGCACCCGACGTGGAGTTGCGAGCTTGTCGCCAACGGCAAGATCCCCGAGCTGGCACCACCCGTCGAAGGTCATGAACCGGTGGCTGGCGGTGGCCTCGACCTCCCGGCCCGACGCCAACCGCAGGCGGAAGACATCCTTCACCCCGCTGGGGAAGACCGCTGACATCGTGCGGGCTACCATCCGCATCCGCTCGTCGAGCGACCACAGCAGCACGTTACGTTCGCCGGACGCGAGCAGATCGCCGAAGGCGACCTCGGCGCCGGTGTCGGCGCGCAGCAGCCGCGTGCCGGCCGTGAGGCACCCCGACTCACGCAGGTCGGACAGCATCGGGCGCTTGTCGGTGCGCTGCTCGGGGCCACGGTTCAGCTGGCTGATCGCCACCACCGGGACCTCGATCTCCTTGGCGAGCAGCTTGATCTGCCGGGAGAACTCCGAGACCTCCTGCTGGCGCGACTCGACCTTGCGGCCCGACGACATCAGCTGCAGGTAGTCGAGGATCACGAGCTTGAGGTCGTTACGCTGCTTGAGCCGCCGCGCCTTCGCCCGGATCTCCATCAGCGTGAGGTTGGGGGAGTCGTCGATGAACAGCGGCGCCTCGCTGATCTCGCTCATCCGCCGGGCCATGCGCGTCCAGTCGTCGTCGCTCATCCGGCCGGCGCGCATGTCGGCGAGCCGGATCCGCGCCTCCGCCGAGAGCAGACGCATGACGATCTCGGACTTGCTCATTTCCAGCGAGAACACCGCGCTGGTCAGACCGTGCTTCACCGAGCACGAGCGGGCGAAGTCGAGGCCGAGCGTCGAGTTGTGGGTGGGGATCATCGAGCGGCCGGCCAGGTACAGGTGCTCGGCGTTGTCGACCTCGACGCACCGCACCGGGACGGTGGGCACCGACCGGACCTCGACGATGCGGCGCAGGTGCTCGACCGGGCCGCCCGCCGAACGCTTCCGGTGCCGATCGCGTTGCCAGCCGACCCGGAAGATGTTCTCGTCGGCGGTGATGGACAGCTTGTTCGCGCTCGGGGTCGAGCACGGGTAGCCGAGGCTGACGACCAGCTCCAGCACGTCGTCGAGGTACGCCTGCTCCGGGGCGAAGAACTCCACGTCGCCGGTTGCGGTCACCTTGCCGCGGGTGTCCATCAGCCCGGCCAGCAGCGCTCGGCGCTGCGGTTCCGAGCCGCGCAGGTAGACGGCGGGCAGGTGCTTGCGGTCGAGCACGCCGATCGACTTCAGCAACGCATCGACGCTGGTGGCGCCCTCCCCGGGTGGGGCGAAGCCCCACCGCCGGTTCGGGAGCTCCATCACGTGGTGCCCCTCGGCAGCCATGTGGTCGGCCCCTGCCGCGGACATCATCTGGAAGGACATCGAGTCGACGTCGCCGTCGCCGAGCCAGTACCCCAGCGTGTAGGGGCCGAGCGGCAGGTCCTGATCGGGCAGCTGCAGCGCGGCGGTCATCCGCACGGCGTGCTCGGCCTGGTCGGCGCCGTCGGCCGCGAGCTCGCGGGTGGTCCGGACGACCCCGTCCGAGGTGAGCCACTGGTGCTCCGCGTCGGCGACCAGGACTGCGCCGTCGGAGAAGGTGATCTCGAAGCACGGCCGCTCGAGCAGCACGTCGGTCGCGGCGACGACCCTGGTCGGGCGCCCGGCGGCGTCGAGGAGCAGGGCGCCGACCTCGACCTCGCCCATGGTGGTCCACCCCTCGGGGGTGGGCAGCGGGGTGTCGAGCGCGAGCGCCTTGCCGAGACCCGGACGGGCCGCGACCACGATCATCTGGCCCGCGTGGAGGCCGTTGGTGGCGGCGTCGAGGTCGGCGAACCCGGTGGGCACGCCGAGCGCGACACCGCCGCGGGAGGCGATGGCGTCGATCTCGTCCATCGTGGGCTGCAGCAACTCTTCGAGCGCGACGTAGTCCTCGCTCGTCGAACGCTCGGTGACGTCGTAGATCGCCGCCTGCGCGCGGTCGACGACGTCGCTGACCTCGGCGCCGTCGGCGCCGTGGTAGCCCAGCTGCACGATGCGTGTGCCGGCTTCGACCAGCCTGCGCAGGATCGCCTTCTCCGCCACGATCTCGGCGTAGTAGGCGGCGTTCGCCGCCGTCGGCACCGTGGCGATCAACGTGTGCAGGTAGGGCGCGCCACCGAGCCGGATCAGCTCGCCGCGGCGCTGCAGCTCCGCCGAGACGGTGACGGCGTCGGCCGGCTCGCCACGGCCGTAAAGATCGAGGATGCAGTCGTAGACCGTCTGGTGGGCCGGCCGGTAGAAGTCGTCGGGCTGCAGCACCTCGACGACGTCGGCGATGGCGTCCTTGCTCAGCAGCATGCCGCCGAGCACGGACTGCTCGGCGGTGAGGTCCTGCGGCGGCTGCCGGTCGAACGCTCCGTTGCCCGCCGGTTCCTGACCCTCGCCGCTCGGCCGGACGGACCGGGGCTTCGAGATAGGACGATCATCAGCCAGTGCCATACGCAGCGTCACCCCCAACACGCAGTATATCGAACAAAAGTTCGATGTGGTCCAGCCAGGTGGGAGTGACGTTCCGATGAACAGAAGACGTGGCGACTGCCGGGCTTCGACATCCCGCCAGGCACGGTAAGGGGCGCGGAGCGGGAAGTCGAACCGCCCTGTGCGCGGTGCTGGGGACGACCTGTGGACGGATCGGCTCCCGCCCAGGAAAGCCGGAGGGGCGACCTGTGGACGGAGTGGGGACAACTATCGATCCGCGGTCGAATCCGCTGGTCACGACATTGAGGATAGCTGTGGACAACTTCTCTTCCGCGACACGCCGCGAACCGGTTTTCGGCGTGTCGCGGCGGTGCTCGAAAGCGTCCGTCCGGCGCACCCGAGCAGTCGTTCGGCGACGG
Source organism: Pseudonocardia sp. TRM90224 (assembly GCF_021245725.1). Classification (GTDB taxonomy): domain Bacteria; phylum Actinomycetota; class Actinomycetes; order Mycobacteriales; family Pseudonocardiaceae; genus Pseudonocardia. The sequence continues at coordinate 192,707 of NZ_JAJGSX010000003.1, read as the reverse complement.
CCGCGTCACCTGTGCGTGGCGCGCTGGACGATCACCGTGAGCATCCTCCGCCGAGCGACACGAAAGTGAACGGGGCGGGACGGAGGCGGTGTGCCTCGGTCCCGCCCCGATCACGGTGCGTGACGAATGCCGATCAGCTCGCGACGACCTCGACCGACAGCTCCGCGGTGACCTCCGGGTGCAACCGGACGGTCACGGGGTGCGTGCCGACGGACTTGATCTGGCCGCTGATCTCGACGGCCCGCTTGTCGAGCGGGGGGCCGCCGGCCGCGCGGACGGCGTCGACGACGTCGGCCGCGGTGACCGAGCCGAAGAGACGGCCGCTGTCGCCCGCCGCCTTCGACTTGATCTTCACCGACAGCGAGCCGAGCTCGCCGGCGACCTCCTTGGCGTGGCCGAGGTCGCGGATCTGACGGGCGCGCTGCGCGCGCTGGATGGCAGCAACCTGCTTCTCGGCACCGCGCGTGGCGACGATGGCCAGCTTGCGGGGCAGCAGCAGGTTGCGGCCGTAGCCGTCCTTGACCTCGACGATGTCGCCGGGCGCACCCAGGTTCGGGACGTCGGCGGTGAGGATGAGCTTCATGTGACTACTCCTCCTCAGCGAGCGGTCGAGGTGTAGGGCAGCAGTGCGACCTCGCGGGAGTTCTTGACCGCGACCGCGACGTCACGCTGGTGCTGACGGCAGTTGCCGGTGACCCGGCGGGCACGGATCTTGCCGCGGTCGGAGATGAACTTCCGCAGCAGGCCGGTGTCCTTGTAGTCGATGTACTGGGCCTTGTCCTTGCAGAACGCGCACACCTTCTTCTTCGGCTTGCGCAGGACGGGCTTGGCCATTGGAGGTACTCCTGGTTGTTGCTCGATGTCCGCCGAGAAGGCGGAAGTGGTCTCAGGTGCTCAGAGCTGGGCGACTAGAACGGGGGCTCGTCGTCGGCCATGGAGCCGCTGCCGGCCGGGGGCGCGGAGCCCCACGGGTCGTCGGCAGGCGGGCCGCCGTAGCCGCCGCCACCGCCGCCGCCACCTCCGGCACCACCACCGCCGCCGCCACCGAAGCCGCCGCCACCACTGCCACGGCTGACCTTGTTGACCTTCGCGGTGGCGTAGCGGAGCGAGGGGCCGACCTCGTCGACCTCGAGCTCGACGACCGTGCGCTTCTCGCCCTCACGGGTCTCGAAGGAGCGCTGGCGCAGCCGGCCCGACACCATGACCCGCATGCCGCGGGTGAGGGTCTCGGCGACGTTCTCCGCTGCCTGGCGCCACACGTTGCACCGCATGAACAGCGCGTCGCCGTCCTTCCACTCGCCGCTCTGGCGGTCGAAGGTGCGCGGCGTGGCAGCCACGGTGAAGTTGGCGACCGCCGCACCGGACGGGGTGAACCGCAGCTCGGGGTCGGCGGTGAGGTTGCCGACCACGGTGATCACAGTCTCGCCTGCCATGGCAGCCGCCTCAGCTCGCGACGGCTGCGGGCGCTGCGGCCCGCTTCGGCTCGCGGCGCAGGACCTTGGTGCGCAGCACGGACTCGTTGAGCCCGAGCTGGCGGTCGAGCTCGGCGACCGTGGCCGGCTCACAGGTGACCTCGAGCACCGAGTAGATGCCCTCGGCGTGCTTGTTGATCTCGTAGGCGAGGCGGCGCTTGCCCCACACCTCGATCTTCTCGACGGTGCCTCCGTCGTTCTTGACGACGTTGAGGAAGGTCTCCAGCGACGGCGTGACGGTGCGCTCGTCGAGGCTGGGGTCGAGAATGACCATGAGCTCGTAGTGACGCATGAGAACCACTCACCTCCTATGGACTAGAAACGGCCGCGGTCGATCCGCGACAGGAGGTTCTCACCGCACCCCGACAGAAACGTGCCGCCCGGCAAACGGGCGGCGGCCTCGGCAGCCCAGGTGGGTGCCAGTCGGTGGTGCGGCCTACAGGTTACCAGCGGTGATGTTCCGGGTTGACGGCGGCCGGACGGGGCGGCGGCACTGTCGGGGCTCTTCACTACTCTGGCCGACATGCTCATCGGGGCCCATGTGTACGAGGACGACCCCATCGCCGCGGCTGCCGAGCGCGGCGCGGCGATCGTGCAGATGTTCCTCTCGGATCCACAGGGCTGGAAGAAGCCGCCCTCGCACCCGCAGGCGGAGCAGCTGCGCGAGTCCGACCTCGCGGTAGTCGTGCACTCGCCCTACGTCGTGAACCTCGCGTCGCTGAACAACCGCATCCGGATCCCGTCCCGCAAGATCGTCGTGCAGCACGCCGAGGCGGCCGCCGAGGTCGGTGCCATCGGCTTGGTCGTGCACGGCGGCCACGTCACCGCGGGTGAGGACCCGGCCAAGGGCTTCGACAACTGGCGCAAGTTCGTCGAGCGGCAGAGCGGCGAGGGCGGGTTCGCCGTCCCCGTCTTCATCGAGAACACCGCTGGCGGCGAGAACGCGATGGCGCGCAAGTTCGACGCGCTCGCACGGCTGTGGGACGCCGTCGGCGAGTTCGGGCTGGGCTTCTGCCTCGACACCTGCCACGCCTTCGCGGCCGGCGAGGACCTCGTCGACGTCGTCGAACGGGCCAAGGCGATCACCGGCCGGATCGACCTGGTGCACCTCAACAACTCGCGCGACGAGTTCGGTTCGGCACGGGATCGGCACGCCAACATCGGCGATGGCACCATTCCTCCCGAGATGCTTGCCGCAGTGTGTGCCGCCGCAGGGGCGCCCGTCGTCGTGGAGACGCCCGTCGAGGGGCAGTCCGCCGACATCGAGTACCTCCGCGCGCAGGTCGCTTCCGGCCAGGCGCCGCCGTGACCAGTGTCGATGTCGAGGAAGGACACGCGCCTGTGGCCGAGCCCGCGCCGGCGCCCAGGCGCGGGGCCAGAACGGCTCGGCTGCTGCTCGCGGTCGTCGTCCTGCTCACCGGCCTGACGCTGCTGGCCGGCTACGCCAACAAGGTGCGCTGCGTCGGGCCCGAGTTCGACGAGCTGGGCCGCAGCCTCCCCGCGCGCAGCGACCCGATCTGGCAGTACGCCAACACGAATCCGGGCAGCCTCCGCCCCGAGCGCGACGTCTGCTACTCGGACATCCAGTACCTCTGGGTCGGCCGGGACATCGACAAGCACGTCTTCCCCTACGTCAACGGGTCCATCGAGCCCAACGGCGCGCTGCGCGGCGGCACCGTCGAGTACCCGGTGCTCACCGGGCTGCTCATCTGGGCGGGCGCGATCTTCGCGACGAACGACGCCGGCTTCCTGTTCTGGTCGGCGCTGCTGATGGCGCCGTTCGGGCTGGCGACGGGCTGGATGCTGGGCAAGCTCACGCGCTGGCGGGCGCTCGTGTGGGCGCTCGGCCCGCCCGTCGTCCTCTACGCCTTCCACAACTGGGACCTCCCGGTGGTGGCGTGCGCCGTCGGGGCCGTCTACGTGATGCACGGCTGGCGGTCGCGCCTCTCGGTCGCCCAGCGCGGCGTCATCGCGGGGGTGCTGCTCGGCCTCGGGTTCGCGTTCAAGCTCTACCCGGGCGCGTTCGTGCTGCCGCTCGCGCTGTATGTGCTGGTCATGTCCCGGCCGGGGCGGCTCGACTGGCGCGGCGCCGTGCAGGCACCGATCGCCGCGGCGCTGACGGTGGCGCTGGTCAACATCCCCTTCGCGCTCGTCGGCTACACCGGCTGGCGGGCGTCCTTCGCCTTCCAGCAGCTGCGCAAGGTCGACATCACCACCAACTCGATCTGGTACTGGGGTTTCCGGCCCGAGTCGAAGCCGGAGAACGTCGATTTCCAGGAGCTGATGGACTGGCTCTCGCCCACGCTGGTGCTGCTGTCGTTCGCCGTGGCGGCAGCGGTGGGGCTCTGGCGGTGGCGCCGCGACGGGGTCTACCCCTGGGTCGGGGTGAGCGGCGCGATGCTGTGCGGCTTCATGCTGCTGCACAAGGTCCACTCCCCGCAGTACACGCTCTGGCTGCTGCCGTTCTTCGCGCTGCTGGCGGTGCCGTGGCGGTGGGTGATCCTCTACCTGATCGCCGACCTGTGCATGGGCATCGGCATCTTCCGCTGGTACTACACGATCCACATCGGCAAGGACTTCGGCATCGACGAGGGGTTCGCGGCGCAGGCCGTCGCGCTCGGCGTCTGGGGCCGCGCCGTGCTGCTCGTGGCGCTGTTCGTGGTGTTCCTGACGTTGCCCGACAAGCTCGCCGCCAGACGCCAGGCCGACCTGCTGCCGGCCCGCACGTCGGCCTAGCGCCTAGCGCCAGGCGAACACCGGCTGCTCGAGGTGCGCAACACGCGTCGCGCGGCCGTGCAGCACGACCTCGCAGAACTGGTAGAGCACCGCGGCGGTCGGGGCGTGCAAGTAGCGGCCGAAGAGCGGCACCTGGATCACCGGCGAATCGGACTCCGGGATCGTGATGAACCGCGGCTCGACGTCGATCAGCTCCAGCGGCACCCGGTAGACCTCGCCGACCTCGGCGGGGTTCGGGACGATCTCGGGGACGGTGCCGGCCCAGACGACCACCGGGGTGATGACGTACCCGGAGCGGGTCGGGTAGTCGTCGAGCATGCCCAACTCCGCGTCGGAGCCGAGGTGCAGTCCGAGCTCCTCGGCGAGCTCCCGGCGGGCCGCGTCGCCCGCCTGCTCACCGGGCTCCGCACGGCCGCCGGGCAGCGCCCACTGTCCCGCGTGGCCGCGCAGCCCAGCAGCGCGCCTGGTGAGCAGGAACGCCGGCCCACTCGGCTCGTCGAGGAGCGTGATGGCGACGGCAGCACGTTTCAGGTCGGGACGGTCGGCCGGGCGGCGTTCGAACCGCCGCACCGCCGCAAGGACCTGATCGGCATCCACGGATCCGATACTGCCTCACGCGTCAGCGGGCCCGCGATGTATCCAGTTCGGCCCTGGGGGTTGGAGACGGTGTGACGGCTGCGGGGACGGGCGCCGGCGCCGGGTCCGGGACGGGTGGCGGCGGCCAGTCGGGGTCGTCCTCGTCGAGCCCGACGGCGGTGCGCACCGGGTCCTCCTCGGGCCTCAGCACCGAGCGGACGACGAGGACGCAGAGCATCACGACCATCGCGTCACGCAGCAGGACCGCGCCGAAGAAGTAGCCCTCCGGCACGCCCTTGTGCGCGGTGCCGAGGAAGTAGAACATGCGTGGCACCCACACCAGCGCATCGACGAGCATCCACGCCAGCAGCAGTCGCCACCGGGGGAGCGCGAGCACGGCGAGCGGGACGAGCCACAGCGAGTACTGCGGGCTCCACACCTTGTTGACCAGCAGGAACGCCGCCACCACCAGGAAAGCGAGCGACGCGATCCGCGGTGTTCGTGGGGCCCGCAACGCCAGCACGGCGATGGCGATGCAGCAGACGATGAACAGCGCCGCGGTCACGGCGTTGAGGACCGAGGGCGCCTGCCAGTCGGCGAGCTCACCGTCGAAACCCGGCCAGCCGGACAGGTGGGAGACGATGAAGTACAGCGAGTCGGGGTCGGCATGTCGCGTCTGGTTGAGCCGGAAGAACTCCCACCAGCCGACCGGGTAGAGGATCGCGATCGGCGCGTTGATGGCCGCCCAGACGACTACGGTGCTGACGATCGTGCGCACGGATTGACCCAGCTCACGTCGTCGCAACCCCACCAGAAGGACGGGCAGCAGCAACAGCAGCGGGTAGAACTTGAACGCACCGCCGATCCCGAGCAGCACCCCGGCCAGCACCGGCCGGCGTCTGGCCAACGCCAGCAGGCCCATGGTCGCGAAGGCGACGGCAGGGGTGTCCCAGTTCGTGAAGGCATGCACGATCACGAGCGGCGAGATCGCGACGAGCGCGGCGTCCCACGGCCGCGTGCGGCGCATCGCGCGCACCGCCCACACCACGGCGAGCCACGCGAACGCGAGCCAGATCGCGGTGATGTTGAAGTACATGACGACGGTGAGCGCTGTCGGCATCAACGGGACCGTCTGCGCGAGCTCGGTCCAGCCGTCGGCAAGCCGTCCGTTGACGTACTGGAAGAAGCCGGTGAGGACGGGGTACTCGACGTACCGCACCTTCTCGTCCGGCTTGCCCTCGTTCTCGATCCACGGGTCGCGGTAAGGGACGCTGCCGACGTTCGTGCCTTCGAGCCCCCACAGCGGGATCGTGTCCGAGTAGCACATCGCCACGTATTGGCGGTCGGCGCTCCAGTCGAGCTCGATCGACCCGCTCTCGGTCGTGTACTGCTGCAGGCAGGGCGCTTTGCCCAGCCAGCCGAGCGCCAGCGTGACCACCGCGAGCAGCAGCACGGCGCGCAGCGGCGTCCAGAACAGGCTCCGGCCGACGAGTGCGTGGCGCCCGAGCGGTCCGCCGATCAGTCGGCTCGCCGACGCAGCAAGAGGCTCAGTCCACGTCGGCACGACGCGCACTGCTGCTGGTACCTGCGAAACGGCCCCCCGACCGGCTCCGGGCTTCACCCCGTCGGAACGGCCGCCGGGCCGGATTGGGTACTGGGCGGTGGTGGGTTGGGTGCGCGGCGAGCGGCCGGGTTGGGGTTGCTGGTGCTCGCCAGCGTCGCCGCGCCGGAGGTCGGCGCCGCGGCGCCGACCGTCGACGGGGTGCGGTTCTCGCTGCGGAAGGTGGCGCCGCCGTCGTTGCCGTTGTTGTCGCCACCGTTGTCGCCGCCACCACGGCCGTTGTCGCCGCGGCCGTTGTCACCACCACGGCCGTTGTCACCACCGCCGTCACCATCGCCATCGCCGTCGTCACCGTCGCCGTCCCCGTAGTCGTCGGAGTACGGCTGCGGGCCGAGCGGGACGAAGGTGGTGAAGTCCTCCTGGGGCTGGCCGCGGAGCACGGAGCTCATGAACTGCTGCCAGATCGGGCCCGGCAAGGTGCGGCCGTAGACCGGCTGGCCTTCCTTCGTCCTGATGGAATCGCTCTTGTCGGTGCCGACCCAGACCGCGGTGGACACCTGCGGGGTGTAGCCCACCATCCAGGCGTCCTTGTTCTCGTTGAGCCCGCTGCCCTGCACCGTGCCGGTCTTGGAGGCGACGGGCCGGCCGTCCCCGAGGTCGATCCGCGAGTAGGAGGCGACGTTCTTCATCGACTCGGTGACGTTGCGGGCGACGTCGGCGGGGATCACCCGCTCGCCTTGCGGCTGCTTCTTCTCCATCAGCACGCGGCCGTCCGCGGCCTCCACCTTCGACACGATGTAGGGCGGGAACCGCTCGCCGTTGTTGGCGAAGGTCGCGTAAGCCGACGCCATGTCGACGACGCGGACCTCCTTGTCGCCGAGCGCGATACCCGCGTTCGGCGCCTCTGTGAGCAGGTCCTCACCGATGCCGGCCTTGTGTGCGATGTCCACGACGTTGGCCGGGCCGATGTCGATGGCCATCTGGTAGAAGACCGTGTTGACCGACTGGGTCATCGCGGTCAGCACATCGCACTGCTCGCCGCAGTCGGACGAGTCGCCGGAGTTGTTCACCGGCTTGGTGCGGCCGGGGAACATCTGCCCCGACATCCCGTTGAACGTCGATCCGAGCCCGATGCCCTTGGGGCTCTCCAGCGCCGCGGCGAACACGAACGGCTTGAACGACGACCCCGGCTGCCGCTTGGCGGTCGCGTAGTTGAGCCCGAGGCCGTTCTCACCGCCGTAGTACGCCAATATCGCGCCGTTGCGCGGGTCGACCGACACCAGGGCCTCGCGCAGGTTCTCCGGCTGGCCCTTCATCACCTTCTCGACCGCGGCGACCGCAGCCTTCTGCGCGGCCGGGTCGATCGTCGTGGTGATCTTCAGGCCCTGGGTGTTGAGCTCGGCGTCGGTGATACCGGCCTTCTCCAGCTCGGCCTTCGCCGCGCTGTAGATGTGGTACGAGCTGTCCTCCGGCACACCCCCACCGGACGGCGCCTTCTCCAGGTACGCCGGGAACTGCTGCTGCGCGCGCTCGGTCGGCGTCAGCCACTTCGAGTCGACCATCCAGTTGAGCACCTGGTTCCAGCGCCGCTGGGAGTCGGGAAGGCTCTTCACGGGGTCCCACCGCGACGGCGACTGGATGGTGCCCGCGAGCATCGCGCCTTCGGAGATCGTGAGCTGGTCGACGTCCTTGCCGAAGTACGCCTGCGCGGCGGCCTGGATGCCGTTTGCGCCCCGCCCGAGGTAGATCGTGTTGAGGTAGCTCTCGAGGATCTTGTCCTTGGTGTACTCACGGGAGATCTTCACCGCGAGCACGACCTCCTTGTACTTGCGCCACAAGGAGCTGTCGTCCTGGCCCGTCGAGACCTTGATGTACTGCTGGGTGATCGTCGAACCGCCACCCTGGCCGCCGGTGAGCTGGTTGTAGACCGCGCGCATGATGCCGGTGATGTCGAAGCCGGGGTTCGAGTAGAACGAGTTGTCCTCGGCCGCGAGCACGGCCCGCCGGACGTGCTCGGGGATCCGATCGATCGGCACGCTCACGCGGTTGACCTTGTTGCCCTCGGCGTCGACGCCACGGACGGTCGCGAACGTGGAGCCGTCGGAGTAGTTGAAGGTGGCGACCTGGGTGAGCGCCGCCTCCTCCGGCGTGGGGACCTTGAAGATGAACCACCCGATGAAGAACGCCACGATCGGCGCCAGCAGGAAGAAGGCGAGCGCGATCAACAGCCAGCGCCGGATCCGCCGGCCACGGGTCATGGGCTTCTTGCCACGCGCGGCGCGGGTGTCGCCCGGCGCGCTCGGCCGCTCCTGCAGCGCGACGCTCGAGCGGGCCTGCTCCCGCGCCATCGCGGCCGCCGCCATCTCGTCGTGGGTGAGCAGTGGCATCTCCGACGACTGGTACGGGCTGTCGGAGTGGCGGACGTCGGGGTGCTGCGGGTGCTGCTGGTCGGGGTGCGGGGGACGGCGACGCTGCGGCGGCACCTGTCCCTGCCGGCCGTCGGGTGCGGGGCGCTGGGGAGGCACCGGACGTCCTGATCGCACTGGGGGCCGCTGCGGCGGGCCAGGGGGCCGCCGGGGTCCGCGGGCCGGGGGGCCGGCCGCGTCGAACCGCGGATCTCGCGGATCACTCACCGCTCTCCCTCTCGCTGTGCTCGCTGAATCCTGTCACTCCGCTGCGGAGCGGCGACGATCGGACCGCCGGCGGCCGGACGTGGACCCGTCCTCGGGGGTGCCGCCGGTGCCCATCACATAGGACAGGACCAGGTGGTTCCAACTGCACGTTCGACAGACCTCCACCACGTACACGGAGAAGTCGGCGTAGTGGTTCGCCAGCTGCTCGAGCTCCTCCGGTTTGCGTGCGGATCCTGCTGCGTGTTTGAGCTCGTCCCCGAAGATCCAGGAGACCAGCGTGAGCCGTTCCTTCCGGCACACCGGACAGGTCTGTTCGCTCGGCTCACCGTGGAAACGGGCAGCGCGGAGCAGGTACGGGCTGGCATCGCAGACCTCTGCAACCCCGACCCGACCGGAGTGGACGTCGGCGAGCAGCGCCCGGCGCTGCAACGCGTAGTCGACCACCTGTCGCTGGGTGCGCACCCGGCCAGGGTACGCGTGACGCCGTTCGGGGTAGTCGGAACGCCTCGCATGACCCTCGGTCGGGAACTGTCAGCGGTGCGTGACGCCGGTCTCGACATGGTGCGTGGATGTATCGGCTCGATATAGTCGAGCCGTCTGACGACGCCGTCGTCGGGTCGTCGCCGGAAGGAGGCGGGCGTGCTGGAGCTGGCGATCCTCGGCCTGCTCCACGAGGCCCCCGTGCACGGCTACGAGCTGCGCAAACAGCTCGGGCTGAGGCTCGGCGGCTTCCGGGTCTTCTCCTACGGCTCGCTCTACCCGGCGTTGCGCAGGCTCATGAGCGCCGGGCTCATCGTCGAGGATCCCGGGCAGCCCCGCCGCGGCCGCCGTGTGTACCGCATCACGGCGGAAGGCAAGGAGCGCTTCACCGAGATGGTCTGCGGAACCGGCTGCCGCATGTCGGACGACGAGCACTTCGGTGTGCACCTCGCGTTCTTCTCCCGCACACCCGCCGAAGCGAGGATGCGGATCCTGGAAGGCCGCAGGCGCGCGGTCGAGGAACGTCGTGAGGGCCTGCGTGCCGCGCTCGCGCGGGCGAACGAACAGATCGACCGGTACACGCGCGAGCTGCACCAGCTGGGGCTCGACGCGAGCGAGCGCGAGGTGCGGTGGCTCAACGAGCTGATCGCGACCGAGCGCGCGGAGCAGGAGACCGGCGGCGTGGCCGGCACCAGTGCAGCAGGAAGCGAAGCAGGAAGCGAAGCAGAAGCAGAGTGACGAGTACGCGCAGGACGAGTACACGAAGGAGCCAGCCATGAGTCAGGTCCGTGTCGCTGTTGTCGGGGTGGGCAACTGCGCCGCGTCGCTGGTGCAAGGCGTGCACTACTACGCCGATGCCGACCCAGCCGCGCGCGTGCCAGGGCTGATGCACGTCGACTTCGGCGGGTACCACGTCCGCGATGTCACATTCGTCGCCGCGTTCGACGTCGACGCCAAGAAGGTCGGCCGCGACCTCTCCGAGGCGATCACCTCGAGCGAGAACAACACGATCAAGATCGCCGACGTGCCGCCGCTCGGGGTGCCCGTGCAGCGCGGGCACACGCTCGACGGGCTCGGCCGCTTCTACCGCGAGACGATCACCGAGTCGGACGAGCAGCCGGTCGACGTCGCGCAGGTGCTGCGCGACACGGCCGCGGACGTGCTCGTCTCGTACCTGCCGGTGGGCAGCGAGGCGGCCGACCGGTTCTACGCGCAGGCCGCGCTCGACGCCGGTGTCGCGTTCGTCAACGCGCTGCCGGTGTTCATCGCCTCCGACCCGGTGTGGGCCGAGAAGTTCCGCACGGCCGGCGTCCCGATCATCGGCGACGACATCAAGAGCCAGGTCGGCGCGACGATCACGCACCGGGTGCTCGCCAAGCTCTTCGAGGACCGCGGCGTGCAGCTCGACCGCACGATGCAGCTCAACGTGGGCGGGAACATGGATTTCCTGAACATGAAGGAGCTGGAGCGGCTGGAGTCGAAGAAGATCTCCAAGACGCAGTCGGTGACGTCGCAGATCGATCGCGACCTCGGCAAGGACAACGTGCACATCGGCCCGTCCGACTACGTTGCGTGGTTGGACGACCGCAAATGGGCATATGTTCGACTGGAAGGCCGGGCATTCGGCGATGTGCCGCTGAACCTCGAGTACAAGCTCGAAGTCTGGGATTCGCCGAACTCCGCAGGGATCATCATCGACGCCGTGCGGGCGGCGAAGCTGGCCAAGGACAGGGGTATCGGCGGGCCGATCCTCTCCGCGTCGAGCTACTTCATGAAGTCGCCGCCGGAGCAGTACAGCGACGACGAGGCGCGCGCGGCGGTCGAGGCCTTCATCCGGGGAGACGTCGAGCGCTGACCATTCCCGACCGCAACACTTCCTGCGGCCCCGGCTCGTGACACCAGTCACGACCGGGGCCGCAGTGCGTCCGGGAGGATCTCGGGGCCGGATTTTGCTTCGGATCTGCAAACTCTCGCTGCCGAGGGATCTGCTTCCATACCGGAAGGACTTTCACTCGTTCGCCGCAATCACGAAACCATAACAGATGGTTCTGCGACGCAGGTCACCCGGCAGTCGGGCACTCACCTTATGAACTCCTTAATCCCGCCGTTGTGATTCGTCCCAACGAGCAACCACACCGGTGAGCATCCTCACCGAATGTTGCAACGGTAATGAGAGGTTCATCATGGATTTACCCGTTATCAGTTCGTAGCCTCTTATGCGGCCCCACGAGCTGCCGCTCACCAGGAGTGACAGGCGTGGGGTCACCGCCGGAGAGGCGGGAAGTGGTGCCGCCTGCGACGACCGGGGCGGCGCGCTGTCGCTCCCCGTTCCGCGCTCCGTCCCCGACCCCCATCGGCGGACGGCGGAGGTGTGGGTTCCCCCGGACCCGCGCACTCGCCCGACGGTGCTACCCCGAGGACCATGAGTGCCCAAGCACACCCCATTGGCATCCCGTGCGGCCGTATTCGCCACCTCGACCGCCGCTGCCGCGCTCTTCGTCGTCATGCCGGTCGCCCCAGCGACCACGCCGACGGCAACCGCAACTCCCGCAACGTCCGCAGCCCTCGCGGTGACCCCCGCCGCGCAGGCCGTTCCCGTTGCCCCCGCCGCCGCTCCCACCGCGCCGATCACCCGGGTCGAACCGGTATCGGTCACGGTCAAGGCGGCCGTTGCGTCCGCCGCACCGACCGCCACCAGCTCGTCCGCGCTCAAGAACGCCATGAGCAAGATCGGCGCACCGTACGTGTGGGGCGCGACGGGACCCAACTCCTTCGACTGCTCCGGTCTCGTGAGCTGGGCGTACAAGCAGGTCGGCAAGCCGCTCCCGCGCACGAGCAAGGCGCAGTCGCAGGTCGGCACCCCCGTGTCGAAGGCCAACCTTCGCCCCGGTGACCTGGTGTTCTTCTACAAGCCGGTCAGCCACGTCGCCATATACATCGGCGACGGCAAGGTCGTGCACGCCAGCACGAGCGGCAGCCCGGTGAAGATCTCGGACATGAACCGCATGCCGTTCAACTCGGCACGGCGGGTCTGAGCTCCGGCAGAACAAGGTCCGTCAGACCGTTCCGCTCCTCACCGCCCCGGCCACACCACTCGGTGTGACCGGGGCGGAGGCATGCGTTACCCCGAACGGGTCGGAATCGTGGTCACGGCCGCATATAGTCGTGGTGCGGTGGCCGCGGACTGGCATCGCAGCGGCAGCGCGAGGAGCGCAGATGACCGAGCCTTCGCCGTCGGCACGGCGTGGCCAGGACCTGCGCCCCGTCGCGCTGATCACGGGTGCGTCCCGCGGTGTCGGTGCCGCGGTCGCCCGTGCGCTGGCGCCCAGCCACGACCTGCTGCTCGGCGGTCGCGACACCGCCGCGCTCGCGGCTCTCGCGGCTGAACTGCCCGGTTCCCGGCCGTGGCCCATCGAGCTGACCGACACCGTGGAGGTCGTCGAGGCGACGGGCGGCATCGACCGGCTCGACGCGCTGGTGCACTCGGCTGCCGTCGTCGCTCCCGGCACGGTCGCCGATACGAAGGCGGCGGTGTGGCGCCGCCACTTCGACGTGAACGTGGTCGCGGTCGCGGAGCTGACCCGGCTGCTGCTCCCGGCGCTGCGCGCGGCCTGCGGGCGGGTCGTCATCCTCAACCCGGGCACCGACCTGCGCGGGCAGCCCGGCTGGGCCTCGCTCGTCGCGTGCTCGCAGGCGTTGAGCGGGTTCGCGGAGGTGCTGCGTGCCGAGGAGGGGCCGCGCGTGCGCGTGACGTCGATCCACGCCGGCCATCTCGGCGCCCCGGCCGAGCCCGATGCCGTGCTGCGGCCGGAGTCGATCGCGGGTGCCGTGCTGCTCTCGGTCACCGCGCCGGACGACGCCGTGCTGTCCGACATGGTGCTGCACCCGGCAGCCCGCACCACATCCGACCCGTTTGCCGTGGTCGACCGCGAGACGTCCGACTTTCGTCGGACGCTGCCCGCCCAGCACGCCGCTACCGTGGAACGGGGGAGCGTGCGAACGGGGGAGCAACGATGAGCGATGTCGAGCACGGTGTGATGCGGGCGTCCGAGGCGGACCGCGCCGCTGTTGCGGAACGGCTCCGGCTCGCCGTCGACGAGGGGCGGCTCGGGCTCACCGAGTACGACGAGCGGCTGCGCGCCACCTACGCCTCCGCGACGTACGGCGAGCTGGACCGGGTCACCGCCGATCTCCCGGCGCTGCGCCCCGAGCAGCGGCCCACCGCGAAGGAAGAGAAGGCCACTGCCGAACGCAAGGAGTGGTTCGACGAGTGGCGTTCGTGGCTCGGCGGCGCGGTGATCATGCTGGCCATCTGGGGCGGGAGCTCGGTCGTGTCAGCCGAGCTCCAACCGTTCTGGCCCGCGATCCCGCTCGGGATCTGGGCGGCGATCCTCATCGCCTCCGCCATCGGCGGCGGCGGCGATTGCAAGAAGGACAGCAAGTAGAGCCGCCCCTCAGACCACCACGTTCACCAGCCGGCCGGGCACCACGATCAGCTTCCGCGGCTCCTTGCCCTCCAGTGCCGCGACGATCTTCTCGTCGGCCAGCGCCGCCGCCTGCACCGCATCGGTGTCGGCGTCGGCCGCCACGGTGACCCGCGAACGCACCTTGCCGTTGACCTGGATCGGGTACTCGACGGTGTCGGCGACCAGCCACTTCTCGTCGGCGACCGGGAACGGGCCGTGCGCCAGCGAGCCGTCGTGGCCCAGCACCGACCACAGCTCCTCCGCGATGTGCGGGGTCAGCGGCGCCATCATCAGCACCAGCGGTTCCGCGACCGAGCGGGGCACCCCCCGGCCGGCGTAGGCCTTGGTCAGGTGGTTGTTCAGCTCGATCAGCTTCGCGGCGCCCGTGTTGTAGTGCAGCGCGGTGTAGTCGCCGTGCACGCCGGCGATGGTGCGGTGCAGCACGCGCTGCGTCTCGTCGTCGGGCACCTCATCGGTGACCCGGGACGCGCCGGTGCGCTCGTCGACCAGGTTGCGCCACACCCGCTGCAGGAACCGCTGCGAGCCGACGACGTCGCGCGTCGACCATGGCCGCGAGACGTCCAGCGGCCCGGTGGACATCTCGTACAGGCGGAACGTGTCGGCGCCGTAGCGCTCGCACATCTCGTCGGGCGTCACCACGTTCTTCAGCGACTTGCCCATCTTCCCGTACTCCCGCCGCACGGGCTGGCCGTTCCACGTGAAACCACCCTCGGCGGCCTCGACGACCTCCTCGGCCGGGACGTAGACGCCACGGGCGTCGGTGTAGGCGTACGCCTGGATGTACCCCTGGTTGAACAGCCGGCGGAACGGCTCGTCGGAGCTCAGGTGGCCCAGGTCGAACAGCACCTTGTGCCAGAACCGCGAGTACAGCAGGTGCAGCACGCCGTGCTCGATGCCGCCGATGTACAGGTCGACACCACCGGTGTCGTCGGTGCGCGCCGGGTCCTTGCCCATCCAGAACTTCTCGACCTCGGCGTCGACGAAGCGCTCGTGGTTCTCCGGGTCCAGGTACCGGATCGGGTACCAGCAGGAACCCGCCCACTGCGGCATCGTGTTCGTCTCGCGACGGTACTTCCGCGGCCCGTTGCCCAGGTCCAGCTCGACCTCGACCCACTCCGACGCGCGCGACAGCGGCGGCTCCGGCTCGGTGTCGGCATCGTCGGGGTCGTACGTCTTCGGCGAGTAGTCGTCGATCTCGGGCAGCTCGACGGGCAGGTGCGAATCCGGCAGCGCGACCGGCATGCCGTCCTCGTCCCAGACGATCGGGAACGGCTCGCCCCAGTAACGCTGGCGGGAGAACAGCCAGTCGCGCAGCTTGTACTGGACGACGGCCTCGCCCGCGCCGCGACCGACCAGCCACTCCGTGATCACACGCTTGGCGTCGGCGACACCCAGACCGTTCAGGCTGACGTCGGCGTTGGCGGAGTTGATCGCCACCCCCTCGCCGATGTACGCCTCGCCCTCGAAGCCGTCGGACGGCTGGACGGTGCGGATGATCGGCAGCCCGAACGCAGTCGCGAAGTCCCAGTCGCGCTGGTCCTGGCCGGGCACGGCCATGATCGCGCCGGTGCCGTAGCCCATCAGCACGTAGTCGGCGACGAACACGGGGATCTCCCGGCCGTCGACGGGGTTGGTGGCGTACGCGCCGGTGAAGACGCCCGTCTTGTCCTTGTTCTCCTGGCGGTCCAGGTCGGTCTTGCGACCGGCGGCCTCCCGGTAGCCGGCAACGGCCTCCCGCGGGGTGGCCGCGCCGCCCGTCCAGCGCGCGTCGACGCCGGCGGGCCACTCGGCCGGCGCCAGCACGTCGACCAGCGGGTGCTCGGGCGCCAGCACCATGTAGGTGGCGCCGAACAGGGTGTCGGGGCGGGTGGTGAAGACCTCGATCGCCGCCTCGCCGCACGGGAAGCGGACCTGGGCGCCCTCGGAGCGGCCGATCCAGTTGCGCTGCATCGACTTGACCGAATCGGGCCAGTCCAGCCGGTTCAGGTCGTCGATCAGGCGGTCGGAGTACGCGGTGATCCGCATCATCCACTGCTTCAGGTTGCGGCGGAACACGGGGAAGTTGCCCCGCTCGCTGCGCCCGTCGGCGGTGACCTCCTCGTTGGCCAGCACGGTGCCCAGCCCGGGGCACCAGTTGACCGGCGCCTCCGCGATGTAGGCCAGCCGGTAGGAGTCGACGACACCGCGCTGCTCGACGCTGGTCAGCTCGCACCAGCCGCGGCCGTCCGGCGTGCGTCGCTTGTCCTGCGCGAACTCCGCCTCCAGTTCCGCGATGGGACGGGCGGTCTGGCGGGCGGGGTCGTACCAGGAGTTGTAGATCTGCAGGAAGATCCACTGGGTCCAGCGGTAGAACTCGACGTCGGTGGTGGCGACCGAGCGGCGGTCGTCGTGGCCCAGGCCCAGCTGCCGCAGCTGCGCCTTGTACCGCAGGATGTTCTCCTCGGTGGTCTTGCGCGGGTGCGTGCCCGTCTGCACGGCGTACTGCTCGGCCGGCAGCCCGAAGGCGTCGAACCCCATCGCGTGCAGGACCGTGCGGCCCTTCATGCGCAGGTAGCGACCCAGGACGTCGGTGCCGATGAAGCCCAGCGGGTGCCCGACGTGCAGCCCGGCGCCCGACGGGTACGGGAACATGTCCAGCAGGTAGAACTTCTCGCCCGTGATCTCGTCGGGGGCGGCCAGCGAGCCGGTGGGGTTCGGGGCGTGGAAGGTGCCCTCGGCCTCCCAGCGGTCCTGCCAGCGGCGCTCGATGGCGGCGGCCAGCGTCGCGCCGTAGCGGAAGGGCAGCGCCTCGCCGTCGATCGCCTCGGGGGCTGCTGCGGTCGTGTCCGTGCTCATGTCCCACTCCTGGGAAGTTCGGAAGGCGGCCGTTAAACCAGAAGACCCCTCCGCCATCAGGGCGTGAGGGGTCGGCCGCGCCGGGTGAAGCTCAGATCGGCGCGGCCTCGGGAAGAAGTCGCCGGGCCACGCAGCCAGGATAGCCGCCCGCGTCAACGACGATGTCGGCGCATACGCTGGATCCGTGCCACTCCCCGTTCAGATGGTCGTCGGGTCGCTGCTCGTGCTCATCGGTGCCGCGCTGGTCACCGTCGCCGTGCTCGGAGTGCGCTCGGTGCTGCGTCGCAACCGCTGGGTCGGCGTCCGCACCCGGGAGACGCTGCGTTCCGACGCCACGTTCGCCGTCGCCAACCGGGCCGCCGCCGCACCCGTCGGGGCGGCCGGCGCGATCGCCGTGCTCGGCGGCATCGTCCTGCTGGGCGGCGCGGGCGGCGCGCTCGTCTGGATCGTGCTGGTGGTCAGCGTGCTCGGCCTGCTGGTGCTCACCGGGGTCGGCGGAATGGTCGGCGACCGGGCCGCGGCCGCCGTCGAACCGCCCACCCCGCCGGCCGCGTGCGCCGGCACCTGCGCGGGCTGCGAGCTCGTCGCCGGCTGCCGCCCCGAGCTGGTCAAGGACGCAGCCGGCTCCTGACCCCGAACTTCCCCACCGTGGGGAGATTTGGGGTCAGTTCTGGCGGACGTCGATCGGGTAGGTCGCCAGGAGCGCCAGCGGCATGCCCTGCCGGCGCAGCACCTGGCCCCACAGCCCGGTGTCGCGGCCGGTGAGCACGTCGTCGGGCAGCGCCGGCACGACGATCCAGTCGCCACGGGCGATCTCGGCATCGAGCTGCCCTGCGTCCCATCCCGAGTACCCGGCGAAGACGCGCAGGCCGCGCAGCCGGTTCACCAGCGCGTCGGGGTCGCCGTCGAGGTCGACGAGCGCAACCGGCCCGCGCACGGTGACGAGCCCGCCGACCTTCGCGGGGTCGTGCCCGGTGCGCACGGCGGCGAGGCACAGCGCCGTCTCGCCCTCCACGGGGCCGCCGACGAACACGGAGTACGGCTGGGCCGCCAGCGGCGCCCACGTGGGCAGCACGTCCCGCACGGCGACCTCGCTCGGGCGGTTCAGCACGACACCGAGACTGCCCCGCCCGCGGTGCTCGATGATGTAGACGACGGAACGTCGGAAGTTCGGATCAAGCAGCCCGGGCGACGCGACCAGCAACGTTCCTGGCGCGACCTCGGACCCATCACCGGAAGTCGCTCCGGAGCGGTCGTCCACCACATCCCACATATTTGCACCCGCCCCTGCGCGTAGCCTTCGCACCGTGCCGACGCCGTCAGCGACGCCTCCCGAAAAGGGGGCGACAGGGGAGCGGCTCGGCGTCGGCAGGCTCCTGCGCACCCGCGGGTACCGGCGCCTGCTCGCTGTGCGGTTCGCAACGCAGTGGGGCGACGGCATGTTCCAGGCCGCGCTCGGCGGGGCCGTCCTGTTCAACCCGGAGCGGCAGGCCGACCCGCTCGCAGTTGCGGCGGGGCTCGCCGTGCTGCTGCTCCCGTACTCGCTGATCGGCCCGTTCGCCGGCGCGCTGCTCGACCGCTGGGACCGCAAGCGGGTGCTGATGTTCGCGAACCTGCTCCGCTCGGTGCTGGTGCTCGTCGTCGCCGCGACGGTGTTCAGCGGGGTCGTCGGGCTGCCGCTCTACCTCAGCGCGCTCGCCGTCGCCGGCGTCACGCGGTTCGTGCTGGCCGGGCTCTCGGCGTCGTTGCCGCACGTGGTGCCACGCCAGCACATCGTCGAAGCGAACGTGCTCGCCGTGACGATCGGCTCCGGCATGACCGCGCTGGGCGCCGCGACGGCCATCGGGCTGCGAATCGTCGTCGGCAGCGGCGACACCGGCTCCGGGGTGACGACGGCCATCGCTGTGCTCGGCTCGCTGCTCGCCGCGCTGCTCGCCGCCGGGTTCCGCAGCGGCCTGCTCGGCCCCGACCGCACGAACGAGCACCCGAAGGCGATGGTCGCGGTGGCCCGCGGCTTCGTCGACGGCGCGCGGGCGACGTTCTCGAACCCGACGATCTCCGCGTCGTTCTTCGCGCTCGGCGCGCACCGCCTCGCGTTCGGGATCAGCACGCTGCTGAGCCTGATGCTCTTCCGCTACGCGTTCACCGACGACGGGCTGATGCGCGCCGGGCTGCCCGGCATCGGCGAGGCGGTGGTCGTCGCGGCAGCCGGGCTGCTCACGGCCGCGCTGGTCACGCCGTGGCTGGTGCGGAAGTGGGGCCGGCCGCGCACGGTCCGGGTCGCGCTGGTCGTCGCCGCGGTGACGCAGCTGCTGCTCGCGGCGTTGCTGGCGCTGCCGACGGTGCTCGCGGCCGCGTTCGTGCTCGGGCTCGCCGGACAGGTGGTGAAGCTCTGCACCGACGCCGCCGTGCAGACCGACGCGGGCGACGAGGTGCTCGGGCGGGTCTTCGCGCTCTACGACGTCGTGTTCAACGCCGCGTACGTGCTGGCGGTCTCCGCCGCCGCCTTCCTCAGCCCGAAGGACGGCCACTCGCCGGCGCTGTTCGCCGCGGCGGCAGCTGTTTACGTGGTCGGCCTGCTGGTGCACAACCAGCAGCTGCGCCGCCGGCGGGTGGTGGCGGCGACCCCGCCTTCCTGAGCGACCCGACCCAACCCGTCCGGGAGGTCTCAGCCGATCCCGTTGGCCTCGGCCCACGCCTTCAGCTCGGCCTCCGCCTCGTCGTGGGTGAGCGGCCCCCGCTCCATCCGCAGCGCGAGCAGGTGCTTGTACGCCTTGCCGACCAGCGGTCCCGGTGGGATGCCGAGCAGCTCCATGATCGCGTTGCCGTCGAGGTCGGGCCGGATCGCGTCGAGCGCCTCCTGCTCGCGCAGCGCGGCGATGCGCTCCTCCAGCGAGTCGTAGCTGCGCTGCAGCGCGGCCGCCCGGCGCCGGTTGCGGGTGGTGCTGTCGGAGCGGACGAGCTTGTGCAGCCGCTCCAGCAGCGGCCCGGCATCGGCGACGTAGCGCCGCACGGCCGAGTCGGTCCACTCGCCGGTGCCGTAGCCGTGGAACCGCAGGTGCAGGAACACCAGCTGCGAGACGTCGTCGACGATCGCCTTCGAATAGCGCAGCTCACGCAACCGCCGGCGCGTCATCTTCGCCCCGACGACCTCGTGGTGGTGGAAGCTCACCCGCCCGTCCGGCTCCTTGCGCCGGGTGTCGGGCTTGCCGATGTCGTGCAGGAGCGCGGCGAGGCGCAGCACGAGGTCGGGCCCGTCGGTCTCGCGTCCGATCGCCTGCTCCATGACGACGAGCGAGTGCGTGTAGACGTCCTTGTGCTGCATGTGCTCGTCGATCGCGAGGCGCATGGCCGGCACCTCGGGCATTACTTCCTGGGCGAGGCCGGTGTCGACCATCAGCTCGATCGCGCGGCGCGGGTGCTTCCCGAGGATCAGCTTGCTGATCTCGACCTGCACGCGCTCGCGGGTGATCCGCGCCAGCTGGCCGGCCATCTCCGTCATCGCGGTGACCACGCGTGGGGCCGGGGTGAGGCCGAGCTGCGAGACGAACCGCGCCGCGCGCAGCATCCGCAGCGGGTCGTCGCCGAAGGACACCTCGGGCGGGCCCGGCGTGTCCAACGAGCCGGACGCGAGCGCGGCCAGCCCGTTGTGCGGGTCGACGAAGCGGTGCCCCTCGACGGTCAGCTCGACGGCCATCGCGTTGACGGTGAAGTCGCGGCGGACGAGGTCGCCCTCGATCGTGTCGCCGAACGCGACGACCGGGTTGCGGCTCACGCCGTCGTAGGCGTCGGCGCGGAACGTCGTGACCTCGATGGTGTCGCCGCGCTTGCGCGCCCCGACCGTGCCGAAGGCGATCCCCGTGTCCCAGGTGGCGTCGGCCCAGCCGTCGAGCAGCGCCTTGACGACCTCGGGGCGGGCGTCGGTGGTGAAGTCGAGGTCGGTCACGTCACGCCGCAGGAGCGCGTCGCGCACGCTGCCGCCGACCAGGAACAAGCTGTGGCCGGCCGCGGCGAAGACCGCCGCGATCTCATCGGCGACCGGTGGGACCTTGACCATCTCCACGACCACATTCTCCTGGGCACGCACGAGGTCGGGGGGAACGGCGGGAGCAGACACGACGGGCCATTTTAGGGTGTGGCCTGGCGATCCCGGCGAGGGGTTTCGGACATGGAGATCATGGGCCGTCGGCGCGGTCCCGGCCGAGGTGGCCATCTCCTCGTTACCATCGCCACATGTCCACCTCCCGCGGCCGCTCGGGCGGGCGCCGCGCGGGCCGTCCCTCCGATCGTCGGCGACGGCTCCGCACCGTCGACGAGACGTCGGCCGGTGGACTCGTCGTCGACCACTCCTCCGGCACCGCAGCGATCATCGGACGGCTCGACCGGAGGGGCCGACTGCTCTGGTCGTTGCCCAAGGGCCACATCGAGGCTGGTGAGACGGCCGAGCAGGCGGCGGTGCGCGAGGTCGAGGAGGAGACCGGCATCATCGGGCGCGTGGTTGCACCACTGGGCACCATCGACTTCTGGTTCGTCGCCGAGGATCGCCGCGTGCACAAGACCGTCCACCACTTCCTCCTGCAGGCGCTCGGCGGGGAGCTCTCCGACTCCGACGTCGAGGTCTCCGAGGTCGCCTGGGTGCCGCTCGACGAGCTCGAGTCGCGGTTGGCGTACGCGGACGAGCGCAGGTTGATCAGGCGGGCCACCGAGCTGCTGGAGGAGACGGCGTGAAGGCGGTCGCGACCATGGTCGCGATCACGGTGATCGTCCTGACGGGCCTCCTGGGCCCGGCACCCACGGCGGCGGGCCAGCCAGGACCGGCCCAGGCAGGACCGGCCCAGACCCCGGAGGCCGGGGGGCCGCTCAAGCTGGAGCTCACGGACATGGCACCGCGGATCGTCACCTCCGACGGGCCGGCGACCCTGACCGTCGCCGGCACGGTGACCAACGTCGGACCCACGCGCGTCAACGATCTTGTGGTCAGGGTGCAGCGCGGCCTGCCGATCGCCACGGAGGGCGGTATCCGCGACGGGCTCGACGGCAACGCCCCGACCGACGCCGTGCAGCCCCAGTTCCAGCCGCTCGCCAGCAGCCTCGGTCCCGGCGAGCAGGCGCCGCTGCGGCTGACCGTCCCGCTGCAGGGTCTCCAGGAGCAAGGGCTCGCGCTGAGCGAGACCGGCGTCTACGAGCTGCTCGTCAACGTCAACGGGGTGCCGGAGGGCGGGCTGCGCGCCCGGCTCGCCGCCATGCGGATGCTGCTGCCCGTGCTCTCGCTCCCGCAGGGACGCGACCCGGCCCGCCAGGCGACCCCGCGTCCGTTCGCGCTGCTCTACCCGATCACCGAGCGCCCGCACCGGGTGTCCACGGTGCCGCCGGAGCAGACGCTGCTGACCGACGACGAGCTGGCCACGTCGTTCGCCACCGGTGGCCGGCTCGACGGGGTTGTCTCCGCGCTCGCCGAGCAGGCGCCCGTCGGGTCGCAGGCCCGCGCCGCGACCTGCCTCGCCGTCGACCCGGACCTCGTCGAGACCGCGTCGCAGATGAGCGCCGGCTACCGGTTCCTCAACGCCGACCGGACGCCGGTGCAGGGCGCCGGCGCCGAGGCCGCCCGGCTGTGGCTCGAACGGCTGCGGGCGGTCGCGCAGGGCGGCTGCGTCATCGCGCTCCCGTACGCCGACGCCGACCTGGTCGCGCTGACCAGGGGCGGGATGGCCGACCAGGCCACACTCGCGATCAAGGAAGCGCGCACGCTGCTGACCGAGCTGCTTGCGGTGCGGCCGGTGCCGGACCTCATATGGCCCGCCGACGGGGTGCTGGACGGCCCGACGTTCGACCTCACAGGGGCCGCCGACGGCGGCAAGCTGGTGCTCACCGCCGACGCCGTCGAGCAGGGCCGGACGAAGCGCAGCACCGGCGTCGTGCCGGTGGCCGGCCGGTCGCCGCAGGTGGCTGTGCTCACCGACCCGCTGATGGAGCGCGCGGTGCGCGGCCCCCGGGCCGCGCCGGTCGACACCGGGATCGGGAGCGCCGCACCGACCAGCACCCCCGCCGGCACCCCGACCGCGCTCTCGACGCAGGACGTGATCGGCGTGCTCGCCTTCCGGGCGGGTGCGGCCGACCCGGCCGGTGAGGCGCCGCTCGTGCTCGCCCCTCCACACCAGTGGACGGTCGACGGCACCGGGGCCCGCGCCCTGCTGACGGCCGTCGACCAGTACATCGGCTCCGGGATGCTGGCTCCGCGCAACATCGGGACGGTGCTGGCCGACGCGCCGCCCGGCACCGCGCGGCCGGTGGCGTACCCGCTTAGCGCGCAGTCCGACGAGATCCCGGGCGACGTCGTGCAGCGGCTGCGCAGCGCGGCGGCCGACCTCGTCGACCTTCGCTCGGCCGTCGAGCCGGAGCCCTCGATCGGCATCGGTCCCGACGCGGTGTTCGACCCGCTCCGCCGCGGCCTGATGCGGCCGGTCTCCGCGGCCTGGCGTGGTCAAGCGGACCTGGCTCGCAGGGCGGCGGAGGCGGCGTTCACCCGGGTCAGCGATCTACGGGCAACCATTCGGGTTGTCGAGCCGCCGAGCCCCTACTCCCTCGGCACGGCCGACGCTCCGCTGCCGCTGACGGTCGCCAACGGCCTGCCGCTCGCCGTCCGTGTGCGGATCGAGATCGCCAGCACCTCGGGGCTGAAGGTGGCCCCGATCGAGGAGCAACACATCAATCCGTTCGGCCGCCGTCAGGTCTCCGTGAACGCTCAGGTCACCCGATCGGGCCAGTTCACGGTGGACGCCGCGGTGCGCACACCCGACGGCGGACTGCTCGGTCCGCCCAGCCGCCTTCGCGTCCTCTCCACCGCTTACGGCACCATCACCGTGTGGCTGACGGCGAGCGCGGGGGTCCTGCTCGTAGTGCTGGCCGCCCGCAGGATCCTGCGCAGGATCCGCGGCGAACCGGGGAGACGCCAGCTCCGCGACGCCAAGGACCCCCTCCCGGAGGTCAGCACGGCGGACCAGCCGACGGACGCGGTGCCGGTCCCGACCCCCGTGGCCCCGCTCGACCACCAGCCCACGGCGGAGCCGGACCCGCCGGCCCAGGACCCGCCGGCCCAGGACAGGGAGGACCAGGACAAGCCGGCCCAGGACAAGGAGGGCCAGGACAAGCCGGCCCAGGACAAGGAGGGCCAGGAGCCCCCGGCCGGCGTCCGCCCGTCCCCGGGCCCCCGCCGCCCGGCCCCTACCCCGCAGGACCGCCCCGACGGCAGCCCCCGCCCGGCTGGCAAGGACCCCCTCCCGGCGGCCGTCAAGGTCCCCCAGGTCAGCCTGGCCAGCCCGGTCCACCAGGCCAGCCCAATCCACCAGGCCAGTTCGACCGACGGCCCGTCGACCCCAGAGCCCCTCGTCGGCAAGGCCCCGGCGGTCCCGGTGGCCCCGGTGCTCCGCCCCACGCCGACCCCGCGAACCAACGGCGCAGGCCGCCGCCCGACCCCGGTCCCCCGGGAGCGCGCGGCGACCGACCCCCTGCCCGCGGCGGGTTCGAACCGCCCGGACGGGCCCGACAGCCCATCTGGGCCCCCGCGCTCGGAACCGCCGAGCTAGGCGACACCACGATCATCCGGCCGGAGTGGCTCCAGCCGGGGCCGCCCGCCGAGGCGATGACCGAGTTCATCCCGGTCATCAGGGAGCCGGAGCGCTCGGTAGGACGGTCGGGCGGGCTGGTGGCCATCGCCAGCCTGGTCAGCCGGATCACCGGGTTCCTGCGGCAGGTCATGCTGGTCACCGTCCTCACGTTGGGCGTGGTGAACAGCTCCTACACCGTGGCGAACACGCTGCCGCTGATCGTCTACGAGCTGCTCATCGGCGGCGTGCTGACGAGCGTCATGGTGCCGCTCCTTGTGCGCGCGCAGGCCGAGGACGAGGACGGCGGGGAGGCGTACACCCGCCGGCTGATCACCTTGACGGCCATGTTGTTGCTGCTGGCCACGGCGCTGGCGATGCTGGCCGCACCGCTGCTGACCGCCCTCTACCTGGGCGGGGAGACGACCGCGACGGCCAATCCCGACCTGGCGACGGCGTTCTCCTACCTCCTGCTCCCGCAGATCTTCTTCTTCGGCCTGGGCGCATTGCTCGGCGCGATCCTGAACAGCCGGGGAGCGTTCGGCGCCTTCGCGTGGGCGCCGGTGCTGAACAACGTCGTGGTGATCGGGGTGCTGCTCGTCTTCGCGATGCTGCCGGGCGAGATCAGCCTCGATCCCGCGCGGATGGGCGGGCCGAAGCTGCTGGTCCTCGGCCTGGGCACCACGCTGGGCATCATCGTGCAGGCCTCCGTGCTGCTGCCGGCGATCCACCGCCTCGGGATCAACTTCAAGCCGCTGTTCGGCTGGGACCCCCGCTTCGCGAAGGCGGGCGGCCTCGCGGTGTGGGCGATCGTCTACGTGCTGATCGGGCAGGCCGGGCTGATCGTGCTGACGCGCGTGGCCTCGGCCTCCGACGGCGCGGGTGTGGCGATCTACACGAACACCTGGCTGCTGCTGCAGGTCCCGTACGGCGTGCTCGGGGTGTCGCTGCTCACGGTGCTGATGCCGCGGATGAGCCGCGCGGCGGTCGACGGGCGGTCCGCCGACGTCGTCGACGACCTCTCGCTCGGCAGCAGGCTGCTCACCGTCGCACTGATCCCGATATCGGTGCTGCTCACGGTGTTCGGCACGCAGATCGGGGTGGCGCTGTTCGGGCTGCGGGCCGCGAACCTCGACGGCGCGACCCAGCTCGGCACCGCGTTGGCCGTCTCGGCGTTCGGGCTGCTGCCGTACGCGATCACGATGCTGCAGCTGCGGGTGTTCTACGCGATGACCGACAGCCGCACGCCGACGATGATCCAGCTGTTCACCGTGGCGGTGAAGATTCCGCTGATGCTGGCGTGCCCGGCGCTGCTACCGCGCGAGGACGTCGTGCTCGGGCTGGTCGCGGCGAACTCGGCGTCGTTCATCGCAGGCGCGGTGCTCGGACAGGTGCTGCTACGCAGGCGGCTCGGTCCGGTTCCGACGGGTGCCGTGCTCAGCACGATCGGGCGAGCGCTGGTCGCGTCGCTACTGGCTGTGCTGCTCGCGCGGGGCGCCGTCGCGTTGCTCGGCGGCCCGCTCGGCGGACTCTCCCCACTCGCGCGATCATGGATCGAGCTGGTCGTGGCGGCGATCATCACGCTTCCGGTCGCCGTGGCGGGCATGAGACTGCTCCGACTGAGGGAGCTGGACCCGGTGTTGAAACGACTCGAACGGCTCGTCGACCGGGGGAAACCTCGGCGTGGGGGTGCGGGCTGACGTAGGCTCGCCCTGGCGCTCCGAGATACGGGGGAGGTACGCGTGAGTGAGCTGGCGAGCCCGCCGTCAGGGGCTGCAACGCCGCCACGCCCTTTTGCGCGCCCTCCGGCGCCTGCCTCGAACGGTGCGGTGCCGGAACAGAAACGCAACGACCACTCCGTCCCTAGCGGAACGGCGACGGGAACCCTGCTCTCCGGCCGCTACCAGCTCCAGACCAGGGTCGGGTCCGACACCGCCGCAGGCGCGGAGTTCTGGCGCGCACTCGACACCGTCCTGCAGCGTGAGGTCGCGGTCACCGTCCTGCGCAAGCTCGGCCCCGAGGCCGGCGCGATCGGCGGTGAGGACGACCCCACCGGTCCCGCGCGGGCCGGCGAGATGGTCGTGCGCGCACTGCGTTCCGGCAGCTTCGAGCACACCGGCTGCTCCCGGCTCCTCGACGTGCTCGCCCCTGGTACGACCGGTGTCCCGGCCGACGTGCTCGGCGCCGCCGTCACGGAGTGGGTGCCGGGCCGGAGCCTCGCCGAGACCGTCTCCGACGGGCTGATCAAGCCGCTCGCCGCCGCCCGCGCGCTGATCCCGCTGGCCGCCGCCGCGGAGGAGGCGCACCGGCACGGGCTCGTGCTCGGTTGCGACCACCCGCAGCGGGTCCGGGTCACCCCCGACGGGCGGGCTCAGCTGTGCTTCGCGCTGCCCCGGCCCGACGTCGAGCCCGCCGACGACGTGCGCGGGCTCGGCGCGGTGCTCTACACCCTGCTCACCTCGCAGTGGCCGCTCTCGGCCGCCGATGCCGCCCGGGCCGGGCTGGCCGCGGCGGAGCGCACGGCGACGGGGGAGCCGACCCTGCCGTCGCGGCACCGCCCGGGAGTCCCCGTCGAGCTCGACACGCTGGCCACCGGGACCCTCGGCACCACCGAGTCGGCAGGCCACGTGCACACCGCGGCCGCGGTGCACCGGCTGCTGACCGAGGTCGTCGAGGAGGACGACAAGGTGGCGCTCTTCCCGCCTGCGCACGACGGCGTCCCGCCGGCGCCCGACGACGTATGGCAGGACCGCTCGCGGGCCGTGCCGCGCGCCGACCCGGAGCGCAAGCGCAAGATGATGATCGCGCTGGTCAGCCTCGGCTCCGCGGTGCTGATCGCGCTGGGCTTCGTCGCGATCCAGCTCGGCGCGGCCTTCTCCGACGGCGGCGGGCCGCACATCGTGGTCGGGTCCCCTCCCGTCGCGCCGTCCGACGCACCTCCGGAGGCGGGCCCCGCCCGCGACGGCCAGGTCGCCGTGGCGGCGGTCGACGTCTACGACACGGTGGGCGATCGCGACAACGCGGGCCGGATCGGCCGTGTCGTCGACGGTGATCCGGCCACCGGGTGGCGCACGTTCGTCTACAACCAGCAGTTCCCCGCGCTCAAGCCGGGCGTCGGCATCATGATGTCGTTCGCGTCGGCCGTGCAGCTCGCCGAGCTGAGCATCGAGTCGCCGACCCCGGGAACGGTCGTGGAGATCCGCTCGGCGACGGCGGCCGACACCGAGTTCGCCGACACCGTCCCGATCACGACCGCGACCCTGCGCAGGGGCGTCACGACGATCTCGCTCGCGGGCAGCCAACCGGTCAACCACGTGCTCGTGTGGATCAAGAAGTTGGGCGACGGGAACGTCTCGGAGATCAACGAGGTCCAGTTCCGGCGGGCCGGCGTTTAAGCGACGCTAGATCTTTTCTCGAACGCCCACGGGCGGGCGTCGCCCCGACCTACGCTTCCGGCGTGGTCGCTGGGGGATCCACCGATGCGGAGCTGCTGGCGGCTCACCTCGCGGGTGACCGCCACGCGTTCAGCACGCTCGTGGGTCGCTACACCGACCAGCTCTGGGGCGTCGCGGTGCGCACGCTCGCCCGCCACGACGACGCGGCCGACGTCGTGCAGGAGGCGCTCGTGGCGGCGTACCGGCGGGCCGCGAGCTACCGCGGCGACTCGACCGTCCGCACCTGGTTGCACCGGATCGTCGTCAACACCTGCATCGACCGCATCCGGTACGACGGGCTCCGGCGGACGGTCCCGCTGCCGGCTCCCGAGGTGCTCGCGGAGCGCGTCGATCATGAGTCGGAGCTGGTCACGCGGATGTCCGTCGACGCGGCGCTGGCCAGGTTGCCCGTCGAGCAGAGGGTGGCGGTGGTGCTCGTGGACGTGCAAGGGTGGCCGGTGGCCGACGCCGCGGTCGTTCTCGGCATCCCGGTGGGCACCGTGAAGAGCCGGTGCGCACGCGGCCGGGCCAAGCTCGCGGTGCTGCTGGGGCACCTTCGGGAGGAGGTCTGATGCCGGCGGATCCACCCGAAGGTACGTCACCCGAACGGCCCAACCTGCGCCTTCTGGCGGATTTTGATGCGGGCATCGTCACAGCCGACAACGCGGCCGAGGCGCTGACCCACCCAGGAGCCGGCGAGGTGCTGCGGGCGCTCGCGACGACGAGGGCCGAGCTCGCCGGTCACTCTGCGCCACCGGTGCCGCCGTCGGCGATCGCGGCTTGGAACTCGGCGCTCACCGCCGAGTCCGGACAATCCGAGCGATCCGATCGAACCTCGCTCTCCCTCTCGCTCCGGCGGCGTCGGCGCATCCCGCGTCCGGCGCTTGCCGCGGCCGCGCTCCTGATCGCACTGCTCGGCGCCGCGGAGTTGATCCCGCAGCCGGCCATGGTGACGTTGCCGCAGCTCGCGACCGTCGCGATGGACACGATCGGCACCAGGGACGCCGGCGGCCTCGACGACCCGACCCGGCGTGCCGGGTGCCTGCGCGCCGTCCGTCCCGGTTCGGTCGACCCGGCGGTGGCGCTGCTCGGCGCGCGGCACGTGGAGTACGAGGGCCGGCCCGGCGTGCTGATGGTGCTCGCAACCGGGCGGTTGGGCTCGTTCCACGTGGTGGTCGTCGACCCGGGATGCGGCCCGGAGGGTGGCACGCTGCTGGGTTACGTGCTCGCCGGCCGGTGACCGTCCGTCGCAGGCAGACTGGTGGTGACCGGGCCCACCCGCCCGGTTCGTGGCGGAATGCCGGTCACTGGGATCGTGTTGTAGGGCTCGGACGGCAACGAGGGAGGCGCGACCAGTGACCACCGACGAGGTGCGTGAACTGATCATCATCGGGTCAGGGCCGGCGGGCTACACCGCCGCGGTGTACGCAGCGCGTGCGCAGCTGCGGCCGTTGGTGTTCGAAGGCACCCAGTTCGGTGGTGCGCTGATGACCACCACGGAGGTCGAGAACTACCCCGGCTTCACCGACGGGATCATGGGTCCCGAGCTGATGGAGCAGATGCGCGGGCAGGCGATCCGGTTCGGCGCCGAGCTGCGTGCCGAGGACGTCGAGGAGGTCTCGCTCGAGGGCGAGATCAAGACCGTCCTGGCGAACGGGGTGACCTACCGCGCCCGCGCGGTCGTCCTCGCGATGGGCGCCGCTGCGCGTTACCTGCACGTCCCCGGCGAGCAGCTGCTGCTCGGGCGGGGCGTCTCGGCCTGTGCCACCTGTGACGGCTTCTTCTTCCGCGACCAGGACATCGCCGTCGTCGGCGGCGGCGACTCCGCGATGGAGGAGGCGACGTTCCTCACCCGGTTCGCCCGCTCCGTGACGATCGTGCACCGGCGCGACGAGTTCCGCGCCTCGCGGATCATGATCGACCGTGCGAAGAACGACCCGAAGATCCGTTGGGCGACCAACGCCGAGGTCGTCGAGGTGCTCGGGGAGAAGAGCGTCAGCGGTCTGCGCCTTCGCGACACCCGCACCGGCGAGGAGCGCACGCTCGATGTGACGGCGATGTTCGTCGCGATCGGCCACGACCCGCGCAGCACCCTCGTCAAGGACGTGCTGGAGACCGACGACTCGGGCTACGTGAAGGTCGCATCGCCCAGCACGTACACCGCGCTGCCCGGCGTGTTCGCCTGTGGCGACCTCGTCGACCACACCTACCGGCAGGCCGTCACGGCGGCGGGCTCGGGATGTTCGGCCGCCATCGACGCGGAGCGTTGGCTCGCCGAGGCGCCGATCCCGAGCGAGCTCGTCGGCGGCGGCTACGGCACCTCAGCAGAGCAGGTCGCGGCCGTCAGCGGCTGATCACCACCAGAGAAAGAGAGATCCCACCCATGGCCAACACGGTCAACGTCACCGACGCGTCGTTCGACGCCGACGTACTGAAGAGCAACAAGACCGTGGTCGTCGACTTCTGGGCGACCTGGTGCGGCCCGTGCAAGATGGTGGCTCCGGTCCTCGACGAGATCGCGGGCGAGCACAGCGACAAGCTCACCGTCGCGAAGCTCGACGTCGACCAGAACCAGGTCACGGCGACGGCGTACAACGTCATGTCCATCCCGACGCTGATCGTCTTCAAGGACGGTCGGCCGGTGAAGCAGATCGTCGGCGCCAAGCCGAAGGCCGCTCTGCTTTCGGATCTGGCCGACTACATCGCCTGATAGACGCTGCTTGTGCCCCGTGCCGCATTTGCCGGCGCGGGGCACTCGCCTATCACGAGCCGAACACGCCCGGACACGCCCCGCTGTCCCCCACTCGGGGAGCGGCAAGGCAGAATGGCGTCCGGCCGACACCAGCCGGCGGCCGCGACGACGGACAAGCGAGGGGTGCATGCAGCTGCTGCGCCGAGGTGACAGCGGTACGGCGATCGTCGAGATCAGGGCGATGCTGCAACAGTTCGGCCTACTGCCTGCCACGAGTTCCCCCTCCGTCGACGACCACTTCGACGGCGAGGTCGAGCACGCCGTCCGCTCGTTCCAGCAGCAGCGCGGCCTGATCACCGACGGGATCGTCGGCCCCTCGACCTACCGCGCGCTGCGTGATGCCGGCTGGAAGCTCGGCGACCGCATGCTGGCGTTGATGATCTCCGCGCCGATGAGCGGCGACGACGTCGTCGCGCTGCAGGAGCGTTTGCTGGAGCTCGGGTACGACCCCGGACGCCCCGGCGGCGTCTTCGACGAGCAGACCGAGCGCGCCCTGCGCCGATTCCAGCGCGAGTACGGGCTCGTGCCCGACGGCCTGTGCGGCCCGGCGACGCTCCGGTCGCTGCGCCAGCTGGGCCGCAAGGTCACCGGCGGCCGCCCGCACCTGATGCGCGAGCAGGAGCTGCTGCGCCAGGCCGGTCCGCGGCTGCGCGGCAAGCGGATCGTCGTCGACCCCGGGCACGGCGGCGCCGACCGCGGTGTGGTCGCCGCGGGCGTCGCCGAGGCCGACCTCATGTGGGACCTCGCCAGGCGGCTCGTCGGACGGATGGCCGCCACCGGCATGGACGCCATGCTCTCGCGGCAGGAGGACACCTGCCCGTCCGAGCCGGAGCGCGCGGCGTTCGCCAACAACGCGCGCGCCGATCTTGTGCTCTCGTTGCACACCGACGCGAACCGCAGCATGCACGCGGAAGGCCTCTCGACCTTCCACTTCGGCAACGGCTCCGGCGCCACCTCGACGGTGGGGGAGGCGCTCGCCGGGTTGATCCAGCGCGAGCTGCTCACCCGCACCGCGATGCGCGACTGCTGGAGCCAGGGCCGGACGTGGGAGCTGTTGCGGCTCACCCGGATGCCCACGGTGCGGGTCGAGGTCGGGTACCTCAGCCATCTCGGCGATCGGCGGCGGCTGCTCGACCCGGCGTTCCGCGATGTGCTCGCCGAAGGCATCGTGGTGGC
The DNA here is from genome assembly GCF_021245725.1 of Pseudonocardia sp. TRM90224. Lineage (GTDB taxonomy): Bacteria > Actinomycetota > Actinomycetes > Mycobacteriales > Pseudonocardiaceae > Pseudonocardia. The sequence goes on along the minus strand of NZ_JAJGSX010000003.1, from coordinate 160,964 downwards.
TGTGAAGCGGCTTTACCTGCTCGGGCAGGACGATCAGCCCACCGGAACCTTCACTTTCTCCGATGTACTGGCCCGTGAGCTCGAAAGAGGCTCCGCGCAGGCAATGTGACCAGGTCGGTCGCGTTAGGCCGGCAGCGTGAAGATCAGAGCGCCCTGAGTTCGCCGTAGGAGGCGGATCGAGCCCGGCTCGGTACCTCCCCGAGCGGGACGGGCGACTGCATCGGAATCGTGATCGTGCCGAGCAACTGCTCCAGCGCGGCCTCGACGTCTTCCTTCCACGTCATCGCCGAACGCAGCTCCATCCGCAGCCGCGGCCACCGCGGGTGCGGACGGATCGTCTTGAACCCGACGCCGCGGAGGAAGTCGGCCGGGATGAGGCAGCCCGGCTCGCTGCCGGGGCGCTGCTCGCCGAACACCTCGATCGCCTTGACACCGCGCCGGGTGAGGTCGCGGACGACGGTCTGCGCCAGCATCCGCCCGAGGCCTTCGCCGGCGAACTCCGGCATCACCTGCATCGTCGTCAGCAGCACGGCGTCGGCGCTCACCGGGCCGGTCGGCATCTCGGCGGCCCGCGGCACGGCCGAGGGCGGCGCGTAGATCACGTAGCCGGCGGGGGCGCCACGCATGTAGGCGACGCGGCCGCACGAGCCCCACTCGAGGAGCACCTCGGAGACCCAGGCCTCCTTCTCGAGCTCGGTCGAGCCGAACTCCGCCGCCTGCTCACCGAGCTGCGACGAGAGCTCCCAGAAAACGCAGCGCCTGCACCTTTTGGGCAAATCGTCCAAGTTGTCCAGAGTGAGCGCCGCCACGTGCCACGACAAGTGCAACCTCCGGCGGCTGGACACGACCCCGTACGCCGCCGCCATCGCGCCGACCTCCCGACGATAGATCGATCCAGCGCCGATTGACACCCATCCTGCTGCGACCGGCGTCTCACCTACGACGAAGGGCAGTTTCTTCCTCCTTCCTGGTTACACTCGATCGGACCTCTCCCCCTCCCGTACCTGCAGGAGATCCGCGTGACCGAGCCGGTCCGTCCGCATTCGTCAGCGATCAGGAAGCCCACGGAGCGGTTCGCTGCCCGTACCGCAGGCATGACGGCATCGGAGATCCGGGCGCTCTTCGCGGTAGCCAGTAGGCCTGAGGTCGTCTCGCTCGCGGGTGGGATGCCGAACCTCGCCGCACTGCCGCTCGACGAGCTCAGCGCGGAGGTCGGCGACCTCGTCGCCCGCGACGGGCTCGTGGCGCTGCAGTACGGATCGGCGCAGGGGATGCCCGCTCTGCGCGAGCAGATCTGCGAGGTGATGGCGCTCGAAGGCATCCGGGCCGACCCGGATGACGTCGTCGTCACCGTCGGGTCGCAGATGGCGCTCGACCTCGTCACCCGGATCTTCTGCGACCCCGGCGACGTCGTGCTCGCCGAGGGGCCGTCGTACGTCGGCGCGCTCGGGAGCTTCGCCGCGTACCAGGCGCGGGTCGTGCACGTGGCGATGGACGAGCACGGGCTCGTCCCCGACCTCCTGCGTGCGGCGCTCCGTTCGCTGGCGGCGCAGGGGATCACCCCCAAGCTCCTCTACACGATCCCGACCTTCCACAACCCCGCCGGCGTCACGCTCACGGTCGAGCGCCGCACGGAGGTGCTCGAGATCTGCGCGCAGTACGGCGTGTGCGTCGTCGAGGACAACCCGTACGGCTTGCTCGGCTTCTCCGGCCGGATCTACCCGGCGCTGCGGTCGATGGACCGCGGTGTCGTGTACCTCGGTTCGTTCTCGAAGACGTTCGCGTCGGGGCTGCGGGTCGGCTGGGCGCTCGCTCCGCCTGCCGTCCGCGATCGGCTCGTGCTCGCCGCGGAGTCGGCGACGCTGAGCCCGCCCAACCTGAACCAGATGATCGTCTCGCGCTACCTCGCCGGGCACGACTGGCGCGGCCAGATCAAGACGTTCACGGAGATGTACCGCGACCGGCGCGACGCGATGCTGCGCGCGCTGGAGACGTATCTCCCCGAAGGTTTCACGTGGAACATCCCCGACGGCGGCTTCTACGTCTGGCTGGACGTGCCCGAGGGGATCGACACGAAGGCGATGCTCCCGCGCGCCGTCACTGCTCGGGTCGCGTACGCGTCGGGCACCGGCTTCTACGCCGACGGGTTCGGCAGCCGGCAGCTGCGACTCTCGTACTGCTACCCGACCCCGGAGCGGATCACCGAAGGCGTGCGCCGGTTGGCGAGCGTGCTGGAGGCGGAGCTCGACGTGTTGAGGACGTTCGGTGCACCCGCCCGGCCGACGCTCGGCACGACCCGGAGCGGGCCGCAGACCCCGTCGCCGCACACTCCCTGACGGCGCCGGAGAATGCCGCACGTGAGCGAACGAACGGTTGCGGTACTGGCGGGCGGGCTGTCGCACGAGCGGGAGGTGTCGCTCCGATCCGGGCGACGGCTGGCCACCGCGCTCCGCGCGACGGGCGTCGACGTCCACGAGTGGGACGTCGACGCAACGCTGCTCGAACGGCTGCGCACCGAGCCGCCGGAGGCGGTTGTCATCGCGCTGCACGGTGGGGAAGGGGAGAACGGCTCGGTGCAGGCCGTGCTGGAGCTCCTCGGCGTCCCGTTCGTCGGCGCCTCGGCCCGTGCGTGCCGGCAGGCGTGGGACAAGCCGACGGCCAAGGCGGAGTTCGCGCGCACCGGCCTGGACACGCCCGACTGGGTTGCGCTGCCGCACACGACGTTCCGCGCACTCGGTGCGCAGGCGGTGCTCGACGCGATGGTCGACCGGCTCGGCCTGCCGCTGATGCTCAAGCCCGACCAGGGCGGCTCGGCGCTCGGCGCCCAGGTGGTCCGCGAGCGCGCCGACCTCCCCGCCGCGATGGTCAGCTGCCTCGCCTACGCCGACACCGTCCTCGCGGAGCAGTTCATCGTCGGCACCGAGGTCGCCGTCTCCGTCGTCGAGCTCGACGACGAGCCGCACGTCCTGCCGCCGGTCGAGGTCGACGTCGCCGGCGGCGTCTACGACTACACCGCTCGCTACACGCCGGGCGCCGCGACGTTCCACTGCCCCGCCCGGCTCGACGCCGACGTGCTCAAGGTGGTGGAGGACGCCGCCCTCGCGGCGCACCGCCTGTTGGGTCTGCGGGACGTCTCGCGCACAGACGCGATCGTCGACGCGGACGGGCGGGTGCACGTCCTGGAGGTCGCCGTCTCTCCCGGTCTGACGGAGACCTCCCTGCTGCCGATCGCGGCTCGCACGGCGGGCACCGACATCGGCGCGATCTACGCTGCGCTCGTCGAGCGAGCGGTCGCACGTTTCACGTGAAACATCGGCGGGTCATGTTTCACGTGAAACATGGCCCGCCCGGGCAGAGGGCATGTTTCACGTGAAACATGTGCCTGCCCCCGACACGACGGAGCCCCATGTTTCACGTGAAACATGGGGCTCCGTGGTGACTGCCGGCCGATGTTCCACGTGAACATCGGCAAGTGGCTCAGCCGTCGTCTGCGGCGGCCTGCCGGTTCATCAGAGCGGCGATCCGCTCGAGGTCGTCGACCGACCCGAACTCGACGACGATCCGTCCCTTGCGCTGACCGAGCTCGACCTTCACCCGGGTGTCGAACTTGTCCGAGAGCCGCTCCGCCAGATCCTGGAGACCGGGTGCGAGCATCGGCCGGCGACGGGCCGGTTTGCTGGGGGAGGAGGGGGTCTCGCGCCGCAGCAGGACCACCGCCTCCTCGGTGGCGCGCACCGAGAGCCCTTCGGCGACGATCCGCTTCGCGAGATCCTCCTGCTGCCCGGCGTCCTCCAGCCCGAGCAGCGCGCGGGCGTGTCCGGCCGAGAGCACGTTCGCCGCGACCTTCCGCTGCACGGCCACCGGGAGCTTCAAGAGGCGGATCGTGTTCGTGACGACCGGACGGCTGCGACCGATCCTATCGGCCAGCTCCGACTGCGTGACGCCGAACTCCGAGAGCAGCTGCTGGTACGCGGCCGCCTCGTCGAGCGGGTTCAGCTGCACGCGGTGGATGTTCTCCAGCAGCGCGTCGCGCAGCATCGCGTCGTCGGTCGTGCTGCGGACGATGGCGGGGATCCGCTCGAGCCCAGCCCGCTGGGCGGCCCGCCACCGGCGCTCGCCCATGACGAGCTCGTACGAGCCGGGGGAGACCTCACGGACGACGATCGGCTGCAGGAGCCCGAACTCGCGGATCGAGTGGGTCAGCTCGGCGAGCGCATCCTCGTCGAACGTGGAGCGGGGCTGCTTCGCGTTGGGCTGGACGGAGGAGAGCGCGATCTCCCGCATCACGGCGCCGTCGATCGGCTCCGGCTCCGGACGCGAATCGGCTGCGCTCGCGCTCTCGCTGCGCAGCGGCCGGCGGGCCAGCGTCGGCGCGACGATCGGCGCTGCCGCCGGCGCGACGGCGCCGTCGCCCGCGGCGGGCCCGGTGGGGATGAGGGCCGCCAGCCCTCGACCGAGCCCACCCTTGCGTTCTGCCACGACCATCACCGTCCACCGCGATCAATCGGGATGCTCATGGCTGCACCGCGCTCGGCGATCTCACGGGCGGCGTCGACGTAGCTCATCGCCCCGCGCGAGCCGGGGTCGTAGGCGAGGATGGTCTGGCTGTATCCCGGTGCCTCTGACACCTTCACGCTCCTCGGGATCACCGTGCGGAGCACCGTGTGGTTGAAGTGGCTTCGGACCTCGTTGGTCACCTGGTCGGCGAGCTTGGTCCGGCCGTCGTACATCGTCAGCAGGATCGTCGAGACGTGCAGCGCCGTGTTGAGGTGCGAGCGCACGAGATCGATGTTGCTCAGCAGCTGCCCGAGCCCTTCCAGCGCGTAGTACTCGCACTGGATCGGGATGAGCACCTCGGACGCGGCGACGAGCGCGTTGACCGTCAGGAGCCCGAGCGACGGCGGGCAGTCGATGAAGACGTAGTCGACGTCGAGCTCTTCGAGCGCCTCAGGGGAGAGCGCCTGCAGGAGGCGGTTCTCCCGCGCGACCATGCTGACGAGCTCGATCTCCGCACCGGCGAGGTCGATCGTCGCCGGGACGCAGAGGAGGTTCGGGGAGGCGGTGCTCTGGACCGCCGCTCCGGAGAGCGGGATCTCGCCGAGCAGCGCCTCGTACACCGACGGGGTGCCGAGGCGGTGCTCGACCCCGAGCGCCGTGCTCGCGTTGCCCTGCGGGTCGAGATCGATCACCAGCGCCCGCACGCCGTGCATGGCGAGCGCGGCCGCGAGGTTCACCGTGCTCGTCGTCTTGCCCACGCCGCCCTTCTGGTTGGCGACGGTCAGGATCCGCCGGTGCGACGGCCTCGGCATCCGATGCCGATCGGGGTGGAGCACGCGGGCCGCGCGCTCCGCCTCCTCGGCGATGGGCGTCCAGTCGGGCTGCGATGTTTCACGTGAAACATCGTGCTCGGACACGTTGAAGGACACGCTCACCCTCTCTTCCGCCGCGCGCGGCTGGGCACGCGCTCGACGACGACCACCGTGCTCGGGGGATCGACGATCCCTGCGCCGCACCTCTCGATGCGTGGTTCACCGCCACCGAGGCGCTGAACCGTGGATGAATCGCGCGCAACCTCGTCCGGTGCGGATGCTCCCTTGATGGCGAGCATGACGCCCCCGGTGCGGAGGAAGGGCAGGCACCATCCGGCGAGCCGGTGCAGGGGCGCGACTGCTCGTGCGGTCACCACGTCGGCACCCTCCCATCGTCGCCGAACCGCCGACTCCTCGGCCCGTCCCCACTCGACCTGGACACTGAGATCGAGCGCGGCAACAACCTCCCGGAGCCACTCCACCCGGCGGGCGAGCGGCTCGATGAGGACGATGCCGATGTCCGACCGGGCCAGAGCTAACGGTATCCCGGGAAGGCCCGCTCCAGAGCCGACATCCACAAGTCGGGCACCATTCGGTACAAGTTCTGCGACGACCGCGCAGTTGAGGATGTGCCGGTCCCAGATCCGCGGCGCTTCGCGGGGGCCGATGAGCCCCCGCTCGACGCCGGAGGTCACAAGATGGTCGGCGAACTGCCGTGCGAGCGGCAGCCGATCGCCGAAGGCGGCGAGCGCCGCCTCCGACGGGAAGAGCGTCGTATCGTCAGGGCCCACGGAAGACGACGACCTGGCGGCGTGGCTCCTCGCCCTCGCTCTCGCTCGAGACGCCCTTGATCCGCGCGACCGCGTCGTGCACGACCTTGCGCTCGAACGGGGTCATCGGGCGGAGGCGGACCGACTCGCCGGAGCCGAGCACCTCCTTCGCCGTGCGGGTGCCGAGCTCGGTGAGCTCGTCGCGCCGCGACTGGCGCCAACCCGCGATGTCGAGCATCAGCCTGCTGCGGTTGCCCGACGCCTGCTGGACGGCGAGCCGGGTCAGCTCCTGGAGCGCCTCGAGCACGGCGCCGCGGTCGCCGACGAGCTTGTCGAGATCCTCGCCGCCGTCGATGCTGACGATCGCGCGGCCCGCCTCGACGTCGAGGTCGATGTCACCGTCGTAGTCGAGCACGTCGAGCAAGCGCTCGAGGTAGTCGCCTGCGATGTCGCCCTCCCGGACGAGCTGGTCCTCGGCGGTGCTGCTGGGGGCCGCCTGAGCTTCCCCGTCCTGTGCAGTCTTCGGCACGCTGCGTCTCCTCTCCCGAAACTCGTGCGGTGTGCGCCGAGGCGCGCACCGCAGGCGACCGCCGACGCAGGCGGCCGCAGGTGGCTCGTGGTCAGCGGCGCTTGCGGGAGCGGCGGGCAGGCGGGCGGGACCCGCCACCGCTGCGCGCTCCGGCGCCTGCCGTGCCGCCACCGGAGCCGTTGCTGGAACCGTTCGAGGACGCAGGACGCACCGGCTTGCGCGTGATGGGCTTCGCGCCGGGCGTCTTCGACTTCGGCTCGGGTTCCGGCTCGACGTTCTCCGGGCGGACGGGCTTCTGACCGGGCTTGGGTGCGCGGGCCTGCCGGGTGACGGCGGCCTCCTCACGCTTCACCGTCTCCTCGGAGTCGATCCTCCGGTAGACGACGTACTGCTGGCCGAGCGTCCACAGGTTGTTCGACACCCAGTACAGGAGCACCGCCAGCGGCAGGAAGGGCGCACCGACGACAACACCGATGGGGAAGATGTAGAGCATCAGCTTGTTCATGATCGCGGTCTGCGGGTTCTCACCCTGCGCCGCGGTCTGGCGGGCCACCGAGTGCCGTGCCGTGATGTGCGTGAAGATGCCGGCCGCGATCATCAGCGGGATCATCACGATGAGCATCTGCGGGATCGACGTGCCGGCGGCGCGCAGCGCCTCGTCACCCTGCACGACCCAGGAACCGAGCTTCGCGCCGAACAGGCTCGCGTCGTTGAACGAGTGGACGCCCGCCTGGTCGAAGAAGTAGTTCTCGGTGCGGATCGACCCGTCGCCGTTGCGGGGACCGAACTCGCGCAACACGTGGAAGAGGCCGATGAACACCGGGATCTGCACCAGCGCCGGCAGGCAGCCCATGACCGGGTTGACCCCGTGCTCGCGCTGCAGCCGCTGCATCTCGGCAGCTTGCTTCTGCCGGTCGTTGGCGTACTTCTTGCGAAGCTTCGCCATCTCCGGCTGGAATTCCTGCATCTTGCGCATCGAGCGCACCTGGATGACGAACGGCTTGTAGAGGATCGCCCGCAGGGTGAAGACGAGGAAGACGACGCTCAGCGTCCACGCGATGCCGCCGCCCCAGCCGCCGTCACCGAAGACCTTGCTGAACACCCAGTGCCAGCACCACAAGATGAAGGAGACCGGGTAATAGATGAAGTTCAGCACGGCGCTTGCTCCTCATGGGTGTCCTGGGCCGAGCGGGTGCTGGCGCCGCGCACCGGCGGCACCGGGTCGATGCCACCAGGGTGCCACGGCGCACATTTCGCAAGGCGCCGGACGGTGAGCCACGAACCGCGCAGCGGCCCGTGCACCTGCAGCGCCTCGACGGCATACGCGCTGCAGGTCGGGTAGAAGCGGCACGTCGGCGGCAGCGCGGGGGAGATCCAGCGCTGGTAGAAGCGCAACACCCCCACCAACGCCGCGGTGACGGCCGCGCGGATCGCGGTGATCACGCTCGTCATCGTGTGCCGAGCTTGCGCATTGCACCGCTCATCGCGGCGTCAAGATCGACCGCCAGCTCCGCGGAGGTGGCGGCGGCAGCCGGCGGCAGAGCGCGCACGACGAGCAGGCTCCCCGCGGGAAGCCGCTCGAGCCGTGGCGCGACGAGGTGGCGCAGCCTGCGTGTGACGCGATGGCGGACCACGGCACCTCCGACAGCCTTGCTCACGACGAATCCCGCACGAGCCGCGCCGTCATCACTTTCACTGGACCGATGCAGATGTACAACCAAGCGAGGTCGACCGCTTCGCAGGCCGCGCCGCATCACAGATGCGAACTCGTCCCGATGCGTGAGCCGGGACCCCGCCGGCAACACCGGCCCGGATCAGGCGGAGAGCCGCTCGCGGCCCTTGCCGCGGCGGGCAGCGAGGATCGCGCGCCCGGCGCGGGTGCGCATGCGCAGCCGGAACCCGTGCGTGCGCGCGCGGCGGCGGTTGTTCGGCTGGAAGGTGCGCTTGCCCTTGCTCACGGTCGGCTCTCCTGCCCGACGGCGGCGCTGGCCGGCCATCGGTGTTCATCATGCGGGTCTGCTGGACAGGTAATGCTGTATGTATTGCGGTGTGACACGGGTGCCCGCACGCGGACACGCTTGTCACCAGGGTACGCAGCCCCGCGAACGAGGGTCAAACCAGGTGCGCAAGGCCGTGTTCAGCGCCGCACACCTGATCTCTCCGGTGCATCTTGCCCGGTGTAGGTGACTTGTGGCAGGGGCCGGGGCTTGTTAGCGTCGCCAACTCGCCGCGCTTCTCGGGGGACCCGCGGCGCTCCCTCATCGAGGGCATCCCGGACCGCACGGGCCCGCACGAGTTCCACTCGGAGGGCCCGCGTAACGTCTTGCGCACAGGTGTGGACAAGTCTGGGGATGATCCGGCCCCGATGGGGGCATGGAGTGACCTTGAGGCGACGACCGGAGGGAGTGCCGACCGGTGGCCGACCAACCAGGTGATCTCGGACAGGTCTGGAACAGGGTCATCGCCGATCTCTCCGGCGCATCGGCCGGTTCCGGCGCCCAGACCCTCTCGCCGCAGCAGCGCGCGTTCCTCCGCCTGACCCGACCGCTCGGCCTCATCGACGGCACCGCGCTGCTCGCCGCACCTAGCGAGTTCGCGAAGGACGCGATCGAACGGATCCTGCGCAAGCCGATCAGCGACGCGCTCGGCCGCCACCTCGGCGTCACCGTCAACCTCGCGGTCGTCGTCGACGCCTCCGCCGCTTCCGGCGGCACCGTGGTGCCCGACGCCCCCGGCCACGAACCCGTCGGGAAGGCCGGGCCGACCAACGGGTCGTCCAACGGGCCAGGCAACGGACAGGTCGAATCGGAGCCCGTCGCGGAGCCGGTGCCGGCGGACGCCGCGCTCGACGGCGCGGGCCTGCCCGACACCGGGCCGCTCGCCATCACCGACTCCGGCGTGCACACCGAGCCGAGCTCCGACGCGCTCCGCAACGGGGGCGGCCGCGGGCCCGAGGTGTGGCCCACCTACTCCGGGCCCGCCGCCGGCGAGCAGGTGCAGCCGCGCTCGCAGACGAGGCTCAACGAGAAGTACACCTTCGACACCTTTGTCATAGGCGCGTCGAACAGGTTCAGCCACGCGGCGGCCGTAGCCGTCGCCGAGGCGCCGGCCCGCGCCTACAACCCGCTCTTCATCTGGGGCGACTCCGGTCTGGGCAAGACCCACCTCCTGCACGCGGTCGGGCACTACGCCCAGCGGCTCTTCCCGGGCATGCGGGTGCGGTACGTCTCGACCGAGGAGTTCACGAACGACTTCATCAACTCGCTGCGCGACGACCGCAAGGTCGCGTTCCAGCGGCGGTACCGCGACGTCGACGTGCTGCTCGTCGACGACATCCAGTTCCTGGAAGGGAAGGAAGGAACTCAGGAGGAGTTCTTCCATACCTTCAACACGCTGCACAACGCGAACAAGCAGATCGTCGTCTCCTCCGACCGACCGCCGAAGCGACTCGAGACGCTCGAGGACCGCATGCGCACCCGGTTCGAGTGGGGCCTCATCACCGACATCCAGCCGCCGGAGCTCGAGACGCGCATCGCGATCCTCCGCAAGAAGGCGGCCCAGGACCGGCTCGCCGTCCCCGGTGACGTACTGGAGTTCATCGCGGAGCGCATCGAGCGCAACATCCGCGAGCTCGAGGGCGCGCTCATCCGCGTCACCGCGTTCGCGTCGCTGAACCGCCAGCCGGTCGACACGCAGCTCGCCGAGATCGTGCTGCGCGACCTCATCCCCGATTCCGCGACGTCCGAGATCACCGCGCCGACGATCATGGCGGTCACCGCCGACTTCTTCGGCGTGACGATGGACGAGCTGTGCGGCCCCGGCAAGACGAAGGCGCTCGCGCAGTCGCGCCAGATCGCCATGTATCTGTGCCGCGAGCTGACCGACCTCTCCCTCCCGCGCATCGGGCAGACGTTCGGCGGCCGTGACCACACGACCGTCATGCACGCGGACAAGAAGATCCGCAACGAGATCGCGCAGCGGCGCAAGACCTTCGAGCAGGTGCAGGAGCTCACCGCGCGCATCAAGCAGCGCGCCCGCCACTGAGTCACCGCCCTGCCCCACCGCGCGACAGCTCCACCGCGCCACAGCCCGTCGAACTTCCCCACCGAAGTTCCCCACCGTTTTGCCTACTTGCACGCCCGCGGGCCCGTACAGGTTGGCAAAACGGTGGGGAAGTCTGCGTGTCGACGTCCGCGCGGGCCGCACGTCGGCGACGCCGAGCGGGCGGTCGGCGATGTCGCGCAAGCACATCCGGCGGTCCGCTGCCACTCGGCGCGCTCGACCGGGTGGTTCGGCGCTGCCGGATCCCGGTTGTCCACATGCCGGAGCCACTCGATGATCACGGAGAGTCCCCGGACATGTGCCAGGAGAGACATCAGTGAGTTGCGCGGCGGCACCCGCACGCCGTTCGGCCCTGGAAAGCGGGCACTCAGCGTTGGCGAGCGACCACGCTTCACCCACATCTGGGGACAACTCTGTGGATGGCCGTCCTCGGGCCGGTGGACGAACGGCTCCAGATCGGTGGACAACTCGCGAACAACTCGGGGACAACTCGGCCCGATCCGGACCCATCCACCGACGGCCCGATCCACCCACCGTTCATCCCATGGTTCCATCCACAGGACGCCACACCGCCCGACCTGCGGGTACGGGCTCCGTCCACACTGTCCACAGCCCCTGTTACTGCTTCTGGATCTCTCTTCTAGATGAACTACAAGAAGAACAACGGTGTGGATCCGGGGATCGAGGGTCGCCTCATCGAGAGGCACCGGCCCACGTGACACCCGCTCGTCGGAGGCTCTACGGTGGTTGTCCCCGGTTCCGTGCCGTCCCGGTGAACGACCTCGGCACCGCAGCAGTCACACTCGGCTCTGCACCTGCACGACGGTCCGCTTGCGGCCCGAACCCCGTCCATGACACAGCCAGCGCGAGAGGTCCCCGCCATGAAGTTCCGGGTCGAACGCGACGTACTGGCCGACGCCGCTGCCTGGGTGGCGCGCAGCCTCCCGGCCAGGCCTCCGGTCCCGGTCCTCGGCGGTGTGCTGATCGAGGCCGCGACCGGCTCCGACGGCGACCGGCTGACGGTCTCCGGTTTCGACTACGAGACCTCCGCACGTGTGGAGCTCGACGCGACCATCGGTGATCCGGGACGCGTGCTGGTCTCCGGCCGGCTGCTCGCCGACATCACCCGCGCGCTGCCCTCCAAGCCCGTCGACCTGGTCGTCGACGGCGCCCGCGCGACGATCAACTGCGGCAACAGCCGGTTCAGCCTCCCGACGATGCCGGTCGAGGACTACCCACAGCTGCCGACGATGCCTCAGCTCGCCGGCACTGTCGCGGCCGACGAGCTCGGTCAGGCCGTCGCGCAGGTCGCCGTCGCGGCCGGCCGCGACGACACGCTCCCGATGCTCACCGGCATCCGGCTCGAGATCGAGGGGTCGCGGCTGACGCTCGCCGCGACCGACCGGTTCCGCCTCGCGGTGCGCGAGCTCGACTGGACGCCCGAGGACACCGAGCTGTCCAGTGCGGTGCTCATCCCCGCGCGCACGCTCGCCGAGGTCGCGAAGACGCTCGCCGGCGCCGGCTCCGTCGAGATCTCGCTCTCCGCGGGCGACGGCATGCTGGGTGTCACCGGCGGCGGGCGCCGGGCGACCACCCGGTTGCTCGACGCCGAGTTCCCGCGCTTCCGCCAGCTGATCCCCGCCGAGCACACGAGCGCCGCCGTGATCGAGGTGGCCGCACTCGTCGAGGCGATCAAGCGCGTCGCGCTCGTGACCGACCGGGTCGCGCAGGTCCGGATGGAGTTCGGCGAGGACGGGCTGCGCCTGGCGGCCGGCGGCGACGACGTCGGCAGCGCCGAGGAGGAGCTCCCGTGCGAGCTCGACGGCGCGCCGCTGACGATCGCGTTCAACCCGGGCTACCTCCTCGACTCGCTCGGCGCGCTGCACACCGACCGCGCTCAGCTGACGTTCACCACGCCGAACCGGCCCGCGCTCGTCCGACCGGTGCCGGCGCCGCCCGCCGACGACGCGGCCGAGGACCAGCCGGAGCCGGTTCCCGGCTACCTGCATCTCCTGATGCCGGTCCGGCTCCCGGGATAGATCCGGCCCGATCCGCTCAGAACCGGACAGCAATCGCTTCCCTTCCACCAAGGAGCCAGCGTGCAACTCGGACTCATCGGCCTCGGCCGCATGGGCGGAAACATGCGCGACCGCCTGCGCGCGTCGGGTCACGAGGTCGTCGGGTACGACCCGCGGCCGGAGGTGAGCGACGTCGAGTCGCTCGAAGCGTTGGCCGGTGCGCTCGCCGCGCCCCGGGTGGTGTGGGTGATGGTCCCGTCGGGCGAGCCGACGAGGAGCACGGTCCGCAAGCTCGCCGACGTGCTCGAACCGGGCGATCTCGTGATCGACGGCGGGAACTCGCGCTACACCGACGACGGCCCGAACGCCGCGCTCCTCGACGAGAAGGGGATCGGGTACATCGACTGCGGTGTGTCCGGCGGCATCTGGGGCAAGGACAACGGCTACGGCCTGATGGCAGGCGGATCCGCCGAGCACGTCGAGCGCGCGATGCCGATCTTCGATGCGCTGCGGCCGGAGGGTCCGCGCGAGGAGGGCTTCGCGCACGCCGGCCCCGTCGGGGCGGGCCACTTCTCGAAGATGGTCCACAACGGCATCGAGTACGGGCTCATGCAGGCCTACGCCGAGGGCTTCGAGCTGCTCTCCGCCGTGGAGCTGGTGACGGACGTGCCGGCGGTGCTGCAGGCGTGGTCGCGTGGCACGGTCGTCCGGTCGTGGCTGCTCGACCTGCTGGTGCTCGCGCTCAAGGACGACCCGGGGCTCGCCGCGCTCGACGACTACGTCGACGACTCGGGTGAGGGCCGCTGGACGATCGAGGAGGCGATCACGCACGCCGTGCCGCTCCCGGTGATCTCGGCTGCGCTGTTCGCCCGATTCGGTTCGCGCCAGGAGTCCTCGCCGGCCATGCGCGCGGTCGCCGCGCTGCGCCAGCAGTTCGGCGGGCACGCGGTCCGCGCCGCCGGCCCGTCCGGCACCCCCGGTCAGCACGCCGGACCCAGCTCGGGCACCGGTTCCACACAGGGGTAGCGCATGCACCTGCGCCGGCTGGCCGTCGTCGACTTCCGGTCGTGGGAGCGTGCTGAGCTCGACCTCGAACCCGGCGTCACGGTGTTCGTGGGCCCGAACGGCGTCGGCAAGACCAACCTGGTCGAGGCGGCCGGCTACCTCGCCACGCTGGGTTCGCACCGCGTGGCCACCGACGCGCCGCTGATCCGGCGCGGCGCCGAGCACGCGGTGGTGCGCGGCCAGGTCGTGCACGAGGGGCGCGAGCTCGGCGTCGAGATCGAGATCACCGCCGGGCGCGCCAACCGCGCGCGGCGCAACGGCGCGCCGGCGAAGCCGCGCGACCTGCTGGGGATCCTCCGCACGGTCCTGTTCGCGCCGGAGGACCTGGCGCTGGTCCGCGGCGATCCCGGCGAGCGCAGGCGGTTCCTCGACGACATGCTCGTCGCCCGCTTCCCGCGCTACGCCACCGTGCGCTCCGACTACGAGCGGGTGCTGCGGCAGCGGTCGGCGTTGCTGAAGACCGCGCGCAACGGGGGCGACCTGCGCACGCTCGACGTCTGGGACGGCCACCTCGCGACGCACGGCGCCGCGCTGCTCGCCGGCCGGTTGCAGCTGGTCGCCGCGCTCGCCCCCTATGCCGTCGCCGCGTTCTCCGAGGTTGCACCCTCGTCCGAGCCGATCGCGCTCGAGTACCGCTCCGGGCTGTGGCCCGAGCCGCTGGCCGCCGCCGAGCAGCAGGCCGACATCGCCGAGCTGGAGGCGTTGCTGTTGGAGTCGCTCGGCCGGCTGCGGCGGCAGGAGGTCGAGCGCGGTGTCTGCCTCGTCGGCCCGCACCGCGACGACCTCGACCTGAAGCTGGGGGACGGCCCGGCGAAGGGCTACGCGAGCCACGGCGAGTCGTGGGCGATCGCGCTGTCGCTGCGGCTCGCGTCCTACCGTCTGCTGTGTGCCGATGACATCGAACCCGTGCTCGTGCTCGACGACGTCTTCGCCGAGCTCGACACCAAGCGCCGCGCGGCGCTTGCGGACGTCGCTATGCGCGCCGAACAGGTGTTGATCACCGCGGCGGTCGATGCGGACGTGCCGGACGGCCTCGACGGAGCGCGCTTTGCGGTGGGCGGCGGCTCCGTCGAGCGGCTTTCGCAAGAGGCCAGGTCGGGGCTTCGACTGTGATCTCGGCCACCTGGGGACAAGGTTGTGGATACTGTGGATAACTTCCGCTCCACTGGTGATGACGAGCAGAAACGACCGCCCGGCGTACGTGATCAACCGCCCGGCGCAACCCAATCGAGGCCACCTGTCCACAGCCCTGGGGATGAAGGTGGAGAAACCGCCCGTCGCGGAGCCGACATCGCGCGCGACGCGTTGCGGGCCGCGCGGGAGGCCTCGGCGGCCCGCGCCGAGGATCAGGCGGCGCAGCGCAGCGGCCGCAAACCGACCGGTTCGCGCGGTCGGCGCCGCCGCTGGTCGGGTCCCGGCCCGGACGATCGCGACCCGCAGCCGTTCGGCAGGGTGGTCGCACGGGTCTCGCTCGACCGCGGCTGGTCGCCGCGCCTGACCGACGCGACGGTGCTGAGCCGCTGGAACCACCTCGTCGGTCCCGACATCGCCGACCACTGCACGCCGCTGTCGCTGCGCGACGGTGAGCTGGTGCTGCAGGCGGAATCGACCGCGTGGGCGACGCAGCTGCGCACGCTGCAGCGACAGCTGCTCTACAGGCTCGCCGGCGCCGTCGGGAAGGACGTCGTCAAGCGGATCCGGGTGGTCGCGCCGACCGGCCCGAGCTGGCGACACGGACCACGTTCCGTGCGTGGCCGCGGTCCGCGGGACACGTACGGCTGACGAAATCGCCGCAAGCGGCCATTCAGGGCGACGTGACGGCGCCGCAGCGCAGTCGGACCCCCTTCTCGGCCTCGCGGACCCGCCCGAATCGACGATCGGCGTTCTGTGAGGCTTCTAGGGGTGTCCTAGAAGCGTTTCTGTCAGGGCGCACCGGTATGATGGAAGAGGTTCCGGGCATCCCCCGAATCGGCCCGGTCGAGCAGGCTCTGTACGCGACGCCTGTCGTCGTGCACGTGAGCACTCATCGCGAGGAGACATAGCAGCCCGTGGCGGAGAAGAAGAACACCTACGGCGCGTCGTCGATCACCGTTCTCGAAGGTCTCGAGGCAGTCCGCAAGCGCCCCGGCATGTACATCGGGTCCACCGGAGAGCGCGGTCTGCACCACCTGATCTGGGAGGTCGTGGACAACGCCGTCGACGAGGCGATGGCCGGGTACGCCACCCGCGTCGAGGTGACGCTGCAGGAGGACGGCGGCGTGAGCGTCGTCGACGACGGCCGCGGCATCCCGGTCGGCATGCACCCGATCGAGAAGAAGCCCGCCGTCGAGATGGTGCTGACGATGCTGCACGCCGGCGGCAAGTTCGACAGCGACTCCTACGCCGTGTCCGGCGGTCTCCACGGCGTCGGCGTCTCGGTCGTCAACGCGCTGTCCACCGCGCTCGACGTCGAGATCCACACCGACGGTCACGTGTGGCGCCAGCACTACGCGCGCTCCGTGCCCGGTCCGCTGCGCAAGGGCGAGCCGACCAACCGCACCGGCAGCACCGTCACGTACTGGGCCGACGGCGACATCTTCGAGACCCTCACGTACAACATCGAGACGATCCGCCGCCGGCTGCAGGAGATGGCGTTCCTGAACAAGGGGCTCACCATCGTCCTGCGCGACGAGCGCAACGGCGACAGCAACCACGACGCCGAGGAGCCCGACGCCGAGGGCTACGTCGCGAAGGTGAAGGAGTACACCTTCTGCTACCCGGGTGGGCTGGAGGACTTCGTCGCCCACCTGAACAAGTCGAAGGACCCGATCCACAAGAAGCTCGTGTCGTACTCCGCCGAGGCCGAGGGCCACGCCGTCGAGGTCGCGATGCAGTGGAACTCCGGCTACACCGAGTCGGTCTACACCTTCGCCAACACGATCAACACGCACGAGGGCGGCACCCACGAAGAGGGCTTCCGCGCTGCGCTGACCACCACGGTCAACCGCTACGCGAAGGAGAAGAAGTTCCTCAAGGAGAAGGACCCCGCGCTGTCGGGCGACGACATCCGCGAGGGGCTCGCCGCGATCGTCTCGGTCAAGGTCAAGGAGCCCCAGTTCGAGGGCCAGACCAAGACCAAGCTGGGCAACACCGAGATCAAGTCGTTCGTGCAGCGGATCAGCAACGAGTGGCTGGCCGACTGGTTCGAGCGCAACCCCGTCGAGGCGAAGACGATCGTCAACAAGGCGGTCCAGTCGGCGCAGGCGCGCGCGGCGGCCCGCAAGGCGCGTGAGCTCGTCCGCCGCAAGAGCGCGGGCGACATCGGCGGCCTGCCCGGCAAGCTCGCCGACTGCCGCTCGACCGACCCCAGCCGCTCCGAGGTCTACATCGTCGAGGGCGACTCGGCGGGTGGCTCGGCGAAGTCCGGCCGCGACTCGATGTTCCAGGCGATCCTCCCGATCCGCGGCAAGATCATCAACGTGGAGAAGGCGCGCATCGACCGCGTCCTCAAGAACACCGAGGTCCAGGCCATCATCACGGCGCTCGGCACCGGCATCCACGACGAGTTCGACCTCGCCAAGCTGCGCTACCACAAGATCGTGCTGATGGCCGACGCCGACGTCGACGGCCAGCACATCCGCACGCTGCTGCTCACGCTGCTCTTCCGCTTCATGCGCCCGCTCGTCGAGCACGGGCACGTCTTCCTCGCCCAGCCGCCGCTCTACAAGATCAAGTGGGGCGGCCGCGGCGCCGAGCCGGAGTTCGCCTACTCCGACCGCGAGCGCGACGGCCTCATCGAGGCCGGCCGCGCCGCCGGCAAGAAGCTGCCGAAGGAAGAGGGCGTCCAGCGCTACAAGGGCCTCGGCGAGATGAACGCCAAGGAGCTGTGGGAGACCACGATGGACCCGGCCAACCGGGTGCTGCTGCAGGTCACCCTCGACGACGCCGCCACCGCCGACGAGCTGTTCTCGATCCTGATGGGCGAGGACGTCGAGTCACGCCGGTCGTTCATCACCCGCAACGCCAAGGACGTGCGGTTCCTGGACGTCTGAGTCCGAACCGCGGAAGGAACTTCGCATGACAGACACCTTGGATCCCACGTTGCCGCCGCCCAGCGAAGGCGACCGCACGGAGCCGGTCGACATCCAGCAGGAGATGCAGCGCTCCTACATCGACTACGCGATGAGCGTGATCGTCGGTCGCGCGCTGCCGCTGGTCGAGGACGGGCTCAAGCCGGTGCACCGGCGCGTCCTCTACTCGATGGGGGAGAACGGCTTCCGCCCCGACCGCAGCTACGTCAAGTGCGCGCGCGTCGTCGGCGAGGTCATGGGTAACTACCACCCCCACGGCGACACGTCGATCTACGACGCGCTCGTCCGGCTCGCGCAGCCGTGGTCGATGCGCTACCCGCTGATCGACGGGCAGGGCAACTTCGGGTCGCGGGGCAACGACCCGGCTGCCGCCATGAGGTACACGGAGTGCCGTCTCACCCCGCTCGCCATGGCGATGCTGCAGGACATCGACGAGGACACCGTCGACTTCGCGCCGAACTACGACGGCAAGACGCAGGAACCGGACGTCCTGCCGTCGCGCGTGCCGAACCTGCTCATCAACGGCAGCTCCGGCATCGCCGTCGGCATGGCGACCAACATCCCGCCGCACAACCTGCGTGAGGTCGGCGCCGGCGTCGTCTGGTCGCTCGACAACTGGGAAGCATCCGACGAGGAGCTGCTCACCGCGCTCATGGAGCGCATCAAGGGCCCCGACTTCCCGACCGCGGGGCTCATCGTGGGCCGCGACGGCATCGAGCAGGCCTACCGCACCGGTCGCGGTTCCGTGCGCATGCGCGCGGTCGTCGAGGTGGAGGAGGACGCCAAGGGGCGCACCATCCTCGTCGTCACCGAGCTGCCGTACCAGGTCAACCCGGACAACCTGATCGAGTCGATCGCGAGCCAGCACCGCGACGGCAAGCTCGCCGGCATCGCCGAGATCAACGACGAGTCGTCCGACCGCATCGGCATGCGCATCGTGATCACGCTCAAGCGCGACGCCGTCGCCAAGGTCGTGATCAACAACCTGTACAAGCACACGCAGCTGCAGTACGCGTTCGGCGTCAACATGCTGGCGATCGTCGACGGCGTGCCGCGCACGCTGCGCCTCGACCAGGTCGTGCGCAACTACATCCGCCACCAGATCGAGGTCATCGTCCGGCGCACCCGCTACCGCCTGCGCAAGGCGGAGGAGCGGGCCCACATCCTGCGCGGATACGTCAAGGCACTCGACGCGCTCGACGAGGTCATCGCGCTGATCAGGGCGTCGGCGACGGTCGAGGTCGCGCGCGACGGCCTGATCCAGCTGCTCGACGTCGACGAGATCCAGGCCCAGGCGATCCTCGACATGCAGCTGCGGCGGCTCGCCGCGCTGGAGCGTCAGAAGATCATCGACGAGCTCGCGGAGATCGAGCGGACGATCGCCGACCTCGAGGACATCCTCGCCCGCCCCGAGCGGCAGCGGCAGATCGTGCGCGACGAGCTCACCGAGATCGTCGAGAAGCACGGCGACGAGCGGCGCACGCAGATCGTCGCGGACGACGGTGATGTCACCAACGAGGACCTCATCGCCGTCGAGGACGTCGTCGTCACGATCACGCAGACCGGTTACGCGAAGCGCACCAAGACCGACCTCTACCGCGCCCAGAAGCGTGGCGGCAAGGGCGTGCAGGGTGCGACGCTGAAGCAGGACGACATCGTCGCCCACTTCTTCGTCTGCTCGACGCACGACTGGATGCTGTTCTTCACGAACAAGGGGCGCGTCTACCGGCTCAAGGCCTACGAGCTGCCGGAGGCCAACCGCAACGCGCGTGGCCAGCACGTGGCGAACCTGCTCGCGTTCCAACCGGACGAGCACATCGCCCAGGTCATGCAGATCAAGGACTACCAGGCCGCGCCATATCTCGTCCTTGCGACGAGAAGTGGTCTGGTGAAGAAGTCGCGGCTCACCGACTTCGATTCGCCCCGGTCCGGCGGTCTGATCGGCATCAACCTCCGCGAGGACGACGAGCTCGTCGGCGCCGTGCTCTGCTCGGCGAACGACGACCTGCTGCTCGTCTCTGCGGAGGGCCAGTCGATCCGGTTCACCGCGAGCGACGAGGTGCTGCGCCCGATGGGCCGGGCCACCTCCGGTGTGTTGGGGATGCGGTTCAACCCCGACGACCACCTGCTCTCGCTCGCCGTGGTGCTGCCCGACACGTTCGTGTTGGTCGCGACCACCGGCGGCTACGCGAAGCGCACGCCGATCGAGGATTACCCGGTGCAGGGCCGCGGCGGCAAGGGGGTTCTGACCCTCCAGTACGACCGTCGCCGTGGCACGCTGGTCGGTGCGCTCATCGTCGGGATCGACGACGAGCTGTATGCGATCACCTCTACCGGCGGGGTGATCCGGACATCGGCCCGTGAAGTTCGCAAGGCCGGACGTCAGACGAAGGGGGTCCGTCTCATGAACCTCGGCGAGAGTGCAACGCTGCTGGCGGTCGCGCGCAATGCCGAGGACGATGCAGACGAGACCGAACAGAGCTGACGCCCGAGGCGCTAGCGAACGAGCGCCATCGAAGAGGAGACACCTCGACTCGTGAACGACACGACGAGCACACCTGACGACCCCGAACGCGGCACCGTGGCAACCGGTGGAACGTCAGGCGAGGTGCCTGAGCAGCAGGCCGCTCCTCATCGGGACGGCACCAACGGCACGAGCGGCATGACCGGCCCGACCGCCGGCGCGGAGCAACCCGCGCCGGCGGCCGCCGCCGAACAGCAGCAGGCCGAACAACAGCAGGCCGAACAGCAGGCCCAGGGGCAGGCCGAGGCTCCAGTCGCGTCACCGCCTGCGTCACCGCCCGCTCCGCCGCAGGTACCGGCCCAGTCCGCTCCCGCCGGACCTGTGGCGGCGGAGCAGCCGGCGGCCGCGGAGCCCGTGCCGGACGAGACGAAGACCGCGGTGGACATGCCGGCCGTCGACGCCGCGACCACCGTCGTCGATCCCAACCGGCCGCCGCCCGAGGAAGCGCCGACGGCGCGCATCCGGCTGCACACCGCGGGCAACGGCAAGCAGAACCCGTCGGCGTACGCGCCGGTGGGCAGCGACGACGCCACCCGGCCGGTCGATCCGGCGATCCTCGCCGCGGCCGCCCGCCAGGCAGCGGCGTCGTCCCGGATGGCGACGCCGCCGGAACCCGCCCCGGGACCCGTTCCCGGCCCCGGCCCCGAGGCGGCTCCGCCGCCCCCGTGGAGCCGGATGCCGGGGCAGGACGCGCCCCACGAACAAACGCAGCCGGCGGCAGCGCCGCAGCCCCAGACCCCGCCGCCGCCCCCGCCCGCACAGCCGCAACACTCACCCGGGCCGGTGGGCGGCCTGCTCGACACCGAAGGCCCGACCACCTTCCTCGAAGCGCCGCCGCAGCACCCCGGCTTCGCCGGCGCGGAGCACTCCGAGCCCACGACGGAGCAGGGCACCGGCCGCACGACGGTGCGCGCGGTCCGCAACCGCGCACCGAGGCAGGCCGCGCTGCAGCTGAAGCGCCTCGACCCATGGGCCGTCATGAAGCTCGGGCTCGTGCTGGCCGTCGTCCTGTTCCTCGTCTGGATGGTCGCCGTCGGCGTGCTGTACGGCGCCCTCGACGGCATGGGCGTCTGGGGTCGCCTCAACGGCGGCTACGCCGAGTTGCTCTCCAGCGGCGCCGTATCGGGCGAACCACTCATCACCGCAGGACGGGTCTTCGGCCTCGCCGCAGTCGTGGGAGCGATCAACAGCCTGCTCTTCGCCGTCGCGATGACCGTGGGCGCGTTCGTCTACAACGTGTCGTCCGACCTGGTAGGCGGCATCGAGGTCACGCTCTCGGAGCGCGACTGATATCCCGGTTGCGGAGCGCTCGGGGCCGTGAGGTAGCCTCGATCGTGCCGCAGGGGCCTATAGCTCAGTTGGTTAGAGCGCGTCGCTGATAACGACGAGGTCGCTGGTTCAAATCCAGCTAGGCCCACTTCCGATCCCCGGAACAGGCAAGGACGAACACCATGAAGAAGCTTCTCCTCGTCGTCGTCGCCCTCGCTGCGGGCGCACTCGTCTTCTCGAAGATCCGGGCGTCCCGCTCGGAGAACGACCTGTGGCACGAGGCCACCAACAACTGATCATCACCCAGCGCTCACGCTGAGCGAGTTACGTCCCGCTCAGCACAGGGGACGTAGCTCAATTGGCAGAGCACCGCCTTTGCAAGGCGGGGGTTAGGGGTTCGATTCCCCTCGTCTCCACCCGATCGGGGGCGACGTGTGCCACGCCTGCGGCGTTGGCCTCTGGCCGATCATCGTCTTCCTATGTGGGGGCCAAGCCCCCACACCCCCGGCCGGGGGCTGCGCCCCCGGATCCCCATCTCCTGTGGTCCATTCCCGTGCCTTCGCTTTGCTTGGCTGCCTTGGCTTCGCTCGGTTTCGGTGATTCTGGGCCAGCCATCTGTGAAGATCGGGCCTACCGGAGCTGCGAGACTTTGCGTGGGTTCCGCGAGACGGTTCTCAGTTCGGGTGAGCGTCAGCACTCGGCTGACCGCAGCGGGTCGCTAAGGGATCATCTCGGTCATGAGCACCACCCCGGATCCCGGCCGGTGGCCGCGCTGGGTGTGGCCGCGGCTGGCCCTCGCCGTGGCCGTGTTGCTCGTTGCGCTCGTCGGCGTGGCAATTGTGCTCGTCGATGGTGCAGTGACGCAGCTGGAGACCGAGCGCGGCGGGGCGGGAGGTGGCGCGCGGTTGCAGCTGCTTCCCGGCTCCCCGGAAGGCGCGTTGGTGGAGCTGATGCGCCTGATCGCCACTCCCGATGAGAGCGAACCCGCGTGCTCGGGCGCGTTGCTCGACGAGGACGCCCGCACGGCGCTCGCCGCCACGCTCGGCGCGCGTGACTGCCGCTCCGCCGTCCGTCATCTGCGATCCCGGCTTGCCGACCCCGGCCGGTACCACCGGATCGAGTACAGCTCCCTCGCCATCCGCCAGCTGCCGGACGGGTCGGTCGAGGTTGATGGATGCGGAGTGCGGTGGCAGTCCAACCCGTTCGCCCCGCCGGAAGTGGCACCGGGGCCGGCACCGGGTCGGGTCGTGACCGCACCGATTTACGGCATGGCCTGGTCGATCACCGACGTGCAACCCTGCTGAACCCGAGCCTGCCGGCGTGTCCTTCGTCCGCCCGATGGCCATCTCGGCTGGCCGGGCCATCGACCTATCGGCCGATCACTCCGTCGATCTGCTCGCGCAGGATGTCGGCGTGGCCGGCGTGGCGGGCCGTCTCGCTGATCATGTGCTGCATGATCCACCGCGCTGTGGCGGGGTGCCGAGCCGTGTTCGGTTCGTCGATGACCTGACCGAGATCGGTCCAGCCGGCGATGATCGTGTCGGACTCCTGCGAGGCGTTCCGGTAGCCGGCAACCAGATCCGCGACGGTCTCGTCGGCGTCGAGCACCGACACCGCCTTCCACTCGTCCCTAGTGGCTCCGCCGAACCAGAGCCGTTCCGAGGCGGTCAAGTGTTTGACCAGCCAGGCCAGGCTGGTTCCCGAGGGCACGCAGGCTCGGTGCGCGACCGCGTCGGGCAGGTCGACCACCTTCTTGATGATCGCCTCGCGCTTGTAGCCGAGGAACTCGGCGAGCACCGCAGCCTCGCCACGGTCTCCGAAAGCGGCGACGCGAACATCACCTGAAGGGGTCACGGCACCTGACCCTACGGCTTGTTCATCAAGTGGGTTCCGCCACGCGGTTCTCCCACGCCCAGGCGGCGATCCCGACGCGATTGCGGACCCCGAGCTTGCCTTGGATGGTTGCCACGTGGCTCTTCACCGTGCTCAGCGAGATGAACAGCTCGGCGGCGATCTCACGATTGGTGCATCCCCGTGCGGTGGCGCGGACGACCTCGATCTCCCGGTCCGTCAGCGGCGTCGTGGGCCGGCCGACGGCTTGCGGTCGGGTGGCCGTCACGTGGCGGAGCAGCCGCATGGTGACCGAAGGTGAGACCAGGGCGTCCCCGACGCTCGCGGCCCGGACGGCCTCCACCAGCAAGGCGGGGCCGGCGTCTTTGAGGATGAACCCGACCGCCCCACCGCGCAGCGCGCCGTAGACGTAGTCGTCGAGGTCGAAGGTGGTCACCACGACCACCCGCAGCGGTGCGCCGACGCCGGGACCCGCCAGCGCACGGGTGACACAGATGCCGTCGAGGCGGGGCATCCGGATGTCGACCAGACACACGTCGGGGCGAAGCTGCCGAGCCAGCGCGACCGCCTCCACGCCGTCGGCCGCTTCAGCGATCACGCTGATGTCGGGCTGATCCTCCAGGATCATGCGCAGGCCGCCGCGCACCATCGCCTGGTCGTCGGCCAGCAGCACTCTGATGGTCATTCGCGCCCGGATGCGGCGAAGGGCAGGTCGGCCCGGATCGACCAACCGGCATCCGCGCGCCGGCCCGCTTGCAGCGTGCCGCCGAGGGCCTCGACCCGCTCGCGCATCCCGATCAATCCGTGCCCGCGCAGTCCGTGCCCGCTCAGTCCGTGCCCGCCGCGGCGGTAGCGGGTCGGGGTGGTCGGGGCGTCGTCCGTGACCTCGATGGTGAGGGCCTCATGGTCCTGGGCGACGTCGATCGTGACCGAGCCCGCCGCCGGGGCGTGCCGGGCGATGTTGGTCAGCGATTCCTGGACGATCCGGTAGACGGTGCTGCTCACCTCTGCCGGCCACACCTGCCCATCAGCAGGCATCCGGAGCTGCACCGCGGGGCCGTGCCCGTGGTCCTGGAATCGCCTGACCAGCTCGCCGATCTGCTCGCACCCCGCCGCGGCCGAGACGACGTCGTCGCCGTCGCGCAGCAACCCGACGACCCGGCGGATCGCGCCCAATGCCTCGGAGCCGGCAGCCTCGATGTCGGCCAGCGACCGGCCGACGTCGTCCGCGTTCTTGCGGACGGCGAGCTGGGCAGCCTGGGCCTGGATGACGATCCCGGTGAGGTGGTGGGCGGCGACGTCGTGCAGCTCCCTGGCCAGCTCCATGCGCTCCTCGCGGCGGACCTCGTCGACGAAGGCCCGGCGGCGGGCGTCCCGCAGCCGGCCCGACAACCCGACCACGATCGCGCCGAGCCAGCCCAAGGCGTTCAGCGTCGTCACCGCCGTGATCCCCGCGGAGGAGGGCGTGGCGGCGAACCAGGTGCCGGCGACCACTGCGAACCCCGCGGCCGCGACTGCAACGGCCCGTCGAGCAGGGAGCGCTCGAACCGCCGAGCCGACGAGCACCGCCAGGCCCAGCACCGTGGCCGGGCCGGGCTCTTGAGGCAGGTCGGCGGCCCACGCGACAAGGACGGCGACCACCGCGACGACCAGACCCGCGGCCGCAGCCCGATCCTGACCTCGCCACCACAGCGCGAGCCAGCACACCACCAGCCCCGCGGCGGCGTCGAACAGCCAGTAGACGCCGCCCCAGCTCACCCCGATCGCGACCGCCGTCACGAGCAGCGTCGCGGCGGACGCGACGGCGAGCACCACGTCGACCACGAGCCCGAGCCGCCGATCCCAACCATCAACGCCGGCGCGCCGGCCGCTAGCCACCGACAACCGCCCGAGGCCCGGGGGTGCGGCGCAGGGGCGGGCGCCGTGCCCAGGTGGCCCAGCGCCACAGCCACTCCAGCGGGCCCTGGCTGTAGCGGCGCAGCCAGAGGGACGAGAACAGCCACTGGACCGCGAGGACGAAACCGGCGATCACGAGCACCGTCTTCGACGACCAACGCTCCGGGTGACCAACCAACAGGTAGACACCCAGCACCAGGACCGTGGCGGTCAGGTAGTTGGTCAACGCCATCCGACCGAGCGGCTCGAAGACCACCCGCAACGCCCGGCGCAGTGGCGTCTGCAGCAGCACCAGCAGGAGGCACACGTACAGCCCCGCCAGCAGCAACCCTGCCCCCGGGTACACGATCCGCGCGATCGGGCCGTCGACATCACCGGTCCGCTCGAACCCGACCTGCAGCCAGAGCAGAGGTGCCGCCCCGACCGCGAACACCGCGCCCAGCACCGCCGGAACCCGCGCTGTTCGCTCGATCCGGGCGACCACCCCGTACCGGGTCAGCGCCGCGCCCAGCAGGAACAACCCGGGCACGAGCGCAAAATGCCCGCCGCCGAGGAGCAGCGCGGCCGCGAGGAGCACGGCGGCGAGCCCGGCCACCACCCATCGCGGCAGCCAGCTGGAAGGCAGCAGCACCACCAGCCCGGCGGCCGCGTACACGGCCAGGATGTCGCCCCGCCATAGCAGCAGCATGTGCGCCAGTCCGATCACCAGCAGCACGAGGAGCCGCCGCAAGAGAACCAGCCGCGGACGAGCGGCACGACGTGCGGCGGATTCCAGCAGCAGTGAGAACCCGATCCCGAAAAGCACCGAGAAGATCGGGTAGAAGCGCAGATCGACCAGCAGGTGCAACCAGTCGACGGCGCTTTCCTGGGTCGCGGACGACACCACCGAGGCGTCGTCGACGTTGGCGATCGGTTTGACGTTCGCGACCAGCACCCCGCACAGTGCGAATCCGCGCACTACGTCGAGCCCGACGAGACGTGGCCGGCGAGGATGGAGATCGTCACGAGGCATGGGCAAATCGTGCGAACCCGGCCAGGCGCCGACAACCGGTCACATTCTCGGTTCGGGCCGGCGGGATCGTACTTTCGGCCACTTTCCGGTGGCGGCGCTAGCCTTCCTCGGGCTTGTAGGCGATCGCGTCGACGTCGACCAGGAAGTCCAGCGGGGGTCGGCCTTCGAAGGTCATGCGAGCCGGCAGGTACTCGTCGAAGAACGTGCGGTACACCTCGTTGAACGCTGCCCAGTCGGCCACGTCCTGGAGGTGGACGGTGACCATCACGAGGTCGTCGAGGTCCGCTCCGGCGGCGCGCAGCACGGTGCGGATGTTGTCGAAGACCTGACGGGTCTGGATCGCGAGGTCTTTCTCGACCGTCTCGCCGGTCGCCGGATCGAGCGGCACCGTGCCCGAGACGAAGATCAGGTCGCCGGCACGCACGGCTTGCGAGAACGGTCCGACCGGCCGTCCGGCCGCCTCGGTGAACACAACTGATTTGGTGCCACGGGGCATCGGGCTGTCCCTTCGCTGTCTAGTCTCATGAACGAGGCTAAAGTCTCATTCATGATGCTTCTGTGCAAGGGATAGGGTCGCGCCGTGGATGACGCACGACGGGCGGTCGCCGCGAACCTGCGGACCATCCGAGCAGCTCGGGGGATGACCGTGGCCGCGCTCGCCGAGGCCAGCGGCACCGGCAAGGCCACGCTCTCGCGCATCGAGGCGGGGCAGGCCAACCCGACCCTGGAGACGATCTACGCTCTCGCCGACGCGTTGAACGTCTCCTGGGGAGCGCTGGTCGCGCAGCCGCCGATGCGCGTTGCGGTGACCCGCGCCGCCGACCTCGCCGTCGCCGCCGACCCCGTGCAGGCCAGGCTGCTCACCCAGATCACGGGCGTCCCGCTGATCGAGGCGCTCGACATCGTCGTCCCGGTGGGCGGCCGGCGCGAGTCCGGCGCCCATCCCCGAGGTGTCGTCGAGCACCTGTTCCTGATCGAGGGTCGGCTCCGGGCCGGGCCGCAGGACGAGGCGGAGGAGCTGGCCGCCGGGGACGTCCTGCGCTTCGCCGCCGACGTCCCGCACGTCTACGAGACCCTCGGCGCCGAGCCGGCGCGGGCCGTGGTGCTGATGGCCTATCCGACGATCACGACCGGCCAGTACTGACCGGCTGATCGGGCTGACCCAGCGCTGAGTGTCGGACCTGCTCGCTACCGTGCCGCACCATGGGTGCGATCTCCGTCTCTCAGCCTGCTGACCTCGACGCCGTCCGCGATTCGTACGACCGGGTGGCCGACAAGTACGTGGAGATGGTGGCCACGACGGGCCTCGGGGACGTCCGGAGCCACCCGTGGCTGCGCGCCGCAATGGACGCGTTCGCCGACACCGCCGGCAAGCTGGGCCCGGTGCTCGACGTGGGGTGCGGGCCCGGCCAGGTGACGGCTTACCTCGCCGAGCGCGGCGTCGACGTCTCCGGTGTCGACCTGTCGCCACGCATGGTCGAGCACGCGCGCCGCCTCCACCCCCGGTGCACCTTCAGCGTCGGGTCGGCCACCGAACTCGACCTGGCCGAAGGGTCCCTGGGTGGCGTGATGGGCTGGTGGTCGTTGTTCAACCTGCCCCGCGACATCCTGCCGGAGGTCCTGTCGACGTTCGCCCGTTCGCTCGTGCCGGCGGGTCAGATGATCCTCGCGACGCACGTCGGCGACGACGACCTGGCACGCACCGAGGCCTACGGCGGGGTCCCGGTCACCTGGACGACATACCAGTGGCGACCGGAGCAGCTGGTCGGGCTGATCGAGGAGGCCGGGCTGAAGCTCGTGGCCGAGCTGCGGCTCCCTCCCGAGCCGCCGATCGGCCCGGTCGTCGTCCTCGTTGCCAAGCGCGAACCCTGAGCCGTCGTCCGTCAGCGGCCCGGTGAGTAGGCGGCGAGCCCGGCCGCGGCCAGCAGCGGGATGGCCTCCTCGACACCGGTGAAGTCGCCGCCGGCGGTGTGGCCGCCGGCGTGTCGGGTGTGGATCCCCGCCGCGATCACGGCGGTCTTGAAGTACGCCAGCCCGAGGTGGAAGTCGAGCTGGTCGACCGACCGGCCCGACTCGGCGGCGTACCGCTCGACGATGTGATCGGCGGTGGGCATCCGCGGGTCGGTCGAGGCGGCCTGACCGCCGAGCACGGGGGAGAACGCCTCGTCGCGGTAGACGAGGTGCAGCGCGAGGTCGGAGAGCGGGTCGCCGAGCGTCGCCATCTCCCAGTCGAGCAGCGCGCGGACGGAGGTGAGGTGGTCGGCCCGGAGGATCGTGTTGTCGATGCGGAGATCGCCGTGGACGATGCTGTGCGCGCTCTCGTCGGGGCAGCGCGCGGCGAGGACCCTGCCCAGCCGGTCGACGTCCGGCACCGGCGTTGTCGCTGTTCGCTCCCATTGATCTGTCCACCGCGCCACCTGACGTCGCAGGTAGCCGGCCGGTCGGCCGAAGTCGCCCAGCCCGACATCGTCGGGGCGGATCCGGTGCAGCTCGGCCATGACGGCGATGAGGGAGTCCGAGATCTGCCGGAGCTCATCGGTCGGTACGTCCCGGATGTCGCGCTGGGTGCGCAGGACCCGCCCGTCGACGTGTTCGACCACGGCGAAGGGCGCGCCGATGACCTCCTCGTCGTCGGTGTAGGCGACGGGCCGGGCGACCGGGACGGCGCTGCCGTGCAGGGCCTCGACCACCCGGTACTCGCGCCGCATGTCGTGCGCCGACGGGGTGAGCCCACCCAGCGGCGGCCGGCGCAGCACCCACGAGCTGGCGCCGTCGCTGATCCGGTAGGTGAGGTTGGACCGGCCGCCGGAGAGCAGCTCGCCCACCAGCGGCCCGGTCGTTCCTGCGACGTGCCGCTCGAAGAAGCTCTGCAGACCGGGGAGGTCGAGGCCGGGAACGGCCTCGGGACCATCCGGCATCAGTCGGCCGCGACGTGGACGGTCGTGGACATCGAACACTTCCTGACGGGGATGCGTGGTGGCTCCGGCGCCGGGCCGCGACAGGACGCAGGCCCGGCGCCGGGGGTTCGGGGTCGGTTCGGGGTCGCTCGGGGGTGCCGGTCAGCTGCGGGTGCGCAGCTCCCGTCGCAGCACCTTGCCGCTGACGGTCTTCGGGATCTCGTCGATGATCTCGACCTGGCGCGGGTACTTGTATGCGGCCATGCGTTCCTTGGTGAACGCGATGATCTCCTCCGCGGTGGTCGTGGCCCCGGCCTTGAGCGAGACGAACGCCTTCACGGTCTCCCCGCGGTACTCGTCGGGGACGCCGACGACGGCCGCTTCACGAACCGTCGGGTGCTCGTAGAGCACGTCCTCGACCTCGCGTGGCCAGATCTTGTACCCGCCCGCGTTGATCTGGTCCTTCTTGCGGTCGACGATGTAGAACCAGCCCTGGGCGTCCATGTAGCCGACGTCCCCGGTGTGCAGCACCCCGCCGGGCAGCGCCTTCTCGGTCTCCTCCGGCTTGTTCCAGTAGCCGGCCACGACCTGCGGCCCGGCGGTGACGAGCTCGCCGACCTCGCCGGCGGGGAGTTCATCGCCGTCCTCACCGATGATCCGCACGATCGTGTTGTAGATCGGCACGCCGACCGACAGCGCCCCGGATGCGGGATCGACCGGCGCCTCGACGCTGTGCGGGACCGCGTGCGAGGGGGAGGTCGTCTCGGTCAGCCCGTAGATGTTGTGGATGTAGTGGCCGAAGACGTCGCGGAACGCGTTCACGGTGCTCGGCGGGATGGGCGCGCCGCCGGAGTAGATCTTGCTGAGCGACGCCAGCTTGGTCTTCTCGGCGTTCGGGGCGTTCATGAACGCGATGAACACCGTGATCGAGCCGACGGTGAACGTCGCACGTTCGGCCTCGATGGTGTCGAGCGTGAGCGCCGGGTCGAGCCGGTACATCAGCACGAGCGGTGCGCCGGCCAGCAGCGAGATCGCGATATGCCCGACCAGACCGGTGATGTGGAAGAGCGGGGCGATGCCCAGCACCACGTCGTCCGGCCCGATCCCGATCCAGTCGCGGTAGCTCTGGGCGTTGAAGACCACGTTGCCGTGTGTGGTCATCGCGCCCTTGGGCGGTCCGGTGGTGCCGGAGGTGTAGGTCAGGAAGGCCACGTCGTCGGGGCCGAGCCGGATCTGCGGTGGGGCCGTGCCGCGGTGCGCGTCGAGCAGTTCGAGCAGGTCGAGCGTGCCGGGGCAGTCGATCCGCTCCACCCCGGAGAAGACGGCCCGCTCGTTGCGCGTCTGGAAGTCCAGCTCCGAGGTGGTGATCACAATGCGCACCGAGGAGCCGGGCAGCACCTTCGACGCGACATCGCGGTGCAGCGACTGCAGCGCCACGAGCACGGTCGCGCCGGAGTCCCGCAGCAGCTCGGTGAGCTCCCGTTCCTTGTTCATCGGGTTGATCGACACCGCGATGCCGCCGGCCTTCCAGGCACCGATCTGCGCGATGACGAACTGCGGCACGTTCTGCGCGAAGATCGCGACCCGCTCGCCCGGCTGGAAGCCCTCGGCCGTGATGCCGGCGGCGAACGCGTCGGAGAGCTCGTCGAGCTCGGTGAAGCTGATCCGGCGGTCGAAGTACCTGATGGCGTTCGCGGCACCCGACCGCGCGACCGTCGCCTTGAACATGTCCAGCGCGGAGTCGTATTCGCGTGTGATGGTTTCGGGCTGGCCGGCGTCGTACCGGGCCAGCCACACCTTGTCGTCGTAGACGGACATCGCGGCCCCTCAGCGGATGGCGATCGGGTTGACCGGGGCGCCGGTCCCGTTGACGACCTTCAGGGGCGCGGCGACGTAGAGGAAGCTCCAGCGTCCGTCGGCGGCGCAGGCGTCGGCGAGGTCGTCGAGCCAGGCTATCTCGGTGAGGGCCACGCCGAGGTTGCGCATGAGCGCGCAGTGCAGCGGCAACGCGACGCCGGACTCGGGCTCGTAGGTGACCTCGTTGGCGATCGTGTCGGTGACGAGGTTGGGCACCTCGCGCTGCTGGAACCATTCGACGAGCTCGCGGGAGTAGGTCAGGCCGGGCTCCTTGAACCCGTCGTAGAACTTCTCCTTGTCGTTGAGCTCGTACCAGTACTTCATCCAGCCGGTGCGGATGACGAGGATGTCGTGCGGCTCGATCGTCACGCCCTGCGCGGCGGCCGCCGCCTCCAGGTCGGTGTGGTCGAACGTCTCGCCCTTGTCGAGGTAGTCCTTGCCGCGGTGGCGGGCCATGTCGATCAGCACCCCGCGCCCGACCACCCCCTTCTCCGCGATCGGCAGCACCGAGGCCTTCTGCATCGCGTCGACGGTGGTGCGTGCGTCGTAGCCGTTCCAGAGCTGGCCGTCGTACCAGACGTGGCCCAATGCGTCGTACTGCGTGGAGCCCTGCAGGAAGATGTGGGCGGTGTCGTCGGCGTAGTGCAACCCGCCGGGGAACGCCGGACCGCCGTCGCCGTCCCACGTCGACTCGTCGAGCTCGTTCTTGCGCTTGATGCCCTCGCGGCCTGGCCAGAGCGGGTCGCCGGGGCCGTCGGTGCGGCCCATCTGGATCTGCAGGGTGAACACCTGGCCCGTCTTGATGTGCTGCACACCGCGCAGCACCTCGCCCGCGTCGAGGTAGTTCAGGCAGCCCAGCTCGTCGTCGGGACCCCACTTGCCCCAGTTGGTGGGGGCATCGGTGCCAAGGAGTTCACGCATCGCGGGGGCATCTGACATCTTTGTCTCCTCCACATACTGAACAGGAGCGCGAGCGTTGGAGCGCTCGCTCGGTCCGTGTTTAGAGGATGATGCAGAGCACAATTTTGACCGTCAAGGGCACCTGGGGGATGGGTTAGGTGAGATGTGTTCGTTTATTCTAAACGCGTGGAAACTGCTCCGATGAGGACGGAACGGGCCGGCCGGATGGCCGACGAGGTGGTCGGAGCACAGGTCCGTGCGGTCCGCGCGAGCCGCGGCACGAGCCTGCGCAGCCTGGCCCGTTCGATCGGGGTCAGCCCGGCGACGTTGAGCCAGATCGAGAACGGCCGCACCGGCCTCAGCGTGCAACGGCTCAAGCAGATCGCAGACGCCATGGACGTCGGTGTCGCCGACATCCTCGACGCCGTCATCCCGGACCCCGACGACGTCGTCCCGCCGGTCGGGCCGGTCGGGCCGGTCGGGCTGATCGAGCCGCCTGCGGTGCCGCTGCCGTCCGACTCGTCGTGGCGGGTCTACGAGCCGCTCGAGTTCGATCCGGTGCTGCGCGCCGCACTCGAGGAGTTCCTCCACATCGGGTACCACGGCGCCACCGTCCGCGAGATCGCCACGCGGGCGGGGCTGTCGGTGTCGGGGATCTACCACTACTACACGAGCAAGCAGCACATGCTGCTGAGGTTGCTCGAATACACGATGGACGACCTGCTGCGTCGGGCGGAGGCCGCCAGGCGCGAGGGCAAGGACCCCGTCGAGCGCTTCAGCTTCCTGGTCGAGCACCTCGCACTGTTCCACACCCACCGGGCCGACCTCGGGTTCGTCGGCGCGGCCGAGAAGCGCAGCTTCGATCCCGTCAACGAGCGGAAGATCGCCGCGCTGCGGACCGAGCAGTCGCAGATGGTCTACGACGAGGTCGACGCCGCGGTGCGGGCGGGCCGGTTCACCGCGGACATGGCGCACGAGCGTGCGCGGGCGATCGTCACGATGTGCACGGCGCTGCCGACGTGGTGGCGCGCGAACGGCACGTACAGCCCGGAGCAGATCGCCGAGCAGTACGTGGCCTTCGCCCTCGACCTCATGGGGCACCGCCGGAGCTGATCTCCGTGGCCCAGAACCCCGCCGGCAGCTCCTCGATCTCGACGGCGGCGCGTTCCAGCTGGTCCGCGTGCTGCAACAAGGCCTGGTAGATCGCTTCACCGCCCGCGGCCATCCGGCGGATCGCCGCGACGTTGATCCTGCACCGCTCCGCGACGGCCGCACCGAAGCCGGCCCGGTCGCCGTCGTAGCCGTAGGCGTCGAGCAGGACGTGCAAGCGCCGGGACCGGTCGTCGAACGCTCGGAACCCCTGCGGCTCCACAACCTCGCGGATGTGCAGCGGCACCCACATCAGCGCGGCGAACGCGAGGTCGAGCTCGCGGCTGGAGGGCGCCGCGGTGTCCCAGTCGACGAACCCGATCAGGCCGTCGTCGTCGAACACCGCGTTGTAGGGCGCGACGTCCTGATGTCCGATGACCAGCCCCGGCCGCCACGGTCGTCCGGAGAGCCAGACGGCGTCGGCCGGCGGAACGAAATCGGCCGTGGCGTCGTGCAGCCGCCGCAACCACCGCCCGACCTGCGTCAACGCGGCGTCGGAGTGGACCCACGCCGGCCAAGGCAGGTCCTCGCCGACGGTCCGGCCCGGGAGGAAGGTCAGGATCGAGCGACCGTGCTCGTCGAGACCCCGGTCGCGGGGCGCCCCCTCGAACCCGGTCGCCTCCAGGTGGCCGAGCACTGCCCGCACCGCCGCCGACCACGGCTGCGCCGGCTTGCGGATGGTGTCCGCGACCCGCACCGCGCCGGTCGTCCGGCCGCCCGGCAAGCTCTCCTCCACGATTTCCACCCTCCGCGTCGGGGGACGCACGATCCCCGGCCGAACTCTTCCCGACGCGGTTCAGCCGCGCACGTGCATTACCACGGCCTACGTTGCGGCTGCTGGCCACTGACGCTACCGACACCGCGGACGGGCCCGGTCGGGGCGATCGAGGCCGACCGCGCGGAGATCGGCTGGGCCGAGGCGGTCGACCAGCCGCTCTGCACGGTGAACCGCTTGATGTCCAACCCACGTCGGCGGACGAGCCGCTCTCGATGATCGCCGCGGCCGTGCTCGACTCGCTCGACGTCGTCGCGCTCCAGCAGGCCCTAGGAGGCCTAGCTCCGCCACATCGCGCGGGTGATCTCGTACTCCACCTCACCCTGTTCCGAGCCCGGCAGCGGGTCGTCCCACTGCGGGTAGTACGTGCGCACGTGCCGCATGCCGACCGACGTCATGAGCGCGCGGGAGGCGGTGTTCACCGCCATGGTCTGCGCGATCACCCGGCTCTGCCCGACGGTGTCGAAGGCGTGCCGCAGCAGCGCCCGGGACGCCTCACCGGCCAGGCCCTTGCGCCAGTGGCGCCGCAGGAGCCGGTAGCCGAGGTCGGAGACCGTCGGGTCGTCCGGCTGGTCGGGCCCGTGCGCCGGCGGCAGCATCATGAGCCCGACGAACTCGTCTCCGGCCGGGTCGCCTTTCGGTGCCTCGAACGCCATCCAGAAGCCGAGGCCGTCGACCTGCCGGCCCAGCGCCATCCGTCGGGCATGCGACGCGAGCACCTCGGCTCTCGTGCTGGCCCGGCCGGTGAGGAAACGCATCACCTCCGGGTCGGAGTCGAGTTCGACCTCGAGCTCGATGTGCTGCTCGGCCAGCGGGACCAGGAGCAGGCGTTCGGTGTGGAGCGTCGGCTGGGGCATGCGCGCTACCCGTTCGCCCGGTTCGTGGACTTCAGGCGCTTGCGGTGGGCGGCGACGTTGACCCTGGTCGCGCACCGCCCGCTGCAGTAGCGGCGCGACCGGTTGTGGGACGTGTCCAGGTACGCGCGCCCGCAGCCCGGCGCGGAGCACCGTCCCAGCCTGGTCGCCCCGACCTCCGTGACGACCAGCGCCAACCCGAACAGCGCCTCGCTGACCAGCACTTCCACTGCCGAAGCGCCGTCGTCGGCGACGTGCAGGTGCCAGCTGCGCGCGTCGTGGCCGGAGATCTGCGGGCGGATCGGGTGAGCCGTGAGCAGCGAGTTCAGGTTGGCCACGACCGCTTTCTCGTCATTGTTGACCGAATTCTCGACGACCTCGGCGAGCCGGGCGCGCACGCCCTGGAGCACCTCGACGTCGTCCGGCTCCACGCGGCGTTGTGACCAGCCGCGGTCGCTAAGCAGCTCCTTGATGGCGTCGACGGAGTCGAGCGGGCGGTTCACCAGCTCGACGACGCCCGTGGCGTAAGCCTCGAAGTCCACTTGTGCAGCTTACCGGCTTCGACCTAGCCTGTTGTAATAGTCATTAGTGCCAAATGACAGTTACTGGAGGACGGGATGTCCGGTGCACTTCGCCTGCTGGTCGTCGCGACGGGCATCAGCTCGATGGGGAACGGGCTGTGGCTGACCTCGGGCGTCCTGTTCCTGGTGACCTCGGCCGGTCTCTCGCCGATCGAGGTCGGGGTGGGCCTGACGGTCGCCGGTGTTGTGGGGGTGCTGGTCGGCGTGCCGATCGGGGCGTGGGCCGACGTCACCGAGCCGCGGCGGGTCGCGATCGCCATGCTCGGGCTCGAAGCCGTGGCCACCGCCGGCTATGCCGTCGTGGGCTCGGTGCAGGCGTTCGTGCCGGTCGCCACCCTCGCGGCGATCGGGCTCGCCGGGAGCAACGCGGCCAGGGGAGCGTTGCTCGCCGGGTTGTTCGGCACGGCGGGCGCGGCCCGGGCCCGCGGCATGCTGCGCGCCGCGGCCAACCTCGGGATCTCCGTCGGAACGGTGCTCGCAGGCGTCGTGCTGGCCATCGACTCCCGGCCCGTCTACCTCGCCATGATCGGGCTCGACGTGCTCACGTTCCTCGTTGCCGCTGTGCTCTACCGTCCGCTGCCGGACGTGCTGACCGCAGGCGCTGTTCCTCGCCCGGTACGCAGGTGGGCGGCTGTCCGCGACGGTCGCTACCTCGCCGTCACCGCGGTGAACGGCGTCATGACCGTGCAGTACGGCGTGCTCACGATCGCGCTCCCGCTGTGGGTGGCCACCGCGACCAACGCCCCGATGTGGGCGGTTGCGCCGGTCTTCCTGGTCAACACGGTGATGTGCGTGCTCTTCCAGGTCCGGGTCGGGCGCGGGCTGGACGAGCCGGCGTCGGCCGCACGGGCCGCGCGCAGGTCGGGCTGGGTCTTCGTCGCCGCTGTCGTGCTGTTCGCGCTCACGGCCGGCCTGCCGCCGGTGCCGACCGTGTTGCTGCTCGCTGCGGCGGTGCTGGTGCACTCCTTCGGCGAGCTGCTCCAGGCCGCGGCGTCGTTCAGCCTCTCGTTCACTCTCGCCGCGCCGCACGCGCACGGCCAGTACCAGGGTGTTTGGGGAATCGGGGTCGGTCTCGGGGAGAGCGCAGCGCCGGCGATCCTGACCGGTCTCCTCATCGGAGGGGGTCAGCTGGGCTGGATCGGCGTCGGGGTGCTGCTGGCGGCGGCGGGCCTGGCCACGCCGCCGCTGGTGCGCTGGGCGAGCGTCGAGCGGCTCAGCCGCTGATCCAGGGGCCGACCCCGCCCACCCGGTCCACCGTGATCCGGACGACGTACCCGGGCGGCGGGCCGGGCGGGAGCGGGAAGTCGAAGTCGGGCCCGACGTACACCTTCGCGAGCTTGGTGATCAGCTCCGCGGCGCCGCCCTCGGTCACCTCGGCCTTGCCGTGCACGACGAGGTTCGGGTGCATCCCGTTCGGCAGCGGTTCGGGGCCGGCGAACGAGAGGACGATCCGCGGGTCGCGCCGCAGATTCTTGATCTTCTTGTACTCGGCGAAGTGACCCATCAGGAGCTGGTCGCCCTCGACATCGACCCAGACGGCGCTGACCTGCGGGCTGCCGTCGGGGTTGAGGGTGACGCAATGGCCCAGCGCGCCGTTCGTGATCAGCGAGCGGGCGGATTCGGGGAGGGACGGCATGGCTTCGATGCTTCGCCTCGACACCCGATCGACAACAGCGGTCTGAGGGCCGAACTCCGCAAGATTCAGGCCACTACCGGGCGAACCTGCTTTCACGAAGACGAACACAACGGTCGATCAATACTTTGCCGACAGACGTGACTACGTTCTGGCGCCGTGTCCACCGCCCTCGCGCGCAACCGTCGGTTCGTCCGGTTCGCCGCTGCGATGGTGGTCGCCAGGATCGGCACGGCGATGGCGCCGATCGCGCTCGCCGCGGCCGTGCTGGACGTCGACCCCGCACCGACCGGCCTGGCGGTGGTGCTGGCGGCGACCAGCGTTCCCCAACTCCTGACCGTGCTGCTGGGCGGTGTGCTGGCCGACCGCCTGCCACGAGGCGCGCTGCTGGTGGGAGGCTCGCTCGTCGCGGGTGTTGTGCAGTCGGTTGTTGTTGTGCGGGTGGTGACCGGTGCCGCGACCGTCGGCCGGCTGGCGGTGCTCAGCGCGGTCTTCGGCGCCGCCGCGGCGTTCCGGATGCCGATCGAGCAGGCCGTCGTGCCGCAGCTGGTGGCGGTGCACCAGGTCCAGCGGGCGACGGCGTTGTTGCGGCTCCCGGTGAACGTCATCCGGATCGCGGCGCCCGCCGCGAGCGGGCTGATCCTCGCGTTCGCGGGACCGGCGTGGTCGCTCGCGGTGGACGCGGCGGCGCACCTCGTCGCGGCCGGGCTCCTGGTGCGGCTCGGGCTTCCGCGGCTGGGGTCCGGCCGCTCGTTCCTCGGCGACCTGGCCGACGGCTGGCAGGTGTTCCGCACGACGACGTGGGTGTGGACGTACTCGGTGAGCGGCGTTGTTGTTGTCGGGCTCTACCTCGCCGGTTGGGTGCTGCTCGGCCCGGTCGCGGCGGCCCGGTACTACGGCGGTGAGCACGCGTGGGGGGTGGTGCAGTCCGGGCTGGGCGTCGGGCTGGTGGTGGGTTCCGTCGTCGCGTTGCGGCTACCGATGCGCCGGCCGATGGTCGTCGCCACCATCGCGTCGACGATGTTCGCAGCGCCGTTGCTCGCCGTCGGGTTGGAAGCGCCGCTCGTGGTTGTCGTCGCTGCCGCTGCGCTGACCGGGATCGGGCTCGACGTGGCGTCGGTGGCCTGGGCCACCGCGCTCGCCGAGCACCTCCCCGCCGAACAGCTGGGGCGGATCAACGCCTGGACCCAGTTCGGTGAGCTCTCGGCTGTCCCGCTCAGCTACGTGCTGGTCGGACTGGTCGCGGACACGGCGGGGATCACCGTGGTTCTGCAGGTCAGCGCCGTGTTGATCGTCGTGGGGTCGCTCGTGCTGCTCGCCGTGCCGCAGGTGGTCAAGCTCGGCCGGGCCCCGGTCGGGTGATGTTCCACGTGAAACATCGGCGGCCGAGTGTCTCGAATTGATCTGCGGACGTTCGGCGGGCGCCAACTTCCCTAGAATCCGGGCCCGTCAGCGGGAGCCCGGTCGAAGGGGTGGATCCATGATCTTCATCGTCGTCAAGTTCACGATCAGGCCGGAGCGCAGTGACGAGTGGATCTCGCTTGCGCAGGACTTCACGACCGCCACGCGCGCCGAGCCGGGCAACATCTTCTTCGAGTGGTCGCGAAGCGTCGACGATCCGAACCAGTTCGTGCTGGTAGAGGCCTTCCAGGACGGCGCGGGCGAAGCGCACGTGACGTCGGACCACTTCAAGACGGCGATGGGGTGGATGCCCGACGTCGTGGCGACGACCCCGGACATCGTCAGCATCCAGGGGGTCGACGGCGAAGGCTGGGGGAAGATGGGGGAGATCACCCCGCGCGGTTGAATGGCCGCATGACCCACGGTGGCTTCACGGTCGGGGACGTGCGTTACGTCGTGCGCCGGGCTCGGCGGGACGACCTCGCCGAGCTGGTCGCGATGCTCGCCGACGATCCGCTGGGGGCAGCCCGGGAGCACGCGCCGAGCGCGGCGTACGGATCGGCGTTCGAGCGCATCGACGCCGACCCGAACCAGCTCCTGGCCTGTCTGACGACCGACCCGGACGGGCGTGTCGTCGGCACGCTCCAGCTGACGGTGATCGCCGGGCTCTCCCGCGGTGGTGCGTTGCGCGGCCAGATCGAGGCGGTCCGCGTGCACTCGGAGCACCGCGGCCGCGGTGTCGGCACGCCGTTCCTGCAGTGGGCGGTCGAGGAGCTGCGCCTACGCGGGTGCGTGATGGCGCAGCTCACGACCGACCGGTCCCGCGTCGACGCGCACCGCTTCTACGAGCGGCTGGGGTTCGTCGACTCGCATCGGGGCCTCAAGCTCGCACTCTAGGAGCGCCTAGCCGCAGTTCAGGCCGCCATCCGGCGCAGGCCGAGCCACTCCATGTCGATGAAGACGAGCACGGCGGCGGCCTGCGCGAGCACAACCGCCACGCCGATCGCCGTGAGCGGACCGCCCATGGCGGTCACGATGCTGGCGAGCACCCAGACGCTGTTGCCGACGACGACGGTCCACGCGGCCGGCCGGGAGATCGCCGGCCGGCCGGCGATGACGACCAGCGCCAGCGCGTAGACCACCAGGAACCCGCCGGTTGCCATCATGGCGGTGGAAGTCGTGCCGAGCAGGGGCGCCAGCGCGGTCGCCCCGACGAGACCACCGAGGCCGAGCGCTCCGGAGCCCGCGGCGTCGAGCCGCAGCGCGAGCCGGAGGAACCGGCCCCCGTCGGCGGTCGAGGCGATGCGGGCGAGTGAGAACGGGACTGCGGTCATCGTTTCCTCCTGCGATCGGTCCGTCGTGGTGACACGACGAACTCTGTGGCAGGCAGGTCGTCAGGTCGATGACGTCCCAGGTAATGCAGGGCAGGTACAGCAGAACGGCCCGCCACCGGCGACCTTCGGGGAGATCGCGGTGGCGGGCCGTCGTTCGCCCGGCGGAATCAGTTCTGCGGCGCGAGGGGTGCGCCGGGGACTGCGGGGAGTCCGCCGATGAGGCTTCCCGAGTCCAGGGGCGGAACGCCCATGTCCTCGGCGGTCTGCTGCAGGCTCTTGCCTGCTTCCTGACCGGTGTCGCGGATCGAGTCGGCGTCGGCCGCGGGGAGCTCGTCGCCGGCGGTGGTGACCGTGGTGTTGTCGGCCTTGACCAGGTTCCCGTCGGTCAGTGCACCGGCGGCGTCGGGGAGCTGGGTCAGACCCTCCGGCGTGCCCAGCTCGGGCATGGTGCCGATGCCGGGAGCGTCGAGGTCGGGAAGAACACCGAGGCCGTCGATCGGAGCGGGAACCGGTGCGGCGGGGAGCGCGGGAGCGGCAAGAGCGGGCGCTGCGATGCCGGCGCCGACTGCGACGGCGGCACCGATCACCACCGCGATGATCCGGATGCGGCGGCTTGCGTGGCTGCTCATTGTGAGGGGATTCCCTTCGGACGGGTACAGCGTGCTGATCTGAAGAGCCAACGACCGGTAGGTCTCGGGGATGTGTCGAGAAGGGAACTAACACCTCGGGTTCACCCGTTTCAGTGGTGACGATTACGCAGGTGGAGGCGTTTTCACCAGCAAGGATGACGTTGCGGTGCTTGACTGTGGGGGTCGACTGGCAATGAACGCGAACGGTGCCGCATCATTTCGGGAATGGTGATGTTGAGGCGAATCGGAGCCGGCGCCAGTATCGGGCTCGGCCTCGGGTTCCCGGCCGCCGCGGTCGGTATCGGCTGGTTCTACTCGTCCGTTCTGCTCGACACCACGCAGCAGCCGGTCTTCCCCGAGCGGGTGCTCGCGGTCGACGGATCGACGATCACGCTCAAGCGCAGCCGGCTCGCGGCCCAGCCGGGGCTGTGGGGCCTGCGCTGGCCCGAGGGGCTCGCCGTGATGGGCCGGATCCTCGAGACCGACCGCAAGAGGGTGGTCCGCGAGCGGGTCGGCGGCGACCTTCCACCGGTGGGCACGGCGACTGTGCTGGACACCGGGCCGTACGACCCCGATCCAGCCGCCCGCGGGCTGCCTTTTGCCGACGTCGAGGTGAAGACGGAGCTCGGACCCTGCCCCGCCTGGCACGTACCCGGCGGCGACACCTGGGTGGTGATGGTGCACGGCCGCGGTGGCTCGCGACGGGAGGCGCTGCGGGTCCTGCCCGCGCTCAGTGGGTTGGACCTCTCGGTACTTGCCATCACCTACCGCAACGACGAGGACGCGCCGCCGAGCCCCGACGGCCGCTACCACCTCGGCGACACCGAGTGGGCCGACGTCGAGGCCGCTGTCCGCTTCGCCCGCGCCAACGGCGCGGCCCGCGTCGTCCTGTTCGCCTGGTCGATGGGCGGCGCCGTGACCGCCGCGTTCCTCGACCGCTCCGCCGAGGCCGACGCCGTGGCCGCTGTCGTGTGGGACGCGCCGCTCGTCGATTGGCGCGCGACACTGCGCCAGCAGGCCCGCAACCGGCGGCTGCCACCAGGGCTGACGCCGCTGGCCACGTCCATCACCAGCCGCCGCATCAAGATCGACTTCGATCGGTTCGACCTGATCCGCAGCCCACCGGCGGTGCGCCCGCCGACGCTGCTCATCCACACCACCGACGACACCGCGGTCCCGGTCGCGCCCAGCCGCGCACTGGCGGCCGCCGCCCCCGCGCTTCGGTGGCCGATGCGCTACGTCGAAGTGCCCGGGATCGAGCACACCGCGGCCTGGAACCTCGACCCCGAGGCGTACGAGCGGGAGGTCACCGCGTTCCTGAGCGGTGTACTGAACTGAAGCGCCGGCACGCGGGCTGGCACGATGGGGGAGTGACCGAACCAAGCAAGCACACCGCAACGCTGCGTACGAGCCTCGGCGAGATCAGGATCAACCTGTTCCCGGACCACGCACCCAAGACGGTGGCGAACTTCGTCGGGCTGGCCCGCGGCGACAAGCCCTACACCACCGCCAACGCCGGCGGCGGCAACTCGGGCCCGTTCTACAACGGCTCGGTGTTCCACCGCGTGATCAACGGCTTCATGATCCAGGGCGGGGACCCGACCGGCACCGGCCGCGGCGGCCCCGGCTACCAGTTCGCCGACGAGTTCCACCCCGAGCTGCAGTTCAACCGCCCCTACCTGCTGGCCATGGCCAACGCGGGGCCGGGCACCAACGGCTCGCAGTTCTTCGTGACCGTCGGCCCCACCCCGCACCTCAACCGCAAGCACACGATCTTCGGTGAGGTGGCCGACGCCGAGTCGCGCGCCGTCATCGACGCGATCGCGACCACGGCGACCGACCACAACGACCGGCCGCTCACCCCCGTCGTGATCGAGCAGATCGACATCAGCGACTGACACCCATCAGCGACTGGTACGAGTGCCGTGAGCCAACCCGTTCCACCACCGTCGGCCGGCGCCCAGCAGGTCTGCGCCCGGCACCCCGACCGGGCGACCGGCCTGTCCTGCACCAGGTGCGGCCGGCCGGCCTGCCCGGAGTGCCTCCGCGAGGCATCCGTCGGATTCCAGTGCGTCGACTGCGTCGGCCGGACGGCGCGGCAGGGCAGGCGGGGCACCACGGTCGCCGGTGCGGAGCCCGGTAGCCGGCCGGTCGTCGTCCCGACGCTCATCGCGATCAACGTCGCGGTGTTCGTCTGGACCGTGGTGCAGGCCGGTTCGATCCAGGACAACTGGCGCTCCGCCGTGTTCCAGGAGACGGCACTGGTGCCGACGCTCGTCGCCTACGGCGACTGGTGGCGGCTCGTCACCAGTGGGTTCCTGCACATCGGCCCCATCCACCTGCTGGCCAACATGCTGGCGCTGTGGATGCTCGGGCGCGACGTGGAGCTGGTGCTCGGCCGCGGCCGGTTCCTCGCGCTGTACGTGATCTCGCTGCTGGGCGGCTCGGCCGCCGTCATGCTGTTCAGCGGAGCGCTGCAGCCCGTCGCCGGCGCGTCCGGTGCGGTGTTCGGCCTGATGGGCGGCCTGGTCGTGGTGCTGCGCCGGATGCGGCTGCCGCTCTCGCAGGCGCTCGTGGTGATCGGCGTGAACGTGGCGATCAGCTTCGTCGTGCCGAACATCTCGATCGCGGGCCACGCCGGCGGGCTCGTCACCGGCGCTGCCGTGACGGCCGCGCTCGTGTTCGCGCCGCCGCGCAACCGCGGTGTCGTGCAGGTCGGCGCGCTCGTCGGGATCGTCGTGGTGATCCTGGCGCTGATCGCGATCGCGGCGGCTC
Organism: Pseudonocardia sp. TRM90224; assembly: GCF_021245725.1. GTDB lineage: Bacteria > Actinomycetota > Actinomycetes > Mycobacteriales > Pseudonocardiaceae > Pseudonocardia. The sequence continues at coordinate 117,804 of NZ_JAJGSX010000003.1, read as the reverse complement.
AGCTGTTCTAGGCGCACAGCGGAACGACGACGGCGGGGCACCCGGATCCGGGTGCCCCGCCGTTCTCGTCGGTACGGGTGGTCAGTCTGGCGTGCCGCAGCCGCATCCAGTGGAGCAGCCGTCGGTGCCTCTCATCGGCGTCCTCGTCATCTGACTCCCTTCGTTCGCGGACCTTCGATGGTAGGCGCGCGTGCCGGCCGGCACGACCCCTCACCAGGGCGACACGTGTCCGACAATGGGTCATCACGCTGCTGCGGACGGGTGAGTGCCGCTTCCACTCAAGGACGCAACGCGAGCAGCTCCGGCATGACGTCCTCCGGGTCGGCCGCGAGATCGAGCCTGCCGAAGACGGCGAGCCGCTCGTCGCCGCCCGCCGTGACGGCGTCGACCTCCAGGAGCGAGCTCATCCGTCCCCAACGCCTGATGCGCAGCACCCGCACATCCCGCACGAGCGGCCAGGGATGGTGCCGCGACCGCCACATCCCCCCGATGGTCACACCGTCGGCGTCAGCGCGTAGCCGCGGCCGCGCCCGGCTGCCGAAGGCGGCTGCCACCAGCAACCCGATCGTGGCGATGCCGGAGAGCAGTTGCCCGGCGGGATCGGCGCCGGAGAGCAGCAACGCGGTGCAACCGACCGCGGCGATCGCCGCGCCGAGCCAGGCGCATACGACCAGGCCAGGCGAGGGGCTCCACTCGCGAACACCGTCAGCCATGATCACTCAACGTAACTTGTCCACAGCAGCCATCCACACTGGGGACTACTTACAATCATGTATTTCCGCTGGTCAGCGCCATCTCATGGTCATCAGAAGCCCGATTACGATGAGTGAGAATCCGATGAGGAAGTTCCACGGACCGAGCGTTGCCATGAACGGGATCGAGTTGCCCGCGAGGTAGTTCACAACGAGCCAGGCGAGCCCGATCAGCATCATGCCCAGCATCACCGCGATGTAGACCGGGTGCGTGGGGCCCGCGAGCTTGACCGGCGTGGTCGTGCGATCGCTCGACGGCGGTGTGTAGACCGTCTTCTTGCGGACCTTCGACTTGGGCATCTGGACCTCGCGTCACCGTGTACCGGCCAGTGCCCGGTCGACACTGGCGCAACTTCCCCACACGGTAGCGCGAGTGCGGTGGCCACGGACGTTGCCGGGTTGATCGCGTGATCCAGGCGGCGCCTCGCAAGGCGCCGCCCGCAGCTCAGACCGGGCGTCTTTGCAAGGGCGGCAACGCCGCGAGGCGTCGTCTGGGCGCGCGAGCGACCCGGATGACGTTCGTGGCCACCGCACTGGGGCGTGGAACCCGACATCGTCAGGCGCGCGCGCTGACCTCAGCCATCTCGACGGTGAGCTCAGCGACCGTCGCCTCGGCCGCGGGATGGCCGGCCATCGCCATCCAGTTCGCGAGCATCCGGTGGCCGCCCTGGGTCAGCACCGACTCCGGGTGGAACTGGACGCCGTGGATCGGCAGCTCGCGGTGGCGCAGCGCCATGATGACGCCGCTCTCGGTGCGGCCGGTGACTTCCAGCTCGGCGGGCACGGTGTCGGGCCGGATCGACAGCGAGTGGTAGCGGGTGGCGACGAACGGCTCCGGCAGGCCGGCGAGGATGTCGGTGCCGTCGTGGTGCACCAGCGACGTCTTGCCGTGCAGCAGCTCGGGCGCGCGTTCCACGACACCGCCCCACGCCACCCCGATCGCCTGGTGGCCCAGGCACACCCCGAGCAGTGGCATCTCCCGCTCGGCGGCCCGACGGACCGCCTCGATGCTGATCCCGGCCCGCTCGGGCGTCCCGGGACCGGGGCTGACCAGCACGCCGTCGACGTCGGCGAGCTCGTCGAGGTCGACCTCGTCGTTGCGTCGCACCGTGCACTCGGCGCCGAGCTGGGCGAGGTACTGCACCAGGTTGAACACGAAGCTGTCGTAGTTGTCGATCACGAGCACGCGCATGGCCCGAGTCTGCTGCACGGCGGCGTCGTCGGGCACGTCAGTTACTGGGGAAGATGTTGCTGCCGCCGGACGCCCGGCCCACGGTCAGCGTGATCTGCTGGCCGGGGTTGGCCGTGCTGCCACCCTCCGGGGTCTGCGCGACCACCTTGCCGTCGTCGTCCTGGCTGCTGACGTTCTGGCGGGTCGTCCTGATGTTGGTGAAGCCGGCCTGCTGGAGCTGGCTCCTGGCCTGGCTCTCCGTCAGGCCGATGCCCGCGACGGTCGGCACCGAGCCGCCGCTGCCGCTCCCGCCGCTGCCGTCGGAGAGCAGCAGGGTGACCGTCTCGCCCTTCGCCAGCGAGGTGCCGGCCGCCGGGTTCGTGCCCTCGACCTTGCCCTCCTCCTGGCTCGATGCGACCCGCCGGGTGTCGACCTCGAACCCCAGGTCCTGCAGCCGTTCCCTGGCGTCGTTCTCGTCCTGGCCCTTGAGGTTCGGGATCTGCTCGCCGTCGGCCAGCCGGCCGACCTGGACGTTGACCTTGGTGCCGCCGTCGACCTCTTCGCCGGACGCGGGCGTGGAGCCGATGATCCGGTTGACCTTCGTCGGGTCCTCGGTGTCGGTCGGTATCTGCTGGCCGAGCTCGAGCCCGCGGTCCTTCAGTGCCGCCTCGGCCTCCTGGACGGTCTTGCCGGCCAGGGCCGGCACGGTTCCGGTCTTCGGGCCGGTGCCGACGAGCACCGTGACGGTCGACCCCTCCGGGACGTTGGCGCCGGCTGCCGGCTCGGAGCCGACCACCTTCCCCTTCTGGTTCATGTCGGAATCGGCGTCACGCTGGTCGTAGCGGAAGCCGAGCGCGTTGATCTGCGCCCGCGCCTGCTCGACGGTCAGGTTCGCCAGCGGCGGTACCGGGACCTGCTTCGTCGCCGGCCCGCCACCGAAGATCTGGACGGCGACGAAGCCGATGAGGCCGAGCGCCACCGCAACACCGGCGATGATCGCGATCAGCCGCCCGGTGCGCCGCGGCGGCTCTTCGTCGTAGTACTCGTCGTACTCGGCGGCGGGCTGCGGGGTGTTGTGCCGACCGCCGTTCATCCGCCGCGTCTGCCCGGTGGCCGGGTGCAGCATCGCGGTGCGCTCGTCCTCGCTCATCACCGCGGGCGCCATCGGGCTCTGCCCGCTGCGGACGCGAACGAGGTCGGAGCGCATCTCGCCGGACGACTGGTAGCGGTTGGCCGGGTTCTTCGACAGCGCCTTGAGCACCACCGAGTCGAGCGAAGTGGGAATGCTCGGGTTGACGTCGGACGGGCGCCGCGGCTCTTCCCTGACGTGCTGGTAGGCGACGGCGACCGGGGTGTCGCCGGTGAACGGGGGCTCGCCGGTGAGCAGCTCGAAGAGCACGCAACCGGCGGCGTAAACGTCCGACCGGGCGTCGACGGGCTCGCCGCGGGCCTGTTCCGGTGAGAGGTACTGGGCGGTGCCGATGACGGCGGCGGTCTGGGTGACGTTCTGGCCCTCGCCGAGCGCACGGGCGATGCCGAAGTCCATGACCTTGACCGCGCCGGCGCGGTTGATCATGATGTTGGCCGGCTTGACGTCGCGGTGGATGATCTGGTGGCGGTGGCTGAAGTCGAGCGCCGCGCAGACGTCGGCCATCACCTCGATGACCTTCTGCTGGGTCATCGGGCCGGTGCTCTTGACGATCTCCCGGAGGGTCTGCCCGTCGACGTACTCCATCACGATGTAGGGCAGCGGACCGAAGTCGCTCTGCACCTCACCGGTGTCGTAGACGGCCACGATCGCGGGGTGGTTCAGCGCCGCGGCGTTCTGGGCCTCGCGCCGGAACCGCATCTGGAACTGGGGGTCGCGGGCAAGGTCCGCTCGCAGCACCTTGACAGCGACATCCCGGCCAAGCCGCGTGTCGAGCCCGCGATGCACCTCGGACATGCCGCCGTAGCCGAGCACTTCGCCCAGCTCATAGCGCTCGGACAACAGTCGGGGGGTGGTCATCGCTGCCGATTCCTGGGAGGTTCGAGTGTTGGGTCCATAATGCCGGGCCACGAGCCCACTTGGGTGGTCGCCCCGAGCACCTGAGCGCCGGGCCGCTGGTCGGACGGGCTCACCGGACGAACCAGGCCGAGCCGGCGGATCCGGGCGCCTGCGGTGCCGCCCAGCCGACGAGAAGGTCCTCCCGGCTCGCCAGACTACCCTCCGTAATGCTCAGAGATGTCCGGTTCGGCTGATCGGTGACACCGAGTGCGGTGATGCCGGGGATGCTCGGCAGACCTCCCCTGAGCACGAACCAGCCGAGGATCATCGCCGCCACAGTAAGCAGAACGAACAAGATGACCAGCAGGATTCGCGGTGCCTTGCTCCTCGGCCGAAGTCGCAGCGGCTGCGTCGAGAGCGAGATCTGCCGCGCGCGGTGGGCCGAGTGGCTCGCCGACGACTGCTGACGCTGCGCTTGTGACGGCGGGCTCTGGCGCGGCCCCTGCCCCGTTCGTGGCGGAGCTTGGCGCTGCTGGCGCTGCGCGCCCGGGTTCACCTGCGTGACCTGGCCCGACGGCGGCGGCTGCACCCGCCCGGAGCCGGTCGGCTGCGGACGGTTCGCACGGTGCGGGGTGCGCGGCGGCGGCTGCCTCGGCGGACCCTGCGGCGCCGGTCCGGGTCCGGGGCCCGGCCGGGTCGACGGCTTCGGGGTCGGCGTGGGTGCGGGCGGGGGCGCCTGCTGGCGCTCCGGTTCCGGTTCCGGCTCCTCGACCACCGGCTTCGGCTTCTTGACGGTGATCGCCGGGCGGGCCCGGGCCGGCGTGTACGTCGCGCCGGCGTTGGCGCCCGGCGGCGGGAGCGGTTCCCCGCGCCGGACGGCGGCAACGGCTGCCGCGAACTCGCCACCCGTCGCGTACCGCAGGGTGGGGTCCTTGACGAGCGTCGCCTCGATGATCTCGCGCGCCCAGCTCGGGATGCTGGTCGGCAGCGGCGGCGGCTCGTCCCTGACCTGCATCATCGCGACCGCGACCGCGCTCTCGGCGCGGAACGGGCGGTGCCCGGCGAGGCACTCGTAGCCGACGATTCCGAGCGAGTACACGTCGCCGGCCGGCCCTGCCTCACCGCCGCTCGCCTGCTCGGGCGCGATGTAGTGGGCGGTGCCCATCACCATGCCGGAGCGGGTGACGGGCACGGCGTCGGCGGCCTTGGCGATGCCGAAGTCGGTGAGCTTCACAACACCGTCGGTGCGGATCAGGATGTTGCCCGGCTTGACGTCGCGGTGCACGAAACCGCGCTCGTGCGCTGCCTGCAGCGCCCACGCGGCGTCCTCGACGATCCGCATCGTCTCGTCGGTGTCGATCGGCCCGCGGGAGATCAATGTCGAGAGCGGGTCGCCGCGGACCAGCTCCATCACCAGGTAGGCGGTGGCTCGGCCGGACGATCCCTCGTCCTCGCCGTAGTCGTGCACGGCCGCGATCCCGGGGTTGTCCAGCGACGCGACGGTGCGCGCCTCGATGCGGAAGCGGTGCAGGAACTCGGGGTCGTCCGAGAGCTCAGGGCGCAGCACCTTTACCGCGACGCTGCGGCCGAGACGGGTGTCGACGGCCTCCCACACCTCGCCCATCCCGCCGACGGCGATTCGTCGGTCGAGCTGGTAGCGATCGGCTATCGACTGGCCGGCAGCGAGGACGTTCATGTCAGCGGTCCGCCTTACCGAGGCCTGCAGCGATCACGGCTCGCCCGATCGGAGCGGCCACCGCACCGCCGGTCGCCGCGAGGTCGGAGCGGTCGCCGCCGGACTCGACGACGACCGCCACCGCGATCTGTGGGTTGTCCGCCGGTGCGAAGGCCACGTACCAGACGTGCGGCGGCGTGGCCTTCGGGTTGGCGCCGTGCTCCGCCGTACCGGTCTTCGCGGCGATCTGCACATCGCTGAGCTTGCCGGCACCGCGGTACGAGTTCTCGTTGTTGACCATCAGCTCGGTCATCGTGCGCGCAACACCGGCGTCGATGGCCCGGCCGACGCGGTCCGGGTTCGTCGTCTCGACGGTCTCCAGCTCCTGGCTCTGGATCGACTTGATCAGGTACGGCTTCATGACGGTCCCACCGTTGGCGATCGCCGCGACGATCATCGCGTTCTGCAGCGGGGTGAGCGCGACATCGCGCTGCCCGATGCTGGACTGCTGCAGCGCCGTGGTGTCCTCGATGTCGCCGATCGTCGAGGTCGCGACGTTCATCGGGATCGAGAGGTCGGTCGTCCCGATGCCGAACGCCGCCGCCTGGTCGCGGATCGCCTGCTCGCCGAGCTCGGCGGCGAGCTGGGCGAACGCCGTGTTGCAGGAGCGCTGCAGCGCATCGCGCAGCGACGCGGTGGCGCTGGTCCCGCACGAGTTGCCGTTGTAGTTCTCCAGGTCGGTGCGGCCGTTGGCGAGTTTCAGGTTCGCGATGGCGGTGAGCTGGCTGTCAGGGGTGTACTTCCCGCTGCTGAGGGCCGCCGCGACATCGATCAGCTTGAACGTGGAGCCGGGCGGGTAGATCTCCGAGATCGCCCGGTTGGTCAGCACCGACGGCTCTTCGGCGTTGACCTGCGCGAAGGCCTCGTTCTCCTCCGCGGCGCTGTGGGTGGCCAGCGGATTCGGGTCGTACGACGGCGTCGACGCCATCGCGAGGATCTCCCCGGTCTGCGGCCTCAGCGCGACGACGGCACCGGTGTAGTTGCGGCTCGACAGCTGGTCGTACGCCGCTTTCTGCATGTCGGGGTCGATCGTCAGCACGACGTTGCCGCCGCTGGGGTCGCGGCCCGTGATGAGGTCGGAGAGCCTGCGCCCGAACAGCCGGTCGTCGCTGCCGTTGAGGATCTCGTCGGCGGCCCGCTCGATCCCGGTCGCGCCGTGGTTCACCGAGTAGTAGCCGGTGACCGGCGCGAACACCGGCCCGTCGGGGTAGTTGCGCTGGTAGCGCAGCCGCCCGCCGGTCTCCGTGCTCGCGGCGAGCATCTGGCCGGCCGCGCTGATCTGGCCGCGCTTGCGCGCGTACTCCGCGAGCAGCACACGCTTGTTGCGCGGGTCGTTGCGGTAGTCGCTCGCCTTGACGACCTGCACGTACGTCAGGTTGGCCAGGAGCAACAGGATCATCGCCATCACGGCGATCGCCACGCGGCGGACCGGGGTGTTCACTTCGGTCGCTCCACGAGCTCGGTGCCGGCCTCGGCGATCGGCACCTGCGCGACCGGCCGGCGCGGCAGCGGCGCCCTCGCCGCGTTCGACACCCGCAGGAGCATCGCGACCAGCGCGTAGTTCGCGACGAGCGACGAGCCGCCGTACGACAGGAACGGCAGCGTCAGCCCGGTGAGCGGGATCAGCTTCGACGCGCCGCCGATGACGATGAACACCTGCAGGGCCAGCGTGAACGCGAAGCCCGTCGCCAGCAGCTTGCCGAAGCTGTCGCGCACGGCGAGCGCGCTGCGCAGGCCGCGGGTGATCAGCACCAGGTAGACGATGAGGACGGCCGCGAGGCCGATCAGGCCGAGCTCCTCGCCGAGCGAGGACAGCATGAAGTCGCTCTCGGCGAACGGCACGAGGTCGGGCCGCCCCGCGCCGAGGCCGGTGCCGCCCACCCCGCCGGTGCCGAGCCCGAAGAGCGCCTGCCCGATCTGGAAGCCGGTGCGCTCGAAGTCGGCGAACGGGTCGATCCAGCCCTGCACCCTGACCCGGACGTGGCTGAACAGCTGGTAGGCGATCACGCAGCCGCCGATGAAGAACGTCAGGCCGATGACCATCCACGAGATGCGCTCGGTGGCGACGTAGAGCAGCACCAGCACGATGCCGAAGAACAGCAGCGACGTGCCGAGGTCGCGCTCGAGCACGAGCACCCCGACCGAGAGCCCCCACGCGACGAGCAGCGGGGCGAGGTCGCGGGCACGCGGCAGCTCCATGCCGAGGAACCGGCGGCCCGCCGTCGTGAACAGCTCACGCTTCTGCACCAGGAACGCGGCGAAGAACACGATCAGCAGGATCTTCGCGAACTCGCCGGGCTGGATGCCGACCGGACCGACCCTGATCCACAGCTTCGCGCCGTTGACCTCGGAGATCGCCGACGGCAGCAACCCCGGCAGAGCGAGCAGGATGATGCCCGCGAAACCCGCGGTGTAGCCGTAGCGGGCGAGCGTGCGGTGATCCTTGACGAGCGCGAGCACGCCGATGAACAGCGCGAGCCCGACCGTCGTCCAGATGATCTGACGGCCGATCAGCTCGACGGCCGGATCCGCACCGCGCACCGCCGCCTTGTCGGCGTTGGCGAGGTCGAGCCGATGGATCATCACGAGACCGAGGCCGTTGAGCAGCGCGACGCACGGCAGGATCAGCGGATCCGCATAGGGCGCGAACCGCCGCACCGCGAAGTGCGCCGCGGTGAAGATCGCGAGGAACGCAGCGCCGACGAACAGCAGCTGCGTGGTCAGCTCCTGCTTCTGGTTGGCCTCGACGAGCGCGAGCGCGCCCGTCACCAGCACCGCGGCGAACGCCAATAGCACCAGCTCGATGCCGCGGCCGGTCGGCAACGGTGCAGGCGTCGCCTGCGCTGGGTTCGGCGGAAGGCCGGTGCTGGGCGCCGCCATCAGCTCTCCGGCCGGCAGTCCAAGCCTGGCCTCTGCGCCGGGGGCTGGAGCGTTGTGACGTTGGGATCGGCGGTCGGCGCGGCCGCCCCGCCGGGAACGGCGGGGTCGTTCGACGGCGGTGTGGCCGTCGCACCAGCGGTCGGCGGGGTGCTCGTCGCGGGCGGGGTCGTCGCGGGCGGCGCCGGAGGCAGGCAGGGCTCGAGCCGCATCGCCCGCAACCGGACGACGAGGCCGTGCGCGCCGCGCAGCCCGTCCGAGGCGATGATCCCCTCGCGGACCGAGCTCTGCTCGGTCTCCGGGAGGTCGTTCAGCCGGATGTCGGTGCGCTCCTGGACCTCGTGCAACGACAGCCCGAGCAGCTCGCCCCGCACGCCCTTGAAGATCGCGACCTGCTCGCCGTCGGCCCCGACGTAGTACTGCTGCATGACCCAGATCCTGGCGAGCGCACCTGCCCCGACGACCACCGCGAGCACCGCGATGACGACCAGCGCGACACGCAGCGGCCTGCGCTTGCGCACCGGCGCCGGCGCGCTGGCGACCACCCGCTGCGGAGCGGTGCGCGTCATGGTCGTGGCGGACGCGCGCGCCGCCGCCGAATCCGGCGGCGTGTCCTCGCTGCCGTCACCGACCGCGCCGCCGACGATCGGGGCGTCCTCACCGAAGTCGATGTCGACGACATCGGCCACGATGCAGGTGATGTTGTCGGGCCCACCGCCGCGCAGTGCCAGCTCGATCATGCGGTCGGCGCACTCACGCGGGTCGCGGTAGGCCGCGAGCGTGTCGGCGAGCGTTTCGTCGCTCACCACGCCGGACAGACCGTCGGAGCACAGCAGGTAGCGGTCGCCCGCCCTGGCTTCGCGGATCGTCAGCGAAGGGTCGACGTCCTGGCCGGTGATGGCGCGCAGCAGCAGCGAACGCTGCGGATGCGTGTGCGCCTCCTCCTCCGTGATCCGCCCCTCGTCGATCAACGACTGGACGAACGTGTCGTCCTTCGTGATCTGGCTGAACATGCCCTCACGCAGCTGGTAGGCGCGCGAATCCCCGATGTGCACCAGCCCGAGCCGGGACCCCGCGAACAGGATCGCGGTCAGCGTCGTGCCCATGCCCTCGAGATCGGGCGCCTCCGCGACGTGCCGGGTGATCGCGGCGTTGCCCTCGATCGTCGCGTCGCGGAGCTCGGCGAGCAGGTCGTCACCGGGATCGTCCTCATCCAGCGGGGCCAACGCCGAGATCACGAGCGAGGACGCCACCTCACCGGCGGCGTGCCCGCCCATACCGTCGGCCAGCGCCAGCAGTCGAGGACCGGCATACACCGCGTCCTGGTTGTTCTGCCGGACGAGCCCGCGGTCGCTGCGGGCGGAGTAGCGCAGGACCAGCGTCATCGTGCGACTCCGCGATTTCGATCGGGGGCAAAGCGGTCGACCCGACCAGGCGCTCGCGCCGGGCCCGGAAGCCCGACGCACTGACGGCGCCTCATGATCGGAGCTCGATCACCGTCTTGCCGATGCGGACAGGAACCCCCAGGGGTACCCGGGTGGGTCCGGTGACCTTAGCCCGATCAAGGTACGTGCCGTTGGTCGACCCGAGATCCTCGACGTACCACTCCTCGCCCTGCAGCGAGATCCGCGCATGCCGGGTCGATGCGTAGTCGTCGTCGAGCACCAACGTCGAGTCGTCGGCCCGGCCGATCAAGATCGGCCTGGCGTCGAGCGAAACACGCGTGCCCGCCAGAGCGCCCTGCGTCACGAGCAGCTGGCGGGCCGTGCGTCCCCTACTGGTGCGCGGAGCGGTCCGACCACCGGGAACGAGCGCCCGCAACCCGGACGCCGCATACAGATCGGAGCGCACCACCCGCAGAGCGACCAGCACGAACAACCAGAGCAAGGCCAGGAAGCCCGCCCTGGTCAGCTGTAGTACCAACTCCGGCACTCGCGGCGAACCCCGTTCTCTCCTCGACGTCCGGTCGACTACTGGGTGCGGAAGATCAGACTCGAGTGACCGACCCTGATGACGTCGCCGTCGTTCAGCTGCCAGGTCTGCACCGGGTTGCCGTTGACCGTGGTCCCGTTGGTGGAACCCAAGTCCGACAGTGTGGCGGACTGCCCGTCCCAGCTGATCTCCAGGTGCCTGCGCGACACACCGGTGTCCGGCAGACGGAACGCGGAATCCTGCCCACGACCGATCACGTGGCTGCCCTGGGTGAGCTCGTACGTGCGACCGGACCCGTCGTCGAGGCTCAGCGAGGCCGCGACGCCCTGGTAGCCGCCCTGCTGGTAGCCGCCCTGCTGGTAGCCACCCTGCTGGTAGCCCTGGTCGTAGCCACCCTGCTGGTAGCCGCCGCCCTGGTCGTACCCGCCCTGCTGGTAGCCGCCGCCCTGGTCGTAACCACCCTGCTGGTAGCCGCCCTGCTGGTAGCCGCCCTGCTCGTAGCCGCCGCCCTGCTGGTAGCCGCCCTGCTCGTAGCCACCCTGCTGGTAGCCCTGGTCGTAGCCGCCGCCCTGCTGCGGGTAGCCGCCGCTCTGCTGAGGCGGGTAGCCGCCGCCCTGCTGGCCGCCGTACCCGCCGCCCTGAGGCGGGTAGCCGCCCTGCTGGGCCTGCTCGTCATACCCCCCTTGGCGCTGGTCGTAGGCAGGCGGGGCATACGTCTGCTGCTGCCCGTATCCGCCGGGGGCACCACGGTCGTATCCGTACTGCCCGTTCTCCTCGGGGTGGCCCGGTTGCTGGCTCATGGGTGCTTCTCCTGCGTCGCGTGCTCGGATGGCGTCCCGGCGGGAAGCGTCGGGGTCCACGGACGAGCGGGTGCGGAACTGTCCCGTGTGCAGCGCATCGGAGCGCTCCAGAAAGACTACGACCTCGCCGTAGGTGTCCCATCCCTGGTCGGCGAGTTGTTCGGTGACGTAGGTGGAGAGCGACTCGACGATCTGCCCCCAGTCACCGGCCATGCGTTCGAGATCGGAGGGGCTGAGCAGCACCGTATAACGGTTGGGCGCAAGCAAACGCCCACCCGCGAGCTCCTCGATGTGGTCCTCGGCTTCCCTGAGCAGTGCTTGGGCCACCTCTTGCGGAACCACGCTGCCACCGAAGACCCGCGCGAATGCGTCGCCCACCATCCCTTGCAGACGGCGTTCGAACCTCCCCACGCGGCCCAACCGATCTTCCTCCGTTCGCATCGGCGTGTTGCATGCAGTACCGATCGTATCTGTGCTAGCTGGCAGCGTGGAGCGGTACCGTCACCATGAGGTAGACCCCGGTGAAACCTCCGGTCCAGCCGTGCTACTTTTTCTCTCGTCAGCGCGAGTGGCGGAATGGCAGACGCGCACGGTTCAGGTCCGTGTGTCCGTAAGGACGTGAGGGTTCAACTCCCTCCTCGCGCACGATGAATCGGTGAACCCTGCTCGCGCTTTGCGCTTCGCTGCGGTCATCGTGCCGTCCTTCCTGGGGGTGCAACCCCCAGACCCCGCCCGGCGGGGCTTCGCCCCCCGGACCCCCTCCCTGGCTCGCTCGCCTTCGGCTCGCTTCGCCTCTCGGGCCGCTCGCTCGCTTCGCTCGCATTGCTTCCAGGGCTCGCTTCGCTTTGCCCTGTTGCTCGCTCGCTTCGCTCGCGTTGCCTGTGGGGCTCGCTTCGCTTCGCCTTGGTCGGCTTGCGTTGCTGGCCCTGTTCGGCTTGCCGTGTGGCTTGCTTGCCTTGCTCGTCCGCTGCGCTCGCTTTGCCTTGAGGGCTTGCTTCACTCGTCCCTCACGGGTCTGTCGCTCGCTCCGCTCGCATCGTTTCCTTCAGGCTCGCTGTGCTGCCTTGAGGATCTTGTCGGGCCTTGCTGGTGAGGGTTGCCTCAGAGCCTGGCCTGATGTCGATCATGATGCTGGTGGGTGCGGGTTCGCAGGTAGGTGGGGTCCTGGATCGATCCCCGGGCTGCTGCTCGCTTGGCTTCCCCCGATCTTGGTGCCGGCCGATGTGGTCTGGAGCCAAGGTACCGGTAGGGGCAATCGCCCGCCCGTGTCAGCGGCGGACGGCAGGTCGGTTCGGATGATCGGCAAGGACGACCAGATCGGCATGGCCTTCGGGTCCCGTTCGGCCGCGTAGCGGGCAAAAGCAGGCAACATCCAGCGCCGATCGGCAGGGAAGCTGCGCCGCATTGCAGCCTCACCCATCCGTAGGTGCACCGCCACATCGAGTGGCAGACCCCGGCCGAGCAACATCGATCCGGTGATCAAGACCACGCCGTCGGGTGGTAGTGACACGTAGTTCGTATCGCGGAACGCTCTGTCCACCGACGCATCCCACAGCCGCGGCAGCACCCGACCCGAACCGTCGACGCCGGCCGGATCGAGCACCTCCCTGCGCAACGCGCCCGCGTCCAGCCAGCCGTCGAGCAGCTCGTCGGGGTCCTCGCGGCCGAACTCCAGCCGGACCGAAGCCGGCCGTAGGTAGTCCCACGCCGACACCAGCACCGTCGCCCGGCCCAGCTCGCGCAGCCGCCCGGCCACACCGGCGCCCAACTCGGCGGTACCGGCCTCGTCCGGGCCGTCCACCACCGCCCGCACCCGCCCCGCCCGGCCCGCGACCAGCTCCGCGACCAGCTCGACGAGCACCTCGGGCCGCACCGGCGTCACCTGCACGACACCGATGCTGCCAGCACCGCCTACTGCTGGTAGCCCTCCACCACGTTCGCGGCCCGTTCCTGCGCGGCGTCCGGGTCCTGGCCGGCCCTGCGTCGCGCGTCGCGCTGGCGCAGCAGATCCCAGTACCGGTCCAGCTGGACGCTCAGATCGCCGAGCCTGCGCTGCTCGTCCTCGGTCAACCCGCGGCCCGCGTGGCCGCGCTCCAGGTGGTGCTCCTCGGCGACCAGCTCGTCGATCCGCTTGTGCAGTTGCGCGTCGTCCATCGTTTGCACCACTTTCCCGTCCGATCGGTCAGCTGCGTCACGTCCCCGCGTACCCAACACTGGAGCCGTGGCACCGGAGCGTACGTCCGGTTCCTCGATCACCAGAGCCTTGCGGGTGATCGAGGCGGTCGCGGCCGCAGGGGACGGCGTGACCGCCAAGGCGATCGCCCGGCGGCTCGGCTGCCCGCTCCCCACGGTCTACCGCGCGCTCGGCACGCTCGTCGACGAGGGCTACCTCGTGCGGCTGCAAGGCGTGCGCGGCTACGGGCTCGGCTACCGCGTCGGCGAGCTGCACCGCAGCCTCACCGCGCAGGTCCGCCCGTCCGACGAGGTGGTGGCGGCGCTCCGGCAGCTGCACACGAGCATCGGCGCCGGCTGCTACCTCACCGTCTTCCGCGACGAGGAGGTCGTCGTCGCGCACGTCGACGACTGCGCCGAGCACCCGTGCCCCGGCGTGCTGCGCGTCGGCGAGCCCACCGCGCCGCACGCCACCGCGGCCGGCAAGGTCATGCTCGCCGGCCTGCGCCCCGGCCGGCTCGTCGACGTGCTCTCCCGCAGCGGGCTGCCGAAGCTCGCCCCGCACACCGTGCCCGACCGCAGGGCGCTCGACCGCGAGCTCATGCGGGTGCGCTCCGACGGCGCCGCCGTCGAGGTCGAGGAGTTCCTCCCCGGTCGCGCCGGCGTCGCCGCACCCGTGCACGGCACGGACGGCGAGGTCACCGGCGCGCTCGGGGTGTCGGTGACCCACGCCGACTTCACCGCGCGGCGGTGGGAGCTGGAACGCGCCGTCCGGGCCGTGGCCGACGGGCTGTGAGCCTCAAGAACGCAGCCCTGCCCAGGCGTCGAGCAGCGAAAGCGCGTCGGGCCGGTCCGGGAGCTCGAAGAGCACCCTGTCGACGCCGGCCTCTTCGTACGCGGCGATCGCCGCGGGCTCCGGGACGGCGCCGTAGATCGTGACGTCGACCGGCCCCCGCCCCAGGTCGGCCGCGCGGCTGCGCAGCTCCACGATGCGTTCCGCGTACTCCGGCAGCGTCTCGAGCGTGACGCGCAGCGGGATCCAGCCGTCGCCGTACTCGAGCACCCTGTCCAGCACGGTCGGCCCGCCGCCACCGATCAGCACGGGCGGACGGCGGGTGGGTTTCGGCCACGACCAGATCGGGTCGAAGTCCACGTACGTGCCGTGGAACTCCGGCTCGTCCGCGCTCCATATCGCCTGCATCGCCAGCACGTGCTCGCGCATGCGCGCGGTCGGCCGCTTCGGGTCGACGCCGTGGTTGGCCATCTCCTCCTTGTTCCAGCCCGGTCCGACGCCGAGCTCGAAGCGTCCGCCGGAGATCCGGTCGACGCTCGCGACCGTCTTCGCGAGCGAGATCGGGTCGTGCTGCGCGACGAGCGAGACCCCCGTGCCCAGCGCGATCCGCTTCGTCGCGACGGCCATCGCGGATAGCGCGACGAAGGGGTCGAACGTGTGCGAGTACCGCGGCGGCAGCTCGGCCCCGCCTGGCCACGGCGACTTCCGGCTGGTCGGGATGTGCGTGTGCTCGGTGAGGAACAGCGCGTCGAACCCGTGCTCCTCTACGGAACGGGCGAGCGTCAGCGGCTCGATGCCGTAGTCGGTCAGGAACGTCACTACTCCGTGATCCACGGCGTCCAGCTTCACACAGCGCTACCGTGGCCGGTATGCAGAGCAACGACGCTCCGTTCCGGGCCGACCACGTCGGCAGCCTGCTCCGCCCGCCGGAGTTGCTCGACGCCCGGGCCCGCCACGCCGCGGGCGAACTCGACGCCGAGGGGCTGCGGGCCGCGGAGGACGCCGCCATCACCGACGTCGTCGCGGCGCAGGAGGAGGTCGGGCTGCAGTCGGTGACGGACGGCGAGTTCCGCCGCACGTCGTGGCACATGGACTTCATCTACCAGCTCGGCGGCATCAGGAAGACCGACGAGCAGATCCGCGTGAAGATGCGCAACGCGGCCGGCGAGGGCGAGTTCACCTCGGCGGGTCTTGCGATCGCCGAGCGGGTCCGGCTGGCCGAGCCGATCTTCGCCGACCACTTCCGGTTCCTCGCGGGCAAGGCGACCACCGCGCTGCCCAAGCTGACGATCCCGTCGCCGAGCATGGTCCACTACCGCGGCGGGACGGCCGCCGTCGATCGTTCCGTCTACCCGGACATCGAGCAGTTCTGGAGCGACCTCTCCGCCGCGTACGCCGACCAGGTGCGCGCGATGTACGACATCGGCTGCCGCTACCTGCAGCTCGACGACACCTCGCTGGCCTACCTGAACGACCCCGCGCAGCGCGCCGAGCTGACGGCGAAGGGCGACGACGCCGAGCACCAGCACCTGCGCTACATCCGACAGATCAACGCCGCCATCGCGGACCGGCCGGCTGACATGCGTGTGACGACGCACATGTGCCGCGGCAACTTCCGTTCGTCGTGGGCCGCGGAGGGCGGGTACGACTTCGTCGCGGAGGCGTTGTTCGGCGAGCTGGCCGTCGACGGGTTCTTCTGCGAGTTCGACGACGAGCGCTCCGGCGGGTTCGCGCCGCTGCGGTTCGTGCCGGAGGGCAAGAAGGTTGTGCTCGGGCTGGTCACGACCAAACGCGGCGAGCTGGAGAGCGCCGACGCGCTCAAGCGGCGGATCGACGAGGCGGCGCGCTACGTGCCGCTCGACCAGCTGTGCCTCTCGCCGCAGTGCGGCTTCTCCTCGACCGTCGACGGCAACGAGCTGACCCGCGAGCAGCAGTTCGCGAAGCTCCGCCTGATCGTCGAGGTCGCGCAGGACGTCTGGGGCTGAGATGGAGGGCGGCGCCGCGCTCTACGACGCCGTGCTCGACCGCGCGGGCATCGGATCGGGGACGACCGTGCTCGACCTCGGCTGCGGCTCGGGCGCCTTCGCCGCGGCCGCGGTCGCGAGCGGCGCTGTCGTCACCGGGATCGACGTCGACCGCTCCGCCGTCGCGGCGGCCGCCGAGCTCGTGCCGTCGGCGACGTTCCGGGTCGGCGACGCGCACGACCCACCGCCCGGTCCGTTCGAGGTCGTCACGGCGGTGCAGCTGCTCGCGCACGTGACGAACCCGGTCCTCGTGCTGCGTCGGGCCGCCGCGGTCGGCGGGCTCGTGGTCGCGACGGTGTGGGGGCGCGAATCGGAGTCCGACGTGCGCGCGTTCGGGGAGGCACTGGCGCCGTGGGTGCCGCCCGCGCGCTCGGCAGGCGGCCCACCACCGGTGACCGAGCCGGCCCGCCTGGTCAAGCTGGCCGGGCTGGCCGGCCTCGTGGACGCCACGATCGACGAGGTGCCGTGCCCGTTCACCTACCCCGACGCGGACGCGCTGCTCGCCGACGCGCTGGCGTCGGGCATCGGCCGGCGCGCGGTGGCGGCCGCCGGCGCGAAGGCCGTCCGCAACGCCGTGCTGACGCGGCTGGAAGGCAACCGCACGCCGGCAGGGGCGTACCAGCTGGCGAACCTCTTCCGCGTACTGGTCGCGCGTGGCCGGCCGTGAGGTCAGCAAAGCCACCTTCACGCAAGATGGTCCCGCGAAGGCGGGATGGGTGCGGGACACACCTACGTTGCCAGGAAAGCCACTTTCCTGGCGCCAGAGGACAGGAAAGCCACTTTCCTGGCACATCCCAGCCAGCCCTGGCCGTGCACCCGAGTCGCTACGCGGGATGGGTGCGGGTCGCACATATTGCCGGGAAAGCCACATTCCCGGCCTCACACGCCGGGAAAGCCACTTTCCCGGCACCCCTCCCGGCCCGCCCGCCCGAGGGGCGTCGTGTTCCTGCCTGCCGCAGTCGCCGGGCCGGGAGGCCTGAACGAACGGCACGTTCGTCCAATAGGTTTGGACGAAAGTGCCGTTCGTTCAACACGTGTCTGCGGCTGGACTTTCCTGACCTCCCCCTACCCGCGCCCGGCCGCGGCTCCTGCCGGGTAGCGGGTCTGCAGAAGGCTCTTGCAGTACTCCCCGTTCGTCTCGATCCCGATCCGTTGCAGGCGGGCCCGCCGCAGGTGCAGTGGCACCTGTTCCGACGTGATCCGCCGCCCGTCGCCGTCGATCAGCAACGGGGCGTCGTCGCCGTGCGGGAGGCCGAGGGCCGCCCGGCGCTTGCGCATCCTGGCCAGCTCCGGGGTGTCGAGCAGCTCGCCGAGCGACATGCCCGCGAGCTCCTCGGGCCCGATGCCGGCGTCGACCAGCGGTCGGGCCACCCGGTCCTGCCCGGCGAGCGCCGCCTTGCGGAAGAACTGCGCACGCAGCTCGTCCAGCTCGGCGACGGCCTCATCGCCGAAGGTCCCGACGAACCCGGCCTGCGCCGCGACCCCACCGTTGATCTCGGCGGCGGCGTGGTGGTCGGCCAGGCTGACGTCGGCCCTGGTCACGCCGTCGAGCGCGGACACCGCGTCGTAGGCGTCGGCGACCATCAGGAACGAGAAGTTCGGCGCGCAGAAGAACGTCGGCAGCCGCAGCACGACCGTGGCCACGCCGTCGTCGGCGACGGTGCACGACTCGACGAAGTCGAGATCCGTGATCGGCTCGTCCAGCTCGGGATCGAGCACCGTCGTCAACGCGTCCCACACGCGGGCGCGCAGGTTCACGCCTGCGCACCAGCCGTGTTGTCCACCAGCTCCTCGCCGGGCTGCATCGACTCGTCGGCCGTGGTCGGCAGCTGCAGCTCGGCCGGCACGGGGATGTCGTACAGCTTGGCCGCGTTCAGCCCGAGGATCTTCTTCTTGGTGGTGGTCGTGAGCTTGGCGTAATCGGTGAACGCCTCGTCGTCGGGCATCTGCCAGTCGACGAATCCCTCGACCTGCCACTTCGGCACCCAGATGTTGTAGTCGCCGCCGAAGAGCATCTTGTCCTCGCCGACCCAGAACATCAGCTCGCCGATGACCTTCGCGAAGAACTTCGGCCTGGCGTGCATCAGGCCGCCGATCACGACGGAGAGCCCGGCGTAGACGTTGGGCTCCTGCACCGCCATGAAGCAGAAGTCCTCGATGCGCGGCAGCCCGACGTGCTCGACGATGAAGTTGAGGCCCTGGAAGTCGGTCGCGGCATGATCGACGTCGGCGACGTCGAACGCGTCCTTGTCCAACGGCCAGATCGTCGGGCCCTTGTGCACGTGGATGTTCTTGATCCCGAGGTCCTGCGCCGCCTGCAGGAACCGGTATGCCTCCGGATCGGTCAGCTTGTAGCCGCGGGAGTCGCCGTTCCATTCCGCGGTGTAGAGCTTCACGCCCTTGTGGTGGTACTTCGCGCAGTCGGCTTCGAGCTGCTTGAGCCCCTCGTCGCCCTCGCGCGGGTCGAACCGCCCGTTGACGATGAGCCGGTCGCCCCACTTCTCCAGCAGCTGCGCGTTCTGGTCGGCGGTGTTGAAGCCGGTGGTGTACCACTCCTTGAGGTACGTCGACTGGAAGATCGCGTAGTCGACGTGGCCCTCCTGGAACATGTCCTTCTCGAAGTCCTCGGGAGAGACCTTCAGGTAGTGCTCGTAGTCCCAGTGGGTCTCCGGCGGGCCGAGCTGGTGGTAGCCGTAGAAGCAGTCGATCCAGCCCTTCGCGAACTGCTCCGCGCCCGGCTTCCAGTTCTCCCGGCTCGCGTCCCAGAAGTGGCTGTGTGAGTCGACGATGAAGTACTTCTCGCCATCTTTCTCGTACATGTGGTGGGGCCTCTCGCGTCAGGGAACCAGAATTGCGCGGCCGCGTACCCGACCGGCGTCGAGATCGTGGAGCGCATCGAGCGCCGCATCGAGCGGGTACTGCTTCGTGTGCAAGGTGACCTTGCCGGCCTGGGCGAGCACCATGAGCTCTGCGAGGTCGTTGTAGGTGCCCACGATGTTGCCGATGACGTTCTTCTCGCCGCCCACGAAATCGAGGGTGGGAATGCGCAGCTCACCGCCGTAGCCGATGATGAACTGGGATCCGGCCGGCGCCGTCATCTGCCATGCGTCGTTCTCGGCGCCCTGCTCCGCGACGAAGTCGAAGACGACGTTGGCGCCCGCGCCGTTGGTGAGTTCCTTCACGGCGTCGATGTGGGTGCCGTCGGCGAGCACGGTCTCGTCGGCGCCGATCTGCTTGGCGAGAGCGAGCGCGTCGGGGTTCCGGTCGACGACGATGATCTTCGTGGCGGTCAGCGCCGCGAGGCACTGGATGCCGATGTGGCCGAGCCCGCCCGCGCCCTGCACGACGGCGGCGGTGCCCGGGTAGAGGTTCGGCACGGCCTTGCGGACCGCGTGGTACGCCGTGATGCCCGCATCGGCGAGCGCGGCGACGTCGGCCGGGTTGGTGTCGGGATTGAGCTTCACGCACGCCCGGGCCGTCGTGCGCAGGTACTCGGCCATGCCGCCGTCGTTGTTCGAGAGTCCCGGGAAGAAGGCGTTCTCGCATTGCATGTCGCGGCCCGAGCGGCAGGCGAGGCAGAGCCCGCAGCTCGGCTGCGGGTGCAGGATCACCGTGTCGCCGACGGCGACGTTGGTGACGCCCTCCCCGATCTCGTGCACCCAACCCGCGTTCTCGTGGCCGATGACGTAGGGCAGCTCAGGACCCATCGCCTCGGCCCATTGGCCTTCCAGAATGTGCAGATCGGTCCGGCAGACCCCCGCCCCGCCGATCTTGACGATCACGTCGAGCGGCCCCGCGAGCTTCGGTTCGGGGATGTCGTCGATCTTCGGATCGTCGTGGTACGCGTGTACGCGGACGGCTCTCACCGGCCCACCTCCTGCGACGTCGATGTCGCTTCCGATTTCAGGACGAGGGCCATCGAGCCACAACCGCCCCTATTCCACGGAGCGATAAAAGGGACGAATCGGGCGAGAGGTGCGAGTGTTGTCGTCGAGGCTACTCGTGAGTAACGTCGGTCCGGTGACGGACACGAGCTGGGTCGGCGCAGCGATGGCGCAGACGGTGCCATGGGTCAAGACGGTCGGGATCACCTTCGACGAGACGACGCCGGAGCGTGCCGTGGTGCACCTCCCCGACAACGCCGACCTGCACAACCACGTCGCCGGCCCGCACGCCGCGATGATCTTCGGGTTGGGCGAGACCGCGTCGGGGGCGGTCGGGCTCGCCGCGTTCAGCGGGGTGATGGACCGCGCCACCCCGCTGGTGGTCCGGTCGGAGATCCACTACACCCGGCTGGCGAAGGGCCCGCTCACCGCGGTGGCCGAGATGGGCCGTCCGGCCGGAGAGGTGATCGCCGAGCTCGACGCGGGCGAGCGGCCGGAGTTCACCGTCTCGGTGCGGATCACCGACGCCGACGACCGCGAGACCACCCGTCTGACAGTGGTGTGGACGCTGCGGCCCAACAGGTAGCACGGGTACCGTCCGCCGCGTGCATGTGGTGATCGCGGGTGGACACGGGAAGATCGGGCTGCGGCTGACCGCGCTGCTGGCGGGGCGGGGTGACGTCGTCACCGGCGTGATCCGCAACCCTGACCATCGCGCCGACGTCGAGCGGGCGGGCGCGACGGCGGCGGTCGTCGACCTCGAACAGGCCGTCTCGGCCGACCTCGCCGAGCACCTCAGAGGCGCCGACGCCGTCGTCTTCGCGGCCGGGGCGGGTCCGGGCAGCGGGGCGGAGCGCAAGGACAGCGTCGACCGCGCGGCCGCGGTGCTGCTCGCCGACGCCGCCTCCATCGCGGGCGTGCGGCGGTACCTGCTGGTCTCGTCGCCGAACGTCGATGCGGAGCCCGACCCCGCCGCCGACGAGGTCTGGGCCGCCTACCTCCGTGCGAAGAAGGCAGCGGAGGACGCGATCGTGGCTACGGACCTCGAGTGGACGATCCTGCGGCCCGGCAGCCTCACGGACGATCCCGGGATCGGGAAGGTGCTGCTCACCGAGCCGCCGACCGGCTCGGGCCCGGTGACCCGGGACGACACCGCCGCCGTGCTGGCCGCGCTGCTCGACGCTCCCGGTACCGCCGGCAAGATCCTCGAACTGCGCGAGGGCGAGACCGACGTCGTCGCGGCCGTCACGGAGTACACGTCATGACCACCGAGTTCGACGTGATCGTCATCGGCGGCGGGGCGGTCGGCGAGAACGCTGCCGACTACGCCGTGCGGGCCGGGCTCACCGCCGCGATCGTGGAGGCCGAGCTGCTCGGCGGGGAGTGCTCCTACTGGGCGTGCATGCCGTCGAAGGCGCTGCTGCGCACCGGCCACGCCGTCGCCGCCGTGCGCAGGCTGGCCGGCGCGACCGCCGATCTCGACCCCGCAGCCGTCTTCGCGCGGCGCGACTCGTTCACCCACGACTGGAACGACGCCAGCCAGGCCGAATGGGCGGAAGGCGCAGGGATCACCCTGGTCAGGGGGCACGCGCGGCTCACCGGCGAGCGGAGCGTCAGCGTCGACGGCGGGCCCGACCTCACCGCACGACACGCGGTAGTGCTGTGCACGGGCAGCGTCCAGGTGGCACCGCCCGTTCGCGGGCTCGACGGCGTGCGGACGTGGGGCTCGCGGGAGGCGACCTCCGCGAAGTCGGCGCCGCCGCGGCTGGGTGTGCTCGGCGGTGGTGTGGTCGGGTGCGAGCTCGCCCAGGCGTTCCAGCGGCTGGGGTCGCAGGTCGTGCTCCTGCAGCGCGGCCCGCGGCTGCTCGCGGCGATGGAACCGTTCGCGGGCGACCGGGTCGCCGCCGCGCTGCGTGAGGAAGGCATCGACGTCCGGCTCGACGCGGAGCTCGACTCCGTGCGCGCCGAGGGCGACACCATCGTGCTGCAGCTCGGCGACGAGACGATCACCGTCGACGAGCTGCTCGTCGCCACCGGGCGCCGTCCCAACACCGACGACGCCGGGGTCGAGGCGGTCGGGCTGGAGCCCGGCAAGCGGATCACGGTCGACGACTCCGGGCTCGTGCAGGGCGTCGAGGGCGAGTGGCTGTACGCGGCGGGCGACGTCACCGGCCGCGCGCCGCTCACCCACCAGGGCAAGTACGCCGCCCGCATCGTCGGAGCCGCGATCGCCGCGCGGGTGAACGGCGGGCTCGACACGTCGCCGTGGGGCCCGCACGCGGCGACGGCCGACCACACCGCCGTGCCGCAGGTCGTCTTCACCGACCCCGAGGTGTCCTCCGTCGGCCGCACCGAGGAGCAGGCGCGCGCGGCCGGCCTGGACGTCAGGGTCGTCGACCTCCCGATCGCGGTCGCCGGCTCGTCGCTGCAGGCCGACGGGTACGACGGGGCGGCGCGGATGATCGTCGACGAGTCGCGCGGAGTTCTCGTCGGTGTGACGTTCGTGGGCCAGGACGTCGCCGAGCTGATCCACGCGGCAACCGTCGCCGTGGTCGGCGAGGTGCCGCTCGACCGGCTCTGGCACGCCGTGCCCGCCTACCCGACGATGAGCGAGATCTGGCTCAGGCTCCTGGAGGCCTACCGAACGTGACCACCCCGCCCGCCCGACTGGGCCGGGGGGAGTTCAGGAAAGCCACTTTCCTGTCCTGTGGGGACAGGAAAGTGGCTTTCCTGGCAACACGTGCGGGACGCATGCGTTGGATTGGTGACGGTGCGTTACGTGCCCGTCTGGGTCAGGGCCGCGGCCAGGCCCAGCGCCGCCGCCATCAGCCCCGTCTCGAAGAGGGCCCAGCGCAGCACGGGGAGCCGGCCGTCGCGCAGCCGGCTCCTGGCCAGCCAGCCCAGCCACGCGACGAGCCCCAGCAGGACGCCCTTGGCGACGACGATCCACCCGTAACCAGTGGTCAGCAGCGCGTCCCAGGTGGTGAGCCGGACCTGCGCGTTCAGCACGCCCGTCAGCCCGACGAACACCAGGCACAGCGCGGCCAGCCTGGAGAAGCGGGGGAGCGCGGCGGCTAGCAGTTCGCGCGTGCGCGCGACGAAGACGACCAGCGCGGCGAGCCCGCCGACCCACACCGACGCCGCCGCGACGTGCAGCGCCACGGTGATGACGGCGAGCTGGTGGTCCGGTGCCGAGCCGGAGTGCCCGGTGACGGCCGGCGTCAGAACGCCGAGCAGCGCCGCGACCAGCGGAATCCGGATCTGCACTCGCTCGGGGTCCCAGAGCCGGACCACCGCGCACACCAGCACTACGGCCGCGCATCCCGCGGTGAGCACCATGCCGCGGCCGGCCGACAGCAGGGTCGCCCAGCGCACCATCTGGTCGACGCCCAGTTCGAGCACCGTGCGGCCGAACGCGTCGGCGGTGCGGACCGCGGTGCCGAACACCACCAGCAGCAGCCAGGCCGCCGCGGCGACGACGAGGCCGCGGTCGGCCGCCGTGTGCATGCCGGCCAGCGCCCGCACGTGCGCCCGCTCGACGTTCTCGCTCGGGAGCAGCACCCCGACCAGCGCCAAGCCGACACACGCGACACCGGCGACATCCATCCCGACCCTGGCCAGCGTCGATGCGACGAGCACCGGTGCCGACATCCCCGCGAGCCCGCCGGCGGCGAGCGCCGCGGCGACGGCGGCGCCGGCCGCGAGCACGGCCCACGCGACCGGCGCCAGCCGGTCGGCGATGCGCGCACCCGCGGCCGGACGGGTCACCGGCTCAGCTCCGCCCGAGCCGCAGCGCCGCGAAGACGCCCGCCGCCACGGCGACGACCGCGCCGACGATCCACGGCCACACGGGCGCGCCGCCGTCGCCCCCGCCGCTGGCGGAGGGAGCGGCCTCCGTCCTCGGGGCTGCCGTCGTCTGTGCTGCCGTCGTCGGGGCCGCGGTGGGCGCGGCCGTGGTGGCCGGCGCCGCGCTGGAGGTGGCGGTCCCCGCCGTGGTCAGCGTGAACGCGACCTTCCCCGTGACGGGGTGCCCGTCCTCGGAGATCACGCGGTAGCCGATCTCGTAGGTGCCGGCCGGGCCGAGCGGCTTCACCGCGACCGCGACGGTGCCGCCTTGCGCGGTGACCTCGCCCGACTCGTATCGACCGCCGTCCGGACCGACGACGGTGACCGTCGAGAACCCGGGCTGCATCGTCTCGTTGAAGGTCAGCGAGACGCGTGCGGGCGCGGCCGCGAGGCTCGTGCCGTCGGCCGGGTCGCTGCTGATCAGCCGGGTGTGCGCGAACGCGCTGCCGGCGCCGGCGACCAGCGCGATCGTGCAGAGCAGCGTGAGTGCCGCCCCGCGCAGTGCGCCGCGGTTCATCCGCCGCTCCCCGCGTTCGACTTCCGGCTGCGCAGCACCGCACCGCCGCCGACCCCGACGCCGAGCGCGCCGACGAGGAGGCCGGCGCCGCCGAGCCAGCGAGCGGTGGTGTCGGTCGCCGCCGAGGCGCTCTGCTCCGTCGCCGACGGCGCGTGGTGGCCGCCCTCACCGGTCGCGGGGGTCAGCGTCAGAACCGGCGCGGGACGCTCCGGCTCCGAGCCGTCCGCCGGGCTGGGCTGGTCCCACGCGACGACCTCGCCGTCGTCGTAGGTCTGGATGGCGGGCAGTTCCAGCTTCGTCACGTCGGACGGCAGCGGGCCGAGCGAGAGCGGGAACTCCAGGTACTCCCCGGGCCCGATGCGGGTGCCGGGGTTCGCCGTCCACGTCACGGTGGAGACGGCCTCGGTGATCGTGCGCCCGTGGCTCTGGATGGGCGTGGCCAGCGGCGCCTTGACCATCTGCGCGGTCCACCCCGCCACGGGTGTGGTGCGCACGGAGGTGATCGGGTGGTCGGCCGGCAGCCGGACCTCCAGCTTGATGGTGCCTGCGGTGTCGGACTCGTTGGGCACGCGCATGTTCACGACGCTGTAGCCGCCCTGCTCGGCCTCGCCGGGCTGGGCGGTGACGTGCGCGAACGCGGGGACCGCCCCGATGAGGGCGGCGGCCGTGGCGACGGTCAGTACGGTGCCGGCGCGCAGTGCGGACCGGCGTGGGGATGAAGGCATGGTTGTTCTCCGGTGATGTCCCTGGAGGGGCGGGTGAGGGGAGGGGTCAGCACCCCACCGGAGGGCCGCGGCGCGCCACGGCTGTCGCCATCGTGCGCGCGAGCAGCAACGGGATCTCGGCTGCCGGAACGGCGAGCGTGATCAGGGGCCGGGAGACCGGCGGGCGCGCCCAGCGGCGCGGGAGCACCCGGCGCACGGCGGCGCGGACGGCGGCAACCGCGGCGTCGGCGTAGCGGAGCGCGACCGCCATCACGAGCGTGACCAGCGCGTGCATCGTGACCATCTGCGCCGGGTCGAACGCCGCCGCGGCCGTGACGTGCGCCGGGTGCAGCAGCTCCATCAGGTGGTGCAGCGCCAGCTGGCCGGCGCCCAGCGTCGCGACCGTGCCCGTCGCGCTGCGGCAGCGCCGGGCGAACGAGCTGAAGACGGCCGCGAGCATCGGCAGCAGGACGACCAGGATGCCCAGCTCGGGAAGGGTGCCGCCACCGGCGACGTGCCCGACCGAGGTGGCCAGCGCGCACAGGCAGGCGAGCACGACCGAGCGCGCAGTGCCACCGCCCACCCGCACGCCCTCCACGGACGAGGACGCTAGCCGCAGTCACCGGGACGAGCGACCACCGGCCCGGTGAGCGAGCAGGAGTACGGGCCCGGCGGGGAGGGCAGGAAAGCCACTTTCCGGCCCTCACAGGGCAGGAAAGTGGCTTTCCTGCCCTCGGCCGGAGGCCGCCGCGAGACCACGGGGCCCACGGCGCAGCGCTACGTCGGGATGCCCAGGTGCTTGAGCAGCGCCACCTCGACGTTGTCGAGCTCCCGGCCGATGGCCCGGTACGCCGTGCGGCGGCGGGTCGCCGGCATCTGCTCGGCGGCGCGCACGGCGATGGCGAGGTCGGTGATGCGAGGGCGGGTCTCCTCGGCGAACTTGCGGGCCGCGCCGGTCGCATGGCCCTCCGCGCCGGAGTCGAGCTCGTTGAGCGCGATGGCGACGCGGGAGATGCGGGCGTGCAGGGAGCCGCCAGCGCCGGAGTAGGCGCCGAGCTCGTCGGGCGCGACGCCGAGGCGCCCGGCGCGGTAGTTGTCCCAGGTGGCGCGGGCGAGCCCGGCCGCGGCGATCGCGTACGGCGCGAGCAGCGGGGCGACGACCTTGCCCACCCCGATCAGCCTCTTGGCCCGCGCCGCGGTCAGCGGCTGCCGCGCGGAAACGTCCGCAGCGGTCTTGCCGGACCGTCGCAGGAGTGCCATCGGCTCACCCTTCCTCGATCCCGACGGAGGTGATCAGTCGAGATTCGACAGCTTAGGCGGACACGCTGGGCGTCGCGCGACGCACTGCGTGTCGTGGCGCTCGCTCGGAGTGTCGGGGTCGGTCACTACCCTCAACGTCGTGACGGCAATCGAGAACCGGGCGCCCGGTATGGCCCCGCACCGCTCCGACGGGGTGGTGCTCGATGCTGCGGCCCTCACCCGCTGCCGTCGCCGGATCCACCTCGACCACGATCCCGGTGCCGCGGCCGCGCCGCGCGCGCTGCCCGATCCGGCGTTGGAGCAGCGCCGGGCCGATGCTGCCGACCACCGGATCCGCATCGGCGAGCAGCTGGCCGAGGCGTGCGGCGAGGGCTGGGCCGCGGTCCCGGCCGGGCTCACGTCCCGCGAGCGGGTCGCGGCCACCGCGGCGGCCGTCGCGGATGGCGCCGCGATGATCTGGAACGCCGTGCTCCCGTCGCGGTCCGGCCGGCGCGGCGGCGCCGAGCTGCTGGTGAGGATGCCGGGCGGCGGGTACGTCCCGGTCATCGTCGTGCGCCACCGGATCACCGATCCCGGCGAGGGCGCGCTCACTTCCCCGGTGCTGCAGCCGTGGCCGCGGCGGGCGCAGCTCGACGCCGAGCGCAGGGTGCGCTCGCAGCCGCGCGATCTGCTTCGCCTCGCTCACCTGCACCGCATGCTCGAGGCCGAGGGCTGGGCGCCGCTGCCGGAGACCGTGCATTCCGAGTACGGCGGAGTGATCGGTATGGACGCCGACGTCGTCGTGTGGCACGACCTGCGGGCCGGCCACTGGCCCGGCGCTCGCTCCACCATGTCGGAGTACGACGACCGCTTCGCCGACCGCACCGCCGTCGCCACCGCCGCCGCGACGGGCGAGCCCGCGCTGGCGGAGCCGTCGCGGATCACCGAGTGCCGGCGTTGTCCCTGGTGGCCGACGTGCGAGGCCGCGCTGGCCGGCGTGCAGGACGTCAGCCTCGTCGTGCGCGGTGAGGTCGCCGGGATGCTCAGGGGGGTCGGGGTCTCGACGGTCGCGGCGCTGGCCGCGCTCGACCCGTCGGCCGAGACGATCGTGCCGGGCGTCCCGCTCGACGACATGATCGCGTTGGCCAGGGCGTGGCAGCGCGACCTCTCCGTGGTCCGCAAGGTGCCCGCGGTGCACGTGCGCAGGGCCGACATCGAGATCGACGTCGACATGGAGAGCTTCGGCGAGGCCGGCGCCTACATGTGGGGTGTGCTGCTCAGCTACCCGGGCGGGGCCCGGCCCGGCGACGAGCCGGCGGGTTACCGCGCGTTCGCGACCTGGGACCCGGTGCCGACCGTCGACGAGGCGCGCTCGTTCGCCGAGTTCTGGGAGTGGCTCTCGCGGATGCGCGCCACCGCCGCGGCGTCGGGCCGCACGATCGCCGCCTACTGCTACAACGAGCAGGCCGAGAACCGCTGGCTGATCGCGTCGGCGGAGCGGTTCGCCGGCATGCCGGGCATCCCGCCGCTGGCCGAGGTCGAGGCGTTCATCGCCGAGCCGAACTGGGTCGACGTCTTCGCGATCGTCGACGAGTGGTTCCTCTGCGCCCACGGCAAGGGCCTCAAGCGCATCGCGCCGGCAGCCGGTTTCGCCTGGCAGGACGCCGAGGCGAGCGGGGAGAACTCGATGCGCTGGTACCGCGATGCCGTCGGGATGGACGGCGCGCCGCCCGACATGGTCCAGCGCGAGCGGCTCGTCGCCTACAACGCCGACGACGTCGCCGCCACCCGCGCGGTCAGGGAGTGGATGACGTCCCCCGCGATCGACGAGGTACCGCTCGCAGCCGACCTGTGATCGCCATGTAGTGGCTTCCGCGCATCCAACGTCCCGTCACCCGGGTGGCGGAGCATCGCGGCATGTTCGCCCGTCGCATCGCCGTGATCGGATCCGGGTACGTCGGCCTCACCACGGGGGCGTGCCTCGCGTCGCTGGGGCATCGGGTCGTGTGCGCCGACATCGACGCCGCCAAGATCGCCCGGTTGCGCCGGGGTGAGGTCGACATCCTCGAACCGGGGCTGCCCGAGCTGGTCGTCGAGAACCAGGTCGCCGGCCGGCTCGAGTTCGTCGTCGGTGCCCGGGAGGCGATCTCTCGCCCCGACGGACAGCCCGTAGAGGTGGTGTTCCTCTGCGTCCCGACGCCGATGGGCGAGGGTGGCGCCGCCGACCTGCGTGCCGTCCAGGCGGTCGCGGCGGAGATCCGGCACCTGCTGCCGAGCGGGTGCGTCGTCGTCAACAAGTCGACGGTGCCGGTCGGCACGGCCGATGCCACATTGCGGCTGCTCAACCGGCGTGACGTCGCCGTGGTCAGCAACCCGGAGTTCCTCCGCGAAGGCACCGCGGTGCACGACTTCCTGCACCCCGACCGGATCGTCGTCGGCTGCGACGCGCAGGACGCCGCGGAACGGGTGGCCGCGCTCTACTCCAAGCTCGGCGCGCCGACCGTGCTCACCGACGCCGCGAGCGCGGAGATGGTCAAGTACGCCGCCAACTGCTTCCTCGCGATGAAGCTCTCGTACGTGAACGCGCTCGCCGAGCTGTGCGACCTGCTCGGTGCCGACGTCGGCGATGTGACCGAGGGGATGGGGTACGACAAGCGGATCGGCCAGTCGTTCCTCAAGCCCGGGCCCGGCTGGGGCGGCTCGTGCCTGCCGAAGGACACCAACGCGCTCGTGCAGGTCGCCGCCGCGGCCGGCCGGGAGCTGCCGCTGGTCAGCGCCAGCATCGCGACCAACGAGCGGCAGCGTGCGCTGATGGTCGACAAGATCCGCGACGCCGTCGGCGGCGACCTCGCCGGCCGGCGCATCGGCCTGCTCGGGCTCACGTTCAAGGCCGGCACGGACGACCTGCGTGACTCGCCCGCGCTCGGGGTGGCGGCGCTGCTCGTCGCGGAGGGCGCCGAACTGAGCGGCTACGACCCCGGCTGTCCGGCGGCGGTGCCTGGGGTGACCGACGACGTCAGGGTCGTCGACGAGCCGATGCTCGCGGCGAAGGACGCCGCGGCGCTCGTCGTGCTGACCGAGTGGCCCGAGTTCCGCTCCCTCGACTGGTCGGCCATCGGCGGTGTGATGGACAACCGGACCGTCGTGGACACCCGCAACCTGCTCGATCCCGACATCCTGCGCCGGGCCGGCATCTCATGGGTGGGCGTCGGCCGCCGCTGATCTCGATTCGAGGATCCGGTCGAGCAGGTCACGCGCTGTCTGCAGCTCGGTGATGGCGTCGGAGATGCGGGTGCGCTCGTCGGCGAGGTAGACGGCGAGGTCGTCGGGGCAGGTCGAGGCCACGTCCTCGTCGCTGACCTCGACGATGCACGGCAGGACCTCCGCGATCGTGCGGGTGGGCAGGCCCGCGGCGAGCAGGGTCCGGATCCGCCGGACGGCCCCGACGGCGTCCTCGCCGTACTCGCGGTACCCGCTCTCGCGGCGGTGCGGCGCGAGCATGCCCTGCTGCTCGTAGTACCGCAGCGCGCGCTGGCTCACCCCGGTCCGCCGGGAGAGCTCGCCGATCTTCATGTGACGCCCCTCACGTCCGGTGGACTCTGACACTGACGTCAGACTTTAGCGTTCGACCCATGGCACCCGAACCCACCCTTCCGCCGGTCACCGTGATCGGCCTCGGCCCCATGGGCCACGCGCTCGCCGCCGCTTTCCTCGCCGCCGGCCACCCCACGACCGTTTGGAACCGGACGCCCGGCAAGGGTGCCGACCTGGAGGGCGCGCTGCACGCGGCGACCGCCGAGGACGCCGTCCGCGCCTCCGACGTGGTTGTCGTCTGCGTGCGTGACGACGCCGCCTTGCACCAGGTGCTCGATCCGGCCGCCGTGGCACTCGCCGGCCGCACGCTCGTCAACTTCACGACGTCGACGCCACGGGAGGCCCGCAACACGGCGGCGTGGGCCGTGGCGAACGGCGCCCGCGCGCTCGACGGCGTGATCTTCGCTCGGACCGTCGACATCGGTACGGCGAGCGCTTCGGTCCTGTACGCGGGCGACGAGCAGGTCTTCGCCGACCGTCGACCGACGCTGGCCGTACTGGGCGGCGCCGACCACGTCGGCACCGACGCCGGCTCCGCGGCGGTCTACGACACCGTCCTGCACGACAGCTTCTGGACGTCCGTGAGCGGCCTGCTGCACTCGTTCGCGCTCGCCAAGGCGAGCGGGATCAGCGGTGCGGCCGTGGCGCCGTTCCTCCGCTCCAGCGCCACCATGCTCGACGGGATGATCGACGCCATGGCGGCCGAGCTCGACGCCGGGCGGTACTCCGCGGAGGAGGTCGACGTTGCCGGCGCCGGCGTGGTCGTCCGCCGGGTGCTCGACGTCGTCGAGGAGACCGGGTTGGACGCGCCGGCGCTGCGGTCGTTCGCCGAACTGCTCGAGCGGGCGGTCGACGCCGGGCACGGGCGCGCCGGGCTCGTCCACCTGACCGAAGTGATCGGTCGCGAGCCGGCACCCCTCTGAGGAGTTCGCCACCTCGTGCGGCGAGCGGCCGCCAGGGCGGCCATGATCGGGCCATGGCGCCGACGAAGCACGAGCAGCGGGGCCCGCGTGGCGCGGCCTCCAGCACCCACTACCTCGGCACGTCCACCGCGATGGCGGTGCTCGCCCGCGGCGGCAACGCCTTCGACGCCGCCGTGGCCGCGGGGTTCGTCCTGCAGGTCGTGGAGCCGCACCTGTGTGGCCCCGGCGGTGAGGTGCCGGCGGTCTTCGTGACGGCGTCCGACCCGACCCCGCGGGTGCTCTGCGGCCAGGGTGTCGCACCGGCCGCCGCGACGACCGGGCTGCTGCGCGACGAACTGGGCCTCGAGATCGTGCCCGGCACCGGCCTGCTCCCGGCCACCGTCCCCGGCGCG
Organism: Pseudonocardia sp. TRM90224; assembly: GCF_021245725.1. Lineage (GTDB taxonomy): Bacteria > Actinomycetota > Actinomycetes > Mycobacteriales > Pseudonocardiaceae > Pseudonocardia. Next base: position 86,462 of record NZ_JAJGSX010000003.1, on the reverse strand, counting down.
TGGGACGGCTGGCTGACGCTCCTGCGCGACCATGGGACGCTGACGCTCGCCGAGGTGCTCGAACCGGCCATCGGCTACGCGGACGGCGGGTTTCCGCTGGTCCCACGCATCCCGCTGACCATCGACACCGTCCGCCAGCACTTCGAGACCCACTGGCCGAGCTCCGCGGAGACGTGGCTGTCCGGCGGGTCGGTGCCCAGCGGGGTGCACACCCTGCCGGTGCTCGCCGCGACCTGGCGAAAGCTCCTGGTCGCCGCCGCGGCGGCGGGCACCGACCGGGTCGCGCAGATCGACGCGGCGCGGGACGCCTGGTACCGCGGGTTCGTCGCCGAGGAGATCGAGGCGTTCTGCCGCACCCCCGTCCGCGACGAATCGGGCCGCGACCACGCCGGCCTGCTCACCGCTGACGACATGGCCGGCTGGTCGGCGACGTACGAGGACGCCGTGACCGTCGACGTCGGCGACGGGTGGTCGGTGGCGAAGGGCGGCGCTTGGTCGCAGGGCCCGGTCCTGCCGCAGGCCTTGCAGCTGCTGCGCGGCACCGAGCCGGCCTATCCCGACGGAATCGCGTCGGCCGCGACCGTGCACAACTCGGTGGAGGCGCTGAAGCTCGCCTTCGCCGACCGGGAGGCCTGGTACGGCGACAGTGCGCCGGTGCCGCTCGCGACGCTGGTCTCGGCCGCCTACGCGGATGAGCGCAGGGCGTTGATCGGCGAGTCGGCGTCGCTCGAGCTGCGGCCGGGCAGCCCGGACGGTCAGCGGCCGCGCCTCGCTGCGTACGCGGAACGGGCCGGCGCCGCGCGGGGTGACGGTGTGAGCGGCCCCGGTGCCGGTCTCGGCGAGCCGACCGTCAGCCGGTCCGGCGTGATGCGCGGCGACACCGTGCACGTCGACGTGGTCGACGCCGCCGGCAACATGATCTCGGCGACGCCGTCCGGTGGCTGGCTGCAGTCGTCCCCGACGATCCCGGCGCTGGGTTTCTGCCTCGGCACCCGCGGCCAGATGTTCTGGCTCGACGACGGGCTGCCGTCGTCGCTGGTGCCCGGGCGGCGGCCGCGCACGACTCTCTCGCCGTCGCTCGGTCTCCGCGACGGCGAGCCGTGGCTCGCGTTCGGGACGCCCGGCGGCGACCAGCAGGACCAGTGGCAGCTGTGCTTCTGGCTCGCGCACACCGTCGGCGGGCTCGACCTGCAGGCCGCGATCGACGCCCCCACGTGGCACTCGACCGCCTTCCCGTCTTCGTTCGCGCCGCGCGGGTGGGAGCCGGGCGGGCTGGTCGCGGAGTCGCGGCTCGGCGAGGCGACGTTCGCGGAGCTGCGCCGTCGCGGCCACGTCGTCGAGGACGCGGGGGAGTGGGTGCTCGGCAGGCTCTGCGCGGTCGGGCGGGGCGACGGCCCGCTGCTGCGCGCCGCGGCCGACACCCGGAGCGGCGTGGGCGCGGCAGCCGCGCTGTGACATCGATTTGGACGTCGACAACGACGAAATGGCTGTTTGTGAGCGCTAACATCAGCCATTACGTCGTTGTCGACGGTCCCCACCCCGGCCACGTCCGCGCGTAGCCTGTCCGGATGGGTCTGTTCCGGCGTGAACCGCCACAGATGATCACAGCTGACCGGGCGATCCCCGGTCGGTCGACGCCGCTGTCGGTGCCTACCGCGCACTTCGTCAACGGCCACCGCATCCAGCCACCCTTCCCGGAAGGCCTGGAGACGGCCGTCTTCGGCATGGGCTGCTTCTGGGGAGCCGAGCGCATGTTCTGGCAAACCGAGGGCGTCCACTCGACGGCCGTCGGCTACGCGGGCGGGTTCACCGAGAACCCGACGTACGAGGAGACGTGTTCCGGCCGCACCGGCCACACGGAGGTAGTGCTCGTGGTCTTCGACCCCGCCGAGGTGAGCTACGAGTCGCTCCTCACGACGTTCTGGGAAGGCCACGACCCCACGCAGGGCATGCGGCAGGGCAACGACCGCGGCACGCAGTACCGCTCCGCCCTCTACTACGGCAACGACGTCCAGCGCGAAGCCGCCGAGGCGAGCGCCGCCGCATACGGCCGGGCGCTCAAGGCGAGCCGGTACGGCGAGATCACCACCGAGATCGCCCCGCTCGCCCGGTTCTTCTACGCCGAGGAGTACCACCAGCAGTACCTCGCCAAGGTGCCGAACGGCTACTGCGGGATCGGTGGCACCGGTGTGGCGTGCCCGACCGGCGTCGCGGTGGAGGCGGACCGGTAGGCCGCCGCTCACACCTCGCCGACGAAGATCGCCGGGTCGCCGAGGAAGGTGGGTGCGACCTCCACCTGCAGCTCACCCGTCGGCCCGCCGAGTGACAGCGCCACCGAGAAGGTCATCGACTTGCCGGGCAGCACCGTGCCCTGCGGGTTCTCGCTGCCGCGCTCGGCGTCGAAGACCTTCGAGACCGGTCGGCCGCCGTGGGTCGCCCTGACCTGCGTCAGCACGGCGTCGAACGGTTTGTCGGAATCGTTGGACACGGTGACGTCGAACGTGACGGCGCGATCGCCGTCGTGCCCGGCGGCGAACCGGCCCGGTCGATACGCCTTAGGCTCGGTGATCTGGACGGCCAGCCCGTTGTCGAAGGCGACCCGCTCACCGAACGCAGCGGTGCCCGCTCCGGTGGTCGGTTGCTGCAGGGGCGCCGATCCCGGTACCGCAGGAGCGCCTACGGGCGCCGGGCCGGCGAGGTCGTTCGCAAGCTTGTCCACCGCCCCGAACACGATGGTGATCCCCCAGATCCCGAGCGCGAGCGCCGCGACGGCCAGCACGAGACCGGTGATCGTGGTCCCGCCGTTGGTTGCGTGGCCCTTGCGGACGCGCGACCGGCCGGCGAGGGCGAGCGGGATGGCGATGAGCGCGCAAACGACCGCGATGAACCCGGTGAGCGGGATGAGCCCGAACAGGATCCCGACGGGGGCGACGATCACGGCGGCGAGCCCGAGGCCGTTGCGCGGCGGCGTGCGCGTCGGCGCCGGGAGGGGATGGCGCGGGAGCCCGTACGGGTCGGTGGCGAGGCGACCGCGAGCATCGGCCTCGGCGACGTCGCGCTCAGCGCGCATCCGGGCGACCGCGGCGTCGGCGACGGCCCGCTCCTCCGCGGTTAGGCCATCCGGCCGGTGGTGCTGGGCGTGCCGAGCTGGTTGGTTCGGGTGGGACATGGGGAGCTGTCTCCTCGATCATTCGGCCCCGACGCCATCACAACCCTCGGCGAGGGACGAGACGCCGTTACCTTCCGCAGCTGACTGGCTACGCGGAGCGGCGTCGTAGGGTCGGCGCAGCAGCCGCCGACCGGCAGCGCGGGGAGGGATCCCGACCGCCTGACCGATGATGAGCCGCAGGCGCATGCCACGCGCGGGGGCGCGAAATCGTGGTGCGGATGCGCGCAGGGACAACGATTCCGGGGGAAGAATGTACGAGTTCGCGGCCTGGCCGGCCGTTGTGGCCGTGTGGGGTTTCCTGGTCGAGAACGGTATGGGTTTGATCGTCCTGACCCTCGCCGGCACCGGCGGGTGCTGGGCCGGGATCCACCTGGCCGACCGGGTCAACCAGCAGTTCCTCGACAAGCACGGCGTGTATCCGATCGAGTACGCCAGGACCAGGATCTGGGGAAACAGGAGGAAATGAAGGCAAAGGGAAGGCGTTAGTTACCTCTGTCACCCGATTGTAGAGTGACTCGACCGCTCGGTTTCACAGGTCGAGGAGTGCTTTCAATGGACGACCACCCCGCCGATTTACGTTTCGACGTTCCGCATTCCGCACGGATCTGGAACCACTGGTTGGGCGGGACGGACAACTTCGCCGCCGACCGGGCGGCCGGTGATGCGGTGGTCGAGCAGTACCCGCAGGTCCGCCTGCTCGCGCGGGAGTCGCGGCAGTTCCTCGTCCGCGCCGTCCGGTTCCTGGCGGGCGCGGCAGGTGTCGACCAGTTCTTGGACATCGGGGCCGGGTTGCCGACGATGGAGAACACGCACCAGGTCGCCCAAGGCATCAACCCCGCATCCCGTGTCGTCTACGTCGACAACGATCCGCTTGTCCTCGTGCACGCGCGTGCTCTCCTGGCTGATTCGACGCCGGAGGGCGCGACCACCTATATCCGTGCCGACGTACGCGAGCCCGGGTCGCTCATCGAGCAGGCCCGTCGGCACCTGGACTTCGATCGGCCGGTCGCGGTCATGCTGCTCGGGGTGATGGGCGACGCGACACCGGATCCCGACGACATGAAGGCCGTGGTCCGCACGTTGATGGCGGCAGTTCCGCCGGGCAGCCATCTCGCGCTCGGCGACGGCGCCGCAACCCGGGCGGGCCGGCAGCCCGAGCAGATCGCCGAGTGCTTCGCCGGGTTGAAGCTCGTCGAGCCGGGAGTCGTCTCGGTGACGCGATGGCGTCCCGACGCGGAGTCCGCCGTCCTGGAGGACCTCCCCGCGGTGGCCGGGGTGGCGCGCAAGCCGTGAGTCAGAGCGAGTCGACGAACCGGCGCGCGACGTCCTGCATCGCGCGAGCTCCTTCGTCGTCGACCTCCGCCGTGTAGAACTCGCCGCTGCCGTAGGCCATGAACACCATCAGCCCGACCCGCGTGACGACGATCCGCGCGCCGAACCTCGATTCGTCCACCTTCCCGACTGTCGTCGCCGCGACGAACGCCTCGTCGCCGAGGCCGTTCACGTCCCTCGTCGCCCACTTCCAGTCGGCGCCGTCGGCGGTGCGTCCGGTTGCGCAGGCGGAGATCGCCCTGCGGAAGCCCGCGAGCACGTCCGCGGCGACGTCGGCGGTCGGGTACGTGCCGAGCTGGCGCGCGCTGTGGTACTCGGGGCCGGTCCGGGAGACCGTGCGGAAGCTGACGCGCTGCCGGTCGGTCGGGTAGGCGGTCGGGCCGCACGGGTCGAGCAGCCACTTCTGGCCCGGCGACCGGTCGGTGGTCCAGTCCGTCGCCTCCTGCGGAGAGGCGCTGCGCTGACCTTCGTCGGGCAGCAGCGGCTCGGGCGGCGGCGTTGCCGCGGGCTGGGTGATAGCCGCGGTCGGATCCGGCTGGGCGCAGGCGGTGGGCGCGAGCGCGGTCAACGTGATCAGCGCGATCGCGGCTGCGTGCCGTCCTGAGCGACCCATGCGACTCCCTCTCCCGCGGATGCCAGATCGTTGCACGGCGCGACCGAGCAATCACGTACTGCATCAGCCTGATACTGGAAGATGATCGTGTAATGCAATACTGGCACGCCATGGTGTAATGACGTTCCAGTGAACGAGGGGAGAGCACGTGCCCAGGTCGACGGCCAACGCCCAACGCGCCGAGGCGACCCGCCGGCGCATCGTGGCCGCGGCGGGTCCGCTCTTCGCGGAGCAGGGCTACCTGGAGACGACGATGGCTGCGCTCGCGCGTGCGGCCGGGGTCGCGGTTCAGACGCTCTACCTCTCCTTCGGCAGCAAGTCGGCCGTCCTGGAGGCCGCGCTGGCCGCGGCGGCCGAGGATCAGCCGTCCGGGTGGGTGCAGCGGCTGCGCGACGAACCCGATGGCCTCGCCGCGCTGCGCGAGCACATCACCACCACGACCGTCCTGCTGGAACGTCGCCACCCCCTGCTGACGGTGCTCCGCTCGGCCGCGGCCGACCCGGAGCCCGCCGCGGTGCTGGAGAGAGCAGGAGCGGCGGCCTTCGCCTTCCACGCGGCGGCCGTCGACGAGCTGGCGGAGAAGGACGGCTTCACCGACCGCATCTCGCTGCAGCGCGCCACGGAGATCGTCGCCGCGACGCTGTCCCCCGACCTGTACGGGCACCTCGTCGTCCACCACGGGTGGCCGAGCGGCGACTGGACGGGCTGGACGGCCCGGCACCTGGGCGCCGACCTCTTCCCGAAGCTGGACGCCGAGGGAACGGGCTGGTCCAGCCTTAGCTCGTGATCTCCCGGGGCGGTCGATCAGGTGGGTCGGGTGCTCCGGTCGAGCATCGCCTCTGCCTCCGCCAGCGCAGCGGCCGACCAGCGGTAGCCGTCCCGGAGCGGGTGTCCGATCGCGGGCCCCGGTTGGTCGGCGACCTTGCGGAGGCGGCGGGAAATGCGGCGCCAGACGGACAGGTAGTGGGGGTAGGTGACGAGGTCACCCTCGGTCGTGTAGACGGCATCGACCACGCAGACGTCGCGGGCCGTGGGCCCGGCGGAGGGGCGCCAGATGGTCGTAGTGGCGGACTGGACGAGCAGGAAGCCGTTGTAGGAGCACCGCTTTTCGTACGTCGCGCCGTCCGTCAGCAGGGGATGCGATCGCGTCAGGGTGGACGACCAGATCCACATGTTGGCTCGGTGACCGGACCGGGTGCGGCCGTGGTGCTCGATACGCACATCGTCTTCGGCCCAGGCGTGCGACTCGCGACTCCCGTCGGGGGCGGCGCGCGGATCGACACCGGTCAGGTGCCACGGTCCCAGTTCGTCGGGCAAGCCTGCACGAACCGCGGCGCCGAACTCCTCGGTGGTGACGTGCACGGTGCACCGCTGCCCACCTCGGCGGTACCAGCCGCCGAGCTCGAGCCTCACCTGAGCCGGCTCGTCCGGTGCCACCACTCGCCCACCCGCCACCGTCCCAGCCTAGGGCTCCGGCCGGAGGTCATCCCGGGTGTCGGGGAGGGCCGGAAAGCCACTTTCCTGCCCTGTGGGGGCCGGAAAGTGGCTTTCCTGCCCTTGCATGGACCGCGAGCTGCGAACTAGTCGCGCCGCGCGTGCAGCACCGCCGCCACGATCAGCCAGATGACGGCGGCCGGGAGGAGGAAGAAGAGGGTCGGTGCGCCGATGGTGAGGGCGAGCTCGCGAACCGTCGTCGGGCCGGTGTCCAGCACGAACGCGAGGACGATCAGCCCGGCGGCGATGGTCACGGCCGTCAGCGGCCACCGCACCGCCTTGAGCAACCCGGACATCCTGCCTCCTCGTGCCGCCCGTCGAGCATCTCACGCCAGGGAACTGTCGGAGCAGTCCTGTAAACAGTCTGTGTGGCATTCACCTGGAGTGTGATCCCCGCGCCGGCGCCGATCGGCGCGCTGACGATCGGGGTCACCGGGGCGGGGCTCGCGCTCGTCGCGTTCGGCGATGTGCCGGAGGCGGCCGCGCGGGCGGCCGAGCGCCTCGGGGAGCCGCTCGAACAGGGTCCGGCGACCGACGCCGCTGCCAGGGAGCTGCGCGAGTACCTCGCCGGCGAGCGCCGCACGTTCGAGGTGCCGATCGACTGGAGCCTCACGTCGGGCTCGCAGCGGCGGGTGCTCGAAGCGCTGTACGCCACGGTCCCGTTCGGAGCCACCGTCACCTACGGCGAGCTGGCCGTGCGCGGCGAGCTCGGCAGCGCGTACACCGCGGCCCGCGGGGTCGGAGCCATCATGGGCTCCAACCCCATCCCGGTCGTCGTCCCGTGCCACCGCGTGCTCGCCTCCGACGGGCTCGGCGGGTTCGGCGGTGGCAGGGCGACGAAGGAGTGGCTGCTCGCTCAAGAGGGAGTGCTGACGGGCACGCTCGACTTCGGCGTCTGAGGCGTCTGAGGCTCCGCCGGCCGCAGCTCGATCACCGCCGTGGCCTGCGCGCCCGCGGTCACCTCGACTAGCTGCTTGACCGGTGCGTATCCGCTCGCCACGAGCGTGTACGTGCCCGACGCGAGGTCGTGGAACGTGAACGCGCCGTCGGCGCCCGTCACCGCGGAGGCGACGACCGCGCCGTTGCGGTCGACCAGCGTCGCCACGGCCTCCTCGACGGCCTCCCCGCTGGTCGCGGCCGTGATCAGACCGGAGAGCCGGGAGCGGCCTGGCAGCTCCACGTTGCGTTCCGCGTCCTCGCCGGCCGCCAGCGTGATGCGGACGGCCACCGGGTGCTGCCCGGGGCACGCCGCGGTGAGCGTGTAGCTGCCCGCCGGCACCCCGAACAGGCGGAACCACCCGTGGTGGTCGCTCGTGCCGGCTGCCGCGACATCGCCGTGGACGTCGATGAGCGCGACCGTTGCGAGCGCGCCACCGGTCGGGTGCACCGTCCCGTGGACGCCGCTCGTGCCGGCGAGCACGAGGTCGTGCCGGGCGCCGCCCTCGGTCACGCTGACCATCGCGGCATGCGGCTGGTACGCCTCGGCCGTCGCGACCAGCAGGTAGATCCCGCTCGCCGGCACCGGCGCGACGTACCGGCCGTCGGGCCCGGTGCTGACCCGCGCCTGCTGGTGACCGGCCGTGTCCGCGACCGTCACGACGACCTGCGCCAGCGGCCGCCCGTCGGCGCGCAGCGCGATGCCGAGGATCGCCCGCTCGAACATCACCCCGGTGACGATCGGAACGGCCGGGACGGCCGGAGCCACCGGCACCATCGCGTGGCGCCCGTCGTTCACGTGCGCCGACGCGAGCTCGGCGTCGGCGGCCTCGGCCGAGAGCGTGGAGCCCGCGACAGCGGCTTCTGCGAGCGCCGCTTCCTCCGCCGCGGCGGCCTGCGCGCCCGACATCGTCCGCAGCGGCAGCTCCTTGACGAAGAGCACCACGAAGAACGCCAGCGCCAGCACGCACGCGACGATCAGGAAGGTGAGCGTCATCGAGTCGGTGAAGCCCGCGAGGAACGGCCTGGCCAGCCGCTCGTCGATGCGCTGGAGGAACGACGAGTCGGTCAGGACGCTCGATGCCGCGCCGTCGCCGCCGCCCGACAGGGCGGCGAGCACCGGCCGGTTGGCGGGATCGGCCCGCACGGCCGGGTCCGCGAGCGCGGCCTGGAACTGCGGCGATGCCGCGGCGGTGCGGAACTCGTCGCCGATGTTGCCGGTGACGGTGCTGAACACGATCGAGAGGAACACCGCGGTCCCCAGCGTGCCGCCGAGCTGCCGGAAGAACGTCGACGACGCCGTCGCAACACCCATGTCCCGCGCCGGGACGGCGTTCTGCACGGCCAGCACGAGGGTCTGCATGCACTGCCCGAGCCCCAGCCCGAACATCGCCATGTAGAGGTCCAGCTCCCAGAGCGGGATGTCGACGGTGATCCGGAAGTGCATGAGCAGCATCGCGCCGACCATCAGCGCGGTCCCGATCACCGGGAAGATCTTGTAACGGCCGGTGCGGGAGGTGATCTGGCCCGAGATGATCGAGGCCAGCATGATTCCCGCGACCAGCGGGAGCATAAGGAAGCCCGCCTCCGTCGGCGTCGCGCCGTGGACGATCTGCAGGAACTGCGGCAGCAGCGCCATCCCGCCGAACATGCCGGCGCCGATGATGACCCCGGCGAGGCTGGTGAGGGCGAAGACCCGGGTGCGGAACAGCCGCAGCGGGAGCAGCGCGTCGTCGCCGTAGGCGCGTTCGGCCAGCAGGAACAGCACGAGCCCCACCGCGCCGACGGCGTAGCAGATCAGCGCGTTGGCGGAGCTCCAGCCCCACTCGCGGCCCTGCTCGGCGACGATCAGCAGCGGCACCAGGAACACCGCGAGCGTGAGCGCGCCGGGCCAGTCGATGCGGTGCTTGCGCGGCATGTGCGGCACGTTCAGCACCCTGGCGACGACGGCCAGCGCGATGACCCCCAGCGGCACGTTGACCAGGAAGATCCAGCGCCAGCCGTCGATGCCGGCGATGGTGGCCTGCCCGGAGAAGAGCCCGCCGATCACCGGCCCCAGCACGCTGGACGTCCCGAAGACGGCCAGGATGTAGCCCTGGTAGCGGGCGCGCTGCCGCGGCGGGACGATGTCGCCGAGGATCGTGAGCGCGAGCGAGAACAGACCGCCCGCGCCGAGGCCCTGCACGGCGCGGAAGATCGCCAGCTCGTACATCGACTGCGCGAAGGTGCAGAGCACCGAGCCGATCACGAAGATCGTGATGGCGGTCAGGAAGAGCGGCTTGCGCCCGTAGATGTCGGAGAGCTTGCCGTAGAGCGGCGTGCTGATCGTGCCCGTGATCAGGAACGCCGTGGTCGCCCACGCCTGCAGGCTCAGCCCGCCGAGGTCGTCGGCGATCGTCCGGATGGCCGTCGAGACGACGGTCTGGTCCAGCGCGGCGAGGAACATCCCCAGCGCGAGCCCGGCGAGGATCGTGAGCACCTGCCGGTGGCTCAGCTCCCCCGACGGCTTCGCAACCGCCTGTTCCGGAGTGGCTTCGGTGGTCATGCGGAACTCCTGCGCTATCTTCTTTACCAACGCTTTGCTTGTAGCAAGCATCGACTTGCTTGTCTCAAGCATGCGCTCGGCGATCGATCAGCGGCAACCGGATCGGCCCGGGGAGTTCCGTGATCCCGAACACCGGGGTAGGAGTGAGCCGTGCCGAACGTCTTCGATCCCCGCGTCTTCGCCGCCGCCGTCCCGCACGACGCGCTTCGCGAGCTGCGCGACGACGCCCCCGTGAGCTGGCAGGACGAGCACGAGGTCGGGATCTGGCCGGCCGGGCCGGGCTTCTGGGCCGTCACCCGCTACGACGACGTGCGGCACGTACTGCGCTCGCCGGCCGACTTCTCCTCCTCGCTCGGTGCGACGCAGATCCGCGATCCCGATCCCGACGACCTGCCGTTCATCCGCCGGATGATCCTGAACATGGACCCGCCCGAGCAGGTGCGGCTGCGCACGCTGGTCACGGGCGCGTTCACGCGGCGCAGGCTGGAGAAGTTCGCCGAGACCGTCCAGGAACGGGCGGCGACGCTGCTCGCGGCGGCGGCCGGCGGGTGCGACCTGCCGAAGGACGTCACCGACGACCTGCCGCTGCAGAACCTCTCCGACCTGCTCGGCGTGCCGGCGGCCGACCGCGCGCTGCTGCTGGAGTGGACGAACAGGGTGATCGGCTACCAGGACCCCGAGCACGCCACGGTCGTCACCGGGGCGGACGGCCGCCCGGTCAACCCGCGCTCTCCCGCGATGCTCGCCGACATGTTCGGCTACGCCGAGTCGTTGGCCGAGCGCAAGCGCGCCGAGCCCGCCGACGACGTCATGACGGCGCTCGTGCAGGCCGAGGTCGACGGCGAGCGGCTCACCGGGGCCGAGCTGAAGATGTTCTTCTTCCTGCTGGTCGTCGCCGGCAACGACACGGTCCGCAGCGCGCTCCCCGGCGGGGTGCTGATGCTCTTGGAGAACCCGGACGCCTATCGCGAGCTGCGGGAACGTCCGGAGCTGCTGCCCTCGGCCGTCGAGGAGATGCTGCGCTTGCACCCTCCGGTGCTGACGTTCCGGCGCACCGCTACCCGCGACATGGAGCTGGCCGGCGCCCGGATCGCGCAGGGCGACAAGGTGGTCGTCTACCACGTCTCGGCCAACGTCGACGAGCGCCGGTTCGCCGACCCGTTCCGGTTCGATCTCCACCGGCAGCCGAACGAGCACCTCGCGTTCGGCCAGGGGCCGCACCTGTGCCTCGGCGCGGCGTTCGCGCGGCTGCAGATGCGGGCCTTCTTCACCGAGTTCCTCCGGCTGCCCGTCGCGCGGCTCGACGGGCCGCCGCGGCGGCTGACGTCGAACTTCATCAACGGGCTCACCAGCCTCCCCGTCCGCTGGTGAGCGATTCCTCCCCGTAGACCCCCACTTGTGGGAAAGTGGAGGGGCCCTCTTCTCCACCGGCACGAACGATCGGGCAGGAACGAATGCGGACCAAGACCGTCATCGGTGTCGACTCGCGTGAGTGGTCCGTGCGCCGCAACATCGAGTGGTCGCTGCCGGCCACGGGCGACGACTTCGAGCACGACGTCGACGGCGGCCGCGGAGCGGCGGTGCTCATCCTCTCGGCGCTCTTCCTGTTCTGGTTGATCATCGCGCTGTGGCGGCCCGCGCAGGTGCACATCCCGTGGTACCTGTGGGTCCTCGCCGCACTTGTGGTGCTGTTCTTCCCCGTGCGCTGGTGGCTGCGCCGGCCCTGGACGGTCGTCGCCGAGACGGCGGGCAGCTACGACCTGCCGGCCGAGCGCTGGACGGGGCTCGTGCGCGGCGGCTCCAAGGCGAAGGAGGAGCTGCGCATCGTCATCCGCAGGCTGCGCACCCAGGGCACCCCGGGCCACGCCGACAGCCCGCTCCAACCGGTCAACTAGACACCAGGTCCTGCCGTGCCAGAGCTCCCCGAGATCGAAGCGCTCGCCCACCACCTGCGCGAACACGCGCTCTACCGGCCGGTGGCGCGGATCGACCTGGCCTCGATGAGCGCGGTCAAGACGTTCGACCCGCCGGTGTCCGCGCTGGTGGGGCGGGTGGTCACGGGCGCGTCCCGCTACGGCAAGTTCCTCTCCGTCGAGTTCCAGGACAAGCCCGACGAGGGGCTGCACCTGATCACGCACCTGTCCAGGGCCGGCTGGCTGCGCTGGCACGAGACCGCCACGGCCACCCCGCCGAAGCCCGGTCGCGGCCCGTTGGAGCTGCGGGTGCACCTCGACCACGTCGGCGGCCCCGGGTTCGACCTCACCGAGGCCGGCACGCAGAAGCGGCTCGCCGTCTACCTCGTGCGCGACCCGCAGGAGGTGCCGGGCATCGCGCGGCTGGGGCCCGACGCGCTCGCGCTCTCCCGCGACGAGTTCGGCGAGCTGCTCGCCGGGCACACCGAGCGGATCAAGACCCTGCTCGTCGAGCAGACCGTCATGGCGGGCGTCGGCAACGCCTACAGCGACGAAATACTGCATACCGCGAAGCTCTCCCCGTACGCGGCCTCGGGAAAGCTGAAACCGGAGCAGGTGGACGAGCTCTACGCCGCTCTGCGGTCCGTTCTGACCGATGCGGTCGACCGTTCGGTAGGCCAAAAGGCGGCAGAGCTGAAAGGCGAGAAGCGGTCCGGCCTGCGGGTGCACGCGCGCACCGGCCTGCCCTGCCCTGTCTGCGGCGACACCGTACGGGAGGTGTCCTTCGCCAATAAGTCGTTCCAGTACTGTCCCGGCTGTCAGACCGGCGGCAAGCCGCTTGCCGATCGGCGGTTGTCCCGGCTGGTGAGGTAGATCGTGGACGAGTTTCTTCGCTCTCCCTTGTCGCTCGTTCTCGCGGCGCTCCTGCTGCTCTTCGTCGTTGTCACGATCTGGCTCTTCTTCCGGAACAAGAGGAACACGTTCGCGACGCCGCTGGAAAAGGCGACGTTCGGCACGCTGCACACGGTGGCGCTCGCGGCGCCCGCGCTGCGCGAGGGCCTCTCGTCGACGTCGGCGGGGTTCGCGCTCCCGTACCTGCGCACGCTGCTCGACACGTGCGCGCTGACGATGACCGACAACCGGTCGCACACCCTGGCCTGGGACGGCGACGCCGACCAGCACGAACCCGACGTCCGCTCGCTCGCCGAGCAGGTGATCCAGACCGGGCGCCAGCAGGTCGCGTCGCACACCTCGATCTCGTGCGACCACCCCAATTGCGAAGTGCGGGGAATCGTCGTCGTGCCGCTGGAGACCGACGGCAACATCGTCGGCACGCTCGCGGCGCTCACCACGTCCACCGCGGGGCCGGTGCTGCTGCGGGCCACCGCCGAGGTCGCCCGCTACGTTTCCAGCCAGCTGGAGCTCGCCGAGCTCGACGAGTCGCGCGCCCGGCTCAACCGCGCGGAGGTCCGTGCGCTGCGCGCGCAGATCTCGCCGCACTTCGTCTACAACGCGCTCACCACGATCGCCTCGTTCATCCGCACCGATCCGGTGCGGGCCCGCGAGCTGTTGATCGAGTTCGCCGACTTCACGCGTTACTCGTTCCGCACGGCGGGCGAGTACACGACGTTGCAGGACGAGCTGACGAACATCGAGCGGTACGTGCGCCTGGAGAAGGCGCGTTTCGGCAACCGGCTCAACATCAAGCTGCAGATCGCGCCGGAAGTGCTTTCGGTGGTGCTGCCGTTCCTCGCCTTGCAGCCGCTGGTCGAGAACGCCGTCCGGCACGGGCTGGCCAGCAAGCCGAACGGCGGCACGATCACCATCACCGCCGAGAACGCCGGCGCCGAGTGCGTGATCATCGTCGAGGACGACGGCATCGGCATGGACCCCTCGCGCCTCACCGACGACCTCGACGACGCCCACCAGTCCGGCGCGCACGTCGGGCTCGGCAACGTCGACGACCGCATGCGCTCGACCTTCGGCGACGACTTCGGTCTGGTCGTCGACACCGCGCCCGGCGCCGGGATGAAGATCACCTTGCGCGTCCCGAAGTTCCGCGCCGGGATTCGCGTGTAGGAGCTGGGTCGAAACGATCAGCCTGTGCGGACGGACCGGTACGCGTAACTTGGCGGCATGGACGCGCTACGCATCCCCGACCGGCTCGCCGCCCGCCTCCCCGGCCGGCTCGGCGAGCGATCCGACCGGTCCGTCGTCTCGCTGGTGCGGCTGCACGGCGTGATCACGGCCATGAGCGGGCCGGTGCCCCGATCGGTGATCAACGCGCAGGGTTTGGAGAAGACGCTGGAGCGGGCGTTCGCGCCCGAGGGTTTGGCGGCCGTCGCGCTGCTGGTCAACTCGCCGGGCGGGTCGCCGACCCAGTCGGCGCTGGTGGCCGACCGGATCCGTGGCCTCGCCGAGGAGAAGGGCGTGCCGGTCATCGCGTTCTGCGAGGACGTCGCCGCGTCCGGCGGCTACTGGCTCGCCTGCGCCGCCGACGAGATCTTCGCCCACTCGACGTCGCTGGTCGGCTCGATCGGCGTGATCAGCCAGGGCTTCGGCCTCGACGGGCTGATCGAGCGCTTCGGCGTGCAGCGGCGGCTCTACACGGCGGGCACGTCGAAGTCGCGGCTCGACCCGTTCCTGCCCGAGAAGGCCGAGGACGTGGCGTGGCTGCGCGGCCTGCAGGACCAGCTGCACGAGATGTTCCAGCAGTGGGTCGTCGCACGCCGGGGCGATCGGCTGCAGAGCGGCGCCGAGCTCTTCACGGGTGAGGTCTGGACCGGCGCCCGCGCGGTCGAGCTGGGCATCGTCGACGGCCTCGGCACCGCCCGCGGGGTGCTCACCGAACGCTTCCCCGACGCCGAACTGGTGCCCGTGGAGGGCCGCAAGCCCTTGCTCGCCCGATTGGGTCTGGGTGGAGTGCCCGCGGCCCGCGGGGCCGTCGGTACCGATCTTCTGCTGGGGATCGCGGAGGCGGCCGAGGTCAGAGCGATGTGGGCGCGGTACGGTTTGTAGCGGGGTGTGATCGGTTGAACCCGATTGGTGCTGTGCTCTGGCACTCACACGGATTGGCCGTCACCATAGTCGACGGAGCCGGGCGTGATCGTCCCGGCGCCGGCGCGAGCACCGGACACGCAGGATGAGGAGATCGTGGACAGCAACGACAGCTCCGGCGGCCTGGTCGTACTTGCGGTTGACGATGAGGAGCCCGCTCTCGAAGAACTGGCCTACCTGCTGAGCGAGGACCCACGGGTCGCGCTGGTGCTCAAGGCATCCGATGCCACCGACGCATTGCGGATCCTGAACAGCCGCCAGGGTGTGCGTGAGGCCGCGGCGGCCGCGCAGCCCGGCCGGGGCATGGCCAACCCGATGACCGGCACGAGGGTCGCGGAGCGCACCGACATCGAGGTCGTGTTCCTCGACATCCGCATGCCGGGTCTCGACGGTCTCGAGCTCGCACGGGTCTTCTCGTCGATGGCGGTTCCCCCCGCCGTCGTCTTCGTCACAGCGCACGACGACAGGGCCGTCGACGCCTACGAGGTCGGCGCGGTCGACTACCTGCTCAAGCCGCTGCGCGGCGAGCGGTTGGCCGCCTCGATCAGCAGGATCATCGACAGCCGCGCGGCGGGTGCCGCGGAGCCGGTGCGCGACGAGGGCGGCGAGGACGAGGTCATCCCCGTCGAGCTCGCCGGCACCACGAAGCTCGTGCCGCGCTCGGCCGTCCGGTACGTGGAGGCGCAGGGCGACTACGCGCGCCTGCACACCCACGAGGGCAGCCACCTGGTGCGCATCCCGCTCTCGGTGCTGGAGGACCGCTGGCGCGACGCCGGCTTCGTGCGGATCCACCGCTCGTTCCTCGTCTCGCTCCCGCTGGTCACGGAGCTGCGGCTCTCGGGCTCGGGGTACGTCGTCAGGGTCGGCAGCGGCCCCGACTGCGCCGAGCTGCCCGTAAGCCGCCGCCACACCCGCGAGCTGAAGGACCGGCTGGTCCGCGCGACGAAGCAGGCGTGGAGCCAGCGGTGATCCCTGGGGGCGGGCCCGGCGAGGGTGAGCGGTGAGCACGTTCACCGACGGCGCCCCGCCGTCGGTGGCGCCCGAGCCGGAAGACGGCCCGGGACCCGATCGCCGCTTTGCGGAGGGCGATGAGCAGCCGGGGGAGCAGGGCGATTCCGGCTCCCTCTGGCTCCGTGAGGAGATCCAGCGCCGGATAGCGGCCAAGAGCTCCGGCGGCACCAGCGGCCGGCACGCCCGCCGCGGCGGCTCCGGCATCTCCAGCACCACCGGCTACGTGCCACGGCACTCCGAGGCCACCCCGGGCCCCGGCGCGCCACCACCCGCGCCCGTCGGCGGCGGGATGACGGTCATGCCGCAACGTCCGGAGCCGCCTGCGGGCTTCAACGGGCAGGTGCCGCCACCACCGGGCTGGCCGGACCGACAACAGCGGGGTCGCGCGGCGATCGAGACGACCGCCCCGGTGTCGCCGGTCGGATGGTCGGGCCCGCCGCTGCGGGCCGAGCCGCCACCGGTTGTCCCGTCGCCGTTGCCGCCGCCCGCACCGCCCGGTCAGCAGCCCGCGGCCAACGGCCGACCACAACCCGCGCCACCCACGGGTGCCGCGGCGGCGCGGCTGCTCTCACCGCCGCCGTCGACGACCAACCCGCCGTCGACACCGATCCGCCCGCTCAGGCAGCTGCCTACGCCGACGACACCGCCACCGGGCGAGGAACCCGGAGCGTCCACCACACCGATGGTGGCGCACCCGCCGAAGGAGCGGGTGCTGTGGCGTGCGCGGATGACCTTGCCACAGGAGCAGACCGACGAGCCCGGCACCCCTCCCGAGAACGGCGAGGTCGTCTGGACCCCTCGCACGCCGCCGACCACCCGGCCGGCCCGGTTCGCGCTGCCCACGCAGCGCACCGGCGAGCTGGAGGTCGTCGAGCCGCAGCCGGTGGCCCCGATGGCCGCCGCTCCGGTCGCTCCGGTCGCTCCGGTCGCTCCGGTCGAGGAGGAGGACGACCCCGACGCCGAGCTGAGGGCGCGCCGGGTGCGTGTGGTGCTCGCCGAGCGCAAGGGTGTCGCGAAGCCGGTGCGCACCGTCGTCGACATCCAGGAGGGCACCGGCGTCGGCGAGCTGCTGCGCAGCAACCTCATCGGCTCCCAGCTGACGGTCGCGCTGCGGTTCGCGGTGGGTGTCGCGCTCACGCTCGGGCTGCTCCCGCTGATGTTCGCGCTCTTCCCCGAGCTGGGCCGCGTCGAGGTGATCGGGATCCGGCTGCCGTGGCTGCTGCTCGGGGTTGCGGTCTACCCGTTCCTGCTCGGGCTGGGCTGGTGGCACACGCGCACCGCTGAACGGGTCGAGCAGAACTTCGCTGATCACGTGCAGGACTGAGGTTGGAGACTCCTGCCCTCATCGCCCTCATCGCGATCGCGCTGGTCGGTGTCGTCTCGGCGGTCATCGGTTCGCTCGGCGTCCGGGTCGCGCGCAGCACGTCCGACTTCCTCGTCGCCTCGCGCACCGTCGGCCCCGTCGCGAACGCGAGCGCGATCTCGGGCGAGTACCTCTCCGCCGCGTCCTTCCTCGGCATCGCCGGGATCATCCTCAAGGAGGGCGCCGACGCGCTCTGGTACCCGGTCGCGTTCGTCGCCGGCTACCTCGCGCTGCTGCTGTTCGTCGCTGCGCCGCTGCGCCGCTCGGGCGCGTACACGGTGCCCGACTTCGCGGAGGCCCGGCTGCACTCGCCGGCGCTGCGCCGCGTCTCGACGGCGTTCGTGCTGGTCATCGGCTGGTTGTACCTGCTGCCGCAGCTCCAGGGAGCCGGGCTCGCGCTCACCACGATGACCGGGCTGCCCGCCTGGAGCGGCGTCGCGGCCGCGGGCGCTGTCGTGCTGCTGACGGTCGTCGGCGGCGGGATGCGCTCGATCACCTTCGTGCAGGCCTTCCAGTACTGGGTGAAGCTCATGGCGATCGCCGTGCCGGCGGTGATCGTGCTCGGCCTCTTCTCGTTCAGCTCCAGCTCGTTCGACAGGCCGAACGCGCCGCAGTTCGTGAACGACACGACGATCTCGGTGCGGACCGACGCGGTCGTCCAGGTCGTCGAGCCCGTCCAGTTCCGGGCGTACGGCATCATCGACGGGCGGGGCGTCGACGGGTTCGTCAGGTGGGAAGCGGGCGAGCACACCGCGCTGAAGGGCACCTCGATGCAGTTCAGCCGCGGCGCGCCCGTGCCCGTCGTGGTGGGGGCGCCGCCGACGGACCGCGAATGGCTCGAACCGATGACCGGCGAGTCGAGCACCCAGCTGCTGGAGATCTACTCGATCCTGCTGGCCGGCTTCCTGGGCACGATGGGGCTGCCGCACGTGCTGGTGCGCTTCTACACGAACGCCGACGGCCGGGCCGCGCGCTGGTCGACGGTGATCGTGCTGGCGATGATCGGCTTCTTCTACATCCTGATCACGCTGGTCGGCGCGCTCTCCAGGCTGTACGCGCCGCAGCTGCTGGTCACCGGCAACACCGACGCCGCCGTGCTGCTCGTCCCCACCGGCGCGTTCCCGAACGGCTGGCTGGGCTGGACGCTCGGCGGCCTGATCTCGGCGGGCGCCGCGGCGGCGTTCCTATCCACATCGTCAGGGCTGGTGGTGAGCCTCGCCGGGGTGCTCTTCACCGACATCCTGCGGGGGAAGCTGAAGGACTTCCGGCTCGCCGCGGTGATCGCCACGGCCGTCCCGCTCGGGATGGCGTTGGGTGTGAGCAGGCTCGACTTCGCCTTGACCGTGCCACTGGTGTTCGCGGTGGCGGCAGCGACGTTCTGCCCGCTGCTGGTGCTGGGGATCTGGTGGCGAGGGCTCACCGCGCCGGGCGCGGTGGCCGGCGTGCTCGTCGGCGGGATCCTCTCCGGGATCTCGACCGGCATCACGATGTTCGCCAGGCCGCCGGACAACCTGCTCGGGGTGCTGCTGGAGCGGCCGGCGGCCGTCGCGGTGCCGTTGGCGTTCCTCACGATGATCATCGTGAGCAAGCTGACCAAGGCGCAGATCCCGGACGGAGTTGACGGCGCCCTTTTGCGGTTGCACGCTCCTGAGCGGCTAGGACTTTCCCACGATCGGCTCGACCCGAGAAGGCCATGACCCGATCCGGCGCCGCGGAGAGGGGGCTTTGACAGAGTGGACGGCGTGACGACGACCGGCGTGTACGCGCTCGTGGCGATGGGGATCGTCGCGTTGCTCTCGGCGGTCATCGGCTCGCTGGGCGTGCGGGTCGCACGCAGCACGTCGGACTTCCTGGTCGCGTCCCGCACCGTCGGGCCGGCCGCCAACGCCGGTGCGATCTCCGGCGAGTACCTCTCGGCCGCGTCGTTCCTCGGGGTCGCCGGCCTGATCCTGCGCGACGGCGTCGACGCGCTCTGGTACCCGGTCGGCTACACGGCCGGCTACCTCGCGCTGGTCCTCTTCGTCGCTGCGCCGCTGCGCCGGTCGGGCGCCTACACCGTGCCCGACTTCGCGGAGGCCCGGCTGCGCTCCCCGGGCCTGCGCAAGGTCTGCACGCTCTTCGTCGTCGTGATCGGGTGGCTCTACCTGCTGCCGCAGCTGCAGGGCGCCGGCCTGACCGTCGCCACGGTCACGTCGCTACCGCCGTGGTCGGGCGCCGTCGGCGCGGCCGTCGTCGTCGTCGCGACGGTGGTGATGGGCGGGATGCGTTCGATCACCTTCGTGCAGGCGTTCCAGTACTGGCTCAAGTTCAGCGTGCTCGCGATCCCGGCGCTGTTCGCGGTGGTCTACTTCTTCAGCGGCGATCGCACGTTCGACCGGCCGGCGCCGCCGGAGTTCCCGGACCGCACGACGGTGCAGATCCGCACCGATGTCGTGCTGCAGGTCAAGGTGCCGGTCAACATCACGGTGACCGGTGTTGTCGACGGCGTCGCGCACTCGGGCGCGTCGGTCCGCTGGGAGACCGGGCGGCACACCGTGCTCGCCGACTCCGAGCTGCAGTTCGGGGCGGGCGCGCCGGTCCCGGTCGTCGAGGGTGCGCCGGTCACGGACGCCGACTGGCTCACACCGTTCCCGGAGGGCAGGGAGTTCGGGCTGCTCGGCACCTACTCCCTGATCATCGCGACGTTCCTCGGCACCATGGGCCTCCCGCACGTGCTCGTGCGCTTCTACACGAACCCCGACGGGCGCGCGGCCCGCCGCACCGCGGTGATCGTGCTCGCGCTGCTCGGCGCGTTCTACATGACCGTGACGTTGCTCGGCGCGCTCTCCCGGCTCTACGTGCCGCAGCTGCTGGTCAGCGGCGACACCGACGCCGCTGTGCTGCTGCTGCCCTCGGCGATCCTGGGCTCCGGATGGGTCGGCGCGCTGCTGGGCAGCATCGTCGCGGCCGGCGCGTGGGCCGCGTTCCTCTCGACGTCGTCGGGGCTGGTGGTGAGCATCGCCGGCGTGCTCTCGACCGACGTGATGGGCAGCGGCCGGGTCCGCGACTTCCGGATCTCGGCGGTCATCGCGGGCGCCGTCCCGCTTGCGCTCTCGCTCGGCGTCACCCGCCTCGACTTCTCCGAAGCGGTCGCGCTGGTCTTCGCGGTGGCGGCCTCGACGTTCTGCCCGCTGCTCGTGCTGGGGATCTGGTGGCGCGGCCTGACCGATGTGGGAGCCATCGCCGGTGTTCTCGTCGGGGGGTTCCTCTCGGCGGGCGCGGTTGCGCTGAGTCTCGCCGGGCTGGGCGGCACGGGCGCGCTCGGTGTGCTGCTCTACCGGCCCGCGCTCGTCTCCGTGCCCGCTGCCTTCCTCACGATGGCGATCATCAGCAAGCTCACGTCCCGCCGCCGACCAGCGGATGCCGAGCAGGTGCTGCTGCGGCTGCACGCCCCGGAACGGCTCGGGCTCAGCCGCGACCGGCTCGCCGAGCGGGTGCGGAAGGCGCCGACATGACCGTTCGGGTGGTCGACGAACGGGTGAACGCGGCCCGCATCTGAACGGGTGCTCCGTGTGACACGCGCGCACATACGGGTGGTTTTCACCCTGCTGGCCTATTCAGAGTCACTGCCGTGACTGCTCTATCGTTCGGTGTGTAGCGGTCCCTGTGCGGACCGTGATCATTTTGGGGGGCACTGATACGGAGAGGACCGGCGTGAGTACCACGAGCGAGCGCTCTACACGCACGATCTACGAACAAGTGCAGGAGTCCCCGGAGTTCACGCAGCTGCGTTCGCGCCTGCGCAGGTTCGTGTTCCCCATGAGTGCGGCCTTCCTGATCTGGTACCTGGCGTACGTGCTCATGGCGTCGTACCTGCCGGGGTTCATGGCGACCAAGGTCTTCGGGAACATCAACGTCGGGTTGCTGATCGGGTTGATGCAGTTCGTCACCACGTTCGCCATCACCACGATCTACGTCCGCTACGCGGACAAGCACCTCGACCCGGCTGCCGAGCGCATCCGCAAGCACATCGAGGGTGGCGCGTGAGTCTCATCGCACAGAGCCAGAGCGGTGCCAACGTGGGCAGCGTCTTGGTCAACATCGGCGTGTTCGTGGCCTTCGTGGCCGTCACGCTGATCTTCGTCTACCGCGCCAGCCGCACCAACCGCACGGCGTCGGACTACTACGCCGCGGGTCGAGCCTTCACCGGGCCGCAGAACGGCGTCGCCATCGCAGGCGACTACCTCTCCGCGGCGTCGTTCCTCGGCATCGCGGGCGCGATCGCGCTCGGCGGCTACGACGGGTTCCTGTACTCCATCGGCTTCCTGGTGGCGTGGCTCGTCGCATTGCTGCTGGTGGCGGAGCTGCTGCGGAACACGGGCAAGTTCACGATGGGTGACGTGCTCGCGTTCCGCATGCGGCAGCGTCCCGTGCGGGCCGCTGCGGCGACGTCCACGCTGGTGGTGTCGTTCTTCTACCTGCTCGCGCAGATGGCAGGCGCCGGCGGGCTGATCGCGTTGCTGCTGCAGATCCCCACGAGCAACCGGCTCGGGCAGGGCATCGTCATCGCCGTCGTCGGGCTCCTGATGATCGTGTACGTGTTGGTCGGTGGCATGAAGGGCACGACGTACGTCCAGATCATCAAGGCCGTCCTGCTGCTCATCGGCGCGGCCGTCATGACGACGTGGGTGCTCGGCATCGTCGGGTTCAACATCTCGGGGCTGCTCGGCGACGCCGTCGAGGCCAGCCCGAAGGGGGAGGCGCTGCTCGCGCCGGGCCTGATCTTCACGAACCCGGTCGACTTCGTCTCGCTCGGGCTCGCGCTCGTGCTGGGCACGGCGGGCCTGCCGCACATCCTGATGCGCTTCTACACCGTGCCCTCGGCGAAGGAAGCGCGCCGATCGGTGGTGTGGGCGATCTGGCTGATCGGCCTGTTCTACCTGTTCACGCTGGTGCTGGGCTACGGGGCGGCGGCGCTGCTCGAGCCGGGCACGATCACGACGGCCAACCAGAACAACGCGGCTCCCCTGCTGGCGTACGAGCTGGGCGGCGAGCTGCTGCTCGGGCTGATCTCCGCGATCGCGTTCGCGACGATCCTGGCGGTCGTGGCCGGTCTGACGATCACGGCGTCGGCGTCGTTCGCGCACGACGTCTACGCCAACGTGATCAAGCGCGGCACCGCGACCCCGGACGCCGAGGTGCGGGTCGCCCGGCTGACGGCGCTCATCGTGGGGCTGGTCGCGATCGCGGGCGGGATCATCGCGAACGGGCAGAACATCGCGTTCCTCGTCGCGCTCGCGTTCGCGGTGGCGGCCTCGGCCAACCTGCCGACGATCCTGTACTCGCTGTTCTGGAAGCGGTTCAACACCATGGGCGCGCTGTTCAGCATCTACGGCGGGCTCGTGATCAGCATCGTGCTGATCGTGTTCTCGCCCGCGGTGTCGGGCAAGCCGGTCAACGAGGCGACCGGGCGCAGCGGGTCGATGATCCAGGGCGTCGACTTCCACTGGTTCCCGCTGGACAACCCCGGGCTCATCTCGATCCCGGCGTCGTTCCTGCTCGGGATCATCGGCACCTACATCGGCGGCAAGCGCTCGGTCGAGCCGGGCAAGTTCGCCGAGATGGAGGTCCGCGCCCTCACCGGCGCGGGCGCCGAGAAGGCCGTCGCGCACTAGGTAGACCGTCGACAACGACGTTGTGGCTGTTCCGCGGGCCTCCGCGCAGCCACAACGTCGTTGTCGTCGTTCTGCTCACCGGGGTGTCACGGCCGTGCGTGGCAGGATTGGGGCCATGACTGGTCCAGCCGTCCCCAGCGTCTCCGTCGCGGAGCTCCCGGCCGACGCCGTGCTGCTCGACGTCCGCGAGGGCGACGAGTGGGCAGCCGGGCACGCGCCCGACGCGCAGCACATCCCGATGAGCGAGCTGACCGGACGCCTGCACGAGCTCCCCGAGGACGCCGACCCGCTCTACATCGTCTGCCGATCCGGTGGGCGCTCCGGTCGGGTCGTCGCGTTCCTCTCCCAGCAGGGCCACCCCGTCGTCAACGTCGACGGCGGCATGCAGGCGTGGGAGGCGATGGGCAAGCCGCTCGTCGGCGAGCGCGACGGCGTGCCGCCCGTCGTCATCTAGCCGCCGGTGGCTGCGCCCATGGCTCCCGTGCTGTGCCTCCGGTGCGGCCATCGGTCCGTGCTCTCCAGCGGGCCGTTCTGCCCGCACTGCGGCAACTACCTCGCGCCGCTGCGCTGGGTCGCCGAGCCGCCCGCGTCGGCGCTGCCGCCGCCCGAGATCCCGAAGCGTCGCGTGCCGTACACGGGCGCGCCCCGCTACCGGTTCATCCCGCGGTGGGGCTTCCCGCCGCTGCCGTGGCGACCTGAGCCGGAGGCCGGTGCTGCCGCCGTGCCGGGCAGCCTGCACAAGGCCCGCTCGGTAGTCGCGACGGCCGTGCCGCTGCTGTGGGCGACGGCGGCCGTGGCGCTGATCGCGGCGGGCGCCGAGATCTGGCGGTACGTCCTGCTGGTGCAGAGCCGCGAGGGCGCGCTCTCCGCGACGGCCGTTGCGGCTTCCGACGCGCTGGTGGCGGCCGCGGGGCGGGTCGCGCCGGTCCTCGCCGTGCTGTCCGGCGTGCTCGTCGTCTACTGGTCGGTGCAGGCGTCGGCGGCCGCCGCCGAGCAGGCGGGTGTCCTGCCCTCGCGGTCGATGCGGGCGATCGTGATCGGCTGGGTGGTGCCAGGGCTCAACCTCGTTGTTCCCGGCGCCGTGTTCGCCGAGATCGAGCACACCGCGCTGGCGCGCCCGCCCGACCTGCGCCCGCAGCCGTCCCGTCTGCTGCTGGTGTGGTGGGGCCTCTTCGCATTCGACGTGGTGCTCGCCGCGGTGGTCTACGCGTGGTCGTTCCGCACCGGCGTGCAGGCCATGGCCGACGGCGTCGTGCTGCACGCCCTGCTCGACATGATCGGCGCCGCGACCGCGGCCGTCACCGTGCTGGTGGTCGTCCACCTCACCCGCCTGCTCGGCCCGGTGCGGGCTCCGCAGCGCGAAGTGCTGGTGAGCACTAGGCCGTGAGGCGGAGCTCCGTCAGGCCGCGCATCACGAAGTCGGGGCGGCGCACCGGCTCGCCGGCCAGCCGCATCGTCGGGAGCGTGCGGCGCAGCGCGTCGAGGGTGGCGGCCACCTCGACGCGGGCGAGCGGAGCGCCGAGGCAGTAGTGCACGCCCGCGCCGAAGCCGAGGTGCGGGTTGCGCTGCCGTCCGACGTCGAGCTCGTCGGGGCGCTCGAACGCCGCGGGGTCGCGCGCGGCCGCGCCGAGGAGCGCCGCGATCTTCGTGCCGGCCGGCACCGGGTACCCGGCGACCGCGGTGTCGACGACCGCCGTGCGCTCGAAGAGCTGCAGCGGCGGGTCGTAGCGGATCAGCTCCTCGACGCACCGCGCGTCGAGGTCGGGGTCGGCGAGCAGGCGCTGCCACTGCTCCGGATGGCGCAGCAGCGCGAGCACACCGTTGCCGATCACGTTGACCGTCGCCTCGTGCCCTGCCATCAGCAGCAGCGCTGCCGTCCCGACGAGCTCGTCGACGTCGAGGTCGGCCGCGACGAGGTCGCTGATGAGGTCGTCGCCGGGCGAGCGCCGGCGCACCGCGGCGAGGCCGCGCAACGCCTCGACGAACTCCGCGGCGGCCTGCTCGGCGGCCCGGCGCCGGTGCTCGCCGGGGTCGGGCTCGTACATCGTCACGATCGCGTTCGACCAGCCGCGCATCGCCGAGCGCGCGGGCTCCGGCACGGCCAGCAGCTCCGCGATCACCTCGACGGGCAGCGCCGCCGCGACCGTCGACATGAGGTCGGCGCTGCCGTCGTCGGCGATGCGCGCGGCGAGCTCGCCGACCAGCCGGTCGGCGAGCTTCCTGATCGAGGGTTCGAGCCGTGCGGTGTGCCCGCGGTTGAACGCGCCGGCGACGAGTGTGCGCAGCCGGGCGTGCGACGGCCCCTCCCGCTCCAGCAGTGAGTTGCGGTGCAGCAGGTTGAACGCCGGGAAGGCGACGGCAGGCTCGGCGTCGACCCAGATCCGGCCCAGGTCACGACCGCGCAGCAGCTCGGAGCACGCCGCGTGCGACACCGCGACGGGCAGCCCGATCAGCGGGTGGGCGTGCACCGGCGCCCGCTCACGCAGCCGCGCGAACGTCGGGTACGGGTCGGCGAGGAACGTCGGGTCGCTCGGATCGAAGGGCATGGCCAGTACCTTTAGTGATCATTTCGTTACTATCTGTCAACAAGCTCGTTGTTCCAGCAGGTGGCCCCCATCCTGCAGGAGGTCGACGATGATGGTCGCGCTCACCCAGCAGGCACCTGCCGACGTTCTCGCGAACGTTGCCGCCATCGGGGCGTCCGCCGTGGTGATCCTCGTGGTCGTCCTGCGCTCGCGCCGACCGGAACGCGGCGCGGCGGAGTTCTTCACGGCCGGCCGCGGGTTCACCGCCACGCAGAACGGCATGGCGCTGACCGGCGGCTACCTGTCCGCCGCCACGTTCCTGGGCGTTGCCGGCGCGATCGCCGTCTACGGCTACGACGGCCTGCTGCTCGCCGTCGCGGCGCTCGTCGCGTGGCTGGTCGCGCTGCTGCTGGTGGGCGAGTGGACGCGGAACACGGGCCGGACCACGCTGGGCGACGTCATCGCGTTCCGGTTGCGCGACCGCGCGGTGCGCAAGGCGGTCGCCGCGGCGACGCTGCTGATCACGATCCTGCTGCTGGTCGTGCAGATCGCGGCGGTCGGCGGGATGGCGAGCCTGCTGCTCGGGATCGGCAGCGACAACCGGTTCCTGCAGAGCGTCGTCATCGCGTGCGTCGGCGCGGTTGTGATCGGCTGTGTGCTCGCGGGCGGGATGCGGGGCATCACGTGGGTGCAGATCCTCAAGGCGAACCTGCTGGTCGTCACCGGGGCGGTGCTGGCGGCGTGGGTGCTGGGCCGGTACGGGTTCGACGGCTCCGCGCTCCTCGGCGCCGCGGTGGCCAACAGCCCGCACGCGGGGGAACAGCTGCTCGCACCGGGCCTGCAGTTCGGCAGCGGGGCGCTCGCGAAGCTCGACTTCCTCTCGCTCGCGATCGCGGCCGTGCTCGGGCCCGCAAGCATGCCGCACGTCGTGATGCGCTTCTACACCGTGGCGGACGGGCCGACCGCGCGCCGTTCCGTCGCATGGGCGATCTGGCTGGTCGGGACGTTCCTGCTGCTCGTGATCGTGATCGGCTTCGGGGCCGCGGCGCTCGTGGGCGCGCAGACCGTGCTGGCCGCGCCCGGAGCGTCCAACTCCGCGGTGCCGCTGCTCGCGCACCGCCTCGGCGGCGCGCCGCTGCTCGGGCTGGTCGCCGCCGCGGTGTTCACGACCGTGCTCGGGGTGGCGACGGGGATGCTGATCGCCGCGGCCACGTCGTTCTCCCGCGATCTGTACGGGACCCGGCGCAACCACGCGGAGCTCGGGGTCGCGCGGGTTGCGGTGGTTGTGGTCGGCGTTGTGGCCACCGCCGGCGCGGTGCTCGTGAACGGGCAGAACGTCGCCGTGCTGCTTGCGCTCGCGCTGGCCGTCGCGGCCTCGGCGAACCTCCCGTCGCTGGTCTACGCGCTGTTCTGGCGCGAGTTCAACACCACCGGCGCGTTGTGCGGCATCTACGGCGGGACGGCGCTCTCGCTGCTGCTGGTGGTGTTCTCGCCGGCCGCCACGGGCACGCCGTCGTCGATGCTGCCCGGCCTCGACATCGCGGTGTTCCCGCTGGCCAACCCGGGGCTGGTGGCGATCCCGGCGGCGTTCCTGCTCGCCGCTGTCGGCACGTGGGTCGGGCAGCGCGACGACATGGCGAAGCGCCGGTTCGCGGAGATGGAAGTGCGGGCCGTCACCGGCGCCGAGCCGCCTGATGACGACGAGCCCGAACCCGACCGATAACGTCTGACGGACCATGGCGAAGAAGACACGCGCACGCGCGGAGGCGGCAGCGGGGGAGAACCCGCGCCGCCCGTGCCCGTGCGGATCAGGCAAGCGGTTCAAGGCCTGCCACGGCGCCGGCGACGACGTGATCGTCATCAGGCCGTTCGAGGGTCTCGCGGCGGAGTGCGACCTGGTGGCGATGCGGGAGTTCCTGCCGTCGGCCACGGCACCGCTCCCGCTGCGTGCGGCAGGGGACCGTCCGGTCACGATCGCGACGGTGCTGCCCGGCGCGGCGGCGGCGCTGGTCAGGGTCGACGGCGAGATCCTGATCGGGATGCAGGTGCAGACCCGTTCCGGCGACCTCTCCGCCGACCTCGCCCGGGCTCTGCGCTGGGCGCAGGACGCCGAGCCGGGCGATTCGCTGCAGGTCGTCGGCCCCGGCATCGGCGGATCCGAGCTGGTCAGGCTGCAGGACGTGATCGACGTCGACGCGCCGCTCGACCTCACCATGCACGCCGACTTCGGCTGGTGGATCCCACCGGCCGCCGACGGCTCCGAACCGGCGCCGGACGTCGCGGCCACGCTGGAGCGCGCGAACGCGATCATCATGCCGACCGAGCCGATCGCCGCGGCCGGCGTCCGCGCCGCGTACTGGGTCGACACCGGCTCGAAGGCGCACCTGCGCTGGGTCCGGCCGGAGCCGGAGGAGCAGCTGATGGCCGCGCTGGCCAGGCTGCAGGCCCGCGGCGAGCTCGGCCTCGGCGAGGGCACCAAGTACGCGGGCGCGTTCCGGGCGCACGGGCTGCTCGTCCCGGTGTGGGACCTCGACCGCGAGCTGCACGCCAAGGAGTGGTCGGAGCCCGTCGCCGCCTTCGCGTCGCGCCTCGACGCGGCGCTGGCGATCGACGAGCCGCTGACCGATGCCGAGCGCAGAGCCCGCGACGCGCTGGCGGGCAAGCAGGTCACCCTCCGCTGACCTGCGGAGCTTATGCTCCGACCCATGGGTCTACTGGACGGTAAGGTCGTGATCGTCACCGGTGCCGGTCGCGGCATCGGGCGCGGTGAGGCACTCGAATGCGCGGCGCAGGGCGCGGCCGTCGTGGTCGGCGAGTTCGACGCCGACGCCGGCGAGTCCGTCGCCAAGGAGATCACCGCGGCCGGCGGGCGAGCCGTCGCGGTGAGCGGCGACGTCGCCGAGGCGGCGACGGCCGATGCGCTGGTGAGCACCGCCGTCTCGACGTTCGGGCAGCTCGACGCGCTCGTGAACAACGCCGGCATCCTGCGCGACCGCACGCTCGCGAAGATGACCGACGACGACTGGGACGCCGTGGTCTGGGTGCACCTGCGCGGGCACTTCCTCCCGACCCGCGCCGCCGTCCGGCACTGGAAGGAGGCCAAGCGCGGCGGCCACCTCGTGCACACGGCGTCGACCTCGGGGCTGCTGGGCAACTTCGGGCAGGCGAACTACGGCGCCGCGAAGGCCGGCATCGCCGCGTTCTCGACGATCATGGCGATGGAAGGCGCGCGGAACGGGATCACGAGCAACGCGATCGCGCCCACGGCGCTGACCCGCATGACGCTCGACCTCATGCCCCAGGAGTTCCGCGACAAGCGCGACGAGTCGATCAAGCGGGGCGAGTTCGACTTCTTCGCGCCGGAGAACGTCGCGCCGCTCGTCGCGTTCCTGTGCTCGGACGCCTCCGACTACATCAGCGGCAAGGTGTTCGGCGTGCAGGGCGACAGCATCGAGATCTACCAGCCGTTCACCAGCGTCGCCGAGGTGACGAACGACGGGAAGCGCTGGGACCCGGAGGACATCCCCGGCCGCATCGACGAGCTGTTCGGCGACTCCGGCGTCCAGCCCGGCGCGGAGAACATGATGCTCAGGATGCGCCACCAGATCCTCGAAGAGCGCTGACCCGAACTTCCCCACCGTTTTGGGTGGATGCGCGCTCCACCGGCGCGCAAGTGCCCAAAACGATGGGGAAGTTACGGCAGCCAGCTCACCTTGCCGCCGATGAGCGCGTAGCCGGCGAAGGCGACGATGTCGATGAGGGCGTGCGCGCCGACCAGCACCCACAGCCGGTTGGTGCGCTGCCACACGCGCCCGAACACCAGCCCCATGACGATGTTGCCGACGAAGCCGCCAAGGCCTTGGTAGAGGTGGTAGCTGCCGCGGATCAGCGCCTGCACCAGCAACGACCGGTTCTCCGACCACCCCAGCTGGCGCAGGCGCGTCAGCAGGTAGCCGACCATCACGATCTCCTCGGCCCAGCTGTTCGCCCCCGCGGAGAGCAGCAGGACCGGGATCCGCCACCAGGTGTCGTCGAGCGTCGAGGGCTGGATCGTCACGCTCACGCCGATCGCGCGCGCGATCAGGTACAGGCCGAGCCCCGGGATCCCGATCAGCGCGGCGAGCCCGGCCGAGCCGAGCCCGTCACGCAGCGGTCGGCTCGCGTCGAGCCCGACGGACCGCAGCGCGAACCCTGCTCTGACCAGCAGGTACGCGCCGAGCGCTCCGTAGCCGACGAGCTGGAGCACCCAGGTGAGCTGGAAGGCGAGGTCGAGGAGGTCCTGCTGCGCGGCAGGTGCGTTGAGCGCCACCTGCTGCTCGTTCAGCGGCACCGGCTGCAGCAGCGCGCCGATCAGGTTGAGTGCGCTGCGCAGCGCCGAGAGCCCGAGCGTGACCGTGAAGACGACCAGCACCTCGAGACCGATGAGCCGGCGCGCCCGCGCGTCCTGAACGACAGGGGTGCCCGTGTGCACGGGCGACAACCACTGGGTCACGGTTGCGGACGGTAGCAACACCGAATTTCTACAGCCGGTAGATGGCCGGTGGGAGGGCCCGGCGTAGTCTGGTCGCGTGCGACAGCTGGTCCTCTCTCCGCGCTGGATCATGTGGCACCTGCTCACGCTCGGTGCGATGGCCACATGTGGCTGGCTCGCGGTCTGGCAATGGCAGCGGGCCGGCTCCGCGATGGGCAGCGCTCTCAACGTCGGTTACGGGCTGCAGTGGCCGGTCTTCGCGGTGTTCTTCGCCGTCATGTGGTTCCGCCTCCTCCGGATGGAGGCCGCGAAGCTCGGCGAGCCGGACGCGGCGCCCGTCGAGCCGACCGCGGCTCCCCAGGCCGCCGCGGCGCCCCGGCCTGCCGCAGCGCAGCCGCCCACCGGGCCGTCGCCGTTCGGACCGCGCCCCGCCAGCAGTGCCCTGCCGGTCGTCACCGATGAGGACGACCCGGAGCTCGCTGCCTACAACCGGATGCTGGCCGAGCTCGCCCGGCGTCCAGAAGGATCGTGAACGAGCCCGTGACGCCCCCGAACGGACTTCTGCTCGCCTACCGCATCGCCGCGTACGTCACCGGCGTCGGTCTGCTCCTGCTCGTGTTCGTGGCGATGCCGCTCAAGTACTTCTTCGGCCAGCCGTGGCTGGTCGCGATCGTCGGCGTCGCGCACGGCTTCCTGTACATGGCCTACATCGTCTGCACGCTGGTGCTCGCCGAGCGTTGCCGCTGGCGGCCGCTGGACGCGCTGGTCATCCTGCTGGCCGGGACCATCCCGATCGCGTCGTTCCTCGCCGAGCGCAAGGTCACGACGAGCGTGCGCGCCGGCCGCTCGCCGTTCGCGAAGGCGGACGTCTCGCTCGACAAGGCCTGACCACCCGTCCAAAATCCCCACCGTTTTGTGCACCTGCGCGCCAAAAAGGCGCGCAGGTGCACAAAACGGTGGGGAAGTTCGGGGTCTCAGGTGCTCGCGGCGCCCTGGAACGGGCATCCGACGAGCTTGCCGAGCTCCTTGCGCAGCTGCTCCACGGTGGTCGCCTCCTCGTCCCACGCCAACCGGACGTCGTGGTCGCGCTCCGGCGCCTCGACGCGCAGCCGCAGCCCGCAGCGGTCGACGCCGAGCGGGCGGATCCGCGCCCCGCGGGTGTCGCGCAGCGTGGTCGGCAGGTGCCGCGAGAGCGCGAGGAAGAGCTCCGGGTGCGCCTCTTCGAGGTGCGCGAGCCACTGCTGCTCGTAGCGGCAGAACGGGTCGGGCTTCGCGCGGGCGAGCTCGACGGGGGAGAGCGCAGCGCTGCCCTCCGCGTCGGAGAGGACGGCCGATCCCGGGTCGAGCCGCACGAGCGTCGCGCCGTGGCCGAGGTCGAGCAGCCGTGGGTGCGGCTGGGCCTCCGCGACGCCGACCGCGATGCGCCGGGCGCAGATGAGGTTCGGCGCCCGGAGCGTCCCGGTGATCCACAGCAGCGCGCGGACGGGCTCCCGGAGCTCGACGGGCGCGCGGTCGGTCAGCTCCAGCATCACCGCGCAGCCGTCGGCGCCGGCGCCGCGGACGCGTTCCAGCACGGGCTCGTCGTCGGAGAGCAGCAGGACCGTCGAGCCGTCGGCGCGCACGTGGTGCACGATCGGGCTCGCGGGAGGCGCACCGGTGCCGACGAGCGAGGCGCTGCCGCCGCGCGCGGCGATGCTACGAGCGCGTTCGGCCGCAGCGGGCGCGGGCGGGCGGCGCAGGCGGGTCGAGCCCAACGGGTCACCTCCGAGTTAGGTGAGCCTAAGCTATAGCGCCGGCGGATTCGGTGTCCACACCCGCTTCCGATCAGCCGTTTTGGAGACGAAGAGGGGCACCCGTTAGCGTCTGGGACCGTGACGACGGCGGCCGGAGAAGACGCATTGGCCATACCTCCGGTTTTTGCCCAGCTCGTGGACGACACGAGCCTCCTCCAACCCCGTGCGACGGCCCCCGCGGCCGACGTGGTGGTGACGCGATACCTCGAAGCGCGTGACGGACGACACGGCGGGATCGTCGGGCAGCTCGTGTGCCCGGTGTCGCGGCTCGCGGCCGTGGTCGCGGCGCTCGCCAAGGCCTCGCCCGATCGTCCCGTCGACCTCTCGCTCGTGGTCGACACCGGCCTCGGCGCGGTCCCGAAGGCGCTCTCCACGGTGTTCTCGCGCCAGACGCTGCTCACCGCGCGCACCGTCGAGACGGCCGCGCCGCCCGACGTCGACGCGATGTGGCTGGAACGGGTCTCGGAGTTCGTGCCGGAGGACGTCGTCGCCGTCGTCGAGCCGCGCCGCCCGCACGCGAACGAGACCGACGGCACCGCCGTGTGGCTCGACGCCGTGCGCCGGGTCGCCGACCACGGGTGCGCACCGAAGCTGCGCTGCGGCGGCTCGCGGGTCTCCGACGTGCCGCCCGTCTCGGACGTCGCGAGCTTCGTCGCGGTCGCCGTCAACGCCGAGCGCGGGTTCACCACGCTCGGCATGCGCGAGGCGATCCGTTCGGAGAGCGGGCACGGCTTCATCAACCTGATCGTCGCCGTGTCGCGGGTGCTCAACGACGGCGACGTGCCCGCTGCGCTCGAGAGCACCGACGGCCCGGCGCTGGCCGCCGAGCTCGAGGCGCTCTCCGAGCAGCAGGTGACCGGCGTGCGCAAGATGCTCGCCCGCTGCGGCGCCGAGCTCGACGCCGAACCCGCCGAGCAGCTCACGAAGCTGGGCCTGCTGGCCTGAGCCTTAGGAGCGCCGCCCGCTACAGTCGGCCGGGTGCCCCGAATCGCGTTCCTCGGACCGCACGCCACGTTCACCGAGCAGGCGTTGCGGTCGCTCCCGGAGGCGGCCGGCGCCGAACTGGTGCCGTGTCCCGGTAGCCCGGCCGTGCTCGCCGCGGTCCGTTCCGGATCGGTCGACCTCGGGTGCGTCCCGATCGAGAACACGGTCGAGGGAGCGGTCCCGGCCGTGCTCGACGGCCTCATCGCCGACCCGCCGCTGGTGATCGTCAAGGAGACGCTGCTCGCCGTCCGGTTCGCCGTGATGGTGCGCCCGGGTACGGCCGCGGCCGACATCCGCACGGTCGCATCGCACACGCACGGCATCGCGCAGACCCGCGGCTGGCTGGCCACCCACCTCCCGGACGCCGAGGTGCTGCTCTCGTCGTCGACGGCCGAAGCGGCGGCGCAGGTGGCCCGCGGCGAGTTCGACGCCGCCGTCGCGGCTCCTGTGGCCGCCGAGCAGCACGGCCTGACGATCTTCGCGGACGACGTCGCGGACAACCCCGATGCGGTCACCCGGTTCGCGCTGGTCGCGCCGTTGCGGCCGCCGCCGGCGCCGACGGGCAACGACCGCACGACGCTCGCCGCGACCACGCAGAACCGGCCGGGAGCGCTGCTCGGGTTGCTGACGGAGCTCGCGGTGCGTGGGATCGACCTGACCCGCATCGAGTCGCGCCCGATCAAGGACCTGCACGCCGAGTACTGGTTCCACCTCGACTGCACGGGACACGTCGCGGAGCCTGCGATGGGAGAGGCCCTCGCCGCCCTGTACAGGCGCTGCGACCGCGTCCGCTTCCTCGGGTCCTATCCGCGTGCCCTCACCGGCAACGGGGGGTCAGCGGCGCCCGTAGGGGCCGTGGTGCCGCTCGGCGGCTCGGCGGCGGAGGAATTCGCCGAAGCGCAGGACTGGCTTGCGCGGGTGCGGACGGGAGTGCAGTCATGAGCGTTTCGCGGTTGGTGCTCGCCAGGCACGGGCAGACCGACTCCAACGTCAACCGGATCCTCGACTCGCGCCCGCCGGGAGCGCCGCTCAACGCGGAAGGCCTCGACCAGGCCGCCGCACTCGGCAAGCGGCTCGCGCACGAGCCGGTGACGGCCGTGCACGCCTCGGTGGCCACCAGGGCGCAGCAGACCGCCGCCCCGGTCGCCGCGGCGCACGAGCTGCCCGTCCAGGTCGTCGAGGGCGTGCACGAGGTGTTCGTCGGCGAGCTCGAAGGCCGCAACGACGTCGAGGCGCTCCAGCAGTTCGAGAAGGTCTACAACGCCTGGTGGCAGGGCGACCTCGACGCGCACCTGCCCGGCGGCGAATCGGCGCACGAGCTGCGCGACCGGTTCGTCCCCGCCGTGCAGGGCATCGTGAACACGGAACCGGGCACCGTGGTGCTCGTCAGCCACGGCGCGGCGATCCGCCTGGCCGCCGCGGCGCTGCTCGGCGACACGGCCGAGACGTTGTGGCTGCCCAACACCGGCCTCGTGATCCTGCGCGCCGAGCCCACCGTCGAGTGCGGCTGGGTGCTGGAGCTGTGGGACACCGGCGACCGGCCCCCGGTGCCCGGCGACGTCACGGGCGGGGCGCCGGACTAGGAGGACCCTCCTAGCCAGGAATCCGCTGCCGGGCTACCCCCAGCCCAGTTCGTGCAGCGTCTCCTCGTCGATGCCGAAGTGGTGCGCCACCTCGTGCACCACGGTGACGGCCACCTCGTGCACGACGTCGTCCTCGTCGTCGCAGATGTCGAGGATCGCGTCCTGGTAGATCGTGATCCGGTCGGGCAGCACCCAGCCGTACGTCGACGTGCGCTCGGTCAGCGCGATGCCCTCGTAGAGGCCGAGCAGGCTCGGCTCCTCCGGGTTGCGGTCGCCGACGAGCACCACGACGTTGTCCATCGCCGCGGTGAGCTCCGGCGGGATCGAGTCGAGCGCGTCGGCGACCAGCTCCTCGAACCGGCGCCGGGTCATGTCCACTCGTCGGCCTGCCTGTCAGGCCCCGCTGGTCGGCGCCGGTGCTGCGGTGGTGGTCTGCGGAGCGCTCGTCGGCGGCTCACCGGTGTTCGGCGGCGGGGTCGGCTCCGCAGGCTTGGTCGGTTCGACGACCGGCGGCAGCGTCACCGGCGGCTGCTCCGGCTCCTCGCCCGGGGGATCCTCGCCGGGCGGGTTGGTCGGGGCGGGCACACCGGGTGTGCTCTGCGCGGGCGGCGCGGGGTTCTCGCCGACCTGCACCGGGCCCTTGACCGAGCCGGTGACCGGGGCGAACCCGCTGCGGTCGGGCAGCAGCGCGCCGAGGTTGCAGTTGACCTTGCGGGTGCCGGCGGCCCATGAAGGCTCGTTCAGGTTGTCCCAGTAGACCGTGAGCTTCTTCGACGCGACGACGTCGGGCCCGCCCGCGTACTCGCCGGCGATCTTGCTGCATTCCTGCTGCAGGTACCCGTCCTGGTCGCCGATCTGCGGGAAGCCTTCAGCGAACTTGCTGCTGAGGTCGACGACGCCGACCGTCTCGACCGCGTGCGGCCCGGCGCAGTCGGCCGGGTCGCCGATCTCGCGGCCGTCGATGGCGAGGCAGGTGCCGGGCTCGTGGACGCCGGACTGATCGCTGTCCGCAGCTCGCCCCGCCATCGCGAACAGGGCGCCGGTCTTCGATGCGCTCTGCAGGCCGCAGCGCAGCTCGCGGTCGCCGTCGGCCCACTTCGTGGGGGAGGGCTTGAGCGCGCCGATCCGGAACTTGCCGGCCGGGTCGTACTTGCCGCCCAGGTAGCCGGTCACTACCTCGCCGCAGCGCTCGTTCACGAGCTGGCGCCACTGCCGGTCGTCCGGCAGGTTGCTCTGGTCGGTGAGCGCCACCGAGCCGGCCTGCTCGAACAGGTGCGGGGCGCTGCACTCGACGACCTCGGCGTCGGCCGCGTCGGGCCGCGTCCAGTTCAGGCACGTGCCGGGCGCCGACGGGGGCGGTTCCGACATGAACCCGCGCGAGCCCTCCGGCGCCGGCAGCGACGCGAACGTGCCGAGCACGGGGACGGTGGCGCCGGCGAACGTGTCGAGAGTTGCGACACCGAGCATCGTCGCGGCGCCGATCAGGATCGCCGTGACGAACCGGCGGACGAGCTTCGGCTCGAACGCCGTACGGCCGGTCGGGGAACCGGCTGGGCGGCCTGCGGGGGCTGGGCCGCCCGCGGGTGCGTTCCGGGCTGCAGGGCTGGGGGACCCGTGCCGGCCGGTGCGCTGGGGAGCACCGGCCTCCCGGACGACCCTCACGGGAGCGGTGGGGAGTACGTCCATGTCAACCGTCATCATGCCGTTACCTGTCAATGGGGCACGCGGCGAGGCGACGATCGGTCGTCGTCGTGCTGCAAGCGTGCAGCATCGTCACTCAATCGTCCGCTCGACGCGCCCGTGTGAGCTACACACGCCAGTCCGCTTCCCGGTACGGTTCCGGCGCGCGGGGTGGACCGCTGAGCGTCACGAGGGGGAACTCGATGCCAGACGACGACGAGGAGCTGTCGTCCGCTGGGCGGATGCGGTTCCAGGACGGGTCGACAACGCCGCGGGAACCGACTCTCGCCGAGCAGAAGGCCCGTGAACAGGCACTTCGCCGGCAGGAAGAGGCGGCGCGGGCGCAGGCGGCGGCCGATGAGAAGTCCCGCAAGAAGCGCAAGCGCATCCTGATCGGTGCCGGGGTCACCGTCGGGCTGGTCGCCGTGATCGCCGTCGGCTACGCCGTGGTGCAGGACGACGACGACGTCGACGCCCGGTGCGTCGAGGAGGACAGCGAGGTGGTCGTCGACGACGCGAACTGCGTGACCCCCGCCGCGAGCGGTGTCTACAGCCACGGCGGCGCCTACCCGATCTTCATCGGCGCCAACGGCCGGCAGTACCACTACCACTACGGCTCGAACAGCACCGTCGGCACGCGCGTGAGCGGCGGGACGACCGTGGTGCCGCGCTACGGGACGAAGGTCAAGACGCTCTCCGGCAAGACGACTGTGCTCGGGTCGGGCAGCTCGACCTTCAACTCGCCGTCGCCGTCGCCGGGCGGCACCTCGGCCGGCACCACGGACAACAGCAACGTCAGCCGCGGCGGTCTCGGGGTTTCCAACTCCGGCTCCAGCGGCTCGTAGGCGCGCGACCGGATGGAACGCCACACGGGCGCACCCCGCCCCGACTGGGAGACCAAGGTCCGCGAGCAGGGCATGGTGTACGGGACACCCGGGCGCGGCGAGGGCGGCTCGCCCCGGCCGTACTGGGACGAGTCGGTGCACTACGTCTTCTCGATGGACGAGGTGCTCTCGCTCGAAGCGGACGTCGAGGTCATCCACTCGATGTGCCTCGAAGCCGTCGACCACGTGGTCACGGCCGAGCGGTTCCGCGACTTCGCGCTGCCCGAGCACTCGTGGGAGGCCGTCGCGGCGTCGTGGAAGCGCAACGACCCGCACGTGTACGGCCGGTTCGACATCCGCTACGACGGCGGCGGGCCGGCGAAGCTGCTGGAGTACAACGCCGACACGCCGACGACGCTGCTGGAAGCGTCGATCCTGCAGTGGAACTGGCTGAAGGACACCCACCCCGACGACGACCAGTGGAACTCGCTGCACGAGCAGCTCGTCGAGCGGTGGGGCCTGATCAAGGACCGGTTGCCGAGCAGCGAGGTCTACTTCACCTGGTCGAGCGGCGACTCGACGGGCGAGGACCACGTCACCGTCGGCTACCTGCAGGAGACCGCGGCGGAGGCCGGGCTCGACACCGTTGGGCTCGCGATCGAGGACATCGGGTGGGACGCGGCGCTCGACCGCTTCGTCGACCTCGAGGAATCGCAGATGGCGGCGATCTTCAAGCTCTACCCGTGGGAGTGGGTGCTCAGCGACGACTTCGGCAAGCACGTGCTGCGCAGCCTCCCCGAGACGCTGTGGATCGAGCCGCTGTGGAAGACGCTGCTCTCCAACAAGGCGCTGCTCGCCGTGCTGTGGGAGATGTACCCCGGCCACCCCAACCTGCTGCCGGCCTACCTGGACCAGCCCGGGATGCTCACCGAGTACGTCCGCAAGCCGCGGCTGGGCCGGGAGGGCGCCAACATCGCGATCGTCGCGCCCGGCATGGAACACCAGACGGGTGGCGTCTACGGCGAGGAAGGGTACGTCTACCAGCTCTTCGACCCGCTGCCCGTCTTCGACGGATACCGTCCCGCGCTGGGCGCGTGGATCGTCGGCGACACCTCCGCCGGCCTCGGCATCCGCGAGACCGTCGGGCTCGTGACCGACGACGGCGCAGCCTTCGTACCGCACCGCATCCCACAGACCTGAACAAGCAGTACAGCTCCCCGCGCACTGGAGGACTACGTGATCGACCCGAGCTTCTTCGCCGTGATCGGCCGCGGTATCGGCGCGATCCTGCTCTACGCCGTGCTCGGCGTGCTGCTCATGCTGCTCGGCTTCTTCGCCGTCGACCTGACGACGCCGGGCAAGCTCAACCGCATGGTCAAGGAAGGCCTGCCGAACGCGGTGATCGTCACCGCCGCCGGGATGATCAGCATGGCGTTCATCGTCGTGACGGCGATCTACTCGTCGTCCGGCGCGCTGCTGGAGGGCGTGCTGGCCTCGCTGATCTTCGGGCTGGTCGGGATCATCGCGCAGGTCGGCGGCGTGCGGCTGCTGGAGTGGGTCACCGGGATCGACATCGGCACCGTCCTCACCGCCGACACCGTCCGCCCGCAGGCCTTCGTGGTGTCGGCCGCGCACCTGGCGCTCGGTCTCGTGGTCGCGGTTGCGATCCTGTAGGTGGGTCGTGCCGCACGAGTGACGGCCGGGGACGCACCGCACACGTTGCCAGGAAAGCCACTTTCCTGGCACCACAGGACAGGAAAGCCACTTTCCTGGCACTCCCAGCCACCCACCCGCAACCGGCTCGGTTGACTCTCGACCATGTCGAGGCCCGAGGGTCGTGGGGTGGAGAGCTTGCGGGGCATCGGGGCGATGTCGCGGGAGTCGGGGCTGACGGTCAGCGCGCTGCGGTTCTACGACGGCGCGGGCGTGCTGCGCCCGGCCCGCGTCGACCCGGACACCGGGTACCGGTCGTACGCGCCCGAGCAGCTCGCGGTCGCGAAGCTGGTCGCGGTGCTGCGCAGGGTCGGGATGCCGGTCGCCGGCATCCGGGAGGTGCTGGCGCACCGCGCCGACCCCGCGCACGTC
Source organism: Pseudonocardia sp. TRM90224 (assembly GCF_021245725.1). Lineage (GTDB taxonomy): Bacteria > Actinomycetota > Actinomycetes > Mycobacteriales > Pseudonocardiaceae > Pseudonocardia. Next base: position 47,430 of record NZ_JAJGSX010000003.1, on the reverse strand, counting down.
GACGTCCTGCTCGACGCGCACGTGCGCAGCCTCGAACAGCGGCTCGCCGACGCCCGCCGCGCGCTCTCCTCGGTCACGTCACTGCTGAGCCCCGAGGAGCCCGCCATGTCCGCAACCACCTTCACCGTGCCCGCCGCCGCGCTCTCCGACGCCTTGCGCGCGGTCCGGTTCGCCGTCGGCGCCGATCCCGACCTGCCGGTGCTCTCGGGGGTGCTGCTCGAGGTCGACGGTTCGATGCTCACGCTCGTTGCGACCGACCGGTACCGGCTCGCGCTCGCCGAGGTCACGCTCGCTGAGCCGGCCGATCCGGTGCGGGTGGTCGTCCCGGCGCCCCTGCTCGACGAGATCGCCACGGCGAGCGGCGACGTGCCCATCACCGTCGACGGCGAGTCGCTGACCAGCGGGGACGTCGCCGGGCCGCTGCTGCCCGACGCGTTCCCCGACTACCGGCCGCTGCTGCCCGCGGCCCGCGACGGGATTCTCGTCGATGTGACGGCATTGCGGACGGCGCCCGCCCACCAGGTTCGCGACGAGCCCGACGGCTCCCGCATCGAGGTGCTCGCGCTCGACGAGCAGGGCCGGCCCGCCGCGGCCGGCGTCGGGGTGAACCGCGAGTTCCTCCTCGAAGCTTTCGACGCGGGCGGGCCCGGTCAGCTGCAGCTGGAGCTCGACGGGCCGCTCGCCCCGCTGGTCATCCGCTCGCCGCGCTCGGTCTCGCTGCTGATGCCGATCCGGCTGGACGCGTAAGCGTCAGAACCAGCGCTCCAGCACCAGCGCCAGCCCGTCCTCGGCGTTGCTCGACGTCACCTCGTCCGCGACGTCGAGCAGCGCCGGGTGCGCGTTGCCCATCGCGACGCCGTGCCCGGCCCACCGCAGCATCTCCAGGTCGTTCGGCATGTCGCCGAACGCGATGACGTCGGCCTGCTCCACCCCGAACGTCGAGGCGACCTCGGCCAGCCCGGTTGCCTTCGTGACCCGCGGCGGGGAGATCTCGACCAGCCCGCGCGGGCTGGAGAACGTGATGTCGGCGGCGCCGCCGAGCACGGGCGAGAGCGCCGCCACCATCGCGTCGCTGCTCAGCTCGGCGCAGCGGACCAGCATCTTCACGGCGGGCAGCCCGAGCAGCTCGGCACGCTCGGTGACGCCATGGTCGGCGTCGGGCCAGGCATGCTTGTAAGCAGGCTCGGCGACGAAGTTCGCCACGTTGCCCTCCAGCGCGCGTTCGCCGACGCGTTCCACGGCGAGCCCGCACTCCGGGAACGTCCCGGTCACCGCCGCGGCCAGCTCGCCAAGCAGCGCGACGTCCAGGGTCCGCGCCCAGACGATCTCGTCGGCCACGACGTCGTAGAGCACGCCGCCGTTGGCGCACACCGCGAGCCTGGCCACCCCGAGCTGCGCGGCGACGGACGGGATCCAGCGCGGCGGCCGCCCGGTGACCAGCACGAAGCCGGTGCCCGCCGCAACCAGCCTGCCGATCACTGCGGCCGCGCGCGGCGTGACCTTCTCGGACGGGTCGAGCAGGGTGCCGTCGACGTCGGTCGCTACCAATCGGGGGGCCTGCACCCGCACCAATGTACGGACCGTCACCGCTCCTAGTCTGGGCTTTGTGCGCGTACTCATCGTCGCCCTGCCGCTGGTCGGGCACACACTGCCGATGCTCCCGCTGGCCGTCGCGCTGCGTGCCGCCGGGCACGACGTCCAGCTGGCGACCGGCGGCGACGCGCTCGTGGCCGATACCGGGCCGCTCACGGTGCACGACGTCGGCGCCGACCTGCCGCCCACGTCCGCGTGGCGGCTGGTGCTCGGCAACCCGGTGCTCTCGGCGAAAGTGGCTACTGGTCGCGGTGGTGCGGCCGGGGCGGCGCTGGTGCTGCAATCGATCAACGCCGGGATCGTCGCGCCCGTGCGCGCGCTCGCCGCACAGTGGCGGCCGGACCTGGTCGTGCACGACCCGATGGCGATCGCGGCGCCGATCGTCGCGGCGGAGCTCGGCGTGCCGGCGGTCCTGCACGGCAACGCGCTGATGGACGTCGAGGAGCTGCGTTCCGCCGTCATCGAGCGGCACGGGCTGGGTGCGCTGCCACCCGCCGCGCTCGCGCTCGACATCGCGCCGCCCAGCGTCGTCGGGCCCCGACCGGGGTTGTCGCTGCGCACGGTCCCGTGGAGCGGTCAGGGCGCCGTGCCGGAGTGGCTGGCGCGCCCGGCCGACCGCCCGCGGATCGTGGTGAGCCGGAGCACGATCAACGGTGGTCCCGGCGCCGACCCGATCCCGGCCGTCGTGCGCGCCGCCGCGGCCGTCGACGCCGAGATCGTGCTGGTCAGGCCGGCGTCCGAGGCGAAGTTGCCGGGCAACGTCCGCACGGTCGGCTGGGTGCCGCTCGACCAGGTGCTCCCGCACTGCACCGCGGTCGTGCACCACGGCGGCGCCGGCACCGTGCTCGGCGCGCTCGTCGCCGGCATCCCGCAGCTCGTCGTGCCGGGCATCGGCGACCGTCGGATCAACGCCGACCTGATCGCCCGCCGCGGCGCCGGGCTCGCCGCGCCGTCGCGGAGCATCACCGCCGAGGTGCTGCGCCGGCTCATCGCCGACGACGAGCTCGCTGCGGCCGCCCGCGAGGTCCAGCAGGAGATCGCGGCACTACCGGGCCCCGCCGAAGTAGTCCCGGAGCTAGCCAGACTCACCTAGAAGCGAGGACGGCAGGACCGGGCGCGGCCGCGGGGAGGGCAGGAAAGCCACCTTCCTGCCCCCACAGGGCCTGAAAGTGGCTTTCCTGCCCTCGTGGCGCGGGAGCGTCACCGACCGGAGCCGGCGCCCCCCCACCAGCTCGCGGACGATCTCGGCGGCCGGCTTCACGTCGCGGACCAGCCCCACTCCCTGGCCGGCGTAGTGCACCATCGCCTCGACGTCGCCCTCGACGCCCGTGGTCGGGATGTCGCTGCTGTAGCGCAGCTGCGGCTCGCCCCTGCGCACGGCGACCTGCTCGCCCTCGCCCGGCCGCGATCCGGGAGGCGGGGACCCGGCCGCGAGCCATTCGCGGACGGTGCTGTTGCGCAGCGTGCGGTGCGGCGCGTCCGGCCACCCGCCGTCGAACAGCTCGCTGAGCAGGGTGTCCGTCTCGGCAGCCGCCGCCACGGCGGCGCGGTAGCCGGGATGGGCGCCCGACTCCTCCGCGAGCAGGAAGCGGGTGCCGATCCAGCCCGCGACCGCGCCGAGCGCGAGCACGGCGGCGAGCCCGCGGCGATCCGCGATCCCGCCTGCCGCGATCACCGGCACCGGGTGGACGGCGTCGACCACCGCGGGGACCAGCGCCAACGTGCCGACCTCACCCCAGACGTGCCCGCCCGCCTCCCAGCCCTGCGCGACGACGACATCGACGCCTGCGGCGACCGCCCGGCGCGCCTCGGCGGCCGACGCGACCGTGTGCAGGTGCAGCGCACCGGCGGCGTGGATCGGTGCGGAGTACGGCGCCGGGTCGCCCCAGAACGTCGAGATCACCCGCACCCCGGCCGCGAGGCAGAGCTCCAGCCGCTCGAACTGCGGACGGTCGAGCACGAGGTTCGCACCGAACGTCCGGGACGTCAGCGCGCCCGTCCGCTCGATCGCACTGCGGATCTGCGCCGGGTCCGACCACGAGAGCGCGAGCATCCCGAGCCCGCCCGCTCCGCTGACCGCCGCGGCGAGCTGCGGCGTCGCCGCTCCGCCGATCGGCGCTTGCACCACCGGAACCGTCATCCCCAGCGCACCGACCGCGCCGTCCCCCACCGTCGAAGGCGTCTCCGTCACGCGCGGCAGAGTGCCAGAGAGTTGCTTGAAGGCATGGTGACGGCTGCCGATGAGACTGCCGCGCGTAGCATCAGGGGTCGTCACGCACCCGATCGGACGCAGCCCACCCGGGCCGCGCCGCACTGGAGGCCCGCCCTCGTGGCCGAGCTACTCGACCGTCCCGGCCCCACCACCCGTCCGCCGGGGACGGCCACGCTGGTCGCAGCCGCGCCACCACCAGCGGAGATCCGCGCATTGGCCGCCGTGCAGCGCACGGCCGGCCACCCGCAGATCGTGCGCACGGCCCGCGGCATGTCGCTCTTCGGTGAGCACGCGGGCGGCTGGCTCGCGCTCGGCGCGCTGGGCGCGCTCGTGGACCGCCGCCGTCGCCGCGAGTGGCTCGTCGCCACCGCCGGTGTGGCGCTGGCGCACGGCGCGTCCGTCGGGGTGAAGCGGGTGGTGCGCAGGGCTCGTCCGGACGACCCGAGCGTCGAGGTGCTCGTCGGCACACCGAGCAAGCTCAGCTTCCCCTCGGCGCACGCCACGTCGACCACCGCGGCCGCCGTCCTCTACGGAGGCCTCGTCGGGGTCCCGCTCGTTCCGCTGATCGTCCCGCCGATGGCCGTGTCCAGGCTCGTGCTCGGCGTGCACTACCCCACCGACGTGCTGGCCGGCTCGGTGCTCGGCGCCGCCGTCGCCGCGGTGACCAGGAGGGCTTTCCGAAAGGGATCGCGATGACCAGCACGGACGTCCCAGCGCAGCACGAGGTGCCGCACCGCTCACCCGTCGGCATGGCGCTGGGTGTGCTCAAGACGATGCGCCCTCGCCAGTGGGTGAAGAACGTGCTCGTGCTGGCAGCTCCGTTCGCCAGCGGCGATCTGCTGATGCCCGGCATCGTGACGAACCTCGCGATCGCCTTCGTGGCGTTCTCGCTGGCCGCCTCCGGCATCTACCTGGTCAACGACGCCAACGACGTCGAGGCCGACCGGGCGCACCCGACCAAGCGCAACCGGCCGATCGCCGCGGGGATCGTCCCGCCGAAGCTGGCCGTCGCGGTCGCCGTGCTGCTGCTCGCGGGCGCGCTCGCGATCAGCTTCATCGCGAGCTGGGGCCTCGTGGTCGTGGTCGCGGTCTACATCGCGGTCCAGCTCTCGTACTGCTTCTGGTTGAAGCACCAGCCGGTGCTCGACATCTGCATCGTCGCCTCCGGCTTCCTGCTGCGGGCCATCGCGGGCGGCGCGGCGACGGACATCCCGCTCTCGCAGTGGTTCCTGCTCGTCGCCGGGTTCGGTTCGCTGTTCATGGTGGCCGGCAAGCGCTACGCCGAGATGATGCTCGCCGAGCGCACCGGCGCGAAGATCCGCAAGTCGCTGGAGAGCTACTCGGCGTCGTACCTGCGGTTCGTGTGGGCGCTCTCGGCCACGGTGCTGATCGTCAACTACTCGCTGTGGGCGTTCCAGATCCGCGAGGAGCAGCACAACCCGATCTGGTCGGCGGTCTCGATCGTCCCGTTCGTGGTCGCGGTACTGCGCTACGCCGTCGACGTCGACTCCGGCAACGGCGGCGAGCCGGAGGAGATCGCGCTGGGCGACCGCGTGCTGCAGGTGCTCGCGGTGCTCTGGGTGGGAACGCTCACGCTCGCGGTCTACTCCTGACCCGAACGGGTCGCCCGCCGACGTGACACCATCTGCCCCGATGAAGGGCATCGTTCTGGCCGGTGGTTCCGGCACACGGCTGCATCCGATCACCCGCGCGGTCTCGAAGCAGCTGCTGCCGGTCTACGACAAGCCGATGATCTACTACCCGCTCTCGGCGCTGATGCTGGCCGGGATCAGGGAGATCCTGCTCATCTCCACCCCGCACGACCTGCCGGTCTTCCGCAGATTGCTCGGCACCGGCGAGGAGCTGGGGCTGACGATCGACTACGCCGAGCAGGCCGCGCCGAACGGCCTCGCGGAGGCGTTCGTGATCGGCGCCGACCACATCGGCGACGCTCCCGCCGCGCTCGTGCTGGGCGACAACATCTTCCACGGCCCGGGCTTCTCCGGGCTGCTGCAGTCGTCGATCACGGACGTCGAGCGCGGCGACTGGTCCTGTGTGCTCTTCGGCTACGAGGTGCGCGACCCGCAGCGGTACGGCGTGGCCGAGGCCGACGCGCAGGGCCGGCTGCTCTCGATCGAGGAGAAGCCGGCCCGGCCGCGCTCGAACCGCGCCGTGACCGGGCTGTACTTCTACGACAACGACGTCGTCGAGATCGCGAAGGGCCTGCGCCCGTCGGCGCGCGGCGAACTGGAGATCACCGACGTCAACCGCGAGTACATGAACCGCGGGACGGCCCGGCTGGTCGATCTGGGCCGCGGGTTCGCGTGGCTCGACACCGGGACGCACGAGTCGCTCCTCGAAGCCGGCGAGTACGTCAGGGTGCTGGAGAACCGGCAGGGCATCCGGATCGCGTGCATCGAGGAGATCGCGATGCGGATGGGCTTCATCGACGCCGCGGCCTGCTACGCGCTCGGCGAGAGCCAGGCGAAGTCGGGCTACGGCGAGTACGTCATGGACGTCGCCAAGACATTCGAGGAGGGCTGACCGTGCAGGTTCTGGTCACCGGCGGCGCCGGGTTCATCGGCTCGCACTACGTGCGCTCGCTCGTCGGCGGCGCGTACCCGGCGTTCGCGGATGCCGAGGTCGTCGTGTTCGACCTGCTCACCTACGCGGGCACGCTCACCAACCTCGCCGAGTGCGAGGGCTCGCCGCGGATGCGGTTCGTGCAGGGCGACATCCGCGACCCTGCCGCGGTCGCCGCGGTGATGGCCGGCACCGACGTCGTCGTGCACTTCGCCGCCGAGTCGCACGTCGACCGCTCGATCGCGGGCGCGGCCGACTTCGTCTCCACCAACGTCGTCGGGACGCAGGTGCTGCTGCAGGCCGCGCTCGACGCCGGGGTGTCGCGGTTCGTGCACGTCTCGACCGACGAGGTGTACGGCTCGATCGAGCACGGTTCGTGGCCCGAGACGCACCCGCTGGAGCCGAACTCGCCCTACTCGGCGTCGAAGGCGTCGTCCGACCTGCTGGCGCGCTCGTACTTCCGCACCCACGGCCTGCCCGTCTGCGTCACACGCTGCTCCAACAACTACGGGCCGCACCAGTTCCCGGAGAAGGTCATTCCGCTCTTCGTCTCGAACCTGCTCGACGGCAGGAAGGTGCCGCTCTACGGCGACGGCCTCAACGTGCGCGACTGGCTGCACGTCGCCGACCACTGCCGCGGCATCCAGCTCGTCGCGGAGAAGGGGCGCGACGGGGAGATCTACAACATCGGCGGCGGCACCGAGCTGACCAACCGCGACCTGACGTACCGGCTGCTGGCGGCGGTCGGCGCCGACGAGTCGATGATCCAGCCGGTGGCCGACCGCAAGGCGCACGACCGCCGCTACAGCGTCGACTGGTCGAAGATCGCCGGCGAGCTCGGCTATTCGCCGCAGGTGCCGTTCGAGCAGGGGCTGGCCGAGACGGTGCGCTGGTACACCGAGAACCGCGCGTGGTGGGAGCCGCTCAAGTCGCCTTGAGTCGCCTCAGTTCGCGGAGTTGACGTACTCGGCGAGCCGTGAGCGCCACGACGGCAGCTCGATGCCGACCTTCTCGGCCTTCGTCAGGTCGAGCACGCTGTTGCGCGGGCGCGGCGCAGCGTCGGGCTTGCCGGCGAAGTAGGCCTCCGTCGTCGTGTCGGTCACCGTGAGGTCGGCGCGGCCGGCCAGCTGGTAGGTCGCGCGGGCGACGTCCGCCCACGACGCGGGCTCGCCGCTCGCCGTCACGTTGTAGGTGCCGAACGGCGCGTCGCTCATGAGCAGGTGCACGACGGCGGCCGCGACGTCGCGCGCGAACGTCAGCCGCCCGACCTGGTCGGCGACCACCGCGGGTTCGACGCCCTTCGCGGCGAGGCCGATCATCGTCCGGACGAAGTTGCGCCCGTCGCCGACCAGCCACGTTGGCCGCACGATGTAGTGCCTGGCCAGTGCGCCGACGGCGATGTCGCCGGCCGCCTTGGCCGCGCCGTACGCGCTGAGCGGCGCGAACGGGGCGTCCTCCGGGTACGGCTCGGGCGAGCGGCCGTCGAAGACGTACTCGCTGGAGATGTGCACCAGCGTGAGGCCGTGCTCGCCGGCGACGCGGGCGAGCGCCGCGGGCCCGCAGGCGTTGGCCTGCCACGCGGCGACCCTGCCTTCAGCGGTCTCCGCGCCGTCGACGTCGGTGTACGCGGCGGCGTTGACCACGACGTCGTGCGCGGCCCACTCGACGCCCGCGCTGCCCGGATCGGTGATGTCCAGAGCGGTGATGTCCAGTTCGGCCCGGCCCAGCGCCGTCGCCCACGGCAGCGCCGCGACCAGTGCCTTCCCGACCTGACCGCCGGCCCCCAGCACCAGAACGCGCATGTCAGACACCCGCAGGGACGACGTCGGCGAGCCGCGGGTGCCCGCGGTCCTTGTCGGAGCGGATCGCCGCGTCCGGCCCGATCGGCCACTCGATGCCGAGCGCCGGGTCGAACGCCTGCAGCAGCGTGTACTGCGCGTCGGGCGACCAGTGCTCGTTCACCAGGTAGGAGTAGACGACGTCCGGCGTGAGCGTCTGGTACGAGTTGCCGCAGCCGCGCGGCACGTAGATGGCGTTCGCCGGGGTCAGCTCCAGCGTCTCGACGACGCCGAACGTCGGGCCCGAGCGCAGGTCGACGATCGCCGCGAACGCCCGCCCGTGCGCGAGCGAGATGTACTTGTCCCACGGCTCGGCGTGGATGCCGCGGGTGACCCCCACCTCGGCGTTGTAGGACACGTTGTTCTGCACGATCTCGAACGCCGGGAACCCCTGCGCCTCCAGCTTGGCGCGCTGGAAGCCCTCCTTGAACCACCCGCGCCCGTCCTCGTGCACGTCCAACCCGATCTTCAGCAGACCGGGGATCGCCGTTTCCTCCACGCTGACCACGAGCGAGAGTGTCCCAGCAGGTGACCCGGTGTTCACCGACGGCACCGGGCTCGCCACACTGTCGGGGTGACCGAGCCCTCCGAGAGCCGCCCAGGCACCGACGCTCCCGACTACGCGGAGCGGCTGCAGACGCTGGAGCAGGCGCGCTGGAAGCAGCTGCTGGACGTGCAGGCGCCCTACCGCTGGAACATCCGGCGGCTGGAGCTCGGCCGCACGCTCGACGTCGGCTGCGGACTCGGCCGCAACCTCGCCCACCTCGGCGGCGACGGTGTCGGGGTCGACCACAACGCCGCCTCGATCGCGATCGCGCGCGAGCGCGGGCTCGAGGCGTACACGACCGAGGAGTTCATGAAGCGCTCGGCCGCCGAGCACGGCTCGTTCGACAGCATGCTCGCGGCGCACCTCGTCGAGCACATGTCGGAGTCCGACGCGATCGGCGTGCTGAAGTCCTACCTGCCCTACGTCCGGCCGGGCGGCAAGGTCGTGATCATCACGCCGCAGGAGAAGGGCTACACGACCGACGCCACGCACGTGCGGTTCTGCGGGTTCCCCGAGGTCGCCTCGTTGTGCGAGGCGGTGGGCTTGCACGTCGTGCGGCAGTACTCCTTCCCCTTCCCGCGGGCGGCGGGGAAGGTCTTCCCGTACAACGAGTTCGTGACGCTGGCTCGTGCGGGGGCCGCGGACGTTACCGGGTTGATCGCGTGATCCAGGCGGCGCGTCGCAAGGCGCCGCCCGCAGCTCAGACCGGGCGTCTTTGCAAGGGCGGCAACGCCGCGAGGCGTCGTCTGGGCGCGCGAGCGACCCGGATTGACGTCCGTGGCCGCCGCACCAGGGTCTGAGTACCGTTCGGGACGTGCCTGCCAGCCGTATGCACACGGCCGTGCACCTCGGTCTCGGACTGGGGGTGCTCGGGGCGGCGGGGTACGCGTTCGTCGCGATCGTCGGGCACGTCTTCGAGACGCCCGCGGAGGCCGGCGCGCTGGGCGCGCTCATCTCGCTCTACCTGATCGTCAACATCGTCGGCGCCGGCGTGTTCGCCGCCGTCGAGCAGGAGACCAGCCGGGCCGTCAGCTCCGCGGCCGCTCGCGGTGAGTCGCTGCGTCCGATCGTCCGGCGGGCCGCGCTGCTCGCGCTCGCGGCGTTCGGCGGGCTCGTCGTGCTGGTGCTGGCGTCGTGGCCGCTCGTGCTCAGCCGCGTGCTCGACGGGCAGGTCGGGCTGCTGGTGGCGCTGCTCGTCGCGATCGCGGGCTGCGCGCTCGTCTACTGGGCGCGCGGTGTGCTCGGCGGGCAGCAGCGGTTCCCCGCCTACGCCCGCACCCTGTACGTCGAGGGTGGCGTGCGGTTGCTGCCCTGCGTGGTGCTGCTGATCGTCGCGGTGCAGCAGCCGGCCGCGTACGGGCTGGCGTTCGCGCTCGGTTCCGCGGTGGCCGCGCTGGCCGTCGCGCCGGCGCTGCGGCTGCCGCCCGCCGGGGACGTGCAGGGCGACACGTCCGGGATGGGCCGGTCGCTCGCCTACCTGATGGGCGCCATCGCGCTGAGCCAGATGCTCGCGAACCTCGCACCCGTCGTCGTGACGTACCGGTCGCCCGGCGACCTGGTGACGGCGGGCGTCTTCGGCTCGACGTTCGTGCTGGCCCGGATCCCGTTGTTCCTCTTCGCCCCGGTGCAGGCGGTGCTGCTGCCGAAGCTGAGCGCGGCCGCCGCCCGCGGTGAGCACGACGAGCTGGTGCAGCGCCTGCGCCAGGTGCTGCTCGTGGTGCTCGGGGTGGGCGGCGCCGGCGTCCTGGGTTGCGCGCTGCTCGGCCCGTGGGCGGCCGAGGTGCTGTTCAACACCGCTTTCGCTCCGTCTGCCGGCATGATCGCGCTGCTCGGGGTGGCCACCCTGATCATGATGCTGGCGCTGGTCGTGCAGCCCACCCTGGTGGCGATCGGCCGCCAGCGGCTGGTCACGATCGGCTGGATCGCGGGTTCGATCGTCTTCCTCGTTGTCGTCGTGCTGCCCGGCGACCCCATCACGATGGCGCTGGCCGCCCAGCTCGCCGGGCCCGCCGTCGTGCTGGCAGTGCTGGGCGGCGGGGCGGTCCGCGCACTGGCCGCCCCGAGCCCGACAACCGCGCGCAGGTAGGTTGGCGCCGCACAAATGCCCGAGAAGCCTGAGAGGTCTCCGTTGGACGCACCACCGTCGGACACGGCTGCCGTGGCCGGCTCCCGCAACGGCAAGGTGAACGACGACGTCTGGGTCATCATCCCCGTCTACAACGAGGCGCAGGTGCTGGAGTCGGTCATCCAGCAGGTCCTGGAGGTCTTCCCGAACGTCGTCTGCATCGACGACGGCAGCCACGACGGCTCCGTCGAGACGGTGCTGCGCACCGGCGCGCACCTCGTCCGGCACCCGGTGAACCTCGGCCAGGGCGCGGCGCTGCAGACCGGCCTCTCCTACGCCAAGGCCCGGCCCGGCGCGCGGTACTTCATCACCTTCGACGCCGACGGGCAGCACCGGCTCGAGGACGCGTCGAAGATGCTGGACGTCGCCCGCTCCGGCGAGGCCGACCTCGTGCTCGGCACCCGCTTCGCGGAGGACGCCGCCTCGGTGCCGCTGCTCAAGCGGATCGTGCTGCGCACCGCGGTGCTGCTCAGCCCGGCGGGGCGCAAGCTCAAGCTCACCGACGCCCACAACGGGTTGCGGGTGATCACGCGGCCGGTCGCCGACGATCTGCAGATCACCATGAACGGCATGGCGCACGCCTCCGAGATCGTCTCCTACCTGGGCCGATCCTCGTGGCGGGTCCGCGAGATACCGGTTTCGATCCGGTACACGGAGTACTCCCGCAGCAAGGGGCAGTCGCTGCTGAACGGCGTCAACATCCTCTTCGACCTGTCCGTGCGTCACCGGGGAGGCTGACCCATGCTGATCCAGTTCGTGCTCGTCATCGCCGTCCTGCTGGTCCTGTTCGTGTTCGTCCGCAGCAGCAACGCGACGTACGTGCAGGCCAGCAAGCGGGTCGGGCTGGTGCTCTTCGCGCTGGCCAACGTCTACGCCGTGATGCGGCCCGACGACCTCACCGCCATCGCGAAGATGCTCGGCGTCGGGCGAGGCACCGACCTCGTGCTCTACGCGCTCGTCGTCGCCTTCATGGCCGGCATGTTCAGCATGTACCAGCGGTTCCGGGTGGTCGACCGGCGCTACACCGAGCTCGCGCGGACCGTCGCGATCCGCGAGGCCGAGATGGTCAACAGCGAGCGCGGCCTCCGCTCGGCCGAGGTGCTCTCGGTGGCGACGGGGGATGGTGACCGCACGCCGGTGGTGACGGAGGACGCGAAGCGGCCGACCATCGAAACAGCGGACGCGAAGCAGTGACGACCGTCGACGTCATGCTGCCGCACTACGGCAGGCTCGACCTCGTCCAGGACACCGTGCGCAGCGTCCTCGCGCAGGACGATTCCGCGTGGCGGCTCACGATCGTCGACGACTCCGGCGAGGCGGCCGGCGCCGAGCTGGAGGCGTGGTGCGCGGGTCTCGACGAGCCGCGCGTGCGCTACCAGCGCAATCCCGTGAACCTGGGGATCAACCGGAACTTCCAGAAGTGCGTCTCGCTCGTCGAGCACGAGCTCGCGGTGATCATCGGTTCGGACGACCTCATGCTGCCCGGCTACATCGGCACCGTCCGCGCCGCGCACAAGGCACACCCCGAGGTGGCGATCATCCAGCCCGGGGTCGAGGTCGTCGACGAGCACGGCGCGCCGACCAGCACGATCGCCGACGTCGCCAAGAGCAAGCTCTACGCGCCGAAGGTCACGGAGCCGACGGTGCTGGCCGGTGAGCAACTGGCGACGAGCCTGCTGCGCGGCAACTGGCTCTACTTCCCGTCGATCTGTTGGAAGGCCGAGCCGCTGCGGCGCACCGGGTTCCGCGAAGGGCTCTCCGTGGTGCAGGACCTCGCGCTGGTGATCGACCTCGTGATCGAGGGCGAATCGCTGCTCGTCGAGCCGGCCACGTGCTTCCGCTACCGGCGCCACAGCGCGTCCGTATCGTCGGCACAGGCCGTCGACGGGCGGCGGTTCGCCGAGGAGCGGGCGTTCTTCGTCGAGACGGCCGACCGGATGGCGGTGCGCGGCTGGCCGCGGGCCGCCCGAGCCGCCCGCCGGCACGTCTCGTCGCGCCTCAACGCGCTGACCCAGCTCCCCGCGGCGCTCAAGCAGAAGCACGGCGCCGGCACCCTGCTCGGCCACGCGTTCGGTCTGTCCCGCTGACTTCCCCACCGTTTTGCCAACCTGCACACCCGAAACGGTGTGCAAGTAGGCAAAACGGTGGGGAACTTACGAGGTGGTCGTGCCGCAGGCCGTGAGGCGGTAGAGCTCGTCGCCGCCGCTCTGCGCGACCCGCTCGAACCCCGCCTGTGGCGCGGCGATGCCGGGGAACTGCTTGGCGCGGCGGTCGTCCCGCCAGAACCGCACCTCGGCGACCAGCATGTACTCGACGTTCAGCCGGCGGGCGACCACACATACCTGCGGGTCGCTCGACGCCTCCCGCAGGTGTTCGGCGAGGTAGCGCTGATCCTCGGTCCAGGCGCCGACCAGGGCGGGGAACAGCACCTTCGTGCCGGTCAGCGGTGGCAGCAGCGCGCTGCCCGACCACGGGTTCTGCGCGACCACCACCCCGGGCGGCACGATCCCGCCGACCTCCTCCAGGAACGCACGGCGCTGCGGCGTGACGAGCCCGTCCTTGGCGGGTGGGGCGTACGACTCGCGGAAGAGGTCGGCGTGGTCGCGGATGTAGAGCCCGCTGGAGAACACCGCCAGCAGCACCGTGGCCACGACGGCGAGCACCGCCGGCTGCAGCGCACGGACGTCGGGCAGCGCGGCGGCGGCCCACGTGCCCGCGCCGATCAGGCCCGCGACGGCCAGCGGCACACCGGTGATCGGCAGCATGGCGGCCAGCCGGAACGAGTCGTTGTACCAGATCCCGGTGAGCGTCGCGGCCAGCACGGACTCCAGCGACGATGCCAGCATGAACAGCGCGCCGGAGAGCAGGTGCGCCGGGAGCAGCCACCGGGTGGACATCTGCTGCGCCGCGGCCACCATCCCGATGATCACGACGAGCGAGATCGTCCACGCCGCCTCGCGGTGGTTGGTGGCGTTCAGCAGTACTTCGCCGATGGCCTGCGGCGGGGTTTGGTAGGCGGGCCAGTCGAACGCGCGGACGTCGGCGAGCAGCGGCGAGGTGAGCATGAAGCCCAGCCCGGCGACGCCGATCGCACTGACCACAACCGCCAGCGCCACCGCGAGGATCCACCGGCGCGCCAGGATCAACCTGCGCAGCAGGCCGACGAACCAGAAGAGGATCGGCACGACGCCGATCACCGCGAGGCTGAACAGCGTGTTGGGGTGCGCCAGCCCGAGCCCGACGACGGCGAACCCGGCGACGACAACCGCCTGCCCCGTCCGGATGGTGCTGTCCACGACGTGCCCGGTGAACGTCACGACGACGGCGAGCGCGGCCGGGACGAGCGCGAGCCCGATGAAGTTCGGCCACAGCACGCCGTAGGTCATCAACGACCACGGGAACGCGACGAACGCGACGGCGACCGGCGGGGTCAGCAGCGCCGCGACGACGGATCGGCCGAGCAGCTGCCGCACGAGCACCAGGCACGAGAGCGGCCAGACGACCGCGGCGACGACGATCGCGGTGATGTTCGTGGCCACCGGGACGGTTGCGCCGCTCAGCATCGCGACCAGCGAGACCAGGTCGTGCCACGCCGCCGGGTAGAAGGCGGAGGTGGCGCCGGGGCTGGTCAGCGTCCCGATGGTCAGCGACGAGCCGTTGCCGGAGGCGAGGATCTCGGCGACCGCGTTGTAGTGGAACACCGCGTCGTAGGTCTGCGAGAGCGTGCTCGGGGTGATCATGCCCCGGACGCCGGTCAGGATGCCGACGGCGACGGCGACGGCCATCCCGATGCCGGCTGCGATGGCCGGGCGGTGTTCCGCGCCCGCGCCGCGTTCCGGCGCGTCGGTCTTGCGCACCCGCCGCACACCCAGCCTGACCAGCAGGATCACCAGCGCGAGGATCGCCGCGGCACCGAGTGCGACGACCGGCGACCAGCTCAGCCCGAGCCGCGGGGCCACGACGGCCGTCACCGCGAGCGTCCCGATGCCGATGAGCGGCGCCGAACCCCACGCGGTGATCGAGCGCAACCCCAGCGCATACGTCGTCGCGAGACCGGGGACGAGCACCCATCCGACCGCGACCAGCACGACAGGGGCCGTAGAGAGCCAGCTCATAGACCCCGCGGTCCCTCCTCGTCGACGCAGCCGGTGCCGGTAGCGCGCCGTGAGCCTACTGACCAGCAACTTCCCCACCGTTTTGGGTGGATGCGCGCCGTCCGAGCGCGCAAGTACCCAAAACGGTGGGGAAGTTCGGGGTCAGGTCCAGGCCCGGCGCATGACGTCGTCGGCGTGCAGGTCGTCCAGGCCGTGCCCGAGCGCGGACCACTTGTGCCGAAGTTCGGTGTCACGACGGTTGCGCTGCTCCACCATCAGTTCGAGCGCGCGATGCACCGTGCCCTTGATCGTCTCTTCACCGGAGGCGGCTTGAGCGGCGGCGATCAGCTCGTCGTCTATGTCACCAGGCGTTTCGTCACCGCAGCCTCCCGTGCCCGGGTCGCCCTGTGTATACGGCAGGCGGAGTGGACGGGCGTCAGGCGGGGCGGTTGGTCACCACGATGATGAGCCCGACCACGACGGTGGAGGTACCGATCCACGTCCAGAGGTTCGCGCGCTCACCCAGCAGCAGGACGCTGGAGGTCAGGATGACGAGGTAGCCGAGGGCGTTGAACGGGTAGGCGATGTTCAACGGCATCCGGCTGAGCGTGATCATCCAGGCCACGGCGGAGATCGCGAACACCGTCAGCCCGATGATCACCCACGGCGACGTCGCCGCCTTGAGCGCCAGCGAGCTCGCCGTGCGGGTCGCACCGGTGGCGGCCTGCTGCATGCCGTACTTCAGCAGCACCTGCCCGCCGGCCGCGGACGCCACCGCGAACAGCAGCACCGCGATGTTCACCGGGGTCATGAATGCGCTCCAGGATGGTTTCTGCGCGGACGGTCGGACGGATCGCGGCTGCTCAGCCTCCCTCAACAACGAGCGCCTCCTCGGCGTGCGGGGTCAATCTCATGATCCACTGGTAGCCGAAGAGCGTCGGGCGGAGCGCGACGAGTTGCTGGTCGACCATCTTGATGACGCCGAGCTTCCGCCCGTCCGCCCCGGAGACGGCGCCCAGCGGCAGGCCGGTCGAGCGCTCGTCGAGGATGTCGAAGCCGCAGCGCTTCACCAGCCGACGCAGGATGCGTCGGGTGAAGAACCGCAGGTGGGTGTCGTCGAGGATGCCGCGGCGGTCGTAGCCGAACAGCCCGGTCGCGACGCGGACGCGCGGGTACCAGTGGCCGAAGTTGGGCACCGAGAGCAGCACCTGGCCGCCGGGGCGCAGCAGTGCGCGCATCTGGCGCAGCGTCTCGGCCGGCCGCGGCAGGTGCTCGATGATGTCGCCCGCGATGATCACGTCGTACCCCGAGCCGACCTCGTCGGGGATGCCCTGGCTCAGGTCGGCCTTGACGAACTCGTTCATCCGCGAGCGGACGCCCTCGACCTCGATGACGTCGACGCCGGTGACGTGGTGCCCGCGGTCGCGCACGCACTCGGCGAGGTGCCCGCCCGAGCAGCCGATGTCGAGCACGCGCGACGGCGGGAGGCCCTGCAGCATCGCCAGCATCGCGGAGTGCGAGCTGCCGTCGCCCTCCTTGAACGCGTACTCCGCGGGCGTCGGGATCCAGTCGGCCGTGCCGAAGCCCTTGGTGGCGAGCCGGTACTCCAGGACGTCGAGGACGACGTCCTTCGCGTACTTCATGCCGTTGACGTAGCAGATCTCGTCGCCGTAGAAGACCGGCGCCGGAATCTCCACGATCCGTTTACCGGCATCCACCATCTGGATGATGATCTGAGTGTCGAAGTCGAAATCATCCGTGTTGTTCTCGAACGGAACGGAGTCGAGTGCCCGCATCGAGTAGGCCCGGTAACCCGAATGGAACTCGGTGAGCTCGGTGCCCAGCATCGCGTTCTCGACGGTCGTCAGCACGCGGTTGCCGATCCGCTTGTACAGCGGCATCCCGCCCTGCTTCGCCGCGCCCGGCACCATCATGCGCGAGCCGAACACGGCGTCGCACTCGCCGCGCACCAGCGGCCCGACCATCTCCGGCAGCAGCTCCGGCGGGTACTGGCCGTCGCCGTGCAGCAGCACGACGATGTCCAGGCCTCGCTCCCTGGCCAGCGCATATGCGGCCTTCTGGTTGCCGCCGTACCCGAGGTTCTTGGTGTGTCGCACGACGATCGTCCTGGGTGTGTCGGCGCGCGCCGCCCACTCCTCGCCGTGGCGGTAGGTCATGTCGGCGCTCGCGTCGTCGAAGATCAGCACCTCGGCGATCCGGTCGCGGAACTCCGGCGGGATCCGGTCGAGCGTCTTCACCAATGTCGTCGCCGCGTTGTACGCGACGACGACGATCCCGATCCGCGGTTGCGCCGAATCAGCCACGCTGCGCTCTCCTCAAGCCGAGCCCGTCAGATCTCTGCGGGCAACCGGGGCATCATCCCCCTTTCTTCAGGATGCCCCATGGAGACGCGCGCGGTAGGTAATTCCTTCGGGCGGCGCCACGCCCGGTCGATACCGAGAGTGACAACCGCGGCCAATGCGCACCACGTCAGGATCATCAGCACCTTCTCCTGGAAGTGGAACGGCATCGCCTCCGCCTCGAACCAGCCCCACGGAGCGTCCACACCGTTCCAGTCTGAGTAGACGGCGAGCACGAACATGCTGGCCGTGGCGTTGTAGACGGTCGCGACGACGTTCCCGACCAGGTAGGCCGCGGCGAGCGGCCAGACGACGTACTGCATCCCGAACGCCGGGCTGAGCAGCAGGAACGTGCCGAGCGCGACGCCGACGGCCGGCCCGACCGCCGCCGGACGTCGCCAGACGAGGTACGCCGGGACGATCGCGCTGAGCAGCAGCACGACGAACCGGCCCGGCCCCACCACCAGCTCGATCAGCCGCCCGGGCGCACGCACCCAGGTGAGGAACTGCGGCAGCCCCCACTCGCGCAGCGCGATGCCCTGGTAGCCGAGCACGTTGGCGCTGAACTCCGGCCACGCCGCCACGAGCAACGGCCCCCACAGCGGAACCGCGAGCGCCGCCGCGCCGATGACGAAGGCGACCAGCGCGCGCCACCCCGCCCTGATCAGCAGCACCAGCAGCAGCGGCGCGAGCACGACCGGCACGAGCTTGATGCTCACCGCCGCTGCGAACGCGAACCCGCCGCCGACGGCCGAACCCCGCACGGCCACCAGGTACACGGCCAGCAGCGCGAACATCACGAAGACCGGGTCGGTGTTGCCGTGGAACCCCGAGATGACGACGAGCACCGGGCTGACCGCCACGGCCAGTCCGGCGAGCCCTGCCAGGTGCACCGCCCGGTAGGCGCGGACGAGCCCGAACACGAGCCACGCCGTCGCGACGTCCGCGACCGAGGCCGGCACCCGGATCAGGTACGGCAGCGTCCCGAAGCCGTGGTCGGTGAGCCAGGCGACGTACGCGAGCAGCATGCTCGTCAGCGGCGGGTGGTTGTACTGGGCGGCGAACGGCTTCCCGTAGATCCCGAAGGGCCCGAACTCGCGGACGCCCTGCGCGAACTCCGTCCAGTAGTGCACGTCGTCGGTGCCGAACGTGTTCGCCGCGATCCAGAGCTTCAACGCGGTTGTGACGAGCGCGACGACGAGCACGGCGGCCCGCCACTGGCCCCTCGACACGGCGAGGAGCCAGCTCCGTCGCTCCGTCATGGCCATGGACACTAGACAGACCAGCGACGATGACGGTGGCGACACGCATGATCACGCACAGTCGACACTGGCGGGTGGAAACAGCAGGATCGAACCGCGCCGCTACCCTCAGGAGTCGTGAGCTACGCGGGATACGACCTCGTCATCGTCGGCTCGGGCTTCTTCGGCCTGACCATCGCCGAGCGGGCCGCCGCCGAGCTGGGCAAGAAGGTGCTGGTACTCGAGCGGCGTTCGCACATCGGTGGCAACGCCTACTCCGAAGCGGAGCCGGAGACCGGCATCGAGGTGCACCGCTACGGAGCGCACCTCTTCCACACCTCCAACGAACGCGTGTGGGAGTACTGCAACCGGTTCACGAAGTTCACCGGCTACCAGCACCGCGTATTCGCTCGGGCCGCCGACCAGGTCTACCCGTTCCCGATGAACCTCGCGCTGATCAACCAGTTCTTCGGCAAGGCGCACACGCCCGACGAGGCCCGCGCGTTGATCGCCGAGCTGTCGAGCGAGTTCGAGACGAAGGACGCCCGCAACCTCGAGGAGAAGGCGATCTCGCTGATCGGGCGCCCGCTCTACGACGCGTTCATCAAGGGCTACTCCGCGAAGCAGTGGCAGACCGATCCGCGCGAGCTCGATCCGTCGATCATCACGCGCCTGCCCGTGCGCTACACGTACGACACCCGCTACTTCAACGACACCTACGAGGGCCTGCCCGTCGACGGGTACACCGCGTGGCTCTCGAAGATGGCCGACCACCCGAACATCGAGGTGCGCCTCGACGTCGACTACTTCGACGTCCGCGAGCAGATCCCGGCCGGGACGCCCACCGTCTACACCGGGCCGCTCGACCGCTACTTCGACTACTCGGAGGGCGACCTCGGCTGGCGGACGCTCGACTTCGAGCAGGAAGTGCTGACCGACACCGGCGACTTCCAGGGCACCACCGTCATCAACTACAACGACGCCGAGGTGCCCTTCACCCGGATCCTCGAGTTCCGGCACTTCCACCCGGAGCGCGAGTACCCGACCGACAAGACGGTGATCGTGCGCGAGTTCTCGCGCTTCGCCGAGCCGGGCGACGAGCCGTATTACCCGATCAACACCGCCGAGGACCGCGGCAAGCTGCAGCGCTACCGCGAGCTTGCGCGCAAGGAGACCGTCAACGCGAACATCCTGTTCGGCGGGCGCCTCGGCACCTACAAGTACCTGGACATGCACATGGCGATCGGGTCGGCGCTCACCATGTTCGACAACCGCATCACGCCCTACTTCACCGAGGGTCGCGCACTGGCCGGCACCGAGACCTCCGAGGACTGAGACAGCACCACATGACGCAGACCATCGAGCAGCCCGTGCCGACCCCGGTCGAAGAACCCGCCGCCAGCAGCCTCCTGCAGCGCGTGATCCTGCCGCGCACCGGCGACCCGATGAGCGTGCGCTCCCTCTACATGGACGAGCGGACGGGCATCCGGCTGACGGTGATGCCGTCGGCCCCCGGCGTGCCGGTCGAGAAGGTCGTCAACCTCTCCGGCTCGTCGATCGGCGCCCGCCGTTTGCACGCCACCTCGCGGACGTCCGCTGAGGTGCGTGAGGCGAGCGAGGTGTCGTTCGGGGCGTACTTCAACGCGTTCCCGGCGAGCTACTGGCGGCGTTGGAGCGCGCTGACCGAGGTGCACCTGCGGCTCGAGCTGGAGGGCCACGGCCGGGTCGACGTCTACCGCACCAAGGCCGACGGCTCGCACATCTTCGAGCGCGGCGAGCTGGTGCGCGGCACCGGCCGGCAGCACGTCGAGATGACGCTCGACCTGCGGCCGTTCGAGGACGGCGGCTGGTACTGGTTCGACCTCACCACCGACACCGGCTCGCTCACCCTGCACGCGGGCGGCTGGTACGCGGGTGTGCCGGCGCCGGGCCGCGCGGCCGTCGCCATCGGCATGCCGACGTTCAACCGGCCGGCCGACGCCGTCGCGACGCTCACCGCGATCGGCTCCGACCCCGACGTGCTCGCGTCCGTCATCGCAGTGATCGTGCCCGACCAGGGCACGAAGAAGGTGCGCGACGAGCCGGGGTTCGAGGCCGCGGCGGCTGTGCTCGGCGAAAGGCTGCGGATCGTCGACCAGCCCAACCTCGGCGGTTCCGGCGGCTACGCGCGGATCATGTACGAGGCGCTGGAGAACACCGACTGCGCCCAGATCCTGTACATGGACGACGACATCCTGCTGGAGCCCGACTCGATCCTGCGGGCCGTCGCGTTCTCCCGCCACGCGCGCGAGCCGATGCTCGTCGGCGGGCAGATGCTCTCGCTGCAGGTGCGCTCGCAGCTCTCCACGATGGGCGAGGTCGTCGACCGCAACGCGTTCCTCTGGCGCAACGCACCCGGCACCGAGCCGCACCACGACCTCGCCGACCGCACGCTGCGCCAGACGCCGTGGCTGCACCGGCGCACCGACGTCGACTACAACGCGTGGTGGATGTGCTTGATCCCGCGCGAGGTGGCCGAGGACGTCGGCATGCCGCTGCCGCTCTTCATCAAGTGGGACGACGCCGAGTACGGCCTGCGCGCCCGCGCGAAGGGCTACCGCACGGCGACCGTGCCCGGCATCGCGATTTGGCACATGTCGTTCATGGAGAAGGACGACACCAGCGACTGGCAGGCGTACTTCCACTACCGCAACCGGTACGTCGCCGCCGCGCTGCGCGGGCCGGACAACCCGCGCGCGCTGGTCGTCGACACGTTCAAGCGGACGCTGCGGCACCTGATGCTGATGGAGTACTCGGCCGTCGCGCTGCAGGAGATGGCGCTGCGCGACTTCCTCGCGGGCCCCGACGAGCTGTTCCGCAACCTGCCGACCATCCTCGGGCAGATCCGCGCCAAGCGGGCCGAGTACGACGACGGGCGCCCGCTCGACTCGGCGACGCAGGTGCCGCTCTCCGAGCTCGACGCGCTCGCGGCGCAGGCGTTCCCCGACCCGCCGAAGGGCAAGGTCGCGATCCTGAAGGGCCTCGCCCGCAGCGTCGTGCACAACCTGAAGAAGCCCGACCCGGCGCATCACGTCGTGCCGCAGCGCAACGTGCCGTCGCGGCAGGCGCAGTGGTTCATCCTGTCGCTGCTCGACTCGGCGACCGTCACGACACCCGATGGGCGCGGTGTGACGTTCCGGCGGCGCGATCCGCAGCTGTTCCGCGTGATGCTCAAGCGTTCGTTCGAGCAGCTGCGTGAGGTTGGAAGGCGGTGGCCGGAGCTGCGCGGCACCTACCGCGCCGCCGACGCCACCCTCACCAGCCGCGAAGAGTGGAACAAGCGCATCTTCCAGCCGGCCGCCGAGCAGGAGTAGCCCGAACTTCCCCACCGTTTTGCCAACCTGCACGCCCTTGCGGGTGTGCAAGTTGGCAAAACGGTGGGGACCTTCTACTGGTCGTCGACGCCGTAGAGGCGGGCCCAGTTGGCGCGGCTGGTCAGGTTGCCCATCTCCGCCCGGTAGCGCGCGGCCACGCCCGGCCCCTCGACGGCAAGCCTGCGCATGACGCGCGCGCCGCGCCGGGCCAGCTGCAGCGCAAGCTTGCGGTCGCGGGTGCGCACCCGGAAGCCCTGCTCGGACATGTCTGCGACCAGCGCCTTCTCGAACGTCGAGACGTGCCACCAGTGCGCGTCGCCGGCCGGGACGAAGCCCGTGCGGTGCGGCGCCCGCTCCAGCAGCAGGAACGCGAGCCGCTTGAGCCAGGTCAGGTTCGGCCGGCCGGGCGGGTTGGCCGCGCGGACGACCTGCACCTCGCGGAAGTCCTTCTTGTCGCCGCCGACCTCGCGCATCGGGTGCATGACGGTCTCCGGGTACGCGGCCCGGATGCGACGGATCTCCGCGGCGGCGGCCGCCGAGCCGTCATGCAGGATCTCCGGACCCTTCAGGAAGTCCTCGATCGCGGTGAGCATCGTGGCCGAGAGGCCGTAGTGCATCGAGACGAGGTAGTGCGAGAGCGTCTGGCTGAGCCTGCCGACGATCCGCCTGGTCGAGAAGCCGGTGTGCAGCGCGGCGGTGATGAGGCCGTTGCGCATGTTGAAGTACCGGTGCCACTCGTCCCAGTCCTTCCACCCGAAGTCGGCGTGCCACACGCCGGCCCCCGGCAGCGAGACGGTCGGGAACCCGGCCGCTCGTGCGCGGTAGCCGAACTCGACGTCGTCCCACTGGAAGAACAGGGGGAGCGGGTAGCCGATCGCCCGCACGATCGCGGCCGGGATCAGGCACGACCACCAGCCGTTGTACTCGGTGTCGACCCGCCGCTCCTGGTTGACGGGCAAGCCCTCCTTGTCGACGCCGAGCAGGTTGGCCTCGTGCAGCGCGCCCGGCATCGGGATGCCGACCCGCAGCAGCTCGATGTCGGCGTACTCCGCCGAAATGTGCAGCTGAGCGGGGTGCAGGAGGTTCAGCATCTGCCCGCCGACGATCGTCGGGTGCGTCGTGCTGGCGGCGAACCCGGTGAGGCGGATCAGGATCTCCGGCTCGAGCAGGACGTCGTCGTCCATGATGATGATGTCGGCCTGCTCGTGCGGCTCGCCGGCCATCGCGTTGAAGATGCCGCGCGTGAAACCGGCCGCGCCGCCGAGGTTGGGCTGGCGGACGTAGTTCAGCTGCTCGCCGAGCGCGGCGGCGACACCGGCGAACCGCGGCCGCGACTCGAGCGTGTCGTTGCCCTGGTCGACGACGTGGATCGTGCCGACGCGCGAGAGCGCGAGCGGGTCGTCGGCGAGCGCCTGCATGGTGTTTAGGCAGTCGTCCACACGGTTGAACGTGCAGATCACGACGTCGGTGCGGGCGAGCGGACGCTCGGTGGCGACGCTCCACCGGACGTCGGTGACCGAGAGCTCGCCGGTCTCGGTGGCGAGCTCCAGCCACATCCCGCCGCCGTCGACGAAGCGGTCGATGCGCCCGACCAGCCGGACGTGGCGCTCCTTGGCGTCGGTGAGCTCGGCCGCCGCGACGATGCGCCAGACCTTGTTGGTGTCGGACGCCATCAGTCGCACGCGACCGGTGCCGGACACGACGGCGTCGACCTCGACCTCGGTGGCGGCCGTCCAGCGCTGCCAGTAGGTGGCGTGGAAGCGCCCGAAGTACGTGTTGGTGCTGACCAGGCTGTTGGGCTCGATCCGGACGCCCGTGCGGTCGCGCTCGGCGGCACCGCGCTCGACGCGTGAGTACAGGTCCTCGGGGACGAGCGACGAGGGGCCGTAGAACAGCCCGCGTTGCGCGAGCAGACGCGCAGGCCCTTCGCTCTCATCCGGCTCGTGCCGCTCCGCTGGAGCCGGTGGGTTCACCGACGTGTCCGTGCTGTCCGGTGTGCGAAGCATGGAAGCGGCCGTCCTCCGGTCGGATGCATGGCTGGGCCCGTACTGCTCCATTGTGATGGCGGCATTCGACGAACCCGTTGCGGGGGGTCACCCAGGCGTGTCGTGTCCGGGAACCCGTGGCTGTCCGTCGAACGCGGTGCCGGCGACGCTGCGACCAGCCACATCCGGCGTCGGCTCGACCAGCGGCACGATCGGGAGCCAGGCGCGCAGCTGCACGGCGTCGCGCATCGGGTCGCCGCGCAGGAACGTCGCCATCCGGCGTTCGGTGACCAGCAGCCGCGATGCGGCAAATGGACCCCCGAAACCTGGCGAATAGGTGATCCCGGCGGAATCGTCGCTCTGCGGGGGTGCCACTCGCCACCGCGGGAGCGTCGCCGTGCCCGGGCCGAGGGCGGCGGGCGTGAGGCAGGGGAAGAGGAAGGCGACCGGCCAGTCGAGCATCGCGGTGCTGCCCGGCGGGAGGACGTCGAGCATCGGGGTGAGCCGGGGCACCCGGGGCAACGAGACCAACGCGGGTCGGGCTGCCGGGCCGGCCCCGACGAGCCGGACGGCGTCCGCGCCGGACGGGATCATGACCCGGAGGTCGAGCGGCGCGGTGCTGTCGATCCGCAGCGTGCGACGTCCGGCTGGCTGGCCACCCTTGGCGAACTCGACGGAGACGGCGTCGCTGCGCCCGACCGCGGTGACCACCACGGGCAGCGGGCCCGGCGCGAGCTCGAACCACGCGGTCTCGAACGGGCCGGTCGCGGCGATGCCGGGCAGTGTCGTGCCGCCGATGTCGACCGGGACGACGCCGGGTGTCCGCGGGCCGGGACGTTGCTGCAGCAGGCCCGCCATGGGATCGGTCTCGACCGAGAGCAGCGGCTGGGCACCGCACGGCTCGCCGCCGAGCGCCGCCAAGGTATCGGCCGCGGGTGTGTAGCCGTCGGGGTGGTCGACCGCGACCTTCACGAACCCGCCGACCTGCAACGTCAGCGCGAGCGCGATCACGAGGGCGGTCACGGAGGCCGCGGAAGGCATGCGGTCGCTGCGACCTCGCCCGCCGGCGCGCCGCCACGCTTCTCGGCCGGCCAGCCAGAGCACCGCGGCGCCGCCGCCGACGATGACGATCGTCGAGACCGGGACGCCGAGCACGCGCGGCGGGGTCGTGCTGAACGTCGGCTCGAACCAGTTCGCCGCGTACGGCCACACGTTCGCGCCGCTCAGCACCACCGCGGCCGTCGCGGTCACCGCGGCGAGGGCGCCGAGGTGCGCACGGGCGAACGTGACCAGCCCGAGCACGAGCACCGCGGCGCCGATACCCGCGAGCACCCCGAAGTGCTGCGTCCACTTCGTCGGGGTGAAGGCCAGCGCGGCGAGGCTGATCAGGAAGGTGAGCACGAGCCTCCTGGCGGGGCCGTGCGGGATGCCGGGCGTCCTGTGCAGGAGCGCGCCGGCCGCAGCGAGCAGCGTGAACAGGACGGCGGCCCGACGGCCGAGCGCGCCTTGGAAGTCGAGCGGCGCGAGCAGCGCCGCGTAGCGCTCGAACTCCTCGTACCACTGCAGCCCGCCACCGATCACAGCGCGGACCCGGATCGCCTCGACGATCGCCGCGGCGCTCTGGTCGTGCGCCATGAGCAGGAGCGCCGATGCCGGAGCTGCGAGCAGGACGGCCATGAGTGGAAGGCCGCGTTGCAGACGGAGCAGGCGGAGCAACGGGACCGCGGACGCCAGGAAGGGGGCGAACGCGACGAGGCCGCCGGGCGTCACCGCGGCCGTCGCCGTTGCTACGACCAGCGCGGACGCGAGGGGGCGGAGCCGGCGGGTGGCGACGGCCCGCTCGACGATCGCGTACACCGCGAGGGCCCCGACGGCCACCCACGGCTCCGGGCGCAGCCCCAGGTTGAACGGCACCCACCACGCCGCGAACGCCAGCGCCGCCAGCCAGGACGCCCACCGGTGACGGGTGATGCGGGGCAGCACCGCGCGGGAGAGCAGCCACCAACAGGTCAGGCCCAGCAGCGTCGAGGGCAGGCGCATCCACGCCGCGGTCGGCGAGGCGAGCGACCACAGGTGGTACAGCTCGTACACCCAGCTGAAGGGCGCTTCGGGGGCGTTGAGCCAGCGGTAGAGGTTGCCGATCAGCCCGTTGGTGCCGCGGCTGCGGACGATCCCGGCGATGTAGCCGTCGTCGACCGTCGCGGAGCCGACGACCCACCAGACGGCGAGCACGCCGGCGACCGCGGCGTCGACCGGGCGGGGGCGCCACCAGCCGCGGGGGAGCAGCCGCACCCGCCGCTCGCCGCGGCCGAGCGAGATCAGCATGCCGGCGAGCGCGGCCAGCGCGATCACGCCGATCGCGAGCTTGAGCGGCGAGATCGTCGTCTGGAAGCGGGTGTCGGTGGTGATCGTCGCGGCGACGGCGGCGCCGCTCAGGTCGCTGAACGCGCCGGCGACGTCCGGGCGGAGGTCGCCCGCCCTGTCGACGACCGGCATCCCGTCGACGACCAGCGCGGTTCGTGCGGGATCGGACGTGAACGTCGCCGCGCAGTCGCCGGCAGGCAGTGGGGCAGCGCCCAGGTCGACGCCGGCGCTCGTGACCTGCACGGACCCGTCGCGAGCGGTGATCGTGAGCCCGGCCAGCGGCTCCGCGGCCGGGTCGACGACCCGCGGCACGGTGGCGAAGACGGTGCCCTGCACACCCCGCAGCGTCGCGCACTCGAACCGCACCTCCAGCCGCGCGGGCTGGTAAGGCATGAGCGGGATCGCAGCCGGCCCGTCGGTAGCGGACCACGAGTACGTGGCGACGGGCTGCTCCACCGGGGCAAGCGGGAACGCCACCGCTGCGACCAGCGCCACCAGCCCGAACACCAGCACGCGCACGGGCGCAGCCTAGTGACCCGCGAGTCCCCCGTCCCCGCAGGCGAGCCCCCACTCCAGCGGGCGTGTCCCCCGTTTCCGCGCGCGAGTCCCACGTTCCGGCAGGCGAGTTCCCCGTTCCGGTTGGCGAGTCCCACGTTCCGGCGGGCGCCCTTTTCGGTGGGCGTCTCCCCGTATTCCGGTGGTGGGGATGGGCGCAACCAGGCGTCTCGAACGAGAGACTCGCGCGCTGACACGTGGGACTCGGGCGCGATGAGTAGGAAACGGTCAGGAGAGTGTGAACACGCCTCCCAGTACGAGGAGGATCGCGAGAACGATGAAGGCTGGTCGCCACGAGCTGTCCGGCCAGTTCGGGCTCAGCAAGTTCGCGAGCAGCGTCAAGAAGCCGCAGACGCACAGCGCGATGCCAGTAGTTCGGGATCCCTTCATCGAGGCTTGGCCTCTTTTGAAGGCGAAATGCATTCACCACCGGGGCGCTCCATGGGGAGCAACTATGCCCTTCTCGCAGTGTGCAGGGTGACAGCTCACCTGAATGTCGGAATCGAGTGCCCGCACGGTGGGCGTCTACAGGTGGACGGACCGTCCTTCCCCTCACCCGCCCAAATCTCCCCACCGTTTTGGGTGGATGCGCGCTGAAACGGCGCGCATCCACCCAAAACGGTGGGGAAGTCAGCCGGCCGCTGGTGGCGCCACCTCGTCCGCCAGCCGGCGGAGGTAGCCGCCGAACCGCTCGCGGTCCTCGGCGGCCCAGCTCGCCGTCAGCTGCTCGAACGTGTCGCGCTGCCACTCGTGCGACGCGGTGAGCAGTTTCTGTCCGGCGTCGGTGAGCTGCAGCGCCGCCCTGCGCCGGTCGTGCTCGGCGGTGGCGCGGGCGAGGTGGCCGGCGAGCGTGGCGTCGCGGACCATCCGGCTCGCACCGGAGTGGTCGAGGCCGAGCTGGTGCGCGACGTCGGCGACGGTCGCGTCCGGCCCGGCGGCCGCGACGGCCTCGATCGTCTGGACGTGCTGCACGTTGCGCATGTCGCCGGTGAGTCCCGTGGACGTCTGGTTCATCCATCGCCGCGACCAGAAGCGGACCAGGCGGAAGAGTGCCGGGCCGGCGTCACCGTCAGTGGTCATGGGGCAGAAGACTAGTGCCGTGACGGGCCGTCCGTGGGGAGGCATGATCGAACGATGACGCTTCCCTTAACCCCCGACGAGCTGCTGACGACGACCCGCTCCGTGCGCAAGCGCCTCGACCTCGACCGGCCGGTGCCGATGGAGCTGATCAGGGAGACCCTCGAGGTCGCGCTGCAGGCTCCGACCGGCAGCAACCTGCAGGGTTGGCACTGGATCGTGGTCACCGACGCCGAGCTGAAGGCGCAGATCGGCGCCTACTACAAGGAGTCGTTCGACTCCTATCGCAACTCGTCCGGGTACGCCACCCGCGCCGCGATGGGCAGCGAGGAGCGCCAGGCCGCGACGGTGCGGGTCGGTGCGTCGTCGGTCTACCTGTCAGAGGTCATGGGTCAGGTCCCGGTGCTCGTCCTCGCCTGCATCACGGCGAGCGCGGAGCTGCCGAACGGCAACCAGGCCGGCTTGTGGGGATCGTTGCTGCCCGCTGCGTGGAGCTTCCAGCTCGCCGCGCGGGCCCGCGGGCTCGGCACCGCGTGGACGACGCTGCACCTGAAGTACGAGCAGGAGATCTCGGAGCTGCTCGGCATCCCGCCGAACGTGCGTCAGGGTGTGCTGCTGCCCACCGCCTACTTCACCGGCGAGACCTTCAAGCCGGCCCATCGGGAACCGCTCGACAACGTCCTGCACGTCGACCGCTGGTAGCTAGTGCGGCGGCCACGAACGTCTACCGGGTCGCTCGCGCGCCCAGACGACGCCTCGCGGCGTTGCCGCCCTTGCAAAGACGCCCGGTCTGAGCTGCGGGCGGCGCCTTGCGACGCGCCGCCTGGATCACGCGATCAACCCGGCAACGTTCGTGGCCACCGCACTGGACACCCGTGTCAAGCGTGTCGCTCAGCGTGTCGGGCCCGATCTGGAGCAGGGCGTCCACATTGGCGTGACGCTGCACGATCGGGCGAAGATCCGTCAACGCTGAGTGACGCGTTCGCGCATCCCGGTACGTTCCGGGCGACACTCGTACCGCGGTCGTGAAATGCCTCGTTGACCAGTCCGTGACGAAGGCGAGCCCACGAACCACCCCATCCGGCGAACGTGCGACCTTCGCCGGTGAGATCAGAGGGCTGACCGGGCTGCGCATCGTCGCCGCGGCGTGGGTGGTGGTCTTCCACTTCCACTTCACGCCACTGCCCGGGGTGGCGGAGGTGGTCGGCGTCGTGGGGCCGCTGATCACCTCCGGGGCCCTTGGAGTCGACCTGTTCTTCGTGCTGAGCGGGTTCGTCATCGCCCACACCTACCTCGACAAGCTCGGCCCGGCGCTGCGGGTCGGGGCGACCGCGCGGTTCGGCTGGGCGCGGGCGGGCCGGATCTGGCCGGTCTACGTCGTGGTGTTCCACCTCTTCGGGGTGTGGTTGCTGGCCAGGACGATGCTCGGAGCCGACGGCGAAATCGCGTTCCAGGCCGTGCAACCCGTGCTCAGCGTCGGTGAGTGGCTCCAGCAGCTCTTCATGATCCAGCTGTGGGACCAGCCGTTCTTCGATGGCGCGTCGTGGGTCGGTGCCACCTGGTCGATCAGCGCGGAATGGCTGGCCTACCTGCTGTTCCCGGTCGCGGCGCTCGCGTTCTACCGGATGCGCAGGCTGCCCGCTGCGGTGCTGGTGCTGGCCGCGCTCGTGCTGATGGCACCGATGGCGGCCGCCTACCTGACGGCGGGCCACCCGTACTACCCGTGGAGCTGGCTGGTGCGGATCCTCTGCGGGTTCGCCGCGGGCGTCTTCATGCTCATGGCGGTGCGGCGGATGCGCTGGACCTCACGCGTGCGACGCGGCGCCTCCGTGCTCGCGGTCGTGATCCCCGGGCTGATCGCGGTGGGCCTGCTGCTCGGTGAGCTGTTGGGGCCCGGCCGCGGCGGCGCCGTCATCGTGCTGTTCCCGCTGCTCGTCGCGACGATCGCGGTGGCGGACCGCGGCCCGGTGATGCTGCTGTCGAGCCGCGCCGCCAACTACGGCGGACGCCTCTCCTACAGCCTCTACCTCGTGCACATCCCGGTCTTCGAGGTGTTCTGGCTCGCGCTGCGCCGCTTCGAGTGGCTGCGGCCGGACTCGGTGCTCACGCACGTCGTCGCGCTGGGTGTGCTGCTCTCGACGCTGCTCGTTGCGGCGATCGCGTTCCGGCTGGTCGAGGAGCCGTCGCGGCTCGGCATGCGCCGGATGGCGCAGAAGCGGGAGCCGGTTGTTCCGGTCGTGTCGGCACAGCGCGTCGACCTGGTCGCGTCGTTCCGGGCCGCCCGCGAGCTCGGCCCGCGCCACGCGTCCGTTCCCGGCAGGCAGCCGAAGCTCGCCGCGGCGCTCGTGCAAGCGCAGCGGCGCCGGCCGGTGCACGGCAGCGACCTGCTGGCCGACCTCGAACGTGCCGGCATCCTGCGCAACGGCTACCTGCACACGCCGTGAACAGCGCCGTGAAAGCTCAGCCGGGTATGCGACGGAAAACCGCACGCGGCAGGTGCCGCAGCACGCTCATCAACACGCGCACCGGCGCCGGGGCCCACACCAGCTCACGGCGCTTGCGCACCGCGTCCACCACCACGGCGGCGACGGCCTCCGGGGTGGTGGACAGCGGTGCCGGCGACATCCCCTCGGTCATCTTCGAGTGGACGAAGCCCGGGCGCACGATCGTGACGTGCACGCCGTGCGGCCGCAGCGCCTCGGTCAGCCCGTAGTAGAAGGCGTCGAGCCCGGCCTTCGTCGAGCCGTAGACGAAGTTCGAGCGCCGGGCCCGCTCCGCGGCGACCGACGAGAACGCGACGACCGAGCCGTGCCCCTGCTGGCGCAGCCGCTCGGCGAGCGCGACCCCGACCGACACCGCGGCGGTGTAGTTGACCTGCGCCATCTCGACGGCCGTTGCGGCGTCGGTCCACGCCTTCTCGTTGTCGCCGAGCAGCCCGAACGCGACGATCGAGACGTCGATGTCGCCACCGGCGAACGCCTTGCTGATGACGTCGGCGTGCGACTCGAAGTCTTTTGCGTCGAACGGCAGCACCTCGACGCCGCAGCGCAGCTTCTCCAGCCGCGCCTTGGCCGCGTCGAGCCGCTCGGACGGTCGACCGGCCAGCACGACGCGCAGCGGCCGGTCGGATGCGAAGGCCTCGACGACCGCGAGCCCGATGTCGGACGTGCCGCCGAGCAGGAGAATGCTCTGCGGGTTGCCAACTGCGTCGATCACGTGAGCTCCAAGCGTCGGGACATGTCGGACGCGAACACGCCCTCCGGGTCGGCGGTCTCGCGGATCTTGCGCCACTCGTCGATGCGCGGGTAGCCGCGGCGGATCGTCTCGGCGCTCGCGCGCGACTCCTTGGCCAGGTAGAGCCGTCCGCCGGCGCCGAGCACCAGCTCGTCGAGCTCGTCGCAGAAGCGGTGCAGGCCGCGGGTGATCGGGAAGTCGACGGTGATCGTCCAGCCCGGCCGGGGGAACGAGAGCGGCGCTGCGTTGCCCTCGCCGAACCGCTTGAACACGTTGAGCCCGGAGACGTACGGCGACTGCGCGATCTTCTCGACGATCCGGCGGATCGTCGGCTCCTCACCGAGCGGCACCACGAACTGGTACTGCAGGAACCCGCGCGACCCGAAGATCCGGTTCCAGTCGCCGAACAGGTCGAGCACCTGGTAGAAGGCCGTGATGTTCTGGACGGAACCATGCTTGCGCTTCGGCGCCTTGCGGTACCAGAGCTCGCTGAACGCCCGCAGCGTGACGCGGTTGGCCAGCCCGTTCGGGAACACGTCGGGGAACGAGAGCAGCTGCGGCGCCTCGAACTTCAACGGGTCGCTGCGCAGCTTCGCCGGCAGCTGGTCGACCGTCGCGAGCGAGCCGCGGGTGAGGACGGAGCGGCCGAGCTGCGCGCCCGTGGTCGTGGTGTCGAACCACGCGGCCGAGTAGCCGTACGAGTCGTCCGAGCCGTCGGTGAGCAGTGCGAGCAGCTCGTCGAGGTCGGCGGTCCGGTCGGTGTCGACGACGAAGTACGCCGACTCGGTGCGGTGCAGCTGCACGGTGGCGCGCACGATCACACCGGTCAGGCCCATGCCGCCGACGGTCGCCCAGAACAGCTCCGACTCGGCGCCGTCCGGGGTGAGGGTGCGGACGGTGCCGTCGGCCATCACCACGTCCATCGAGAGGACGTGGTTGCCGAAGCTGCCCTTGGTGTGGTGGTTCTTGCCATGGACGTCCGTGCCGATCGCGCCGCCGATCGTCACCTGCCGGGTGCCGGGGAGCACCGGGACCCACAGACCGAACGGCAGCGCCCGGCGCATCAGCGTGTCGAGGCTGACCCCGCCGTCGAGGATGACGATGCCGGTGTCGGCGTCGATCGAGTGGATCGTCGCCAGGCCGGTCATGTCGAGCACGGTGCCGCCGGCGTTCTGCGCCGGGTCGCCGTAGGAGCGGCCGAGTCCGCGGGCGATGACGCCGCGCCGGCCTGCCGTGGTGACGGCTGCCACCACGTCCTCGATCGAACGAGGGGTGAGCACCCTCGCCATGGTGGGGGCGGTGCGGCCCCACCCCCGCAAGCTGGCGCTCGACCCGGTACTGGACATCGCAAGCCAGGCTACCGCGGTCGGGAAATCCGGTTTGAGCCTCCACCTGCTGGAAGGCCCACGGTGGTCGGCATGCCTCCGAAGAGACCGACCCACAAGGTGACGCTGCAGCTCACGGGTGGTTCCGCCGCCGTCGTCGACCTCGGCAAGATGCTCGGCCAGACCGGCGTGAACCTCGTCGAGATCAAGCGGCGCTACGACGAGATGAGCTCGTCGCAGCGCGGCGACATCGTGCCCGTCGAGGTGACGGTGTTCGACGACCGCTCGTTCGCGCTGCGGCTCAAGACGCCGCCGACCGCGTTCCTCATCCGGCGCGCGTTGGACGGCAAGGGCTCGTCGCGGCCCGGCCACGAGACCGCCGGCACGCTGAGCACCGAGACCCTCCGCGCCATCGCGCTGCGCAAGCTGCCCGACCTCAACACCACCGACATCGACGCCGCGATGCGCACGGTGGCGGGGACGGCGCGGTCGATGGGGGTGATGGTCGCGGGGTGACGCCGCCGGCCGCCAACTTCCCCACCGTTTTGGGCGGATGCGCGCCAAATCGGCGCGCAAGTGCCCAAAACGGTGGGGAAGTCGCGTCGCGGCCCCGGCTCGGACGTCCCGCCCTCGGTATCCTGCGGGACGTGAGCGAGCAGCCGTCCGGCATCCGGATCTCCGACGCCGACCGCGAGCGGGCGGCGGCGCTCCTGCACAAGGCGATGGGGGAGGGGCGCATCACCCTGACCGAGCTGGAGGAGCGCCTCGACGTCGTCTACGCGGCGAAGTACGAGGCCGACCTGCGCCCTCCGCTGGCCGACCTCCCCGGCGGGGAGGTCGCGATCCCGTCCGCTGCCGCCGTCGCGGCGCCGGGTGGGGCGCTCGCCCAGCCCGACACCTCGGTGCCGCCCGTCGTGTTGCGCGCCGGCATGTCGACGATCAAGCGCAGCGGCGAGTGGGACGTCCCGCCGCGCATCCGCGTGCAGAGCACGATGGGCTCGGTGATCCTCGACTTCTGCGACACCCCGATCCCGCACGCCGTCGTCGACATCGAGGTCGACCTCGGCGCCGGTTCCGCGAAGCTGCTGGTGCCCGACGAGTCGACCGCCAACGTCGACGGCGTCGCGGCGGGGATGGGCACGGTCAAGAGCAACGTCCCGTCCGTGCAGCGGGTCGGCGTGCCGCACTTCGTCGTGCACGGTCACGCCGGGATGGGCTCGGTGACGGTCCGCCGCCGCTACCGGCTGGGCGGCCGCAAGTTCTGAGGGCTGGTCCCGGAGGAGGGCAGGAAAGCCACTTTCCTGCCCTGTGAGGGCCGGAAAGTGGCTTTGCTGCCCTCGCGTGCGGAAGGCAGCACGACGCATCGCGGCCGGGGCCCGTCGCCCTGCCGCGAGCCGCCGGCGCTCGCGGCGATACTCTGAAAGCGTGACGAGCACCGCGGAGGCCGACATCAGCCTCACCGCGCAGCTGAGCCGGTTCGTGCTGATCGGCGCGCTCTCGGCCGCCGTCGACCTCGGCAGCTACCACGCCCTGCTCGCGCTGGGGCTGTGGGTGCACGCCGCGAAGGCGATCAGCTTCATCCTCGGCACCACCACCGCGTACCTGCTCAACCGGCGCTTCACGTTCGCCGCTTCAGCCGGCGGTCGCACCAGGTTCGCCGGGTTCGTGCTCCTCTACGGCACCACGTTCACGATCAACGTCGGCGTGAACGCGCTGATGCTGTTCGTGCTCCCTGAGATGCCGTTCCGCGTGACGGCGGCGTGGGTGATCGCGCAAGGCACCGCCACAGTGATCAACTTCGTGATGCTGCGCACGGTCGTCTTCCGCAACTGACGTCACCCGGCGGGCGGCGGCATGCGCCCCAGCTGGACGAGCAAGGTCACCTGGTCGTAGAAGAGCTCGCCGCGGACGATCTTGCCGGCCGCGTCGAACGTCATCACCTCGCAGAACTGCGCGCTCAACGCCCGGCCGGTCGCGGGCATCGGGCCGAGCGACCCGTCGTTCGTCCCGGTCGCGAGGAACAGCGCGACGCTCGTGTCGCCGCCGTCGATGTACCGGGCGTTGGTGACGGCGGCATCGGAGAAGGCGGTCGTCCAGCCGCCCTGGAGGTAGTCGATGAACTCGGCGGGGCCCTTGACGGTCACGCCGCGCGGGACGTCGGTGTATTCGGCGTCGGCCGCGAGGTCCTCGACGGTTCGGGCCCAGTCGCGTTCGTTGAAGGCTTCATGTGCTCGACGGTGCTGATCGGTGCTGGACATGGCACCCCCTTCGAAGTTGGGCGGCCAGAGTAGACCTGCCTCCAACTGGGGTGCACCGCCGAACAGAGCAGCTGCTCAGCGTCTTCTGCGCCTGGCCGGGTCAGCAGTGCTTGCGAGGGAATGCGGGGCTGCAGGGGCCGCATGAGGTGCGCCACCGATAATCGTACAGATATTCGTACGCCCAGCGGGTATGCGTCTCCTCGTCCCACACGCAATCGCAGCGCTTGTACTCGCAGAACTGCGCCGTGGCGGTGGCACGCGGCGCCACGCGTTCCAACAGGAGATCGGCGAGTCGGGCCACGTGATCCATTCAGATCTCCTCGCTTGCGTTCAATTCCAACGATCCGGACGCTACTAGCGCGCCCTTCCTTTCGTCAACGTGGCGGGTGTTCAGACAGGAAAGAAGAAATCTTCTCGGCAGTTGAGGGCGGCCTGATTTCCGTTCTGCTTCCTATTTCGGTCAGTGCCGGCGGAACCGCTCCCGGCGGCCTTCCCTGACGAGTCGCAGCCACTGCATGAACTCGCGCGGGCTGCGTTTCGTGACCAGGAAGTAGAAGGCGAACCGGGGCAGCTCCAGCAGCCCGACCTTCCGCATCCCCGGCTGCGAGATCAGGTACCCGCGGTTGCGGTAGGTGTAGAAGCGCTTGACGGCGTCGTCGGGGTCGCGGGCGTGCAATCGGCCCCGCAGCATCGGCTTGTCGTCGCTCTCGCCGGTCGGGTGCAGGTACGCCGCGCGCAGCGCAGTGCCGAACGGGAGGCCGGTGCGCACGAGCCGACGGTGGATCTCCACCTCGTCCCCGCGGACGAAGAGCCGCAGGTCGGGCACCCCGACGGCGTCGATCGTCGACGCCCGGAAGAGCGCCCCGTTGAACAGCGCGGCGATCCCGGGCAGCAGCTCGTCGTCGGCGCCGTGCCCGGTGTCGGCGGCGAGCGCCGCGCGGGAGCGGTGCCACGTCAGCCCGCGCCGGACGGCGAACGCGAGCCGGTCGGGCTCGTCCATGTCGGCGACCGTGGGGGAGACGGCCGCGAGCCCACGCCGTTCCGCGAGCTCGACGAGCGTCGCGAGCACGGTGTCGTCGGCGGCGTGGCCGTCGTCGTCGCCGAGCCAGATCCACTCGGCGCCCATCGCCAGCGCGTGCAGGATGCCGAGCGCGAACCCGCCCGCGCCGCCGAGGTTGTGCCACGACGGGATCCAGGTCGCAGGCAGCCCGCACGCCTCCACTACATCGCGTGCCGGCTGGTCGGGCCCGTTGTCGACGACGACGAGGTGCGCGATCGGGTGGGTCTGCTTGGCCAGCGCGGCGAGCGCGTCGACCAGCAGCTCGGTGCGGTGGCGGGTGACGACGACGGCGACGACCGAGCCGGGCGGCAGCGGCGCCGAGGTCACCGGGCCTCGATCTCGGCGAGCACGTCGCGGCCCTTGTAGTGGTGCAGCACCTCACGCAGCGGGCCCTGCTCGCGGACGGTGCCGTGGTCCATCCAGATCGCGGTGTCGCAGAGGTCGGCGAGGAACTCGTCGGAGTGCGAGGCGAACACGAGGATCCCGGAGCGCTCGACCAGCTCGAACAGCCGTGTGCGCGCCTTGGCGAGGAACTCGGCGTCGACGGCGCCGATGCCCTCGTCGAGGAGCAGGATCTCCGGGTCGATGCTGGTCACGACGCCGAGCGCGAGCCGGACGCGCATCCCCGTCGAGTACGTGCGCAGCGGCATCGACAGGTAGTCGCCGAGCTCGGTGAACTCGGCGATGTCGTCGACCCGGCTCTCCATCTGCTTGCGGGTCATCCCGAGGAACAGCCCGCGGATGAGGATGTTCTCCAGGCCGGAGATCTCGGGGTCCATCCCGACGGCGAGGTCGAAGATCGGCGCCACCTTGCCGACGACCTGCGCGCGGCCGCGGGTGGGCTCGTAGATGCCGGACATGAGGCGCAGCAGCGTGGTCTTGCCGGCGCCGTTGTGGCCGACCAGCGCAACGCGGTCGCCCTTGCGCAGCGAGATGTTGATGTCGCGCAGCGCCTCGATGATCGGGACCTTCGAGTCGGTGCCGATCTTGCCGCCGGCCCGGCCGAGCACGGCCTTCTTGAGCGAGCGCGTCTTGGCGTCGAAGATCGGGAAGTCGACGCCTGCGCCGTCGATGTCGATGCTGACCATTGCGGTACCTCAGACCCAGTACGCGACGCGCGCGCGGTAGTTGCGGAGGCACACCAGCGCGGCGGCGACTCCGACGATCGTGATCGCCCCGACGACCACCCAGTGCCGCCAGACGATCTCGTGGCCGATCAGCGGCTGCCGGATGATCTCGACGAAGTGCATCACCGGGTTCAGCTCGACGATGCGCGCGCGTTCGGCGAAGGCGGCGTTTCGTAGGAGCGTCTCGTACTGCCAGACGATCGGTGTCATGAAGAACAGCAGCTGGGTGACGCTCGCGATGATCGGCGGGATGTCGCGGAAGCGGGTGGCGATGATCCCGGCCAGCACCGTGATCCACGCGCCGTTGATCACCAGCAGCATGAACGCGGGGATCGCGAGCAGCACCGACCAGTTGAGCGGCGTCTGGAAGATGATCACCACGGCGACCCAGACGACCAGGTTGTGCACGAAGAACAGCGTCTGCCGCCACACCAGCCGGTAGACGTGCAGGCTCAGCGGCGCCGGCAGGAACTTGATCAGCCCCTCGTTCGCGATGAAGACCTCGCTGCCCTCGAGGATGCAGCCCTCGACGAACTTCCAGATCAACATCCCGGTGGCGACGTACGGCAGGAAGGTGGAGATCTTCTCGTCGAACAGCGCCCCGTAGAGGACGCCCATCGCCGTGGCGATGACGGCCATGCTGATGCTGATCCACAGCGGCCCGAGCACCGAGCGGCGGTAGCGCTGCTTGATGTCCTGCCAGCCGAGGTAGCCCCACAGCGGCCGTTGCGTCCAACCCTGCCCCAGGTCGTTGAACGCGCGTCGCCAGCTGCGTGGGCCTGCGGCATCGGCAATCACGGGACGCGCGGACGTCCCGCCATCGGCCCGGTCGTCACCGGTGGTCATCGTCGCTGCCACCCGGCGAGGGTACCGGCGCGCACGGCGCTGGGCGCCGCGACCGTCCCGGACGCCAGGAAAGCCACTTTCCTGGCACCTGACGCCAGGAAAGTGGCTTTCATGGCACTCTCTCGACCCGCGGAGCGCCTACAGGTACTGGCCCGTTCCACGGCCGAGGCCGCCGCCTTCCTGACCGGGCGGCACCGCACCCGGCGGCAGGCCCCTGCGCATCTGCTCCAGCTGCGCCCGAGCGGCCATCTGCTGGGCGAACAGCGCCGTCTGGATGCCGTGGAACACGCCTTCGAGCCAGCCGACGAGCTGGGCCTGCGCGATGCGCAGCTCGGCGTCCGACGGGATGTTGTCGTCGGTGAAGGGCAGGCTGAGGCGGTGCAGCTCCTCACGCAGCTCGGGCGAGAGGCCGTCCTCGAGCTCCTTGATGGAGTTCTCGTGGATCTCCTTGAGCCGCGCCCTCGACGCATCGTCGAGCGGAGCGGCCCG
Organism: Pseudonocardia sp. TRM90224; assembly: GCF_021245725.1. Lineage (GTDB taxonomy): Bacteria > Actinomycetota > Actinomycetes > Mycobacteriales > Pseudonocardiaceae > Pseudonocardia. The sequence continues at coordinate 9,164 of NZ_JAJGSX010000003.1, read as the reverse complement.
CACCTCCTCGAGGAGCTGCTTGATCATCGTGCCGATCCGCATCACCTTGGCCGGCTGCTCGACCATCGACCCGAGACCTTCCTGCTCCTCGCCGTCCTCGCCCTGCGGCACGCGCGCCATGCCGACCGGCCTGCCGTCCGGCCCGACGACCATGACCTGGTGCTCGCCGTTCTCCTGCTCCGATGGCTGGCTCATGATCTCCATGTTCCGTGCTCGTTGACGTGCGACTCGTCCCACCGTATAGGGATCGGGTCGGTCACCGCCCCGCCGGTGCGACGAGCACGAGCTTTCCGACGACGCCGCCCTTGTCCAGCAGCGCGTGCGCCGAGCCGGCCTCCTCCATCGGGAGCCGGTCGTGCACGACCGGCTGCACCTTGCCCTCGGCGATCAGCGGCCACACCTGCTCGCGCACCCCGGCGACAACCGCGCCCTTGCCGTTGGGGCCCTCGACCGGCCGCCCGCGCAGCCCCATCGCAGTGATGCTGGCCCGCTTGGCCAGCAGCGCGCCGATGTTCAGCTCGGCCTTCACCCCGCCCTGCATACCGATGATGAGCAGGCGTCCGTCCTTCGCCAGCGCCTTGATGTTCGCCGCGAGGCCCTTGGCGCCCATGTTGTCGAGGATGACGTCGGCGCCGTGCCCGTCGGTGGCCGCGAGCAGGGCGTCGGGGATGTCGTCGTGGTAGTCGATGACGATGTCGGCGCCCAGCTCGCGGCAGCGTTCCAGCCGGTCGGGGGCGCCTGCGGTGGCGGCGACCCGCGCGCCGAGCGCCTTCGCCACCTGGATGGCGTGCGTGCCGATGCCGCTGCTGCCGCCCTGGATGAGGAACGTCTCACCGGCCGCGAGCCGACCCGTGTGCACGACGTTCGACCAGACGGTGCACGCCACTTCGGGTAGGCCGGCCGCGGTGACGATGTCGACGCCCTCGGGGAGCGGGAGGAGCTGCGCGGCCGGCACGGCGACCTTCTCGGCGTATCCGCCGCTGGCGAGCAGTGCGCAGACCTCGTCGCCCACGTTCCAGCCGGTGACGCCTTCGCCGAGCGCGGCGACCCGCCCGGAGCACTCCATCCCGATGATGTCGGACGCACCTGGCGGCGGCGGGTACATCCCTTGGCGTTGCAGCAGGTCGGCGCGGTTGACCGCACTCGCGACGACGTCGAGGAGCACCTCGCCGGGGCCGGCGACCGGGTCGGGGACCTCGGTCCACTCCATCACGTCGGGGCCGCCGGGTTCGCGCACGGTGATCGCATGCATGGACGCGACGCTATCCCGTCCGCCCGCAAGGCAGAATCGTCGACGTGTCCGATCCGGTGAATGCGCTGTCGCCACGCGAGGCCGAGGTGTTGGCCGCGCTCGGCGAGCACCTGACGAACGCCGAGATCGCGACGAAGCTCTACATCTCGATCCGCACGGTGGAGAGCCACGTCTCGTCGTTGCTGCGCAAGCTCGGGGCGAGCGACCGGCGGGCGCTTGCCGCGCTCGCCGTCCAGGGCCAGCAGTCGGAGGGCACCACGCAGCTCCCGGTGCCGCAGCTGCCGGCGCCGCTCTCGTCGTTCGTCGGGCGGGCCGCCGAACGCGCGGAGCTGGCCGCAGCGCTGCGGTCGAGCAGGCTGGTCACGGCCGTCGGGCCGGGTGGGGTCGGCAAGACGCGGCTCGCGCTGACGGTCGCGGCCGACGTCGCGGCCGACTACGCCGACGGCGCTCGGTACGTCGACCTGCTCCCGGTCACCGACGACGCCTCGGTCGCCGCGGCCGTCGCGGGCGCGCTGGGGCTGGGCGAGCAGCAGGGCCGCTCGGTCGAGGAGACGATCGCGGGCTGGGTCGCCCCGCGCTGGCTGCTGCTCGTGCTGGACAACACCGAGCACCTCGCGGACGGGGTCGCGATGCTGGTGGAGCGCTTGCTCGTGCGCAGCGCCGGCCTCACCGTGCTCGCCACGAGCCGGGCCCGGCTGATGCTCCCGTTCGAGCGGGTCTTCCCGGTCGACGGTCTCTCCCTGCCCTCCGACGGCGACGCCGTCACGTTGTTCGTCGAGCGGGCGGCGATCGCCGGTGCCGTCCCGCCCGACCGCGACCGCGTCGCCCGCATCTGCCGTGCACTCGACGGCGTCCCGCTGGCCATCGAGCTGGCCGCCGCCCGGCTGCCGGCCGTCGGGATCGACGGGCTGGAAGCGGGGCTGGCCGAGCGGCTCGACCTGCTCGTCGGGTCGCGCCGCGTCGACGAGCGGCACCGGTCGCTGCGCTCGACGCTCGACTGGAGTGCCGCGCTGCTCGACGACGAGTCGCGCACTGTGCTGCGTCGCGTTGCGGTCTTCGCCGGCGCGTTCCGTGCCGAGTCGGCGGCCGCGGTGGTCGGCGGGCCGCCGGTCGCGCCGGAGATGGTCGCCGTGCGGCTGGGGCAGCTGGTCGAGCAGAGCCTGCTCGTCGCCGTCCCGGCCGGGGACGTCATGCGCTACCGCATGCTCGAGACCGTCCGCCAGTACGGCCTGGAGCTGCTCGCGGAGGCCGACGAGCAGGTGTTGCTCCGTGATCGCCACCTGCGGTGGTGTCGCGAGGCGGGCGCCGCGCTGCTGGCCCGCTCGCCCGTCGACGCACAGTGGCGCGCGGCGTTCGACCAGCTCGCCGACGAGCTGCGCAGGGCGTTGAGCTGGGCGAAGTCGGTCGTCGACCGGCGGGGCGACGCGCACGACGCCGCCGTAGTGCTCGCCGCGCTGGCGCACCGGCGCGGTATGCCGGCCGAGGCGCAGCGGCGGTCCGAGCAGGCGGCCGAGCTGGCCGGCAGTGAGCTGCTGGTGAGCGTCGCGCTAGGTCGCGCGGCCGGCTCGGCGCAGGCCCGCCTCGCCGGGAACGACGCGTTGCGCCTGCACCGGAGTGCCGCGGAGGCGGCATTGCGGGCCGGCCTGCCCACCGTCGCCTCGGTGCACCTCGCCCGCGTCGTCGAGCTGAGCCACCGATCGCCGGGGATCATCGTCACCCTGCCGGAACCGGACGAGCTGGAGCGGACGCTCGCCGAGGCGAGCCGCCACGCCGGTGACGACCCAGTCGCGCAGGCGTGGATCGCCACGGCGATCGCGTTCCGCTACGCGATGGCGGAACCGGGCAGGTTCGCCAACGTCGAGCGCGCGCTGGAGCTGGCCCGGCGCTCCGGCGACCCGCTGGTCGAGAGCTCGGCGCTCGACTGCGCGACCACGTTGCAGCTCACCGACGGCGACGTCGCGGGCGCGCTGGCCAGCGCCAGGAGGCGGCTGGAGATCCTCGCGCCGCTCCCGCTCGACGCCGAGATCGGCTTCGAGCTGGCCGACGCGCTCGGGATGACGACCGAGACGGCGATCGCGACCGGGGACTTCGAGACCGCGAAGAACACCGCCCGGCAGCTGGTGGAGCTGCCGCTGCACCGCGAGGTCGGGCACGTCGCCGCGCAGCGTTCGATCGTCGTGGCCGCGCTGGTCGGCGACTGGGACACGATGTTCGTCAACGCGGAGCTGTTCATCGACGGCTGGGAGGCGGCGGGACGGCCGCGGATCGGCGGCTTCCGCCGAGCCGTCCGGGCGGTGACCACCGTCTGCGGGATGAAGGCCGACGAGGCCGGTCAGGCCCGCTGGACGGAGGTGCTGGAGCAACTGCGCTCGACGCGGCACCGGATCGAGAACGAGTGCGGCGAGGAGCTCTTCACGGCCCTCCTGCACCTGCACCGCAACGACCACGCGAGCGCCACGGCAGTGCTCTCGCAGCACCCGCACCACGTCATCGGCCTGCTCGACGGCGTCTGGCGGCCGTGGCTCGCGGCGCTGTCGGTCGAGGCTGCCGCGCTGGCCGGGGCCGCCGACATCGCGGAGCGGGTGGCATCAGCGCGGCGCGCCACCGACGGCAGCGCGGTGGCCGCGCTGATCGTCGACAGGGCGGCGGCCTACGCGACCGGCGACACCGACGGCATCCGCACCGCCGGCAAGGCGATGCTCGCCGCCGGCTGCCGCTACCAGTGGGCGCGCAGCCTGGTGCTGGCCGGCGACGAGGAAGGCCCGGCGGCCATGGCCGCGCTCGGCGCCACCACCTGACCCCCAACTTCCCCACCGTTTTGGGTGGATGCGCGCCCCACAGGCGCGCAAGTGCCCAAAACGGTGGGGAACTTCTGCACGGCTCCGTGGCGGGTTTCCGTGGTGGCTCCGTGGTCGGCACGGATGTCCGGCGATGAGTTTCCCGAGATCGTTGGGTCAACACAGAAACAGCACCACAACACCTCGGGAGCCACGATGTACGACTCGATCACCACCGCCATCGCCGCCGAGCACCGCCGCGACCTGCAGGCCCAGGCCGCCGCTCACCGCGCCGCGCGCACCGTGGCCCGCCGGCGCCGCTCGGTGCTCCGCGTCGCCATCGCCGCGATGCAGCCCAGGATGACGCTGGTACCGGCTACGCGATGAGCCGACCGGACGCCACGGCGGCGAGGGGTGCCGTGACGTCCGGCGTTAACCCGTCGAGAGGGCCCTGCCGGGCTGGGATGATCTGCCGGCATGGAGCACCCCGACCCGTGGCCGTTGCGCCACCTCGTCATCCGCACCCCGCGTCTGGAACTGCGGCCCGACGACGACGCCGGGCTGCTGGAGCTGGTCGAGGAGACCCATCTCGGCATCCACCCGCCCGCGGAGATGCCGTTCGCCGTCGCGTGGACCGACGCCGACCCGGCCGTCATCGGCCGGCTGTCGATGCAGCACTACTGGGCGGTCCGCGCGCAGTTCACCCCGGCGCGGTGGGACCTCAACCTGCTCGTGCGGCACGAGGGTCGGGTGATCGGCATGCAGGGCCTGCTCGCCACCGAGTTCGGCATCTCGCGCGAGGTCGCCACAGGCTCGTGGATCGGCATGCGCCACCAGCGCCGCGGCTTCGGCACGGAGATGCGGGCGGCCGTCCTGCAGTTCGCGTTCGACCACCTCGGCGCCACTCGGGCCAGGTCGGCAGCTGCGGCGGTCAACACCGCGTCCCGGCGGGTCTCGCAGAAGCTCGGCTACCGCGAGGACGGCACCGAGTGCGTCGTCCGGCGCGGCAAGCCGACGGTGAACGTCCGGCTGGTGCTCGACGAGCCCGGGTTCGTCCGTCCCGGCTGGACGGCCGAGGTCGAGGGCCTCGACGCCTGCCGCGAGCTGCTAGGAGCGCCCTGCTAGGGATCAGCCCAGGTTGACGCCGCGGGAGAACGTGTCGCACTGCGAGGGGTCGCCCGTCCGGTAGCCGGTGCTGTACCACTTCTCGCGCTGCGCGGAGCTGCCATGGCTGAACTGGCTCTCGTCGACGCGGCCGCCGCCGAGCTCCGACTGGATGTAGTCGTCGCCGATCTTCTCCGCGGTGTCGAGCGCGGCGGCGACGTCCTCCTTCGTGACCTCGGTGATCAGCGGGCGGCCGGACGAGGTCGGCACGGTCTTCGCGTGGTTGGCCCACACCCCCGCGTAGCAGTCGGCCTGCAGCTCGAGCCGCACGGAGCCGGACGTCGGGCCGGTGTCGCCGGCCCGCACCCGGTCGGTCGTGCCGAGCAGCGCCTGGATGTGGTGCCCGTACTCGTGCGCGATGACGTAGGCCCTGGAGAACGGGCCGCCCTGGGCGCCGAAGCGGCTCTCCAGCTCGTTGAAGAACGAAAGGTCGATGTAGACCTCGTTGTCGCCGGGGCAGTAGAACGGCCCGGTCGACGAGCTGGCCGTGCCGCACCCGGTGCTGACGCCGCCGCTGAAGAAGTTGGTGCGCGGCGGTTGGTAGGTCTTGCCGGAGCGGGCGAACGTGTCGCTCCAGTAGCCGTCGAGCGAGTTGACGACGGCAACGACCTCGCAGTCGAGCTTGGAGTTCGCCTCGCGCCCGCTGCGGCAGCTCGACGCGAGCTCGGACGTGTCGCTGACGCCCCCGCCGCCGCCCGACGGCTGGTCGAGGCCGCTGGGCAGGGAGATCCCGCCGGACCCGCCGAGCTGCGAGATCAGGAAGTAGATGATCAGGCCGACGATGCCGAGGCCACCGCCGCCGATCGCGACGCGGCCGCCCATCGGGCTCCCGCCGCCGCCTCCGCCACGGAGGTCGTCGATGTTCGAAGTGTCGAGATCGGCGTTCTCGTCGAACCGCATCGTTGCCTCCGGATCCGGTGTCGGCGTGATCAGACCACACCACCACGTACCCGGTCGATCGGGACGGCATGTGCTCGTGTCACGGCGCGTTCACCATCACCTGGGAGGGTGATCGCATGTCCCGCCGCCTGCTCACCGTCCTGACGGCCGTGCTCGCGCCAGTCGTGCTGGCGACGACGGCGTCGTGCACCTCCGCGCCGGCCCAGCCGCCACCTGCGCCGGAGCAGGTGCGGGTCGCGACCTTCAACGCGTCGCTGAACCGCGCGGCGGAAGGTGAGCTCGTCGCCGATCTCTCCACGCCGGACGACCCGCAGGCGCGCAAGGTCGCCGAGGTCGTCCAGCGGGCGCGCCCCGACATCCTGCTGATCAACGAGTTCGACTACGCGCCCGCGGCCGTCGACCTCTTCCGCACCAACTACCTGGGGCTGAGCCAGGAGGGCGCCGAGCCGATCGACTACCCGCACGCCTTCGTCGCCCCGTCCAACACGGGTGTGCCCAGCGGGTTCGACCTCGACAACAACGGCACCGTCGGCGGCCCGAACGACGCGCTGGCCTTCGGCCAGTTCCCCGGCCAGTACGGCATGCTCGTGCTTTCGCGGTTCCCGATCGACACCGCCGCCGTCCGGACGTTCCAGCAATTCCTGTGGAAGGACCTGCCGGGTGCGCGGCTGCCCGCCGGCGGCTACTACTCGCCGGAGGAGCTGGCGGTGCTGCCGCTCTCGTCGAAGTCGCACTGGGACATCCCGGTGCGGGTGGGCGCGCAGACCGTGCACGTCCTCGCCGCGCACCCGACCCCGCCGTCCTTCGACGGCCCGGAGAACCGCAACGGGCTGCGCAACGCCGACGAGATCGCGTTCTGGCGGCTGTACGTCCAGCCCGGCGACCAGGCGCAGGCGCTCGTCGACGACGCAGGCCGGCGCGGCGGGCTCGCCGACGGCGAGCGGTTCGTCATCCTCGGCGACCAGAACTCCGACCCGTTCGACGGCGACTCGGTGCCCGGCGCGGCCCAGCAGATCCTCACGGCGCACCGCGTGATCGACAGCGAGCCCGGGTCCGACGGTGCGGTCGAGGCGAGCAAGTTGCAAGGCGGCCCCAACACGACCCACCGCGGTGACCCGCGCCTCGACACCGCCGACTTCGGCGAACCCGCGCCCGGCAACCTCCGCGTCGACCACGTGCTGCCCTCCGAACCGATGGAGGTGCGGGGCAGCGGCGTGTTCTGGCCGGTCGCCGCCGACCCGCTGGCACGGCTCAACGACACCTCCGACCACCACCTCGTATGGGTGGACCTCACGGTGCGGTGACCCGGTAGCCTCCGACGTGGAAGCGTGGCAGAGCGGCCTAATGCACTCGCCTTGAAAGCGAGAGACCCGCAAGGGTCCGGGGGTTCAAATCCCTCCGCTTCCGCCACAGCGGCTCGATGACGGCGATCCTTTGGTGTGGGGCGATGCGTTTCACGCTGATCGGGCCGGCCTTCCCGTGGCGGGGCGGGCTGCCGTTGTTGACGAGCGAGCTGGCCTTCCGGTTGGAGGCGGCGGAGCACCACGTCGTCGTGCGGACCTGGAGCGTGCAGGGGCCGGCCCGGTTGCTGCCCGCGCAGCGGCACCCGTTGCAAGCGCCGGAGTCGAGGGCGTTCCCGACCGTGCGCGAGCCGCTCTCGTGGCGCAACCCGCTGCACTGGAGGCGCGTCGGGCGGCGGTCCGGCACGTCGGACGTCGTGATCCTGATCTTCTACACGACCGTGCAAGCGCCCGCGCTGGCCGCGGTGGCGCGGGTCGCCCGCCGTCGGGGTTCGCGGGTGGTCGTGATCTGCGCCAACGCCGTGCCGCACGAGATCCGGCGCGGTGACCGCACGCTCATGTCGCTGCTGATGCGGGCGGCCGACGCCGTGCTCGTGCACACGGATGCCGAGCGCACGGCGTTGCGGCGGATCACCGGTAGGCCCGTCGAGGTTGCGCCGCTGCCGCCCCACCTCCCCACCGGACAGCGCGCGGAGCACCGCCCCGACCGCCCGGCGACCGGACGGCTGCTGTTCTTCGGGAAGGTCCGGCGCTACAAGGGCGTGGACGTGCTGCTCAGAGCGCTCGTCGACGTGCCGGACAGGCGGCTGGGCATCGTCGGCGAGTTCTACGAACAGGAATCGGAGTTGCGGGCGCTCGTCGCCCGGCTCGGCCTCGTGAACCGGGTGGACGTCCGCCCCGGCTACCTGGCGGCGGCGGAGATCCCGGAGCTGTTCGCGCAGTTCGACGCGCTCGTGCTGCCTTACCGCACCGCAACCGCGTCGCAGCACGTCGCGCTCGCCCACTGGCACGGCCTGCCGGTGGTCGCGACGCGGGTCGGCAACTTCCCGCACACCGTCCGGGACGGCGAGGACGGCCTGCTGTGCGCACCGGACGACCCCGCCGACCTCGCAAGGGCGATCCGCACCCTCTACGAGCCCGGCCGGCTGGAACGCCTCCGCTCCGGGATCGAGCCGACGGACGCGGCCACAGAGACGACCTGGTCGACCTACCTGACGACGATCGAGCACCTGGCCGGCGAACCAACGCGATGAGCCTCGGGTTCGGGGAGGGCAGCAAAGCCACTTTCAGGCCCTGGGGAGCCTGTTGCGATTTTGTTTTGATCGCTGGGGGTCGTGTGGCAGTGCTGTGAGGACGGGGCGGCGGGGAGAGGCCGGAGGCCTCGCTCCGCTGTTCTAGGCGGTTCTTGGTTGGGTGGTGTGCCAGCGTCGGAGGTTGTGCACGGCGGCGGCGAGGTTCAGCTCGCCGAGGCAGTTCTTCAGGCCGCGCATGCTGAAGGTGCGCAGACCGATGCGGTCTTTGAGGTGTCCGTTGACCGGTTCGACGGTGGCGCCGCGTTGGCGGTAGAGCGCGGCACCTTCAGGGGTGCGTAGCCGGTGACGCATCGCCTCGATCGGGCCGGCCTCGCCGGGTGGTGGCCCGCTGGCCGGGTCCGTGCGGGCTTGCGCTGCCACCTGGTGGGCTTTCCCGGTCGCGATCAACCGGTCCGGACCGGGCGCGGTCAGGTTCTCGACGCTGCAGTAGCCAGCATCAGCCAGCACGACCCCCAAC
>NZ_JAJGSX010000029.1 GCF_021245725.1 Pseudonocardia sp. TRM90224 | reverse complement strand
TGACTCACGGCCCGACTAGAAATCCCGCACCGATCATGCCACCAAGGTCGATTACCAGCCCTCATGAATCACCGGGGTTAGTCGTCGGCGTCGCCGCGCTCGCGTAGCTCCGCGAGCTGACGGCGCACGTCCTCCAGATTCCAGCGCATGTGCCTCGAGGGCAACGTCAGCGTCGGCTTAAGCCAGCCGCGCTCCGCGTACCGCGTACCGCGTACCGCGTACCGCGTACCGCGTACCGCGTACCGCGTTCGGCGGTGCACGCCGAGATGCACGGCGACCTGCGCCGTGGTCAGCAGCTCCGGATCAGACGGTCGTCCCACGTCACCCACGGTATGTGGCTCAACTGCCGCACCCATACCTCTGTGACCAGGCTAGCCCGATCACCTCGTAAGACTCGAAAGGCCGATCGACCATCACGGATCGTGTAACGCATCGGCGCAGCGCGCCGACTGAGTCCCGGTCAGCCCAAGGACTGGGGGAGCAAGTGGCGCGACGCATCGGCGGTGCAGGCGGGGGAAGCGATCCCGGGAGCAAGGGTGGCGGGGTCGTTCTCGCCGTCGGTGTCGCAGTCGTCCTTGGTGCTGGCGGCGTTTCTGCCGGCTCCGCGGCCTCCTTGGGAGGATCTCCGTCGGCCGGGTCAGTTTCCGCTGGTGGGAGGGTCAACGCTCGTGTCACCTCTCGCAACTCGTCGACTGCCGAGGTCCGGTTGGCGAGCCGAGGGGTTCGCCTGACCGGTCGTTTCACAGATGACGACTCGGACTGTGCTGGCAACTCATACGGAGAGGTCCAGCAGTTCTTCCGCGTACACCCTTGCGTAGCCCTTCACCGAGCACAGTTCGAACTGCGGGATCCCAAGGGCGACGTGGCTCTTGTCGCCGTGTCCTGGGTCGAGATGGCAACGGATGCCGAGACGCGACAGCTCAAGCAGCTGCTCGACCGCCCCGGAACGGGGAATATCACCGAACTTTCGCGCGAGCGCGGTCGGTACCGGTCCGTCCGCTACACCGGCGACGCATACGCATCGCGACGTGACGGGACAGTAATCGTCAACGCCCAAGCACAACCAGTCGCCCGAGGCTGGGCGGGGCTGGCTCTGACATCGGTCGCCACGCACGTCGTGGAGTAGCCGATCGGTGACGTGCACGTTGCTTCAGATCCAAGTGGCTCGACGCGGCGTTGCTCGCTCGTCGCTGCTCGCCACCGCCATCCTGCACAGATGACCGAACCTGGCGCTTCATGGCGATGAACGCCGTCGCCGCCCATTCCTTGGTGGTGTCGAGTTGGCTCTTGGTGTCACCATCCTGGGATGCGGTTGACTGATTCGCTCAGCGATCGGCAGGTGGCTGTGTTGCGGTGGATCGCCGAGGGGTGTGCGCCGGGTGTGATGGGCGATCACACCTACAAGCAATCGGCGAGGGCGTTGCGGGACCGGAAGCTCGTCATGATCTCCCACGCTGCTGGCTCATGGTCGGCCACCTGCACGGATGCTGGACTGCACTACCTGACCCATGGCTTCCACCCAGCAAAATCTGAGCCCGCCCGGGGCAAAACTCGTGGACAGGTCGCCGCTCGGGCTCGCCAGGACGTGGCCGCGGACACCAGGCCGGGACCCGCCGGGGGTACGCGACCGGGATCTGTAGTGGTGGTGGAGGGCGTTGGGGTTGACGAGCTGTTCCGCCGGTTGGAGACGGAGGGGCGGTTCTCGGTACTTGAACCAAGTGATCACGTGCGGGCGGCGTGGCGAGCGGCCATCTACGCGGCGCGAGCAAGCGGCCGGACCCCGAGCGGAATGCAGATCGTGTTCCGTGGCCGCGATCATGGCGACCTTGTTGTCGAGCTGCGGACGGCACCCGGGGCCGGGCCCGCATCGTCGCCGCGTCTGGTGCTCGTGGTGCCGGACGAGATTGAGGTGCTGCACCCGCTGCTGACGCCGTTGATCGGCCGCGGTGCCACGCTGGGTATTTCGACGACGCAGGTACCGCGCGCGCTCAGGTTGTTGCACGTGCTGTTCTCTGCCGCAGAGGCTGCCGGGTGCACGGTTGGTTGGGCTGACCAAACAGATGGTGGTGTGGCCTTCCGGCGGGATGGGTGGCTGGTGGTGGCGCACCTGGTTGAGGAGACCGAGGAACGAGACGTCCTGCCAGACCCAGATTCCACAGAAGGGGTGAAGCGGTACTCGTGGCAGCGGATCCAGCCGGAGCGGCAGTCGGTGCCGAGTGGACGGTTGCGGCTGCAGCTGGATGAGGACTGGAGTATCAGCTTCCGGCGGCGGTCGTGGGCTGATCGTCAACGTTGGCGACTGGAGGACAAGCTCGGCGCCGCATGGGATGACATCGATACCAGGCTCACCGCGATGGTGGATCGGCAGCGCGCGCAGGAACGAGCGGCCGAGCAGAAGCAGCGTGAGTGGGAAGCCGCTATGGCCGCTGCGCGCGACGCCTTCGACCATGCGCGCCGGGTCACAGCGCTGGAAGAGCAGCTCGAGGCGTGGGAGCGCGCGGCCCGGATTCGCGCGTACTGCGCCGACCTCGACGACGTCGCCGCCGATGAGCACACCGAGCAGCGGCAAGCTTGGATTGCATGGGCTCTCGGGTACGCCGAACAGCTTGATCCTCGCAGCCGCGCCGATCTGTCACCTGCGACGGATGAGCCGAAGCCAGAGGACCTGCGTCCTTACCTCCGCAGGTGGAGCCCGTACGGGCCTGATCAGCGCTGATCGATGGATTACCTGGGGTGGGCGGCGCGTTGGGCGCGGATGTCGGCGATCGGGACGCCGAGCTCCCGTTCGATCCGGCCCGCGGGCTTATCTGCTCCGGCGGCACGAAGTGCGGTGACTGCCGATTCGACCAGCAGTCCCAGCCGGATGACTTCCTCGCGTAGGGCGACGAGTTCGTCGTGGCGGTCGCGGGCCGGTTGGCCGCACCAGTCGCGGGCCATGTCCCGCCCTGGCCGGAATTCTGCGTCGGTCTCAGCACAGATGTCGGCTGGCATGTGGTGGTCGCCGCTCATGTAGCCCCACCGGTTGTGCCGGTCGGCTTCCGCGTCGAGACCGTCCAGGATCGGGAGCAACCTGTGGGCGTAGGTTTCCGCGAGGCGGCGAGCCACGACCTCGGTGACGGGCCACGGCACAACCAGCATCCCGTCGTCGACGAAGCTCAGCGGGTGCTCCACCACGGTCTGTTCGAGGTCGAGGTCGGCCAGCATGGCTTCAAGGTCGGCGATCTCGAGTACTCCGACGAGGCCGTGGTTGCGATAGGGCCGCGCGTAGGACCAGTCCGGGAGATTGTCGAACACTTCGCCCAGCGCCCAATCCACCGTGGTGTTGTCCAGATCTGCTACGGCGCGAACGGCTGCCCAGCGCTGTTCGCGGGCAATGAACTCGACCCGATCGGACCACGCCACCTTCAACCGGGCCGGCGGCACCCACTCCTCACGCCCTTCATCCTCGGCTGCGATCCACCGCACGAGCACCCGAGCAGGGGTCTTGCTGCCGTGCCGCACGACCTCCACCTCGACCAAAGGGTCGATCCCGCGCGCCCGGTAGGCCCACCGCTCACCGACTTGAGCATCGACCGCCGCACCTGTGCTGCCCACACTGCAATTCTCCCGATGCCATCTCTCCAGTCCAGTGTCGTGACCCGAGGGCAGATTCGAGAGCAGTGACGTCCCGGGATGCGGGTTGCAGGCGCCTCAACCTTCCACGCGTCACGACAAGAGCGAATGTGAACAAGATCGCTCATTCGAGCCAGTGTTGGGTCGGATCGACGTGCCGGTCACTCTCTGACCGCCGACGGGCTCGTTCTGGCGGTGATCATCCGCGCCGGACTTGCCTGGCCGAGCGAGTGTGGTGGCCGCCGCACCTGGCGCGGCAAACCTCAAGCGTTATCGCGCCAACTAGCTCTGGGCAAGGCATCGCTGGCTTGGTGCCGCCGCCGCTGCGAGGTCGATGCCCCACGGTGGGCCCTGGACCCGGATGGGTCTGACGAACATAGGGCTGAGCGAGATCGCAGCTTCATTCCATAACTTGAGGCGCTAGTCATACCTGTCACGGACGCATCGGCGTGCACTCTCTGCCGGATGGTCAAGACGCGTTGTCGGCGCCTGTTGCCCGCTCGCGCCACGCGAGTTCGCGCTCCATCAGCTCCCTCCCCTCCGCCCCGGTAGCGCCGACAATGTGCTTGCCGTCCTCGACCCAGCGGCGCATGTCGGAGACGAACTCGACGCCATTGGCGACAACTGCATCGAATAGGGCTTCGCCGCGCTCGTAGGTTGCGCACTCGGGGTCGCCGATGTGGCCGAGCGGTGCCAACTTTCCCTGCTCGTCGGCGTTCAGGTAGTACTGCATCCCGTCCCCGCCGGCGAGCAGGTCCTGGGTCAGGAAGCGTGTCTCGAACACGTACCCGTGGGAGAAGACAGCGCGGTCGATGTGGACGAGCTCGGGGTGCTTGAACAACATGTGTGAAGTCTCGAACTCGTCGCCGTGCAGTCCGCGGCCGTCGTGCTCGCGCAGCCGGCGGTGCGTGGTGCCCATCGTGAGCGGGTCGATCGATGCGAACGCGACGTTTGGATGCTCCTTCTTGACTGCGCGAGAGGCGATGCTGATCACCGGCAGGTTCGCGATGCGGTGGCCGTTGAACGTGATGATCGCGCGGAAGCCATGGTGCGCAAGTGAGCGGTACACGTCCTTCAGGACCGCGACGACGGTCTCCGGCTGAAGGCTGATCGTGCCTGGCTTGTGCATGTGGTGGGCAGCGTCGCCGTACCAGATTGGGGGCGCGACGAGCAGCTCGGCACGTTCAGCGATTCCCTCCGCGTAGTCGATCGCCTCGTAGCCGTCGGTACCGAGCGGGAGATGCGGTCCGTGCACCTCCGTGCTACCGATCGGCACGATCACTTCCCCGTGGCGATCGAGGTAGTCAGCGACCTCCCGGTATGTGAGGTCTTGAATCCACACGGACATTGCTCCTCCAGAGAATATGCGATGCGGTTTCGATGTAACGGGTCAGCGTGTGACGCGGCTGCGCGGGATCGGCCCCGATGCCGGTTCCGTGCGACGCGCACCTCACTATCGCTGCTCTCGTCGGCTGCGGCCCGGCTGAGCAACGTCCCCAGTAGGCTGCCGAGAAGCCCAGTGGCATCGACACCAGCGCCGGACTCTTGAGTGGAAAGGGCGCGGCGCTCGAAGGGCCGGGCAACACGTGCGGTGAACGGGCGATCAGAACGACCGAGAAAATTTGCCCAACGAGAAGGCTGCGACACGAGAAGGCTGCGACGATCGCGAAGAAGATGTCGCCGCCGACGCCGCCCGCGCTGCTTCGAGCTCTCTCGCGAGCAGTGGCGTGGCCAGGGTGCCGCCAGCGCCTACCGACGCCTCATTCGCTTTGCCGAGCAGCGCCGGGTGTCGAAGCCGGTGATGGCGATGAACAGGTAGAAGGTACCAAGCATCAGTGCGGCCAGTCGGCGGATGAGCGCGCCGCTTTGGCGTCGGGAACAGTGAAGAAGTGCATGAGCACGTGTGGGAGCCCAGCGGCCCGAGAGCTGGCTAGGTTCCATATAGCAGCGCGACTCTGATGAGCGCCGGTGCAGGCGAACCGACGGCAGCGCCTCGCTGGTGTGACGAACTCCGCGGAGTGCTCGACCGACGCGCAATCGACTGTCACGCGACTCGCGACAAATTGACCTTCCGCATGCGGCAGCCACCTCGAGCCGTGACCTTTCATGAGCCTCTTCTCTCTCGCGCGGCTCCGGCGGCAACACGCTGAGGGAAAGAATCATGACCGAGGCACAGGCATCAGCACAAGTGATGGTTCCTGTGGATTGGGTTTAGCTCAACTTACGACGCGACCTCGGCGTCGCCTGCACGACCGAGATCACGTCCGAGGTCAACGAGCAAGCGGACGAAGGCGCGTACGTTGGCGTTGTCACTCCCACCTGGGCCCCACGCGGCGAACACCGCAGCCACCACGAGTACTCCGAGAGCGGGCAGCGCCGACTCCGCCACCGGCCAGGAGTGCCGCAGCGCGGCCGGCCATGCCGCTCGTCACGCTCGCATAGGCGGGCGCGAGCCAGATCGACGAACCGCCTAGGGACGGGCGCCCCGACCGCCGCCGTCACGGCGGCGGTCGGGATGGTGTGGCCGGATGCCGTGCCCGGGCAGGTGCTGCGGGTGGTCGGCCGGCTGGTCCGCCCGGTCGCCGAGATCCTGCCGGGCGCAGCGCGGCGGGTGGCAGCCCGTGTGGGGCCGGAGTTGGAGCGATCGACGCTCGCGCCGCGGGTCGGTGGGGTCGCCGTCGAGGTGCTGGTCGGGCAGAACCCGGAACGCGTCGGAGCCGGGATCATCGCCGGCCACGCCCAACGCTTCGGCCGCATCGATCGAAACCGCCATCGACGCCAACGAGGGCCTCAGTCACGGGCGAGAATGGAGTGGACCAAGGGAAGTGCCACCGCGAAGGCGCCCATTCCAACGAGGCTGGCGGAAGCCACATTTGGTGTGGCCAGATAGCTCAGGCTGCCTGCCGCGGTGCCGGTCAGCAGCGCTGAGAAAAACACAAGGAACGCGCGGACAGAGAGCAGGGGATCTGATGGTCCTGACATGTGCTTGACGTCCTCTCAATCGGTTTGGACTGGGTGGTCTGCGGTGCAGTCATCCAGCGATGCGAGCCCGATTTCGCTTCCGTTGATTCTTCGGTCGGCATGCTCTCGTGGTGGCCCGCACCGTGCACCGCCGAGTGCGAGTCGCACCGTTCCAGTGGCTGAACAGTAGCGCAGACTTCGGCCGTGAGGAGGTGAGGCATCAGGCCGCGACGGCGCTTGGACCTGCAACGACCGCGGACTGAGCGTCTCCGCTGATGATCACCTGGTGATCAACTCGGGCGATGCGGAAGGCGCGCCTAATGGTCATGGTGGTGCCCATCCGAGAGGCATTCCTTGATGGTAGACGGCAGTTCCTTGCGCAATTTCTTTCGGCGCCTGGACGCCGAGTGATTTGGCCTGAGCTCTCATCTGCGGAGAAGGGTGCACACCTGCTCTGAGATCTGAAGTTGTGAACCGGTCCAGGCAAGCGTTTCGAAAGGTATGTAGTTTGCAGATTGGGCGAAGACGATTCTTGTGTGAAGCGATTCCGGTCAGTCAAATCACGGCGTCAGCAGGTCTGCTCGAATGTTTACCGGCAGGCATATCCTGATTGGGGCCATGCTGCATCTGGCAGCTATTGCGCTCGTTGGGCTGGTCGCATGTGGAGACGGTGACAGCTGGATGTGGTGGCTTTGTGGAGGTGTGAATGGAGTTGTGGGGTGGGGAGGTGCGAGGGCCTGGCGGAACAGGCCGCGCCGGACAGGGTGGCGAACAGCTGGCGGTAGAGGCTGGCGGTACGGCTGGCGGTGGAGGCTGGCGGTACGGCTGGCGGTGGAGGCTGGCGGTACGGCTGGCGGTGGAGGCTGGCGGTACGGCTGGCGGTCCGGGCTGGCGGTGGAGGCTGGTGGTCCGGCTGGTGGTCCGGGCTGGCGGCACAGGCTGGCGAACACCTCGCCGGGCTGGCGGACAGACCGGCGGAACAGGGTGGAGGTGCAGGGGCGGAGTAGTGAGTGGCGGTGGATCAGCGTGTGGACCTGGGTGAGCCCGGAGCGGTGCGCGGAGGTGGAGCGGCCGGGGAGGGCGCATAACAGCTTCGCGGTCGAGGACGGCGATGAGGCGGTCTCGCTCGGCGGAGTCTTGTCGTCCGGGCTGAATGGCGCTGCCCGCGGCACCCATCCTGGCGCGAGCCCAGCCGAAGGGCTCGGGCCTAGCAACAAGGGGGCGCCGACGGGCGATAGGTCCAAGGACATTTGGGGCCGGAGAGAGGTGCCCGGTGCAGCACGACGAGATCAGGTGGTGTCTTTCCCTCGGCGCGAGGTTCAGTCGAGGGCAATCGATCGCGGACGTCGGCTGGGTTGGCATCGGTCGTTGAACGTCCGGCATCACAAGTCTTGGAGCAATGAGTGGGAGCTCGAAGAGCCGCGGACTCAGGGTTCATGGTCGTCGGTGTCAGCTGCGCACCACTGCGGACCGCGCCACAGCATGTGACATAAGTCACACGTTGCCGGACGCTGTTCGTCGCCAACTCGGGTGTCGCGAGTGACTCAGGGCACGTGTTGGGTGTCTGGTGCGCGGGTTGCCGAGGTTCTCTCGCAAGATCGATTCCCTCGTCGGGCGGCAGATCGCGGTGAGCAGGTCGCCATCTCCTCGACCTCGTCGAAGCCGACGGGGTGGCGCTGGGGCTGCAGGGCACCTACGCCGGGGTCGGACCTTGTCGAGGCCCGCGCCCTGGACTGGACCGTGCAGGGCTACGAGGGCAACACCCGCCCCGTGGTCACCCGCGAGCAATACCGCGTCCAAGCAGTCCGCCCGGACGGCTCCCTGCAGGTCGCCGTCCTGCAAGGTCGCACCGCCGAGGGCGACGTCCTCGGAGAGCAGATGGTGCTGCCGCCGGGGTATGTCGCCGAGCACCTCGCGCTCGGCTACGCCTCGACGAAACACGCGGTGTAGGGCGGCACCGTGCACACCACCCACAACGTCACCACCCCGACGACCGACGCCGCCGGGCTGCTCGTGCCGATGACCCGTGGCCGCGAACGCAACACCGCCTACGTCGTCACCGCCACCGCACCCGCCGATCCCGCCCAGGGCAGCGAGCACCGCCACCAGGTCCGCCGCGACCCGGTCGCGGTCCTCGCCGGCGTCCTCGCCACCCAGGACCCGATCACCAACCGGTCCGCGACCGCGCTCGCCGCCGAGTCCGCAACCGAGATGCGCAGCGTCCGCACCACGGCCGAGCTGCTCGCTGAGGGAGCCCAACAGGCCGCGACCGAGCGCACCATGACCTGGCTGGACCGGCTCACCGACACCGGCGACCTCACCCCCCGCACAACGCGACCAGATCGCCGCCGAGGGCGGCGCCAGCACCCTCACCCGTGTGCTGCGCCGCGTCGAGCTCGCTAGCCGCGACGCCTACGCCACCCTGCGTGCCGCGATCGGTGCGCGATCATTCGACACCGCCACCAACACCACCAACGTGATCCACTCCCGGATCACCCGCGGCAACACCGTCCGGTTGGACCCGGCAGGCGAGCGGCACCACGACTGGGTCCCCGCCGACGTCGGCCAGCAGTGGAACACCTACCTCACCGCGCTCGCCGACACCGCCGATCAGCGCACCGCCGAACTCGGCCGCAGCACCGCCGACACCAGCGCCGCATGGGCCACCGACGCGCTCGGCCCGGTGCCCGCCGCCGGCACTGACGAGCGGACCGTGTGGGAACGCAACGCGGCGACCATCGCCGGCTACCGCGAACTACGCGACCACACCGACCCCCACGACGCCCTCGGCCCGGCACCGAAAGCCGGGCAGGTCGAGGCCTACGCCGCCTACCGCGCCGCCTGGCGCGCCCTCGACCGCCCCGCGGTCGAGCAGGCCGAGCACGAGCTGACCCGCGGCGCGCTGCGCGCCCGCGTCACCGCGTGGGAGCGGGAACTGCAGTGGGGTCCCCGTTACGTCGGCAACGAGCTCGCCGGCACTCTGCAGGCGATCAGCACCCACACCGCCACCGCCGCGATCCGCCGCGCCGAAGCCACAAACGCCACCACCGACCAGCAGCGCGCGACGCTGCTGCGACAGGCCAGCGAATCCGACGCGCTCGTCGCCGTCCTCGACGAACAAGCCGACAAGCTGCGCCAGGTCGATGACGCCCGCGCCGAGTTCATGGCCCGCACCGCGCTCACCCGCGCCGAAGCCGAAGCAGCCCGCTACCTCCTCGCCGAACAAGCCGGCGACCACGACACCGACGAGCACGTCACCGGCCAGGAATGGCTGCACGCCGAACACGTTGCCCGGCGTGAGGACGACCCGCACTGACCGATCACCGCCACTGACCTCGCCACCGAAACCAGCCACACTGACGACTGGGCCGCGGTGGGTGCGGCCGCGATGGAACTCGAAACCCCCGCCGCGGGACGTCGACCACAGCCGCGACGACCCCTACGCCCGCAGCCGCGACGAATACGACGACACCGGCAGCGAAACAGTCGCTGACCTCGGGCGAGAGGACGTCTACGCGGACGTCTGACCCGCGCCCGGCGCCACACGCCCCGCTTCCGCCTGAGGCTGCAGCCCGGGAGGGAGCGGGGCGAGCCGGTGCAGCATCCGCGCGAAGTGCTCCCGCCGCTCCACACCGATCTCCGAACCGTCACCGGCACGTGCCGGCGTCAGCACCGCCACGTTGTCGATCACACCGAAAGCCCACCCGATCGCCAGCTGAACGTCCTGAGCGTTCTCGCGGGTGTAACCCCAGTAGGCGTTCACCGCCCACCACTCCCGGCTATGCGCCCGGTCCAAGTTGAACCCGTCGTACTTCGCCCACCACGGCGCCGGCGGGTACTCCTCACCAGCAGCGACCTTGTTCGCCACCATGAACTCCGCGATCGCCCGCGACTGGCTCGGCCCATGCGGCAACCCAACCAGCGGGGTCGTCGGCGACAGACCACCGATCCATGACAGCGCCGAGCGTGCGCCGAGCGCAGGCGGGGCCTCAGTAGATCCGAACATGCGCAACATGCAGTCCTCGATAGCCGCCGCCACGGCGACCGGCTGCCGGACCCATACCGGAACATCTCGCACACGCCACCTGGGCATACATGCAGTGTGGACCGAACACTGACAGGACGGGGCCAATTCGAACCTCGGATCAGCGATGTCTCGATCGCGCATAGACATCGGCGAAGCGACCAGGGCCGGTAACGGCCGATGCAGCCAGTGCGAGACACGCTTGCAGGCACTCACTACGCACGGCGGCAGGTCGGGCACAGACTGTTGCTGGCCAGGGGGAGGTATGTCATGGCAACGCCACGAGCGCGTCGCGCTGCAACCACTCGCGGAACCGGCAAAGGTGCTGCTGCCCACGACGCAGCGCTGTTGCGCCTCCAGGAGCATGATGCAAAGTCCCTGACGGAGAATCATCGGCAAGCGCCGCACTTACTTGATTGTTAGAGCACTTTCGGCGAGGCGGCGTGCTCGCTGTCAGACCGACTATCGCAACAGTAGTGAGGGACTCGGATGGCGATCTGGTTCTATCGAATTGATATCAATGCCACCTCGGCGGTGGCCTCATGGCTCTTCTATCAAGGCGACGATGGGCCGGATGGCATTCTGTCGCTCCCCAGTCGGAATGTCGATATGTCAATCGGTGATGCAGTTGTGCTGAGCATCTCGGATGCACTTGGTGCTGGAGACTTGCCGCTGGGCGTGGTTGCATTTGGAGTTGTTCGAGCTAGTCCAGCGGGTAGCGTCCGCTCGCGGATGGTAGTCATCGAGTTGATGGTGAAGATAGTTCATAGGCCGATCTCGGACTTCGAGCTAGTTCGCGATGAGGTGCTACGAAGAGCCTTAATCACACACCTCTCCGGGCCTTCCTCGATCAGTGACCACTGGGTTGTCTCTCTCGGTGTTAAGGAGTGGGAGGCGATTCTTGATCACTGCCCACTTGACGTCCTGGTTGAAATTGACAGGCTTCTCGTGCCAGGGGCGCTTTCGGCGGCTGGGCACTCTTCCCGTCGCTACCATCAGTTGGGCGCCCGGGAGTATCAATTTGCAAGGGGTGATGGCTTCGGTCGGCTGGAAGATGCGCAATCCGAAACGCGATTCAAGCATCTATCTGTGAGAGGGTGGCGACAGTTCGCCGAGATAGATATCGATCTCAGCTCTCGCTTGACGGTAATAACTGGAGAGAACGGGGCAGGGAAAACGAGCCTCCTTCACCTGCTAAGTCCGCACTTCAATTGGAATAATCCTATAATTTCGACACCGCGTCGATCGATCGGCCACGGTGTTGCATACGAGACGGGCATTGAGGGAGGCGAAGCTAGGCCGGCTTCGCAAATTGCACACCTCGTGTACAGTAACGAGGCCGAAGCTTCGATCCAGCTCGCGCGCGATGCGGGAGTGAACTTTCAGGTTGCCTGGTCGGGTCAGAACCAAGTCAATGGCCTGTATATTCCATCACATCGGGCGGTTGCAGGCTACTCGCCAGTGGCGACAATACCTACGGCATTCTCGACTGGATCAGTGCTGCTTGAACAGTTCTTGGGGGAGGTTCGATCTCGCTATGCGGGTACGTTCAGCGGCAAGTCTGCCGGACAATGGATGAAGGAGTCGCTACTGGCCGCGGCCTATCATGGCGCCGGAAGCGGGTCAGACGATGTTGAAATTGAAAAAAATGCGGAGGCCTACGAGGTTTGGCAAGGATTCCAGGTAGTCTTGCGGCGGCTTCTGCCGCCGAGTCTGGGCTTTCGCAGTTTGGTGGTTAGGACGCCCGAGATAGTGATCGTGACAGAGCGTGGAGAGTTCTCGATCGACGCGGCATCTGGTGGAATTAGCGCTCTTGTTGAGCTGGGATGGCAGATCTTTCTGCGATCGCGCGAAGTTCGAGCCTTTACGGTCGTGTTTGACGAACCAGAGAATCATCTGCACCCCGAGCTGCAGCGATCAATCTTGCCTCGACTGCTTGAGGCGTTTCCGAATGTTTCATTTGTTGCTGCGACACATAGTCCATTCGTCGTGACGTCGGTGGCCGGTGCTCATGTCTACGCGCTGGAATACACCGAATCAGGTGTGGTTTCCTACCGAGTTGATCCCCGGCGCGGCGTCAAGTCGGCCGAGGAGGTGCTTCGTCGAGTGCTTGGCGTTGGTTCAACATTGCCGATGTGGGCAGACGCAGCCCTTGACGAAATAGTTAGCGACTATCGCGATAGGCAGATGACACCCGAGCTCTTTCGGCAACTTCGCTTGCGACTCGATGAAGTGGGACTGCTCGATGAGTTTCCCGCAACTGCAGCGGCACTGGCAGAGCGGCAGATTGATGCGTAGATTGAGGAAAGGTCCGCGTCCCGCAGTCCTCGACGAGAATTTCGTAAATTGGACGCATGAGTTTCTGGAGACGGAGAACCCTTCTCGGTATGCACGCCACCGCCACCGAGAGATTAGAAGGTTCTTGAAGGCGGAGACTTGTGGCAAGTGTGCATACTGTGAGAGCAGAATCGAACACGTAGCCTCAGTCCATGTCGAGCATATTAATCCCAAGTCTCAATGTCCTGAGCTGGTCGTCGAGTGGGAGAACTTGACATTGGCTTGCCCAAACTGCAATCAGCATAAGGGGTCCTATTACAGTGAGTTGCAGCCGCTGCTGAATCCATACGAGGTCGAGCCTCGCGCTCACCTCACTTTTACTGGATCGCTGGTCTTCGGTCGACCGGATAGTGACTTGGGCAAGCGGACTGTCGAGCGGCTTAAGTTGCATCGTAACGATCTGAAGCAATCGAGGGAAGAGCGATTGAAGGCGATCAATCACTTGCTAAGCGTATGGGCTAAGGCGGAAGGTGAAGATAAGGAAACGTTTGCGGGGCTGCTTCGCGAGGAGGCTGGCCCAGACCGAGAGTATAGCGAAGCGGTTACTTCTTTCCTGGTAGTGATGGGCTTCCCTTTGGAGTTGATCTTGAGTCCCGAGTAGGCAGATAAAGGCACTCCGAGAACCGCCGAGACTCCTACTGCGGCAGCCTCTATGGGGCCCGTTCAGCGGGCCTGCTGCCTTCGGGCGCAGTGCGGCCTGAGCCGTAGTCAGGTGCTTGCATCGCGACAGCCTGCAGGCTGCATTGGACCGTATCCTCACGCAGGCGGACCGCGATGCTATGGGCGTGAGGGACGTCCCCGTCGCCCCAAGGCGCTAAACATGCCACGCCCTCGGCCGTGCGGATTCGGGGAAGTCGTCAGCTTGTGGTGTCGCGGCGGCCGACGAGCTCGGTGAGCTGTTCGATGGTGAGCCATGGTTTTCGGCGGTGGATCATGCGGTGGCAGTTGGAGCACAACAGTGCGAGGTCGGCGAGTTTGGTTGTGACGGGTCCGGAGGCGTGGAGGGGTAGGCGGTGGTGGCATTCGACATAGTCGCGGCCGCGGTCGCCGTAGGTACGGGCGAAGTCGAACGTGCACACCTCGCAACGGATCGGTTGGCCGGTGTTGCGGACGGATGCGATCTTGAGGTCGCGCAGCTTGCGGTCACGTTCGCGGGCGAAGTGGCGGCGTTCGAGTAGTCCGCCTTCGTGAGCGCTTGCTCCGTCAAGATCAGGATCAGGTGCTGTCAGGGTGGCAGGCCTGGTCAGGACTTCGGCGCGGATTGCTGCCGCTTCGGCGATCATGCGGTTGGAGTCGGTGAGGAACGCGTCGAGGACGGGTTGTTCGTGGCGGCCGCCGCGGGTGCGCTGGCCGGTGTAGTCGGGGTGCAGGGTGGCGATGTTGGAGGTCTTCCTGGCGACGCCCGCGGCGTTGCGGAAGGTCGCGGCACGGTCTCGACCGGGTGGATGGGTAGCTGTCGGAGGAGCTGTGACAGCTCGATCACGCGGGGATCGCCGACGCGGAGTTCTTTCCAGTTGTTCCCGCGGACAAGGTCACAGGTCACGATGACCTCGTCTCTGCTCCAGTCTGGGCTGGTGCGGACGCGGACTGTGAACCCGAGGTCTTCGAGTAGCCGTTTGACGGTGGTGTCGCCGCCGGAGAAGTCGGTTGGGGTGAGTCGTTGGCCGTGGCGCAGGTAGTGCGCCGCGGCGACGATCGCTTTCGAGTCGTACTCCGCGCCGTCGCGCAGGAGGAAGTTAGTTGCGCGCCTGGCCGAAGTTG
Source organism: Pseudonocardia sp. TRM90224 (assembly GCF_021245725.1). Taxonomy (GTDB): domain Bacteria; phylum Actinomycetota; class Actinomycetes; order Mycobacteriales; family Pseudonocardiaceae; genus Pseudonocardia. Next base: position 105,100 of record NZ_JAJGSX010000029.1, on the reverse strand, counting down.
CGCTCTGCCAGGAATGCCTGCTGGCCGCGGCGGTCGAAGTCGTCCAGCGCGGCCCTGACGTCGTCGGCGGTCACATCCGGTTGAGGCATCCGGGCAGGCTAGCGGCCACCAGCTCGCGCAGGCCCCTATGGTGACCTTCCAGCAATGACTGCGGACGTTTCAACTGCACTGTCTGGTTCCTGGCATTCGAGAAGCTGCCTGAGGTCCGGATCTGAAGGGGGCATCCGCTGGTCGGGCAGGGGATGGGTATGTCGCCGGGCTGTCGCCGTGAGCAGGCGGTCGGGTCTGCGCTCTTGGCCGCGCGGGCCGTGGAACTGCTGATGGACCGCCTTCGGCGGGGGCCTGTCGGCCCTTGGCTTAGCACGGCCTGACTCCCGGTCAAGGGCCCTGCGCTGCGCTGCGGCTCGCTGCGCGACGGCCTGCGGCCGCCCTTGACCGCGAGCCTCCACGGCCGTGCTGGACGCCGTTGCGGCGGCGGGGTAAAGCGCCCCGCCACCCCACCGAGGACGGGCCGACAGGCCCGGCCTTGTCGGCCGTGCGGCTCTGGAGGCAGCAGATGACGACCACCGACCCGTTTCACGATGTTGATCCGACGGTGGTGCTGGGCACGCTGCAGGTCCAGGTGGGGAGTCGGTGCGGGTCGGCGACGTCTGTGTCGGTCCCGACGAGCACCATGGTCGAGTTCCCGGCGGTGGCAATCGCGGCCATCGTCAATCCGACCGACGAGGTGCTGTTGTTGTGGTGGTACCGGATGCCGATCGACCGGTGCGGCTACGAGCTGCTCGGCGGCCTGGTCGACCTCGCCGAAGACCCCGTCCGCTGAGCGGGAAGCCGTCGAGAATCCGGGTGGCGCCCGCTCGGCGAGCCCGAGGTACTGCTGCAGCTGGACCCGATGCCGGGCAACGTCGACGCCCCCTTCACGGTCTTCCTGTGGCGCGACGCGGAACAGGTCGGCCAGCCTAGTGACTCTGACGAGGCCGGCCGTCTCGACCGGATCCCGCTCGATGGGGTTCCCCACCTCGGCGCCGACGGTAGGTCCTCGGCGCGATCACCGTCGCGACACTGTTGCAGACCCACGCTCGGTTGTGCCATTCAGGCCAGCCCGCCACCGTCCTTACACGCAGGGCGCGTCGGAGTCATCCGATAGTGGCAACGGTGACAAGCGTGTTGCTCGGACCTCTACGAAATAAACTTTGCGACCATTAGCTCAATAAGCCGTATGTGATCATCGAAACTAAATGGGGAGTCAATTCTAATGTTTGCCATGCCGTGGTCGTCTATAGATGTCACGGAGAACCGAATGTCGTGAGACTCGCCTGAGCCTGTGCGGAGGTCGAATGTAGAGATTGTAATGATGAGATCGTCAAAAGTTACAACGGATGCAACGTCGGGGGCGTCGAAGTTGTTCTTGCGTGACATGGATCGTGTTCTTCCTGCGAACGTCTCGCCGCCGATGATGTGATCGTTGATAAACGTGCTCAAGCGCTCACTCATCAGATGTTCCGCGGGGAACGGAAGGGAGACCCGTGTCGATGTACTATACCGTATCAATGTCGGCAGGAGCGCGATTTCGTCAGAGCGTTTGTTTGTTCCAGCGGAGATGCACAACATCTGATATACTTCTTCTACGATCTTGGCTGCCACCGGAGTTGAGCCCTGTGCGACTTCTACGGAAACGCACTCGTAGTTGACTACAATGGATCGTATCGGTACGAAATCTGTTCGGAGCTGAAGGGGGAATTTCCCCCCGGTTAGCGCGAACTGCTTCCGATCGGTTAGGCGGAGGATGAGCTTGAGTGCCTCCTCGTCTGAAGCGGAAAAGAGCTCCTCGCGAGAGACGAGGCTGTGTAGCAAGCCTCGATCTGGCGATGAAAGTATGCTTCCGTAACTCTCCTCGACTAGTCGCAGCAAGAGGGGAACGTCGACTTGCGCGAGAGGTAGAGCTACGGGCCGAAAGTAGTAGGATGCCCTGGAGCCTTCAATCGACTCGAGGAAGTCTGGATTTGGTCTGGCGGACTCCTCCTGGACAACTTGACGCCTCCGGTGCGCAAGCTCCCCGAGAAGGTCAACGTCGCCGCCGGAGTTGTGATCTGCGGTTGTCATTGGCTTCGCCTCCTGGCGAGCTGGCTTAGTGAATAGTCGATTGCGCCTGTGGCAGATGCGCTGGATAGCTCTCGTCGCAATGCTTGTACTGCTTCGGTACGGACTTCATCGCTAAGGAGGAGGGCAAATAGTTGATCTCTAAGTGGCTGACTAAGCCAGATGGTAAAGGGGATCAGGTTGTCGATTGCCGATGATGGCACGGTCCCGTTCTTCTCGATCTCGAAGAGTTCGCCCCAGATTTTCTCTAGCACGTCGAGGCGGCGAGGTAGCAGTGCGAGCGCAATCTGTTGTGATCGCGCCTCATGGTCTTGCTTGTTTGCTCGACGGATCGTTAGAACCGAAACGAGTGTTGCTAGTATCGCTGAGGCAAGGCCAACGGATCCTGCCACGATCGACGGGCCTAGCGAGGTGCCCATTCCCTTGTCCTCTCCGCCGCCGCCGCTTGAACCGCTGCATGTAGCCTCGCGTCGGAGCTGGCCTTCGTTACGCCACGTGACGAGATGGATACTGATCGCAGCTCGATGCCGCTGCAAATCGATGCGGCAGCGGTGGCTGCCGTGGGGCGACCTTGTCTGCGGGGGTGTCATCGCGCACTCCCAGGGTCCGCGGCTCGAGAGTCGCGGCTCGCTGGTCCCTGGATCTTGATTGGCTGGCGGGTTCGTGCTGATCTATCTACTTTGTTGTGATCGACAGCGTCGACGCTCACCTGAGGTGCAGTCGTCGAGGTTCGTAGCAGCAGGCCGGCTATACGCCCTTGCACCTGGAGTCGCTAGAACACATCAGGGTGCTCCGTCGAGGCGTCAGTGAGGAACCGTGTGTCATGTATAGGCGCTGGAGAGTCGATCATCCGTCGCAGTCTCTGGTCTAGTGTGGATGCCCACGCCTACGGTCGATCAGGACGGATTCTGGCTGAGGGCCGCAGACCGCGCGCTCCGGCTCTGGCCAGCGCAAGTGATCCTCGCCGATCACCACTTGGCGCCGTGCTCAAGATCCGTCAGGTTGCAAGTCGTGCTCCAGCGTCCGAACGGCGCTCGTCATCCTTGCCCGTCGAGCTGGCAGCATCCATGATCAAAGGTTTGCGACTTTCCGTCAGAACACCGTTCGCTCAACCGGGCTCTGGCGGCAGTGGATCAGGTCGCTGCACTCCGGAGCACACATGGAGCACACAACTGACCATTGTGGACGCCACAAAACGAGGGCCCTGACCAGTCTTCGCCGGTCAGGGCCCTCATGGGTGGTGCGCCGTCAGGGACTCGAACCCCGAACCCGCTGGTTAAGAGCCAGCTGCTCTGCCAATTGAGCTAACGGCGCATGCTGTGCGCCCAACCGCTCGGCGACTCGGAAACACTAACATCCGCTTCCGGGCTGCCTCACGGCGGGGTGCCGCAGCATGGGGTGAGTGACGGGACTTGAACCCGCGACTTCCTGGACCACAACCAGGTGCTCTACCAGCTGAGCTACACCCACCATGTGAACCCGGCACTGCCGGGCACCTGCACAGCTTAGCGTGCGGATCCGGGGGTCTCGAAGGGGGTTACGAGCGGCCCGCCGCGAGCTTCGCGGCGACGGCTTGTGCCTGCTCGGACGTGGGTCCGGGCTGCGGGACGAAGAGGGTGCTGCGGTAGTAGTCCAGCTCCCGGATCGACTCCTCGATGTCGGCGAGCGCCCGGTGCGCGAGCCCCTTCTCCGGCTTCGCGTAGAACACGCGGGGGAACCACCGCCGGCAGAGCTCCTTGACCGAGCTCACGTCGACCATGCGGTAGTGCAGGTGGCCGTCGAGCTCCGGCATGTCGCGGGCGAGGAAACCGCGGTCGGTGGCGATCGAGTTGCCGGCGAGCGGGGCCGTGCGCGGTTCGGGGACGTGTTCGCGGATGTAGGCGAGCGCGAGCTGCTCCGCCTCGGCGAGCGAGACTGTCGATGCGCGGACCGCCTCGGTCAGGCCGGAGGCGGCGTGCATGTCGCGCACGATGTCGGGCATCCCGGCGAGCGCCGGCTCGTCGGCGTGGATCACCACGTCGACGCCGTCGCCCAGCACGTTGAGCTCGCCGTCGGTCACCAGGACCGCGATCTCGATCAGCGCGTCGCGCTCGAGGTCGAGCCCCGTCATCTCGCAGTCGATCCACACCAGCCGGTCGTTCACCTCGCCACGATAAGCCCGAACGCCGTGCGGCGAGCGGTCCGGCGACGCGTGTTGGCGAGTTGGCGGCTGCACGACGGCGGCACGGGGGAGGGCAGGAAAGCCACTTTCCGGCCCTCACAGGGCAGGAAAGTGGCTTTCCTGCCCTCGCGTGCGCAACGCACGGGCGGGCGACGTCGCGCGCGCCGGAGTGTCCACAGCGGCGTCGTGAGGGCTAGGCTCCCGCGCCGTGGGGGACAACACTGCAGCCCAGGAGATCGCCGCCGGTTACGCCACCGAGGGCGCCGCACTCGAGCTCGGCTGCGTGCTCGTCGACGGCGTCGTCGACTCCGGCGCACGCGTGCGGATCCCGTTCGCGACGCTGAACCGGCACGGCCTCGTTGCCGGCGCCACCGGGACGGGCAAGACGAAGACGTTGCAGGGCCTCGCCGAGCAGCTCTCGACCGCCGGGGTCCCGGTGCTGCTCGCCGACGTCAAGGGCGACCTGTCGGGCATGGCGAAGGCGGGCGAACCCAACCCCAAGATCGACGCGCGGGCGAAGGACACGGGCGACGACTGGGCGCCGACGGCGTTCCCCGTCGAGTTCCTCTCGCTCGGCGGGAGCAGCTCCGCCGTCCCGATCAGGGCGACGTTGACGCAGTTCGGCCCGATCCTCCTGAGCAAGGTGCTCGACCTCAACGACACCCAGGAGTCGACGCTCGGCCTGATCTTCCACTGGGCCGACCAGCGCCAGCTGCCGCTGCTGGACACGAAGGACCTGCGCGCCGTCATCCAGCACCTGACGTCGGACGAGGGCAAGGTCGATCTGAAGGGCATCGGCGGGGTGTCCGCGGCCACCGCGGGCGTGATCCTGCGCGCGCTGGTGAACCTGGAGGCAGCCGGCGGCGACGAGTTCTTCGGCGAGCCCGAGTTCGACCCCGCCGACCTGCTCCGCGTGGTCGACGGCAAGGGTGTCGTCACGCTGCTGGAGCTGGCCGACCAGGCCGCCAACCCGCGCCTGTTCTCGACGTTCCTGATGTGGCTGCTCGCCGAGCTGTACGAGGACCTGCCGGAGGCGGGCGATCTCGACAAGCCGAAGCTGGTGTTCTTCTTCGACGAGGCGCACCTGCTGTTCAACGGCGCCTCGAAGGCGTTCCTGGAGCGCATCGAGCAGACGGTCAAGCTGATCCGCTCCAAGGGCGTCGGCGTGTTCTTCTGCACCCAGCTGCCCACCGACATCCCCAACGCGGTCCTCTCGCAGCTCGGCGCGCGCGTCCAGCACGCGCTGCGTGCGTTCACGCCGGAGGACCAGACGGCGCTGGCCAAGACCGTCCGCACCTACCCGAACACCAAGCACTACGACATGGAGGAGGCGCTCACCTCGCTCGGCACCGGCGAGGCGATCGTCACCGTGCTGTCGGAGCGCGGCGCCCCGACGCCGGTCGCGTGGGCGCGGATGCGGGCCCCGCGCTCGCTGATGGCCGCGATCGGCGCCGAGGCCGTCACCGCTGCGGCGAAGGGCTCGACGCTCTACCCGAAGTACGGCGAGACCGTCGACCGCGAGTCGGCCTACGAGAAGCTCACCGCGCGCATCGCCGCTCCGCCGGCACCGGAGGCCGCCCCGCCCGCCGAGGCACCCCCGCCGCCGCGGGAGGCCCGCCCCGAGCGCCGCGAGCCCGGGATGGTCGAGAACGTGCTCGGCTCGCCGGTCGTGAAGTCGTTCCTGCGCTCCGCGGCGACCGCGCTGGGCCGCGAGATCACCCGCGGCATCTTCGGTACCAGGCGCCGCTGACGCCGTCGACAACGACGTTATGGCTGTTTTCCGGGCCCCGGAACAGCCAGAACGTCGTTGTCGACGAACGGTGTGAGCAGGTGCGGGGTGGCCGCGTCGGCCAGTGCCACTGCGTCGACGGCTCCGACGTCGAGCACGGAGTAGCCGCTCTGGCCGGCCGCGGTGAACGCCTCGGCCACCACGAGCCCCGCCCGGCGCTGGAACGGGCTCTGCCGGAACGTCCAGCCGATCACGCCGGTCCGCTGCAGCGCCACGGTGCTGCGCACGAGCGAGCCCTGCCGCGTGACCAGGTAGCGGGCCGTCAGCCGGTGGCCGAGGTTGCGATAGCGGTCGAACGCGAGCGCGGCCGCGATCGGCAGCAGCACCAGGCTCGCCGGGCCCGCCCAGCCGAGCGCCGGCACGGCGTACCCGAGCAGGAACGCGCCCGCGACCAGCACCGCCGTCGGGACGAGCGCCCGGCTGAACCGGCGCCCCATCGCCGCGCGCGGATGCCGGCGCAGCGGCGCCTGCGTGATCATCGACGGCGCCTCGTGCAGCGCCACCGACGCCACGCGGTGCGCCTCGGCCCGCGGCACGGGCGGCTGCAACGCCCCGCCCTGTGCGTCGCGCGAGATCCCGGTGGAGAGCGCGCGGCACTGCCCGCCGCGGCCGGCGCGCAGCAGGATCGGCTCGGCGATCTCGGCGCCGCGCAGCCGCTCCTCCGACACCGAGAGCGAACGCCTGGTCAGCAGCCCGCGCTTGACGCGGAGCGTGCCGTCGGCCTCGCGCGTGAGCCGGTAGTCGTACCAGCGCTCCGCGAAGAGCACCATGGCGCCGAGCGCGGCGATCACCAGCAGCACGACCCCGACCACCAGCAGGGCGAGCCACACGGGCGCCGCCTGCAGCTGGTCGGTCGCGGCGTCGACGGCGCCGATGTCGCGCGGGTCGATGCCGAAGTCGTCCACCAGGTTGAACACGGCAGCACCGACGGCCCCGATGCCCGCGATCGAGGAGAACGTCAGCGGCGCAAAACGCAGCCACGACCAGTCCAGGCGAGCCAGCTGGACGCCCTGCGCAACGGCTGCATCCGGGGCTGGCAGCGCGCTGTCGAAGGCGGAGCGGTCGAGCAGCTCCCGGCGCAAGCGGTCGGCCTCGGCCTTGCTCACCGAGTCGAGGCTCAGCCCCGACTTCTCCAGCATCGCCCCCGACGCCGAGCTGACCTGCACGACGGTCAGCCCGAACAGCCGCGCGATCGGCCGTGCGGTCAGGTCGACGGTGCGGATCCGGTCGCGCGGCACCGACCGCCGCTGCCGCCGCAGCCATCCGGTGTGCAGCTCCACGCGCTCGGGTGTGATGCGGTACCGGGTGGTGCGCCACCGCAGCACCCCGCCGAGGACGACGAGCACGCCGATCGCGATCGCGACCCAGAACCGTCCGATGTCGCCCGGCCGGCCCGTGACCAGCAGCACGGCGACAACGGGCGCGAGCCGGATCAGGCCGCCGATCGGGCCGACGAACAGCATCCGCCAGTCGAGCCGCCGCCACGGGACGGCGTCCTCCGGGGCGACGGTCGCGTCGGCCGTCATGTCGCGTCGCCCGCGGTGGCCTGTGTCGTCTCGGTCAGCGTCCTGGCCAGCTCAGCGGCGTCGGCGGCGGCCAGCCCGGTGATCTTGACGGCGCCGCGGGCCGAGGCCGTCGTGACCGTCACGCTGCCGAGCCCCAGCAGTTGCTGCAACGGCCCGTGCTCGGTGTCGACGGTCTGCACGCGCGAGATCGGCGCGATCCGCCACTCCCGCACGAGCCAGCCCGACAGCGTGTAGACGGCCTGGTCGGTGACCTCCCACCGGTGGATCCGGTACAGCAGCGGCGGGACGACGAGGCCGTACCCGGCAACGAGCCCCGCGGTCACCAGCGCGGTCCAGCCCAGCCAGCCCGCGCCGATCAGCCACCACAGCACAACCTGCGGCCCGCCCAGCACGACGAGCAGCAGCCCGGCCCGCAGGCGCCACCAGTGCACCGCGCGCGGGCTGGCCTGGTGCGCGGGCGGGCGAAGGGGGAGCGCGACGGACATGCGTCAAGTCTGCCCGTCAGTAACATCTGCCCCTCAGCGACGTGCGTGCCGGACCCGCTCCACCCGCTCGATCCGCACGGCCCGCAGCCCCGCCCACGGCAGCGCGGCAACGCCGCAGGACGCCGGGCGCGGCTCGCCGGTGGTCTCCTCGACGAGAACGTCCCAGCGCCGCCCGTCACGCGCGGTGACGCGCACGACCCCGTTGCCCTGCTCGACCGTCAGTTCGTCTGCGTCGCGCAGGCCGGTCGCCGAGCGCACCGCGAGCTCGGCCACCTGCCCGGCGGGCGACCACGTCGAGCGACCCCGGCACTGCGCGATCTCGACCTCGTGCAGCCCCGCGGCCTTGCGCGCGTGGATCGCGGCGGTGGCGTCGAGATGCCCGTAGAGGTACCCGGTGGGCAGCACGAGCGCGGTGGGCGCGAAGCGGTGCCCGCCGAGGTGGGTGCACTCCCACACCGACGCCTCGCCGGCCGCTTCGACGGCGAGCGCGAGCGCGCGCCCGTCGAGCGCGCAGCAGCGGTCGCGCCGCCCGTGCGTGCAGACCAGCAACAACGGGTCGCGCACGCGGCGGCCGGGCAGGGCGGAGCCGGGCTCGGGCAGCGGCACGTCGGCCAGTTCGGACGGTCCGTCGACGGTCAGCGAGGTGAGCTGCGTCGAGCCGGGGGCGGTATCCGCGAAGAACAACCTGACCGGGTGATCACCGGTGCGCCGGCCGGTGCGGCGGATGAGCTGCAGGCGCCACCCCAGCGCGGTGGCCCGCGCGGCGAACCCGCTCACGGCGGGATCGGGGTGGCGGGTGACGTCGTGCGGCCACGCACCACGGTGTTCCAGGCACAACCAGCCACGCGCCACCGGTGTCGTACCGGCGAGCGGTTCGTCGAGCACGCGCGCCTGCACGGCGCACCTCTCGACCACGGGCTGTGACCCCATCTCGGCACGATACCCAAGGCTGCCCTAACTTGCCGGGCCACCCCCACCGAAGTTCCCCACCGTTTTGCCTACTTGCACGCCCCCGGGGGTGTGCAGGTTGGCAAAACGGTGGGGAAGTTGGGCTGCGGTCAGCTGTGCAGCTCCCGGTGCACGACCTTGCCGGTCGCGTTGCGCGGCAGCTCGTCGACGAACGTCACGTCCCGCGGCACCGCGAACCGGCTCAGCTCGGCGCGCACCCAGCCGCGCACGTCGTCCGCGCTGGTGGAGGCGCCGTCGGCGAGCACTAGGAACGCGGCCAGGCGCTGCCCGTACTCGTCGTCGTCCACGCCGGTGACGGCCGCCTCGCGCACCTCGGGGCGCGCGGTCAGCAGCTCCTCGACCGGTCCGGGGTGGACGTTCTCCCCGCCACTGACGATCATGTCGTCGGCCCGGCCGGTCAGGTGCAGCCGCCCCTCGCCGTCGACGTGCCCGACATCACCCGTGCCGAGCAGGCCACCGGCCCGCTCGACGTCGGAACCCTCGCGCGTGTAGCCCTCGAACGGCATGTCGTTGCCGACGAAGATCCGCCCGTCGGTGCCGGGTGCGACCGGCTCGTCGTTGTCGTCCAGCACGACCAGCCGGGTGCCGGCCGGGGCCTTGCCCGCCGTGCCGGGGGCGGCGCGCAGGTCGGCCGGGCCCGCGATGCTCACCCAGGACACCTCGGTGGAGCCGTAGAGGTTGTAGAGGACGTCACCGAAGCGGTCCATGAACGCCGTCGCGAGCGAACCCGGCAGCGCCGATCCGCTGACGGCGACGATCCGCGGCCGGTGCTGCTCCCACACGTCCTCCAGCTCGCCCGCCGGCAGCTCCAGCACCCGCTGCAGCATCACCGGCACCGCGAACACCGCGTCGCACCGCTCCCGCTCGACGGTCCTGACGAAGCCGGCAGGGTCGAAGCGCCTGCTGAGCACGATCGGCGCGCCGTGCAGGAGCGCGAGCTGCAGCGCCGCGTTGCCCCAGGTGTGCAGCAGCGGCGCCGCGATCAGCACCGGCGACCCCGCCCGCAACGGGATCGCGGAGAGCACCGCCCCGATCGGGGTCAGGCTGCTCGGCGCGGGCCGCTTCGCACCCTTGGGCGGGCCGGTCGTGCCGGAGGTCAGGACGATCGTCCGGCCGGGCGGCGGGCGCAGCGGCAGCGGGTCGGGGCCGTCGCGGGTGACCAGCTCCTCCAGCGACGTGTCGTCCAGGCCCGCGCCCCACGCCGTGACGATCTGGCAGCTGCGCGGCACCCGTTCGAGCACCTCGCCGAACTCGGCGTCGGCGACGATCGTGCCCAGCTCGAGCTCATCGGCGACCGACGCCAGCTGGCCGGCGGGGAGCCCGGTGTTGAGCAGCACGACATCCGCGCCCAGCTTGCCCGCCGCGACCTGCACCTCCACCGCGCCGCGGTGGTTGCGGCACAGCACCCCGATGCTCGTGCCGGGCCCGATGCCCGTCGCGGCGAGCGCGCGGGCGAGCCGGTCGGTGCGCCGGTGCAGCTCGCCGTAGCTCAGCCAGCCGATCTCGTCGACGATCGCGGTGCGGTCGGGGTGCCGGGCCGCGCCGGCGGCGCAACCCGCGGCGACGGTGAAGCCGTAGCGGAAGATCCCGCCGCCCATGCCGATCATCCGGTCGGGCCGGATCGGGCGCACGACCCCGGAGCGGGCCAGCTCCACCACCGCACGGGTGGAGCCGACCGCCTGCTCCGCCAACCGCTGCGCGGCGCCGACCGCGGCCGCCACCGCCCGTCCCACTACCTGCTCCCCGTCACCTTCACGCACGCCGTCAAGACGACCATCGTGCGGTGTTCAGGTCAACGGCTGGGACAGGTCGTAGATCGTGTGCGCGCCCACCTTCGTCGAGGCGAAGTGCGCCTTGACCCAGTCGGTGATCGCGGAGCCGCCCCCACCCGGACCGCCTTGCCGACCCTGCTCGACGGCCTGGGCGACCGCCTCGTAGTTCGGGTCGCTCGGCGAGAGCGTCTCCAGCAGGGCGGCGGGGTCACCGCGGCCGCCGTCGACGAAGTACCACACGTCCCCGGCCGCCACGTAGGCCTGGAACTGCTCCAACGTCGGCGCCGGATCGCGGCCGGAGAAGCCGCCGATGCTCATGACGCTCGTCCCGCTCGCCAGCGCCAGCGAACCCCCGCTGTTGGCGCCGACGGTGGCCGCCGACCAGGTCGTCCCGGCGTCGCGCAGCATCGCGACCAGCGCGGCGTCGATCGACTCCCGGCCGGGCCCGCCGCCACCACCCAGATTCCCACCGGGCAGATTCCCGCTGGGCTGATCCCCGCCATGATGATCGCCGCCAGGCCCGCTCGCGACCGTGGGCCCGGCCAGCGGGACGCTCCCGCCGTACGCGGTCACGCTCGTCTGCACGGCGTACGCGGCCGGAGCGGCGATCCCGGTCAGCACCGCGGCGAGCAGCGCGACGGTCGCGACGCGGCGACCCGGGCGGGGCAGCAGCACCATGACGATCGTCACGGCGGCCAGCGCCGCGACCGTCCAGTGCACCCACGGGGCGAACGTCGGGGTGCGTTCGAGCAGCACCCATGCCAGCGCGGCCGTCCCGGCGATCGTCACCGCGATGGTGCTCCGCCCCGCCCACGACGTGCGGTGCCGCCAGAGCTCGCGCCCGCCGATGCCGACGAGCGCGGCGATGCCCGGCGCGAGCGCCACCGTGTAGTAGCCGTGGAAGATGCCCTCGGCGAAGCTGAAGACGAGCGCGGTCACGACCGTCCAGGTGCCCCAGAGGATCAGCGAGGCGCGCACGGCGTCGCTGCGGACGGCCCGCCGCGTGATCCACAGGCCCGCGACCAGCAGCACCAGTGCCGCGGGCAGCAGCCACGCGATCTGCCCACCGATCTCGCTGTTGAACAGCCGGGTGATGCCCGGATCGCCGCCGAACCCGCCGCCACCAGGCCCGCCGCCGATCATGACCAGCTCGCGCGGCCCACCACCCGAAGGACCGCCCGACGGCCCGGGCCCGCCCGTTCGGCCGTTGCCGAAGATCCGGCCGAGCCCGTTGTAGCCGAGCGCCAGCTCCAGCACGCTGTTGGTCGTCGACCCGCCGACGTACGGGCGGCTCGCCGCCGGCCACAGCTCCGCGATCGCCACCCACCAGCCGGCCGCGACGACCACCGCGGCGCCGGCGCCGAGCAGCTGCCGGATCCGCCGCCAGAACCCGGTCGGCGCCGCGACAAGATATGCCAACGCCAACGCGGGCACGACGATGAACGCCTGCGCCATCTTGGCCAGGAACGCGAACCCGATGAGCGTGCCGGCGAGCAGCAACCAGCGGGTGCTCGCACCCTCGATCGCCCTGACGGTCGCGTACGCCGCCGCGACCATCAACAGCACCAGCAGCGCGTCGGGGTTGTTGAACCGGAACATCAGCACGGCGACCGGCGTGAGCGCCAGCACCGCCCCTGCGACCCACGCCGCGCCCGGCCCCGACACCCGGCGCACCGCCGCGTACAGCAGCGCGACCGCGCCGACACCCATCAGCGCCTGCGGCACCAGCATGCTCCACGAGGAGAAGCCGAAGATCCGCGCGGAGGCCGCCATCACCCACAGCGCCGCGGGCGGCTTGTCGACGGTGACGATGTTGCCGGCGTCGAGGGAGCCGAAGAAGAACGCCTCCCAGCTCTGCGTCATCGACTGCACCGCGGCCGCGTAGTAGTCGTTCGCCCATCCCGAGGCGCCGAGGTTCCACAGGTACGCGAGTGCGGTGCCGGCGAGCAGCACGGTGAGCGCGACGAGCTCGCCGCGGGTGCGGGAGCGGGGTACGGGTTCGACCGGAGCCGCGGAGTCGGGAGTGGTGCTGACGATCGTCGCGGTCACGCGGCGACCTCCTGTTCGGTGACGGTGGGGGAGACATCCCGCTTGCCCCGGAAGATCCAGGAGCGGAACGCGATGAAGCGCAGGAGCGTGGCCAGCGCGTTCGCCGCGACGAGCACGAGCATCTCGACGAGCTGGCCCGCGCCCGGCGCCCACGCGTGCAGCGCTGCGAGCGCGCCGGTGGTGAAGGCGAGGCCCATCGCGAAGACGGCGAGGCCTTGCGCGTGGTGGACGGCGGCCCCGGCGCGCCCGCGCACGCCGAACGTCAACCGCCGGTTGGCAGCCGTGTTGGCGACGGCGGTGAGCACGAGCGCGAGGACGTTGGCGCCGAACGCGCCCATGCCGGCCCGCAGCAGCGCGTAGAGCAGCAGGTACGCCAGCGTGCTCGCGACGCCGACCGCGGCGAACCGCACCAGCTGGCCCGGCATGGCGCGCGGGACGCCCGCCACGACCGGGTCACCGGTGGTGAGCCGGCCGTTCAGCTCGGCGAGCGGCAGCCGTCGGGTGGCGAGTGCCCGGCCGAGCCGGGCGATGCCCTTGAGGTCGGCGACGGCGGTGGTGACGATGTCGACCCGCGAGTCGGGGTCGTCCACCCAGTCGACCGGCACTTCGTGGATGCGCATCCCGGCCCGCTCGGCGAGCACCAGCAGCTCGGTGTCGAAGAACCAGCCGGCGTCCTCGACCAGCGGCAGCAGCCGCTTCGCGACGTCCGCCCGGATCGCCTTGAAGCCGCATTGCGCGTCGGAGAACCGGGTGGCGAGCGCGCCGTGCAGGATCAGGTTGTACGTGCGCGAGATCAGCTCCCGCTTGGCGCCGCGCACCACCCGTGAGCCGCGGCCGAGCCGGGTGCCGATCGCGAGGTCCGAGTGCCCGCTGATCAGCGGCGCCACCAGCGGGAGCAGCGCGGCGAGGTCGGTCGAAAGGTCGACGTCGCAGTAGGCGAGCACCTGCGCGTCCGATGCCGACCACGCCGCGCGCAGCGCCCGGCCGCGACCCTTGCGCACGAGCCGGACGAACACCACCGACGGCAGCTCCCGAGCGAGCCGCGCGCCGATCGACGCGGTGGCGTCGGTGCTCGCGTTGTCGGCGATCGTGATGCGGAAGCGGTAGGGGAACTCGTCGGTGAGGTAGGCGTGCAGCCTGCGCACCGACGGCTCCAGGTCGGTCTCCTCGTTGAAGACCGGGACGACGACGTCGAGCACCGGGTGGTCGGGGATCATGCCGGCCACGGTCGCCTGCCGCGCTGTCCCGGCCGTGTGACGAACCTGTGCGGCGGCTGTGTCCTCCACCGAGCTGTCCTGAGTCGTGGTCCCCGTCATGACGCCCCGCTCAGGTCGTAGAGGACGGTCGAGCCGACCGTCGTCGGCGGGAACGTCGCAGCGACCCAGTCGGCGATCTGCCGTGCCGCGTCGCTGCCGCCGGACTCCGTCGAGCCCGGCCCGCGGCCGCCGACGAACCAGTGCACCTTTCCCTGCGCGACGAGCTGCTGGAACTGCTCCAGCGTCGGCGCGGGGTCGGTGCCGTTGAACCCGCCGACAGCCATCACCGGCGCGCCGGCGGCGAGCTGGTAGCCGGCGGCGTTGTTGGATCCGACAGCCGCGGCGGCCCAGGTGAACGCGTCGGCGTCCTGTTGCAGCAGCGCGGTGACCTCGGCGCTCGGGGTCGGGCTGTCCAGCAGCCCGCCGCCGCGCATGAACCCGCCGCCGCTTCGGGGCGCACCCGGTGGCCGACCCTGTGGCGAACCGCCCGGCCCGGGTCCGATCAGGACCACCCCGCCGCGCCGGCTCTCCGTCTGCGGGCCCGCCACCGGGACGGCTCCGGTGTGCGGAGTCGCGGCCGTGTCCAGCGCGTACGCCGCCGGGCCTGCGAGGACCGTCGCGGTGACGGCCGTCGCGATGCCGGCCGCCACCACCCGCGGAGCGCGGTGCACGCCGAGCAGCGGGAGCGTCAGCGCCGCGCCGGCGGCCAGCACCGTCCAGCCCAGCCAGGCGTTCCACTGCACGGTGCGGGTCAGCAGCGCGAACGCCCAGACGACCGTGAGCGCGAACGTCGCCGTGAGCGCGATGCGGGCGGGGAGAGCCGCTCGCGCGCGCCACAGGACCGTGGCGCCCATCCCGACGAGCGCGGCGATCGCCGGCGCGAGGACCACCAGGTAGTAGCCGTGGAAGATGCCCGCCATCAGGCTGAACACGAGCCCGGTGAGCAGCAGCCAGCCGCCCCACAGGATCGTCGCGGCCCGCAGCGGGTCGGACCGGTCTGCGCGGTCGGCCCGGCGGCAGCGCCAGAGCAGCACGCCGAGCAGCACCAGCGCCGCGGGCAGCAGCCACGCGATCTCGCCGCCGAGCGCGCCGTCGAACAGGCGGGTGAGGCCGGTCCGGCCCCAACCACCCCCGAACCCGCCCCCCACGCTGCCGATTTCGTCGCCGGTGATGCGGCCGAAGCCGTTGTAGCCGAACACCAGCTCCAGCACGCTGTTCGCCTGCGAGCCGCCGATGTACGGGCGGCTGCCGACCGGCCACAGCTCGACGGCGAGCACCCACCACCCGGCGCCGACCAGCAGCGCGACACAGGCCAGCACGAGGTCGCGGAGCCTGCGGTGCAGCCCGGTCGGCGCGGCGAGCAACCAGACGGCCGCGAACACCGGCACCACGAGGAACGCCTGCAGCATCTTCGTGAGGAAGCCGAAGCCGATCAGCGTCGCGGCCAGCACCAGCCAGCCCGTCCGGCCGGCGGCGACCCCGCGCAGCACCGCGTACGCCGCGCCGACCAGCAGCAACGTCAGCAGGGCGTCGGGGTTGTTGAACCGGAACATCAGCACGGCCACCGGCGTGAGCGCCATCGCGGCGCCCGCGAGCAGACCGGCGGCGGTGCCGGCCGTGCGGCGCACGGTCGCGTAGAGCAGCCCGACCGTCGCGACGCCCATCAGCGCCTGCGGCACCAGGATGCTCCAGCTGGAGAGGCCGAACAGACGCACCGACAGGCCCGTGACCCACAACGCGGCCGGCGTCTTGTCGACGGTGATCGCGTTCGCGGCGTCGGACGAGCCGAAGAACCACGCCGTCCAGTCCTGCGCGCCGGCCTGCGCCGCGGCGGCGTAGAACGCGTTGGCCCAACCGGACGCCGAGAGGCCCCAGAGGTACAGCGCCGCCGTGCCGCCGAGCAGCGCCGCCACGCCGAGGTGGCGGGCCGCGAACCGGCGTCGGGGCACGGGTCGGTCCGGGGTGGGGGAGACGGGCGCGGAGGAGAGCGTCGAGGTCACGCTGACCGAGGGTGGAGCGCGCCGCTGTGCGCCCCCGATGCCCGACCTGTGCGCACCCTGTGAGCCGAAGTTCCCCACCGTTTTGCCAACCTGCACACCCAAAAGGCCGTGCAGGTTGGCAAAACGGTGGGGAAGTTACGCGGGCAGGTCGACGGTGAAGGTGGTGCGGCCGGGGCCGCTGGCGACGCGGACGGTGCCGTCGTGCGCCGTGACCACGGCGTCGACGATCGCGAGACCGAGGCCGGTGCTGCCGTTGTCGCGCGAGCGCGACGTCGAGCCGCGCGCGAACCGCTCGAACACGTGCGGCAGCAGGTCGGCAGCGATGCCGGGGCCCTCGTCGACGACCGTGAGGCGCGCGCCGCCGCTCGCCGTCTCGGAGAGCGTCACGGTGACGGGGATGCCGGCCGGCGTGTGCGTGCGGGCGTTCGCGAGCAGGTTGGCGAGCACCTGCGCGAGCCGGCTCGGGTCGCCCGTGACCGCGACCGGCACCTCCGGCAGGTCCAGCGACCAGCGGTGCTCGGGCCCCGCGACCCGCGCGTCGTTGACGGCGTCGAGCACCAGCCGGGTGAGGTCGACCGGCTTGCGTTCGAGCGGGCGCCCGGCGTCGAGCCTCGCCAGCAGCAACAGGTCCTCGACGAGGGTCGTCATCCGCTCGCCCTGCGACGCGATCCTGGCCAGCGCGTACTCCGCGTCCGGCGGCAACGGCCCCCGCAACGTCAGCTCGGTGTACCCGCGGATCGCGGCCAGCGGCGTGCGCAGCTCGTGGCTCGCGTCGGCGATGAACTGGCGCAGCTGCGTCTCGCTGTCGTGCCGGGCGGAGAGCGCCCCCTCGACGTGGTCGAGCATCCGGTTGAGCGCCGCGCCGACCTGCCCGACCTCCGTGTGCGGGTCGGCGTCGGGCACACGCTCGACGAGCGACACCTCACCGCGATCCAGTGGCAGATCCGTGACGCCCGCGGCTGTCGCGGCCACCCGCTCCAGCGGGCGCAGCTCGCGGCGCACGACGATCGTGCCCGCCACCCCGGCCCCGACCAGCACCAGGGCCGAGACCGCAAGCTCGGTCGTGACCAGCCGCGTCACGGTTTCCTGGAGCCGGCGCTCCGGTAGCCCCGTCACGACGACGTCGCCTGCGAACCGGCCAGGGGCACCGTTCATCCGGTACACGCCGAGCGGGCCGAGGTCGACGGTGACGGGCGGTGCGCCCACGCGTACCGCGACGATGTCCGCGAACTCCTCGGGTGGCACGATCACGTCGCCATCGCGCGAGTTCACCCCGGCAGCCACGACCTGACCGTTGTGCACGAGCGCGACGAGCGTGCCGGGCGGTTTGTCCTTGGCCGATATCGACGGCGCCGGCATTCCGGGGAGGGCGAGCAACTGGATCCTGCTCTCCGTCCGCAGGTCGTCGTCGAGCTTGCCGTAGAGGAACCCGCGCAACATCAGGGCCGTCACGACGGTGATCACCGCTGCGGCCACCGCGAGCAGCAGCAGGACGGTCGCGAGCAGGCGGGTGCGCAGCGACCGGCTCCGCAACGGGCTCACTCGGGCGCGGCCGGCTTGAGGACGTACCCGGCCCCGCGGATGGTGTGGATCATCGGCGGGCGCCCGGCGTCGATCTTCTTGCGCAGGTAGGAGATGTAGAGCTCGACGACGTTGGACTGGCCGCCGAAGTCGTAGTTCCACACCCGGTCGAGGATCTGCGCCTTCGACAGCACCCGCTTCGGGTTGCGCATGAGGTAGCGCAGCAGCTCGAACTCGGTGGTGGTGAGCTCGATCAGCTCGTCGCCGCGCAGCACCTCGCGGCTGTCCTCGTCCAGCTCCAGGTCGCCGACGACGAGCTGCGGGCCCTGCCGGGCGGCCGCCGCCATGCCGGAGCGGCGCAGCAGCCCGCGCAGCCGCGCGACCAGCTCCTCCAGCGAGAACGGCTTCGTCACGTAGTCGTCGCCGCCCGCGGTGAGCCCGGCGATCCGGTCCTCGACGGCGTCGCGCGCGGTCAGGAAGAGCACCGGCACCTCGGGCGTCTCGTCGCGGAGCCGGCGCAGCACCTCCAGGCCGTCGAGGTCGGGGAGCATCACGTCGAGCACCACGGCGTCGGGCCGGAACTCGCGCGCCGCGCGCAGCGCCGTCAGCCCGTCGCCGGCGCTGCGGACCTCCCAGCCCTCGTAGCGCAGCGCCATCGAGAGCAGGTCGGCCAGCGTGGCCTCGTCGTCGACGACGAGCACGCGCAGCGGGCTGCCGTCGGGTCGACGCAGGGCGCCTGCCTGCTCACTCACCGGGAACATGCTAGCCAGCCTCGCGCGCGTGGATGGGCCACGGATGGGTGCCACCTGTGCGCCGGCTGTGAACGCGTTCGCAAGTGCGAACGATGTGGAACCGCCCGGCCGCGGGCGCCGTCAAAGCCCCGACAACCACGGATGGAGGGGTTTTGATGAGCATGTCCGTCTTCACCGGGTGGCCGGCCGACGCCACCACGTTCTTCGCCGAGCTCGCCGAGGACAACACGAAGGAGTTCTGGGTGGCCAACCGCCATCGTTACGCAGCGGCGGTGCGGGCGCCGCTGGTCGCGATGGCCGGCGCGCTGGAAGGGGAGTTCGGCGCGTTGCGGATCCTGCGCCCGTACATCGACCGGCGGTTCCGGCCGGCCGGGCCGCCGTTGCGCCTCGACACCGGCGCGGTCGGCAACACACCCGAGGGCACCGAGCGCAGCGTCGTGCTCTCCGCCACGGCGCTCACGGTCAGGGTCGGGCACTACCTGTTCGACGCGGCGCAGCTGCGCCGATTCCGGGCGGCGGTCGTGCAGGACGCCGGTGCGGCGCTGCCGGACGTGCTCGCCGCGGTGGCGGCGGCCGGGCTCGCGCTGGGCGATGTCCCGCGGCTGGTCAGCCGGCCGAAGGGGTTCCAGGGTGAGCACCCGCGGATGGACCTGCTCCGGCTGCGCGCCCTGCACGTCGGGCGCAGCTGGCCGGCCGGGTCGTGGCTCGGCACCCCCGAGCCGCTGGCCCGCGTCGCCGGTGCGTGGCGCGCCGCGCGGCCGCTCGTCGAATGGCTGGACGAGCACGTCGGCCCGTCCGCCAAGGTCACGTGAAAACGCCCTGGGTATTACCGTCGGCGAGGTGGAAGACGATCTGACACCGGTGCTGGTCGGGGTCGGGCAGGTGCGCGGCAACCGGGAGCGCGACCCGGCGGCGGCCCGCGAGCCCGCGGCGCTCGTCCTCGACGCCGTCGCAGCCGCGGCGGCCGACTCGGGTGCTGGCGACTCCGGTGTTGGCAGCCTGCTCGGCGCCCTCGACTCGATCGCCACCGTGCACGTCATGAGCTGGGCGTACGACGACCTCGCCGGCCGGATCGCCGCGCATGTCGGGGCCACGCCGCGGCACACGCACGGCAGCACGGTCGGTGGCCAGTGGCCGGCCGTCCTGCTGGAGCAGGCGGCAGCGCGGATCGCCGCCGGGGAGTCGCGGGTGGCGCTCGTCGCCGGCGGGGAGGCGCAGGCGTCGATCGGGGTGCTGCGCAAGGCCGGCATCGACCCCGTCGACGCAGGCTGGAGCGCCGAGCCGGGCGGGCCGCCGGCCTTCGACCCGTCGCTGCGCGACCTCCCGTCGGGGCAGGCCGGGCTGCTGTTCCCGACGCGGGTCTACCCGCTGTTCCATTCGGCGCACCGGCACGCCGTCGGGCTCTCCCCGGCCGCCGCCGCTGCCCGCTCGGCGCAGCTGTATGCGGCGTTCACGCAGGTCGCGGCGTTGAACCCGGCGGCGTGGAACCCCGAGGTGCGCACCGCGGCCGAGGTGGGGGAGCCGGGGCCGGGCAACCGGATGGTGTGCGAGCCCTACCCGCTGGCGATGAACGCGATGCCGCACGTCGACCAGGCCGCCGCGGTGCTCGTCACCTCGCTCGCGGCCGCGCGGGAGCTCGGCGTGCCGGACGACCGGATCGTGCACGTCGTCGGCGGGGCCGGCGCCAAGGACAGCAGGGACGTGCTGGCCAGGCCGTCGCTGGCCCGCTCCGACGCCCTCGCCGACGCGCGCGACCGCTGCCTCGCGGGGGTCGACCCGGCCGAGCTGGACGCGATCGACGTCTACAGCTGCTTCCCGATCGTCCCCGAGCTGGTGGCGCACCACCTGGGACTGCCCGTCGCCGCGGTGGCCGGCGTGACCGGCGGCCACAACGCGTTCGGCGGGCCGCTCTCCAGCTACACGCTGCACGCGCTCGTCGCCGTCACCCAGAAGCTGCGGGCCGGCGCGGGCCTCGCGCTCGTGCACGGCAACGGCGGGTTCCTGACCTCGCAGCACGCGCTGCTGCTCTCGCGCTCGCCGCGCGACTACCGCGGCGACCCGGAGCCGCGCGACACCGCGGGCGCCGCACCGCCGCTCGTCCCGGTGCCGGACATCGCCGACGTGACGATCGAGGCGGCCACCGTCGAGCACGGTCGCGACGGTGCGGCGACGCAGGGCTTCATGGTGGCGCGCACGGCCGAGGGCGGCCGGTTCGCGGCCGCCACCCCGCCTGGCGACGCGGCCGCCGCCCGCGCGTTGTCGTTGCACCGCGGCGGTACCGCGAGGGAGATCGTCGGATCCGTGGCGCGGGTCGTTCGGAAGGATGAGCACGTCCTGGTGGAGGGCACATGAGCGACCCGTGGCGCACCGACGAGCGGCAGGCGCTGCGCGCGCTGGTCGCCGAGTTCACCGAGCGGGAGATCGGGCCGCACCTCGACGGGTGGGAGCGGGCCGGCGAGGTGCCGCGCGAGCTGCACAAGAAGGCCGCGGCCGTCGGGTTGCTCGGCGCGGGCTTCCCCGAAGCGGTCGGCGGCGGGGGCGGCGACCCCATCGACGGTTTCGTCGTCGCCGAGCAGATCCTGCTCTCGGGCGGCTCCGGCGGGCTGATCGCCGCGCTGATGACGCACGGCATCGCGCTGCCGCACATCGTGGCCTCGGGGAACGCGGACCTGGTCGACCGGTTCGTCCGGCCGACGCTGGCCGGGGAGATGATCGGCGCGCTCGGCATCACGGAACCGGGCGGCGGATCGGACGTCGCGGGCCTGCGCACCCGTGCGGTGCGCGACGGCGACGAGTACGTCGTCGACGGCGCGAAGCTCTACATCACCTCCGGGGTGCGGGCCGACTTCGTGACGACGGCGGTGCGCACCGGCGGCGGCGGCCACGGCGGGGTCTCGCTCCTGGTGATCGAGAAGGGCCGGCCGGGGTTCACCGTCTCGCGCAAGCTGGAGAAGATGGGCTGGCTCTGCTCCGACACCGCCGAGCTGTCGTTCGACGGCGTGCGGGTGCCGGCGGCGAACCTCGTCGGCGCGGAGGGCACCGGGTTCGTGCAGATCGCGCAGCAGTTCCAGGCGGAGCGGATCTCGCTCGCCGTGCAGGCCCACGCGACGGCCCAACGCTGCTTCGACCTGACCCTCGACTGGGTGCGGCAGCGCGAGACGTTCGGCCGGCCGCTCGTGAGCCGGCAGGTCGTGCGGCACAAGATGGCCGAGATGGCTCGCGAGATCGACGTCGCGCGCACCTACACGCGGTCGGTCGCCGCTCGCTGGCTCGCCGGCGAGGACATGCTGATGCAGACCGCGATGGCGAAGAACACCGCTGTGCGGGCCTGTGACACCGTCGTGCACGAGTGCGTCCAGCTGCTCGGTGGGATGGGCTACATGCGCGAGCACGAGGTCGAGCGGCACTACCGCGACGCGCGGATCCTGGGCATCGGCGGCGGTACCACGGAGATCATGAACGAGATCATCACGAAGCTGCTGGGCCTGTGACGGGCAGCGGCCCGGTCAACGGCGCGGTCACGAGTGCGCCGACCGCGGAGCGGGCGCGGGCGATCGTCTACGCGCCTGACCTCGACGGCGCCGCCGACCCCGGCGAGATCGTCTGGGCCTGGGTGCCGTACGAGGAGGGCGACGGCAGGGGCAAGGACCGGCCGCTGCTCGTCGTCGGCCGTGGCGGCGGGGCACTGCTCGGGCTGATGCTCTCCAGCCAGCACGAGCGGGCCGACGACCGCGACTGGATGTCCGTCGGGACCGGGGTGTGGGACCGCGAGGGACGTGAGTCGTTCGTGCGGCTGGACCGCGTGCTGGAGGTCGCGGAGCACGGCATCCGCAGGGAAGGTGCCGTGCTCGACCTCGACCGGTTCGAGCGCGTGGCGCACGAGCTGCGCAGGCGCTTCGGCTGGTCGTGAGATCGGCGGTTGTTTTCCCGCTCACATCCGGTTAGCTTTCTTACCTCAACCAGGTCAGGGAGCTTACCGTGCTGGGTCTCATCGAACGGGTCGCCGATCAATTCCTCGACCGCATCGCGCCGAGGAGAGCCGCGGCGGCGCAGTACTGCCTGCCGACCGGGGAGATCTGCGGCGACGGCTGCGGCTGCTCGCAAGGTCGGTACTGGCTGCGCCAGTGGTGGAACTGCGCCGACGGCAGCCGGTGGTGCAGCACGAACTGTGAGATCACCCGGGTCTGCTGACACCTGACTAGCGGGCCCGCCAGTAGCCCGTCGCGTACACGGCGCGGCGGCCGAACCCGCGCTCGTCGAGCAAGTGCTTGCGCAGGTCCTTGACGCACGTCGACTCGCCGGAGAGCCACGCCTGCCCGGCTCCGGCGGGCAGCTCTGCGGCGCGCACGGCAGCCGTGAGCGGCTCACCGGCCTCGGCGTCGCCGCGATGCACCCACCGCACCGCGGCGGAGCCGGGCAGCTCCTGCTCTTCACTCGCATCGGCGACCTCGAGGAACGCGAACGCGGGAACTCCCGAGGGGAGCGCTTCGAGCACGGTCGCGACGGCCGGCAGCGCGGTCTCGTCGCCGATCACGAGGTGGAACGCCGCCGCCGGGTCGGGCTCGTAGCGCCCACCGGGCTCGGAGACGCCCACCCAGTTGCCGGGCTGCGCGTCGCGGGCCCACGCCGCGGCCGGCCCGTGCCCTTCGTGCAGGACGAAGTCGACGTCCAGCTCGCCCGCCGCGGCGTCGAACCGCCTGACCGTGTAGGTGCGGATCGCCGGCCGCGCCTCGCCTGCCGGCCACAGCGGCCCGCCCGACGTCGCCCGCGGCACCGCGGGCCGCTCCTGCCCTGGCGCGGGGAAGAACATCTTGATCCGCCGGTCGGGTCCGTCGCCGCCGAAGCCGGCGAGCTCGTCGCCGCTGAGCGTCACGCGGATCATCCGCGGAGTGATCCGCGCGCTGCGCCGGACCTGGAGCAGCCGGGGCGCCGTCGTCGTCACGGCCACGATTCTGCCCGGCGGGCCTCCTCCCGTCGGCTGGGGGAGGGCAGGAAAGCCACTTTCCGGCCCTCACAGGGCAGGAAAGTGGCTTTCCTGCCCTCGCGTGCGGACGGTCAGGGCCGCGCTCAGTCCGAGCCCAGCCCTCGCCACGCCAGGTCCATCAGGTACGCCGTCGCCTGCTCACTCGTGACCGTCCGGGGCCCGTTGCGCCAGATCGCGAGCCGCTCGCAGGCCCCGACGATGATCTGCGCCCACGCGTCGAGGCGTTCCGGGTCGGTATGCGGCGATTGCGCGGCGAGCATCGTCGCGATGAAGTCGGTCTGCTGCGCGCGGATGCTCTCCAGCGCCTCGCCGGCGACGGTCGTCTCCGAGTAGAGCAGCATCCACGACGGGCCTTGCGCGTCGAGGTAGTCGAAGAACGCCTTGATGCCGCTGCGCAGGGCGTCCTCGGGCCCCTTTGCCGCGGACACCGCGGCGACGGTGACCTGCAGCAGCTCGGCCCGGCTGCGCGTGATGCAGGCGAGCAGCAGCCCGTCCTTCGACCCGAAGTGCGTGTAGAGGACCGGCTTGGTCACCCCGACGCGCTCGGCGACGGCGTCCATGGACGCGCTCTGGAATCCGCGCTCGGTGAAGACGGCGACGGCGGCATCGAGGATCTGCTGTTCACGCTCGGCCCGGCTGACCCGGCGGCGTGGGGACTTCGTCTCCACGTGGAGAGACTACCGGAGGTAAGTTACTCGTGGTAAGTTACCGGCGGTAACAGCTTTCGGAGAGGAGCACGATGGCTGACCTCAGTGTGGACGTGGCGATCGTCGGCAGCGGTTTCGCAGGGCTCGGCGCGGCCGTTCGGCTGGCCGGGGCCGGCCGTACCGACTTCGTGGTGCTGGAGAAGGGCGAGTCGCTCGGCGGCACCTGGCGCGACAACACCTATCCCGGCTGCGCGTGCGACGTGCCGTCGCACCTGTACTCGTTCTCGTTCGCGCCGAACCCGGACTGGACGCGCCTGTTCGCGCGCCAACCGGAGATCCGCGCGTACTTGGAGGGCATCGCCGACCGCTACGGCCTCCGCGAGCACATCCGCTTCGGCGCGGCCGTCACCCGCGCGGAGTGGGAAGGCACCGGCTGGGCGGTCACGACGTCCGACGGCACCGCGATCCGGGCGCGGGTGCTCGTCTGGGCGACCGGCCCGCTGCACATCCCGTCGGTCCCGGAGATCGACGGGCTCGACGAGTTCGAGGGCACGGCGTTCCACTCGTCGCAGTGGGACCACTCGCACGACTTCGCCGGAAAGCGGGTCGCGGTGGTCGGCACCGGCGCGAGCGCGATCCAGTTCGTGCCGCAGATCCAGCCGCAGGCCACGTCGCTCACGCTGTTCCAGCGCACCGCGCCATGGGTGCTGCCAAAGCCCGACCGGCCGATCCCCGCCGTCGCGCGCGCCCTCTACCGCGTGTTCCCCGCGGCGCAGAAGCTGCAGCGCGGCGTGATCTACGCGCGCAACGAGGCGCTGGTCAGCGGCTTCCGCAAGCCGCGGCGGATGAAGCTCGTCGAGCGGTTCGCGCGGGCGCACCTCGCCCGCACGTTCGCCGACCGGCCCGACCTCGCGGCGAAGCTCACTCCCGACTTCACGATCGGCTGCAAGCGGATCCTGATGTCCAACGACTACTACGGGGCGCTCAAGCAGCCCAACGCCGAGGTCGTCACCGAGAAGATCGTGCGGGTCACGAGGAACGCGGTGGTGACGGCCGACGGCGTCGAGCACGAGGTCGACACGATCGTCTTCGGCACCGGCTTCAAGGTCGGCGAGGGCATGGGCCACGACGTGACGATCACGGGCCGCGACGGCGTGAAGCTCGACGACGTCTGGGCGCGCGGCCCCGAGGGCTTCCTCGGCACCACGGTCGCGGGATTCCCGAACCTGTTCACCATGATCGGCCCCAACACCGGGCTCGGGCACAGCTCGATGATCTACATGATCGAGTCGCAGACCAGCTACCTGCTCGACGCGCTCGCGCTCGTCGACCGCAGCGGCGCGGCCGCGATCGACACCCGCCGCGACCGGCAGGACCGCTTCAACGCCGCGTTGCAGCGCAAGCTCGACGGCTCGGTCTGGACGGCCGGCGGCTGCGCGTCCTGGTACCTCGACGAGGACGGTCGCAACCGCACGCTCTGGCCCGACTACACGTTCCGCTACCGCCGCCGCACGCGGCGCGTGCACCACGCGGACCACGAGCTGCTGGGCCGCGCCGTCGACAACGACGTTATGGCTGCTTGGAACGTTTCAAAACAGCCATAACGTCGTTGTCGACGGTTACCGTGAACGGGTGCGGGTGATCGTTGTCGGGGCCGGGATCGCCGGCGTGGCGTGCGCGCGGCGGCTCGCCGACGCCGGGGTGGATGTTGTCGTCCTGGAGCGGGACCTCGTTGTCGGCGGGCGGATGGCCAGCCCGCGCATCGGCGGGCGGCGCGTCGACACCGGCGCGGCCTACTTCACCGTGCGCGACGAGGGGTTCGCCGACGTCGTCTCCGAGTGGGAGGCGGCCGGGCTCGCCCGGCCGTGGACGGCGGAGCTCGCGGTGCTGGAGGGCGGCAGCCGCTCGCCGGAGCGGGGCCCGATGCGGTGGGCGGCGCCCGGCGGCCTGGCGAGCCTCGTCGCCGCGCTGGCCGACGGCCTCGACGTCCGGTTCGGCCACGACGTGCGGGCGGCCGGTCCCGGGCACGTCGACGGTGAGCGAGCCCACACCGTTGTGCTCGCGATGCCCGACCCGCAGGCGGAGCGGCTCGTCGAGCCGGGAACGCCCGCGGCTTCCGTGCTGGCCGGTCGCGGCTGGCGGCCCGTGATCACCGTCGTGGCCGGGTTCGCGCAGCGGGAGTGGCCGGAGCTGGCTGCGGCATTCGTCAACGGCCACCCTGTGCTCTCGCTGGTCGCCGACGACGGCGCCCGCCGCGGCGACGACGCTCCCGTCCTGGTGGCGCACACGACGGCCGGCCTGGCCACCGCGCACGCCGCCGACCCGGCCGGCGTCGTCCCCGCGGTGCTCGACGCGCTGCGCGACCTGCTCGGCGTGCGGACCTCCCCGGAATGGGTGGACGTGCGGCACTGGCCGCACGCGGCGCCGGACGGCACCCGCGAGGAGCCGTTCCACCTCGGCCGCGACGGCGTCGCGCTCGCCGGCGACGGCTGGGGCAGCCCGCGCATCGAGACGGCCTGGCGGTCGGGAACCGGTCTCGCGGACGCGATGATTGCCGGTCGCTCGACGTAGGGTCGGCCCATGACCCTCCCGCCGGAGCTCAGCGCGGCCGTGGCGCCACAGCACCTGCTCACCGACCCCGACACCGTCCGTCCCTACCTGCACGACGAGGCGGAGTGGGCCGCGTACGGGGCAGCGGTCGCCGTGGTCCGCCCTGGCAGCACCGCGGAGGTCGCCGCTGTTGTGAAGGCCTGCGCCGCGCACGGCATCCCGGTGGTCACCCGCGGCGCGGGCACCGGCCTCTCCGGTGGCGCCAACGCCGTCGACGGCTGTGTCGTGCTCTCGACCGAACGGATGCGCGAGATCGTCGAGACCAACCCCGCCGAGCGGATCGCGGTCGTCCAGCCGGGCGTCGTCAACGACGACCTCCGGGCCGCTGCCGCCGAGCAGGGCCTCTGGTATCCGCCCGACCCCGCGAGCGCGCCGTGGTCGACGATCGGCGGCAACGTCGCCACCAACGCGGGCGGGCTGTGCTGCGTGAAGTACGGCGTCACGCGCGACTACGTCCTCGCGCTCGAGTTCGTGACGGCGGCGGGTGAGGTCGTGCGGGTCGGCCGGCGCACGGCGAAGGGGGTCGCGGGGTACGACCTGGTGGGGCTGCTGGTCGGCTCCGAGGGCACGCTCGGCGTCGTCACCGAGGTCACCGTGCGGCTGCGGCCGCTGCGCACGACGATCCCGCGCACCGTCGTCGGGTTCTTCGACACGCTCGCGGCGGCGGGGGAGGCGGTCGGCCGGGTGACCGCGGCCGGGTTGCAGCCGGCGGCGTTCGAGCTGATCGACCGAGTGTGCCTGCAGGCGATCAACGAGTGGAAGCAGGCCGACCTGCCGGCGAGCTCCGCGGCGTTGCTGCTGGCGCAGACCGACCTCCCGGAGCCGGCCGCGGAGCAGGAGGCGGCCGCGATCCACGCCGAGTTCGAGGCAGCCGGCGCGACCGAGGCGATCATGTCGACCGACCCGGTCGAGGCGGAGGCGCTGTTCGAGGCGCGCAGGCTCGCCTATCCGGGGCTCGAGCAGCGCGGCGAGGCGATGCTGACCGAGGACGTCTGCCTGCCGCGCGGCAAGCTCGCCGAGATGCTCGGGCGGCTGGAGGAGATCGCCGCGAAGCACGAGACGAAGATCGCGACGGTGGCGCACGCCGGCGACGGGAACCTGCACCCGCTGCTGCTCACCAAGCACGGCGACGAGCCGGCGAAGCTGCGCGCGCAGGCCGCGTTCGACGAGATCGTCGATACCGCGCTGGCGCTGGGCGGCACCGTGACCGGCGAGCACGGGGTCGGCCTGCTCAAGCTCGACGGGATGCGCCGCGAGCTCGGCCCCGGTGTCGTCGCGCTGCAGCGTGCCGTGAAGCAGGCGCTCGACCCGCAGGGGATCTTGAACCCGGGGAAGATGGTCGGATGAGCGCGTTGTTCCCCGCCCTGCTCGACCCGCCGAACCGCGTGGCGCTCCGCTTCGGCGCCGCTGAGCTGACCTACGCGCAGCTCGCCGGCGCCGCGGGCGCGCTCGCTGCACAGCTGCGGGGGCGCACGCGCGTCGCCGTCTACGCCACACCGAGCATCCACACCGCGCTCGCGGTGACGTCGGCGCTGGTCGCGGGCGTGCCGGCGGTGCCGCTCAACCCGAAGCTCGGCGAGCGCGAGCTGGGGCACGTGCTCGCCGACGCCGCGCCGGAGCTCGTGTTGGCCGCGCCGGGGGTCGAGCTCCCGGGCCCGCTCGCGGCGCTCCCGCGGATCGACGTCGACCTCGCGGCGACCGGTGCGCTGCCCACCGACGAGCCGCCCCTCACGGCGCCCGCGCTCGTCGTCTACACCTCGGGCACAACCGGGCCGCCGAAGGGCGCCGTGCTCTCGCGGCGGGCCGTCGCCGCCAACCTCGACGGGCTCGCGGAGGCCTGGGAGTGGACGGCCGACGACCTGCTCGCGCACGGCCTCCCGCTGTTCCACGTGCACGGGCTCGTGCTCGGGGTGCTCGGCCCGCTGCGCCGCGGCGGCACCTTGCACCACATCGGCGCGCTCGACGCCACGACGCTCGCGGCGTCCGGCGCGACGCTCGTCTTCGGCGTGCCGACGCAGTACCACCGCCTCGCGGCGCAGCTGGAGGCCGACGCCGCGGCGGCCGCGGCGGTGGGCCGCGCACGGCTGCTCGTCTCCGGGTCGGCCGCGCTGACGGCCGTCGACCACGCCCGGATCCGCGCGACGACCGGGCTCGCCGTGCGCGAGCGGTACGGCCTCACCGAGACACTCATCCTCACCGCGGCCACCGCCGCCGAGGAACCCGAACCCGGCACCGTCGGGCGTCCGGTGACGGGCACCGAGGTGCGGCTGACACCGCTCCCGGGCGACGACTCGGAAGGGCTCGGCGCGGTCGAGGTCCGCGGCCCGTCGGTGTTCGACGGCTACCTCAACCGTCCCGAGGCCACCGCGGCCGCGTTCACCGCCGATGGCTGGTTCGCCACTGGCGACATCGGGCGCTGGACCGCCTCCGGGACACTCGCGTTGGTGGGCCGCAGCGCGACCGATCTCATCAAGTCCGGCGGCTACAAGATCGGCGCGGGCGAGATCGAGAACGCGCTCCTCGAACACGACGGGGTGGCCGAGGTGGCCGTCATCGGCGCGCCCGACGACGATCTCGGCGAGCGGATCGTCGCGTTCGTCGTGCCGGCGGGGGAGCCGCCGCAGGAGCGCGAGCTGATCGACCACGTCGCCGCGCTGCTGGCGCCGCACAAGCGCCCGCGCGAGGTCCGGTTCACCGAGTCGCTGCCGCGCAACGACATGGGCAAGGTGCAGAAGGCAAAACTGCCACGCTGACGGAGGCGACACCCAGCCTCCCGCCCGTCCTCAGCTGGCAGGGGTGCCAGGAAAGCCACTTTCCTGTCCTGTGGCGCCAGGAAAGTGGCTTTCCTGGCAACGCGTGCGGAACGCACGCATCCCGCCCTCCGCCGCCACGTCTGTGGCGCCGCACTAGGGTCCTCCACAAGGGACGGCACGTGCCGTCCCACAACAGGTCGGGGGACCTCATGCACGCACGGACGATCCGGGTGGTGACGTGCGGGGCGGTGCTCGCCGCCGCGCTGCTCACCGGCTGTTCCGGTCCGGCTCCGACGCCCACGCCGAGTTCGCAGGCTTCGACCGCGCCGGCCGTCGCGACGGTGGCGCCCACCTCGGCGCCCACTTCGGCGGCCGAGGACGACGTCGACGACGTCAACTGCAGCACGAGCGGCGGCAAGGTCGGCCCGGAGGGCGGCGCGCAGGTCGACCTGATCGCGGTCGCGACCGACGCCGGCCGCGTGGGCTGCACGGAGGCGTTCAACGTCATCACCGAGTACTACCGCGATGCGCCGACCAAGTCGGAGGGCACCTCGCACCGCCTCGTCGTGCAGGGCTGGTCGTGCCTCGCCGACACCGGCGCGCAGGGCAGCGGGATCATCGGCTGCGACAAGGACGGGCTGGCGCTGCGCACCGACCCGTCCTGATCGCGTGGGTGAGCTGTGCGACGATCGGCTGCGTGAGCGCCCGGGACGCCGTCGCCGATCTGCGGCGCATCGCCTTCCTGCTGGAACGTGCGCACGAGTCGACCTACCGGGTGCGCGCGTTCCGCACCGCGGCGGCCGTGCTCGCCCGCCGCGACCCCGATGAGCTGACCCAGCTGGCGCTCTCCGGCGAGCTGGTGCGGCTCAAGGGCGTCGGCGAGGTCACCGCGCGGTGCGTCATCGAGTCGCTGACCGGCGAGGAGCCGGTCTACCTCCGCAGGTTGGAGGCCACCGAGGGCACTCCGCTCGACGAGGCCGCGCAGGGGATGCGCGAGGCGATCCGCGGCGACTGCCACAGCCACACCGACGCGTCCGACGGCGGGTCGCCGCTGCGCGAGATGGTGCAGACCGCCCGCGAGCTGGGTCACGACTACCTCGTGATCACCGACCACTCGCCGCGGCTCACCGTCGCCAACGGCCTCTCCGCTGAACGGCTGCGCGCGCAGCTCGACCAGGTCGCCGAGCTGAACGCGGAGCTCGACGGGCAGTTCCGGGTGCTCACCGGCATCGAGGTCGACATCAACGAGGACGGCTCGCTCGACCAGGACCCCGACCTGCTCTCCGAGCTCGACATCGTCGTCGCGTCGGTGCACTCGAAGCTGCGCATGCAGCGCGCCGACATGACCCGCCGCATGCTCAAGGCCATCGCCAACCCGCTCGTCGACGTGCTGGGGCACTGCACCGGCCGCATGGTCACCGGCAAGCGCAAGCGGCCCGAGTCGGAGTTCGACGCCGCTGCGGTGTTCGCGGCGTGCGCGGAGGGCGGCGTCGCCGTCGAGGTCAACTCCCGCCCGGAGCGGCTCGACCCGCCCAAACGGCTGCTGCGGCTCGCCGTCGAGGCGGGGTGCGAGTTCACGATCGACACCGACGCGCACGCCCCCGGCCAGCTCGACTGGCTCGGCAACGGCTGCGAACGGGCGGTCGCGTGCGGCGTGCCGGCCGAGCGGGTGATCAACACCTGGCCGGTGGAGCGACTGCTGGCCAGGAGCCGGTGAAAAGCCTTCGTACCTCATGTGGTCGACTGGCCGCATGCGAGGAAGGTCCATGGTCGTCGTCGGCCTGTCGGTGCTGGCGCTCAGTGCGTGCACCGCACCCCCTGCCGTGGTGCCGGCCCAGCCGGCCCCCAAGCTGCCGGCGGAGTCCGTCGCCTACGACGACATCACGTTCCTGACCACCCGTGAGCCGGTGTTCAAGGACACCTGCCTCGAGCTGCCGCGTGAGTCGATGCGTGCGGCGGGCCTCACGACGCCACCCCATCAGACCAAGGGGTTCGGCAGCGGGGCCGGCGGCTGCGCGTGGGACGAGCCGTGGGGCCGGGCGTGGATCGAGAACATCCAGCCGCCCATCGTGGACGTCGACGCGGACGACCCGCCGCCCGCTGCGCCGTTCAAGAACCACTGGGACGGCGCCAGCCGCTTCGCCTCGGTGTACGGCACCCCGTCCTACTTCCGGCGGTTCATCCTGAACGAGCGCTACTACGCGGTGCAGGTGCTCGCCTTCTCGGCCGCGGGGCCCGACTGCAACACGATCGTCGACACCGGCTCGCCGATCGTCTTCATGGTCACGGCCGGTCCGGCCGACGACGGCACCGAGTACGAGTCGGAGGATCTCGCGCAATCGGGCAAGGTCGCCACGGAGTTCTGCCCGAAGAGCCTCGAGATGGCCAAGGCGTTCATCGCCGCGCTCGACCCCGACGGCGGGAGCCTCGTGCGCGCCTGACCGCACATCTCCCCACCGTTTTGGGTGGATGCGCGCCCAGCGAGCGCGCAAGTGCCCAAACGGTGGGAACTTCGGGGTCAGCCGGCGTCGCGGCGGGAGATTCTCCACATCCCGAGCCCGAGCAGGCCCACCAGCATCAGCGACGAGGTGATCACGGACGCCGTGTTGGTGACTTCGGCCGTCCCCGCCAGCGCCATCATCGGCTGCACCGGGTCGATGTAGGACATGAAGTCCGGCAGCGACGCCACAAGGATCATCATGCCCATCACCACGAGGACGTACACGGTGATCGACGCCGCCGCGTTGGGCAGGAGCATCGCCGTCACCAGCGCGACCGCCATCGTCAGGCCGGTGCCGAGCAACGCGACCGCAATGACCCAGCCGATCCGCTGGTCGAGCAGGTAGCCGTGGTTGATCGCGGCGGCCCGCGATGAGATGAGCGGGAAGAACAGCGCGATCTCCAGCAGCGCCGCGCCCAGCCAGATCGTGAAGACCACGACGGCCTGCGCGAGCGCGTACCGCTGCCGTGACGGCTGCATCAGCAGCGTCGGTTGCACGCTGCGGTGCTGCCACTCACCGGCGACCAGCTTGATCACGGTGACGTGCAGGATTACGTCGGCGATCCGCGCCAGGTAGGCGAGCGGGCTGATCTGGCTGGTCACGGTCGTGAGATTGCTCTGCGACGTGAGCACGAGCAGCGTGATCAGGATGGCGAAGAGCGGACCGGTGACCAGGAGGATCTTGTCGCTGAGAGTGCCGGACAGCTTTTTGAACTCGACCATCACGAGCGTGCCGAACCCGGCGCGCTTCGACGCGCGCATCTGCCAGTCGCCGGCCGGGCCCGCGACGGCGGGTGCCGCGCCACCGGGCGGCCACGCAGCCGCCTGGGCCGGCTGGGGCTGCCCCGGTTGAGCCTGTGGCTGGGCCGCGTAGGGCGTCTGGGCCGGCTGCGCGGCGGGATAGGCAGGCTGCTGCCCGTACTGCGCCTGTGGCATTTGGGGCGCCGGCGGCATTTGGCCGGGCTGCGCAGTCGGTTGGGCGGCCGGTTGTGCGGTCGGCTGGGAGTGCTGCCCGTACTGGGCGGGAGCCGGTGGCATTTGGCCCGGCTGCGCGGTCGGGTAGGCCGGCTGCTGCCCGTACGGGTTCTGCTGCCACTGCGCCGGAGCCGCGTGCTTCGGCGGCATCGGGTTGGTCATCGCTGCCCTCCTCCCCACGTCCCGGCAGGTGCCTGCGCCGGCGGGTAGCCGTTGCCGTTCATCTGTGGGGGATATCCCTGCGGCGGTTGGGGTGGGTACGGGGGTTGCGGTGGCTGGGGCGGTTGTTGCTGCTGCGGCTGGTTGGACTGGGCCGCGTGCGGGTCGCCGGTGAGCCGGAAGAAGAGCTCCTCCAGACTCAGCTGCTCCTCGCGCAGGTCGTACACCTGCACACCGCTGCGGAACGCGATGTCGGAGACCTGCGGCACCGGCGCACGCACGGCGGCGTAGCCGTCGGCGGCGGGCTCCGCGGTGAGGCCGGCCTGCTGCATCGCCATCACCAGCCGGCCCATGTCGGGCCCGCGCACCAGGGTGCGGTTCGACGCGGTGAGCTGCTGCAGCGGCCCGTCCGCGACGATCTTGCCCTGGCCGATGACGAGCAGCCGGTCGGCGGTCTGGTCCACCTCGGCGAGCACATGGCTGGAGAGCAGCACCGTGCCGCCCTTTGCGCTGTGCGCGCGGAGCAGGTTGCGGACCGAGCGGATGCCCTCGGGGTCGAGCCCGTTGATCGGCTCGTCGAGGATCAGCATCGGCGGGTCGGTGAGCAGCGACTGCGCCAGGCCGAGCCGCTGACGCATGCCGAGGCTGTACTTGCCGATCTTGCGGGTGGCGGCGTCGGCGAGCCCGACCATCTCCATCACCTGGTCGGCACGTGCGGCCGGCAACCCGGCGAGCTGCGCGGCGAGCCGCAGGTGCAGGCGTCCGGAGCGGCCGGGGTGCACCGCCGTCGCGTCGAGCAGCACACCGGCCACGTGCCCCGGGTTCGGCCACGCGGCGTACGGCCGACCGCCGACGGTTGCGGTGCCCTGGGTCGGGTGGGTCAGCCCGCACACCATGCGCAACGTCGTCGACTTGCCTGCACCGTTGGGCCCGAGGAACGCCGTCACCGTGCCCGGTTGCAGCTCGAACCCGATGTGGTCGACGACGGTGCGCCCGTCGTACACCTTCGTCAGCCCCTGCACGCTCAACACGGGCTGAGGCTAACCCAGTCTGGTAAGCGCTCTGGCAGGTACCGTCCGCGATCAGCGGGCGCTGCGCACCTCGAGGTCGCCGAAGATCGAGAACTGGCGCACGCGGACCAGCGGTGTGCCACGCACCCGTTCGACCGGCGCGAGCTTCGTCTCCTCGTCGCCGAACAGCGAGAAGCCGCCCATCTCCACGTCCACTCCTTCCGGGACGACCACCTGGGCGTCACCGAAGATCGTGTAGACGCGGATCGTGAGCTCGTCGCCCCTGACGACAGCTCCGCGCAGGTCCAGCTCGACGTCACCGAACAGCAGGAACGCGCTGACGCGCTCGCGCACGGCCCACCGGCCGCGGCGCTTGATGTCGCCGAACACGCCCACCAGCACGGAGGTCGCCTTCTGCCGCTGGCCGACGACCTCGACGGGCAGGTCGTCGAGGGTGCGGGCGATGGCCGTCTTGTCGGTGGCCGACCACACGCGGGAGCAGCGCTCGGTGAATTCGTCGAGGGTCAACCGGCCCTCGCCGACCGCGACCTCCAGCCGCGACTGCGCGGCCGCGCGTTCGCTGTCGAGCGGCTCGGGGAGCGGGGAGAGGGTCACGTTCGGCACCGTAGCGCAGGGGTAGCGGCACGCAGCGTGATGTCCGGCCCACCGACGTGTGCCACCCGAGGGGGTTATAACGCTCGCTTCGGGTGCGGATCACCGATTCGATGGGTTCGGCGGCGGGTGGCGCAAGGGATCTGGGGCCGTCACCCGCCGCCGTTCCGTGTCACCCGTTGTAGAGCTCGGTTGCGGTCGGTGGGTCGGCGCCGCGGCGCGAGCAGGTGATCGCGGCGGCGCGGACGGCCTCGTCGAGCACCGCTTCGAGCGTCGCCGCGTCGATCGCGTGCAACCGCTCGCGGGCGGGGGCGCCGAGCAGGCCGCGGGCGTGCAGCCCGGCGAGCAGGGCCGCCGAGAACGTGTCGCCGGCCCCGACCGTGTCGACGACGTCGACCCGCATGCCGGGACGCTGCACGCGCAGGCCGCTCGACGTCGCGGCCAGCACGCCGTCGCCGCCGAGGGTGACGGCGACGATCGCGGGGCCGCGCGCGGCCCAGTCGGCCAGCACCACCTCGTGCGTCGCGTCCGGCACCAGCCATTCCAGGTCCTCCGCGCTGACCTTCACGACGTCGGCGACGGCGAGCAGCTCGTGCGCCCCTGCGAGCACCTCGGCGGGCGAGCCCATCAGCAGGGGGCGGCAGTTCGGGTCGTAGCTGATCGTCGCGGTCGCCGCGGCCCGCGCGAGCAGGCCACGCAGGACCGCGGCGCCCGGCGGGGTCGTGAGCGCCAGCGAACCCGAGTGCACCGCGACGACGGGACCGTCGAGGGCGCCGGCCAGCTCGGCCTCGGTCCACTGCCAGTCGGCGGTGCCGTCGACGCGGAAGTCGTAGCTCGGCCCGCCGTCCGGCGCGACCGTCACCAGCGCGAGCGACGTCTGCTCCGTGGCCGCGACGGCGTGGTCGAGCCCCACCCCGTTGCCGGCGAGGTGCTCGCGGATCCGACGGCCCATCGGGTCGTCGGCGATGCGCGCGAGCAGCCGGGTCGGGACGTCGAGCCGCGCGAGCCCGAGTGCCACGTTCGCCGGGCTGCCGCCGGGCGCGATCTCCAGGTAGTCGCCGACGGGTGCGGGCACGAGGTCGACGAGCGCCTCACCCGCGACAGCGACGACGCCGTTCTCGGTCGGAGTGCCGATGGCGAACCCCTCTCAGCTCGATGGACGATATTGGGAGCCATGTTGTCGGGTTACAGATTCCGTTGCCAGGACTTGCCTTGGTCAGACTAGGTCAAGCATCATGTGTTCATGGCGGGCCAAGTGAACATGTACGAGGCGAAGACGCATCTGTCGAAGCTCATCGAACGGGTCGAGGCGGGTGAGGAGATCGTCATCGCCCGCAACGGCCGGCCTGTGGCGCGGCTGGTACCAGAGCAGCGCTCGAGGTCGCCTCGGGAGCCTGGCGCCTGGGCTGGAAGGATTCGGATCGCCGATGACTTCGACGATCCTGATCCCGAACTCACCGAACTCATGGAAGACGGGCCGATCTTCCCGCAGGAGCACGGTGGACGATGAGGCTGCTCCTCGACACCCACGTCCTCCTTTGGTGGCTCGGTGACAACGGGAAGATCGGTCCGGTGACGCTGGCGGCGATCAGGAACCCGACGACGGATGTATTCGTCTCCGCGGTGAGCTCGGCCGAGATCTCGATCAAGAAGGTCAGCGGGAAGCTGGAGGCTCCAGACGACCTGCCGGAGCAGGTCGTCGGAAACGGGTTCACCGAACTTCCGCTCACGATCGAGCACGGCCGGGTGCTCGCGGACGTGCCTCGACTTCACGGCGACCCGTTCGACCGCCTGTTGGTGGCTCAGGCGCAGGCGGAGCAGCTCATGTTGGTCACTGCCGACCGGGCAATGCGCTCGTATGACGTTCAGATCATGGCAGCGACCATCTGACGTCTGCGATTCGTCGGCTTTCAGCGCAGCGCGGCGTCGAGGTTCGCCAGCACGCCGTCGTGGATGCGCTGCAGGCCCTTCGGGGCGAACGTGCGCTCGAAGAAGCCGCCGATCCCGCCGGCGCCGTTCCACGACGTCTCGACGGTCACCGTGCTGCGGTCGTCGCCGGCGGGTGTGACGGTCCACGCCGTCACCATGCTCGAGTTGGTGTCGCGCTCCACGATGCGACCCTCGGCGGGCACGCTGACCTCGACGAGCTGGTCGCGCACGCGCTTCTTCGTGGCCTGCAGCAGCCAGTGGACGGTGGTCCCGGCGCCGTTGCCGCCGGACTCCACGCGGTAGTCGCGGTAGTTGTCGGTGAGGATCTTCGGCCGCACCTCGGTGTAGTCGGCGAGCGCCGCGCGCACCTTGTCGGCCGGCGCGGTGATCGTCCGCTCCGCACGTGCCGTCACAATTGCCATGGTCACATCCTGCCGGAGCCGATTACCCTGCTGGCACGTGGACACGATCGCAGAGCGCAGCGAGATCACATCCGTAGCCGAGCTGACCGAGCTGGTCGGTCCCGTGATGGAACGGGCCGCGCACAAGGTTCGTCCGGTGCTCGATCCCATCGACATGATGTGGATCTCCCGCTCGCCGTTCCTGCTGATGGCCACCAGCGACGCCGAGGGCAACTGCGACGTCTCCCCGAAGGGTGATCCGCCCGGCTTCGTCCAGGTGCTCGACGAGCGCACGATCGCGATGCCGGAGCGTCCCGGCAACCGCAGGGTCGACGGCTACCACAACATCATGGCCAACCCGCACGTCGGACTGATCTTCCTGGTCCCGGGGCGCAACGACACGTTGCGGGTCAACGGCCGCGCGCGGCTGGTGCGCGACGCGCCCTACTTCGACGACATGGTGGTGAAGGGGCACCGGCCCGTCCTCGCGATGGAGGTGGACGTCGAGGAGGCCTTCTACCACTGCGCCAAGGCCTTCCTGCGCTCCTCGCTGTGGAAGCCCGAGGAGTGGCCGGCCGACGACCTGCCGTCGCGGGCGCGGATCTCGAAGGCGCTCGAGGCGAAGGGCGAGTCGCTGGAGGCGTTGGAGGCCTACTACGGGCCCGACTACGTACAGAGGCTTTACCGCGCGTAGCCCGGCCGGCTACGGTCGACGGGACAACTGCATATCCGCGGGAGCCTGCACCAAAGCAGGCTGAGAGGGCGGTTCCTCCATTGTGGAGGGGCGCCGCCGACCGCCTGAACCTGTCCGGGTAATGCCGGCGTAGGGAGAGACAGCGATGACGCTGCAGCAGGGCACGTCTGTGCACCCGTCCGTCACCACCGGCCCGATCCAGGGCTCGCGCAAGGTCCATCTCGACGGTCCCGCCGGCGTCCGCGTGCCGGTCCGGCGGATCGAGCTGAGCAACGGCGAGCACCTCGACGTCTACGACACGTCCGGCCCGTACACCGACCCCACCAGCGGGATCGACGTGCGGGAGGGGCTGCCGCGGCTGCGTGCGCCGTGGGTCGCCGCACGCGAGCCGATCGGTGGCGCGGTCACCCAGCTCGCGTACGCCAAGGCCGGGGTGGTCACGCCCGAGATGCGGTTCATCGCGATCCGGGAGAGCGTCGACGTCGAGCTGGTGCGCTCGGAGGTCGCGCGCGGCCGTGCGGTGATCCCGGCGAACCGCAACCACCCCGAGGCCGAGCCGATGATCATCGGCAAGCGGTTCCTGGTGAAGATCAACGCCAACATCGGGAACTCCGCGGTCACCTCGTCGATCGAGGAGGAGGTCGAGAAGATGGTGTGGGCCACCCGGTGGGGCGCCGACACCGTCATGGACCTCTCGACGGGACGTGACATCCACACCACCCGCGAGTGGATCATCCGGAACTCGCCGGTGCCGATCGGGACGGTGCCGATCTACCAGGCGCTGGAGAAGGTGAACGGCGAGCCGGCGAAGCTCTCGTGGGAGATCTACCGCGACACCGTGCTCGAACAGTGCGAGCAGGGCGTCGACTACATGACCGTGCACGCCGGCGTGCTGCTGCGCTACGTCCCGCTGACCGCGAAGCGGACGACCGGGATCGTCTCCCGCGGCGGGTCGATCATGGCGGCGTGGTGCCTCGCGCACCACCGCGAGTCGTTCCTCTACACGCACTTCGAGGAGCTGTGCGACATCCTGCGCACCTACGACGTGACCTTCTCGCTCGGCGACGGACTGCGGCCGGGATCCATCGCTGACGCGAACGACGACGCGCAGTTCGCCGAGCTGAAGACGCTGGGCGAGCTGACCGCGATCGCCCGCGCCCGTGACGTGCAGGTCATGATCGAGGGCCCCGGGCACATCCCGATGCACAAGATCGTGGAGAACGTGCGGCTGGAGGAGGAGTGGTGCGACGAGGCGCCGTTCTACACCCTCGGCCCGCTCGCCACGGACATCGCGCCCGGCTACGACCACATCACCTCGGCGATCGGCGCGGCCACCATCGCGCAGGCCGGCACCGCGATGCTCTGCTACGTCACGCCGAAGGAGCACCTCGGGCTGCCGAACCGCGACGACGTCAAGACCGGCGTGATCACCTACAAGATCGCGGCGCACGCCGCCGACCTGGCCAAGGAGCACCCGCGGGCGCAGGCCCGCGACGACGCGCTGAGCCAGGCCCGCTTCGAGTTCCGTTGGGCCGACCAGTTCCGGCTCTCGCTCGATCCCGACACCGCCCAGTCCTTCCACGACGAGACGCTGCCGGCCGAGCCCGCCAAGACCGCCCACTTCTGCTCGATGTGCGGCCCGAAGTTCTGCTCCATGAGGATCACGCAGGACGTCCGCGACTACGCGGAGGCGCACGGCCTGACCAGCGTCGAGGCGATCGAGGCCGGGATGGCGGAGAAGTCGGCCGAGTTCACCGACGGCGGCGCGCGCACGTACCTGCCGATCACCCCGTCGTAGCGCCCGCGCCCCGAACTTCCCCACCGTTTTGCCAACTTGCACGCCTTCCAGGGTGTGCAGGTTGGCAAAACGGTGGGGAAGTTCCGGGGTCACGTCCAGTCGCGCTGCTCCGCCAGGCTCCCGGTGGTCTGCTTGCCGGCCTCGACGATCTTCTCCACGTGCCGCGCGTCGGCGGCGTCCTCGATCTGCTGCCCCGTCGCGCGCAGAGCGGGGCTCGCCGAACGGACCGCGGCGGCGGTGCTCTGCAGGCCGGTGCCGATCCGTCCGGCGACCCCGCCGGCCGCGGCGAGCGTCGACACCATCGTCGAGAGCCGCCGGGTGATCGCCTGGGCGAGGTCGATCGCCCGCACGACGATCGAGAGCACCATCCCGCCGATCCCGCCGCCCGCCGTCACGAGCGCGAGCGCGCCGAACGCGAGGACGTACTGCAGCACGACGCCCAGGAACTCCGCGATCAGGTCGCGGACCAGCGCGCGCACGGTCCCGACGCCGGCGCCGGTCATCAGCACCAGCCCGGAGAGCTGTTCGGCCCGTCCCGCCGATTCTTCGAGCGCACCGGCGAAGCGGTCGACGGCAGCGCGGTAGCCCTCGCCCGCCGCCCCGCTCCAACCCGGCAGCTGGGTCGCCATGGTCCGGTAGTCCTTCGCGATGGCCGCCAGCTCCGCGGAGACGTTGTGCCACGTCTTCGCCTGCGCGGTGATCTGCGTCGGGTCGCCCGCGAGCGCGTCGAGCGGCTCGTGCAGGAACGCGATGTGCTCGATCAGCCAGCCGATGCCCGCCTCGAACAGGGAGTCGAGCGGGTGCAGCACCGCGCCGAGCGTGTCGAGGCCCGCGCCGGCCGCCGCGAAACCCACCTGGAACGGGTCGACCTCATCCGCGCCGACGGCGTCGACCAGGTCGGCCCAGCTGGACGCCACCCCGGCGCCTTCCCAGTTGAGCGGCTCGGCGTCCTCGTCCTCGGGCTCCGCGACGAGCGCGCCGGTCATCCCGGCCACCGGAACGACGTCGCCGCGCCGTCCTCCGACCCGAGGTAGACGTCGTGGCTCTCCCGCACGGCGTTGCCGAAGTCCTCGGCGACCCCGGCCACCCCGTCGATCGCGGCGGATCCCGCCCCGACGGCTGTGGTGGCCGCCGCCGCGAACACCTGCCCGAGCAGCCCGTACGCCCACTGGTCCAGCGGTGCGGCCGCCTCGGCGGCGCGCCGCACCCGGCCCGCGATGGCGTCGACGTCGGCCGCGTGCGCGACGAGCGCGGCCGGGTCGACGCCGAACCCGGCGGTCACCGCGGCACCGCCAGCTGCGCCTCGATCACCCGCATGGCCTCGCTGTCCTGCCCGATCACCGGCGCGACCGCGGCAGCCGCCATCCGGGCCGCCTCGGCCTGCGCCCGCCGCGCGGCGCCCAGCACGGCAGCGGCGAGCTGCGTGCGGCTCATCGACTCGCTGCGCTCGCCCAGCACCAGCGCGGTGAGCGCACCGGCCGGCCCGACGGTCACACTGATGGCGCCGTCGCGGCTGGTCGCGGTCGCCTCGACCTCGGCGAGCGCGCGCTGCGCCTGCTCCGTCCGCGCCCTGACGTCGGCGAGCTTCGTGCGGTAGCCGGCGAGCCACTCCTCAGGTTCCATGCGACGGAGGCTAGGGAGCGGGTCGCCCTCTCCGTGGCCGATTGGAAGATGTCAGACAAGCACCGCCCGCAGCAGCTCGACGGGGTGCAACGCTTTCCGCTGCGTCCCGTGCGCGATCTGCTGGCGGCACGAGACACCGGTCGCCGCGACGACGGTGCCTGCCGGTTCGGCGCGGACGGCGGGGAAGAGCCGATCCTCGCCGACCGTCATCGAGACGTCGTAGTGCTCGGCCTCGAAGCCGAACGAGCCGGCCATGCCGCAGCACCCCGCGTCCAGCTCGACCACCTCGGCGCCGGGGATCCGGCGCAGCAGCGCCACCGATGCCGCCGTCCCGACCTCGGCCTTCTGGTGGCAGTGGCCGTGGAAGAGGATCCGCTGCCCGGCCGGCCACACGTCGGCGCTCGGCACCAGCGCGCCGCTGTCGATCGCGTCGACCAGCAGGTCCTCGACGAGCACCGCGCGCCGGCCGATGTCGGTCACCCGAGGGTCGTCGCCGAGCAGCGCCCTGTGCTCGTCCTTGAGCGTCAGCAGGCACGACGGTTCGACGC
Source organism: Pseudonocardia sp. TRM90224 (assembly GCF_021245725.1). Lineage (GTDB taxonomy): Bacteria > Actinomycetota > Actinomycetes > Mycobacteriales > Pseudonocardiaceae > Pseudonocardia. Next base: position 63,477 of record NZ_JAJGSX010000029.1, on the reverse strand, counting down.
CGACGATCGGGCCCTCCGCCCTGGCGAGCGCGTCCACCAGCCCCGACGCCTGCCGGGCCGCCTGGTCGAGCAGGCCCTTGGAGAACGCGGCCCGTCCACAACAGCCGCCCGACTCCAGCCGGACGTCCCACCCCGCCCGCTCCAGGAGCTCGACGGCCGCGATCCCGACGCCGGGCTCGGTGAAGGCGGTGAACGAGTCGGCCAGGAACGTCAGCGGCCCGCGGGGCTGGAGGGTGCCAGGAAAGCCACTTTCCTGTCCTGTGGTGCCAGGAAAGTGGCTTTCCTGGCGTCCCCCAGCGGCGTGCCGGCGCGCGAACCAGCGGGGGAGGGTGCGGCGCGTGAACGTGGGGAGGGGCCGTTGCGCTGCGATGCCCAGCGGGCGCCGCATCCCCGGCAGCTTGCCGGCCAGGTTCGACAGCGGTGCCGTCGCCGAGCCGAGCCGGTTCAGCCGCCGGATGTTGCCGAAGACCCGCGACCGCAGCGGCGTCCCCTGCGTCGCGTGCTTCTGGTGCAGCGCCTCGCTCTTCAGCGTCGCCATGTCGACGCCGAGCGGGCACTCGCTCTTGCACGCCTTGCACATCAGGCACAGGTCGAGCACCTCGTGCAGCCGCTCGTCGCCGAGCGCGGCCCGCGGGTCCGGCTCCGACAGCGCCTTGACCAGCGCGTTCGCCCGCCCGCGGGTCGAGTCCTCCTCGCGCCGGGTCGCCATGTACGAGGGGCACATGACGCCGGTGTCGCTCTTGCGGCAGGCGCCGATGTTCATGCAGCGGTCGGCGGCATCGCGCATCCCGCCCCCGCTCCCGCCTCCGACCACGCTGAACGTGAGCGCGGTCCGCAGCGGCGGCGCGGGCGGCAGCGCGGCGTCGCGCAGGTGCTCGGTCATCGCCGGCGAGTCGACGATCTTGCCGGGGTTCATCCGGTTGTCCGGGTCGAAGATGGCCTTGACCTGCCGCATCGCCTCGTACAGCGCGTCGCCGAACAGCTGCCGGTTGAACTCGCTGCGGGCCAGCCCGTCGCCGTGCTCGGACGAGTTGGCGCCCCCGAACTCGGCCACCAGATCGCGGATCTCCTCCGCGACCGCACGCATCTTCACCACCTCGTCGGGTTTGGCGAGGTCGACGAACGGGCGGATGTGCAGGCAGCCCACCGAGCAGTGCCCGTAGAACCCGGCGCGCATCCCGTGCCGGTCGAGCACCTTCGCGAACCGCTGCGTGTACTCGGCCAGCCTGGCCGGCTCCACCGCGGTGTCCTCGATGAAGGCGAGCGGCCGGTTGGTGCCCTCGCTCGCCGCCATCAGCAGCCCGAGCCCCGACTTGCGCACCTTCAGCAGCGCACCCTGCTGGGCGGGCGTGTCGGCGCGCAGCGTGTGGTAGCCGTGGTGGTGGCGCTCCCACAGCGCGGTCAACCGGTCCAGTGAGGCCGCCAGCTCCGCCGGGTCGGGCCCGGTGAAGGAGACGAAGAGCAGCGCGTCGGGGTCGTCGACGAGTATCGAGCCCAGCGCGGCGTACTCGATCTTCTGCCGGGACAGGTCGAGGATCGTGCGGTCCATCAGCTCGACGGCCGCGGGGTCGCAGCTCAACGCGTCCTCGGTGGCGGCGATCGCGGCCTGCGTCGAGCGGAAGTGCCCGACCGCGATCATGGTGTGGCGCGGCTTCTCGACGAGCCCGACCGTCGCCTCGGTGAGCACGACGAGCGTCCCCTCCGAACCGACGACGAACTTGGCCAGGTCGAACCCGTCTGCGGGCCGGACGAGCCGGTCGAGCCGGTAGCCGCCCGCGCGGCGCCAGAACTGCGGGAACCCGGTGTCGATCGCGTCGCGCTGCGCGTCGACGAGAGCGGGCAGCTCGCGGTAGAGCGCGCCCTCCAGCGTCGACGCCGCTGCCCGGCGGGTTCGTTCGGCGTCGTCGACCGGCGCGAACCGGGCCGTCGACGCGTCGGAGAGCACGACGTCGAGCCCTTGCACGTGGTCGATCGTCATCCCGTACCGCACGGAGCCGCTGCCCGCGGAGTTGTTGCCGATCATGCCGCCGAGCGTCGCGCGGTTCGACGTCGACGTGTCGGGACCGAACATCAGCCCGTGCGCCGCCGCGGCCCGGTTCAGCTGGTCCTGCACCACCCCCGGCTGCACGCGCGCGGTGCGCGCCTCCGCGTCGAGCTCGACGATCGTGGACATGTGCCGCGAGAAGTCGAGCACCAGCGCGTCGCCGACGGTCTGCCCGGCGAGGCTGGTCGCCGCGCCGCGGGGCAGCACGGCGACGTCGTGCTCCGCGGCCAGCCGCACGGCCGCGACGACATCACCCGCGTGCCGTGGCGCGACCACACCCTGCGGCCGGATCGTGTACATGCTCGCGTCGCGCGAGTACAGGTGGCGGGTGTAGTCGTCGAACGCGACCTCGCCCTCGATCTCGCGGGCCAGTGCCTGTGCGAGGTCGTTCAACGCAGCAGCTCCAGCGCCGCCTCCACGCCGCCGGGTTTGATCGGCACTCCGGCCAGCTGCAGGCCCATCTGCACGCCCGCCAGCGTGCCGGCGAGCGTCAGGTCGTTGAAGTGGCCGAGGTGCCCGATCCGGAACACCGTGCCGGCGAGCCGACCGAGCCCGGCACCGAGCGACATGTCGAACCGCTCCAGGATGATCCGGCGCATGGCATCGGCGTCGTGGCCCTCGGGAAGGAGCACGGCGGTGAGCGCGCCGGAGTGCTCGCGCTCGTCGGCGCACCACACCTCGAGCCCCCACGCCCGCACGGCGGCGCGGGTGGCGGCCGCGTGCCGCTGGTGGCGCTCGAAGACGGCCGGGAGGCCCTCCTCGGCGAGCATCGCGCACGCCTCCTTCAGCCCGTAGAGCATGTTGGTGGCCGGGGTGTACGGGAAGAAGCCGCGCGAGTTCGCCTCGATGATCGGCGCCCAGTCCCAGTAGGAGCGCGGGAGGCCCGCGGACCGGGCGAGCGCCTTCTCGCTGACGGCGTTGAAGCCCAGCCCCGGCGGCAGCATCAGACCCTTCTGCGAGCCGGCGACGGTGACGTCGACACCCCACTCGTCGTGCCGGTAGTCGATCGAGCCGAGCGACGAGATCGTGTCGACGAGCAGCAGCGCGGGGTGCCCGGCCGCATCGATCGCCGCCCGCACCTCCGGAACGCGGCTGGTCACACCCGTCGAGGTCTCGTTGTGGACGACGCAGACCGCCGCGATCGTGTGCGCCGTGTCGGCTGCGAGCCGCTCTTCGACGGCGGCGGGGTCGACGCCGTGGCGCCAGTCGCCGGGGATCACCTCGACCTCCAGCCCGAGGCGCGCAGCCAGCTCCGCCCACAGCGTCGAGAACTGCCCGGTCTCGCCGATCAGCACGCGGTCGCCCGGGCTCAGCGTGTTGACCAGCGCTGCCTCCCACGCGCCCGTGCCGGACGACGGGTAGATCACCACGGGGCCGGACGTGCCGAAGACGGGTGCGAGCGCGGGCAGGACGGCGCGGGTCAGCTCGGCGAAATCAGGCCCGCGGTGGTCGATCGTCGGCGCGAGCATCGCGCGCAGCACCCGGTCGGGGACGTTGGTCGGGCCGGGGATCTGCAGGAAGTGGCGGCCACCCGTCGAACTCACGTTTCCTCCTCGGGTTGACGGTCGCTGTGACGCGAACCATACTCCATGACGGAAATTCACTTCCGTATCGTGGAACAGGACGTGCCTATGTCCTACCAGGTGATCTCCATCCTCGCGCTGGTTGTGGCCTTCATCATCGCCACGATCCGCCCGATCAACCTCGGCGCGCTCTCCCTCGTCGCCGCGTTCGTGATCGGCTCGATCGTCGTGGAGGGCAGCCCCGACGACGTCGCCGACAAGATCTTCGAGAACTTCCCCGGCAGCCTCTTCGTGATCCTCGTGGGGGTCACGTTCCTGTTCGCGATCGCGCGTGCCAACGGCACCGTCGACTGGCTGGTGCACATGGCGATGCGCGGCGTCGGCGGCCGCATCGCGCTGATCCCGTGGATCATGTTCATGGTCACCGGGTTGCTGACGGCATTCGGCGCCGTCGTCCCGGCCGCGGTCGCGATCATCGCGCCGGTCGGGCTGGGCTTCGCCGTGCGGCACCGGATCAACCCGGTGCTGATGGGCCTCTCGATCATCAACGGCGCCAGCGCGGGCGGGTTCTCCCCGCTCGCGATCTTCGGCGTCATCACGAACGGCGTCGTCGCCGACAACAACCTGCCCGGCAGCCCGCTCGTGCTGTTCCTGGGCAGCCTCGTGTTCAACATCCTGCTCAACGTCGTCGTCTTCGTGATCTTCGGTGGGCGCGAGCTGCTCGGCCGGGTCGTCGAGGAGGAGCCCGCCCAGGAGGTTGCGGCCGGTGGCGGACCCGGGGCCGCGAAGGCAGTCACGTCAGGCGCGACCGGGGCGTCGTTCAGCGAGAGCGAGCACGAGCCGGTCACGACCCTCGACCTGAACCGCTCGCTCACCCTCGTCGCGCTGGTCGGCGTCGCGGTCGGGGCGCTCGGGTTCCAGCTCGACGTCGGGCTGCTAGCCGTCACGGCGGCCGTGCTGCTCTCGCTGCTCGCGCCGCAGACCTACAAGGGCGCCGTCGCGCAGGTCGCGTGGCCGACCGTGCTGCTGATCTGCGGTATCGTCACCTACGTCAACCTGATGCAGGACATCGGCACGGTCGACTTCCTCGGCAACCAGGTCGCGACGATCGGTGTGCCGCTGCTCGCGGCGCTCGTCATCTGCTACATCGGCGCCGCGGTGTCCGCGTTCGCGTCGACGACCGGCATCCTCGGCGCGCTCATCCCGCTGGCCGTGCCGTTCCTGCTGGCCGGGCACGTCGGGCCGATCGGGCTGATCACCGCGCTCGCGATCTCGTCGTCGGTGGTCGACTCCAGCCCGTTCTCCACGTCGGGTGCGCTGGTCGCGGCGAACGCGCCGGAGGACCGGCGCGAGTACGTCTACCGGCGGCTGATGATGTGGGGCTTCTCGATGGTGGTGATCGCGCCGCCGATCACATGGCTGCTGCTGGTGGTGCCTGGTTGGTTGTAGGCATGCCACCGCTTTCCGGTGTCACCGTCCTCGAGGTCGGCGTGTTCATGGCGGGGCCGTTCGCCACCATGCAGCTCGCCGACCTCGGGGCGCGGGTCATCAAGATCGAGAATCCGGAGGGGCCCGACCCGACCAGGGCGACCGGGCCGTTCGTCGATGGCCACAGCTCGCCGTTCGCGCGGCTCAACCGCAACAAGGAGTCGGTGGCGCTCGACCTCAAGTCGGAGGCGGGCCGGCGGGCGTTCCTGCGGCTCGTCGAGCGGGCCGACGCGCTGGTGGAGAACCTCCGGCCGGGCGCGCTGCGCAAGCTCGGGCTCGGCCCCGACGACCTGGCGGCGGTGAACCCCGACCTCGTGTACGCGTCGGCGTCGGGGTTCGGGCAGGACGGCCCACTCGCCGCGCTGCCAGGGCTGGACATCATGGCGCAGGCCCGCTCGGGGCTGATGAGCATCACGGGGGAGCCGGGCGGCGACCCGGTGAAGGTCGGCGTGCCGATCTGCGACCTCGTCGCGGGCCTCTACACGGCGCTGGCGGTGACGGCCGCGCTGCGCGGCGCGACCGGCCAGCACGTGGACGTCTCGCTGCTGGAGTCGGGCGTCTCGCTCGCCGTCTGGGAGGCGGGGCGGTACTTCGCCACCGGGGAGGTCGGCCGCCCGCTCGGCTCGGCGCACCAGACCGGCGCGCCTTACCAGGCGTTCCGGTGCGCCGACGGCTGGGTGACGCTCGGCGCGATCACCCCGAAGACGTGGGACGGCCTGTGCGCCGCGCTCGACCTCGCGCACCTGCACACCGACCCGCGCTACGGCGATTCGGCCGCTCGGCACACCCACCGCGCGTCGCTCGTGCCCGCCGTCGAGGAGGCGACCTCGGCGCGTTCGACGGCGGCGGTCGTCGACGCGCTGGTGGCGGCCGGGGTGCCGGTCGCGCCGATCGAGGACTACGCGGCCGTCTTCAGCGATCCGCACCTCGGCGAGCGCGGGTTCTTCTGGGACGCCGACCACCCGCAGCTGGGGCCGGTCCGCCAGCTGGGCTCACCGATGCGGTTCTCCGAGAGCCCACCCCGCCACGACAACGCGGGCCCGCCGCTCGGCGCCGACACCCGGACCGTGCTGGCCGAGCTCGGCTACAGCGACGCCGAGATGGACGAGGTGGCCAGATGAGCGACCTGCTGGTGGAGCGCGCCGGCCCGGCGCTGCACGTCACCTTCAACCGACCGAAGGCGCACAACGCGCTGACGTTCGCGATGTACGAGGGCGTGCACGACGCGTGCGAGACCGCCGACGCCGATCCCGACATCCGCGTGCTCGTGCTGCGCGGCGCCGGCGGGAAGGCGTTCGTCTCGGGCACGGACATCGCGCAGTTCGAGGGGTTCGACGGCCAGGACGGCGTCGCGTACGAGAAGCGCATCACGCGCGTCCTGCACCGGCTGGAGGACACGCGGGTGCCGACCGTCGCGGCCGTCGACGGGTACTGCATCGGCGGCGGGCTCGCCCTCGCCGCGGTCTGCGACCTGCGGATCGCCACCGCGGCGTCCCGGTTCGGGGTGCCGATCGCGCGCACGCTGGGCAACTGCCTCTCGATGGACACGCACGCGCTGCTCGTCGGGCACATCGGGCCGGCGCGGACGCTGGACATGCTGCTGCGGGCCAAGCTGCTGGACGCGGGCTCGGCCCACGCGGCCGGGTTCGTCACGCAGCTCGTCGAGGACGCCGCGGGGCTCGACACCGCCGTCGCCGACACCGTCGCGGAGCTCGCGGCGAACGCGCCGCTCAGCATGTGGGCGGCGAAGCAGTCGGTGGCCCGGCTGCGCAGGGCGCAGCTGCCCGAGGGCGACGACATCGTCTCGGCGGTCTACGCGAGCGCCGACTTCGCGGCGGCGGTTCGCTCGTTCGCGGCGAAGCAACGCCCGACCTGGACCGGCACGTGACCGCCGGCGGATACCCTGGACGGTCCGTAACGCGTTGCAGGGGAGTCCGATGACCGAGGCCGGTCCTGATCGGAGCGGCGGAGTCCAGTCGCTCGACCGGGCGTTCGCGTTGCTCGAACACATGGCCGAGGCCGGTGGCGACGTCGCGCTCTCGGAGCTCGCCGCCCGCTCCGGCCTGCCGATGCCGACGATCCACCGGATCGTGCGGACGCTCGTCGCGTCCGGATACGTGCGGCAGCTGCCGTCGCGGCGCTACGCGCTCGGCCCGCGGCTGATCGGGCTCGGCGACGCGGCGTCGCGCATGCTGGGGGAGTGGGCCCGGCCCCAACTCGCGCTGCTGGTCGACCAGGTCGGCGAGACGGCCAACATGGCGATGCTCGACGGCGACGCCGTCGTCTACGTCGCGCAGGTGCCCTCGCGGCACTCCATGCGGATGTTCACCGAGGTGGGGCGCCGGGTCCCGGTGCACTGCACGGGGGTGGGCAAGGCGCTGCTCGCGCAGCTGCCGCCGGACGACGTGCTGGCGCTGCTGCGACGCACGGGCATGGCGGCGCAGACCCCGCACACCATCACCGAACCGGCCCGGCTCGCGGCCGAGCTGGAGCGGATCCGGCAGCAGGGGTACGCCGTCGACGACGCGGAGCAGGAGCTGGGCGTGCGCTGCATCGCCGTCGCCGTGCCCGGCGGCCCGTCCATGACGGCGATCTCGGTGTCGGGCCCGGAATCACGCGTGAGCTGGGCGGCCGTCGAACGCATCGCACCGCTGCTGCGCCAGTCGGCCGAGGCGCTCGCCGGCCACCTCGACGCCCGCGGCGCCATGGCCTGACGCGAAAGTTCCCCACCGTTTTGCCAACCTGCACGCCTTCCAGGGTGTGCAAGTAGGCAAAACGGTGGGGAAGTTCGGGCTCCTCAGCGCCGGCGCCACCAGATCTCCACCGGCTCGTCGAGCCCACCCGGCTCGACGAGCCGCTGCAGCAGCCTGTACGTCCGCTGGGTGTCGGGGTGGCCCGCGCCGAGCGTGGAGAGCTGGCCGTCGACCACCTTCTCCATCAACGCCGCGCTCTGCAGGAGGAGCCCCTGCTTCATCCGGATCTGCGCGAGCGTCATCGTCCAGCGCAGCGTGAGCGGGTCGTACGCGCCGACGAGCTTCTCGTTGCTCTCGATCAGCAGCTGCACCTGCACCCCGGCCCGGAGCAGGTCACCCGCTTCGAGGTAGCGCTGCGCCAACCTGATGCTGCGGCCGTCGAGCCACCGTTCGATCGACCCGCGCACTGCCGCGATCACCACCGCCGCCCCCAACGCGAGCGCCGTCGTCCGCATCCACTGCGGCACGGCGTCCACGCCGAGGAGCAGCACCGCGACGCCGACCGCGGCGGCGAAGACCGCGATCCCGACCATCAGCACGAAGAGCGCCTTCATGAGGTCGAACCGGGTCCGGCGTTGCGTCGTGGGCATGGCCTACCTCCACTGGGATCCGTCGTTCACCAGAGACGACCCCGGCGAGGCCGGATCGGTTGGGGTCGGGAGGGCGCGAGTCGGGCTCACCCCGTGCGCGAGTCGGGCTCAGCGCGTGGGTGAGTCGGGCTCACCGCGCACCCAACGCGCTGACGCGTTTGTGATCGCGAACGTTTGAGCGAAAGGCGAGACCGTCCACCGGCTTGCGCTGCAACCATCGTTGATCGTCAACCAGCGACTCGATTGCCTGCGCAGTCCGGAATGGAAGTGAGAAGTAATGACCTGGACGTTATCCCGAAAGGTACTCGCGATCGTGGTCGCGTTTGCGCTGAGCGGAAGCCTTGGGTTTGCCTTCACAGGATCGGCTTCAGCTCGGCCTCCACCGAGAAACACCAATCCGCTTGATTGGACAGTGCTTGCCTTCTACACCTCGGCCCTCGGTCACGTCGTTCCGATGCGTGTCGGGCAGCACGACCTGCGAACGCAAGCAGGCGTCGTCGATGGGTTCGGCAGGGTTCACATCATCGACGGCCATGGCATCGTGCCGGCGGATCGGGTGATCATAGATGCGCTCGCGGCGGCATGCGCTCCTAGTGGTTTCAACCGGATACTGTGCAAGTCCGACGAGGTGGAGGTCGTCTACGACACCGGCCGTGATCCCCGCTCTTCGGACGCCCACATTGTGGGTATACGGCCTACTTCAGGAATCCATGTGTCTGCTGACAGGGGCGTCGGTTGTATTCACGTGACGTGTACACGCAGGAGTTCGTCGGCGACGCTGTTGGATCGCTGTTCGAGTTCTTCCAGACCTGGGAGAAGGGCGAGTTGCACCGCTTCTCCGTGATCCGGGACGACGAGTCGGACTGGGTCGAGTGCACGTTCGCGCTGGACGCCCACCCGGAGGTCGAGTTCTCCTACCGCTGGGCCGTCGCGTCGGCCGACGAACCGCAGATGGGGGCATCCACCTCGGTCAGCGTCTTCCTCTCCTCGATGGTGGAGCGCATCCGCACCCGCAGGCTGGAGCTCGTGGGCGGGAAGGTCTCGCTCAACTGAATGACGGCCGTCCAGTCCGCACGCGAGGGCAGGAAAGCCACTTTCCTGCCCTCACAGGGCCTGAAAGTGGCTTTCCTGCCCTCCCCCCGGCGGCCGGGTGGTCCCGAAGGCGCCGGGTTATGCCGCGTCGAGCACCGCGTGCACCTGGTCGCGCAGCTGGTTCGCCTCCGTGTCGGTGAGGGTGTGGTCGATCGGCCGCAGCACCATCCTGAGCAGCACGTTCGTGAGGCCGGGGCGGCTGCCGAGCCGTTCCTGGACGTGCGGCGGCAGGTCGGCGTGCGCGGTCCTGGTCAGCACCGTCAGCGATTCCAGCACGTCCGCTGCGCCGCCGAGGGCCGTGCGGGCCAGGTCGCCGAGCAGCTCCTCATCCGGTGTAGCTGTGACGATCGAGAGGTCTCGGCGCACCGGCGGCATCATCGAGACCGGCTGCCATGGCGTCAGGTCGCGCATCTGCGCGGCAACCCGCGGATCGGCGGATCGCAGCAACCGGATGTCCGGGATGTGCTTGCGCAGCATGAGCGCCCGGTCGAGGCCCATCCCGAGCGCGAGCCCGCTCCACCGAGCGGGATCCAGGCCGGCGGTGGCCAGCACACCCGGCGCGACGAGACCGCATTCGGCCAGCTCGACCCACCGTCCGTCGCGGTCGACGTCGATCTGGCTGCCGTGCACCGTGTACGGGTGCTCGGCGGGCACCATCCGCCACACCGTGCTGGGCAGCAACGCCTCGACGAGCGCCCCCGCCATCGCGCGCAGGTCGTCGGCGCCGACTCCGCCGCCGACGCCGCCACGCACGATCCGCCAGAGCTCGAGCTGGTGCGGCGAGCCGACGTGCAACCGGTCGATGACGTCGCGCCGGTGCACGAGTCCCGGCCGCACCAGCAGCACGTCCGGCGCGGCATCGGCGCGGCGGGCCAGCTCGCGCAGCGCGGGTGGGATCGCCGCGGAGGTGTGGCTGCGCAGCATGACGGTCTCGCTGATGTAGCGGGAGTACCGCCCGTCCCTGGTGGCAGCGGCCGGGCTGTAGCCGAGCCGGTCGTAGTTGTCCTCGACGCTGACGACGGCCCGCGGCCGGCGCAGGTCGACCGCGCAGTCCCAGAGCGCGGCGAGCGCCGCCACGGCGTCGTCGAGCAGGATCTGCATGGCGTGCGGGCCGCACGCGGGATCGGAGAGGTCGCGCAGTTCGAGCGCCGCGGCGAGCTCGCCGGGCGAGAGCAGGGTGGTCATCGGAGTTCCTCACGGAGAGCAGGGGAGGGGAATCACCCCCCGACCGGCTCGGCGCGGGAGCTCAGCAGTGCAGGCGCCCGCGACCGCTGCGCGGCCGGGGGCGGCAAAATCGCCGCTGCACGGAACTCATGGCTCCAGTCTACGAACGGGGCAACCGGCTTTCCGTCAGCGCGAACTCAGCGACGTCGTCGAGCCGGGGCCGGCCGGGCGCCGATCGGTCCGCGACCAGGAACACCGCACCGGCCACCCAGCTCGCCGCGACCGGCTCCCCGGCCAGGTCGGCGGGGACGCGGCCGCGCGCGAGCACGACGTCGGCCTGGAACGGCTGCGGGTGGGTCACCGGGACGAGCCCGACCGTCGCGTCGAAGACGGTCGCGGCGAGGTCGTCGAGCCCTACCACCGGAGCGCCGAGCCACTGCCCGCCCAACCTGCGGGTCGCGGGCCCGAGCTCGCAGCGGGTCGCCGGCAGCCCGTCGAGCTCGTCGTGCAGCGCGTCGACCAGCGGTTCCACCAGATCGTCCGGCACGTGGCCGAGCGGGCGTAGCTTCACGATCCACTGCTCGGGCGCCGACCACGACACCCGCGGCGTCGGGGGCCGGGGCAGCGCCGCGAGCACCGCCGAGACGTCCGGCGGGAGCCGCAACGCGACCGAGAGCCGTGCCACGTCAGTCCTCGGCGACCTTCGTCGGCGCGACCCGCTCCACGAAGTCGAGAACGACGTGCGTGAAGAGCGGCCGGGTGATCGCGCCGCCGTGGTCGGCGCCCGGCAGGACGGCCAGCTCGGCGCCGGGCACCGCCTGGACGATCCGGTGCGCCTGGGCGAACGCCGCGGTGTCGGCGTCGCCGGTGAGCACGAGCGTCGGCAGGGAGACCGTGGCGAGGGTCTCGTCGGAGTACTCCGGGACGTTGTGCCAGAGCACGCTCGTCTCCTCCAGCAGCGCCCGCCAGCGGTCCCCGTGCAGCTCGATCACGGCGTCGGCGAAGTCGCCGACGGTCCCCCGGAGCCGGTCGACGTCGACCTGGCCGGGCACCGCCATGCCGAGGCTCTCCAGCATCGCCGCGTAGTCGGCGTCCTGTTCGACGACGATCCCGCCGAGCGCCACCGCGCCTGCCGCGTCGGGATGCCGCAGCGCCAGCTCGAGCGCGGTCTGCGCACCGTCGCTGTACCCGACGACGACGGGCCGCTCCAGGCCGAGCGCCGCGATGAACGCCGCGGTGTCGTCGGCGAACTGCTCGTAACGCAGGCTGCCGGCCGGGTTGTCGGTGCGGCCGTGCCCGCGCGTGTCCGGCGCGAGCACGCGGTGCGCCGCCGCGAACATCTCGATGTGCGGTCCCCACATCATCCGGGCGGTCACCAGCCCGCCGTGCAGCAGGACGATCGGCGCCCCCGTGCCGTGGTCCTCGTAGTGCACCGTGATCCCGTTGCAGTCGACCGTGTGATCCATCTCTGCTCCTCCCGTCACGCGTGGGACCGCAGCATTGTCCTCAACCTTCGCTGCGCTGGGTCAGGTAGCGGATCGGTGCAGGTGTGAGCGGTGCCATTGCGCTGCGGCGAGCCCGGCGAGCAGGACAGCGACCACCGCCAGGCTGACGCGGAGGGATCCGCCGGCGCCGCCGCCGAGAACGGCCCAGACGGCGATCAGGGTTGCCGTCACCGCATTGGCCACGGCGACCACCCGTGCTGCGGCGGGATCGTTCCGGCTCGACAGCCACCACAGCGCGCCGGCGGCGGCCAGCAGTACCACCGCCACCACGAGCAGGGCGGGACGGCCCAGCCAGGGCGGCGATGCCCAGGCGCCGGCGGCGGGCAGCCCGATGGCCAGCCACAGACACCCCGCTGCCAAGACGCACTCGAACACCGCATCCCCACGAAGCAGGACACGCAGATCGAACCGGGTAGAGCGCGACGTCGTCACGGTCACTCCTCTCGACCTCCGAAAACGTAGCAGTCGCTACATCCAATGTGAAGCAGTTGCTACAGTCCGCGGGTGGACCGCCGCGCCGCGCTCACCGAAGGTGCACTGGCCTACGTGCTCGAGCACGGGCTGATCGGGCTGTCGCTGCGCCCGCTCGCTGCGGCGCTGGGCACCAGCGACCGCATGCTGATCTACCACTTCGCCAACAAGGAGACGTTGATCGCCGAGGTGGTCGCCCTGGCCAACCGCCGTCTGGCCGAGTCCATCGACGAGGCAGATCCGCCCGTGCGGACCGTCGGTGATCTCGTGCGCTACGCCTGGCGGGTCGTGAACGACCCCGTCGCGCACGGCGCGATGCGTCTGTACCTGCAGATGTGCGTCCTGTCGGTGCACGAGTCGGACGGCTGGCGCTCCGCCCATGAACAATCCCGCGAACCGTGGCTGATCATGCTGCGCACCGGACTGGCCGAACTCGCCATCCCCCAGCCACGCGTGGAGCCCCTCGCCGACCTCATCCTCGACACCGTCGACGGTCTGCTCCTCGACAGTCTCGTCACCTCGCGCCCGGCACGGGTCGACGCCGCCGCGGCGGCATTCGCCGACCTCCTTGATCACGATTCCGCGGATCGGGCTGCAACTCATCTATAGTCCGGTCTGCTGGTGGTTCGGCTATGCACGAGATGGTGGTGCAGATCCGAGGCAAGAGGGAACCCGGTGAGAGTCCGGGACTGCCCCGCAGCGGTGAGCGGGAACGACAGCCGTCAACGAGCACTGGGTCGCAGGACCTGGGAAGCGACGGCCGGTAGGTCGCCGGACGAAGGTCCGGCGGTGCCCGCGAGTCCGAATACCTGCCGCCGGTGCGTGCACCTTCCGGTGCGCGCAGATCCGTCGGCCTCGTGGGAGGGCCGAGTGGACCACTCGGTCTCCTCGTGCTGCCCGCGTTCCGGTGGGTCGTCCCGCACGCTCGCGAGGAGAGAGCAGTGACTCAACAGATCGGATCGACCGTCCTCGGCTACCCGCGCATCGGGCCCGACCGGGAGCTCAAGCGCGCCGTCGAGCGGTACTGGGCCGGCACCCTCGGCGAGGACGGCCTGCGGGCCGCCGCGGCCGAGCTGCGCCGCAGCACCTGGACCGGGCTGCGCGACGCGGGGCTCGGCTCCGTGTCGAGCAACACGTTCTCCTATTACGACCACGTGCTCGACATGGCACGAACGGTCGGCGCCGTGCCGGCGCGGTTCGCCGAACTCGGGCGCTCCGACATCGACACCCTGTTCGCGATGGCCCGCGGCACCGACGGCGTCGCGCCGCTGGAGCTGACCAAGTTCTTCGACACCAACTACCACTACCTCGTGCCCGAGCTGGGCCCGGACACGGCGCTGCGGCTCGCCGACCGCAAGCCCGTCGACGAGTACCGGGAGGCCCGCGCGGCCGGCGTCGAGACGCGCCCGGTGCTGCTGGGCCCGGTCAGCTTCCTGCTGATGGCCAAGGGGCACGGGGTGGACCCGCTCGACCTGCTCGACCGGCTCGTCGAGGTCTACGCCGAGCTCCTGGGCGAGCTGGCCGCGGCCGGCGCGTCCTGGGTGCAGCTCGACGAGCCGGCGTTCGTCGCCGACCGCTCGGGGCGCGAGCTCGCCGCGCTCGGCACGGCCTACCGGGCGCTCGGCGCGGTTGCGGCGCGGCCCAAGATCCTGGTCGCGGCCTACTACGGCGACCTGGGGCCCGCGTTGCAGGTGCTCGCCGAGAGCCCGGTCGAGGCGATCTCGCTCGACCTGGTCGCCGGCGCGTCCGATCTGTCGGCGGCCGCGGCGCTGCCCGCTCTGCGCGAGAAGACCGTGCTGGCCGGGGTGGTCGACGGCCGCAACGTCTGGCGCACCGATCTCGACGTCGCGCTCGGCACCGCGGCGACGCTGCTCGGCACCGCCGGGCGGGTGGAGATCGCGACGTCGTGCTCGCTGCTGCACGTGCCGTACGACGTCGAGGGCGAACCCGCGCTCGGCGTCGTCAAGGACCGGCTGGCGTTCGCCGCGCAGAAGGTCGAGGAGGTGGTGCTGCTCGGCAGGGCGCTGCACGAGGGCCGTGACGCCGTTGCGAGCGAGTTCGCTGCGGCGAAGGCACTGCGAGCGGTCGACCGGGCCGACGAACGTGACGAGCACGTGCGGGCCCGCCTCGACACGCTCGGCGCCGACCACTACCGCCGCGGCAGCGCCGACGCCCGTACCGCTGCACAACGCAGCCACCTCGCGCTCGGGCCCGTCCCGACCACGACGATCGGCTCGTTCCCGCAGACCGCGCAGATCCGCAAGGACCGCGCGGCGCACCGGTCCGGCACGCTCGACGACGCCGCGTACGAGTCGAGGATGCGGGCCGAGATCGAGCGCGTGATCCGGCTGCAGGAGGAGATCGGCCTCGACGTCCTCGTGCACGGTGAGCCCGAGCGCAACGACATGGTGCAGTACTTCGCGGAGAACCTCGCCGGGTTCGCCATCACGCAGAACGGCTGGGTGCAGTCGTACGGCACGCGGTGCGTCCGGCCGCCGGTGCTCTACGCCGACGTGTCCCGGCCGGCGCCGATCACCGTCGGGTGGAGCTCCTACGCGCAGTCGCTCACGTCGAAGCCGGTCAAGGCGATGCTGACCGGGCCCGTCACCATCCTCGCCTGGTCGTTCGTGCGCGCCGACCAGCCGCTCGGCGAGACGGCACGTCAGGTCGGGCTCGCGCTGCGCGACGAGGTGCGTGACCTCGAGGCCGCGGGGCTGCGGGTGATCCAGGTCGACGAGCCGGCGCTGCGTGAGCTGCTCCCGCTGCGCGCGGCGGCGCAGCCGGCCTACCTGGAGTGGTCGGTCGACGCGTTCCGGCTCGTCACGGGTGGGGTGGCCGACTCCACCCAGGTGCACACCCACCTGTGCTACTCGGAGTTCGAGGTCGTGGTGCCTGCCATCGACGCCCTCGACGCCGACGTCACCACGGTGGAGGCGGCCCGGTCGAGCATGGCCGAGCTGGAGCAGCTGGGCACCGGTGTGACGCGAGGAATCGGCCCCGGCGTCTACGACGTCCACTCGCCCCAGGTGCCCAGCACCGCCGAGATCGAGCGGCTGCTCAGCGCGGCCGGCACGTGGGTCACACCCGACCGCCTGTGGGCCAACCCCGACTGCGGGCTCAAGACCCGCGGCGAGCGGGAGGTGACCGCCGCCCTCCGCAACCTCGTCGCCGCAGCCCGCGCCGTCCGCCCGTAGCCGCGAGTCCCACGTCTCGGCGCGCGAGTCCCACGTTCCAGCGCGCGTGTCCCACGTTCCAGCGCGCGAGTCCCGCGTTTCGGCGGGCGTGTCCCGCGTTCCAGCGGGCGAGTGCCGCGTTGCGGTGCGTGAGTCTCACGTCGGCGCAGCCGGACTCGCGCGTGCACGGCGCGACTGAAACGTGGGACTCGCCGACTGAAACGTGGGACTCGCCGACCGGGACGTGGGACTCGCCGACCGGGACGTGGGACTCGCCGACCGGGACGGGGGACTCGCCGGGTGGGGCGGGGGACTCGCTGTTGGTGGGGGCTCAGCCGCGGGTGAGGTCGAGGGCGTACTCGGGGAACCAGCCGCCGGCCGGCGGGTCGGAGTCGCGGCACGCGCCGTCCGACTCGCCGGGGCGCTTGACCCAGAGCAGGGCGTCGACCAGCGGGTTCCCGGTCTCGGTGGTTGGTGGGACGCCGAGCAGTCGGCCGGGTGGGTTGCACCACTCCGGGGCGCCGCCGGTCGACTCCGGTGGGTCGGCGGCGCCGTTGCGGCTGGTGTCGATGACGAAGTGCGCGCCGCCCAGCCGCTTCGAGATCGCGGTGCCGTACTCGATGTTCTCCTGGGTGGAGATGAAGTTGGAGACGTTCAGGCTGAACCCGGCGGCGCGCCGGACGCCGGCCCGTTCGAGCGCGTCCGCGGTCGCGACGGGGTCGCCCGTGAAGCCGGGATGACCGGCGTCGATGTAGACGTCGGCGCCGGCGGCGGTGAGCGCGTCGGTGGCGTCGGAGAGCAGCGCGTACCGCTCCTCGCCGCCGCCGGCGCAGCCGGAGAGCTGGTGCGGGATGGCGTCCGGCTCCAGCACGACGAGCGCGTCCCTGCTCTTCAGTCCCGAGCCCTTCAGCCCCG
The DNA here is from genome assembly GCF_021245725.1 of Pseudonocardia sp. TRM90224. GTDB lineage: Bacteria > Actinomycetota > Actinomycetes > Mycobacteriales > Pseudonocardiaceae > Pseudonocardia. The sequence continues at coordinate 46,759 of NZ_JAJGSX010000029.1, read as the reverse complement.
CCGCGAACGCGGCCGCCCACTGCCGGTAGCTCTCGGCGTCGCCGGCCCCGCCGCCGGAGTAGCTGCCGCAGTCGCGGTCGGGGATGTTGTAGCCGACGAGCAGCGGCCGCGCGCCCGCCTGCTCCGCCCGCCCGACGTACTCGGCGACCTCGGCCTCCACCGAGCCGGCGTCGGCGGTCACCCAGAGCGGTTGTGGCTGGTCGGCGAGCTTGCGCAGCTGGGCGGCGTCGCCGGCGCGGCCGTCGCTCTCCCACTCGCGCACCTGCTGGGCGGCGGGGGTGGTCGGGTCGACGTAGAACGGCTTGGGAGAGACGGATCGGGCCGGCGCGGGTGCGCACCGCACGACGAGCACGACGGCCTCGCCGGACCGGAGCTGTTCGGTGGCGGGCTGCCCGACCTGCGAGCAGTCGAGGGGCGCGCTGCCCGCCGGCGCGAGCGTGGCCGCCGCCAGCAAGGCCGCAGCAAGCGTGGGGAGCCCGACAGCCATCGTGCGCACCTCCAGAACCTGTGGTCGAAGCGTTGCAGAGGGCCACCGGGTCGCGTGGCGTTTCGGGAGAAGATCCCGGATCGGGGTCCGTGTGAGAATCACTCATCTGAACAGCTGTTCAAAGGACGGACATGAAGCACGTCTCCGCTGCGCTCGCGGTCGCTGCCCTGCTCGTATTCGGCGCCTGCGCCGCACCGCCCGCGACCGCGCCGGCGCCCGATCGCCCCGGCTGCATCACGGCGTTCGACCCCGCCACCGACTACTTCCCGGTCAAGGCGGAGCTCGCGCACGCCCGCAACGTCACGCTCACCTACGAGCGCAGCTACCAGGTGCTCACGGTTCGCCAGCCGTTCCCCGGCGCGGCGCCCGAGTCGTACGTGCTGCTCAAGTGTGGTGCCCCGAAGCCGCAGCTGCCGTCGCAGCTGGCCGCGGCGCCGGTCGTCGAGACGCCCGTGCGCAGCCTCTACTCCGAGTCGACGACGCAGCTGCCGATGATCGTCGAGATCGGCGCGCTCGACGTGCTCACCGGGGTCGCGGCTCCCGACTTCGTCTCCGGCGCCGAGGTTCGCGCGAAGATCGCCGCGGGTGGCGTCGCCGCGTTCGCGCCCGACGCGCAGATCAACACCGAAGCGGTGGTCACGGCCGAGCCGGACGTCCTGCTCAGCCAGGGCGCCGACAACCCGGCGTTCCCCGCCCTGCGGGGTGCCGGCATCCCGGTCATCGGCTGGGCCGAGTACCTCGAGGCGAGCCCGCTCGGCCAGGCCGAGTGGATCAAGATCATGGGCGCGCTGACCGGGCACGAGGTCGACGCCGCCCGCGTCTTCGACGGCATCGAGCAGCGCTACACCGGGACCGCCGCGAAGGCGGCCGCGGTGCCACCGGCGCCGGTGCTGATCGGCTCGCTCTTCCAGGGCACGTGGTCCGTCCCCACCGGCGGCGGCACGGCCGGCGTCCTCTTCCGGGACGCCGGCGCGACGTGGTCGGAGCGCGACAACCCGATCGTCGGCTCGGTGCCGAAGGACTTCGAGACGGTGTTCGCGACCGACGGCAGCGCGCCGACGTGGCTGACCGACGGCCCGCTCCCGACCCGCGCGGCGGCCGTCGCGGCCGATCCGCGCTACGCCGACCTGACGGCCGTGCGCACCGGCACGATCTGGACCCGCGACAAGCTCAAGGGCCCGACCGGCGGGAACGACGTCTTCGAGCGCGGTGTCACCCACCCCGACGAGATCCTCGCCGACATCGTCGCCGTGCTGCACCCTGAGCTGATGCCGGGCCACCAGTTCGTCTACTACCAGCAGGCGAGCGGGTGAGCCGAGTCTGGTTGCTGCCAGCCCTCGCGGTCGTCGGTGCGATCGCGTTCGTGCTCGCGGTGGCGCTCGGGCCGGTCAGCGTCCCGCTCGTCGACACCGCACTCGTGCTCGTCGGCGCCGAGCCGTCCGACCCGCGCTGGACGGTGGTCATCGGCAGCGTCCGCCTGTCGAGGGCGATCACCGCCGCGCTGGTCGGGGCCGCGCTGGGCGTCGCGGGCCTGCTCATGCAGACGCTCTTCCGCAACCCGCTCGCCGACCCGTACGTCCTCGGCGTCAGCTCCGGTGCGAGCCTCGGCATGGCCGTCTTCCTCGCGACGACCACCGCGGCCGCGTTCGGGGCGACGTTCGGCTCGGGGCTGGTCGGCGCCGGGCGGCTCGGTGCCGTCGCCGCGGCGGCGATCGGCGCGACCGCCGTGATGGCCCTCGTGCTGACGCTCGCGCGCTGGGCCCGCTCGGCGGTGACGCTGCTGATCGTCGGCGTGATGATCGGCGCCGTGACGTCGGCGATGATCAGTCTGGTGCTGGTGTGGACCGACCCGCGGATCGCGCAGCAGTTCTTCGTGTGGGGCCTCGGCAGCGTCGACGCGACCACCCGCGACGACCTCCCGGTCTTCGCCACCGCGATCGCGCTGGGGCTGGGGCTCTCGGTGCTGCTCGTGAAGTCGCTCAACGCGCTGCTGCTCGGCGACGGCTACGCCCGCAGCATGGGCGTCGACGTCGGCCGGGTCCGGATCGGCGCTTCGGTCTCCGCGGGGCTGCTGGCCGGCACCGTCACCGCCTTCTGCGGGCCCATCGCGTTCATCGGCATCGCGATCCCGCACCTCGCGCGGCTGGCGATCGGCACGTCGGACCACCGCGTGCTGCTGCCCGCCACCGCGCTCGTCGGGGCGATCACCGCGCTGGCCTGCTCGATCGTCAGCCACCCGCCCGGCTCGGAGACGGTGATCCCGCTGAACGTGGTGACGTCGCTCGCCGGCGCGCCGGTGGTGATCGTGGTGCTGCTGCGCAGCAGGCGGCTCGCCGCCGGAGCGGTCGTGTGAACGGGCTGCTGCTCGACGATCTCGCCGTCGGCTACCGCGCGGGCCGTCGCGGCGAGCGAGCCGTGCTGAAGGGTCTCGTCGCGCGGGCCCGTCGCGGCGACCTGACGGCGCTGATCGGCCCGAACGGCGCCGGCAAGTCGACGTTGCTCCGCACGGTCGCCGGCCTGCAGCCACCGCTCGCCGGGGCTGTCGCACTCGACGGCGCCGACCTGCTGGCCCTCGCCCCCGCCGAGCGTGCGCTGCGGCTGGCCGTCGTGCTCACCGAGCGGGTCGACGCCGGCCTGCTGACCGCGCGCGAGCTCGTGTCACTGGGCCGCCACCCGCACACCGGGGCCACCGGCGTGCTGCACGCGCGCGACGTCGCCGTCGTCGAGGGCGCGATCGAATCGGTGGGCGCCGAGCACCTCGCCGCGCGCCGGGTCGGCGAGCTCTCCGACGGCGAGCGGCAGCGGGTGCTCGTCGCACGCGCGCTGGCGCAGGAGCCGTCGGTGCTGCTGCTGGACGAACCCAGCGCGTTCCTCGACGTCTCCGCGCGGGTGGGGCTGCTCGGCCTGCTGCGGCGGCTGGCGCGGGAGCAGGGGATGTGCGTCGTCGTCTCCACGCACGACCTCGAGCTGGCGCTGCGGCTCGCCGACCACCTGTGGCTCGTCGACCGCGGCGGCGTGCTGCATACGGGGACGCCGGAGAGCCTGGTGGCCGACGGCGCCGTCGCCGCCGTCTTCGACACCACCGGGCTCGCGTTCAACGCGGTCACCGGGACGTTCGCACTGGAGGCCGACCGCTCTTCGACGGTGGAGGTGCTCGCCACCGAACCGGCCGCCGCCCTGATCACCCGCGCGTTCGCCAGGGAGGGCTGGCGGCGGGTGCGCGGCGAGCCGTCGGACGTCGTCGTCGAGCCGGCGGGCGACGCCACCTTCCACCTCAGCACCAGCGGGGGAACGGAGACAGTGACCGGCTGGTCCGACCTGACGGCCTGGGCGCGGGCGCACCACCCCGTCGACAACGACGTTGTGGTCGTTCGTGAGCGCTCACAACAGCAATAACGTCGTTGTCGACGGTCAGCGGGGGAGGGCGAAGCCGTCCGTGGGCGGTGATGGCGCGGCCGGCGGCGGCGTGGGTGGCAGGGGTGGCTGGGGCACCTGTGTCGGGTACGCGGGGACGGACGTCGGTGGCGGGGTCGGCGCCTGCCCGCGCACGAGCCGTGCGTGCTCGCGCTGGGTGCGCGCCGCCAGCACGGCAGCGAGGAACGGCTCCGGCGGGGTTCCCGGCGGCGGGGGCGGGCTGACGTGCGCGGCGACCTGACCGGCGAGGTCGGCCCCGAGCGCCGCCCTGACCTGCGGGTCGAGCTGCGACGTGCGGAGCAGGAACTGCCGGGCCGAGAGCGCCAGCGAGGCCGGGAGCTGCGAGAGCTCCAGCGTCGACGCCCAGCCGGCGAGCGGCGGCGGCATCATGATGTCGTACGCGGCCTGCACGGGCGCCCGCTCGCGGACCACGACCGTGCCGGCGAGCATGTCGCCGACACGACGGCCCCGCGGTGAGATCAGCGACGTGATTAGCCCGATCGCGCCGGTGAAGAAGCTGAAGATGCCGAAGTCGACGACGAACCCGGCGAGGCCGCGCGCGAGCGCCTGCCGGAACCGGATCGGCCCGCCGTCCTCGCGCACCACCCGCAACCCCATCGCCATCTTGCCGAGCGAGCGCCCGCGGGTGAGCGTCTCGATGGTCACGGGGTAGATCACGAACACCGTCACGAGCGCCACGATGCTTATGGTCGCCGCGAGCGCGGGATCGACCGACAGCACGCCGCTCGCCGCGGCGATCCACAGCATCAGGAGGTAGAAGACGACCATCACGGCGACGTCGATCGCGAACGCCACCGCGCGACTGGCGAACTCCGCGATGCGCAGCTCGACGACAACCGCGTCACCTGTGATCAGGTCACTCACCCCGACTATTGTGCCGGTACATGGACGTCGATGCCTACGCCGCCGCCCACCGCGCGGAATGGCAGCGGCTCGAGGCGCTGCTCCGCAAGAAGGTTCGCTCGGGGCAGGAGGCCGACGAGCTGGTGACGCTCTACCAGCGCACCGCGACGCACCTCTCGGCGATCCGCTCGTCCTCGCCCGACCCCGCGCTGGTCGCGCGGCTGTCGACGCTGGTGGCCCGCGCACGGGCGGCCGTGACGGGCTCGCACACCCCTGCGTGGCGCGACGCCGCACGCTTCTTCGTGGTCGGCTTCCCGGCCGCGCTCTACCTGAGCAGGCGCTGGTGGGGCACGGTCGCTGTGGTCTTCCTCGGGTTGGCGTGGGTGATCGGGGCGTGGGTGGCCGCGAACCCCGACGTGCAGGCGAGCATCGCTACGCCGGAGGAGATCCGCAGGCTCGTCGATGTCGAGTTCGCCGAGTACTACACGTCCGCTCCCGCAGGCTCGTTCGCCGCGCAGGTCTGGACGAACAACGCGCTGATCGCCGCGATGTGCCTGGTCTCGGGCATCGTGATCGTGCCGGTGATCTGGGTGCTGTGGTCGAACCTGCTCAACCTCGGCGTCACCGCCGGGATCATGGCGTCGGCCGACCGGCTCGACCTTTTCTTCGGCCTGATCACCCCGCACGGCCTGCCTGAGCTCACCGCCGTGTTCATCGCGGCCGGCGCGGGGCTGCGCCTCGGCTGGGCGCTCGTCGACCCCGGCCCGCTGCCCCGATCGCGGGCCGTGGCGGAAGCCGGCCGGGCGACCGTCGGCATGGCGCTCGGTGTGGCGGTGCTGCTGCTGATCTCCGGGATCGTCGAGGCGTTCGTGACGCCGTCATCGCTCCCGACGTGGGCCCGGATCGGGATCGGCGTGCTCGTGGAGGCCGCGCTGTTCGTGTACGTCTTCACGCTCGGCCGCCGGGCAGCCCGCGCGGGTGAGTCGGGCGACGTCTCGGCCGCGGAAGCGGGCGACCACCTCCCCACCGCGGGCTGACCGCCCGGGGGAGGGCAGGAAAGCCACTTTCCTGCCCTGTGAGGGCCGGAAAGTGGCTTTCCTGCCCTCGCGTGCGGGCTCTACAGCAGGCCCGCCGCCTTGAGCGCGATGTAGGCGTCGGCGACGGCGGGCGCCAGCTCCGCCGGCGGCGCGTCCACGACCGTCACGTCGCGGCGGCTGAGGAGCTTCGCGACCGACCGCCGTTCGGCGCTGGCCCGTTCCGCGGCCGCTGCCTCGTACACAGCGACGGAGTTGTCGCGCCCCGCCGCCATCTCCGTCACGCGGGGGTCGGCGACCGACGCGACGAGCAGGCGGTGCCGGGTGATCAGCGACGGCAGCCCGGGCAGTAGCCCTTCCTCGACGGCCGCGGGCTCCAGCCCGGTGAACAGCACCACCAGCGAACGACGCGAGGCCCGGTTCAGCACGGCCGACACCATGCCGTGCACGTCGGTCTCGACCAGCTCCGGCTCCAGCGGCGCCATCGCGTTGACCAGCGACGGGAGCAGCTCGCTCACGCTGACCCCGGTCACGCTCGCGCGCACCGCACGGTCGTAGGCGATCATGTCGACGCGGTCGCCGGCCCGCGCGGCGAGCGCCCCGACCAGCAGCGCGGCGTCCATCGCGGTGTCGAGCTTTGGCGCGTCGCCGATCCGGCCCGCCGACGTCCGGCCGGTGTCGAGCACCAGCAGCAGGTGCCGGTCGCGCTCGGGGCGCCACGTCCTGACCATGACGTCGGCGGCCCGCGCGGTCGCGCGCCAGTCGATCGAGCGCACGTCGTCGCCGATCACGTACTCGCGCAGCGAGTCGAACTCGGTGCCCTGACCGCGGATCATCGTCGCGGTGCGCCCGTCGAGGTCACGCAGCCGGGCGAGCCGGGACGGCAGGTGCTTGCGCGACGTGAACGGCGGCAGCGCCCTAACCGTCCACGGCACGTCGTGACGACCCTGCCGGGCGGCCAGCCCGAGCGGGCCGAGGGAGCGGACGGTGACCCGTGCGGCCCGCCGGTCGCCGCGCCGCACCGGCGTCAGCTCCACCGTGAGCCGGCGGCGCTCACCCGGCGGCACCAGCAACGGATGCCGGCTCGGCACCGCGCCCGCGCTCGGCGGCCACGCGTCGCGCAGCACCCCGCGCAGCGTCCGGCTGCCCGGGTTGGTGACGACCAGGTCGACCGTCGCCGTGCCGCCGAGCCGCACCGAGGTGTCGCCCTCGCGTCGCATGGTCAACCCGCGCACGCTCGCGGCGAGGGCGACGTCGACCGCCACAGCGAGGAGCAGCACGACCGCGACGGCCAGCACGCCCCACCAGTTCGGCAGCGCGAAGCCGACCACGAGTGCGCCGAGCACGGCGAGCAGCGCCGTGCGTCCGGTGATCGCCACGGGCCCGTCCCGTCAGCGGGGGACGGGCACGCCGGCCAGCACCCCGTTGACCACGCCGTCGGCGCTGACCCCGTCGAGCTCGGCCTCGGGCCGCAGCCGCAACCGGTGCCGGAGCGCCGCCGGCGCGAGCGCCTTGACGTCGTCCGGGGTGGTGTAGTCGCGCCCGGAGAGCCACGCCCAGGCCCGGCTCGCCGCGAGCAGCGAGGTCGCCCCGCGCGGCGACACCCCGATCGAGACGGCCGGCGCCGAGCGGGTCGCCCGGCAGACGTCCACGGCGTAGCCGATCACCGCGGGGTGCACGGTGACCTGCCCGACGGCCTGGCGTGCGGCGCGCAGCTCGGCCGGTCCCGCGACCGCCTCTACGCCCGCAGCGGCGAGGTCGCCGGGATCGAAGCCCGCCGCGTGCCGCGAGAGGATGTCGATCTCCTGCTCCCGTCCCGGCAGCGCCATCGTGATCTTGAGCTGGAAGCGGTCGAGCTGCGCCTCGGGGAGCGGGTAGGTGCCCTCGTACTCGATCGGGTTCTGCGTCGCGATCACGACGAACGGGTCGGGCAGCGGGCGGCTCACGCCGTCGGCTGAGACCTGCCGCTCCTCCATCGCCTCCAGCAGCGACGCCTGCGTCTTCGGCGGCGTGCGGTTGATCTCGTCGGCGATCAGCAGGTTCGTGAACACCGGGCCCTCCCTGAAGGAGAACTCGGAGCTCTTCGCGTCGTAGACGAGCGAACCGGTGATGTCGCCGGGCATCAGGTCGGGGGTGAACTGCACGCGCTTGCTGTCGAGCGAGAGGCTGCGCGCCAACGCGCGCACCAGCAGCGTCTTCGCCACCCCCGGCACACCTTCGAGCAGCGCGTGGCGGCGGCAGAGCAGCGCGACGACCAGACCGGTGACCGCGGCGTCCTGGCCGACGACGGCCTTGGCGACCTCGCGGCGCAGCGCGTGCAGGGCCTCCCTGGCCTGCCCGGCGTCCACACCGCTCTTGTCGACCGACACGACGTCCTGGCTCATGACTGACGGACCTCCGATTCGCACATGTCGAGCAGGTTAGCCAGTTCGATCAAGCCGGCATCGTCCGCAGGCGCCGGACCGTACAGGAGCCATTCGACCTGCACGGCGGGCCGGTGCACCCGACCCGCGACAGCCTCGATCAGCGCGGGACTCGGACCCGTCGCCGTCGTGTCCGGCAGCCCGAGCATCGGGATCAGCCGCGCGCGGGCCGCCTCCCGCAACACCTCGGCAGCGTGGTCGCGGGCCCCGGCCGCCCGGTAGAGCCGGGCCCTACCCTCCACCGCCTCCGCGGAACGCACCACCACGGGCAGCGGCTCCTCCACGACCGGGCCCAGCCGCCGCGCCCGCCACAGCACGACGACCAGCGCCGCGACCATCAGCTGCACCGCGGCGAACACCCAACCAGCGGGGATCAGCTCCGAGAACGAGCGCTCGTCGCCGGCCGGCGGCCCTTCGGGGGAGGGCAGGAACCAGCGCAGCTCCTCGTTGCCGCCCAGCAGTGACAACGCCAGCGACGCGTTGCCTTCCTCGTCGAGCGCGTCGTTGGTGAGGATGTCGGCGCTGCCGATGACGGTGACCGTCCGGCCGTCGACAACGGCCTGCATCAGCGCGTTCCCGCCTTCCGCCGGGTAGCAGCCGATCGCGGTGAGCGACCGGTAGCGGCGGCCGCCGATCTGGACGGCGCCGGCGCGGGTGGCCGCAGCCAACGTGCAGTCCGGCTGCGAGACGTCGACCGGGCCGGCCGACTGCGTGAGCTCGACGTCGGGCGTGACGGCGTCGAGCACCCGCTCGTCGGGCGCGACCAGCACGACGTCGGCGGAGCCGCGCAGCGCGTCGAGCTGGACCTGCGAGAGCAGCTCGGGGAACGGCACGAGCACGGTGGTCCCGCGGCCGGCCAGCCGGACGTCCGCGGAAGTGCGCACCACGGTGACGGTGACGCCCTCGTTGCGCAGGATCGTCGCCACGGCCCGGCTCCCGGCCGGGCTCACCCCTTCGGGGTCGAGCGCGCCGCGGGTCGTGCGGTCGGTCAGCAACGCGATCAGGGTCGCGGCCGCGAGCACCAGCGCCGCGATGACGAGCGGCGTGCGTGCGGCTTTCCAGATGCGTGCCGGGTCGCGATGGACGGACGTTGTGCTCGTTGGGGTCGTCATCGCAGGGCACCGACCGCCGGTCGGGCCTGCTGGACGCTCTCGTCGAGCGCCCGCAGCTGCGCGTCCATCGCCGGGGTCGCCTGCCGCCCGCCGTACCAGACGTCGTCGAACACCACGGCGGCCGATCGCAGCCCCGCGGCGCACTCGGGCAGGATCCGCCCGGCCTCCGCGGCGGCCTCGTCGGCGGTCCGGCCGGCCCGCGCGTCGAGCAGGTCGCGTTCCTCGAGGCCGCGCACGATCGCACGCAGGCGCTCGCGCACGGCGTCGGCCCATGCCCCTGCCGCGGCGTGCGCGTCGGCGGCCGCGCGGTGGTCGGCGGCCGACCTGATCGTCGTGCCGAAGAGCCCGCCCGCCGCCGACGTGTTCCGCCCGACGCGGCCGACCCGCAGCCGGATCGCGATCACGGCCAGCACGATCAGGATGGCGAAGACCGCCAGCCCGCCGTACCCGCCCGGCGAGATGTCCGCCGCGCCGCGCAGCAGGTCCCCGATCCACTCGGCGATCCATCGCAGGATGCGCTCGGGCAGCGGCGGCAGCGCAGCCGTGAACTCGGGTTTGGCCAGCTCACGCTCGGCGAGCTCGCGTGCCTCGTCGCGACCGAGGTCGACGGGCACCTCGAACGGGAGTCCGATCACAGTCCGATCACCGTGCCGCTTCCCGGGTCAGCTGGATGTCGAACGCCTCCTTGCGGATGCGCTGGTCGAAGTACAGCAGGCCGGTCGCACCCGCCATGAACGGGGCGGTCACCGTGGTGGCGATGATCGACGCGATCGCACCGATGATCAACGATTCGATGGAGAGGCCCGCGAACGCGTCGGGCTGGGTGAACGCCCCCGTCGTCAAGGTCTGCACGATGCCGAACGGCACCGCGATGGCGATCGAGATGAACCAGGCGATGACGGCGGCGACGAGCAGGATGCCGAACGTCCGCCACCACGAGCCGCCGACCAGGTGCCGGGACCGCCGCAGCGCGGCCATTGCCGGGATCCCTTCGAGGATGAATGCCGGGGTCGCCAGCGCCCAGGACGTCCCCAGGTAGACCATGAGGCCCCAGGAGAGCGGCAGGGTGATGATCAGCAGCAGCAAGGCGCCGCGACCGTTCTCCCCGAGCGCCAGGAAGATCAGCGGGAGGAATCCGGCCGCCATGATGCCGAGCAGCGCGAGCGTCGTCACGGCCGTGATGCCGAGCAGGCCGGGGATCCGACCGCGGACGGCCGCCCACACCTCGCCGAGCGCCATCGTGCGCCCGATCACCGCGTGCCCGAGCACGACGATCAGCAGGCCGGTGAGCACCACGACGCCGATCGCCGCGATGATCGCCCCGACGACCTGGCTCCCCAAACCGGAGAAGACGGCGTTGATCCCGATCTGGGACGTGGACGCACCGGAGTTCGCCATCGCCTCCAGCTGGCCGATGGCGAGAGCCGTCATCGGGACCCTCAAGAGTTCGATCACGACGGCCACGATCGCCGAGAGGCCGAGCGTCGCCTTCGGGTTCTTCCGGATGTAGGAGATCGCGCCGTCGAGGATCTCCCCGAGCCCGAGCGGGCGGAGCGGGATGACGCCCGGCTTCGGGGCGACCGGCGGTCCACCCCACTGACCCGCGGCGCCGTAGGGCGTCGCACCGTACGCACCGGGGCCCGCCTGGGGTGGCCCGTACTGCTGGGGTGGCCCGTACTGCTGTGGAGCGCCGTACTGCTGTGGAGCGCCGTACTGCGGCTGGTCCGGTTGCGGGTACGGCCCAAGGGGCGGTGCCGATTCGGGTGGGGTCGACGGAGGCGGTGTTGATGGAAGCGGTGTCGTCGGAGACGGTGTCGACGGGGGCGGTTCCGACGGAGGTGGTGTCGGCGGAGGTGGCGCCGAAGAGGGGACGCCGGGCGCGGGCATGCCCGGCTGCGGCTGGTCGCCCTCCGGCGCCGGCCCGTTCTGCGGCTCGCCGTCGCCCCCGCTCGGCGAGGTCCATTTCGGTTGTTCCGGCTGCTCCGCCACCGTTCGCCCCCAGTTCTCTCGTGTCCAACCTATTCGGTCGGTCGGGGAGGGGTCCCGGTTACGTGGCCGAAGTTCGTTCTTGATTCACAACCGCAACCGCCAGCAGGGTCGTGATCGGCACCGAGGCGACGATCCCGATGCTGCCGACGAGCGTCCGCACCACCTCCGTCGCGATCACCTGGGCGGTGAGCGTCTCGCCCAGTCCGCGCTCCGCGACGGAGTAGAGCAGCAGCAGCGGCAAGGCCGCGCCGGCGTAGGCGAGCACGAGCGTGTTGACCGCCGACGCCACGTGGTCTCGCCCGATCCGCATCGCCGCGCCGAACAGGGCCGCGGGCCCGAGCTGCGGGTTCGCCCTGCGCAGCTCCCACACGGCGCTCGTCTGGGTGACGGTGACGTCGTCGAGCGCGCCGAGCGCACCGATGACGAGCCCGGCGAGCACGAGCCCGCGCCCGTCGACGCTGGTGCCCAGCGCCGCGGAGAGGCTGGCGGTGTCCTCGCCGTCGCCGGTCAGCCGCGCCGCCGCGGCGAACGCCGCGCCGAGCACCCCGATCAGCACGAGGCTGAGCAGCGTGCCGAGCACCGCCGTCGACGTTCGGGCCGAGAACCCGTGCGTGAGGTAGAGGACCCCGAACATGATCGCGCAGGAGCCGACGATCGCGACGAGGAGCGGGTCGCGGCCGTCGAGGATCGCGGGGAGCACGAACATGATCAGCACCACGCCGGTGAGCCCGAGCGCCACCAGCGCCGCGAAGCCCCGCCAGCGCCCGAGCGTGACGACGGCGATCGCAAAAAGGACGGCCAGCAGCTGGATCGGGGTGTCCCGCTGGAAGTCGGTGACGTCGTACGACGCCGGATCGGCCGGGTCGTCGCCGGATTGCACGAGCACGACGTCGTCGCCGGCGCCGAAGGGCGCGTTGCCGCGGACCTTCGAGACCACGACGACGATCTCGCGGCCCGGCAGCGGCCCGTCGGTCAGCGCGATGGTCAGCGCGACGCAGCCGGTCGGTTCCTGCCCGACGTCGCAGGCGGTCTCGGACGCCGTCGTGACGTGGCCGTCGACCCGCGGGGACGCCGCCGCCCCGGTCGGCCGCTGGGCGGTCGGGAACAGCAGCACGAGCCCGGCGAGGGTCGCGAGCACCGCCGGCACCAGCAGGCACGCGATGATGATCCGAATCCGGCGGCCGGCCGGCGGTGCGGGCCCGTGGCCGTGTCCGTGGCCGTGCCCCGCTTCGAGCGCGAGGTCCGTCCCGTCGTCCGGGTGCTCCTCGGCCCGGCGGTGCCGCGCGCGCCGAGGCCGCTCGGTGTGCTCCACACCCGAGATCCTCTCGCACGTGCTTCGGCACCCCGACCACACCGTGTCGCACGCTCACCACAGCGAGTCGCCACACCCGGTGAGTCGTCACTTCCAGCCCGGTGAGTCGCCACTTCCGGCCCGGTGAGTCGCCACTTCCGGCCCGGTGAGTCGACACTTTCAGCCCGGTGAGTCGCCACTTTCAGCCCGGTGAGTTGCGAGTTCCGGTTCGTCTCAGCGGATCGGATCGCCCTGACCGCAGCGTTTGCACGCCGTCCGACGTCGCCGGTGGTAGGCCCACGTCGCCGCCCCGAGGCTCAGTCCCCAGACGAGGATGGCGACCGGCGGCAGCGCCCACAGCAGCCCCATCCGGTAGCCCATGGCGTGCATCCCGCCGGCGAAGAACCGCACGACGTCGGGCGCCATCGACAGCCCGAACGCCGTCAGGCTCACGGCGACCGTGCCGGCGAACGCCACCGGGAACGCGACGGGCACCGGCCGCCCGCCCAGCCACCGCGGGAACCTCGTCCCCCACGGCCGCAGCAACCCGACGGTGAGCAGCGCGCCACCGGTGGCGAAGCCGGCGAGCGCGAGCTCCAAGATCATCGTCGTGTTGCCGGGGTTCGCCGCGTTGATCCGCTCCAGGAACTCCGGCGGCACACCGATCGGGACTCCCATCGCCCACCCGACCCGCACGAGCGCGTACCCGAACGGCGCCACGATCGCCACGTACGTCACGATCCGCCCCCACCGCGCCCAGCGCGGGTCGTCGGGCCTGCCCGAGCGTCCGCAAGTGGCGCACGCGCCCCGGGTTGCGCGCCAGTAGGCCAACATCGCGCCGGCCCATACGAACCCGAGCAGCATGAGCACGAGGAACTGCACGGTCGACCCGCTCGGTGGCCGCAAGAAGCCCAGCAGCCCCAGCGGCGGCATCCACTTGACCGCTCTCGACTCCGGGAGGACGACGGCCAGCAGCACCGCCAGCCCGATCCCGACCGCCAGCACCAGCGGCCGCGCGATGCGGGTCCGCCGCAGCATCGCCCAGCCGGCGAGCGCGCCCGCAACCCCGAGCGCCGTGATCACCGGCCCGGCGGCCTGCGGGGTCACACCCGCCAGCAGATCTCCGTTGTCGGCCGCGTCGAGATCAGCCGCACCGAACGGGAACCCGCCCCCGCCGAGCGCCCAGTGCGTGCCGGCGACGGCGTACGCGAGCGACCCCCCGACCGCCGCGTACGCCGTCCATACCGGCCACCGCCCCCACCACTCGGCGGCCTGGCCTTCCCTCGTTCCCCCCATAGGAAGGAGTCTCGGCCCCCCGACCGGGCGTCCCCTCCCCTCACGGAGTGGACCACATCCCCCTCGGGAGGGGTCCCCAACTTCCCCACCGTTTTGCCTACTTGCACACCCAAAAGGGCGTGCAGGTTGGCAAAACGGTGGGGAAGTTCGGTGTGCGTCACCGCAGTGAGTCCCAGGCCAGCGCGGCGGCGCCGACCAGCGGGCCGTCCTGCGTGAACCGTGCCGTGACGAGCTGCGGCGGGAACGGCACCGCCCGGTCGAGAACGTCGGCGATCGCCGGCAGCAGCACGTCGGCGACCTCCGCCATCCCGCCGCCGACGGTGATCCGCTGCGGGTCGACGAGTATCGCGGTGTTGGCGATGTGGACGGCGAGGTCGGCGACGGTCGCGTCGACGAACGCGCGCGCCGCCGGATCCGTGCGGGCGAGCGCGAACACCGAGGCCGCGTCGCCGTCGCCGCCGACGGCCCGCCCGCGCTCGCCGATCGCCTTCCCACCGACGTGCTCCTCCAGCGGCGCGAACCCCTCGTGCGGACCGACCCGGTCGCTGGGGGAGCGCAGGTAGTACCCGATCTCACCGGCGGCGCCGTGCGCGCCGGTCAGCACGGTCCCGTCGACCACGACCCCCACCGCGATGCCGGTGCCGAGGTTGAGGTGGATCCCCGTCTGCACGTCCTGCAGCCGCCCCCACCGCGCCTCGGCGAGCGTTGCCGCCTTGACGTCGGTCGCGCACACCGCGGGCACGCCCAGCGCCTCCTCGAACCGCGCCTGCAGCCGCACCGTCGACCAACCCGGCACGTTGGGCGCGAGCAGCACACCGTCGGGGAGCACGATCCCGGGGCTGGCGACGCCCGAGGCCAGCAGCGCACCGGCCCCTGCATCGGTGACGAGCGCGCGTGCGGCGTCGATCGTCCGGACGATGGCCTGCTCCGCGCCACGCTCGGCGTGCATCGCCAGCCGCTCGCCGGCCAGCACGGCACCGCTGCGGTCGATCGCGGCCAGGCCGGCTTTCGTGCCGCCGAAGTCGACGGCGAGAACGTACGGTTCGCTCACCGCAGCCCGTCCGCCGCTCCCCGTCGCGCGAGCGAGTCGATCGCGACCGCGATGGCGAGCACCGCGCCCGTCACCATGAACCGCACCGACGAGTCCACGTTGAGCAGCAGCATCCCGTTGGTGATCGACTGGATCACGAGGATGCCGAGCAGCGCCGCGTACGCCCGGCCGCGCCCGCCGAAGAGGCTGGTGCCGCCGATGACGGCCGCGGCGATGGCGTTCAGCAGGATGTCGCTGCCGCCGGAGCTCTGGTTGACCGCGGCCAGCCGCGACGCCGCGAGGATGCCGCCGACCGCGGCCAGCATCGACGCCCCGACGAACGCCATGATCCGCACGCTGGTGACGTTGATCCCGGCCCGCCGCGACGCCTCCGCGTTGCCGCCCACCGCGTACATCCGCCGGCCCCACACCGTGCGGCGCAGCACGAGGTCGAGCCCGACCACCAGCCCGCCGAAGATCACGAGGGTGAGCGGGACGCCGCGGTCGGAGTTCAGCACGACGACCGCGACGGCGAGCAGCAGCCCGAGCGCGGCCGAGCGCACCACGATCCAGACGGGAGCCTGCACCGCGAGCCGCGCCGCGACCCGCATCTGCCGCGTGACCAGCGTCGACGCGAGATGCCCCGCCCACAGCAGCACGACGAGCAGCCAGCCCAGCCACGCCGGCAGCCACGTGTCGGAGAGCTGCGCGACCCCGCGGTCGAACGGGAGGTTGATCGTGCCGTCGTCGCCGAGCAGGTAGAGCATCAGGCCCTGCCAGCCGATCAGCCCGGCGAGCGTCACGACGAACGACGGCATCGCGAGCTTCGTGCGCATCAGGCCGTGGATCAGCCCGATCACCCCGCCGGTGATCAGCGCGCCGAGCACCGCCAGCACGACGTTCCAGCCCTGCTGGACGTACAGGAGGGTCATGGCGACCGCGGAGAGCCCGCTGACCGACCCCGCGGAGAGGTCGATCTCGCCGAGCAGCAGCACCAGGATGATGCCCAGCGCGATCGTGCCGGTCGCGGCCATCTGCAGCGCGAGGTTGGTGAGGTTCTCGGCCGAGAGGAAGCGGTCGTTCAGCGACGAGAACACGATCGCGATCAGGACTATCCCGACGGCGACGGGGAGCGAGCCGAGGTCGCCGCGCCGCAGCCGGTCGCGGCCCGCGTCGAGCACCGAGCGCAACATCGAAGCTCCTGTTGCGTCGGATCCGGCCGTCGGGCCGGCGGCGGTCGCGCCTGCGCCGGCCATCACGCCGCCCCCGCTGTTGCGCCGGTGATGGCAGCCACGATCGTCTCCTGTGATGTCTGCGCGGTGACGAAGTCGCCGGCGTTGCGGCCGAGCCGCAGCACGACGACCCGGTCGCTCACCGCGCGGACGTCGGCGAGGTTGTGCGAGATCAGCAGCACCGCGAGCCCGCGCTCGCGCAGCCTGCCGACCAGCGCGAGCACTTGTGCGGTCTGCTCGACGCCCAGCGCGGCCGTCGGTTCGTCGAGGATCACCATGCGCGGCTTGCCGAGCAGCGCGCGTGCGATCGCGACCGACTGGCGCTGGCCACCGGAGAGCGCCGCGACGGGCGCCCGCACGTCGCGGATCCGGACGTCGAGCGACGCGAGCAGGTCGCGCGCGGCACGTTCCATGCGGATCTCGCCGAGCACACCGCCCGTCCGGGCCTCCGAGCCGAGGTGCAGGTTGGCGACGACGTCGAGGTTCTCGCAGAGGGCGAGGTCCTGGAAGACCGTCGTGATGCCGAGCGCCTGGGCGTCCTGCGGGCGGGTGATCCGGACCGGCTTGCCGTCGAACTCGATGGTGCCCGAGTCGGCTGCGACGGCCCCGGAGATGGCTTTGACCAGCGTGGACTTGCCGGCGCCGTTGTCGCCGACGAGCGCGACGACCTCGCCGGCGTGCACGTCGAGGTCGGCGCCCGCCAGCGCTTGCACTGCGCCGTAGCGCTTGGTCACGGCCCGGGCCGAAAGCACCCCCTGCGTCTCGGCCCGGGCCGTGGGCTTCTGGGAGGTCACTTCAGCCCGGCCTCCGCGCAGGCTGCCGCAACCTCGGGCGTGCAGATCTGGTCGACGGTGTAGAACCCGTCCTTGACGATCGTGTCCTTGATGTTCGACTTCGAGACCGCGATCGGGTCGAGCAGGAAGGCGGGGATGTCGGCGACGTCGTTCTTGTACGTCGTCGGCGCGGCCGGCTTCTCACCCTTGCCCAGCGCGACGGCGAGCTCGGCCGCCTTCTCCGCCTGCGAGCGGATGTTGAGGTAGATGGTCATCGTCTGCTCGCCGGTGACGATGCGCTGCACGCCGGCGAGCTCGGCGTCCTGGCCGGTGACCGGCGGCAACGTGGTGTAGCCGGCCCGCTTGAGCGCGGCGATCGCGCCGGTCGCCATGCCGTCGTTCGCGGAGTAGATACCGACGATCGAGTCCTTGCCCAGCGCGGTGATGGCCTGCTCCATCTGCTGCTGCGCCTTGTCGGGGCTCCAGTCGGGGGTGTCGAACTCGCGTCCGATCGTGACCTTGCCGTCGAGCGCGTTGTGCGCGCCCTTCTTGTAGTCGCCCGCGCTGGGGTCGGTCGGTGCGCCGTTGATCATGACGACCTGGCCGCTGCCGATCGTGCCGCGCTTGGTCAGCTCGTCGAGCAGCGCCTGGCCCTGCACCTCGCCGACCTTCACGTTGTTGAAGGAGACGTAGTACTCGTACGCGATGCCGGAGATCAGCCGGTCGTAGGCGACGACCGGCACCTTCTTCTGCTTGGCCTGGTTGACCAGCGGTGCGACGGCCGACGCGTCGACGGCGTCGAGGACGAGCACGTCGGCGCCCTGCGTGAGCGCCGACTCGACCTGGCCCTGCTGCTTGGCGGCGTCCTGGTCGGCGTTGAAGTAGAGCACCGTGCAGCCCGGGCAGCTCTTCTTGACCTGCGCCTCGAAGATCGGGCGGTCGAAGGCCTCGTACCGGGTGGTCTTCGACTCCGGGAGGAAGAGCGCGATGGTCGCGTCGGAGCCGGTCGCGCTCGGCGCGGCACCCGTCGGAGCTGCGGGACTGGATCCGCCGCTGGACCCACACCCTGCTGCGACCAGCAGCGCGACACCTGCCGCCGCCGCGAATCCCACTCGACGCATGGTCACCCTCTTGTTCAGGAGTTTTGGTTGGAGCGTTGATAAGAAAGGTAGTTTACTGACAACCTCGGTGTCCAGCCTGAGGCACGATCGCCTCATCTGTGGGCCGACGGGAGGGCTGATGAAGCGTCAGGTGGGCAACCCCCAGCTGCTCCGCTCGATGAACGAACGGCTGTTGCTCGACCACTTCCTCGAGCACGGCCCCTCGTCCCGCGGTGATCTTGCGAAAGCCACCGGGCTGTCCAAGCCGACGGTGTCGGCGGCGCTCGCCGGCGTGGAGGCGGCCGGGCTGGTGCAGCAGATCGGGTCGCTGCACGGGCGGCCCGGCCCGACGACCGCGATCTACGACCTGAACGCGCGCGCCGGCTTCGTCGGCGGCATCGACATCGGGCGCGACTGGGTCCGGCTCGCCGTGGCCGACCTGCGCGGCGAGTTCGTCGGGCGCCGCGACGTCCGCAACACCGCACGATCCGCGGCCGACCTGGTGCGCCGCGTCCGCTCGCTCGCACTCGAGGTCGCCGGCGACGCCGGGCTCGAGTGGTCGGCGTTGGCCTACGCGGTGGTCGGCAGCCCCGGCGTGCTCAACCCGGCGACGGGACGCCTCGACTTCGCGCCCAACCTGCCCGGATGGGGCCGTCCCGGCCTCGTCGACCAGCTCCGCGCCGCGCTGGGCGTCCCGATGACGATCGAGAACGACATCAACCTCGCCGCCGTCGGTGAGCAGGCCCGCGGCGCGGGGCAGGGCGTGCGCAACTTCGTGCTCGTCTCCGTCGGCACCGGTGTCGGCATGGGCATCGTCATCAACGGTCAGCTGTACGTCGGCGGGCGCGGCTTGGCGGGCGAGGTGTCGTTCCTCCCCGCCGCCGGCGGCGAAGCCACCGGCGTCAACACACGCGAGCGCGGTGAGACCGAGGCTCTCACCTCCGCGGCCGGGGTCGCCGAGGCCGCGCGGCAGGCCGGGCTCCCGGTCGGCTCGGCGAAGGAGGTCTTCGACGCCGCTGCCGCCGGCGACGACGTGGCCAGGGCCGTCGTCGAGGCCGAAGGCAGGCGGATCGGGTCGGTCGTCGCGGCCGTGACCGCGATCCTCGACCCCGACCTCGTGGTGCTCGGTGGCGGGGTCGGGCGCAACGTCGACGTGCTCGGCGAGCCGATCGAGCGGCGGATGGCGGAGCTGGGCCCGTTCCGGCCGCCGATCGTGGCCAGTGCGTTGGGGCAGAGCGGGGTGTTGCAGGGTGCGGTCGCGCGTGCCCTCGGCGTGGCCCGCGACATGCTCTTCGACCGCCGCGCGCAGGCCGGCGGCGGTTCCTACGCCGCCGGTCCCGTGTAGAGGACGGTGCCGGCGGCGTCGAACGCCGTGACGACCAGGAGTGTGGGGTCGGTCGGCGCCCACGGCGGCAGCTGCGTCGCGAACGTCCCGCCTGCGACGGCGGCGTGCCAGGTCTTGCCCTCGAACGCGACCGTCAGCCCGGCCACGCCGGTGTCCACCGGGCCGGCCGCGACGTCCGGCGGGAGCCCTGGCAGCGCGGACAGCCAGGTGAACGGCCGCCCGGGTGTCGGTGTGAGCGGGGTCCGCCAGGTGCGGATCGGATCCACTCGCCCCGGCGAGACGGCGCAGCCGCCGATCGCGTTGTTCCCGCGGGCGACGACGAGCGTCGTGGGCTGCCCGTCGTGGCGGAACGCCAGCACCTGCGCCGGGTCCCACGGCAGGAACGCCGGGTCGGCGCCGGCCTCCGAGCACCTGCGGACCAGGTCGACGGCGTAGGCGGAGGTGTCGGCCGGTGCTGTCGCGCGGTCGACGACGTGCACCGCCGGCAGGGCCAGCGCGGTGGGGGAGCCGCGTTGCCGCACGCCGTCCTGGCCGCCCACGGCCGCCACCAGGTCGGCGGGATCGTTGATCGGGCCGGGCACGATCCGGAGGAAGTAGCGCGCTGCGGCGAACCCCGGTTGCCGCCCGCCGGCCGTGACCACCTCGATCGAGCGCCCGTCGGTCGCGGTGGCGGCCAGCACCCCGTCATGTGTGCTGAGCAGCAACGACGCCGATTCCATCGGCACCGCGCCGCGCGGATCGGAGACGTCGACGGTGGTTGCGGTCGTGACGCAGACGAACGGAACCGGGGCGTCGACCATGATCACCCGGCGGCCGTCCGTCGACAGGCGGGTCAGCGGGGTCCACTGCTCCGCCGGCGGGTAGCGATCGGCGATCCCGGCCGCGACGACCGCCGCGACACACCGGTCGAGGCTCTCCCGTTCGAGGTCGACCGGCGCGGGCGCGGGCCGCACCGGGTTGGGCGGTATCGGCGCCGGGATCCCTCCGGTCTGCGAGATCACGACGATGGCGACGACGATCGTGCTCGAGATCAGAGCCGAGAACAGCGGAGCCAGCGCGGCCCCGCGCAGCGTGGCCACCGCACGCTCATCCCACCCCGCCCGGCACCGCCTCCCGTTGTCGCTCCGAGTAGGCGCGGGCCTTCGCCCGATTGCCGCAGACGCGCATCGAGCACCAGCGACGGCTGTTGTTGCGCGAGACGTCCCAGAACACCCAGCCGCAGGTGTCGTCGGGGCAGCGCTTGAGGCGCGCGACCTCGCCGGTGATGCGCAGCTCCACCCACGCTATGGCGATCCGGGCCGCCGCGCTTCCGTCGGACGCGAGCGCGTCGCCGTCGATCCCGGCGTGCAGGGGGAGGGAGCGCAACACCCGCTCTGCGGCCGCTCTGGCGTCGGGGGAGGACGCGCCGTCCGCACCGAGCGCGTCGCGGATGCCCCCGCGCAGGGCGAGCAGGTCGTGGTGGTCGTCCGCGCTCAGCCGCGGGCCGGCGCTCAGGTGCTTCCCGGCGAGCCACGCGGCGGCGGTGGCCTGCTCGGCCAGCACGTCGGTGCCTTCCTCGACGTCGATCGTGTTCGCGAAGGACCTGATCAGCTCGGCACGCGCAGGCAGCTCGATCACGGTGATCACCGGCTAGTCCACTTGGTGGTTATTGGTCCTGGAGCTTACTCGCAGCGGGCCGCTACTATCCGGCTAACGCAATAGCCGGTTAGTGGGGGAACGCCCGATGGGAAGCGCTCGCAACACGACGGTCCTGGTCGGCTTCACCGCCGTGACCAACCTGGCCGACGGCGTGACGAAGGTGGCACTGCCGATCATGGCGACGACGCTCACGACGTCGCCGCTGCAGATCTCCGGCGTCTCGATGACGTTGACGCTGCCGTGGCTGTTCGCGGCGCTGCATGTGGGTGTGCTCGTCGACCGGTTCGACCGGCGGGTCCTGCTCTGGGTTGCCGACGCCGTGCGGACCGCCGTGGTCCTCGGCCTGCTCGCCGCCGGCGTGACCGGGGTCGTCACCCTGCCGATGCTGTACGCAGGCGGCCTCGCGCTCGGGCTCGCGGAGGTGCTGGCGCTGACCGCGGCATCGGCACTGATCCCTTCGGTCGTCGCTCCGCCCGATCGGGAGCGGGCCAACGCGTGGATCACCGGCGCCGAGACCGTCTGCAACGAGTTCTGCGGCCCGTTCGTCGGTGGGCTGCTGGTGGCCGCGGGTTCGGCGATCGCTCTCGGCGCGTCCGCCGGCGCCTACGTCGTCGGTGCGGTGCTGCTGCTCTGGCTGGTCGGGCGGTTCCGGGTGGAGCGCGCCGACGACGTCCCCGCGGCCTCGGTGCACGCACAGATCCGGGAGGGGCTCGCGTTCCTCTGGAACCAGCGGCTGCTGCGCCTGCTCGCGCTGACCTTGACGGTGCTGTGCTCGTGCTGGGGTGCCTGGCTCGCGATCATGCCGCTGTACGCGACCATGGTGATGGGCCTCGACGCCACCGGCTACGGCACGCTGCTCAGCGCGCTCGGCGTCGGCGGCGCGGTCGGGGCGCTGACGGTGCGCCGGCTCAACCGGCTGTTCGGACGCCGAGCCGTGCTCTTCGCCGACATCGTCGGGACGTTCGCGATGGTTGCGCTCCCGGCGGTCACGACGAACCTCGCGCTGGTCGCGATGGGCGCCATCCTCGGCGGGATGGGCGGCACGCTGTGGTCGGTGACGGCGCGGACGATCAGCCAGCAGATCGTCGACGAGTCGCTGATGGGCCGCTACAGCGGCGCGGCACGGCTGTTCAGCTGGGGTGCGTTCCCGGTCGGCGCGGGTGTTGTCGGCGTGCTCGCCGAGCTGTTCGGAATGAATGTGGCCTTCGGCGTCTTCGCGGTGGTGACGGCCGCGCTCGTCCTCCCGTTCCTGCGTGTTGTCACGCCGGCGGAGCTGGCGGCCGCGGACCTCCCGGAAAAGATGCACGTTCGGGCATGAATCGCCCGGGCGCGGTGTTCGTCGGTTGGTGACCAACACGATGCGCGCTCTGCGCCAGCCCACCCTCGACGGTCCGGCGGCGATGGAGCTGGCCGATGTGCCGGTGCCCGCGCCCGGGCCTGGAGAGGTTCTGATCCGCGTCTCGGCCGCCGGCGTGAACTTCGCCGACGTGATGCAGACCCGCGGGACGTACCACGGCGGGCCACAGGCGCCTTACCTCGCCGGGTTCGAGTCGGCGGGTGAGGTGGTGGCGCTCGGCGAGGGCGTCGGGGACGTTCGGCTCGGCCAGCACGTGATCGGTACCGGCTACGCGGCGTTCGCGGAGTACGCCGTGCTGCCCGCGGCCGGGGTCGCACCGGTGCCGGCGGGATGGCGCGACGAGCAGGCGCTGGGGCTGGTCCTGAACTGGGCGACGGCGTTGGCGGCGCTGCGCCCGCTCGGCCGGTTGGCGGCGGGGGAGACGGTGCTGGTCCACGCCGCGGCCGGCGCGGTCGGTCAGGCGGCGGTGCAGATGGCCAAGCACTACGGCGCGGTCGTCATCGCTACGGCGTCCGCCGGCAAGCACGACGTCGTGCGGGCGCTGGGCGCCGACCACGTCATCGACTACCGCAGTGAGGACGTCGCCGCCCGGGTCGCGGAACTGACCGGCGGCCAGGGCGTCGACCTCGTGCTCGAATCGGTCGGCGGGGAGACCTTCACGGCCAGCCTGGCGGCGGCGAAGCGGGTCACGGGGCGCGTTGTCGTGTTCGGCGTCGCCGGCGGCACGGTCCCCGTCACGAACTGGGACCTGAACTTCAAGCACCACATCCACCTGATCGGCCTGCACATCGGCGTGCTCATCCAGCACGCGCCGCACATCTTCGGAGAGCTGATGGCCGAGCTGCAGGAACTGCAGGCCGCCGGCGTCTACCCGCCCGGCGAGCCCACCGTCCACGACCTGGCCGAGGGGCCGAAGGTGCTGGCGGAGCTGGAGTCGCGCGCAACGGTCGGCAAGCAGGCGCTGCGCCCGTAGAGCGCCGCCACCACCCGAACTTCCCCACCGTTTTGTGCACTTGCGCGCCTGCGGAGCGCGCAGATGCACAAAACGGTGGGGAGATTCGGGGTGCTCAGGCCCGGAAGGAGCGCCGGTACGCCGAGGGTGACGTGCGCATCGTCCGGTCGAAGTGGTGGCGGAACGTCACGGCGCTCTCGAAGCCGACCGCAACGGCCACCTCCTCGACGGGCAGGGCCGTGCCCTCCAGCAACGGCAGGCTGGCGTGCACACGCTGGGTGATGAGCCAGCGGATCGGGCTGGTGCCGGTGGCAGCGGCGAACCGGCGCAGGTAGGTGCGGGTGGACATGTGCGCGAGCCGGGCCAGCCGCTCGACGGTCACCGGCTCCGTCAGGTGCGCGAGCGCCCACTCCATCGTCCTCGTGAGCCGGTCGTCGTCCGCGTCGGCCGGCACCGGGGCCTCGATGAACTGGGCCTGGCCGCCGTCGCGGTGCGGCGCGATCACCAGCCGGCGCGCGACCGCGTTGGCGATCTTCGGGCCGTGGTCGGTGCGGACGATGTGCACGCAGAGGTCCAGCCCCGCGGCGCTGCCCGCGCTGGTCAGCACGTCGCCGTCGTCGAAGAAGAGCACCCGCGGGTCGACCCGGACGGCGGGGAACCGCGCGGCGAGCAGGTCGGCGTAGCGCCAGTGCGTGGTTGCGCGGCGGCCGTCGAGCAGCCCGGCCGCGGCGAGCGCGAACGACCCGGAGCAGATCGAGACGATCCGCGACCCGCGCTCGTGGGCCGCACGCAGCGCGCCGACCAGCTCGGGCGACGTCGAGCCGCACACGTCGGGCACCCCGGGGACGATCACGGTCTCGGCTGCCGAGAACTCGTCGAGGCCGCCGCCGGCGACGATCGACGCGCCGCCCACCACGGGGACGGGTGATGGCCGCTCGGAGCAGATGGTCAGCCGGTACCAGTCCGCGTCGAGCTCGGGTCGCGGGAGCCCGAAGACCTCCGTGACGATGCCCAGCTCGAACACGGACATGCCCGGGTAGAGCAGGACCGAGACCGTGTGGGGCATGGCGAGATGTTAGCGATCGATGTCGTTCGCGCCACTGTTTGCGGCCGGATGGCAGCGGCACCGTTGTCGCATGACGCTGACCACTGCCGTCGCCTTCTTCGCCTCCCGTCTCACGTTCGAGACCGACGTCTCCGACGTCCACGCCGACCTGCACGCCGGCACCGACCTGGTGCTCGTCGACTCCCGCGGCGATGCGGCGTGGGCGCAGGGCCGCATCCCCGGCGCAGTGCACCTGCCGACCGCACAGATCGCCGAGCGAGCGGCCGCACTCGTGCCGCCCGGCTCGGCGGTCGTCACGTACTGCTGGGGGCCGGGATGCAACGGCGCGACGCGGGCAGCGCTGGCGTTCGCGCAGCTCGGCTACCCGGTGAAGGAGATGATCGGCGGCTACGAGTACTGGGTGCGCGAAGGGTTCACGGTCGAGACGGCCGCCGGCGCGCGAACGCTCGACGTCGACGCCCTCACCGCACCCGCCGGAGCCCGCGCCTGCGGCTGCTAGCCGAACTGAGCTGAGCGGCCGGTGGTGCCACCGGCGATTTCGCCGATTCGCCTCGGCGGGCGTCTCCCTAGCGTCGGTGTCAGCGCAAACGACATCAAACAGGAGACGTCATGACCACCACCGAAGTCACCCGCCCCGCTCGCCCGTACCGTGCCGACGCGGGTCCGCCGCTCGTTGTGCTCGCCGGCGTCTCGACGGCGCTGCTGCTCGCCGGGCTGATCATCAGCACGACGCTGGCCGGCGAGACGTTCCCATCGCCGTACGCCGCCGCCGACCTCGTCGAGAGCTACTTCCGGAACAACTCCACAGCCGTCGCGATCACCGGGTTCTTCACCTTCGCGTCCGGCGTCCCGCTGGCCATCTACGCGGCCACGGTGTCCGCCCGGCTGCACAACCTCGGCATCCGGAACCCCGGTGCCACGATCGCTCTGGTCGGCGGGATCGTCGCGTCGGCGTTCCTGTGCCTCTCGGGGCTGCTCGGCTGGGTGCTCTCGCGACCGGACGTCGCAGGTGACGCCGGGGTCGTGCACGCGCTGCAGGGCCTGACGTTCCTGACCGGTGGCCCGGGACACGTCGTGCTGCTGGGCCTGCTCGTCGCCGGCATCGCCGTGCCGGGCCTGCTCGCCGGCCTCCTGCCGCGGTGGGTTGCGGTCGTCGGTCTGGTGATCGCGGCCGTGTCGGAGCTGGCCACCCTCACGCTGCTCGTCGACGGCCTGATGCCCCTCGTGCCCATCGGCCGGTTCGGCGGCCTGCTGTGGCTGATCGCCGCGGCGGTGCTGCTGCCGAAGCGGCGGCCGGCGGCGAACGCCTGACCCGGCGCCTCATGGAACCGTGAGGTTGAGTGCGCGGGCGGCGGGCAGGTTCGGTGAACGAACGGCACTTTCGTCCACACCTATTGGACGAGAGTGCCGCTCGTTCCAACTCTTCGGCTCGGCGTGCCCGGACCCCGACGGCCTCGGGCGGACACCGCTCGGCGGGCGGTTCGAGGGTGCCGGGAACGTGGCTTTCCCGGCAACGTGTGCGTCCCGCACCCATCTCGCCGGCGTCCGGGGCGTGCAGTGGCAGGTGGTGGGCGGAGGCTCGTGTACGGGTTCGAACCGGGTTCGAACCCGTGTCGGGAGGGCAGGAAAGCCACTTTCAGGCCCTGTGAGGGCAGGAAAGTGGCTTTCCTGCCCTCGCGTGGTACCGCACGCATGCTGGCCCAGCCCCGGGCGAGGTTGTGGCGGCCGAAGGCCATGGCGGGCTTTCCTGACGTCTGGCCTCACCCTGCGTCGACGTCGGGGAACGCCATGAACCGCACCAGCACCGAGCGCCCGTCCGCGCCGGCATCCTCTTCGCCCTCCGCGACGTACCGGTTGAACAAGGCCAGGTAGTCGTTCCAGAACCGGAGCAGCTGGTCGGGGGAGAGGGTCAGTTCACCGCGGGCGATCAGCAACGCGTCGCCCCACTTGCCCATCCGTTCGCGCTGTGCCTCGAACCGGGCGAGGGCGTCCACGTCCTCGGCGGCGTTGTGCTGTTCCATCTGGCCCATCTCGTGGCGCATCTCGCCGCTCATCCGGCTGCGCGGCGGGAAGCGGAGGTCCTGCCGCGGCGCCTTCCACCAGCGTTCCCGCCCGCCGCCCTCGTGCTCGGGGTCGTCCTGGACGAACCCGTGCTCGGCCAGCTGGCGCAGGTGGTAGCTCGTGGCGCCGGTGTTCTCGCCGAGTGCGCGCGCGAGCGTCGTCGCCGTTGCGGGGCCCTCGCGGTGCAGGTGCCGCAGGATCCGTTGCCGCAGCGGATGGCGCAACGCCCGGATCGCCGCGGCGTCGGTCAGCTCTCGGGGTTCCCTCTGTTCCGCCACGAGGGTTACTTTAGCAGAGATCTATGCAAAGATTTCTGCAAAGAACTCTGCAGTCACTCGGAGGGGACAATGTTGATCAAGATGCTGGCTCTCGCGCTGGCAACCGTCGCAGCGACGACGCTGCCCGCAGCTGCGGCCGTATCAATGCCTGAGCCGGCGCAGGGCCGGACGGTCGAGCTGACCGTCACCACGAACGACGGCCAGCACCTGCCGGCCACCCTGCACGTGCCACCGGGGGTCCGGGCCGGAGCGCCGGGGGTCGTGCTCGTGCACGGTGCCGGCCCCGGCGCGCGCGAGTACTACGAACGCGAGGCCACGGCATTCGCCCGCGCCGGCATCGCCACGCTCACCTACGACAAGCGGACCGTCGGCTACTCGCTCACCGAACGCTCGTACTCGC
Source organism: Pseudonocardia sp. TRM90224 (assembly GCF_021245725.1). GTDB lineage: Bacteria > Actinomycetota > Actinomycetes > Mycobacteriales > Pseudonocardiaceae > Pseudonocardia. Next base: position 19,617 of record NZ_JAJGSX010000029.1, on the reverse strand, counting down.
AGCTGGCCGACGACGCGCTCGCCGCGGCCGACGTGCTGCGCACCCGTCCGGAGGTCGATCCGGCCAAGGTCGGTCTCTGGGGGTTGAGCGAGGGCGGATGGGTCGCGCCGCTCGCCGCCTCACGCGAGCCGCGCACCGCGTTCCTCGTGGTCATCGGGGCGAACGGGATGCCACCACTGCGCCAGCACAGCTGGGCCGAGCGGGTCAAGGCCGAGCACGCTGGCATTCGCGGCTCGATGGTGACGGCCTACTCGCGGACGTTCTGGCGCCTGCTCGATGCCATGGGTCTGTTCGCGGAGGCGCACCACGACCCCACGCCGACGCTGCGCTCGCTGACGCTCCCGGTGCTCGGGATCTGGGGTGCGCTGGATCGGAGCACGGCGCCCGTCGAGAACGTCGAGGCCTTCCGTCTGAACCTCGACGCCGCCGGCAACCGGCACTACACGCTGCGGACCGTCGCCGGCGCCGAGCACCAGGTGCTGCAGTCGGCCGACGGCTGGGCGAAGGGCGACGAGTTCGCGCCCGGCTACGTCGAGCTCATGACGGGCTGGGTGCACGAGGCCGCCGCCGGCCGGGCCCCGGCGACCTCGATCGAGGCCGCGGGCGAGCAGTCGGGGGCGACCAGGGAGATGCGGCCGCCATCCTTGATCGAATCGGCGCCCGTGCAGCTCGGCGTGCTCGGCGTCGCGGTGGTCGGCCTGGGCGGGTTCGTGCTGGCGTCGCTGTGGAGGCGCCTGCGTGGTGGCCGGACGTCGTGGCCCGCCTACCTCGCCGCCGGCGCGGGGTTCGTGGCCGCGCTCGGGGCGCCCGTCTACATCAGCTACCTGCAGGCCGTCTCCGGCGGAACGCCGACGGCGAACGGCACGATCGACCCGGGGCCGCTGGTCGCCGGCCGGACACTGCCGTGGTTGGGCCTGCAGGTGCTGGCCGTCGTAGCTGTTGTCGCCGCTGTGGTGACGTTCGCCCGCAACCGTCCGACCGGTCGCCATGCCCTGCTGCTGACCGGCGTTGTGGCGTTCGTGGCCTGGGGAGTGTGGTGGGGCCTGCTGCTGCCGTGACACGACATCGGGCGATCCCGGCCGGGCCCGTCCGAAGATTAGGCTCGTCGCATGTCGGACACGCAGTACGAAGACCTGCTCCGCCACGTGCTCGCGACGGGCGCGCGCAAGGGCGACCGCACCGGCACGGGCACGCGGTCGGTCTTCGGTCACCAGCTGCGCTACCGGCTGTCCGACGGCTTCCCGCTGATCACGACGAAGAAGGTGCACTTCCGCTCGATCGCCTTCGAGCTGCTGTGGTTCCTCCGCGGTGATTCGAACGTCACGTGGTTGCAGGAGAACGGCGTCTCGATCTGGGACGAGTGGGCGGCGCCCGACGGCGACCTCGGCCCGGTCTACGGCGTGCAGTGGCGCTCGTGGCCGACCCCCGACGGCGGGCACGTCGACCAGATCAGCGAGGTGCTGCGCACCCTGCGCGCGAACCCCGATTCCCGGCGGATCATCGTTTCCGCCTGGAACGTCGCCGACATCCCGCGGATGGCACTGCCGCCGTGCCACGCGTTCTTCCAGTTCTACGTCGCCGACGGCAAGCTGTCGTGCCAGCTCTACCAGCGAAGCGCCGACCTGTTCCTCGGTGTGCCGTTCAACATCGCGAGCTACGCGCTGCTGACGCACATGATCGCGGAACAGGTCGGCCTCGACGTCGGCGACTTCGTCTGGACGGGGGGCGACTGCCACATCTACGACAACCACGCCGAGCAGGTCGACACGCAGCTCGCCCGCGAGGCCCGCGAGTTCCCGACCCTGTCGCTGAAGCCGGCCGACAGCCTCTTCGAGTACACCTACGAGCACTTCACCATCGACGGCTACGACCCGCACCCGGGCATCAAGGCCCCGGTGGCCGTGTGATCGGGCTCGTCTGGGCGCAGTCGGCCAACGGCGTCATCGGCCGCGACGGCACGCTGCCGTGGCACCTGCCGGAGGACATGAAGCACTTCCGCACGCTGACGGCCGGCGGGACCGTGCTCATGGGCCGGCGCACCTGGGAGTCGTTGCCGCCGCGGTTCCGACCGCTGCCGGGCCGGCGCAACCTGGTGCTCTCCCGCACACCGCAGGAGGGCGTGGAGACGTTCCCCGATCTGCCTGCCGCGCTCGCCGCGGCGTCCGGTGACGTGTGGGTGATCGGCGGCGCGGCGGTCTACGCGGCCGCGCTGGCGTTCGCGGACCGGATCGAGGTCACCGAGATCCGGGAGACCTTCGAGGGTGACACGTTCGCGCCGGAGATCGGACGCTCGCCGTGCGCCGTCGGGCAGTGGCGGGAGTCGACGACAGGGCTGCACTACCGGTTCCTGACCTTCGATGAGGTAACGACCGGTAATTCTTAGAGTCCGCTGTGAGACCGCGCCATTGGGCGGTCGAAGAATCGCTACGCTGCCAGCCCATGGGGGGACGGATAGCGGTACGCGCCAAACATGTGCGGAAAATGTACGGAGCCGGGGAATCGGCGGTGGCTGCGCTGCGTGGCGTCGATCTCGACCTGCATGAGGGCAGCTTCACCGCGATCATGGGGCCGTCGGGGTCGGGGAAGTCGACGCTGCTGCAGTGTCTCGCCGGCCTCGACCGGGTCACCGACGGCGCGGTGGAGGTCGCCGGGCAGCTGCTGTCCGACATGGACGACCGCGGGCTGACGGCCCTGCGCAGAGTGCACGTCGGGTTCATCTTCCAGAACTTCAACCTGATGCCGACGTTGACCGCCGAGGAGAACATCCGGCTCCCGGCGGAGATCGCGAACCACGAGATCGACCACACGAAGTTCGACCAGGTCGTCGACCGGCTGGGGCTGCGCAGCCGGCTGGGCCACCGGCCGTCGGAAATGTCGGGAGGACAGCAGCAGCGGGTCGCCGTGGCGCGGGCGTTGGTGAATCGGCCGCCGATCGTATTCGCGGACGAACCGACGGGGAATCTCGATTCGAATTCTCGGACGGATCTGCTCGAATTCTTGCAGATCTGCGTTCGCGAGTTCGGACAGACGCTGGTGATGGTGACCCACGATGCCTTCGCGGCGTCGTACGCCGAACGCGTCGTCTTCCTCCGCGATGGCAGCCTCGTGCACGAGCAGTCGCAACCGACGCCCGACGAGGTCATGGACACGATGAAGAAGCTGGAGGGGTGAGCGGGTGCGCAGGCTCTTCCTGGCGGGGATGCGCGCCTACGGCCGCCGGCTCGTGCTCGCCGGCGTCGCCACGCTGATCGGGACCGCCTTCGTCGCGGGCACGCTGGTCATCAGCGACACCATGCGGGCCAACGTCGAACGCACGGTCGTGGGTGGCGCGTCGCGCATCGACGTCGTCGTCGCGACGACCAACCGGCTGACGCCGCTGACGTCGGGCGATCTGGACCGGATCCGCGCGGTCGACGGCGTCGTCTCGGCCGAAGGGCTGGTGATGGGGGACGTCGTCGTCCTCGGCTCGAACGGGCGGCCCACGTCGGAGCAGCCGGTCGGCTTCTCGGTGACGACCCGCACGGACGTCCTTGCCGGTCATGCTCCGGCCTCCGACGGCGAGGTCCTGCTCGCCGAGCAGACGTCCCGGGCACTGGATCGACCGATCGGCAGCCGGATCGAAGTGCTCGACTTCGAAACGGGCGCTGCCCGGCAGTTCGTCGTGACCGGCCTGGCCGGGGTCGCCGGCCAGGGGCAGTTGGCGCTTCGTGGCGGCATCGGGATGACCGTCGCCGCGGCGGCGGTGACAACTGGGCAGTCCGGTTTCAGTGAAATCCACGTCCGCGGCGCGGATCCGGAGTCCTTGCGGGCGCGGGTCGGCGCGGCCCTTGGCCCAGGACCATTCGATGTCAGCACCGGGCGGGACCACGCCGAGGCGCAGGCCGCGAGCAGCGGGCTCGACCCAGCGGTGCTCGGCACCGGCCTCGTGACGTTTGCGCTGGTGGCGCTGCTGGTGGCCGGGTTCGTCATCCAGAACACGTTCAAGATCCTGCTCGACCGGCGCACCCACGAGCTGGCGCTCGCCCGCTGCATGGGCGCATCACGCGGCCAGGTGTTCAGAGCCGTTCTCGCGGAGTCGGCGACGGTCGGGGTGATCGCGTCGCTCCTCGGGACCGCCACCGGGGTTGCCGTCGCGTACTTCACGCTCCCGCTGATCGAGGTTGGCGGCGCGGCACTGCCGAGATCGGTCGTGACCGTCACCCCGCTGACACTCCTCGTCTCGCTGCTGGCCGGCGTCGTCGCGACCGTGGCCGCGTCGGTCGGGCCGGCTCGCGCGGCCACTCGGGTGTCGCCGGTCGCCGCGCTGCGTGGCATCTCCGCGGCCCCGGTCGCCCGTATCGCATCGCGACGGGTCGTCGGTGGTGTCGTGCTGTGCGTGCTCGGGCTGCTGAGCGCGGTCGTCGCCGTTGCCAGCGACGGTCGGATGTACCCGTTGGGGCTCGTCGGGCTCGGTGGTGGGTTGTTCTTCCTCGGCGTCGTCCTGCTCGGGCCGGTGGTCGTCGGGCCGATCGCGCGGATCGTCGGGTTCCCCGTCACGCGGTTGCTCGGCGCACCTGGGCGGCTCGCGGTGGCCAACGCGGTCCGCAACCCGGTGCGGGCAGCCACGACGGTGCTGGCACTCGTCATCGGAATCACGCTGACCACGGGCGTCTCGGTCATCACACGTTCCCTCACGTCGTCGGTGGACGAGGGCGTCTCGCGCGTCGTACCGGCGGACTACGTCATCAGCCCGCCCGGTTCCACCGCCGCTTCGACCATCCCCCCACGCGTCTTCGGAGCGTTGCGCTCGGCTCCCGAGGTCCAGAGCGTGACCAGGGTGCGTGAGGTGTCGGCGACGATCGGTGACAGCCCGGTGCAGCTGAGCACGATCGAGGGGACGCTCACCCCGACGGTCGCGGCCGGTTCGACGGCGCCGCTCGGCCCGGGTGAGGTCGCCCTGCGACCGGAGCGCGCCGCCGAGCTCGGGGCGGAGATCGGCGACAAGATCAGACTCACCGTCGACGGCGAGGCGATCGTGCTGACCGTGGTCAGGCTGATCACCGGGGAGCCCGTGCCGCGGATCGTCATCGGCCCCGGATGGTTCGAGACCTTGTTCCCCGACCGGGGCGACTCGGCGGTGCTCGTCGGGTTCTCGTCCGATACCTCGCCCGAGCAGTCGCGCGCGGTCGTCGAGCGAGCAACGGCGCAGGACCCGACGGTCCGCATCGTCTCCACCTATGACGTGCGCGAGCGGGTCGCCGCCAACCTCGGGCAGGCGACGGCGATGGTCGGTGCACTCCAGGCGTTGGCGATGATCATCGCGCTGATCGGGGTGGCGAACACGCTCACGCTGTCGGTCCTCGAACGGACCCGGGAGTCGGCGACGCTGCGGGCGCTCGGCATGTCAGCCGGCGGGCTGCGCACGATGCTCTGCGCTGAGGCGCTCGTGTTCGGAGTGGTCGCGGGCCTGGTGGGCACGGTGCTGGGCACCGCCTTCGGTGCGTCGGCCGCGCGGGTGATCAACGACGACGTCGTGGTGGACGTGCCGTGGGACGTCATCGCGATCACGGTCGTCGGTGCCGGTGTCGCGACGATCCTGGCGTCGCTGCTGCCGTCGCGGCGGGCCACCCGGGTTGCGGTTGCGGTGGCGCTGACCGACGAGTGACGCGGGCGGCCCAGGTCGGCAGCCACCAGTTCCTGCGCCCATGATCGAGGTGATCTCCCTGGCATCTGGCCACGTGGTGCCCGATATCCGCCCAGCTGCTCCCCGATCGCCGAGCGGTCCCTCGAACCGTCCGACCAGGTCGGTTGATCCGGAACGATCGGGAAGGTGCTGATAGTTCGTGTGACCAACGTGTCCGAGCGATCCCGGATATGGCAGATCGAACCGTATGGCGACGAACTGACGCTGAGCCCGCAGGACTCGCTCGTCGTCGAGATCGAGGACGGGCCCGAAGCCCTGATCGAGATCGACCTGCGTCCCGGCGAGCTCGGAGAGAGGCTGTGGGTCTCGCTCGCCGGTGACGTGGAGGCCCCGACCGACCTGAAGCTCAACGGCCGGTCGGTGTGGCCGTCCGGCTGATCCGAGTCGCCTGACGCGGAACGTAGGCGGATCTGAAACAAATCGGCGGGTCGCGCCGGCCGGTTCTCCCTTCGTCGACGATTACCGTCGACGGAATGGACGCAGTGCCTTTGCAGCTCGCTCTGCCCGCCTTCGGCGAATCACTCTTCCCGTTCCGCAGCAACGGTCATGCAGATGTGGTCGAGGCCTACGCCGAGGAATGGGTGGCCCGATCCGGCTGGCCGAGGAACCTGCGGTGGCCGCACGGATGCGCCGTACCCGCATCGGTATCTGCATAGCCACGCTGTACCCGGCCGGCGATGCGCGGATGCTCGAGGCCGTCGCACGCTCTTCGCGTGGGCGACCGCGTTCGACGACACGTTCGCCGAGGTCAGCGCCTCAGGCAAGATGACAGCGGAGATCATCGGCGCGATGGCTGCCGCTCTCGAGATCCCGCCTGCTGATCCGGAGCCGGACAGGTTCGCCGCCGCGCTCGCAGACGGAGTCGGGCAGCTGCGGGCGGTGATGCTGCCGGAGCAGGTCGACCGCATCGTCGAGGCGATGCGCGGCATATTGGTCGCCCAGCTGTGGGAGGCCCGGGTCGATCCTGCAGTCGTTTCGCTGGACGAATACATCGCAATGCGGCCGCATTCCACGTATGCCACTCTGATGGAATCGTTCGTCGAACCGACGAACAATTTCCACCTCTCCGACAGCGTGCGTCGGCGGCCGACCGTGCGCAGGGTGATCGACGCCTGCAACAACCTCATGGGATGGGTCAACGACCTCGGCTCCTTCGCCTGGGAGGACACCCGGGGCGACGGGCTCCCGCTGGCCCTGCCCACGCTCGTCGCACGTGACCGCGGGTGCACGCTGGCCGAGGCCTTCGCCTTGGTCTCGCGGATGTGCGACGACGAGGCCGCGGCTGCCCATCGGGCGGTACTGCGAGGGCTACGACGGAGTCGTCAACGTCGTGACACGCAGACCGGCGGGAAGCTCAGGCATGCGCGCGCTCGGTGTCGCCGACGCTCGTTGATCGGCTTCCGACACTCGCGGCTCAGCTGCACAGGCCGCGGACGACTGGCGCCGAAGGCGTGGGAGGACGTGGCCAGCGGCCGAAGGACGCCGGTAGGAGCCGGTCCTTGTAGTAGGGCTACGGGCCCGTGCTGGGCTCGTCGTCCACCTGTGAGGTGGCATCTTCGCAGGTCAGAGGGCCTAGTACTCCAAGCGACGTCTGGCGATGCCTCGTGTCGAGACCGGTGCTGAAACCGGCCCGCAGAACCAAGAATCAAGCCCAGATCATCTACCGACCCCATGGCGGAGCTGACACCAGAGGCGGCGAAGGTGCTTCCGAGTCATGAACCGGAGGGCGACCTGCAGGGCGTTCCGACCGAAGACCTCTACGCGATCGCGCGACTGCTCAAGCCGGCCACTGCCCGGCACGCGCTGCATCGCGTGCTGACCGCCCTCAACGAGCAGGGCGAGTACTTCGAGACCATCGCCGAGCACATCGGCACCTCCCGGGCGTCGGCGTCGCGTTGGGCGCAGCCGCCGGTCAGCACCGACAAGCGTGGACGCCGACCGCAGCCGGTTGTTGACGAGCCGGGCAGCGCGAATGGCTGAGGCGTCCACAGAACCGGCGTCCTCTACCGATTCTTCGACAGCGCAGGAGACCCCTTCTCGACACCTCGCGGAGGCTCCGTGGCTTGCCTCCAACCGGCTGCAAGATCACGAAGAGCCGATCGAGTAGCTCGGCGAACGTCGGCTCCCTTGCCTTGTTTGAAGATTCAGCGCTCATGCGCCTACCGTCGGCGGCCACGCGAGGGCGATGCCGCGGCCCCAGTCGCCGGCCGCGATGAGTCGGCCATCGGGCGACCAGTCCACGTCGGAGGGGTACTCAAGCTTCTGCTCAAAGGCAAGTTCCAGATCTGCCGTCAGGACACGAAGTCCGGAGTCGGTGGACAACGCCAGGTGGGCACCATCGGGCGCCCACGACATCGCATGTATCGAGTTCGGCGCTGCGGCGTGCTGGCGGTCTGGTTCTGGCTGGTCCAGGGACCAGATCTGCAGCGGTGTCGTCGTTCCTTCGACGGCGACGCGCGGACCGTTCGAGTGAATGGCGATGGCTTTGAGTAGCCGGGTGCGGGTCACGAGCCGTGGCTGGTTATCCGCGAACGGCCACTCCCGCACGAGGACCTCGGTCATCGGTCGGTCATCCGGGACGCTGCGGGTATAAGCCCACGTCTGTCGGTCGCAGCTGTGGGTAATGGAGCCGATCCTCGTGTCTTCGACGTACTCCTCCCACGCCACGGCACCGGTGTCGACATCCCGCACGGTGAGGTGTCCGCTCCAGGACCCGTCGATGATGTAGCGGCCGCAAGGCGAGAAGTGGATATCTGATCCTTCGCCGTAGCGCGCTCCCGGCATGCGCATGTGTTCGGTCAGCGTCGGGACGGAGATCAGGAGGACATCGCCGGCGGTGTTCTTGCTGACGAGGAGGGAGCCGTCCGGTGAGAGGCCGACGTGCGCGGTGTGCTTGAGCTGGCGGAAGAAGCCGATCTTCTGCCTGTTGGCGACGTCCCAGACCGCGCCGCGGTGACCGATCGTCGCGAGTCGAGCTCCCTGGTCGTCGAAGCGTGCCTGGAACGAGGACCCGATGCGGAAACCCGGTCTGAGGCGCATCGACACACCGACCCTTCGACCCTGTGGCAATCCGACGCTGCTCATCGTGCCCCAAGCCCGCCCACTTCGATCATCTGGCCGACCCGGCGGCGTCGCGCTACCAGCCCCTTACTGATCAATCGCCTCATCGGCGGCCCACACAGCCCGGATGATGTTGCACGGGAATGTGAGCTGCCGTGGGTAGGTGTGTTTGTCGCGTGTCCCGGAGTAGGAGGTGTCGCTACCTACCTGCGCGCCTCGGCTGGCGAGGGAGCCGTGGGTCGAGGTCGTGTTCGGCTAGCCAGGCGTCCCAGTCGTCGGCGACGTAGCGGAGGTCGTTCTCGTCGACGCAGAGGATCTCGGCGAGCACGTCGGGTGTGGCGCCGGGCTGGGTCATGGCGACCATCTTGCGCCCCGCAGGCACGCCGGCGAGACCTCGACGTGGGGCGGATGGGTGACCTCGATCAGCGAGGCCTGCGGGGCTTTTCCGTCGACTTTCTGTCGTTTGATCTTCGTCTGGCGATCTTTCGACCAGGCGTTTCACCTGGTAGTCGGTGCCCCCGGCAGGATTCGAACCTGCGACCTAGAGATTAGAAGGCTCTTGCTCTGTCCAGCTGAGCTACGGAGGCCGGTGCGGCCGCTGGTGCCGCTGGGTCGAGCGTAGCGGGCGGTCCTTCAGCGCTGCACGCCGATGGTCATCTTCCCCGGCGCCTCGACTTCCCCACCGTTTTGCCGACCTGCACACCCGAACGGGTCTGCAAGTTGGCAAAACGGTGGGGACGTTGCGGACTGACCGATCGGTTAGATACTCTACCATTCGTTCAGTCAGAGGAGGCGGCATGATCAGCGCACGTGGTCTCACGAAGCGGTACGGCGACGTGCTGGCCGTCGACGACCTGTCGTTCGACGTCCGGCCGGGCGCCGTCACCGGGTTCCTCGGCGCCAACGGCGCAGGCAAGTCGACGACGATGCGGATGGTGCTCGGCCTCGACACCCCCACGTCGGGCAGCGTCACGGTCGCCGGGCGCGCCTACCGCGACCTCGACGCGCCCGCCCGGCAGGTCGGTGCGTTGCTCGACCCGGGCTGCATCCACCCCGGCCGCTCGGCGCGCAACCACCTGCGCTGGATGGCCGACGCCGCCGGCATCTCGCGGGCGCGGGTCGACGAGGTGCTCGACCAGGTCGGTGTCGCGCACGCGGCGGACCGGCGGGTGGGGGAGTTCTCGCTGGGCATGCGGCAGCGCGTCGGGATCGCCGGTGCGCTCCTCGGCGACCCGGCCGTCCTCATCCTCGACGAGCCGCTCAACGGGCTCGACCCGGAGGGCATCCGCTGGGTCCGGTCCCTGCTCAAGGACCTTGCGGCGGAAGGTCGTACGGTCTTCGTCTCCAGTCACCTCATGAACGAGATGGAGCAGACGGCCGAGCGGGTCGTCGTGATCGGGCACGGTCGGCTCATCGACGCCGTCGACGTCGCGGAGCTGCGCGGGCGCGCGGCCGCCGTGCGGGTCGCCGCGGCCGATCCCGAGGGGCTGCCGCTTCTCGCCGAAGCGTTGCGCCGGTCCGGCGCGTCCGTGACCGACGGCGCTGACGCCGACGCGATCGACGTCCGCGGCACCACACCCGACGCGATCGGCCGGCTGGCGCTGCAGAGCGGCGTCGCGTTGCGCGAGCTCTCGCTGCACGCCAGCGGGCTCGAGGAGTCGTTCCTCGCCCTCACCTCACCCGGAGCACCTGGAGGACGGTCATGACCGTCGTCGCCGCGTTCCGCGCGGAACGCACCAAGTTCTCGACCATCCGGTCCCTGCCGTGGCTCACGGCCGTCGCCGTCGCGGCATCGACGCTGATGGCGCTGCTGTTCATCGTCAGCCTGCCCATCACGCAGGGCCGCAGCATCGGCGACGTTGCGCCGTCCGACGTGATCGGCGCCGCGCTCGTCGGCATCGACGTCGCGGCGATCGTCCTGATCGTGCTCGGAGCGTCGTTCGCCGGGTCCGAGTACTCGACGGGCACGGTGCAGCCGACGTTCGTGCTCACGCCGCGTCGCGGCCGGGTCGTGATCGCGAAGGCGACGGTCGTCGCGGCTGTGGCGCTCGGTGTGGCAGTGGTGACGGCCGTGCTGTGCGTGCTCGTCGGTGAGCTGGCGCTGCTCGTGTCCGGGGTGCCGGGCGTCCCGGTCGACGGCCCGCTCGTTCGGCTCGCGCTCGGCTCGGCGCTCGGGCCCGTCTTCTACGCGCTGGTCGCGATGGCGGGCGCGCTCGCATTCCGCAGCTCCGGCGGCGGCGTCGTCATGGCGCTCGTGCTGCTGGTGCTGCCGGCGATCGTCGGGTGGATCCCCGGTATCGGTGGGCTGGTCGTGCTGCTGCCCGCCGCTGCGCTGCACGGGATCTCGGGCGCCGCCGACCCCGGCACCGCCGAGTACCTGGCCGCGGGGCCCGCTGCGCTGTCACTCGTCGGGTGGACGATGCTCGCCGGGGCGCTCGCACTCTGGAGCGTCCGCTCGCGCGACGTGTGACCGGAGGCAGGACATGACGGAGAACCGGCGGCTCACCTTCACCGAGGAGGCGCGGCGCCGGCAGATCGTCGACTGCACGATCGGGCTGATGTCCGAGCGCGGCCACGCCGGCACGTCCCTCTCGGCCATCGCGGCGGCGGCTGGGATCTCCAAGGCCGCGGTGCTCTACCACTTCACGTCCAAGGACAAGGTGATCGAGGCGGCGCTCGCGCACGTGCTGGATGCCTACGTGGCAGCGGTGTCGCAGCAGGTGGAGGCCGCGCCCGACGCCGAGGGCATGATCGTCGCCTACATCGGGGCGGCGATGCGCCACCTCGGCGAGCACCCGACGCACGTCCGCGTCATCGTCGAGGTGCTGGCGAACACAGGGGCGGCCGCACCGGGCACCACAGGTGCCACCCAGCGGTGGCAGGCCGTCGCGAGCATGATCGACCTCGGCAAGGAAGCGGGCAGGTTCCGCGACGTCGACTCCCGCGTGATGGCGCTGGCGATCGGTGGTGCGCTCGACGGGGTGGTGGCCGAGTGGATCGCCGACCCCACGTTCGACCTCGACGCCGCCGCAACGGAACTTCAGACGGCAGTTCTGCTCGCGCTGCGGGCAGGGTGAAAGGAGAACCGCATGGCAAGCGTTGCTGAGGACCTCGCCCTGTTGCTGTTCGATCCCACGACCGGACGGTCGATCGTCGACGGAACCTCGCTGGACCGGGCGATCGGCGGTGCGCTGCTGCTGGACCTCTCGCTCTCGGGCCGGGTCACCGCCGCCGGCGAGGGTGCGAAGGCCCGGCTGACCGTCGCCGACCCCTCGTCGACCGGCAACAACATCCTCGACGCCGCGCTCGCCAAGCTGGGTGGAAGTCCGGTCCGCGCCCAGCGCGCCGTCGAGCGGCTCGCGTCGAAGACCCGTGTCCCGGTGCTGGAGCGGCTCGTCGAGCGCGGGGTGCTCGATCGCCGCTCCGAACGGCGGCTCGGGCTGTTCCCGGCGACGGCCTGGCCCGCGATCGACCCCGCACCGCGAGAGGCACTGCGGTCCCGCCTCGGCGACGTGCTGCTGAAAGGCGGCCGGCCCGACGAGCACACCGCCTGCCTCGTGTCGCTCCTGCACGCCGTGAAGGCCGAGCACAAGATCGTCGACGGCCCGCGGCGGGAGGTCCGGGCCCGCGCACGTGAGATCACCAGCGGCGAGTGGGCCGGCGCCGCGGTGCGCAAGGCCGTGCAGGCCGTGCAGACCAGCGTGGCGATCGCGGTGTCCGCCGCGGTCAGCGCGAGCGCGGCCAGCAGCTCCTGAAACCCTCAGCCGGCGGACCGGTAGCGGCGGGCGATGTCGGCCGCCCGCTCGGCGATCGTCGCGTACTCCGCGGCGAGCTCGGCCGGCTCGACGACGGTGACCTCGGCGTCGAGCAGCAGGATCCAGCGTGCGATGGCCGCGTAGGTGTCCGCCCCGCAGCGGACGACGCATGCCTGCGCACCGGCCGGCTCCACCGTGCCGAACGCCGGGTCGATCCACGGCACCACCCGCTCCGCCGGCGCCTCGACCCGGACCGTCGCCCGCACCTGCTGGATCTGCCGTCCGAGGTGCTGGACGACGTAGCTCTCCAGGTCGGCGCTCGGTGGCTCCCGCGGCATCGCGGGCCGGTCGGTCGCCTCGAACGACGTCAGGTGATCGACGCGCAGAGTGCGCCACTCACCGGCGACGACGTCCCACGCCACCAGGAACCAGCGCTGCCCCGCCCGGACGACGCTCAGCGGGTCGATGAGCAGCTCGCCGTCGGTCGCGTTCACGGCGGTGGCCCGCCGCCGGTCGCGGCACGCCGCAGCGACGTCCACGAGCGCCTCCATCGACATGAGCGGCGCGTCCTGGCCGCGGATCGTCCCCACGTCGGTCTGGCGCACCCCGCTCACCACCGCGTCGATCCGGCCGCGCAGGCGCCGCGGCATCACGCGCACCAGCTTCACGAGCGCACGCAACGCGCTGCCGTCGGCGGGCCCGATCGGCGAGGAGCTGAACGCCTGCAACGCGAGGACGGTCGCGACGGCCTCGTCGGCGTCGAACATCAGCGGCGGGAGCGTCGCGCCCGGCTCCAGGTGGTAGCCGCCGTCGACGCCGAGCTTGGCCTCGACCGGGTAGCCGATCGCGCGGAGCCGATCGACGTCGCGGCGGATCGTCCGCGTCGAGACGTCCAGGCGTTCGGCCAGCTCCGTCGCACTCCACTCGTGGCGTTGCTGGAGCAGCTCGAGCACCCGCAGCAGCCGCCCCGAGGTGTCCCACACCTCTCGGACCCTAACCAGGCCGTGTTGAGAAAGTCCTGATCGCGCTCTTCGCGCCCAGATCGCCGCTGGCGGCGTTGCCGCCACGACCGGGTACGTCAAGTACGACGGCTCGTGGCGGCGCCTTGCCAGCGGCGATCTGGATCACGAAGAGCATCGACCCTGACTTCCTCAACACGGCCTGGGCCGCAACCACCCGGTGACCAGCCCTTCCTCGCCGAGCTGCTGCAGCTGCTCCGCCCGCGTCGCCGCGGCGCGCGCGACGTCGGCGGTCTCCAGCAGCTCGCGGAAGGCCGCGCCGTACGCGCGTTGCTCGGCGAGCTCCATCAGCGGCACCCGCACCCGCCCGTAGCGCGACGAGCCGTTCCCGACCGCGGGTGCGGCCCGCAGCACGCCGGCCAGGAACTCGGGATCGAGCTGCTCGGGGTCGACGCGGTACACCGTCAGACCCGGCCCGAGCACGGCTTTCGCCGACGCCACACGGACCCGGCCCATCGCCGCCGCGACGACGTCTCCCGGCCGGATCCTGACCAGCGCGGGGCCCGACGTCGTGCGCGCCGTCGGAGTGGTGCCGACGGCGAGGTCGGCCGCGGTGAGCACGGCGACCGAGCCGCTGCCGAGCGCGAGCCGCGACGGCGCGTGCCGCAGCCGCAGCGCGCCTGCCCTCGTCAGCTCCGTGACGGTTGCGGTGGGCAGCGCCCGCCGCTCCGGCAGCGCCTCGAGCGCGGGGACGTCCTCGGCGCCGGAGCCGAGCAGCGTTGCGAAGGCGTGTCCCGGATCCGTCCCGTCCGCGCGCGGCAGGTGCCGGTCGGGGCTGAGGTCGACGTCGTCGTCGAGCAGGTCGACCACCGGGACGACAACACCGCCCCGGGGGGTCGCCGCGCCCGCGCCGAACTCCTCCCAGAGCGGGGCGGCCCGCTCCGGCGGCACCCGTCCGAGCAGCAGCGCCCGCGCCGGGCCCGTGTCGTCGGCCGCGGCGCGCAGCACCCACAGATCTCCTTCCGGCACCGTAATGACGGCCCGGAGGGCGCCGCTGCGCAGCAGGCTCGCGCGGATCCGGCGCCCCGACCGTCGCGATGCGGCGGCGTGTGGCATCCGCACCACCACCATGCCGTCGGGACGGACCCTGCTGAGGCTGTGCTGCAGCCACGCGAGCTCGGGCTCGTTGCGCGGCGGCAGCCCGTGGACGAAACGCGGATCGCCGGCCAGCGCGGCATGCCCGCGGGCCTTGTCACCAGGCGCGTTGCACACCACGGCGTCGACCGGCTCGCCGGGGAAGCCCGGCGCGAGCAGCGCATCGGACGCGAGCAGCTCACACTCGATCCCCGCGAGCAGGAGCCGCGTCGCGGCGATCCGGGCGACGACCGGGTCGCCCGCCTGCCCCAGCGCGAGCCGTGGAGCCGCCGCGAGCAGCAGCGCGCCCGTGCCGCATGCCGGGTCGAGCAACGTGCCGGCCGTCGGCATCGCGATCTGGGCCATGGCGGCCGCGAGCTCGTCGGTCGGATCCTGCCGGCGGCGGTGTCGCCCGCAGATCTCCTCGAACGCCGCACCCGCGCCCATGGACGCGGTCATCTCGCTCAGCGCCTGCCGCAGCGGGCGGTCGATCCGCAGCTGGGTGGGCCGCCCGGGAAGGCGTTCGAGCAGCGCTGGGTCGTAGTCGGCGAGCAGGAACTCACCCGCTGCGGCAAGCCTGCTGGCGACGTGGAGGTCGTCGCCTTCGGGGCGAAGGTGTTGCCATGCGCGGTCCGCGGGGGACAGCCGGTACGGTCTCCCGTTACGACGGAGCCATGCCTCGACGTCGACCAGCGCGAACCGCGGGTTCGCCGCTGTGCCGGCGACCGGCGTGGGGAAGTCCTTGTGGCGTCGACGCCAGTTGCTCACCGCGGCCCGGCCCACACCGCCGAGCCGGGCGATCTCGCCCGTGCTGACGGTCGTGTCACCAGCCACGTAGTGACGCTAGTTCACAGTAACCCTGCTTGTGAAGCATGTTCACAGCATGAGAGTCTGACGCCATGGCTCCGACGCTGCGCTCCGCGGCCGGCTCCGACACCGGCCGACGCAGGCCGATGAACCAGGATTCGGCTGCCACAAGTCCGCGACTGCTCGCCGTCGCCGACGGTATGGGCGGGCACGCCCACGGCGAAGTGGCCAGCTCCGTCGCGATATCGGCGCTGCTCGACATGGACTCCCAACTTCGCGGGGCCAACCTGCGCGACGTGGACCTGCTCGGCACGTTGAGCGCCGCGCTCGACGACGCCGCAGGCCGCCTCACCGCCCTCGCGCACGACAACGCCGAGCTGCGCGGCACCGGCACCACCGTCGTCGCGTTCCTCGTCGACGGCGACCGCATCGGCGTGTCGCACATCGGCGATTCGCGCGCCTATCTCCTGCGCGACGGCGAGCTGCTGCGCCTCACCCGCGACCACACCCTCGTGCAGGCGCTCGTCGACGAGGGCCGGATCTCCGCGGAGGAGGCCGTCGACCATCCGCGCAGGTCATGGCTCATCCGCACGCTCCAGGACGGCGCGGCGGCCGAGCCCGACCTCTTCCTCTACGAAGGCCGGGTCGGCGACCGCTACCTGATCTGCTCCGACGGCCTCACCGCCGTGCTCGACGACGACGGCGTGCGGGAGATCCTGACGAACGAGCCGGAACGGGCCGGCGCGGTGGCGAGGCTGATCGAGAGCGCGAACGCGGGCGGCGGCCCCGACAACATCACCGTCATCGTCGCCGACCTCGTGGACGAGCCGATGATCGCCGACGACACGCCGCTCGTCGTGGGCGCCGCAGCCGAACGCGAGCTGGGCTGACCCGAGCCGATGGGTCGCCACCGCAGAGCCGGGCTCAGCGGCGCGCGACGATCCTGCGCATAGGCACCGGGATCGGCTGGCCGGCGCGCCGGGCGAGGAGCACCGGCACATCAGCGGCCGGCGATGGCGGCCACACCCCGGCCGTGGCCAGCGCCATCGTGTCGGCGACCGGGTCGTGCTCCGGCCCCGGCCGATAGCGGAAGAGCTCCCGGTCGTCGGAGAGCAGCGCGAAGTCCGCTGCCGTCAGCAGCCAGCCCGCACCGTCCAATGCGGAGCGGTTCGTCCAGCCGCTGCGGTGCACCTTGCGCAGCAGGCCCAGCTCGGCCAGCGACCGCGGCGCCGCCGAGGGGACCAGCAGCACGAGCGTCCCCGCAGGTCGCAGCACCCGTCGCAGCTCGGCGAAGACGGCGTCCACCGCACCGAGCCGGGGCAGGACGAGCAGCATGCAGATCCCGTCGACCGAGCTCGTCCGCAGCGGGAGCGCGGTGGCCAGACCACGGATCCGGGGGCGCCGCGGCCCCGCCGCCGCATCGACGCCGACCCAGCTGCCGGGCAACGCATCGGCGAGGGCGCCCGTCCCGCAACACAGGTCGAGCACCCGCTCGGCCTTCGTGAGCGGGGCCGCCGCCCACTCCAGCGGCCCCCGTCCGAACCGGTCGGTGAGCGCGTGCAGCACACGCTCCGCCTCGTCGCCGTCGACCACGCCGGCAGTGTCGCACCCCCACCGCGCGCCGCCGCCCGCCTGGCGTCGCACGACACGGGCATAGCCTGAGGGGCATGGCGCAAGCGACCGTCGAGCCAGCCGCACCGACTCCGCGGAACCGCCAACCCGACGGGATGCCGATGCTGATCGGGCTCGGCGTCCTGATCGCCGTGCTGATCGCGGGTGGCATCACCGCGATGTCGGGTGCCCGTCCGCTGGCGTCGCTCGGCCTTCCCGACCCGGGGACGTTGACGACGATCGGCCTCCCCGCGGTGCGCGCGGCGGCGGAGACCTTCATGGTCCTGACGCTCGGCGGCACGCTGCTGGCGGCGTTCCTCGTGCCACCCCAACGCTCCGGGTACCTGGACGTCTCCGGGTACCGGGCGCTGCGGATCGCGTCGTGGACCGCCGTCGGCTGGACGGTCGCGGCAGCCTTGCTGATCCCGTTGACGGTCGCCGATGCGCTGGGCCGCCCCGTCTCCGACGTGCTCGATCTGCGGCTGCTCGTCGATCTGGTGCCCCGCCTGTCCGCGTCGACGTCGTGGGGCTTCACCGCGCTGATCGCGCTGGTGGTCGTGGTGGGTTGCCGCACGGTGCTGACGTGGGGCTGGAGCGTCGTCCTGTTCGGGGTGGCGCTGCTCGGCCCGCTCCCGGTGACGCTCACGGGGCACTCGGCGTCGGGCGGCTCGCACGACATCGCCACCAACAGCCTCGTGCTGCACGTGCTTGCGGCATCGCTGTGGGTCGGCGGACTCGTCGCGGTGCTGGTGCTCGCCGCAGGCAGGGCACCCGACCGGCTCACCGGCCTGGCCACGGCGGTCCCACGCTTCTCCCGGTTGGCGCTGGTGTGCTGGACGGCGCTGGCCGTCACCGGTGTGGTCAACGCGCTGGTGCGCATCCCGATCGCGGCGCTGTTCGGCTCGACGTACGGGCTGCTCATCCTGCTCAAGACGGCCGCGCTGATCGTGCTGGGCGCAATGGGAGCCGCGCACCGGCGCAGCTCGGTCGACGCCGCGGCGCAGGGGAGACCCGGCGCACTGCTACGGCTGGGCGGGGCCGAGGTGGTGCTGATGGCCGCCACCATCGGGCTGGCCGTGGCGTTGGGGCGCAGTGCGACACCCGACACCGGGGAAGGCGCCCCGTCGCGGCTCGAGGTGGTGCTCGGCTACGACCTCTTCGGGCCGCCGACGCCGGCCGCGCTCGCGTTCGGGTGGCGGTTCGACCTGATCTTCGGCACGGCCGCGCTCGCGATGGCGCTCTGCTACGTGCTCGGCGTGCTCCGGTTGCGCAGGAGAGGTGACGCGTGGCCGGTCGGCCGGACGATCGCGTGGCTGGCGGGGTGCGCCGCGCTGCTCATCGCGACGAGCTCGGGGATCGGACCGTACGGGCACGCCATGTTCAGCGTGCACATGGCCGAGCACATGATCCTGTCGATGCTCGTGCCGATCCTGCTGGTGCTCGGTGGGCCGGTCACGCTCGCGCTGCGGGCGTTGCCGCCCGCGGGGCGCACGGGTCCGCCGGGACCACGGGAGTGGCTGCTGGCCGGCGTCCACTCGCCGGTTGCGCGCCTGCTGACCCACCCGCTCGTCACGTTGCCGTTGTTCGTCGGGAGCTACTACCTCCTGTACTTCTCGGGGCTGTTCGCCGCCGCGCTGCCGGAGCACTGGGCGCACGTCGTCATGAACCTGCACTTCCTGCTGGTCGGCTCGCTGTTCTTCTGGCCGATCGTCGGCATCGACCCGGCGCCCCGCCGGCTGCCACCCGCCGCGCGGCTGGGCGTGGTCTTCGCGTCCGTGCCGTTCCACGCCTTCTTCGGGGTGGCGCTGATGAGCTACAACTCGGTGATCGGCGGGGAGTACTACCGGTCGCTCGGCCTGCCGTGGGTGCCCAATCCGCTCGACGACCAGCGCCTCGGCGGCGGCCTCGCGTGGGCATCGGGGGAGATTCCGCTGCTGCTCGTTGTCGTCGTCCTGCTCATCCAATGGTCGCGCCAGGACGAACGGTCGGCCAGAAGCGCCGATCGTCGGGCAGAGGTGGATGGGGATGCGGAGCTGAAGGCGTACAACGCGATGCTCAGCCGCCTGGCGACGGGAACCGCACCGTTGGTCGCGCAGAGCGACGAATCAGAATGTTCCCCAGGTCACACGAAAGTGGACGCGAACGACGTGGAAGAGCCCTCCGACGACCAGGGTGGTCCCACTCCTGAGGGCATCGCCGCAGGTCAGGGCTCATCCATCGAGGACGGGAACGCCGCCGAAGTGGACAGGCGACGCTGACCGTTCGTCGCGCCGCAACCGGCCGGCAACGACGGTGAGTGACAGGAATCAGGTCGTTTGCGCTGGTCAGCGCCGTTTAGGGGGGCCGATTTGACGTCCTGTCAACCCCTGGCGTAACTTTCTCTTTGTCAGCGAGACACCGGACAGAACGAAGCCCCTCGGGGCTGAGGTCAACAGGGTTAGCTGATCGCCTCACTGGGGCCCCCGGATCCACTCGGATCGGGAGGTGTACAGTGGTTGGCACAGGCCCCGGATAGCTGCCTAGCGGTAGCCGATGGTGTGCGGGTGTCTTTTGAGAACTCAACAGTGTGTCGAGCTTTATCATGAATTGGTTTTATGCCAGTTTGTTT